>NZ_JABRWP010000010.1 GCF_013249045.1 Winogradskyella eckloniae
ACCCATTGTATTTTACACCCAATGGAGATGGATTTAATGAAACTTGGAACATCGCAGGTATTGGAAGTAATGCAAAAATTTATATATTTGACAGATACGGAAAGTTGTTAAAACAATTAAGTCCAGACGGAAGTGGTTGGGATGGCACGTTTAATGGTAATAAAATGCCAACAAGCGACTACTGGTTTACAGTAGAGTATGACGAGCCAGGCACTGATATCCGTAAAGAATTTAAAGCCCATTTTACCTTGAAACGATAAAAAAAATATGAAATTAAAAAAGTATTGTTTAGTAGCCTTAATATCCTTAGTAGCAAATTTTGGATTTGCTCAAGAAGGAATCCCTATCTATTCGGATTATTTAACAGATAATTATTATTTAATTCACCCATCTATGGCTGGTGTGGCGAACTGTGCCAAAATAAGGTTAACAGCAAGACAGCAATGGTTTGGTGTAGATGATGCGCCTAGTCTTCAAACTTTAAGTATGAATGGCAGATTGGGAGATTCTCCTGTAGCCTTGGGAGGTGTTCTTTTTAATGATGAAAATGGATATCATTCTACAGTTGGTGGCTATGCAACTTTTGCCTACCACTTAATGTTTTCTAGAAATGAGATCGATTTAAATATGTTATCATTTGGTCTTAGTGCTGGGTTTTTACAATATAATTTAGATCAATCTAGTTGGTTAGCACCAGGTGAATTTGATCCTATTGTAGATCCATCGCAACAGAGTGCTACTAATTTTAATATAGATTTTGGATTCTCTTATCATTTTGTAGATTTTTATGCTCATTTTACGGCAAAAAATATTTTGGAAAACGAAGGTGTTAATGTGAATGAAAATGGACAATTTGAATTCAAAAATCTAAGAACATATTTATTATCTTCTGGATATACATTTAGTAAATTTGGAAGCGAATGGAGTTACGAGCCTTCAATAATGTATATGTATAGAGATGCCACTGAAGAATCTTCTATAGATATTAATGCTAAAGTTTATAGAGAAATGGATTTTGGTAAAGTTTGGGGTGGTTTATCATATAGACGTAGTTTAGATGGTGCAGAATTCTTTGATGGTACTGGAGTGAGTAGTCAAAAATTACAATATATTACGCCATTTTTAGGTGTGGATTATAATAATTTTGTGTTTGCGTATACCTATTCTTATCAGGCGAATACAGTGAATTTTAATACAGGTGGTTTTCATCAGTTTACTTTAGGTTTCAACTTTAATTGTAGAAGAGAGAAGTACGAATGTAATTGTCCTGCGATTAACTAATTATATTAAAAAAGGCTCAATAAAAATTGAGCCTTTTTCTTTTTCAAGATTTAGATTATTCCCATTTATAGTTTTTCTTTTCTGCTTGTGTTTTTAATGCTTCAAGCATAGCATTTTCTAAGTTGTTGGTTGAATTTGTTTTTTGTTTAGCAATGTAGTTTCTTCGTTTAATGTTAAGGGCTTCAATTTCATCTTGTAATTTTTCACGAGCTTTAGCTTTTTTTTCAACATAAGATTTAATTTCAGCTTTAGATTTACCTTTTAGTGCTTCTGGTAATTGTTTATCATCCAAATCATCATAAGAGAAGCCTTTTTCTTTTTCAGCATCTACTAAATCCCACGAACTATTTTTATATAAGCGTGAGCTTTTACTTACCGTTCTGCTTACAGCATTTGCTTTATTATAGCTCATAGCATTTGAATCTTGTTCTGCTTGCATTTCCATTTTTTTGCGACCATTTCTGCCATACGCCACATAAGTGTTATTTAGTTTGTTGTTTAACTCTAAAATTTTATCATCGTATGGAGACGCGACGTGTACTGTTGCTTCGTTGTGATTAATTGCCATATAATCTCCGTGCGTTAAGTCTGCACCATCTTTCCACAAGGCCGTGATCCCTTGATTATAATTTCCACAAAAAATTGTGTTCACAGTAACATCGTTGTTGTGCGCTAGTTTTGATGCTTCTTTATAGCTTACATTGCCTTGTGAATAGGGTTCATTTCCAGCTATAAAAATGAGTTTTAAATCCTCTTTACTGTTTCCCCATTCTAGTTGATTTAAGGCGGTTTTAATGACTTTTCCACAGTATTCGTTACCACCATTTGTTGTTAATGAAAATAAGGATTTTGAAATCTCATCTAAGTCATCACTAAAGGCAATAACTTGTCTTAAATAACCTTCATCGGCATTTAAATTATCGTTTCCATACTCATAGAGTGCAATTTTTAGGTTCGGACTTTCATCTTCACATTTTGCATAAGATAATTCGTTAACAATTTTCCATAATTGGGCTTTAGCCTGGTCAATTAAACCATCCATACTATTACTTGTGTCTAATAGCAAAGCAACTTTAATTTCTGGAGTTTCTTTTTTTGTATACGTTTCAATTACAGTTTCTGCGATAAGTTCATCAGAGGTTTCAGTGTTTTTGGTGTTGGCATTACAAGACATCAACGTAAACAAACTTACTGTAATGACAAAAGGTTTAAAATATGTTTTCATAATGTTTAATTTTAATTAGTTTTTAATTCTTTAACATCAATAGTACCGTTTGGTGAGATTACATAGTACTTATGATCTATTTTTGTTTGTACGCTAGGCGTAGGTTTTTGTTCAATGGGTTTTGGAGTAAATACCAGTTTAATATTCATGCCAATTTGTACTACGGGCTCTAAAATTGAAGGATTGACCACAACATCATAATTTTCGTAAGTCAAGGGTTGATAATAATAAGATGTTTGTTTTTTGACGGTTGTGACCCCTTTGTTTTTTTGTAAAGCTTCTACAGAAGTACTATTGTAAGCTTGGTAACTTTGGTAAAAATCTTTTGGAAAGTAACAGTATTTATCATCTGCTATAGCCACGTTATATGTAGACATGTCAAAGCCTAATGCTTTATAGTATGCTTTTTTCTCATCAACAAGTTGTAAAAGTTCTTCTTGAAGGTTTTTGTATACTTCTCTAATGTTTTCGATATAGTAATCTACTTTTACCAAGTTATAGACTTCACTTTGTGCGCAGGCTTCTAATATGGATTCAAAATGATTGGTATTAGTAAATTGAATATGAATGTTTTGTTGTAACTCAAATCCTTTAGGTACCTCAGTATAGGTTTTACTAAACAGTTTTTTTGTAACTTCAACTTCATAGATAGGGATAAAAGAGATGACATCTATAGCTATGTTTTTTTGCGGTATGCCTTTTTTATTCAATCGGTATTTTATACTGTCAATTCGTGCCTTCATTAATTTATTGGTAGTTTCTGCGGAAGGGCCCATTTGAGACAAATTGAATATGGCGGTGTACGTTGTGGCGTTTACATTTTGTAACGCTTTAACATCTATGGTTAACACGTTACTTGGATATAAGACTTTGTTGATTTGCTGCTGAACGGTTGGATTATAGATTTGTGCATTTCCAGAGGTTAAGATATTTTGTCTAGAAATATCATTAGTAATTTCATTGTAGTTGCCTCTATGTTGTGCATGTAGTTTAAGGCTAAAGACTAATAACAGAATTAGTGATAAATTGATGATTTTCATGTTTGTATCGTTTTTTGATTTATGATGTAAAACTCTGTCTAAAAAACAACGATAAAAACCACCAATGAGTAAAGCGGTCTTTTACATGAGTGAATAGGTCTATTGTTTTAGTATATCCTGCTTTTTTAGGGTTGAAATATGCGCAATAATAAAATTGACATTTTTTGAAACCAAATAAAGTATGTAAGTTTAGTCCAAGAAATAAAATAATACTGTGAATTTTTCTAAACCAAATATGCTGTTTCTAATATTTTGCTTCGTTGGGATTTTGTCCTATGCGCAACAAAATGAATTAGTAAGAGATAACAAGTCTGATGTAGTCTTTACAATAAAAGGTTCTGTGTATGAAAAGAGCACAAATACACCATATAAAGATGTTGAAATATTAATTAATGGAAGAGAATTTACAAGAACTCAAAGTGACGGTACATTTAGAATTAAAGCTAAGATTGGAGATGAGTTAATAGTTAGTCATAAAGATTTTGAAACCAAATATTATACAATAACCTCTAATGAGCGTATATCTATTGAGGTCATTGATGCCCAACGTACAGGTAGGAGAGAAAAACAATCGAGTGATCTGAAGCGATTTAATGCAATGATAGATTCTGCAGATGCTTATTTAAAGCAAGATGCGGAGAAAAGCATTAAGTTTATTGGTAATGCGCTAAATGTTAATATTAACATGTCTCAGAGTGCACAGGCACATGAATTATTAGGTGATGTTTACATGTACTGGAAGCATTATGATTTAGCCATTTCTGCATTTAAAATTAGTATTCAAAATACCGTAACGCGATCTGTACAACTAAAACTTGCTAAGGCATATAGAAACAATGGAGATTTTGAAAAAAGTCTTGAAATGTACCAGAAAATACCTAAGACTAATTTATCTAATTATCAAAAAGCGGTTTGGTATGAAGGCTATGGAGATACCTATACAAAGCTTAAAAACTATGAAGAGGCAATTGCCTCCTATGAAGCTGGTTTAGAAATAGCAAACACACATTTAATAGCACCAAAAATAACTGACTTAAATTCTAAAATAGCACAAGTTTACAGTGAGCAAGGACAAACCAGTAAAGCTAAAATGTATTTTAATAATTCCTTGAATTTAGCGAAGAATGAAAACAAAAAACGTGCGGTAGAAGAACAGGTAAAAGTAGCAGAGTTTAATAGTAATAATGCAGATTATGATGATGAAATACTACTGAGAAAACAAGCTATTGAAGGCATTAAAGATATAGAACGCGACTCTGTTATTACTAATGAAAGTCCTATTACCACGCAAAAGCAGAACTATAAAATAGGGAATGCATATTATTTGCAGAATGATATGGAAAATGCCATTCCGTATTACGAAAAAAGTAGAGAAGAAGCCGATAAGCGCGAAGATTTAGATGTAAAAATGGATGCGACCAGAAAACTATCTGAAGCGCATTTGAGATCTGGAAACACAAAAGAAGCTATAGCTTATAGTGAAGAATATAATAATGTTATTGATGCCCAATATGCTAAGAAAATACAAGAAATTTCTCAAGTTGCTCGCTATAGTAGAAACATCGCAGAACAACAGAGCAGAATAACATCTTTAGAGAGTGATAGGGCATTATCGCGAAGTAAATATGAGTTAACTCAAGAGAAAAACAAAAGACAAGAACTTATAATTTATAGTTTAATAGGTGGTTTAGTTTTACTGCTAATAACTGGGTATTTAATGTTTAAATACATAAAGCAGCAACGTTTAGCAAACAATTTATTGGCCTTAAAATCATTACGTAGCCAAATGAATCCTCATTTTATATTTAATGCTTTAAATTCGGTGAACACATTTATTGCAACCAACGATGAACGAACAGCTAATAAATATTTATCTGATTTTTCACTTTTAATGCGAGCTGTTTTAGAAAACAGTGAAGAGGATTTTATTCCGTTGAAAAAAGAAATAGAGTTACTAAATTTATATACCAAACTAGAGCATTTTAGGTTTCAAGATAAGTTTGATTATACCATAGATGTAGACGAAGCAATTGATGTAGAAGAATTTAAGATACCACCAATGCTGCTGCAGCCTTATATAGAAAATGCAGTTTGGCATGGCTTGCGTTATAAAACAGAAAAAGGCCATCTAAATATTAATATAGAGCCAAAATCTAAAGATGAAATTACAATTACAATTGCAGATGATGGTATCGGACGCCAACGCTCAAAAGCTTTAAAAACCGATCATCAAAAAAAGCAAAACTCTAAAGGAATGAACAACATTAAAAAACGTGTTGCCATTTTAAATGAAATGTATAAAGATAAAGTAGACGTAACCATTAGCGATTTTCAAGAATTGGAAGATGCAGGTACAGAGGTTGTTGTAACCTTAAAAAAGGATTAACATGAAATTAAACGCCATAATAGTAGAAGACGAAGAAAACAGTAGACTAATTCTTAGGAATTACCTTACTAAATACTGCCCAAATATTTCAATTCAAGGTGAGGCTTCAAATATTGAAGAAGCACTTATTCTAATTAGAAATAACGATTTAGATGTTGTGTTTTTAGATGTAGAAATGCCATATGGTAATGCCTTTGATTTGCTTGATAAAGTTGGTGATATAGATTTTGAAACCATATTTGTAACAGCCTACAATCATTATGCAATTGATGCATTAAATGCGCATGCCTCTTATTACTTAATGAAACCAATTTCTATAGATGAGTTAATAAAAGCTGTAGACTATGTTACCGAAATAAAAACCAAAGAAGACGCTTTACAAGATCAAGTACTTGTGCCAAAAACCAATGCAGTAATCGGTAAAATTACACTGCCTCAGCAAGATGGTTTTGAGGTCATAGAAACTTCAGATATTATGTATTGTAAAGCTGATGATAATTACACAGAATTATATTTAAGCAACAACAAAAAGAAACTCGTAAGCAAAACTTTAAAATATATAGAAGAAAGTTTGTCCGAAGGAAATTTTGCCAGAGTCCATAAGAGCTATTTGGTTAATGTCAATGAAATTGTAAAATACGTCAAAGGAAAAGGAGGTAGCGTGATTTTAAGCAATGGAAAAGAAATTATGGTATCTGCTTCTAAAAAATCTGATTTGCTGTCTTACTTCAAATAGTAACTTTTTGCTATTTACCTTAAAATTTAAATACCTAACTCTACTACTAAGCCTTCATTTGCTCTCACATTAAAAACTGTATTATCTTCAAAAATTAAATATTGACCTTTAATGCCTACTAGTTTTCCTGAGTAATTGGGCGTTTTGCTAAGATTAAGGCTTTTAGGTTTTACTGGATACTGGTCTACTGGGAAAAGGATATGGGTTTCAGAATTATTTTCAATCACATATTCTTGTGCCTCTTCTGGTATATATTCTTTTAATTTATGAGACCAATCTATTAAATTTTCATCTTCAATATCATTTTTTAGCATTTTTCGCCAGTTGGTTTTATCCGCGACATGTGCTTTGAGTGCAACTTCAGTAATACCTGCTAAATATCGGTTGGGCACTTCTACAATTTCCACAGCTTCGTGTGCACCTTGATCTATCCATCGGGTTGGGACTTGGCTTTTTCTTGTAACACCCACTTTTACGTTGCTAGAATTTGCTAAATACACTATATGTGGTTGCAGTTGTACTTTCTTTTCGTACTCTAAATCTCTATCTTCTTTTCCCAAATGGGCTGTACTTAATTCTGGTCGCATAATCCAATCACCTGCCAACGGTTTATCAAAAAAACAGGTTCTACAAAAACCTTGTCTATAAATAGGCCTATCTAATCCACAGCTTAAACATTGGTGGCCAACAAGTTTCATGCTAATAGATTTATTTAGCAATTGATTCATGTGTATAAAATCATTTTCAAAGACCAAATAGTATTGAATAGGCTCTAAAAATTCTGTTTGCATTTTTGTGAGGACTCCTGTGTAAACCATAAAAGAAATTTAGTATTTTTATCAAATTGCATCTTTATTCTTTTTTATAAAGTATGCTTTTAAACAACAAGATTTAAAATTACCATAACTAATAATAAACGCATCTCGCTTGGCGAGTAAAGATAGCTATTCTATGCCAATTCCAATTGTAAACTCTATAGCTTCATGGTTTTTAAAAAAGCGATTTCATCAAATAGAATTGTTTATTAAATATCCCAATGAAGTGCAGAATGAATTGCTTTTCAGCTTGTTAAAAGTTGCAAAGGATACAGAAATAGGTAGAAAATATAATTTTGAATCTATAAAGTCATACCGAGAATTTAACCAAAGAATTCCTATTGTTAATTACGAAGAATTTCAACCTTTAATAGAACGCTCTAGAAATGGTGAACAAAATATTTTTTGGCCAAGTGCTATAAAATGGTTTGCTAAATCTAGTGGAACGACTAATGCCAAGAGTAAGTTTATTCCGGTAAGTGCAGAGTCTTTAGAAGATTGTCATTATGCAGCGAGTAAAGATTTGCTATGCATGTACTTAAATAACAACGAAGATGCTCAATTATTTACAGGTAAGAGTTTGCGTTTGGGTGGAAGTAAAGAATTGTATAAAGAAAATGGGACTGTCTTTGGAGATCTGAGCGCTATTTTAATTGATAATATGCCGTTTTGGGCCGAATTTAGTAGTACACCAAGCAATAAGGTGTCACTAATGAGTGATTGGGATGCTAAGTTACAAGCGGTCGTTGAAGAAACAATAGAAGAGAACGTTACAAGTTTAGCTGGCGTGCCATCTTGGATGCTGGTATTACTGAACAATGTATTAGAAAAAACAAATAAGGATAGTCTTTTTGATATATGGCCCAATCTCGAAGTTTACTTTCATGGAGGTGTAAGTTTTAATCCTTATGTTGAGCAATACAAAGCCATACTGCCATCTCATAAGTTTAGATATTACGAAATTTATAACGCATCAGAAGGCTTTTTTGCTATTCAAGATCAAAACAATTCTAGTGATTTATTGTTAATGTTAGATTATGGAATTTTCTATGAGTTTATTCCAATGGGTACTTACGGAACACCACACCAAACGGTAATTCCTTTAAGTGACGTGCAACTAAACGTTAATTATGCTGTATTAATTACCACAAATGCAGGTTTGTGGCGCTACAAAATAGGCGATACTATACGATTTGTAAGTCTTAGTCCTCATCGTATAAAAGTAACAGGCAGAACTAAACATCATATTAATGCTTTTGGTGAAGAATTAATTATTGAAAACGCAGAAAGTGCTTTTAAAAATGTGTGCCAACAAACATCAGCAGAAATTGTGGATTATACAGCAGCTCCAATTTTTATGGAAGGCAAAGAAAAAGGATCACATGAATGGATTATAGAATTTAAAACACCACCAAAAGATATGTCTAATTTTGAGCTGTTGTTTGATTTAGAGTTGCAGGCCTTAAACTCTGATTATGAAGCCAAACGTTTAAATAATATGACATTAAATAAGCCAAAAATTCATAGCGCTAGACCTAATTTGTTTTACGATTGGTTACGAGAAAATGATAAACTTGGCGGCCAACATAAAGTACCACGTTTGTCTAATTCTAGAGCGTATTTAGAAGAATTATTACAACTCAATAGTCAATAATGTAAGGTTTTTTTGACCGAAAAATTAACAATCTGTACTATTTTATCGTTAAAAGTAGGGGATTTACCCAAAAAAATGTGAAATAATGATAGATTTTGTATGTATCAACGTATATTGAATTTGAATTAATCCATTATCCCTACATTATGAAATTTACAATTCACGTGCTCTGCGCACTACTGTTTTGTACATACACCTCGTATGACATTACGGACCCAGTAAAACCTAAAAAGGTTGATGCTCTTAACAAAAGTGGTTATGCTTTTGATGTCAAAGTTTCTCAAATAAATTCTAATTACTCCGAAATAGCAAGCACTATGTTTAGAAATAAACTAGTCATTGTGTCTTCTAAGAAAATTGGTGGCTTAGGGTCTGGTGTAGATCCTAAAACTAAGGAGCCGTACACGGATTTATTTTGTTTAGATGTAAAAGAGAACGGTAGCTTTTCTCAGCCTTTTTTATTTAGTAGAATTTTAAATACTAAAGGAAATGAGGGGAAAGTGGCGTTTTCGCCAGATGAACACACTATTTATTATACGCGTAGTGAGCGCGATAATGTGTTAAATTATAAACTGTATAAAGCAGAATTGAAGAAAAACTCTCAAGGAAAGTGGATAAACGAAACAGAACTTGCTATCAGTAGTGATGATTATTCTGTGGAAAACCCACATGTTTCTGCAGATGGGAAGTTTTTATTTTTCTCCTCTAATATGAAAGGTGGTTTTGGTGGTTTTGATATCTATATGGCCAGAATTAACAAAGATGGTAGTATAGGTAGTCATGTAAATTTAGGAGATAAAGTTAACTCAGATAAGAACGAAAAATATCCTTATACCACAGATGATAATAAGGAGCTATATTTTTCTTCCGAAGGTCACAATAGTATTGGTGGTTACGATATTTTTATTTCTAATCGTAAGCAAATTGCATACAGCAAACCTAGAAATTTAGGAAGAGCCATTAATTCTAACAAAGATGATATTGCGTTTATGATTATAAATGGAGATACAGGTGTGTTTTCTTCTAACAAAGGGAAGTCAACGAATGCATATAATATGTATCATTTTAAAGCAGAAATGATGTATAAAGATTTGCGAGGTGTTGTTACAACTAAAGATAATAAGATATTACCAAATGCAACCATTGTTTTGTTAAATGACGAAGGTGAAGAGGTAGAAAGACAAACAACGAGTGTAGATGCGTCCTATAGTTTTAAGTTAAAGCCTTATGATGATTATGAAATTATAATTAAAAAAGAAGGTTTTGAAGCTTACACCAAAAAACTAGCACCTAATACATTTCCGGAGAAGTCTGTTGTAAAAATGGAACCAAAAGTGGAGATCAGTTATAATACCGTAAAACATTAACGGTTTGTCTGAAAAATATACAGTTAAAAACCATAGAGCATGAATATTTAAGAGTTCAACCATTAATTGGCAACATTTGGTCAAACTTGTAATGAAGGTTCATATATTTGATGAAAATTAATGTGCTATTAACTTTTCAACAAATATTGCTAGCAATATTATTAATTAATTCCTTAACATAAAAAACCACAATTTCTAAATTGAAATTGTGGTTTTTTGATTTATTAAAGATTTTTAAGCAAGTTAAGACACGGCCTTAAGCTTTTTTAAAGTCGATTTATTTAATCGGTCTTCTGCGTAGGCTTTTGTAATGCTTAATTTAGTTTCTCCAGATCCTGGTAACTCAAACATAGCTTCAGTAAGGATTTCTTCACAAAGTGATCTTAATCCTCTGGCACCTAACTTATATTCTATGGCTTTTTCAACTATAAATTCTAAAGCGCCATTTGTAATTGAAAGCGCAACATCATCCATAGCAAACAATTTTTTGTATTGTTTAATTATAGCATTTTTAGGCTCGGTTAAAATAGCTCTTAACGTTTTAGCATCTAAAGGATCCATGTGAGTTAACACAGGTAAACGACCAATAATTTCAGGGATTAAGCCAAAATCTTTTAAATCCTTAGGAATTATATATTGTAAAATATTGTCCTTGTCTACACTTTCTTTATTAATAGAACTATAACCAATGGCTTGCATGTTTAAACGTTTAGTAATAACACGTTCTATACCATCAAATGCGCCACCAGCAATGAATAAGATGTTTTCAGTATCTACTTCTATAAATTTTTGATCAGGATGCTTACGTCCACCTTTTGGCGGAACATTAACAACTGTACCTTCTAAAAGTTTTAATAAAGCTTGTTGCACACCTTCACCAGATACATCTCTAGTAATAGAAGGATTATCACTTTTACGAGCAATCTTATCTATTTCATCAATAAAAACAATACCACGTTGTGCTTTTTCTAGATTGTAATCTGCAGCTTGTAATAAGCGCGTTAAAATACTTTCTACATCTTCACCAACATAACCAGCTTCTGTTAATACAGTAGCATCTACAATGGCTAAAGGTACGTTTAGCATTTTTGCAATGGTTTTGGCCATTAAGGTTTTTCCTGTACCTGTTTGCCCAACCATAATGATATTACTTTTTTGTATTTCAATATCATCTTCTGTTGGTGCTTGCAATAAACGCTTATAGTGATTATAAACCGCTACAGACATGACACGTTTTGTAAACTCTTGTCCTATAATGTATTCGTCTAAAAAGGCTTTAATTTCTTTAGGCTTTCTTAGCATTAATTCAGCACTTAATTCTGAATTTCCAGATTGTTTAGACTCTTCAACAACAATACCATGTGCTTGCTCAATACAACGGTCACAAATATGCGCATCTAAACCTGCTATTAATAAGCTAGTTTCTGGCTTTTTCCTTCCACAAAATGAACATTCTAATTCTTCTTTTGCCATAATTTTAAATTGGTGTCATTCTCATTAATGTGTCGCTTCTTATTAAGCGTTGCATCAATATGACTGTAAATAGTTTTGTAACTAGACATATTTAGTCGAAAGTAAATGGAATTACTTTCTTGTTAATACTTCATCAATCATTCCGTATTCTAAAGCTTCTTGAGAACGCATCCAGTAATCTCTGTCAGAATCTTTTTCTACTTGCTCAATAGATTTGCCAGAATGTTTTGCAATCACTGCATATAATTCTTCTTTAACTCTTATTGTTTCTTTTAAGGCAATTTGCATATCGCTTAATTGACCTTGCGTTCCGCTACTTACTTGGTGAATCATTACACGAGAGTGCGTTAATGCAGAACGTTTACCTTCTGCACCAGCACATAATAAAACGGCTGCCATTGAAGCTGCAATACCTGTACAAATTGTAGCAACATCTGGTTTTACAAACTGCATAGTGTCATAAATACCTAAACCAGCATATACTGATCCTCCTGGAGAGTTAATGTAAATTTGAATATCTTTTGTAGCATCTGTACTTTGTAAGAATAATAATTGTGCTTGTATAATATTAGCCACTTGGTCATTAACACCAGTGCCTAAAAATATAATACGATCCATCATTAAACGAGAAAACACATCAAAAACGGCAATATTCATTTGTCGTTCTTCAATAATATTTGGCGTCATGTTAGAAGGATACATGCTTTCTATTATTTTACTATAATAGTTGCTATTAATTCCTTGATCCTTTATTGCAAATTTTTCAAATTCTTTTCCGAAATCCATATAAATTTTAATTCTTTTTAATTAGTTGTGTGATATTTATAAAACAGAGAATTATGCCAAATATTATTTAAGCTTTTGATTAAAAAGCGAATTCATAAAAAAAGCGCAAAACTCATACGTTTTACGCTTTAAAGATACTAATTATTTTAAAGACTGCTTAACTATAAAATTCTTTTACAAAATCATCGTAAGTGATGTCTTTAGTCTTAATGTTTCCTTCAGTTTTATATAAGTTTAATAATTTTTGACTTACTAACTGTTCTGACATACGTTTTACTTCATCTTGGTTACCTAAGATACGTGCAGCGATGTCTTCTAATTCTTTATCTGATGGGTTCATTTGACCAAACTGAGCCATTTGACCTTTAATCATATCCATAGAATAGGATTTTAATTCTTCAAACTGAACTTGAAGATTATGTTCTGTGATTAATTTACCCTCTATTAACTGGTAGCGCATGCTTTTTTCAGATTTTTCGTATTCTTCTTTAGCTTGCTCTTCTGTCATTTCTTCTTCACCAGCGGTCTGCATCCATTTTTGTAAGAAGCTAGCAGGTAAATCAAACTTGGTGTTTTCAATTAAACTTTCGGTAACGTCGTTTAATAATTTTTGATCTCCTTGTTGTGCAAATTGCTTTTCAGAATCTTCTTTTATTTTTGCCTTTAATTCTGTTACTGAGGTTACTTTACCTTTTCCAAATAACTTATCAAATAACTCTTGATCTAAATCTGCTAATTCACGCTCGTTAATTTCAGTAACAGTAAAGTTAACTTCTATGTCTAATCCATGTGCATCATCATGAGGTACTTTTAAAGCATTCATTAAATCGTGATCGTCATTGAATAAACCTTTAGTTTTTAAAGAAATTACATCACCAACTTTTGCTCCAATAAATTTCTTAGGATTTGTTTTTCCTTTTAATTTATCTAAAGTAATCATTGTAGAATTCTCGATGTCTTTCTCTTCGTTAGTAAACGTACCTGAAATTTCAGAATCTTTTGTGATTTCAGTTTGAGAAACGATTTTTCCGTATTGTTTGCGGATGTGTTCTACTTGATCATCGATCATTTTGTCATCTGCAACAATATTATAATGCGTTATTGCTTTTTTGCTTTTTAGATTTACATCAAATTCTGGAGCTAAACCTAATTCAAATTCAAATGAAAATGCTTCAGCATCCCAATCTAAATCGTCTTGTGCTTTTGGTAATGGATTACCTAAAACGTCTAGTTTTTCTTCAACTAAATACTTACCAAGTGCATCTTGTAGTAATTTGTTTACTTCATCTACTAATACAGCTTTACCATATTGCTTTTTTACCATTCCCATTGGTACGTGACCTTTTCTAAAACCTGGGATGTTTGCAGACTTACGGTAATCTACTAATATTTTTTCTACTTTATCGCTATAATCTTCCTTTGCGATATCAACTTTTACAACTGCATTTAATGCATCGATGTTTTCTCTTGTAATGTTCATTTTTATTGAAACTAAAATTGGGCTGCAAAAGTACAATATTTTTTGCAACCCAACAACAGTTTTAAGCGTTTGTATATCAGCTACTTTTTGTCGTCTTTTAAAAACGATTGCAGCAACCATTGTAAGATAGAGAGTAGGATGCTAAATAAAATTGCGGTTCCGAAATTGGCAACGCTAAATCCGTCTATTAATTTATCTGCTACTAATATAATTATGGCGTTTATAACGAGTAGAAAAAGTCCTAATGTAATTATAGTAATGGGTAAGGTTAAAATGACTAATATAGGCTTTACCAATAAATTTAAAATAGATAAGACTACAGCGACAATAAGCGCGCCTATATAACCATCTACAGCTACACCAGTTAAAATATGTGCTAATACAAACACAGCTAAGGCGTTTAATAAGAGTCTTAAAATGAGATTCATGAGTAATGCTTTTTTGGTGACATGTAAGTTAAAAAATAATTGTTATTTCTGAACCTGAAATACAATAGGAATAGAAAAAGGCATTATAACTGGTTGGTCTCTTTGAAGTCCAGGTGACATTTTAGGCAATAAATTAATAACCCTTATCGCTTCTTCTGCCAAACCAGGATGTGGTGCTCTTGCTTTTACTTCTGTTACGTTACCTGTTTTGTCTATTTTATAGGTTACAATTATTCTTTGTTTTCCTATTAAATTTAATTTTGTCGCTAATTCTATGTTGAAATTTTTTCCAATAAGTTGGTTTACATGTTTATTCATACACGCTTTTTTGGTTGTGTTCGTTAACATGTCTTCACAACCAGGATAAACCGGAACGCGTTCAATAACACCATCTGCAACTTTTGAAGGTTTTAAAATTCCAATAAATTCAGCTTTACTAGCGATACCATCTTTAAATTTAATTTTTTCGACTTTTTTGCCCTTCGCGTTGTACTTTACCCAAGTATGAGTTAACATGCCATTGGAATAACTGCCTTCCCATTCTAGCACTTTTCCTTTTAAATATCGTTTTTCTTTACCATGCAGCTTTTCGTTTGCCATAGCGCCTTCTAATTTAAGGTCTCCATTTTCATAATAGTTTTTATAGGTTCCATGTCTGTAGCCATCCTTGTAGGTAACTATCCATTCTATTTGTCCGCTTTCGTAATATTTTTTCCATTCGCCAACTAAATCAAATTCTAAGTAAGTAGCTACTATTTCTTTGGCTCCGCTTTCGTAAAAACTTGTAAAATATCCAGATTTTAATTGTCTTTTAGATTCTAGATTTCCACTTTTAAAGAATCTAAAGTTGACATAAATATTGTCTTCTAATTCGGTTTTATGACTAACAATGCCAGTGTCGTAATACGAAACTTGTTCTCTGTTTAATTTGCCGTTGTCATAACTATAAGTTTTAGATATTTGGCCGTTTTTATGATATTGTTTCCATTGACCTACGCGTTTATTGTTTTTGTATTGTCCTTCTTTTTGGAGTTCGCCAGTCTCGTAATAGTCTTTGTACGGTCCATCTGGTTTAGCCTGAGCTTCAGAAAATTGAATGCGTAAAATGCATGCAATTATGATTAGGAGGGATTTCATATGAATCAATTATTTTTTTAAAGTTAAATGAAATTTATGACAGCATCATAAAATTCTTTAGGGTTTTCTGCATGTAACCAATGGCCAGCGTTGGTAATGGTTATAATTTTAGAATTAGGAAAATGACGATGTATAATGGTTTCGTCTGCTTTTGGTATATATTCTGAGCGATCTCCACGTAAAAATAAAGTGTCCTTTTCAAAACTAGCATGTATTGGCAAGGCTTCACCAACTTCAGAAACATTTTCTTTTAAGGCTTCTAAATTTATACGTAGACCTAGTTGCCCTTTTTCTACCCAATATAAATTTTTTAGCAAAAACATGCGTGTGCCAACATCTTGTATGTAGCTGCTTAAGGCTTTATCTGCTTCGCCTCTTGTTTTAATTTGTGTAAAATCTAAACTACTTAGACCTTCTAATATAGCATCGTGATGTACAGGATAGTAGCGCGGTGAAATATCTGCAACGATTAATTTATGTACTAATTCTGGATATTTTGAAGCAAAAAGCATCGCTGTTTTTCCTCCCATAGAATGTCCTAATAATACAATGTCCTTGAGATTATGAGTGTCGCAATAATGTTTTAAATCTTCTGCTAATAGATCATAATCAAACGCATTAGAATGGAAACTACGACCATGATTACGTTGGTCTACAAGGTGTATTTCATAATTAGATTCAGAAAATTGTCTTGCTAAGGTTTTCCAATTGTCTCCCATGCCTAAAAATCCATGTAGAATAATAAATGGTTTGCCTTCTCCTATGATGTTTGAGTGTAGTTTCATGTCGTTTCATTTTTTGCACAAAGGTGCAATGATACATAGTGTTAATTAATAAAGTGTGGTGTTAATACTAAGTAAATTATAGAATTTTCTCAATGTAATGAGCGCTATGTCTATCTATTAGTATGGTCTTATTTTAGTTTTTCTAAATACTTACCTATAACATTCTCTATTCCTAGATATAGGCTTTCGGCAATTAGCGCATGTCCAATAGATACTTCTAATAATCCATTGATATGGTCTTTAAAAAACTTAATGTTTTCTAGAGATAAATCATGCCCAGCATTAATGCCTAGGTCTAAGCTATTTGCTAGTTCTGCACATTCAGAATACGGCTTAATAGCGTCCATATTACCTAAACTATATTGATGCGCAAAGGCTTCGGTGTATAGTTCAATTCTATCCGTTCCTGTGGCTTTGGCACCTTCAATTTGTTGTAATTCTGGATCTACAAATATTGATGTTCTAATACCGTTGTCTTTAAATTCTTTAATGACGTCTACTAAAAAATCTTTGTGTTTTATGGTGTCCCAACCAGCATTAGATGTAATGGCATCTATAGAATCTGGTACTAAAGTAACTTGCGTAGGCTTTATGTTTAGTACCATATCTACAAATTTAGGAATGGGATTTCCTTCAATATTGTATTCTGTATAAACCTCTGTTTTTAAATCATAAGCGTCTTGGTAACGAATATGTCTTTCGTCTGGTCTTGGATGAATTGTAACGCCTTCTGCTCCAAATCGCTGAACATCTTTTGCAAACTGAACTACATTTGGTACATCACCACCACGACTATTTCTAAGGGTTGCAATTTTATTAATATTTACACTTAACTTGGTCATAGTTATAAATTTTGAAGAACAAAAATACAAACAAGTGCATGCTTTTTGTGGGTTTTTTTGATTAATTTGCAGCGTAATAAATTTTGCATAATGGAGCTTCAAAATTTTGTGATTAATGACATAAAACCGTTGCGTATCACTGATAAAATTAGTGATTTAAAAATGCTGTTCAATCAGCTAACGTATTCTCATATTCCTGTTGTAAAGGATAACGTTTATATGGGTTGTATTTCAGAAACAGATGCCCATTGTTTTGAGGGTAGTATTACAATTGAAGATTGTGCTTATGCAATTGAAGGCTTTTTTGTAAGACCGATGACCAACTGGTTAGATGTATTAGAATCTTTTGCGCAAAATGATTCTAATATAATGCCGATTTTAGATGAAAATAATAAATATCTTGGCTATTATGAGCTAAACGATATTATTCATCTTTTTAATGAAACGCCATTTTTTGCAGAACCTGGTGGTATTTTAATTGTAGAAAAAGGCATAAATGATTATTCATTTAGTGAAATTAGCCAAATAGTAGAGTCTAATGACGCCAAGCTCTTAGGCGCATTTGTTTCTAAGATGGATGGTGATTTAGTGAGAGTAACGCTTAAAATAAGTAATTCTAGCATCAATGAAGTTATTCAAACCTTTAGACGATATAGTTATAATATTGTATCTGGCCATGAGGATGATTCTTATGTTGAAAGTTTAAAGGAACGCTCAAAGTATTTAGATAAATACCTTAACATGTAAAGACAAAAAGGCGCTTTTACATTGATTCTGTAAATAGGAAATGAAAGCGACTTAAAGTGATTAGGAATAATAAAAATAAGCATGAAAGTAGCAATTTACGGTCAGAATTATGTTAAAGAAACTACACAAAAGGCAGTAGAGCAACTACTTGATGTTTTATTGAATAAAGACGCTAATGTTTTTTTTGAACGCGAATTTTTAACGACTCAGAGTTCTGCGGTTCAAAATAATGCTAGCGTACAAATATTTGATGCGCTAGATGCATCTTATGATCTATTGGTTAGTGTAGGTGGTGATGGTACAATTTTAAGGGCAGTGACTTATGTTAGAGATTTAGGGATACCAATTGTTGGTATTAATACTGGGCGTTTAGGATTTTTAGCGACCATACAAACAGAAGATATAGAAACAGCCTTAACTGAAATTTTTAAAGGAAAATATAAAATATCAGAACGTTCACTGTTGAGCGTGTCTACAGACCCTGAACATAAGGATATACTAAAAACAAACTTTGCCCTTAATGAAATCGCAATAAGCAGAAAAAACACCACCTCCATGATCACAGTAGATACGCATCTTAACGATATGTATTTAACGTCTTATTGGGCAGATGGTCTTATTTTATCGACACCTACAGGATCAACCGGTTATTCGTTAAGTTGCGGCGGACCAGTAATTACGCCAGACGCTAAGAGTTTTGCTATAACGCCAATTGCACCTCATAATTTAAGTGCTAGGCCATTAATAATACCAGATAATACAACAGTAAAATTAAAAGTGAATGGAAGAGAGGATCAATTTTTAATGTCTTTAGACTCTAGAATTGTGACCCTGTCTAACACCACGTTTGTAACCATAATGAAAGCAGATTTTGTGGTAAAAATGGTAGAGCTATTAGATGAATCATTTTTAGAAACACTTCGAAAAAAATTACTTTGGGGAGAAGATCGACGCAACTAAATAATTAAGAATAACAATAAATACCTTAAAAATCAGTTAATCTGTAATACATTTTGTGTCAAATTGTTTCACAAAAATCTTAATTGTTATATTTGCAAACTTTGAAAAATTTATGAGGTATTTTTTTCTATTTTTATTAAGTGCTTTTTTGGTTAATTCAACTGACGCTCAAATCTATGAGGTTGGTATTTTTGCTGGTGGAAGTAATTTTATTGGAGACGTAGGATCTAGTAAGTATATTTCGCCAAATCAACCAGCTTTTGGTGCCTTAGTTAAATGGAATAGAAGTCCAAGACATTCTTTTAGGGCTTCTGTAATATTTACAGATTTAAATGGAATTGATGGAAAATCAGATGATCCAAGACGCATAGAAAGAGGTTATGAATTTAGTGCTAATATTATAGAGATTTCTGCAGGTATGGAATTTACCTTCTTAGATTTTGATTTGCACACTAGCGGAATGAAAGGTACACCATATTTGTACTCAGGGATTTCAATGGCAAATCATGATAATTTTTATTTTTCGCCAGCAGGTGAGATTACCTCAGAAAACACAAGCAGTTGGGCGTTTGGAATTCCTATGGTTATTGGTTATAAAACCAATATTTCAAACCAATTAATCTTAGCAGCAGAAATAGGAGCTAGGTATACATTCTCAGACGAATTAGATGGTAGTATGCCAGATTCTGAGTATAGAGAGCAGTATAGTTTTGGAAACATTAATAATAATGATTGGTATATGTTTACAGGATTTACATTAACTTACACCTTTGGTAGACGACCTTGTTATTGTAATTTTTAAAATGAGTATTAAAGAACAAATAAATAAAGACAAACTTCCTAAGCATATTGCTGTAATAATGGATGGTAACGGACGATGGGCTAAGCAACAAGGTTTAATAAGAGCTATAGGTCACGAGAACGGTACAAAATCTGTAAGGGAAACGGTTGAAGCTAGTGCAGAATTAGGTATAAAACACCTAACGCTCTATGCATTCTCTACAGAAAACTGGAACAGACCAAAACTAGAAGTGCAAACTCTAATGAAACTTTTAGTAAAATCTTTAAAGAAAGAAATTAAAACATTACAAGATAACGGAATAAAGCTGTCTGCTATAGGGTCTCTTAAAGATCTTCCTAAAAAAGCCCATACAGAACTGTTAGATGTTATAGAAAAGACAAAAAATAATGAAAATATGACATTAACCTTGGCTTTAAGCTATGGTTCTCGTGAAGAAATTGTTAATGTTATTAAAGAATTGTCAGTTAAAGTTAAAAATAATATAATTTCTTCTGAAAGTATTGATGAATCAATTATAAATAAGCATCTTTACACGCAAAATTTACCAGACGTAGACTTACTTATTCGCACAAGTGGAGAACAACGTATTAGTAATTTTTTGCTTTGGCAGATCGCCTATGCAGAATTATATTTTACAGATATTTTATGGCCAGATTTTAAAAAAGAAAATCTATATGAGGCAATCGTAAATTATCAAAACAGAGAACGAAGATTTGGAAAAACAAGCGAACAACTTACCTAATAATTCAGTTTTGAATTCATTTTTTAAACTTTTTTGTACCCTATTACTATTTACAATATCAATTGCTAGTAATGCCCAAGTAGAAGGAGGAGAAACCTATTTAATCAAAGAGATTTCTGTTACGGGAAACACTAATTTTAGTGCACAAACTATTATTGCTTATTCCAAATTAAGAAAGGACGAAGAAATACAAGTAGGTGGAGAAAAAATTGCTAATGCTGTAAAAACGTTATGGAAATCTAACCTATTTAGTAGCATAGATATTTATGTTACTAATATTGATGGTAGTACTGCCGATCTAGAAATTCAGTTAATAGACTTGCCAGAGCTAAAAGACCTTAGCATTGAAGGTGTAAAGAAAAACAAGAAAGACGAAATTATTTCTGAAAATAAGTTAAAGGCAGGTACTAAAGTCACTGAGAACTTAATCGCTACGACAAAAAATTACCTGACAAATAAATATAGAAAAAAAGGATTTTTAAATACTAAAGTAAAAATCTCAACAACTCAGGTTGTAGACTCTGTAGAGAAGGAGCGTGTTAATATGAATATAGATATTAGCAAAGGAGAGAAAGTAAAAATAGAGGCAATTACTTTTGATGGTAATGACAAAATCTCGGATAAGAAGCTTCGCAAAGCGATGAAAAACACAAAGCAGAAAAGCCTTAGCCCTTTGAGAATTATAAAACGCTCTAAGTATATTGAAGATGATTTCAGAACGGATTTAGTAACGTTAATAGATTACTACAAAGAAAATGGTTATAGAGATGCCAGAGTTATATCAGATTCAATTACATATTTAGACGAAAAAACTATAAACCTAAATATTAAGGTTGAAGAAGGTGAGAAGTATACATTTGGTAAAATAACCTTTGTAGGTAACACAGTATATTCAGATAGACAATTAGCCTTAGTATTAGGTATCAAAGAAGGTGATACGTATAATGGAGTAGAATTAAGAGAGCGTATTGCAGATGATACAAATCCAGATGCACAAGATATCACTAATTTATATCAAAATAACGGTTATATGTTCTCTACTATAAATCCAGTAGAAGTTAGTGCAGAAGGTAATGTTATTGATATGGAAATCCGTATTTCTGAAGGAAAACCAGCTTACTTTAATAATGTAACTATAGTAGGTAATGATGTCACGAATGATCATGTTATTTATAGAGAGATTAGAACACGTCCAGGAGAATTATATAGAAAATCAGATATAATTAGAACCATTAGAGAACTAGGACAATTAGGATTTTTTGATGCACAGCAAATTGCACCAAACATTAAGAACCCAAACCCAGTAGATGGTACATTAGATGTAGAATATTCAGTAGTAGAGCAAGGTTCTAGTCAAATTCAGCTACAAGGTGGTTATGGTGGAGGAGGTTTCATTGGTACGTTAGGATTATCATTTAATAATTTCTCAATCAAAAACCTATTTAATAAAGATGCTTATGTGCCAGTGCCTCGAGGTGATGGTCAAAGTTTAGCCTTAAGACTACAAGCGAGTCAGTATTTTCAAACCTATAGTTTTTCATTTAGTGAACCTTGGCTAGGTGGTAAAAAACCATATCAGATGTCAACATCGCTATCACATTCTAAACAGTTTTTGTATGATTCATCAACAGGTACTGCAGATAAGAGTAGAAGCTTTAATATTACAGGCTTAACATTTGGTTTATCTACCAGGTTATCAAAACCAGATGATTACTTTTTGTTATCTCAAGCTTTAAGTTTTCAGCATTATAACCTAAATAACTATACCACAAGCTTATTTACCTTTGGTGATGGTACATCTAATAACTTGTCGTACACTATTGGTTTAAGTCGAAGTGATTTAAGAATAGATCCAATATTCCCAACAGGAGGATCAAGTTTCAATATCTCTGCTAAATTCTCATTCCCTTACTCTTTAGTTAATGGTGTAGACTATGGCGCTTTAATAGAAGAAAGAGATGGATTAGATGCGTCAGATGCTAGTGATTTTGAACGTATAGCAGAAATTGATCAAGAACGTTTTAAATGGTTAGAATTTTATAAAATTAAATTTAAGGCAGATTGGTATCAGTCGTTAACAAAAAAGTTTGTTTTAAAGCCTAGTGTAGAGTTCGGATTCCTTGGTGCATATAACAATGATAGAGGTGTAATTCCTTTTGAGCGTTTCTTTGTTGGAGGAGATGGTTTGGCCAATTATTCATTAGATGGAAGAGAGGTTATTCAGTTACGTGGTTACCCTAATCAATCATTGTCAGACACGGATGGTGGTTCTATATACAGCAAATTCTCTTTAGAATTACGTTATCCAATTACATTAGCCGCTCAAGCTAAAATCTATGCTTTATCATTTTTAGAAGCAGGTAGTTCTGTAAATACGTTTAGGGATTTTGATCCTTTTAACCTTCAGAGATCTGCCGGATTTGGTCTAAGAATCTTTATGCCAGCCTTTGGTTTACTAGGTATTGATTTTGGTCATGCGTTTGATGAAGCGCCTTATGGTGCCTCAGTAAAAAGATGGGAAACTCACTTCATAATTGGTCAGCAATTTTAAGTTTGGCACGATATTTTCTAATAGTAAATTAAGAAATCATCATGGTGTTAAAATTTTTAAGAATTTATTTCGTTAAATTTGAACATTAGTAACTATAAACTAAAATGATTTATAGTTACCATAAAAATGGCTCAAAACATGAAAACAAAAGTGATGAATTATAAAGTTCTTTTTTTATTAATTATTATAGGTTTCTTTGGCTTTAATGCAAATGCGCAACGTGGTGTAAGAATAGGATATATAGATACAGAGTATATATTACAAAACGTACCAGAATATCAAGAAGCTTCTGCGCAGTTAGATCAAAAAGTTTTAGGATGGAAATCCGAAATAGAATCAAAACTTAATATTATTGCACAGAAGAAAAAAGAGTTAGATAACGAAAGTGTTCTTTTAACAAAAGAATTGTATGATGAACGCTATGAAGATATAACTTTTGAGGAAGCTGAGGTTTTAGATTACCAACAAAAAAGATTTGGGCCTAATGGCGATTTAATGATACAAAAACGTCAATTAATTGAGCCTATACAAGATCAAATTTTTGCAGCAGTACAAGATATTGCAGAAACAGGGGAATATGATTTTGTGTTTGATAAATCGGCAGATGTGGTAATGCTATATTCAGCAGATCGCTATGATATAAGTGAGCGTGTTTTAAAAACGATAACAAGAACATCTAAACGTACACAAGCAAAAAATAAAAAGGAACGAAAAGAATTAGAAGAGGAAGAAGTTGTGCCTACAGTGAGTGCTGGGAAAGATGATAGACAAAAAGCGTTAGAAGAGCGCAAAGCAAAGCGCGAGGAGCAATTAGCAGCTGCGCGTGCAGAGCGTGAAAAAGCAGCGGAAGAAAGAAAGAAAGCGCAACAAGAGTTAAGAGATAAAAAGAAAAAGGAAGCTGAAGAGCGTCGCCAAAAAGCGATGGATGAGAGAAACGCAAAAACTGAAGCAGTAAGTAAAATAAATACTTCAGAAAAAGATTCAGTTTCGCAATCAAATAAATCAGCGATAAAAATAGACAGTACATTGGCTAAGGGCGTTGTAAAAAAGGATTCTATTAGTTCAAAAACACCAAAAACAGCAGCGGAAATAGCTGAAGCAAAACGGTTACAAAAACTAAAAGAAAGAGAAGCGCGTCAAAAAGCACTAGAAGATAGAAAAAAGAAAATTATAGAAGACCGTAAAAAAGCGCGAGAAGAGCGAGAAAGACAAGTGAAAAAGAATGATTCTATAGCTAAGGCAAAAGCAAAAAATAACGATTAAACAATAAATAATTTATAACACACAAATACAATTAACAAACAATGAAAAATTTAAAATCACTTTTATTTGCAGCAGTACTATTTATAGGTGCTACTGGTTTTACAGCAGCACAAAGTAAAATTGCACATATCAATAAACAAGAGCTAATAAAGGCTATGCCAGAATATGCACAAGCTCAAGCTGAAATTGAAAAATTAGGAAAAACTTATGAGGCAGAAATTCAAGGATCTTACAAAGAATTAGATGCTAAGTACAAGCAGTATAATGCCGAAGCAGAATCTAAAACTGAGGAGGAAAATTTAGCACGTATGCAAGAAGTTGAAGGTATGAAACAAAGTTTAGGTCAATACCAACAACAAGCTCAAAAGCAGTTGCAAGAAAAAGAATTTAATCTTTTAAAGCCAATTGTTGAAAAAGCAGATAACGCTATTAAGGCTGTAGCTAAAGCTCAAGGTTTTCAATACGTTGTAGATGAAGCTATGTTAATCGTTGCTGAGGGTAAGGATATTATGGCAGATGTAAAAAAACAATTAGGTATGTAATCCTAAAATAAAATAAACAAACAGAAAGTCGCTTATTATTAAGCGACTTTTTATTTTTGTATTAATGAGTAAACATCCTATTGGCATATTTGATTCTGGTATTGGAGGGACATCAATCTTCAAGGAAATTCATGCTTTGTTACCAAATGAGAACTGTATTTATTTAGCAGATAGTAAAAACGCACCTTATGGTGATAAGTCAAAAGATGAGATTCTTCAACTCAGTATAAAGAATACGGAATATTTAATAAATCAAAATTGTAAAATTATCGTTGTGGCTTGTAATACAGCTACCACCAATGCTATTAATCAATTACGGGAAAATTATAGTATTCCTTTTATTGGTATTGAGCCAGCAATAAAACCAGCGGCTTTAAACACGCAGACCAAGGCGGTTGGAATATTGGCAACAAAGGGGACTTTAAGTAGTCAACTCTTTCATAAAACCACAGATTTATATGCATCTGGTATAAAAGTGATAGAACAAGTAGGCGAAGGGATTGTACCACTAATAGAATCGGGTAAAGTGGAATCTAAAGAGATGCAAGATCTTCTAGAAATGTATTTAAGTCCTATGTTAGAACAAAATATTGATTATTTAGTGTTAGGGTGTACGCATTATCCTTACCTTATTCCAATGCTATCTAAAATGCTTCCTGAGGATGTTAAAATTATTGATTCAGGGTTGGCTGTAGCAAAACAAACCCAATCTGTATTGTCTGCTCATAATTTATTGAATGCTTCTGAAATGAAGCCAAATATTAACCTGTTCTCTAATGGGAATGTGGCTGTTTTAAATTCTATTTTAGACCATAAATTCAATGCTTCTTTTTTAGAATTCTAGTAAGGAATTATCATTTAGTTGCACTAATGCAACATGAAATTACTTTTTATTTACAATGCTAATTCTGGGAAATTAAACGCTTTGTTTGATATTGGTCATAAATTAATTAGCCCTTCCACTTATGCCTGTAGTCTCTGTGCATTAACGCATGATGTTTTTAAGGAAAATACACAATGGAAAAATTTTAAAGCGAATAGTGGCTACGAGATGGCATTTTTCCATAAAGATGAGTTTGAATCTAATTTCCCAAACGTAAAGGTTTTGTATCCGACGGTTCTAAAATTAAATGAGAAAGGGGTTTCTACCGTTTTAAGTGCTGATGTTTTAAACCAAATTTCAAATGTTGATGAATTGATAGGGCAGTTAGACCAAAGGCTCTAAAAGAACTTAGTCTTTAAACCAACTTGAATACTCTACGTAATTATTAGCAATTCTATCAATTTCTCCTGAGATGAGTTTTTTACTAATGTCTTTAACTTTTTTTGCAGGCACACCAGCATAAATGCTCCCAGATTCTACGGTTGTGTTTTTTGTGACTACAGCACCAGCCGCAATAATGCTATTGCTTTCTATAATACAGTCGTCCATTATAATGCTTCCCATACCAATCAATACATTATCTTTTATAGTACAGCCGTGTACAATGGCATTATGGCCAATGGATACGTTATTTCCTATTGTAGTTGGCGATTTTTGATAAGTTGCATGGATCACGGCGCCATCTTGTATATTAACTTTATTACCAATTTTTATAAAATGGACATCGCCTCGTAGTACAGCATTAAACCATATACTACATTGTTTTCCTAGGGAAACTTCTCCAACAATTGTGGCATTTTCTGCGACATAACAATCGTCTGGTATTTGTGGTTGATGTCCTCTAACTGCTTTAATAATTGGCATAATGTGAAATTAATTTTGATTAAAAATACTCAAGAAATATTGAAAAATTAAATTACGACAAATTATGGCATAAAAAAAAGAGTAGCACAAATGCTACTCTTTTATAAAAACTTTATAATTGAGAAAACTATACGTTTGCAGCGTCTCTTAAACCTTGAATGTATTCTGCTTTTTGAATTTCTCTTCTTCTCTTTACAGAAGGCTTAGTGAAATAACGCGATTCTCTAAGGTTTTGCATAATTTGCACATTTCTGTGTTTACGCTTGTAACGTTTTAAAGCACGTTCTATATTTTCTCCTTCTTTGATTTCGATTTTAATCATTATCGATATATTTTTATTAACTAATTCTTGCAAATGGTCGGCAAATATATGCTAACTATTTGAGAATAAAAAATTAAATGCGTCTTTTAGGCATTTATTTTTAATCTCCTTTATCCTAAATACGTTTTTAAGATTTTACTCTTACTAGCATGTCTTAATCTTCGGATCCCTTTTTCTCTAATTTGTCTTACTCTTTCTCGAGTTAAATCATAGATGCTTCCAATTTCTTCAAGCGTCATTGGTGGTTGATCTCCAATACCAAAGTTTAAACGAATCACATCACTTTCTTTTTGAGTAAGTGTTTCTAAAGCGCGTTCTACTTCTGTATTTAAAGACTCTTTCATTAATGCTTTGTCTGGTCTTGGTGATTCACCAGAACTTACAACATCATATAAACTAAACGTTTCGCCGTCTTTTAATGGCGCATCCATTGATAAATGACGACCAGAATTTTTCATTGACTGCTTTACTTCACGCTCGCTAATATCAAGCTCTCTAGCAATTTCGTCAGCGTTTGGTGGTCTTTGGTTAATTTGCTCTAAGTGAGAAAATGCCTTATTTATTTTATTAATTGTACCAATTTTATTTAATGGTAAGCGAACAATACGCGATTGCTCAGCTAATGCTTGTAAAATGGCTTGTCTAATCCACCATACCGCATAAGAAATAAATTTAAAACCTCTAGTTTCATCAAATCGTTTTGCTGCTTTTACCAAACCTGCATTACCTTCATTAATTAAATCTGGTAATTTTAAACCTTGGTTTTGATATTGTTTTGCAACAGAAACAACAAATCTTAAGTTGGCTGTTGTTAGTTTGTCTAATGCTGCTTGATCACCGTTTCTAATTAGCTGTGCTAATTCTACTTCTTCATCTGCAGTAATCAATGGGATTTTACTTATATCTTGTAGATATTTATCTAAAGATTTATCCTCTCTATTGGTAACCTGCTTGGTGATTTTTAACTGCCTCATATATCCTATTTAAAATTTAGTGAACCTTCAATGTAACTTTATAATTAAGAAAAACAAGTATATAGGTGAATATTAACACATTTTAGGTTAAAATACTTGTTTTTAACGTTAAACGGTTAGTTTTTTGTGGAGTCTTGTGCTTTTGTGTCAGTATTTTTTTTCTTACCACTTAAGAGTCCACCCAAGATATTATTGACACCTTCTTTAACTTTATCTGCCGCTTCTTGCTTTGTGTTTTCTTCTTTTGTTGGTGTCGTTGTCGTTGTAGAATCTGTTTGGGTTGTATTAGAGTTTCCGCCTAAAAGTCCACCAATTAAATCCGTAACTTTATCTTTTCCGGTGTTAATTAATTTTTGCTTTTCAATCTCAATTAATTGCTTTGTTAAGTTGGTTACACCTGAGGTTAAATCAGTTTTTATATTTGGGCTTGTAAAGGAACCACCAATATTTGCCGTAACCGGAATAGTTAAATTACTGACTTCGCTATCATTTATCTTACCTATTAATTGATTGACATCACTTCCTAAATATTTTGCAGGCACTTGCAAAACAGCACTATAATTCATAGTGTTTGAAAAACTATGAGAACCAGAAACTTCAATAGGAATATCTTTATAATTAATAGTGAATGGTTTTACAGCAACTTGTCCGTTTTCAAAACTTAATTTTGTTTTAAGGTCTTTTAAATCGAGTTTACTAAAGTCTATAAAATCTAATTTGCTATCTAAACTAGAAAGTAATGGACTATTAGTAGCATCAATATTATTGGTTAATATATCTGCAATGGCGCTACCAGAAATAGAACTTAAATCTGGTAAAAAACTACTATCTAATAAACCACTAACATCTATTGTAGAATTTAATTTTCCTTGCAGCACTTTAGCAATAGGTGCTAAAGCTTTCAACATATCTAAATCTTTAAAGGATTGTGAAATATCAAAATTCTGCATGGCTAAACTCATATCAAAAGCAGGTTGAGCCTCTTTTGTAGATACATTACCAGATAAGCCTAATTGACCATTAAAAATATCCGTAGTCATGTTTTTTAAGGTAGCACTTTGGTCTTTAATTAATAACTGCCCTTTTACATTTTTCAGGTTTAGATTATCGTAAATAACCGTTTTTGCATTGGCAGTTATGGTGCAATCTAAAAAATCTGGAATCTTTAACGATTCGGTTGTAGATGTAGTTTCAGAAGGTGTTTTAGTTGTGCCTGTTGTTTCGGTTGCAGGTTCTTCCTCAGACATAAAATCTGAAAGGGCAAACGTATTAGAATTCAGGTTAAAATTCCCTTCTAATTTTTTATCGCTTAATAAGAAACCTAATAAATTATTAATGGTTCCTGTGGCAGAAAAATCACTTTTTCCGGTTAAGGCATCAAATTTATTTAAGCTTACCGTTCCTGGTTTAAAAGATAAATCTGCTGTATTTATTTGAACAGGATTTAGAATATCTTCCGAAGAAAATATAAAATTACTCATCGATACATTACCAGTATTTTTAATACGTTGATAAGCATTCGTTTCAAGAGCATTCATATCAAAAGCGGTAGTGATATTGGCTTTTAAAATACCACTCAATTCATTTTCTAATTCAACAGGATAGGCTTTGGTAATGTTTGCTAAATTTAAAACACCGTCTAATTTGGCATCAATTTGTTGATTGGTCGTTAAGTTTTTCACATGAATTTCCGACTTAAAAATGTCTTCATCAATTTGAAAATTAAGCTTATCAATATTTACAAACGTATCATCTACATTTCCGGTTGTGTTTTTTACAGAGGCATCAATAGCAATGTTTCTTACACTTTTTGGTAGGTCTGGATATTTAAATGATGCATTGGTTGCGTTTAAATTAATATCTAACGTCGGAATTGTTTCTTCTGAAACCAATCCTTTTACGATACCATTAACCGTAAAGTTTCCTGTGGTGCTTACATTTTCTATATCCTTGGCATAGGCTTTTGGTATTACTGCTAAGAAATCTTTAAAAGAGGCTTCTGGGTTTTTAAATGTAATATCCATTTGTTGCCCAGCTTCTACCATTTGAATATAACCATCAAACTCAAGTGGAAGTGCATTTATATAACCTTTATTTTCTTTAAAGGTGTATTTCTGTTGGTCTAAATCTAAATCTATAAGCGCATCTAATTTTATACTATTGTTGCTAAAATATTCAGTGCTATCCATTGCAAAAGTAATGTTAGCTTCTGTATTGGTATCTAATTGAGACGTGCTACCAGAGAAAATTCCTGTTCCGCCGTGATTAATTTCTGTGAGGTAAAATTTTAAATCTGAAGTATCATCGATATAAGTAAAAGCACTATTGTTTAATTCGTAGTGGTCTATGTCAAAACTAAAACCTGCAGCACTCTCTGATTCTGTTGTTGCCTCTGTTTCAGCTGATTCGCTTTCCTTAACAATATCATAATTTACTGCACCTGTTTTATTGGTTTTAATAACAAGTAGCAACTCATCTGCAATGATTTCGTTAACTTCTAAGGGCTCTTCTGTTCCTTTTAATAATTGCGTCATTCCCATTTCAAACGATAATGATTTTGCAACCAGTAAATTTTCGCCTTCAAAAGGTGCTCTATTGGTGATTTTTAAATTTTCTACGCTCACTTCAGCTTTAGGAAAACTACTAATTAAGCTTAAGCTAATATCATCAAAAGATAAATCTGCATCTAAATTTTCATTGGCATAATTCTGAACAATGGTGTCTATTTTAGATTCTAAAACAAAAGGTATAGCGATAAGAATTGCAATGAAAATAAGTAATACAATTCCGATAATTTTTAAAAATTTCTTCATAAGGTCTATTTGTAGGTTTTTAAAACAGCGTCTTTATAGGATATACGCAAATTTCTGCATAAAAGTTGCTGTGAGTGTCAAGTTTAAGAAGATTTTAATGTTTTGGTTAACCGTTACAGTAAATTTATTTCCTCATTTACGTTGAGCTTAAAACGTTTTCTAAACAAAAACACGCCAAGATATAACAATGGTGTATCTAACATGGCGATTAAAACTTTGAACAGAAAGCCGCTAATAAGTAAGCCTTTGAAGTTTTCCCAAGGTATAATTCCGAAACTACAGAGTAAAACAAGTATGGTAAATGTGTCTACAAATTGCGAAAACCATGTAGAAAAATTATTTCTTAGCCACAAGTGTTTGCCTTTGGTTAATCGTTTCCAGAAATGGTAAATCTGAATATCCACAAACTGCGCAAACAAATAAGTAACCATACTAGCGAAAACCGCTAGTGCAGTATTGCCAAAAACCAATTTAAAAGTACTATCGTCTACATAAGACCATGAGGTAGCAGGTACGTTTGAAGCGGTATAAATAATTAATAACGAAAATAATGAGGCAAATATGCCAACAATAACAATGTCATTGGCGCGTTTTTTACCATAAATCTCGCTGATTAAATCTGTGATAAGAAACGTAATAGGATACGGTAAAATACCTACTGAAATTTCAAATAACTTAGAACCAAATATTTCAAGGTCAAAAGGATGCCAGTAAAAGAATTTTTGAAAAATTAAATTTGAAACTACGAGCGATGTGATAAAAAGTCCACCAAGAACGAAGTAAATACGTTGGGCTAAAAGCTTGTCTTTTAATGACATTGAAAATGGTTAATAAATAGTTTCCGTAAAGGTAAAGTTATAAAAATTGTTTTAGTTATTTTGTTGATTCAAATGAAACCGACCAAAATCACTCACATAGCATTAGGAAGTAATAAAGGCAACAAATTGCAATATTTGCAAGCTGCTGTAGATGCTATATTTGAAAAAATTGGTGCGGTTAAAAAGATTTCTAAAGTTTATAAAACACCAGCTTTAGGCTTTGAAGGCGATGATTTTTACAACGCATGTATCATCGTAGAAACCGAATATAGACCAAAGAAAGTTTTAAAGTTGCTTCAAACAATTGAAGTAGAGTTAGGACGAGAATCTAAAACTACTAACGGTTATGCATCGCGAGAAATAGATTTGGATATTTTATTTTTTGAAGATGAAATTATAGACGAAAAAACTTTAGTGATTCCGCATCCACAGTTGCAGCATCGTAAATTTGTGTTGCAACCGCTTTTAGATATTACTAAAGATTTTAAGCATCCTATTTTAGATAGAACACTAGAGTTGTTGCTACTAGAATGTGTTGATGAGTCTGTTATTGAACCCATAAATATCTGGCTTAAAAATCCAAGAAAATCTTATAGCTTTACCGACTACAATTATATCGCAATTGAAGGTAATATTGGTGCCGGAAAAACAAGTTTAACTAACAAGATTTCTAAAGATTTTAATGCGAAACTTATTTTAGAACGTTTTGCGGATAATCCGTTTTTACCAAAATTCTACAAAAATCCAGAACGCTACGCATTTACCTTAGAAATGTCTTTTTTGGCAGACCGTTTTCAGCAAATTAGTGATGATTTATCGCAATTAGACCTATTTAAAGATTTTATGGTTAGCGATTACGACGTTAATAAATCGCTCATATTTTCTAAAATCACATTGCCAGAAGACGAATTTAGACTATACAGAAAACTGTTTTACCAAGTCTATAAGGATATTGCAAAACCAGATTTGTACGTCTATCTCTACCAAAACACAGAGCGTTTACAACGAAATATTAAGAAACGCGGACGCAACTACGAGAAAAATATAAAGGATGATTATCTAAAAAAAATTAATTCAGGTTACTTAGAGTTTTTAAAAAGTCAGCCAGAAATGAATGTGAAAATCATAGATATTTCTGATAAGGACTTTGTGAAAAATCGTGAGGACTATTTGTGGTTGTTGGGCGAGATTAATGAAGTTTCAGTAAGCAGTAAGCGGTTGGAAGTGTGAAGTAATTAGTCTGAAGTTGGATTCATAAATTAAAATTACGCTTTGTCATTCTGAACTCTTTTCAGAACCTACTTATAAGCTATAAAGCGTAGTCACAATAACTCCTTTATTATCCTTTGGAATTATTTCATTTAAAATTTTCATTTCTTTTACTTTTAAATAAAAAGGAGCAGCCAGTACATCTGCACCACTTTGTTTTTTAATCCTGATGCCTTGACCTGAAATAATATCTTTATTGGGTTCAAAATTTCCAATAGGTAAATGTTCGGTTAGAATCACATAATTGTAATTTGAAAGTTTATGCACCACTTTCAAAATTTCAGTATTAGATAAATGTTGTAATACTTGTCTTAGTATAATGCAATCGGCTTTTGGTAAGTTATCTTCAACAATATTTAAGCAGTGGAATTCTAAATTTTCAGCTTTAAATAATTTTTTGTTGCGTTCAATGAGGTTCTCTACGATATCAATTCCAATATATTTTTTGGTGTATTGCGTAAGTTGTTTTCCAATATTAAAATCGCCACAACCTAAATCGCAAACGGTAAGTGAATTTTTATGTGATTGCAAAAATGTAGACACAGCATCTAAATAAGGTACTACAATATGAGCATCATGAGAGCCAAAACCTGAGTAAAAATCAAAGTCTTTTCCGCCCCAAAGATGTAAATCATAAATCTGATTCATGACGTCTTTAGTTGGCCAAGGTGTCTTTGTTTTCTTTTTCATATTTTGTCATTCCTGCGAAGGCAGAAATCTTTTTGTTTGAAATAATGTGGATTCCTGCCTTTGCAGAAATGACAGTACTGAGTGAAAGTCTTCCTTTTGGGAAGATTTAGATGGGCTTCTTCATTTTACTAAACACATCCCAAATCACAACACCGCAACTCACTGAAATATTCAAAGAATGTTTGGTGCCATATTGTGGAATTTCAATCACAACATCACTAGCATTAACCACATTTTGGTCTACACCTTTAACTTCATTACCAAACACAAATGCATATTTTTTATTGGGTTGAGGTTCAAACGCATTGAGCATTGTGGCGTTTTCGGCTTGTTCAATTGCACATATGTTTACGTTTTCAGCTTTTAGCTTTTCAATAATGTCTATAGTGTTTTCAATATATTCCCAATCTACAGTTTCCGTGCTTCCTAAAGCGGTTTTTCTAATGTCGTTATGAGGTGGTTGTGCGGTAATGCCACAGAGATAAATTTTTTCAATTAAAAAAGCATCACTCGTTCTAAAGACCGAACCAATATTGTTTAAACTTCTAATATTATCTAGAATAATAATGATAGGCGATTTTTTAGCGTCCTTAAATTCGGAAACTTCTAATCGGTCTAATTCTTCGTTTTTTAGTTTACGCATTTTTGTAGTTTAGGAGACCTCGCAGGTTTTAAAAACCTACAAGGTCAGTGAAAGCAACGTTATCAACAGCTGTAAATAACTTCTAGTCTTTCGGTTTTAATAAGCCTCAAAATATAAGTAATTTAGCAAACTTGCAATTCTGAAATAATTCAGCACAAAAGTATAATTTAAAACGCGATTTCCATTGGCAAAAAAGGCAAAAAAAGTAACACCGTTAATGAAGCAGTATAATGCCATTAAGGTAAAATATCCTGATGCTTTATTGTTGTTTCGTGTGGGCGATTTTTATGAAACTTTTGGTAGTGATGCTGTAAAAGCGTCTAAAATCCTCGATATTATTTTAACCAAGCGTGGTGCTGGTAGTGAAAGTGAAACCGAATTAGCAGGTTTTCCGCATCATTCCTTAAATACCTATTTGCCAAAATTGGTAAAAGCAGGTGAGCGTGTGGCTATTTGCGACCAATTAGAGGACCCAAAACAGACTAAAACCATTGTGAAACGAGGCGTTACGGAATTAGTAACACCAGGAGTTGCGCTTAATGATGATATTTTACACTCTAAATCTAATAACTTTTTAGCAGCTGTTTATTTTGAAAAACAACGCATAGGTATCGCTTTTTTAGATATTTCAACAGGCGAGTTTTTAACCTCTCAAGGGAATACTGAGTATATTGATAAATTGCTTCAAAATTTTAAGCCGAGTGAAGTATTAATTTCAAAACAAAGCCGAAAAGTGTTTTCTGAAACTTTTGGAAATGATTTTCATACGTTCTATCTGGAAGATTGGGTGTTTCAAGCCGATTACGCCAATGAAACTTTAACCAAGCATTTCAATACGAAAACATTGAAAGGGTTTGGTATTGAAGATTTGTATGAAGGGATTATCGCTTCTGGTGTTGTATTGCATTATTTAGGCGAAACACGTCATAATAAATTAGAGCATATTGCTACGATTTCGAGAATTGCAACGGACGATTATGTGTGGATGGATAAATTCACGATTCGGAATCTAGAACTATACCATTCTACCAATGCTAATGCGGTAAAGTTAATTAACGTGATTGATAAAACGATTTCCGCAATGGGAGGACGTACTTTAAAACGTTGGTTGGCCTTACCACTTAAGCATGCCGAAAAAATAAAACAACGTCATGAAGTTGTTAAGTATTTATTGGAAAATGAAAGTGTGCTTCAAGATATTCAAGGACAAATAAAACAGATTGGTGATATTGAACGCTTAATTTCGAAAATTGCCACGACTAAAGTGAGTCCTCGTGAAGTGATTCAACTTAAAAATTCTTTAGATGCTATTGTTCCTATAAAATCGGTTGCCGAAACTTGTGAGAATGAAGCCTTAAAAATTTTAGGCGATAATTTACATCGCTGTGATTTGCTTCGCGAAAAAATAAAGGAAACTATAAACGAAGAAGCACCAGTAAATATTTTAAAAGGGAGTACGATTGCTACAGGTTTTTCTGCGGAATTAGACGAACTAAGAGGCTTATCGCAATCAGGTAAAACCTATTTAGATAATATGCTAACGCGCGAAAGTGAGCGTACAGGAATTACCTCTTTAAAGATAGCATCTAACAACGTGTTTGGCTATTATATTGAAGTGAGAAATGCTCATAAAGATAAGGTTCCTGAAGAATGGATACGTAAGCAAACATTAGTAAATGCAGAGCGTTATATTACCGAAGAACTCAAAGAATACGAAGCAAAAATATTAGGTGCTGAAGAACGTATTTTGGCCATTGAACAACAATTATTTGCAGAATTGGTGACGTGGATGCATCAGTTTATAATTTCTGTGCAGCAGAATGCACAGTTAATAGGTCAGTTAGATTGCTTGTGTGGTTTTGCAAGTTTGGCTAAAATGAATAAATACACCTATCCGCAAATTGATGATAGTTATGATTTAGACATAAAAGAAGGTCGTCATCCTGTTATAGAAAAGCAATTACCTATTGGTGAGCCATATATTGCTAACGATTTGTTTTTAGATAGAGATGCGCAACAAATTATAATGATTACAGGTCCTAATATGTCTGGTAAATCGGCTATTTTAAGACAAACCGCTTTAATTGTATTGTTAGCGCAAATAGGAAGTTTTGTGCCTGCAGCAGAAGCTAGAATCGGTTTAGTGGATAAAATATTTACCAGAGTTGGTGCTAGTGACAATATTTCTATGGGCGAATCTACATTCATGGTAGAAATGAATGAAACAGCTTCGATTCTTAATAATATATCTGATAGAAGCTTGGTGCTTTTAGATGAAATAGGAAGAGGAACGAGTACCTATGATGGTATTTCCATCGCTTGGGCCATAAGTGAGTATTTGCATGAGCATCCATCGAAACCAAAAACATTATTTGCTACACATTACCATGAACTTAATGAAATGTGTGAAACATTTGGTCGGATTAAAAATTTCAATGTAGCGGTAAAAGAATTAAAAGACAATGTGCTTTTTGTTAGAAAATTGGTTGAAGGTGGAAGTGAGCATAGTTTTGGTATTCATGTAGCAAAAATGGCAGGAATGCCTCAACAAGTCATTAGACGAGCTAATAAAATTTTATCAAAATTAGAAAAATCGCATTCCAGTGAAGAGCTAACGGATAAGGTAAAAAGTATTAAGGACGATTTGCAATTAAGCTTTTTTAATCTCGATGATCCTCTTTTAGAGGAGATTAAAGATGAAATATTGCATACAGATATAGACACATTAACACCTGTTGAAGCCTTAATGAAGCTCAATGAAATAAAACGAATGTTACTTAAGAAAAAGCAAGCTTAAAATTTTTTTAATTTATTTTTAAAAAAGGCTTTGCAATTCTAAGAAATATTATAAATTTGCATCCGCTTTGAAAGCGAAATAGTTCTTTAAAAACTGCGAAAGTAGCTCAGGGGTAGAGCATCACCTTGCCAAGGTGGAGGTCGTGGGTTCAAATCCCATCTTTCGCTCTATTCATTAAAAATATACCAATTTGATTGCAGTCTGTAATCAAGATGCTGAAGTGGTGGAATTGGTAGACACGTTGGACTTAAAATCCAATGTCCATTAGGACGTACGGGTTCAAGTCCCGTCTTCAGTACTGAACCTCCTTTGTTTAACGACATTGGAGGTTTTTTTATGCTTTTTTGTATGGTTTTTGATGGTCAATTGCTAATAAATCACATTTTATTTTAAGTGTATGATTCTGATTAAAACATTAGACGCTGTCCTGAATTAGCGTGTTTTTGAAAACCTAATGTCATTTATGTACAAATTTGAATTATGTATTGTAGTGGCACTACAATCTTGCTCGTAAGTACTACAAAAAAGAGTTTGTCCTTTTATTTATCTAACTTAGTACCTTAACATTAAATTTCGGATATAGATTTCTTCGTAATTTTATACTATTAAAATGTAGCCCTTAAGGTGTTCGTGGCCATGCAGTATATTAAATATTTTTTATTCATAATTTTTGCATTATTCAGTGTAATTCTGAATTCGCAAGAATTTCCTCCTATTCAAGTTTTTGCTCCTAATGATTATGGAGCAGAAGATCAAAATTGGAAAATATCTCAATCAATGGATAATTATATCTATGTGGCTAATAATAAAGGCTTATTAGAATATGATGGTGCCACATGGAATGTCTATGATTCGCCTAATAGTGGAATTTTAAGATCAGTTAGAGTAGTTGGTAATAAGATTTACACTGGAGGATACATGGATTTTGGGTATTGGACAAAAAATAATGAAGGTACAATGTTGTACACTTCCTTAAAACATGCTTTAACTACAAAAATTAAGGAGGATGAAGACTTTTGGAGTATAATTGATTTAGAAGGGTTTGTGTTGTTTCAATCCTTTGATAGGATATATGTTTATAATACGGCAAATTCAAGTGTTTCCATTATTGAATCTGAAGCTAGGATTAATAAAATGTTTAAAGTAGGAGATGCTATTTATTTTCAGAAAACAGGCGTTGGTGTTTTTGAGATTATAAATGGTGTTCCAGAAATGATACTATCATCTGAGATTATTAATTCTAATGTATTGGTGAATATTTTTAAGGCAGATAATGGCTTATTGTTACAAACACAATCTAACGGTTTTTATACTTTTAATAATCATGAAATAGCGAAATGGGAGACACCTTCAAATAGTTTATTATCTACATTAAGTGTTTATAGTAGTATAAAACTTAAAAATGGAGGTTATATGATAGGTACTATTTCAAATGGTATCGTTCAATTAGATAAACATGGAAATGAACTCCTGAGAATTGACCAAAATTATGGCTTAAGTAATAACACTGTATTATCGATGTTAGAAGATAATTATGGTAACATATGGCTAGGGCTCGATAATGGTATTAACGTTATAAATATTAACTCTCCATTTAGGGTTTATAAAGATAAGCAAGGAGAGTTGGGTACAGTTTACACGTCTGCAAAAGTAAATGAAGTGATCTATTTAGGTACTAATCACGGGTTGTTTTATAAGTTAATAGATTCAAAAGAGAAATTTAAATTTGTTGAAGGCACTGAGGGTCAAGTTTGGAATTTATCTGTAATTAATGACACGCTGTTTTGCGGACATGATAGTGGTACTTTTATTATAGAAGGGTTTTCAGCAAGCAAAGTTTCTAGTGAATTAGGAACATGGATTATTAAGGAAATTGATAGCGCTCCAAATTTATTGATACAAGGAAATTATCGTGGTTTAAATATTTTAGAAAAAATTAATAATCAATGGCGTCATAGGAATAAAATAGCAGGATTTAATATTTCTTCAAGATATATAGAATTTATTTCGTCTAATGAGCTATTGGTAAGTCATGAGCATAAAGGGGTTTATAAAATTAAAATAGATGATGCTTTTAGACGCATAACAAACCTTAAGGAGCTGCCAGTAAATAAAGGTGTGAAATCCAGTATTGTGCGCTACAATGAAAAGGTGTTGTATGGTTTTAAAGAAGGGGTTTTTGAATATGATGATAAAAAAGAATTGTTCCAAAAAGATTCAGTTTTATCTTCAGTTTTTAGTGCAGATCACTATGTGTCTGGTAAACTAATAAGTGATGAAAAAGAAAATAAATTATGGGGATTTACACAGAATGAAATAGTTTGTATTTCTCCTGGTAATTTAACACATAAACCAAAAATTGATAAAATAGCCATTTCAAGTATGGCTCGGAAAACAAAATCTGCCTTTGAAAACGTATTAAATTTAGGGAACAATTACTATCTCATCGGAACTACTGAAGGATACTTAGTAATGGATTTAAACAAGTTTATTGATAAGGCCTTAGATATTAAGCTAAATACTGTGTTTTGTGGAAATTTACCAAACGCATTAGTGCCAATTGATACACATAAAACGGATGTTTTTAAAAATAAATCCAATAATATCAAATTTAATTATAGTGTAGCTAATTTTAATAAGTTCATAACCTCGAAATATCAATATAAGCTCACAGGGATTTATGATGAATGGAGTGATTGGTCTGCAGAACCTGAAGTGTTTTTTAAGAACTTACCTCATGGTGATTATACGTTTGAAGCTAGAGCAAAGACAGGAGGCGAAGTTTCTAATACACGTATTACATATAGTTTTACTATAGAGAAGCCTTGGTATTTAAGGTCTATTGCTATAATTACTTATTTTTTACTCGCTTTGCTATTTATTTATATCCTGTTTTATTTTAATAGAAAACATTATAAAAAAATTCAGAAAAAACTAATAGAAAAGAAGCAGCGACAGCTAGAAATAGAGCAATTAGAAAATCAACGCCAATTAATTCAATTCAAAAATAAGAATCTACAGCTTGATATTGAAAATAAAAATAGAGAGTTAGGTATGGCAACAATGAATTTAGTAAAACGTAATGAGTTGCTTGGAAGTATTAAAAATGAGTTGTCAAAAAGCAAATCCTTAAACGAGGTTGGGAAAGTAATAAAAACAATAAACTCAAGTATCAATGATACGAGTGATTGGGCTTTGTTTGAAAAAGCATTTAATAATGTTGATAAAGATTTTATGCAACGGATAAAAGCACTTCATCCAACTATTACTCCAAACGATTTAAGACTATGTGCATATTTGAGATTAAATCTGTCTTCAAAAGAAATTGCGCCACTACTAAATATATCTCATAAAAGTGTTGAGGTGAAGCGCTATCGTTTAAGAAAAAAGCTTGATTTAGATCACAAACAGAGTTTAACAAACTATATCATTGAACTGTAGAGCCTATACATCTGCAAAAAACACCTATACATTACCTATACATTTCTATTATTTTTGACTTTTTGAAATGTAATTGTTAATTATTGTTAAAACCTTAATAATTGTAAGAAATCTATAATTTAAGGGTGTTTCTGTTGTGGTATTGTTATTTTTTACTGAATTAATTTATTATGTATGTTTTTTGTATAGTATTATTTTGAGAATTTTGCAATGATATGTTCTACATTGCAGTAACTAAATAATAAACTATGAAAATAAAACTCTTTACGCTCATATCCTTCATTTTTACAATGGCAGTATTTGGGCAAAATGTAAATGTTACTGGGACTATTATAGAAGCATCCTCAGGGCAACCTTTACCTGGTGTTAACGTAGTCGTTAAGAATACATCGAAAGGAGCATCCACAAACTTTGATGGTGAGTTTACTTTAAATGATGTGCCGTTAAATTCTGTGGTGGTTATTTCTTATCTAGGATTTGTAACTCAGGAAATCACTATATTAAATAGTGATCCTTTAAAAATTTCATTAGTAGAAGATACTGAATCTTTAAATGAAGTTGTAGTCATTGGTTATGGTACTCAAAAGAAAAAAGAAGTAACAGGTGCGGTGTCCGTTGTTAGTTCGGAAACACTAGAAGAGTTACAACCCGTTAAAGTTGAACAAGCTTTGCAAGGAACAGTTTCTGGTGTAAATGTAACCTCGCAATCTGGAGCACCAGGTGCTGGATTGGATATTAGAATTAGAGGTATATCTACTAATGGAACTAATGGACCATTAGTAATAATAGATGGTTATCAAGGAGATTTAAGTATTCTTAATCCAAATGATATCGATACTATAACGGTTTTAAAGGATGCGCAAGCTGCTATCTATGGTACTATTGGAGCCAATGGAGTTGTTCTTATTACCACAAAAAGTGGTAAGAAAGGAGGGAAAGTTAAAGTTTCATATAATACATATGTAGGCCTGCAAGAAACTTCAAGAAAACTACCATTATTAAATGCTACAGAATATGCATTGTTGCTCAATGAAAGTTATGCTAATGGAGGTCAAGCTCTACCATATACTAATGTATCTAATTTAGGAGCAGGAACGGATTGGCAAGATGAAGTATTTAATGAGTCTGTTCCAATCAATAGTCACGACTTCAGTATTTCGGGTGGTTCTGATAAAATTGCATATTCCTTAAGTGGTTCTCATCTCTATCAACAGGGAATTATTGCTCCAAAGAAATCAGATTTTAGAAGAAATACAGCAAGGGCGTCTATTCGCGCTGATCTGTCCGATAAATTTAAAGTAAGTACAAACATTATTTATACGTATTTAGATCGAGATTCTGTAAATGATTTTGGTTTAGGTTCGGTTTTATTTAATGCATTAAATACACCATCTACTTTATCTGCATATGATGAAAACGGAGATTTTACTTTGGTGCCAAGTGTTGCAGGTTTAGGTATAGAAATTATAAATCCACTAGCTCAAATAGCAAACACATTTAATGATTATGATTTGAGAAAATTGAATGGAACAGTTTCTTTAGATTATCAAATACTAGAAAAACTTAATATTACAGGACGTATTGGTTTCAATACCACAAATAGCGAAAGTAAATCATTTTCAAAGATTGTGGATTATGGAGGAAAAGTTTTTGATGTAAACAGAAGTAGTGTTGCCCAAAATTCTATTAATGATAATGATTATTCATTGGATCTGTATGCAACTTATAAAAATACTTTTTTAGAAGATCATAATGTAACTCTTACAGGAGGAACGACGGTTTTTAAGACTTTTGGAAATGGGTTATTTGCAACAGGTTATGATGTACCTAATAATTCGTGGGAGTTTGCGGATATTTCATTGGCATTAGGAACAGGAGGCGATGGTGTTAGAGATGTAGGTTCTTATTCTTACGATGAAAGAAGATTATCTTTTTTCACAAGGTTGCAATACGATTATAAAGGGAAATATTTATTTTCTGCAATGTTACGTAGAGATTCTTCAACAAAATTTGGTCCTGAAAATAGGGTAGCTTATTTCCCTTCTGTAACGGCAGGTTGGATTATTTCAGATGAAGAATTTTTTAATGATTCAGGTGTTTTTAACTTATTAAAGTTGAGAGCAAGTTATGGTATATTAGGAAATGATCAAATTCCAAATAACGGATATGTTGGTCAACTGAGTGGTGAGGCAACATATATTTTTGATAATTCATTAGTCAACGGAACTGCAATTGGTCAATTGCCAAATTCTGAGTTGCAATGGGAAGAAGCAAAAAAATTAGATATAGGTTTAGATATTCGTCTGTTGGATAATAAGCTAGATATTACAACTGATTATTTTATTAATAAAAGAGATAATCTATTAATATCAAACATTCCTGTTTCCGGAATTACAGGTGTATTTGCACCTGGTAGTTCTGCTCCAACAGTAAATGCTGGTGGTGTAGAAAATAGAGGTTTTGAATTTGCTGTAAATTATAAAGATAATATATCAGATAATTTTAAAATATCGGCAAGTTATAATATTACTACTTTAAAAAATGAAGTAACCGAAGTAAACAACAGCACTGGCTTTGTTGAAGGAGGAACATTTGGTGTGGGTCAACCAGCCATTTCAAGAATGGAAACGGGTCAACCTCTAGGTTACTTTTATGGATATAAGACTGATGGGATTTTTCAAAATCAAGCTGAGGTAAGTGCGCACCCTTCACAAATTGATTTAGGTGCAGAAGCATCGCCAGGAGATATAAGATTCGTTGATGTTAATAATGATGGGGAAATAAATGCAGATGATAGAACAAATCTTGGTGATCCCATTCCAGATGTTACTATGGGACTTAATCTTACTTTAAATTTCAAAAATATTGATTTTACAGCGTATGCATTTGCTTCAATCGGTAACGATATGGTTAGAAATTATGAAAGAACGTTAACGGATGTAAATAGATTAAACTACGTTTTAGATAGATGGACAGGTGAAGGAACTAGTAATTCAGTGCCAAGGCTAACTACAGCGTCTACATCTAATAATGTATTTTCAGATTACTTTGTAGAAGATGCCTCTTATTTAAGAATTCAAAATGTTCAAATAGGTTATTCTATACCTAATGATGTTGTTGAAAAAATAGGAGTAGATAAAGTTAGAATTTATGTAGGAGTTAACAACTTGTACACATTTACAAAATATAGAGGTTATGATCCTGGTGCTACAAGTGGAGCACCTATTGGTGGAGGTATTGATTTTGGTTTTTACCCAATTCCAAGAACGTATTTATGTGGTCTTAATCTAAACTTTTAAAAAAACATGAAAATGAAAAATAATAGTATAAAAAAGGTACTTGCCTTATTGATAGCTTTAGTTTGCTACCCATCTTGTACCGATGATTTCGTTGACAGAGATCCCGTATATTCTATAGATTCAGAAAATTATTTTAATTCTGAAGATGATTATTATAATGCATTAATTGCAACATATGATTTACTGCAGTCAACCTACGTAAATGTTATGTTAGGTGAGATAGCTTCAGATAACACGTTGTGTGGAGGAGAAAGTGCGACTGATGTAATAGGTTTTCAGCAAATTGATGACATGATACATACGTCTGTAAATAGTAATTTAAGAGATATTTGGAACTGGATGTTTGCAGGTGTTAATAGAGCAAATTATTTATTGGAATTTCAAAATAAAATAGATTTTGAAGGAAAAGAAATAATATTAGCAGAAGCTAAATTTTTAAGAGCATATTATAATTTCGAACTTGTAAAGTGGTTTGGAGGTATTCCATTGAAAGTAGATCAAAGATTCGGTTTAGGTGACGAAACAACTATTCCGAGATCGTCCGTATCAGAGGTTTATGCTTTAATTGAGTCAGACTTAGAATACGCAATAGCTAATTTGTCTTATACAGCACCTCAAATTGGTAGAGTTACTAAAGGTGCAGCAGAAGCATTATTAGGTAAAGCGTATTTATATCAAGACAAATTTGCAGAAGCAGCTACAGTTTTAGACAATTTAATTATAAATGGACCATACGATTTGGTTTCTGATTATGATACGATTTTTGAAAACGCAGGAGAAAATGGAATCGAATCTGTTTTTGAAGTTCAATATACAGATGTTGAAGGTGCAGGTTTTGGATGTCTACAATGTAGTGAAGGAAATGTAGCTGTTGGTTTTAACGGAATTAGAAATTACAACGGACCAATGTTTGATTCCGGATTTAGTTTTAATGTTCCAACGCAAGACGTTGTAGATGAGTTTGAAGATGGTGATTTACGTAAAGATGTTGCAATTTTAGATATTAATGATTGGGCAGCAGATACAGGAGCTACATTTGGAACTGGTTTTGAGCATACAGGGTATTATAACAGAAAATATATTGCTAGACAAGGTGATTTAAATACAGGTGATCAAAACTTAACAAATCCTAACAACTATAGAGCTATTAGATATGCTGATGTATTATTAATGGCTGCTGAAGCTTTTAATAGAGGAGGAATAGATGATGCTAAAGCGCAGCTTTATTTAAATAGAGTAAGAAATAGAGCATTTGGAAATACTGATAATGAAGTTAGTGCTTTAGGAGCAACACTTACTGAAGCTATATATCACGAAAGAAGAGTAGAGTTAGTTGGTGAAGGACATCGCTTTTTCGATTTAGTGAGAACTGATAGAGGATCAGAAATTGATGGATTTTCTTCAAATAAAAATGAATTATTCCCAATACCAATTGAAGAAATTCAATTCTCTAATGGTAATTGGAATCAAAATCCTGGATATTAAAAAAAAACAAGCATGAAAATACTAAAACACACATTAAGATTTTGTCTTTTAGTTATAGTCTTTTACGGCTGTACTAAAGAAGATGATAATACAGATTTTGTAGATGCAATAGAAGCACCAATTAATATTTCTGCAAATGTTACTATAACTCAAGATAATTCAGGTTTAGTGACATTAACTCCTCTTGGAGAGGGCGTAACAAATTTTGTGATTGACTTAGGTGATGGCTCAGAATTGTCTGATGCAATTACACCAGGTTCTAGTTTAGACCATACATATGAGGAAGGAAGTTATGACGTATTAATTACAGCGTATGGGTTAAATGATTTGTCTACCACGATTTCACAGACAATAGTGGTTTCGTTTCAAGCACCTCAAAATTTGGTGGTTACTATTGAAAATGATGGAACTTTATCCAAAACGGTTAACGTAACGGCTTCTGCAGATTTTGCAATGTACTATGAGGTTTCTTTTGGAGAAGACCCAACTGTGGATCCAACAACTGTAAATATTGGCGAAACAATATCATTTACCTATCAAGAAGCAGGTATTTATACCATATTTGTTGAGGCAATGGGAGGCGCAATTGCTACTACAAGTTATTCAGAAGAATTTGAAGTTACAGCAATTTTGCAGCCTTTAGCATCTGCAGATATTCCGCCAGCTAGAGCAAGTGCGGATGTTATTTCTATTTTTAGTTCTTCATATACAGATGTAGAAGGCTCGGATTTTTTCCCAGATTGGGGTCAAGGAGGATGTTGTGGTAGCGGATGGTCGTTATTCGATTTAGAAGGTGATGAAATGTTACAATACAGTAATCTAAGTTATCAAGGAAATCAGATAGGTGAAGCCATTGATGTTTCTCAAATGGAATATTTACACTTAGATGTTTGGACAGCAGATGTTTTGCAAACAATAGAAGTTTCTTTAATAAGTGTTTCTAACGGAGAGCGTCCGGTTGTAGTAGATTTAACGCCTAACGAATGGACAACTATTGATATTCCTATTTCAGATTTTACAAGTCAAACAGGTTTTACAGTTAACGATATACATCAATTAAAGTATGTTGGAACTCCTTTTGGTGATGGAGGAACTGCATTTATTGATAATATCTATTTTTATCGTGCAGCAACAGAAGAAGTATCAATTGCAGGAACTTGGAGAATGTCTTCTGAAGGCGGTTCATTAGGTGTTGGTCCTAGCGTTGGAGACACAAGTTGGTTTGCATGTGATGATAGCTGTGTAGCTGAAAGATCATGTTATTTTGATGATGCTTATGTGTTTGGTGCAGATGGTTCATTTGCAAACGTATTAGGAACTGAAACTTGGATTGAGCCATGGCAAGGCGGTTCTGATTCATGTGGAGTTCCTGTAGCACCTCATGATGGGTCAGCTGCAGCAACTTATACTTTTGATGCTGTTTCTGGTTCACTTACTGTTTCTGGTATTGGAGCATATATTGGTCTTCCAAAAGCGAATAACGAAGGTGAGTTACCAAACGTGGCTGTGCCTAATTCTATTACATATACTGCAACGCTTTCTGATAATAACAATACTATGGATGTTTATATTGAGTCTGGAGCAGGCGTATTTTGGCAATATAGATTGGTCAAGGATACATCAGTGGTTAGTTCACCAATTGAAGGTTCATGGCAAATGTCTTCAGAGAGTGGATCTTTAGGCGTTGGTCCTAGTGTTGGAGATACAAGTTGGTTTGCATGTGATGATAGCTGTGTAGCAGATAGATCATGTTATTTTGACGATACTTATGTATTTGGTGCAAATAATTCTTTTGCAAATGTTCTTGGTACTGAAACGTGGATTGAACCTTGGCAAGGCGGAAGTGACGCTTGTGGTGCTCCAGTTGCGCCGCACGATGGTAGTGCAGCTGCAACATACGTTTATGACGAGGCAGCTGGAACGCTAACTATTAATGGAACAGGAGCTTATATTGGTTTGCCCAAAGCAAACAACCAAGGTGAATTACCTAATGTAGCGGTTCCTGAGTCTATCGTTTATAACGTTACGCTTTCTGATAATAATAGTACAATGGATGTATATATTGAGTCAGGAGCAGGTGTATTTTGGCAATATAAGCTTACTAAAATTTAAAAAAATTGAAAATGAAAAATTTAATATTTAATTCGGTTGCACTTTTAGGCGTTTTTCTATGTCTATTCAGTTGTCAAGAAGATGATGCATCAATAGGAGATATTGTAGCACCAAGTAACTTGGTTATATCTTCAGAAATTTTTGGACAAGATGATTCAAATCTATATGGAGATGGTAGTGGTGTAGTTAATTTTGTTGCTTACGCAGATAATGCTATAAGTTATAAATATTTTTATAATGAAACAGAGAGAAATGCACCTTCAGGAGAGCTTGAGGCATTGTTCACTAATTTAGGTGTTAATACTTATGATGTCACTGTAATTGCTTATGGAACAGGTGGCTTGTCTACCTCTATTTCAACTACAATTGAAGTTTTAGCAACATACTCACCTCCTCAAGATTTGCTAGATACTTTAATCGGAGACGGCACTAAAGTTTGGAGAATGAAATCAGAAGGTGCAGGACATTTTGGTTTAGGTCCTGTTGGAGGAACTGTACCAGCAGAATGGTATGGTGCTGGTCCTGATGAAAAAGTTGGAGTAGGTATGTATGATGATCGCTTTATGTTTAACGCAGACGGTTCATTTACTTATATCACAAATCACACAAATGATGAGGCAGGTACAGATACTTCAGGTACTGTTTTTGGCAGAGTTGGGTTAATAAGTGATTTAGGATCTGGAGGAACGGAAAACGGAGCAGATGTAGAGAATTTACCTTATTCTGACTTCGTAGAAGACTATGTTTTAATTGCGCCAGGAGGTGTAGAAACCATAAGTTTAAGTGGCATAGGATTTATTTCATATTACATTGGTGGAAGTCATAATTATGAGATTTTTGATAGATCTGTACCTAATGAATTGGTTTTAAGATCTACAGATGGTAACGGAGAATTTGATTGGTGGTTTACAATAACTTCTGAAGAAGAAGAGGAAGATGTTGTCATAGTTTACGAATTAGTTTGGTCTGATGAGTTTGATGTAGATGGAGCACCAGATCCAGCCAATTGGACGTACGACTTAGGTGCTGGTGGTTGGGGAAACCAAGAAGTTCAAACGTATACTAACAACGCGGAAAATGTTATTGTAGAAGGTGGATCTTTGAAAATTACAGCTAAAGCTGATGGCACTGGATATACATCAGCACGAATTAAATCTCAAGGTCTACAACAGTTTACGTACGGAAAAGCAGAAATAAGAGCTAAATTGCCAGCATCCGAAGGTACATGGCCTGCCATATGGATGTTGGGTTCTAATTTTCCAACTGTAGGTTGGCCTCATTGTGGTGAAATGGATATCATGGAACAAACAGGTTGGGATAAAGACACCACTTTAGGAACATGTCATTGGTTTGATAATGGCACAAATGCAAATGCGAGTTATGGCGAAACTACAGCAATTGCCAATGCGTCAACAGAATTTCATATTTATTCTATTGAATGGAATGAAGACACTATAAAAATAGCATTAGACGATGTCCCTTTTATGACATTAACAAATAATCCCGATTTACCATTTAATGCAGACTTCTTTTTTATAATGAATATTGCAATGGGAGGGACGCTAGGAGGCACCATTGATCCTGCATTCACTGAAGATACAATGGAAGTAGATTATATAAGAGTTTATCAATAAAAACACATAACGATTAATTGAGTTAAGTTTAAGTTACAAAAGGTCGAGTTTTTTGTGCTCGACCTTATTATCTAAATGAAATTCAAGCTAAATCATATATAACATTGATTACGAAAATATTATCATATTCAGTAAACTTTATTTAAAAATACGATTAGAAATTATAATTTACCAATGACAAAAAATCCAATCTACATAGGAAATAAAATCGCTTCAAACGATGAATTTGAAGTCAAAGGAGAACTTGTAACGCTTCAAAATGAAACGTATTACAAAATCTCTAACAGTGATAAAATGCGACCATTCTTTATGAGTTTGGTAAGCAATTCTAATCACTGGTTGTTTATTTCAAGTAACGGAGCATTATCTGCAGGTCGTAAAGATTCTAACAATGCGTTATTTCCTTATTACACGGATGATAAAATCACAGAATCATTAGAAACCACAGGAAGTAAAACTATATTTCAGGTGCATAAAGATGACAAAACATTTTTATGGGAACCGTTTTCTAATCGTTACCAAGGGGTTTATGCTACCAAACGCAATTTGTATAAAAACAGTTATGGTAATAAAGTACTTTTTGAAGAAATCAATGAAGATTTAAAACTTACCTTCAGATATGAGTGGAACACAAGTGATCAATATGGTTTTGTTAGAAAGTCTAGTATTATAAATAATTCTGAAGAACTTGTTAATGTAACATTCTTAGATGGCATTCAGAATATTTTACCCTATGGCTTAGATTCTGTATTTCAAAATGCGACTAGTAATTTAATTGATGCTTATAAAAAATGTGAGTTAGAAGCAGATTCTGGTATTGGTATTTTTGCATTAAGCGCCATCATAGTAGATAAAGCAGAGCCTAGTGAAGCTTTAAAAGCAAATACTGTGTGGTCAACAGGATTAGATAATCCAACGCATTTAATTTCAGCGTTACAGTTAGATAATTTTAGAAATGGAAAAGCCCTTGTAGAAGAAAATGATATTAGGGCAGAAAAGGGCGCTTATTTTCTATCCAAAACTAGTCATTTAAGTCCTGCTGAAGAGAAAAAATGGATGTTGGTAGCAGATGTGAATCAGACGGTAAGTGCCGTTAATAATATTTTCGAAAAAATAAAACACAATACCGCTATTGAAACCCTTGTGCAAGAAGATATTGATGCAGGTACAGAGCACCTTATTGCATTGGTTGGTGCTTCAGATGGTATTCAATTAACGGATGATAAACTAAGAGATACACGTCATTTTGCAAATACGCTTTTCAATATTATGAGAGGTGGTATTTTTGATGATGATTATAACATTGAAAAAGCAGATTTTTTAAAATACATGGCTAAGGCCAATGTAAAAGTATCAAAAAGTAAGGAGGCTATTTTAAACAATCTTCCAGATATTTTCAAGGTAGAGTTTATAAAAAACATTGCAGATCAGGACGATGATAGTAATTTTAAACGCCTGTGTTATGAATATTTGCCCTTAAAGTTTAGTCGAAGACATGGAGATCCAAGCCGACCTTGGAATAAGTTTTCTATTAATACGCGAAGTGAGGTTGATGGCTCTAAAATTCTAGATTACCAAGGCAACTGGAGAGATATTTTTCAGAATTGGGAAACGTTAGCACATGCTTATCCGGAGTTTATGGAAGGCATGATTCATAAATTTTTAAATGCAACGACATTTGAAGGTTACAATCCATACCGTGTAACTAAAGATGGATTTGATTGGGAAACCATAGAACCAGATGATCCATGGTCATACATTGGGTATTGGGGAGATCATCAAATTATTTATTTATTGAAGTTCTTGGAGTTCATTGAAAAGCATGCACCACATAAACTAGCAAACAGTTTTAGTCAAGATGTATTTGTGTATGCCAATGTACCATACAAGATTAGGAGCTATCAAGAGACATTAAAAAATCCTAAAGACACTATTGATTTTGATCATGCTTTAGATGAGAAAATAAATACAGTAAAGCAAAGGTTAGGCGCTGATGGCGCATTGCTAAGAGACCAAAATTACTTTATTCATAAAGTTAATTTAGTTGAGAAATTATTAGCAACAGTGTTGGCTAAAGTGTCTAATTTTATACCAGAAGGCGGAATTTGGTTAAACACACAACGACCAGAATGGAACGACGCCAATAATGCTTTGGTTGGTAATGGAGTGTCTATGGTTACGCTGTATTATCTGAGACGTTTTATTAATTTCTTTGAAGGCATTGTAAATCAAACATCAGATGAAACCTATTTGCTTTCATCAGAATTAAAATCATTTTTTGAAAACGTAGTGTTAACATTAAATGATAATGTCCACGCATTATCAGGTAAAGTGTCAGATAAAGTCCGCAAAACTATTTTAGATGGTCTTGGCTCTGCAGGAAGTGATTATAGATTAAAAATCTATGAATTAGGTTTTTCAAGTGATAAGGATGCCATTTCTAAAAACAATTTGCTTGACTTTTTTACGGTGTTAAAACAGTATTTAGACCATACTATAGAGGCTAATAAACGTTCAGATAATTTGTATCATGCCTATAATTTAATGACCGTTGAGAATGATCAAGAAATTTCTATATCGTATTTATCTGAAATGTTAGAAGGTCAGGTTGCTGTCTTAAGTTCAGGATATTTAGAACCCAAGGAGGCGCTCAGTCTGTTAGATGCTTTAAAAGCTAGTGCACTGTTTAGGCCAGATCAATACAGTTATATTTTGTATCCGAATAAACAATTAGCACGCTTTGTAGATAGAAATACGATTCCGGCTAAATCAGTAGAACAATCAAAATTATTAAAGCAATTGCTCGCGGATAATAATAAGCAGATTATTGAGCAGGATGTTACGGGTGAGTATCACTTTAACGGAAATTTTAATAATGCAGATAGCCTAAGAGCGGCATTGCATGCATTGCCTGAAGGAAAATATGATGCCTTAATTAAGGCTGAAAAAAACTTATTATTAGACATTTTTGAAGCCATGTTTGATCATAAATCCTTTACAGGTCGTTCTGGTACTTTTTATGGATATGAAGGGTTAGGATCTATATATTGGCATATGGTTTCTAAATTATTATTAGCCGTACAAGAAAATTGCTTATTGGCAGTTTCAAAAAATGAAAGTGAAGACGTTATAGGAAGATTGTTAGAGCATTATTATGAAATAAATGCAGGTATTGGTGTTCATAAATCGCCAGAGTTATATGGTGCTTTTCCAACCGATCCTTATTCACATACACCAGGAGGCAAAGGCGCACAGCAACCAGGAATGACAGGGCAAGTAAAAGAAGATGTGTTGTGTCGTTTTGGAGAATTGGGTGTGTTTGTAGCCCATGGTAAATTGTTTTTTAACCCAAGACTTTTGAGAAGTGAGGAGTTTTTAAGCGACGCTAAAGATTTTAATTACACGGGGATTGATAAAACACAAAAGACGGTTTCATTAGAAAAAGGATCACTTTGTTTTACTTATTGTCAAGTCCCAATAATTTTTCAGCAAGGCACCAACAATGCTATTGAAGTTGTAAATTCAGATGATTCATTATTAAAGTTTAAAGGTTTAGAGCTCGATGTCGTTACCAGTGAAAAGATTTTTAAGCGTACTGGTGAAGTCAATAAAATAATAGTTTCTATAAAATCAAAATAAAGGAAAGTAATGGACAAGTGTTTAAAATTAGTCGTTTGTGTATTTGTTTTTTTAATCGTGTTGTCGTGTAAAGATGATCATAAGAAGCAAGATGAAAACAGTCCAGAAAAAGAAGTGCAACCAGTAAGTGCAAAAGATATTTTAGGAAATTCAGATTATCTGGCGATGTCTTATGGAGGTTATAGGGAAAAGAATAGAGACTTACAGCCAACACTCAGTCAGTTAAAAGAGGATATAAAAATACTAAGTGCCATGGGAGTAAAGGTGCTAAGAACATATAATGTCCATTTTGCTCATGCCGAGAATGTATTGAAAGCCATTACCGAACTGAAAAAAGAAGATGCAACGTTTGAAATGTACGTGATGTTAGGTATTTGGATTGATTGTAAAAATGCATTCAACTGGGAAGTAGGCGAGCCAATTCATTCTGAAGAAAGTGAACGTAATCCTATTGAGGTTAAAACCGCAGTAGAATTGGCAAAACAGTATCCAAACATTGTGAAAATATTAGCCGTTGGAAATGAAGCCATGGTAAAATGGGCTACAAGTTATTATGTAGAACCTGCGATTATTTTAAAATGGGTGAATCATCTTCAAGGCCTAAAAAAATCGGGAGAATTACCAGCAGACTTATGGATAACGAGCTCAGACGATTTTTCATCATGGGGCGGAGGAGATGCAAGTTATCATACTGAAGAATTAGAGCAATTGGCTAATGCTGTAGATTATATTTCAATGCATACCTATCCTTATCATCAATCGCATTACAATTCAGGATTCTGGGAAGTGCCAGAAAATGAAGCAGATTTGTCAGAAAAAGAACAGGTAGATAAGGCCATGTTAAGAGCCATGAATTTTGCTAAAGCACAGTACGATAGTGTTTCAAATTACATGGCTAGTATTGGTGTTTCCAAACCGATTTACATAGGTGAAACAGGTTGGGCATCCGTCTCTAATGGGCATTATGGTAAAAATGGTTCTAGAGCTACAGATGAATATAAACAAGGGTTGTATTATAAGCATATGCGCGAGTGGACAAATAAAGCCAATATATCTTGTTTCTATTTCGAAGCTTTTGATGAACAATGGAAAGATGGTCAAAATCCTTTGGGTTCTGAAAATCACTTTGGCTTAATAAACTTAAATAGCGAAGCCAAATATCCGTTATGGCAAATGGTTGACGAAGGTGTTTTTGAAGGTTTAACAAGAGATGGGAAACCAATTACTAAAACCTATGATGGCAATTTAGAGATGTTAATGAAAACCGTTTTGGTACCAAATACAGATTATCCAAAAGACTAAAAATGAGAAAAATATTATGCATAGCTGCTCTGTTAGTTGGGTTGGTCTCATGTAAAAATGAAACAAAAAATCTAGACACTAATGCTGCAGATGACCTTACAGTAAAACAAGATGTTGTATCTGTTTCTGGTCGGCAATTATTGTTAAATGAAGAGGTGTATGTCATTAAAGGTATTTGCTACCATCCTGTACCTAAAGGTGATTCAACTAAAAGAGATTTTGGAACTTTGACTGAAGACCTAAAGCTCATGGTAGAGGCTGGCGTCAATACAATTAGAGTGTATGCGCCAATTCTAGAAGAAAGCGTTCTTGATGAAATCAGTAATTCTGGTATAAAAATTATTATGGGTTTTGGATACAATCAAGGCGGAAAAAATGATATTTATTCGGGCACATTTATAGATTACGTCAATACATATAAAAACCACAACGCTATTTTAATGTGGGAATTGGGTAACGAATATAACTATCATCCAGAATGGTTTGATGGCGATATTAAAAATTGGTATAAAGCTATGAATGAAGCTGCAGCTGTAATTCATAAAAACGATCCATTTCATCCTGTAACTACGGCACATGGCGATTTGCCAAAAGAATTAGCACGATCCTTGAGTCCAAATATCGATGTTTGGGGCATGAATGTATATCGTTCCGTACGACCAGAAACTATATTTAAAGAATGGAAAAAAGTTAGTGACAAACCCATGTATTTGTCTGAAACAGGAGCTGATAGTTATATGCAAATGGCTACCGATAAATATAAACAAGGTGTTAATGAATCAATGCAAGCTGATGCTACAGAAATTATTTTGAATGCCACATTTAACGGACAAGATATTTGCTCAGGAGTTACTTTATTTCAATTTACAGATGGTTGGTGGAAAGCAGGAAATAATAATGTACAAGATACCGGAGGAACAGCACCAAACAGTACAGGAGTTCCTTTTGATGGTAGCCCTAATGAAGAATTTTGGGGCATTGTAGACATCGATAGAAACAAAAAACAAGTATTTGATGTTGTCAAATACATTTATACAAATGTAAATAAAACTAAAAATTAAACTATTTGGACTGTCCCTTAAGGGACTTTAGGGGTGTAGTTGCCCAATTATACTACTAAAACAACAAATAAAGGCACATGAAATTATCGAGATATAGTACAATCGTATTCTTAATTCTTACTGTAATCAGTTGTACATCTGAAAAAAAAGAAATTAAAAGCTTAGACGTTGAGGTTTACGAAACTTCAGAACGTGGTCATAAACTCACTAAAATAACGGAACGTTCTACAGCAGACACGTTAACCGTTATAAAATTATTACCAGAACAACAGTTTCAAACCATTACAGGTTTTGGAGGGTCGTTTACAGAGTCGTCAGCTTACTTATTAAATAAGTTGAGTAAAAAGAATAGAGATACTATTCTTCAAGCGTATTTCGCAGAAGATGGTGCCCGTTACTCGTTAACCAGAACACATATTGCATCTTGTGATTTTTCATTAAATAATTACACATACGCTCCAAAAGTGGATGATAAAGAAATGGAGAGTTTTAGTATTGATGAAGACCGAGACGATTTAATACCAATGATTAAGGAGGCTCAAGCTATTTCTCAAGATGGTTTTAAAATTATTTCCTCACCTTGGACATCTCCACCATGGATGAAAGACAATAAAGCCTACGTTGGTGGAAAATTATTGCCAGAATACTATGATGCATTTGCATTGTATTTTTCAAAATACTTAGATGCCTATAAAGCAGAAGGTATAAATATTTGGGGTTTAACACCAATAAATGAACCTCATGGTAATGGTCATAACTGGGAGAGCATGCACTTTTCGCCAGAAGAAGAAGCCGATTTTGTAAAAAACCATTTAGGCCCAAAATTAGAAGATGATGGTTTTGGAGATGTCAATATATTGGGATATGACCAAAACAGAAAAGGAATTAAAGAGTGGGTAGATGCGATGTATAAAGATGAGTTATCATCAAAATATTTTGATGGATTAGCAATACATTGGTACGAAAGTACTTTCGATTATTTCCCCGAAGAATTACAATATGCTCATCACAAAGCGCCTAATAAATATCTTATAGAAACTGAAGGCTGTGTCGATTCTGAAATACCAAAATGGCAGGATGATGCGTGGTATTGGAAAAAAGAAGCTACAGATTGGGGTTGGGATTGGGCATCAGCAGAAGACAAACACTTACACCCTAAATATGCACCAGTAAATCGCTATGCTAGAGATATTATTGGTTGCCTAAACAATTGGGTTGATGGATGGGTAGACTGGAATATGGTGTTAGATAAACAAGGTGGTCCAAATTGGTTTAAAAACTGGTGTGTTGCTCCTGTAATTGTAGATACAGATTCTGACGAAGTCTACTTTACACCTTTATACTATACAATGGCTCATTTTAGCAAATATATAAGACCAAATGCTAAGGTTATTGGCGTAGAAAACACAAATATAGACTTAATGGTTACAGCCGCTAAAAATCCAGATGGTTCTATTGCAGTTGTATTATTTAACGAAGGTAAAACTTCAAAGGATTTTACATTAACACTAGAAGAAGAAACCGCAAAAGTGAAAATTAATCCTCAAGCTATTCAAACCATAATAATACCTACAAAAACTAATTAAGATGTCTATTACAGCAAATAAAGTATCGCTAAGTCAAAAAATAGCATTTGGAGTTGGTATGCTTGCCAACCAAATGTTCCCAGCAGTTATCGGTATTTTTATTGTGGTATTGGTAAAAGATTTAGGTTTTCCGGGATGGATGTGGGGTGTGGTGTCATTGGCACCAAGAATTTTTGACGCTATTACAGACCCAATTATGGGTTATATTTCCGATAATACAAAATCACGTTTTGGTAGGCGACGTCAATATGTTTTTATTGGTGCGGTAATAATGGGTATCGCTTTTATTTTTATGTGGCAATTGTTTAGAGAGAATACTCTAGATTATAATTTTTGGTATTTCTTATTAACCTCTTTTGCATTCTATTTAGGTTTAACCATATTTAGTGTGCCCTATGTAGCGATGGGTTATGAAATGAGCAATGATTTTCATGAACGAACAAGCATCATGGCGATCGCTCAATGGATTGGTCAATGGGCATGGGTAATTGCACCTTGGTTTTGGGTAATTATGTACGATCCAGAATGGTATTCAACAGCTGATATTGCTGTAAGAGAACTAGCAGTTTGGGTTGGTGTTATATTTGCCATTTGTGCTATGGTTCCAGCGATTTTTATCAATAGTAAATCTACGCTTAATGAAGATTATTCGCCATTAACTCTAAAGAATATAGGTGGTAGTTTAAAAGAAATAGGAAATAACTTTGTTGAAGCTTTTAAGTCTGCGGCATTTAAAAAATTATGTTTTGCTACATTTTTTGTGTTCAATGCATTTAATACCGTTGCCAGTTTTACCTTTTTTATAATTGTATATTATCTTTTTAATGGCGATGCAGAAGCAGCAGGTATTTGGCCAACATTATTTGGTAGTATTGGCGCCATAGTAACTACATTTATTGTAATACCTATTGTTGCCAAAATGTCTAAAGTGTTAGGAAAGAAAAAAGCATTTATGGTCTCACAAGGCATTTCCGTAGCAGGTTATATAATGTTATGGTTTTTATTTATTCCTGGTAAACCTTATATGTTTCTATTTGCTTTACCATTTTTCTCATTTGGAATTGGCGGATTGTTTACATTAATGATGTCAATGACCGCAGATGTGATTGACTTAGATGAGTTAAAAACAGGGAAACGACGAGAAGGTGTTTTTGGAGCGATATATTGGTGGATGGTCAAGTTTGGTTTTGGGATTGCAGGAGGATTAAGTGGAGTCATTTTAACTATTATAGGTTTTGATTCTGCATTAGAAGTGCAGCCAGAAAGTGCCATATCTGGTTTAAGGTTATTCTTTTCTGGATTTCCAATTTTAGGAACTCTTATTGCCATGTATATCATGCGAAATTATGATGTTACGGAAGCACGTGCCAATGAAGTTAGAGAAGAATTAAATAGACGAAAGACGATGTTGTAATTGGAGTTCTGAAACTTTTTTTATAAATTAATAACTATAAATAAATAAACAATTATGAAAAAAACTACATTTTTAATTTCAATGCTAATAGTTAGCATAGTATCCTTTGCTCAAAGTAATATTACTTTTAGTGTGGATATGGCAGGACAAACATTTACACAAGCCTATGTAAGTGGAAGTATTAATGGATGGAGTGGAGATGCAAATCCATTGACAAATACCTCAGGAACAATTTGGGAGGCAACTTTGCCTTTAAATGATGGTGAATATGAGTATAAATTTACGTTCGATAATTGGGCAGGCCAAGATAGCTTTTCTCAAGGTGATATTTGTACAATTACTAATTATGGTAATACCAATAGAAGATTAGTTGTTGCAGGTGCCGATATGGTGTTACCAACAGCAATGTTTGGTGCATGTGCAGAAAATACGGATGGCAATGATGGCCCTTTTACCGTTACCTTATCTGTTGATATGAGTGGTTATACAGGAACCATAGGAACTGTTTTTGTGAATGGTGAAAACTTTAATTCACAAGGATTTGGAGCATGGTGTGGATCTTGTGGAAATGAAATGACAGATATGGGAAGTGGTATTTGGGAAAAAACCCTGACGTTAGAAGAGTTTGCTTACCAATTTAAGTTCACCGTTGATGGTTGGACTGATCAAGAAAGTTTTAATCCTGGAGATCCTGAAACTTCAACAGATGGAACTTTTACGAACCGATATATTAAGGTAGATGGAAACAAAACGCAGAGCTATGTATGGAATGCGCCACAACAAACTTTAAGCATAGCATCGGTTGGGTCGCAATTAGACAATCTTAGAGTGTATCCTAATCCTGCGGTAGATGCTTGGCATATTATTACAGATACTATTATGGTAAGTGTAGAAGTCCTGGATATTTTAGGGAAAAACGTTGTTATGGTGCATCCTGAATCTTCTGAAGTAGAAATAAATGCATCAGAATTTAATGACGGTATATACTTAGCCAGAATTACAACAGCTTTGGGTACACAAACGATGAAATTGATTAAAAACTGATATAAGAATTTTTTAATATCAGAATTAAAGAGCGTATATTATACGCTCTTTTTAATTTAAAAAGTATGACAACACTAAAGGAATTAGCTAAGCTCTTAAATATTTCGGTTTCTACCGTTTCAAAAGCACTAAATGATAGTCATGAAATAAGTGAAAATACAAGAATACGTGTTAAAGGGTTAGCCGAAAAACTTAATTATAAACCCAATAGAATAGCACAGCAATTAAAAACAAATAAATCAAAAACCATCGGTGTTATACTTCCAACGGTTACAAATCCGTTTTTTGCTGAGGTGTTACACGGTATAGAAAAGACGGCAACAAATAACGATTATGATATCATTGTGTGTTTGTCTAATGAAACTTTTATTAAGGAAAAACGGAGTCTTGAATTGTTGTCTAATGGAAGTGTTGATGGATTTATAATGGCCGTTGCAAGAGAAAGTCAGGTAAAAAATGAGACTGCGCATATTTTGGAGGTTATTGATAGTAAACTTCCTGTATTAATGTTTGATAGAGTCGTTAATGAAATCACATGTAATAAGGTCATAGTTGATGATTTTCAATCGGTATATGACGCAACTACATATCTAATAGAAACAGAAAAAAGAAAGCACATTTTATTGGTAAGTAATATTGAAGAACTCAGCGTAGGTAAATTGAGAACTGAAGGTTATGTTAAGGCATTAGAGGATCATAAATTAAAACCTCATATTTTAAAATTAGATCATGCCGTAGATACAGATATAGAAAAAACAATACATGATTATTTGAAGGCTAATGATACAATTGATGCCATTTTGTCCATAGACCATATTACCGGAATAGTGGCTATAAATATGGCAAAGAAATTAAATCGAAATATTCCAAAGGACCTGTCAGTTCTAGGTTTTGGTTTTGATCACACGCCACTCTTAGCAAGTCCTAAAATTTCAATAATACATCAAAAAGCACACGAAATAGGTGAGATATCTTGTAAGTTATTAATTGATAGTTTAAAAAATGACACTAATAAATTACAAACAGTTGTGATACCTAGTAATCTTAAATTAAGTGAATCTACTATGTAAATTCTGTAAAAATTGCCACAAAAAAAAGCCTGATATAACATCAGACTTTTTGTATTTTAGATAAAAGAAATATTACATTCCTTTTACTTTATCTACAGCACTTTTACCTGCTTCTTTTGCTCCGTCAACTGCATTTTTTCCAGCTTCTTTAGCACTGTCTACTGCATCACTAGCAGTTTCTTTTACGCTATCAACAGCGTTAGCAGCACCTTCTTTTACGCTATCTACAGCATCACCAGCAGCTTCTTTAGCGCCATCAACTGCATCACCAGCAGCATCAACAGCATCATTAGCAGCACCTTCTACAGCATCAGCAGCGCTATCTACAGCATCTCCTGCAGCGTCAGCAGCATCTTCTAAAGCATCACCTGTAGCATCAGCAGCGTTTTCAACAGCATCAGCAGCATTTTCAGCAGTTTCTCTACAAGAAGTAAATGATAATCCTAATACAGCAACTAGTGCTAAACTTAATACAACTTTTTTCATTTTAATAGTTTTAGTGTTAATTTTTGTTAATGCACGAAAATAGTAATTTCAACGTAATTTTAACATTAATTTTTGAATTATTCTCTGTACAACTTTGGTATATACGTATATAAGATAGGGTTTGGACTTTAATTTCTTGTTTTTTTTAATCTCACAACTGCTATTAATATTAAATTTACAGATAGAATATTTATAACCACTTCCTATGATACCTTTTAAAGTCTTTAATAAGAAAATACCCTTTGCTCTAGTAGTGTTAACGATGTCAATGTTTGGTTTTGCACAAAACAATAGACTAGAACGAAAAATTGTGAAAGCAGTTGATAAACATCTAGATGGTGCTATTGAATTGATAAAAACGTCTGTTAATATCAATAGCGGTACAATGAATTTTGAAGGTGTTAGAGCGGTTGGTACATTGTTTCAAAATGAACTCGATAAACTAGGGTTTCAAACTCAACTTACAGACGGGACGGCATATTGCAGAGCCGGACATTTAGTGGCGACAAAAAAAGGTACAAAAGGACCAAAGATTTTAATGATAGGACATTTAGATACTGTTTTTGAATTAGATAGCCCTTTGCAAGAATATACTATGGAAAACGATTCTATTATGAAAGGTCCTGGTGTTGCCGATATGAAAGGTGGTGACGTGATTATCATTTTAGCATTACAAGCCTTAAAAAATGCAGGTGTATTAGAGGATATGACCATAGAAGTTATTATGACAGGTGATGAAGAAAAAAGTGGAAAGCCTCTAGAATTGTCTAAAAAAGATTTAATAGAAGCCGCAAAACGTTCTGATATAGCCTTAGGATTTGAAAATGGGGATAACAACCCCAAAACGATTGTTGTTGCTCGTAGAGGTTCGTTAGATTGGGAACTTAAAGTGTCTGGTGTTCGGGCCCATTCTTCGCAAATATTTTTGGATGATGTAGGCGTAGGTGCAATCTATGAGACATCGAGGATTTTAAATGAATTTTACAAACAACTCTCTAAAGAAAAAAACTTAACATTTAATCCTGGTTTTATAATTGGAGGTACAGCATTAAAGCCAGATGCAGATGCAACTGGAGGGCATGCTTATGGAAAATCTAATGTGGTCTCTCAAGAAACCATAGTACGTGGCGATTTACGAGCAGTTTCTTTAGACCAATTAAAAAAAGCAAAAGAAACTATGAAAAAGATTGTTTCTGAAAGCTATCCAAAAACCGAAGCACAACTTGTGTTTTCTTCAGGAGGTTATCCGCCATTATCATTATCAGAAGGAAATACAAAGTTGTTAAATTATTTTAATACTGTAAGCGAAGATTTAGGGTTTGGCTCAGTGACTGCGGTTAACCCAAGACATGCTGGAGCTGCCGATATATCATTTACTTCAGAATATGTAGATATGGCCATTGATGGTTTAGGACTAACAGGAGGTGGTGGAGATCATACAATCTATGAATCTGGTAATTTAAATACGGTAGAAAGACAAGCAAAAATTACCGCAGTATTAATGTATAGACTAGTAAATTCTAAGTTTTAGAATACCATTTAAAATGATTTCTTTTGGATTTATTTAATGCGGACATAAATTTAAACCACCTTCCATTTGATGGCATCGTTAATTATTATGGTCCTATAATGCCTATAAAAAAAGCTCAAGATTATTATGAAAGATTACTTCGTAATATTAATTGGGAAAATGATAAAGCCATACTATTTGGGAAGCTTATTGTTACCAAGCGTAAGGTGGCTTGGTATGGAGATCAGGAGTTTAATTACACCTATTCTAACACTACAAAGTACGCCTTGCCTTGGACTACAGAACTTTTAGAACTAAAGGAACTGGTAGAAAAGAAATCGGGAGAAACCTATAACTCTTGTTTGCTTAATTTATATCATACAGGCGAAGAAGGCATGGCATGGCATAGTGATGGAGAAAAAGATTTAAAAAAAAATGGTGCAATTGGCTCATTGAGTTTTGGTGCGGAACGTAAATTCATGTTTAAACATAAAGTGACCAAACAAAAGGTAGATTTTTATCTCGAAAAAGGAAGTCTTTTAGTAATGAAAGGAGCAACACAAACCAATTGGTTACACCGTTTACCACCAACTAAAAAAGTAAAAAAACCAAGAATAAATCTAACGTTTAGAACCATAACGTTGTAATTGAAAATATAGGTCTAAGCTTCTAAATATTTCATAATCTTATGGACAGCCCCTTTGTTAGAATCTATATAGTTTTTATTAATATTACCTTGATTTTTTCTAAGCGTTTCGTCAGTAATTAATGTTGCTAAAGTAGTATTAAATGCAGTAGCATTGGGTACACTAATAACACCTTTTAAATCAATTAGCCTTTGCGCTTCAGGAAATTTATCGTAGTTTTTTCCTATTAGTATCGGAATGCCAAAAACAGCAGGTTCTAATATGTTATGCAGTCCTGTAGTACCAGCTCCTCCACCAACATAAGCCATATCAGCATAACGGTATACTTTGCTTAAATAGCCAATAGTATCTAGGATAAAAACAGAATAGCTTGAAAGATCTAATTGGTCATTTAATTCAGAATAACAAACGGTTTCTACACGTAATTGTGATTTTAAAGAGGTGATATAACTAGGCTTTATGTTATGTGGAGCGATAACAAATTTTATATTCGGATTAGTATTAGAATTAATAAAATCGAGATATAGTTTATCATCCTCTGGCCATGTGCTTCCAAAAATAATACATGTTTTATTATTTTTAAAAGCTTCAATAAAGGCAACGGTATTGTCTGTGTTTAATTGGTTATTAACACGATCAAATCTTGTGTCACCAGAAACTGTTATTGTATTATAATCAATGGTTTCAAGTAATAATTTTGAATTTTTATCTTGAGTAAAAATATGGTTAAAGGCAAATAAGGCAGATTTGGTATAGCTGCCATACCATTTAAAAAATGTTTGATCTTTTCTAAAAACAGCAGAGATAAGTATCGCTTTTAATTGTCGTTTTTTGAGTTCATTTAAAAAGTTGGGCCAAATTTCGTACTTAACAAATAAGGTGTAATTAGGATTTGCTATATCTAGAAATTTTTTAGCATTTGCCTTGGTGTCTAAAGGTAAATAAACAACGACATCCGCAATTTTAGCGTTCTTTCTAACCTCATATCCTGAAGGTGAAAAAAAAGTAAGGACTACTTTATAATTTGGGTATTTTGCCTTTAAAGCTTCAAAAACAGGAAGTCCTTGTTCGTATTCTCCTAGCGAAGCACAATGAAACCAAAAAGTATGGTCTGTAGGTTTTATTGAATTTTGAAGTTGTAAATAGGTGTTTTTTCTACCATCAACACCTTGTTTCAATTTTGTATTGAATACGGCCAAAATTCGAATAAAAAAACTAGCGATATAAATTCCTATAGAATAGAGTGCTTTCAAATACTAATATTTATGCTAAAATACAGTTCTTTCAATTAATTACGTTGTTATAGCGCGTACAATTTTGTATTTTCGCTTAGCTCATCTGTACTTTTCGTTTTTAACCGAGAATGTAACAAAAAATATAGAATTGAACCTATTTTTGAAAAGGAGAGCTCATAATACATTAGAAATTAGCTAAACATATTAGGATTCTAGATTTTCACTACGCATAAGTATAAATTAAAGCTTACAGAGCAACTAGTGGTCTTAATTATTTACCAAAATGTAATCTTAGAGAATGAAAAAAATTCAAATGGTTGACCTTCAGGGTCAATATGCAAAAATAAAAGATGTTGTAGATCCTTCCATTGAAGAGGTAATGAATAGTGCAGCATTTATTAATGGTCCTAAAGTACATCAATTTCAAAAAAATCTTGAAGACTATTTAGGCGTAAAACACGTTATTCCTTGTGCTAATGGTACAGATGCTTTGCAGATTGCTATGATGGGCTTAGGATTACAGCCTGGAGACGAAGTGATTACGGCAGATTTTACATTTGCTGCAACTGTAGAAGTTATTGCATTATTGCAATTAACACCCGTTTTAGTGGATGTTGATCCAGTTACATTTAACATTGATGTTAATGCTATTAAAAAGGCAATTACCCCAAAAACAAAAGCGATAGTACCTGTACATCTGTTCGGTTTGCCAGCAGAGATGGATGATATTATGGCATTGGCTAAGGCTCATAATCTTTTTGTTATTGAAGATAATGCGCAAGCTATTGGTGCAAGTTATACACATAGCGATGGCCGAAAAACTAAAGCAGGTGTTATTGGAGATGTTGCATCGACCTCTTTTTTTCCTTCAAAAAACTTAGGTTGTTATGGTGATGGTGGTGCAATTTTCACAAATAATGATGCTTTAGCACATCGTATTAGAGGGATTGTAAACCATGGAATGTATGAGCGTTATCATCATGATGTGGTAGGTGTAAACTCAAGGTTAGATTCTATACAAGCTGCCGTTTTAGATGCAAAACTACCACACCTTAATTCGTATAATACAGCAAGGCGTAGTGCAGCCAGAAAATATAATGAAGCCTTTAAAAATCATCCAAGTATTATTACACCGACAGGTTTAGATGCTGATGATCACAGTGATGAACACGTATTTCATCAATACACGTTAAATTTAAAAGGTGTAGATAGAGATGCTTTGGTTGCTCATTTGCAAAGCAATAACATACCTTGTGGTGTATATTATCCTATTCCATTGCATAGACAAAAAGCTTACAGCGATGAGCGTTATAATGAAGCTGATTTTACAGTAACTAATCAACTCGTAAAAACAGTAATTTCATTACCAATGCATACAGAATTAGATGATGAACAAATTAATTTTATAACAAGCACTGTGCTTAATTTTATAAATAGCAATTCTTAAAACATGAAAATATTAGTTACAGGAGGACTGGGTTTTATTGGTTCGCATACCGTTGTAGAATTACAGAATGAAGGATTTGACGTTGTAATTATTGACGATTTATCTAATTCTACAGTAAAAGTATTAGATGGTATTGAAGCGATATCAAAGAAAAAGCCACTTTTTGAACAATTAGATTTAAAAGTAAAATTAGACGTCCAAGATTTTTTTAAACGTCATAGTGATATTGTGGGCGTTATTCATTTTGCAGCAAGTAAAGCTGTAGGAGAAAGTGTAGAAGCACCCTTAAAGTATTATGAAAATAATATCACCACGTTAGTTTATTTGCTACAAGAATTAAAAGGGTTATCTAAAAAGAATTTTATTTTTAGTTCATCTTGTACAGTATATGGCCAAGCAGATGAATTACCAATTACAGAAAATGCACCTGTAAAACCTGCAGAGTCGCCATACGGTAATACAAAACAGATAGGCGAAGAAATTATAAGAGATACCTGTAAAGTTAACGATGATATCAATGCTATAGCCTTGAGGTATTTTAACCCAATTGGAGCGCATCCTTCTACTGAAATAGGCGAATTACCTATTGGAGTACCGCAAAATTTAGTGCCATTTATTACACAAACAGGTATAGGTATGCGTGAGCAACTTTCCGTTTTTGGTGGTGATTACCCAACATCAGATGGTACGTGTGTTAGGGATTATATTCATGTCGTTGATTTAGCGAAAGCTCATGTTGTAGCACTAAAGCGCTTGTTAGAACATAAAAACGAATTAAATTATGAATTTTTTAATCTAGGAACAGGCAAAGGAAGTACTGTTTTAGAAGCCATACAATCCTTTGAACGCGTTTCTGGTAAGGTATTAAACTATAAAATTGTAGACAGAAGAGAAGGCGATATTACAGCAGCATATGCAGAAACGACCAAAGCCAACAAAGTTCTTGGCTGGAAAACACAGTTAAATTTAGATGATGCCATGGATTCTGCATGGAAATGGGAACAAAAAATTAGAAATACATAAAAATCAACTTATGAAAATTTTACTTCGAATTCTTGTATTGCTTTGTTCAATTTCGTTGACTGCACAAAATACTTATTTGCATTGCGGAAAATTAATAGATACAAAATCGGGTAAAATACTTAAGGAGAAAACAATCATAATTACTGGAAGTAAAATAAAGTCTATAGAAAACGGTTATTTAGATTCAACTAATAGTGAAGACGTAATGGTTGACTTAAAGTCTAAAACCGTTATGCCTGGTTTAATTGATATGCATGTTCATATCGAAGGAGAAACCAATCCTAAATCATATTTAGAAGATTATACATTAAATGACGCTGATATAGCGTACAACTCTGTGAACTACGCAAATATTACATTAATGAGTGGTTTTACAACAGTAAGAGATTTAGGAGGATCTGGTGTAAATGTTTCCTTAAGAAATGCAATAAATGCCGGAAAAATAACTGGTCCAAGAATTTTTACAGCAGAAAAAGCATTAGCTACAACAGGAGGTCATGCAGATCCTACAAATGGCGCTAAAAAATCTATTATGGGAAATCCTGGACCTAAAGAAGGTGTTGTGAATGGTGTAGAAGATGCAAAAAAAGCAGTGAGACAACGTTATAAAAACGGAGCAGATCTAATTAAAATTACAGCAACAGGTGGCGTTTTAAGTGTGGCAAAAAGTGGCCAAAACCCACAGTTTTCTGTAGAAGAAATAAAAGCTATTTGTGAAACAGCTGATGATTACGGATTTCATGTTGCCGCACATGCACATGGCGACGAAGGAATGCAACGTGCTATTTTGGGAGGTGTAAAAACTATAGAGCATGGTACGCTTATGAGCGAAGAAACCATGGCATTAATGAAAAAACATGATGTTTATTTAGTGCCTACAATAACAGCCGGAAAATTTGTGTCAGAAAAAGCAAAAATTGACGGTTATTATCCAGAAATTATTGTGCCTAAAGCATTAAATATTGGTCCTAAAATTCAAGATATGTTTGGAAGAGCCTATAAAGCTGGAGTTGGCATAGCATTCGGAACTGATGCTGCAGTTTTCTATCATGGAGATAACGGTAAAGAATTTGGCTACATGGTTGAAGCTGGAATGCCTGAAATGGAGACGCTTCAAAGTGCCACCATTACAAATGCCATGTTGTTGAAAATGGAAAATGAGATTGGACAAATTAAACCTAATTATATTGCCGATATTATTGCTGTAGATGAAGATCCAACTAAAAACATTTCTACAATGGAGAATGTCACTTTTGTGATGAAAGAAGGTGTTATTTATAAGCAATAAATAATTAAGCAGATTGCTGTAATTTATTTTCTTTTTTTCTATGAAGAAAACCACTCCATAGTAACATAACCATTCCTAAAGACACAGAAAGATCGGCAACATTAAAAATTCCGGTTTTAAATACACCACCTAAATTAATAAAGAAAAAGTCAGTGACTTGACCAAATACAATTCTGTCAAAAACATTTGCAATTCCACCACCAACAATACAACAAAAAGCAATTAAGCTTAATTTGTCTAGTTCTTTTGTTTTTACAATATAATAGATAACGTAACCTAAAACAATTGTAGGTAACACTAACAAGAATATTAATCTAAGTGTAGGATTCATATCGCTTCCCATACCTAAAAAAGCACCTTTATTTTCAACCCAAATTAATTGAAAATACTCGCCAATGACGTCTATTACTTTCTTAAATTCTAAGGTGTTTCGTACTATTACTTTAGAGATTTGATCAATAGCAATATTAAAAATAATAAGTAGTGTAATAAATAAGTTTCTATTCAAAATAAATAAGATTTAAGCATTAGTTTCGAACGTAGCTGATGCTGTTTCAGATGCTCTATTTATTTTCTTTACCAAACCTTGTAAAACTTTGCCAGGACCAACTTCAGTAAATAGCGTTGCGCCATCTTCTATCATTTGTTGCACAGACTGCGTCCAACGTACTGGTGCAGTTAATTGAGAAATTAAATTAGCTTTTATTTCGTTTTCATCAGTAATGGCAGAAGCGGTTACATTTTGATAAATTGGGCAATTTGGTTTACTAAATGTTGTGTTTTCAATCGCTGCTGCTAATTCTTCGCGAGCTGGTTCCATTAATGGCGAATGAAAAGCACCACCAACAGGTAATACTAAAGCGCGTCTTGCACCTGCTTCTTTTAGAGATTCACATGCTTTATTTATGGCTTCTACATCACCCGAAATAACTAATTGACCAGGGCAATTATAGTTTGCAGCAACGACGACACCTTCTGTTGTAGCACATACTTTTTCTACAATGTCATCGTCTAAGCCTAAAACTGCAGCCATAGTACTTGGCTGTAACTCACAAGCCTTTTGCATTGCTTGAGCACGTTGTGAAACCAATTTTAATCCATCTTCAAAGGTTAAGGCTCCAGCAGCTACTAACGCCGAAAATTCTCCCAATGAATGACCAGCTACCATATCTGGTTTAAATTGCTCACCTAATGTTTTTGCTAAAATTACAGAGTGTAAAAAAATAGCAGGTTGCGTCACTTTTGTTTCTTTTAAATCTTCCGCAGAACCTTCAAACATAACATCTGTTATTGAAAAGCCTAAAATCTCATTTGCTTTTTCAAATAATTCTTGAGCTAAAGGTGAGTTTTCGTAAAGGTCTAATCCCATTCCTGAGAATTGTGCTCCTTGACCAGGAAATATATATGCGTTCATTTTTATTAAAATTAGTTAGGCAAAAATAGATATAAAATATCAATTTATATAGTTCCTTAAATTTTGGTTATTTATTCAATTTAAACTTAATACTAAATAACGAAATGTTCTTTTGTATTCAGCTATATACCATACAATTCAACGGGTTGCCATTTTGTATTTAAGGTGCGTTTTTTTAAATGATCATTATTTTTAAAACGAGACAAAAGCTTATTATTGACAAGCTGCTTCAGCACAACGCTCGCCATCCATAGCTGCAGAAATAATTCCACCAGCATATCCACCACCTTCGCCACAAGGAAATAAATTAACAACTTCTGGATGTTCTAAAGTTTCTGTCCTTGGTATACTAACAGGTGATGAGGTTCTAGATTCTACACCAATAATATTAGCTTCTTCGGTATAGTATCCTTTCATTTTCTGTCCAAAAGCTTTAAATCCTTTTCTTAATGAACCACCAATTATTTTAGGTAATAAAGAGTGTAATGGAGCGGAATTTAGGCCTGGTTGATAAGACGTTTCGTTTAGGCTAGTTGATGTTTTTCCTTCCACAAAATCCGTTAGTTTTTGTGCAGGTGCAGATTGTTTTCGCCCTCCAGAAGTAAAGGCTAAACGTTCTAAATCTTTCTGATATTCTAGAGCTTTTAGAGCACCAAAATGCTCGTATTTATATAAATCTTTATCTGCGTTTATTTCGGTAACAATACCTGAGTTGGCGAATTTATTATTTCGTTTAGAAGGCGACATTCCGTTAACAACGACTTCACCATTGGCTGTTGCAGCAGGTACAATAAAACCACCTGGACACATACAAAAGGAATAGACACCTCTATTATTTATTTGTTCTACCAAACTATATGCAGCAGCAGGCAATAATTCGTCTCTTGGTTCACCTGTACAGTGGTACTGAATGCCATCAATAACCTCTTGCGGATGTTCTACGCGCACTCCCATGGCAAACGATTTCGCTTCAAGTTTAATGTTTTTGTCATGCAATAAATAGAATATATCTCTTGCCGAATGACCTGTTGCTAAAATTACCTTTTCTACATCAAGTTCTTTTCCGTCTAAAAGTTGAAGCGCAACAATCTTATTATTTTTTATTGTGAAATCCGATACGCGAGATTCAAAATGAACTTCGCCACCATGTTTTATAATGGTTTCGCGAATATTAGATACCACTTTAGGTAATTTATTTGTGCCAATATGCGGATGCGCATCGACTAAAATTTGATCGGTTGCACCATGAAATACTAAGTTTTCAAACACTCTACGAACATCTCCTCGTTTTAAACTACGAGTGTATAATTTTCCGTCAGAATAGGTGCCAGCACCACCTTCGCCAAAACAATAATTAGAATCGTCATTAACAAAATGGTCTTGGTTAATGGCTTTTAAATCGCGTCGTCTATCTTTTACATTTTTTCCGCGTTCTAAAACAATGGGCTTAAAACCTAATTCTATACAACGCAATGCGGCATACATTCCTGCTGGTCCAAAACCAATAATATGAATAGGTTTTGCATGAGAAACATCTTTATAATCAAAGTGATATTCTGAGGTTTCTGGCATGGGTTCATTAATGTAAACTTCAACCTTGTAGTTAAAAATGATATTTCGCTTACGCGCATCAATCGATTTTCTTAGAATTTTAATTCCGGTAATTTCAGAAGTCTTCACATCCATAAGGTAAGCCGCTTTTTTAAGTATCTTATCTGGCTGTTTTTCTTCGTGTAAATTGATGCGTAATTGTAAGGCTCTAATCATGTGGCGAAATTAATTATAATAATGAAGACTTATAGTTTATACATCTAAATTTAGATAAAATAGTTAAGATGATTTTTTAGCACTCTAGATTTTACTATCTTGAAAAATATTAAAAATATTTTCATTTGAGCTGGTTAAAGAAAGATCCTTTACAGATTATTGCTTTTCAAGGATACGGAACAGATACTCATTTTTATGCACGTGGAAGAGCATTAGAAGATGAGTCCATAGATCTAGATGAACAGCATATTTGGCACCTTATTGTAAATACTTGGAAACGATTTGAAACCGATGAAATTAAAAATGTTGGCGTGCGAATTAAGTTGCCAAACAATAAAATTCTTAAAGGTGTAACAGATCAAAAAGGGTATTATAAGTTTGAAGAAAACTTAGAAAATTTAAAATCACTTACCAATGAAGAAGGTTGGCTGTCGTTTGTATTGTCTTATGATAGTGCCAATTTAAAGCGTACCATTCAGAATAAAAACAGGTTTCCTGGTGAGGTGTTAATTCCATCTACTAAAGCGCAATTTGGTGTAGCAAGCGATATAGATGATACCATTTTGCATACAGGTGTTGCATCTACTTTAAAATGGAAAGTAATTTATAATTCTATATTTAAGCATGCTAAAAATAGAATTCCTTTAGAAGGTGCGGCAGAATTTTATCACAAGTTACATCGTGGAGCGTCTGGAGAAAATGCAAATCCTATATTTTATGTTAGTCATAGTCCATGGAATTTGTATCGTTATTTAGAATTGTTTCTAAGACAAAACAAATTTCCTAAAGGTCCTATTTTATTAAGAAGTTTAAGTAATTTTTTGAAAAAGAAACCGCAAGATGAAAAACCTCAAAAGCAAAAAGAAATTCTTAACCTTTTAAAAACCTATCCTAACTTGCCATTTATTTTAATAGGAGATAGTGGAGAGCATGATCCTGATATCTATATGGAAATTGCTGAAGAATTTCCAGAAAGAATATTGGCGATATACTTAAGGAACGTAAAACATAAAAAGAAGATGTTACGCGTAAAAAGTCTTTCTGAGAATTTTAAAACAACGCCTATGTTACTCGTAGAAAATAGCAATCAGGCCATTGAGCATGCCAGAATACACGGGTTTATTGCTTAGAATAATCCGTTAATTTGTGCATCAATTTTATTAATGATACCTCCTAAGTCTTCAGGATTAGCAACAAAATCTAAATTGTCTACATCTATAATTAATAAATTTCCTTTATCGTATTTAGAAATCCAAGCCTCGTAGCGTTCATTAAGTCGACTTAAATAATCGATACTAATAGTGTTTTCGTAATCGCGTCCTCTTTTATGGATTTGTGCGACTAAATTAGGTATAGAACTACGTAAGTAAATAAGTAAATCTGGTCCTTTTACAAAAGATTCCATTAATTCAAATAACGAAGAATAATTTTCAAAATCACGATTGGTCATTAAACCCATGGCGTGTAAGTTGGGTGCAAAAATATGTGCATCCTCATAGATTGTTCTGTCTTGAATGATATCTTTACCGCTATCGTGAATTTGGTTAACTTGTCTAAATCTACTATTTAAAAAATAGACCTGTAGGTTAAAACTCCAACGTTCCATCTGATTATAAAAATCATCTAAATACGGATTATCAACTACATCTTCTAATTGTGCTTCCCACTTAAAATGTTTCGCTAGTAATTTTGTAAGTGTAGTTTTTCCGGCTCCAATATTTCCTGCAACGGCTACATGCATAATCTAATCTAATTTTAATTGGTATTGATATAGTAAATTTTCTCGGTAAATATACACCGTTTCATTGGTTACCAAAAACTGTTTTATTAACATTTTTGGATGTTTAACAGGTAATATTTCTGTTTGGTTTTTTTCTAAGATAAACAAAGAATCTTCTTTTTTTAAAACCAAATGCGCTTCGTTAAATGCCAAACTTTCGTAGCCTGTGTTTTTCAGTTTTCTTATTAAGCTTCCAAAATAATTATAGATATAAAGATAATTTTCAGTGAGTAAGAAGCAATAATTATAATCGCTTTTTAAATCTAATACTTTAGATTGTACTGGTACTGTTTTTAGTTTGGTTTTGTTTGAAGCATAATCGTATAATTCTAAATATTGAAAATCTTCATTAAATAACCAAAGTGTATTGTTGTAGCCAGAAGATACAAAAGATACATTTTTGTAAGTAGTGTTAGAATTAAAATCTATTTTAGAAATTTCTGCCAAGCGATTATCTAAAATTATAACGGTATTAAAATCTTTGTAAAACAGATTTAATTTTAAAGGGTTAAAGGTGTTTGCTGACGAAATTTCGCCCAATTGAAAATTAGAATAACTAATTATGGTGTCCTTTGTTTTTTTATGGAAGGTGTTATTTTCCGTTGAATAATAGATGGTTTTGTAATTATCTATTCCAAAAATAGATTTCGCTTTTATTGTGGTAGAATCTTTTAAGGTTGCAGTAGCCTGTTGCGAGTTGTTTTCTTGAGAAAAGCCCAAAAAACTTGATATTAATAATAAAAGGAAAAGCTTTTGCATAGAGTTTTACCACTTAAGACTGAAAAATACAAAATTGTATGAGTATATAACGCTTTAGGGTTGTAGTAATTTTAAATGCAAATAATTTATTAGGATTAAAACGTTAATTTATAGCCAAATCCACGCACATTAATAATCTGTATGTTTTGGTCTTTTTGTAATTTTTTACGCAGTTTACTGATAAAAACATCCATGCTTCTTGCGGTGAAAAAATCATCAGTTCCCCAAAGTTTATTCAGAATTAAAGAACGGTCTAAAACCTGATTTTTATTTTTGATGAGATGAAACAATAAATGTGCTTCTCTGTGAGTGAGTTGAACGGACTCCTCATCCACATAGCTCAATTGTTGTTTAGGAAAATCGAAAGTGAATTGACCAAGCGTTATACGCTCAGCTATTTTTTGCGTTTTAGTTCTATCTACTAAATTATGCACTCTAACAATAAGTTCTTCCATGCTAAACGGTTTTTTTAGGTAGTCATTGCCGCCAATAGAAAAGCCTTCAACCACATCTGCAGTTTGAGATTTTGCCGTTAAAAATATAATTGGGATAGTATCATCTATAGCTCTAATGTCTTTAGCTAAAGTAAAACCATCTTTTTTAGGCATCATAACATCTAGGACTAAAATATCTGGAGTTTCAGTTTGATATTTTTTAAGAGCAATGTCTCCATTTTCGCAGAGGATAACCTCAAAATTTCGAGTTTCTAAACTCTCTTTTATAATCTGTCCTAATGCGGCTTCGTCCTCAGCCAATAAGAGTTTAATTTTATTAGCCATTGGGAAGTGTAATTTTAAAAGTGGTTAAATTTTTATTTAATTCTAAATCTATAGAACCTTTATGTTTTTCTATAATCGTTTTGGTGTAGTATAAACCAATTCCAAAGCCTTTTACATCGTGTTGGTTGCCTTTAGGTACGCGATAAAATTTATCGAAAATTTGTGCTTTATTGGTTTTAGTTAGGCTGTTTCCGTTATCAGAAATTAAAATTGTAGAATGCGTTTTGTTGGTCTTAAACGTAATAGTAATTTCTTCTCCACCATATTTTATGGCATTATCTAAAATGTTATTTAAAGCATTTTCAATATGAAATAAGTCGGCAAAAACGATGACGTTTTCAAGTTGAGAATTACATCGTATGGCTTTTTCTGGAAATTGAATTTTATAACGATTGGTTAGCGTTACTAGTAGTTCTGATAGGTTAAAGTTTTCTTTTTTTAGCTCTAAGTTATTGCTGTCTAAGGTTGCGGTTTCAAGCATTTTTTCAACCATAATGTTTAATTTACCTAATTGTTCTGATGACATATTTAGATACTTCTTGGTCTTCTCTTTGTCTTCAATGGCATTAAAATTATTTATACTTTCTATGGCTGCACTAATGGTCGCTATGGGCGTTTTAAACTCGTGAGTAATATTACTAATAAGATCGTTTTTTACTTCGGCTAGTTGCTTTTGGTCACGTATAATTTTTAAAAGATAAAATAAGATGCTAATGACAGCAAGTATAAGAAGTGTAGAGATGAGTAAGCCTCCCAAAATCCGTTTTAGAATCACTTTAGTTGTATTGCTGAAGTCTATTTGTAATGTACTGTTATCTGGTAAAAAAGTGGATTTAGAGGTGGTTGATAAAATTTCAGAGTCTTCTGAAAATGTAGGCGTTGTAGGTGATGCTTTTTTTTCAAGGAAGTTTTTAAAAAAATTCTCATTTTTAAAATGTAAAACAAAATCAACATTTAACTGTTTTCGGGTAAGTTCATTATAAAGTAGACTATCTAGTTTTATTAAATTGATACTATCATTATTAATAGAAAACATAACCTTAGATGTTAACATTTCAATTTTTGAAGCCTTTAGACTATCGCTTTGTTTTGGTTCTGTAAATAAGTGTTTGTTGTTTTTAATGCGTTTTTGCAGCATTAAGGAGTCTGCTTTGAGTCCTTTAATAATTGTAATACCATCAATGGTATTCGGTTCAATGTCGTTTAGATTTGTAAATTCTTTATCGGATTCTTTAATGTTTTTTAGTAGGTTAGAAAGTTTTTGATTTTCTTTTAAGTCGCCTATTTTTTTGTCGTTTTCAAAAAACACGCTAAACGTTGTGCGCTCTGCTAAATCCGCATAATAGTCATCTACGGCTTTATCTAAACTAATTTGTACATCGTTAATGAGTTGTCGTTTGCTCGTTTGGTAATTTTTATAATTCCAATAGACTTGTATACTAATTGTAACAAGGATAACAACAACAATGGTGTACAAAACCCACTTGTATCTTCTATCATTCATACACCAAATGTATAAAGTAAAACTTTAGCAGTCACAATGGGTTAACACTCGTTAACGTTGGTTAACATAAATAGTGGTTTGATTTTTAGATAATTGTAGTATATTAATCAAAAAACATACTATATCATGAAAAATCTCTCAATTCTATTCTCATTGTTATTTATTCTTGTGGCATCATCAGTTTTAGCTCAAGATTTTCAAGGCGTCGCGACTTACCGAACGCAACGCAAAATTGATATTAAAATGGATAGCACTAAGATGAATGATGCTATGCAAACCAAAATGATTGAAATGATGAAAAAAGGATTTCAGAAGACGTATACATTAACCTTTGATAAAACATCATCTTTATACAAGCAAGAAGTAGAATTAGATAAGCCTCAAGTGGGTGGAGAAATGACGATGTCTTTTGGGAATAGTGGTGACGATGTCTTTTATAAGAATATAAAGGATAAGAATTATGTAGATCAAAAAGAAACCATGGGAAAAAAGTTTTTAATTAAAGATTCAATAACGACTATTGAGTGGAAATTAGAGACAGACACAAAACATATTGGCGAGTATACTTGTTTCAAGGCCACTTACATTAAGCAGGTACCTAAAAGAAAAAAAATCAATTTTAGTAGTAATTCAAATAAAAAAACGGAGGAAGCTGATGAGAATAAAGACGAAGCGGTAGAAATGGAAGATCGTATCATTACGGCTTGGTATACACCTCAAATACCAGTGAGTAATGGACCTGCAAAATACCAAGGTTTACCAGGATTAATATTAGAGGTTCATGACGGAACGCTTACTGTGATTTGTAGCCAAATCATTATAAATCCTGAAGAAAAAGTAGAGATTGTAGAACCTACAAAAGGAAAAGAAGTAAACCAAAAAGAATATAACGACATTATGGACAAGAAAACCAAGGAAATGATGGAGCGTTATGCACCTCGTAAAGGTGGTAAAGGCGAAAGCTTTAGTATTACAATAGGAGGTTAATAGTATTAACATAAGTTTAACAAGTAAAGGTTTTACTTTTTGTGTTTTACTGAGTCTTACCAGATGTAAGATTAACTAATTTTGTTATTCAGTAAAAAACTTAGAATATTATAAATGAAAAAATTACCATTAAAAGTTGCTCTGTTATTAACTGTATTTTTAACGAGTGCATCCGTATTTGCTCAAGATTTTCAAGGAAAAGCGTATTACCAATCTAAAATCACTATGGATATGGAGGGCATTGGAGGACCAGATGCTAGTCCTGAACGAAAAAAGCAAATAGCAGAACGTATGAAAAGCTTTTTAGAAAAGGAGTATGTGTTAACCTTTAATCAGGCTGAATCCATTTATAAAGAAGAAGAGAAATTGGCAGCTCCAGGTGGTGGAAGAGGATTTGGAGGATTTGGAGCAAGTTTAACAGGTGGTCCAAAATATAAAAATGTAAAAACTAAAGAGGTTATTACGGATCAAGAATTTTTTGGTAAAAAGTTTTTAATTGTAGACGAATTAAAAAACTTAGAGTGGAAAATGGGTACAGAGACCAAACAAATTGGTCAGTATACATGTTTTAAGGCAACCGCAACCACCACATCTGATGCGTTTGATTTTAGTGTTTTTAGACGACGTGGTAGAGGAGGAAGAGGAAATGATAGAGAGGAAAGCACAAAAGAAAAGGATAGTACAAAGCGTGAGGTAAAAGACAAAACGAAGGACTCAGAAACTAAAGCACCAAAAACAATAGAAGTCGTGGCTTGGTATTCACCACAAATACCAGTGAACCAAGGACCAGATGGATATTGGGGATTACCAGGCTTAATATTAGAAGTGAATGCAGACCGAACAACTATTTTGTGTACAAAAATTGTTCTAAATCCTGAGGAGAAAGAAGCTATAGATAAGCCTAAAAAAGGTGATGAAGTTACACAGGCGGAATACAATGACATTGTAACAAAAAAAATGAAAGAAATGCAAGAATTGCGTGGCGGAAGAGGTGGCCGAGGAGGTGGCCGAGGACGTAACTAATTTAGAGTCATTTTTATTTTCGCAACCACATATCAATGAGTAAGGGTTAACCAAAAATTGATAAAGCAAAAAATAAATACAACAATCACAACCAAATTATATGAAGAATGTTTTAGCGCTATTATGTATAGTAATAGCAAGTAGTTCCTTTGCCCAAATAAAGCTGCAAGGTGTCGTAAAAGATAGTATAGGTACACCTTTAGAACTCGCCAATGTAATCGCAATTAACAAAGATTCTAATTCATTAGAGTCTTACGGTATAACCGATGCCAGCGGAAAATTTGTATTGTCTTTAACAAAGAATACCTTATACAATATTCAAATTAGTTATATCGGCTTAAAATCTATTGATGAAACCATACAAACAAAAGATGTCGATATAACAAGAAACTTTAGTATGGTTGCTGATAATATGCTCGATGCTGTAGAGATTACCTACGAAATGCCAGTAACTATAAAAGGAGATACATTAATCTATAATGCAGATTCCTTTAAAAATGGGTCTGAACGGAAACTAGAAGATGTCCTTAAAAAACTGCCTGGTGTAGAAATAAATGATGATGGACAAGTTGAGGTAGAAGGAAAGGTTGTAGATAAATTAATGGTTAACGGAAAAGATTTCTTTGATGGCGACTCAAAATTGGCTACAAAAAACATCCCATCTAACGCTGTTGATAAAGTACAAGTATTACGAAATTACTCGGAAGTTGGTCAGTTAAGTGGTGTGCAGAATAACCAAGATAACGTGGCAATAAATATTAAATTAAAGGAAGGTAAAGAAAACTTTTGGTTTGGTGATGTTACAGTAGGAGGAGGTGTAGCGCCTTCACCAAACGATAATTTGTATTTAGCACAGCCCAAATTATTTTATTACAGTCCAAAGTATAGTATTAATGTTATTGGAGATTTAAATAACGTAGGTGAAGTTGTATTAACAGGTAGAGACCTTAGAAATTTTGGAGGAGGATTTAGACCACCTAGTAACAATAGTGGTACAAGTATCAATCTTGGAGATAATGGATTACAAGGTCTAACCAACTTGGGAGATGCTCAAAGTATAGAATCTAAATTAGGTGCTATTAATTTTAGCTATGCACCAAATAAGGCATTAGACCTTAGTGGATTTATTATCTACAATGCCAATAGGTTAAAAACAAGACAGGAGAGTTTTGTACGTTATACAGATTCGGATTTAGGAATTCCAGATGAAGAAACAGAACAAACCGGACGAGAAGCAACCAATCAAGGCTTAGCGAAACTAAGTGCTAGTTATAAACCAAATGTAAATAACCAATTAAATTATGATGTTTTAGGTCGTATTTCTGATGACTCTGAAATGAATAATGAATTTTCTACAGTAGTTGGTACAACCAATCAGTTAGATGAAGCAAAACCATATAGTATTAATCAAAACGTTAACTACTATTACACCCTAAATGAAACAAATATTTTTGCTTTTGAAGCGCAACATTTATTAAAAGATGAAGATCCATTTTACAATGTTGTAGGTTTAAAAGATGAAGATGCTTTTGAAAACACTGCTAGTGCATTAGGATTAGATGTTAACCAGAATGACTATAATCTTAATCAAGAAAGACGAATAAAATCTAATCAATTAGATGCTAAATTAGATTACTATAATATCTTAAATTCTAAAAGTAATATCAATTTTACTTTAGGAACCATATTGAGTAATCAACAATTTGACTCTAATATATTTCAATTTTTAGATGATGGTACATTCTTTGACCCAACAGCGACGTTAACAAATGATGGTGATTTGTTACGAAACGAAAATGATATAGAATATAATTTTAGTGATGTGTACTTAGGGCTTCATTACACCTTAAAAACAGGTAAGTTTACCATTACTCCTGGGTTTTCAGTACATGCTTATGGAAATAAAAACACGCAGTTTGGAACAACTTACGAAGATAATTTCTTAAGATTACTTCCAGATTTTGAAACAAGAATTCAGTTTAAAAAGAGTGAAAGTTTAACCCTAAGTTATAATATGCAAAACTCCTTTACAGATGTTACGAGTTTAGCAGAAGGGTTAGTATTAAATAATTACAATAGTATACAATATGGAGAACCAAATTTGCAAAATGCACTTTCTCATAACATCAGTCTGCGTTATTTTAGCTTTAACCTTTTTAATTACACTAATGTTTTTGCGTTCTTTAACTACAATAAAAATATAGATCAAATTAGATCACTTACAGATTTTGATAATGTTATTAGAACAAGCACTTATTTTAATTCTAATTTTGCAGATGAAAGTGTGTCTACCTTTGGGCGTATACAACGTACATTTGGAAAGTTAAGAGCTAGTTTAAGAGCTAACTTTAACTATAGTAAAATAAATCAATTTGTGCAGGATGAAAGATCGGTAAATGAGAGTTTTACTCAAAGTTACACACCAGAATTGAGTACTAATTTTAGAGAGTGGCCAAACGTTACTTTAAAATACCGTCATAGTATCAGTAATACAAATCAAGGAGGCGATGATATTAAGTATACTACGAGTGCGCCATCTGTAGAGTTTGATGCTTACATTTGGGATTCGTTAACGTTAAAAACAGATTACGCTTACACGAATCAAAGTAGTAATATTGCACCTTCAGAGTCTTACCAAACGTGGAATGCTAGTTTAGCGTATCGAAAAGATCAAGATGCTAAATGGGAATACCAAATTAAAGCAAGTAACCTTTTAAACATAGATTCTAACGTAAATAATGGGTCTAGTAATATTTCGGTTTACAGTTCTGAAACCTTTATTTTGCCAAGGTTTATTACTTTTAGATTGACTTATACTTTGTAAATATTTTAATTTTTAAAATTGAAAAGCTTTCAATTCATATATAGAATTGAAGGCTTTTTTTATTTTTTTATAGATTTTTAATAATCTCTCAAAACGTGTACAACACCATTTATAGTATGTTGAGTATCATCAAAAATTTCGAAATCTCCACTGAAATTAATATCTATATACTCACCAACAGCTCCAAGAGAAGTTAGGTTGTATGTAATATTGTCTGTAGAAGCCATGTTTAAACACTCTCGAAGCGTAAAACCTGTGTCACTTCTGTCATTTGTGTTATACCAATCTAAAAAGTCATAAGTCCCTTCATAATTTGAATCATTTAAAGCTCCAAACATAAAAAAGCAAATTTCATTATCTTGAACTGGATAATATGCAATTTTAAGTTCTGGATGAATATGATAAGAAGTTGACGGAATTACATCAAGAATAGCAGTGAAATTACCTGTAAAAGAAACCAAATCTTCATTGTCAATTCTATATTGAATAAATTCTGTGATAGTATTACAGGCACTAATAGTTCCAATATTAGTTAAAGGTGTAGTAAACGTATAGTTGATATTATCCGTGGTTTGAAGATTTAAAAAATCACTACCTTTAATTTGGAATGTATTATCATCAGTACAACGTAATAAATTAATTTCAAATGTACCATCATCAACAGTATTAGTGAATGTTTGATTTGCATAGAACAATTGTACATAGCCATCAGTTACCATATTGTCATTACAGGTGTAAAAGTTTCCGATAATAGATTCAACAACAATATCGTCATTTTCTGGTAAAGTAACTGTGATACTAGAATCTGAATTAAATGGCCCTATGATATCAGAAAATAAAGTTTCATTATCACAAGGATCATAACTGTAAATATCTATTTCTAACGATTCTCCACTAGGTACCATTCCGCAAAGCTCACCTTGGTTATTTATATAGCCTGTACGAGCACCATAAGTAGCACTTGTAATAGTAACAGCAAGGTTCCTTAATAAGTTGTTTTCAATGTCTGTAGTTGTAACACAAAGCGCAATAGTTTCAGCAGGAATATCCCAATTCCAAAAAGAGAAATGAGATACAGTGCCAACATACATATTGCCTTGCAACGTTGCTTCTCCTTCTTCTTTCCAATAGCCATTCACTTCATCAAAATACCATAATGGAATCGTTGCAGGTGCAATAGACATTAAACTGGCATCAACCTGTATTTTAATTTCAGAAGTAGAGCCTTCTGCTAAATTTAATTCTTCTCCACCAGAACCTCTTAATTCTACAGCCAGCATGCCAAGAGTCTGTAACATACGTTCTGCACCTTCTTCATTTTGAGCATATAACATACCAGGCATTTGTATCGTCATATCTTCATTTACAGGGTCTAAATGATGCATTATAATATCTACCGATCCAAAGTAAGCAGAGCCATCTTCTTCAATAAAATTGCCATCAAAGCTAACCGAACTTCCATTTGCTAAAGATACAGTTTCACTATTACCTCTATTTACTGTGCCAACGATGTTAGCCTCTAATAGCATAATTGTAACTTTATTCGTTCCGTTAGATGGTATTATGCTGCGAGATCCATGAATATAGCCTATTTTATCTGCTTTGATGTAACCAAAACGTTCTTTTACATTGGCATCTTTAATTAAAAACACACCATTATTATCTGTAATAGCTGTGTCATTGCCTATAGTAATTGTAACACCTTCAATTGGGTTATTGTTAGTGTCAACGATGTTGCCTAGAAAATCTCTTGAAATGGTATTTCCAAAGTATTCAGAAAATGTATTTGGGATTATTTCCTATTGATCTCCTCCTGGATTTCCATCATCTTTTTCACAAGAGTTAAATGAAAGATAAAATAATAGAAGAATTGTAAGTAAAACTTTGTTTGATTTCATAGCTGATTATCTGTGGTTATATTCAATAGATTGGAAAAGCTCAAAATGGTTGCGTCTAAATTCTTACAACAAAAAAAGAACCTCATAAAATTATTATGAGGTTCTATATTAAAGTATAATTATGTTGACTACTATTATTTAGAAATATCAACACTTTCTATAGTTCTTTTAGTCTTGCCATCAGAATTGTTTATAGATGTTTCAAAAGCAGCTAATTCTTGTTTTACTTCGGCTTCTGTACCTTCAAAAATAATAGTTTCTACAACCTTTTTTCCATTCTTAATCGTGGAATAGTCAACAGTAGCTTTTGCTAAATCTTGCGAAGCAATAGTCATTTCTATAGAAACGTCTTCTTCATTGCTAGCTAAACCAGTTTCTTCAGTGTGTCCTCCTAAAATAGGAGCAATCACTAAACCAATTAAACAGGTCAATTTAATTAAGATGTTCATTGATGGCCCTGAAGTATCTTTAAAAGGATCACCAACAGTATCACCAGTTACAGCAGCTTTATGTGCTTCAGAACCTTTATAGGTCATTTCTCCATTGATTTCTACTCCAGCTTCAAAAGATTTCTTTGCGTTGTCCCAAGCACCACCTGCATTGTTTTGGAAAATTGCCCATAGTACACCAGAAACAGTTACACCAGCCATATAGCCACCTAACATTTCTGCAATGGCTAAAGAATCCATTCCAAAAATCATTGGAACAAAAGCGATAATTAAAGGGAAACCAATAGTTAATAAACCAGGTAACATCATCTCTTTTAAAGATGCTTTAGTAGAAATCGCAACACATTTGTCATATTCTGGTTTTCCAGTACCTTCCATAATTCCAGGAATGTCTTTAAACTGACGACGTACTTCATGTACCATTTCCATGGCTGCTTTTCCTACGGCATTCATAGCTAAAGCAGAAAATACGACAGGTACCATTCCACCAACAAATAACATTGCTAAAACAGGTGCTTTAAATATATTAATACCGTCAATACCAGTAAAAGTTACGTAAGCAGCAAATAAGGCTAAAGATGTTAATGCCGCAGACGCAATGGCAAAGCCTTTTCCTGTTGCTGCAGTGGTATTACCAACTGAATCTAAAATATCTGTACGTTCTCTTACTATTGGTTCTTGTTCACTCATTTCTGCAATACCTCCAGCATTATCAGATATTGGTCCAAATGCATCAATAGCTAATTGCATTGCAGTTGTTGCCATCATGGCAGAGGCCGCTAATGCTACTCCATAAAATCCTGCAAATGCATAAGATGCCCAAATTGCACCTGCAAATAAGAGAACAGAAGGGAAGGTTGAAATCATTCCTGTTGCTAATCCTGAAATTATATTAGTACCAGCACCTGTAGATGATTGTTGTACAATTTTTAAAATAGGACGTTTCCCTAATCCTGTGTAGTACTCAGTAACAGATGAAATAACAGCACCAACAAATAAACCTACTAAGGTGGCGTAGAAAACGCGCATTGCAGAAATATCAACTAAACCTTCACCAAAGAATTCCATACGCATGGTTTCTGGTAACATATATTTACATAACCCAAAACAGGCTAGAGCAACTAAAATAATAGACGTCCAGTTACCTTTATTTAAAGCTCCCATGACTTGAGATTCTTTAGCCTCATTGTTATTTATTTTTACCAGCATTGTGCCTATAATTGATATAATAATACCTACACCAGCAATGGCCATAGGTAACAAGATAGGACCAATACCACCAAATGCATCAGAGATTGCGCCTCCCATATCTTTTATAACATAGTTTCCTAAAACCATAGCTGCTAAAACAGTTGCGACATAAGAGCCAAATAAATCTGCTCCCATACCAGCGACATCACCAACATTATCACCTACGTTATCTGCAATAGTAGCAGGATTACGAGGATCATCCTCTGGAATACCTGCTTCAACCTTACCTACTAAATCGGCTCCAACATCGGCAGCTTTTGTATAAATTCCACCACCAACTCTAGCAAATAAAGCGATAGATTCTGCACCTAAAGAAAAACCAGCTAATGTTTCTAATACAATGGTCATATCCATGGTGTTGGTCCAAACGCCACCCATAAATACATGGAAAAAAACGATAAAGAAAACAGTTAATCCTAATACGGCTAAACCCGCAACACCTAGTCCCATAACTGTACCACCTCCAAAAGAAATTTTTAGTGCATTTGGTAAACTTGTACGTGCAGCTTGTGTTGTTCTAACATTGGTTTTGGTTGCTATTTTCATACCTATATTTCCAGCAAAGGCAGAAAAGACAGCTCCGAATATAAATGCGATGACGATTAACCAATGTGTGGTTGGTACTATAAAAGACACAATGGCAAGAAGTATACTTACTATGACAACAAATATACCTAGTAATTTGTATTCTGCATTTAAAAAGGCTAGAGCACCTTCATAAATATGATCTGAAATCTCTTTCATTTTGCCGTTCCCAGCATCTTGCTTCATTACCCATGCTTGTTTAATTATCATATAAATTAAACCTAAAGCTGCCAAAGCTATTGGCATATAAATCATCATTGATTCCATACGTTTTTTAAATTTTGATTAGTTTTTTGCTCGGCAAAAGTAGTAAAATGAATCAAATTTTACGAAAAAAGCAATATCAATTACTTGATATTGCTTTTTTGATAATTTAATGGGTAAATATTTATAATTCCGAAAACGATGTAGTTTCGGCAATTTTATTAAATAGTGAATGTACGTTTCTTTTTGTGTTCACTTTCGTCGTAACGCTTAACACATTCCTGATAAATTTGTACAGCCTCTTCTGCATTTCCCCAATCACCTACATCTACTTTCTTTTTTTCTAAGTCCTTGTAAACTCTAAAAAAGTGTTCAATTTCTTTTAATCGATGTGGATTTAGGTCACTTATATCTTTATTATTACTCCATATAGGATCTGATACTGGCACGCAGATTATTTTTTCATCTGGCCCTTTTTCATCGGTCATATGAAAAACGCCAATTGGACGCACTTCCATAACGACCATTGGAAAAGTAGGTTGATGACCTAATACTAAAACATCTAAAGGATCACTATCTAGTGCTAACGTTTCAGGTATAAAACCGTAATCACCTGGATACATCATAGAAGAGAAAAGCATACGGTCAAAACGGATTTTATGTAATGTAAAATCGTATTCGTATTTATTTCGACTTCCTTTAGGGATTTCAATTAAGACATCAAAGGTTATTTCTGGAGTTTCAGACATGTTAAATTTATTTAATTATTTACAAAAAGAATACCTTTTTTAATTGCGTAATTCTTACTTTAATTTAGAGTGTAAATATAACGTAATGTGGTGTTTTTGCCAAAGGAATGGCTGGCATAATTAATTCTAAAAATAAAACCCAAAACTACCAGTGATTCCAAATCTTCTGGCATCTACATGGTCTAAGTAATTGCCTCTAAAGTTAAAATCTAATCGCAATACTTTAAAAATGTTGGCAACACCAAAGCTGTATTCGTAATACATTCTGCTGTCTGGTGCTATTAAAGGAATTTCAACAGGATTGCCTGTTGTGTTTAATGCTATGTTATCATCTGATAATTCTCCCCAAACACCTCGTAAGCCTAATATAGCTCTAAGGTTATATTTTTTTAAGAACGGAATTCGAGAGAAAATACGTCCATTAAAATTATGTTCTAAATGTACGGAACTATAGGTGTCCGTTACAAATTCATAAAAATCTAACTGAGGAAAGGTATTATATATAGAAAAATAGGTTTGGTTACCTGGTACTACATTAAGTAAGGCAAGTGGAACATCACCAAAGGTTTTGCCAGCCTCTATAGAGGTTGTTAGTCGGCCAAATCCTCCAATTTGCCATGGTTGAATATAAGAAAACTGAACTTTGGTATAATCAAAATCACTACTAAACCAATTGCGATCACCTCGACTGATCTGTGCAAATAATCGTGCAAAATTACTGTTCTTTTCTCTGCGCTCTACTCCAAATCCTGTCATTTCTCGGTTAGGGAAATAGGATAGGGATAAGCGCGATTCAAATTGGTTTATTTCTGAAGAAATACCAGTATTTGATTCAATATCATTATAATCTAAACTAAAGGTTGGTGAAGCAGAACGAAGTTGTCTATAGCTTCCGTCTAACCGTATTTCAAAATTTCTTGCTGGTTCTACGGAAATTCCTAGGTTGGTTAATCTAATGCTTGTGAGTTTGTCATTAGAGCCTGTCCCTATAATTGATGACGATGCTAAACTTCTGCCTAAAACGTCGGTAGAACTTGTGAGGCTTGCTCCAATTTGTTCTACATCTCGTCTATTTCCTCCAAAAATTGTGAGTCTGCTTCGCTTGTTCAATAACCATTTACCTGAAATGCCGTATTTAAATTTATCGTCTTTAAAGCCATATGCTAAAAAACCTTCTATTCGCCATAAATCGTTAGGACCAAAGTAGGTTCTTCCTCCTGTTCTTAGTCTAATACCTTCTACTTCGTTATAGCCAAAGGTTGAGAAAATTGGACCATAATCGAGATTTAAACTTGGGAATTCAATATAACCTGAAGCTAAAATACTTCCTAAGTTATACATTCTTTTGAATTTTTTTACAGTTTTTAGGGTGTCTAGCATTTTATAAACGCCTTTCTCATCCTTACTTAATTCTTCTAATCTATTTGTTTCCCAAAAGTCATCTTCTCTATTGTAAACGTCTTCTTCATAATTATAGACGACCTTGTCATAGTATTTTTCATCTTTTTCCTGGTCAAATTTATAATTGTCATATATCGTAGTACGTTTTCCGTAGATACCTCGAGATTTCTCTTTTTTATTCATGGAAAAGTCAGACAAGAAATAATCGCGTTTTATGAGAAATAATGAATCATTTAATACATCAAATTCTTGTTCTATATAGATTTCTTTTACCCAATTGATATTGGCACTTTTTGAAGCTTGTAGATTGATTTCTTTAATTGCATATGTAGAATCATTTACCCAGAAATCGCCTTTAAAGGTTAGTTCGTTTTTCCGTCTTGGGTAGTATATAATATTATAACACCATCTGTTATCTATAAAGGCACTGTCGGATAATACATAATTATAGGTTTGTACACCTGTTCTGCTTAAAGGGCTTACAAAACTCTTATCAAAAAACTTTAAGTAATTGTCATAGACACTATATTCTGAATAGAGATCATCAATAAAATCAATAATTATCTGATTGTTACTGAAACCAGAATTTTTATTTCCAATTAAGTCTTCACGTTCTTTGTTAATGACATTATCTCCTGCGATTTTTTTTACGGATTCATTTAAGAAAATAGGAAGGTAGGTTTTTCCGGTAACGTTAGAAGTGTCTACCTCTTCAAAAACAAATTCCATCCCTTTAAAAAGCTTACTTTTAATTAAAGCGCTATCAATAGTATTGAGATCGAACTCTACTTTTTCGTATTGATCGTATTCGTATTGTTTAAACTGACTTAATCCATTTGCGCGTTTACGTTCCCATATTTTCTTTAGAATTCGTATTGCGGGATTTTCTGATGCTTTTTTAGATTGTTTTCCAGTTACAATTAAAACTTCATCTAACGAAGATTCTTCTTCTATTAGCGTAAACTTTAGCTCGTAATTAATCCTTTTTGTTAACGGAATTTCGATGGTTTTAAAACCAACAAATGATATCACTACGGTTTCCCAGTTTTCTTCAGATTCTAAATAAAATTTACCATCTTCATTAGTAATGGTTCCTATTGTAGACCCTTTAAACATAACATTGGCAAAAGGAATAGGAGTGTTGCCCTCATCAATGACATGACCGCTTACTTTTGTTTGCCCAAAGGCAGAGAAAAGACTGAGTCCAAAAAAAATAAAAAGTAGTTTCAATTTCATAATAAAAAATAAACTTCATCAACAACCATGCTAATTTAATTGCTTAGGGTTGTTAATGAAGTTTATAAAACGCAGAATTCTGCAATTTATTTGTACATCACTTTTTTTACTGCTTTAATAACGTCTTCGCTATTAGGTAACCATTCTGCTAATAATACAGGAGAATATGGTGCAGGTGTATCTGCGGTGTTTATTTTTACAATAGGTGCGTCTAGGTAATCAAAGGCTTCAGACTGCACTAAATAAGTGATTTCAGTTGATACGTTTCCAAAAGGCCACGCTTCTTCTAAAATAACTAATCTATTGGTTTTTTTTACAGATTCTAAGATTGCTTTGCGATCTAAAGGACGTACTGTACGTAAATCTAAAATTTCACAAGATATACCTTCTTTAGCCAATTCATCAGCAGCTTTATAGGCTTCTTTTATAATTTTACCAAACGATACAATAGTAACATCAGTTCCTTCGCGTTTAATGTCTGCAACACCAATAGGAACAACATATTCGCCTTCTGGTACTTCACCTTTATCACCATACATCTGCTCACTCTCCATAAAAATAACAGGATCGTCATCTCTAATGGCCGCTTTTAATAAGCCTTTAGCATCATAAGGATTAGAAGGGACTATAACTTTTAAACCAGGTGTGTTAGCAAACCAGTTTTCAAAGGCCTGTGAGTGTGTAGCTCCTAATTGACCTGCTGAAGCAGTAGGTCCTCTAAAAACAATTGGGCACTTAAATTGCCCACCAGACATTTGTCTAATTTTTGCTGCGTTGTTTATAATTTGATCAATACCAACCAATGAGAAGTTAAAAGTCATATATTCTACAATAGGACGGTTGCCTGTCATTGTAGATCCGATAGCGATACCTGCAAAACCAAGCTCAGCAATTGGTGTATCAATAACACGTTTTGCACCAAACTCATCTAACATACCTTTTGATGCTTTGTACGCACCATTATATTCTGCTACTTCTTCACCCATAAGATAAATACTTTCATCTCTGCGCATTTCTTCGCTCATGGCTTCACAAATAGCTTCTCTAAATTGAATTGTCTTCATGTTTATTTTTTTGTTCGAATAGCAAAAATAATAATTATTGCTTATATAATAACATTAAATGTGTTTCGAATAATGAAAAAAATTGTAAATTTATTTATAAATAAATAATTAAAATTCCATGATTGATAAGAATTGCGTTTTTCTATGTTTGCTAGTTATTGTTTCTAACTATGTTTTGGGACAAGAAACAATTCTATGTCCTTTGCAGTCGGATATTCTGAAAATAGAAAATTCTACTAATATTCCCACTATTTCATATAATACTGATGACACTATTTCTTTAACATTTTCGGAACAGTACGTAACTGATATTTTTGCCGAGTATACCATTTATGATTTTTATCAAACTTTTCCTGATACGAGTGGTGCACTTTTAGATTATTATACTGTGGTGCATGGAAATAAGGATTTAATTAATGAAGTGTATCTTACTGTACCACAAAACGTGCTATATATTGAAAATGATTATCCTTTTGGAGCTATTAATAATAACATTATCAATTTAGTAGACGGTAAAACATTTAGAGTCATAAAGACTTGCAGTGATAATCCTGAGACTGGTCAGTACTGTTCGGATACAGAAGCAACTGTGCCAGAGACTTTAGATATTAATATTAAGTTCTCCTATAATTCCGTTACAGATATTATGAATATTGAAACTGCGGATAGTACTTCGCCTTGTGGCAATTATTTTTCAGTAGATTATAAAGGGTTTTCAACGGGAATGCAGCTATGGTACTCAAATCCAGGTATTATTTCAGAATCTAGTCCCAGTGAATCTTGTCATAGTTTTGAAGAAAAATTATATCAAATTCTAGGTGTTGAATGTCAGGGTTTGAATGTTGGTGGTTTATCAATTTATACAGAAGTCGATACAGGTAATTTAATATTGAATAGAGAGACAGCGGTGTTTTCTTCAGATTTGGTAGTGTTACAAGAAAATAATCTTTCGATAACTGAAAACGATTTAGATGATATAGAACTTTTTCAAATTAAGAATAATCCGTATTTACAATCTAGTCATCTCAATGATCAACTTTTTAGTATTCGCATTTATGATATTTCAGGTCAACACATATTGACAGCTGAAAAGTTTGAGGAAAACAGCGTAAATATTTCAAATCTATCAACAGGGTTATATTTCATTAATGTAATAGATGTAGATAATCGACAAAAAATCTTCAAATTTTTGAAAAATTGACAGTTTAATCCCGTAATACTGACATTTTGAAAATTTTATTATGCACGCATAGTAAAATTTCAATATTTATATTTATCTTCGTCCTGAATAAGTAGACGTTTAAATAAATCATTTTTATATGAAAATATTAGTATGTATTAGCCACGTGCCAGATACAACCTCAAAGATTAATTTTACAGAAAGCGATTCAAAATTTGACACTAATGGAGTGCAATTTGTAATCAACCCTAATGACGAATTTGGTCTTACACGTGCCATGTGGTTCAAAGAAAAGCAAGGTGCAAGTGTAGATGTTGTAAATGTAGGTGGCCCAGAAACTGAACCAACCTTAAGAAAAGCATTAGCGATAGGAGCAGATGCTGCCATTAGAGTGAATGCACCTGCAACAGATGGTTATGCGGTGGCAAAACAATTAGCAAAGGTTGTAAATGACGGTAGTTATGATTTGGTTATAGCTGGCAGAGAATCTATAGATTATAACGGAGCAATGGTCCCAGGCATGTTAGCTGGCATGATTGGAGCAAATTTTATAGCCAATTGTATTGGTTTAGAAGTTGAAGGAACGACGATCACGGCTGTTAGAGAAATTGATGGCGGAAAAGAAACAGTAAGTTCTGCTTTGCCTTTAGTTATTGGAGGTCAAAAAGGCTTAGTAGAAGAAAGTGATTTACGTATACCAAACATGAGAGGTATTATGATGGCACGTAAAAAGCCATTAACAGTAGTAGACGCAGTAGAGGCTCATGCTGGTACAAAAGCCGTAAGTTTTGAAAAACCAGCTCCTAAAGGTGCGGTAAAACTTGTTGATGCTGATAATATAGATGAATTAGTCAGCTTACTACATAACGAAGCTAAAGTGATTTAGTGGAATTATTTTTTTCCGAACTGGTTTCGGAATCTTAAAACATTAAAGAAAGTATTAATATGTTCTTGATAGAGATTCAAGAAAATTTATAAATAAAATTTATGTCAATTCTAGTATATACAGAATCCGAAAACGGAAAATTAAAAAAAACAGCTTTAGAAGTTGTCTCTTATGCTAAAGCTGTAGCAGACCAAATGGGTGGATCCGTAACAGCTGTTGTAATAAATGCAGAAGAAGCAGAATCGCTTGGAAATTATGGCGCTTCAAAAGTACTTCTAGTGAAAGACGACAGTTTAAAATCTTTTGATGCGAAGAAATATGCAGCGACCATAGCAGAAGCGGCAAAAAACGAAGATGCAAAAGTTATTATAGTAAGTTCTAGTGCAGATAGTAAATATTTAGCACCATTATTAGCGGTTGGTTTAGAAGCAGGATATGTTTCTAATGTGGTAGCCGCACCATCAAGTACGTCTCCTTTTACGGTAAAGCATACAGCGTTTACAAATAAAGCATTTTCTAATTCTGAAATAACAACAGATGTAAAGCTTGTTGGATTATCTAATAATTCTTTTGGAATAGTAGAGGTTTCAGGTAGCGCTATTGTCGAAGATTTTAGTCCAGCAATTCCAGATTCTGGTGTTTCTGTTGTGTCAGTAGATAAAGCAACAGATAAAGTAAGTATTGCAGATGCAGAAGTTGTTGTTTCAGGAGGAAGAGGACTTAAAGGACCAGAGAATTGGGGAATGATTGAAGAATTAGCTGAGGTATTAGGTGCAGCAACGGCATGTTCTAAGCCAGTTTCAGATTTAGGATGGCGACCACATAGCGAACACGTTGGGCAAACAGGTAAGCCTGTGGCATCAAATTTATATATTGCCATTGGTATTTCTGGAGCTATTCAGCATTTAGCAGGTATTAATTCTTCAAAAGTAAAAGTGGTTATAAATACAGATCCAGAAGCACCTTTCTTTAAGGCTGCAGATTATGGTGTTGTAGGAGATGCATTTGAGGTTGTACCAAAATTAATTGAAAAATTAAAGGCTTTTAAAGCTGCAAATGCATAATTTTATTACCTTTAAACTTCAATACATAGTCCATTTCGTATGGATTAAGTAACAATAAGGACTGTTTAAATTTAGAAATTTCTTCTATACTAACCTTTTATCGAAAGTATAGAAGAAATTAACCAAATCTGTAATTTACAGTTGGTAAAGTCCAAATTTAAACGGTTCTTTGTGTTTTATAAATTATGAGTTTAGTTCGATTAAATATAAAAGGCATTTCTTACAGTCAAACCCAAAATGGTGCCTACGCTTTAATACTTAATGAAGTTGATGGAGATCGAAAGTTGCCAATAGTTATTGGTGCTTTTGAAGCCCAATCTATCGCTATTGCTTTAGAAAAAGAAATTCGTCCGCCACGTCCACTAACACATGATTTATTTAAAAACTTCGCAGATCGATTTGACATTGTCGTAAAACAAGTCATCATTCATAAATTAGTTGATGGTGTATTTTACTCTAGCTTAATTTGTGAACGCGATAAAATTGAAGAAATTATTGATGCCAGAACGAGTGATGCTATAGCTTTAGCACTGCGTTTTCAAGCACCAATATTTACCTATAAAAACATTTTAGATAAAGCTGGTATATATCTTAAAGTTAATCCTAAAAAGGATGATGAAGAACAAGATAGTATACTTGTTGACGACCTCATTGTCGAAGAAATTGAAGCCGCTTCCTTAGAGCAAGATGGCTATAAAAACACCTCTTTAGATGAGCTCAATGCACTATTAGATGAGGCTGTAAATAATGAAGATTATGAAACAGCAGCCAAAATTAGAGACGAAATATCTAAACGCTAACCAATATTACATTTTATGAATTATTTTTTCAAGGCCCTTCTTGCAATCTTCATTGGATTAACCTCAATTACAGCTCAAGAACTTGAAAAAACATGGGAATCTACCGAATCTGGAAGTGCATATAAAATCTTAGAATTTAATAATGGAGAATTTAACTTTTCTTCAGACACTAATACCAGTTTAAAAGGTGATTATATGTACCAGAATAATTTATTGGTCCTATATCATAATGACTCATTAAACTCAATTAAAAGGTATAAAATAACAGAATTAACGGATTCTACTTTGGTCTTTTCTGGGCGTGAGATGCGATTTAATCTTATCTCAAAAAAAGCGATCGAATCAACTGATGAAACCATTGTGGAAGACACCATAATACCTAATCAAGGCTTTTCTTTTACAAGTTTATGGCGAGGCGCTTTAGGCATGGTAACCTTGATTTTTATCGCATTTTTATTCAGTAGTAACCGACGAGCAGTTAATTGGAAAACAGTTGGAATTGGATTATTATTTCAACTCATTATTGCAGTAGGTGTTCTAAAAGTGGATGTCGTTAAATCGGCATTTGAATTTGTTGGTCAAGGTTTTATTGCTATTCTAGGATTTACTCAAGCTGGTAGTGAATTTTTGTTTGGTGGCATGTTAGATGTCAACTCTTTTGGATACATATTTGCGTTTCAAGTATTACCAACCATTATATTTTTCTCTGCCTTTACATCAGTGCTATTTTATTTAGGACTAATTCAGAAAATTGTAAAAGGAATGGGCTGGTTGTTATCTAAAATTTTAGGGATTTCAGGAGCTGAAAGTTTAAGTGTTGCAGGTAATATTTTCTTAGGTCAGACTGAAGCGCCACTGCTTATAAAAGCGTATTTAGAGAAAATGAATAAGTCTGAGATTCTATTAGTTATGATAGGTGGAATGGCCACAGTGGCAGGTGCTGTTTTAGCGGCTTATATTGGATTTTTAGGAGGTGAAGATGAAGCTTTACAGTTGTTTTATGCTAAGCACTTATTGGCGGCATCAGTAATGGCTGCACCAGGAGCAATAGTTATTTCAAAAATATTATTTCCACAAACAGAAGCTGTCAATACAGATGTTACGGTGTCTCAAGAAAAGATAGGATCTAATATATTGGAAGCCATTGCAAACGGTACCACAGAGGGCTTAAAATTAGCTGTAAATGTAGGCGCAATGCTATTGGTGTTTGTAGCAATTATAGCCATGGTAAATGGTATACTCGGAGGTATTGCAGGCTTTGATGGTATTATTATTGAAAGTTGGAATATACATTGGCATTTTACCTCGCTCAATGAAATTATAGCAGAAAACACACCATATGATGGCTTGTCTTTAGAATTTATTTTAGGCTATGTATTTGCACCATTAATGTGGTTAATTGGTGTCGCCAAAGAAGATATGGCTTTAATGGGGCAACTGCTTGGAATTAAATTAGCTGCTAGTGAATTTATAGGTTATATACAATTAGCAGATTTAAAGAATGCAGCGAGTGCTACGCATTTAACGTACGAAAAATCAATAATCATGGCAACTTATATGTTGTGTGGTTTTGCCAATTTTGCTTCAATAGGTATACAAATAGGAGGTATAGGTTCTTTAGCTCCAGGTCAACGTAAACAATTATCTAAATTTGGAATGAAAGCATTAGTTGGTGGTACTTTAGCGTCATTGGTGTCTGCTACAATTGCAGGTATGATAATTGGGTAGAAAACAGCCCCTTTGTCCTGCGGACATTTCCCCAGAGAGGAAAATTCAATATTGAGAATAGCTACGCAATTCGTTAATAACTTTTGATATCTGACTATCAGTATTAAGAATTATTTTAATGCATTTTAATTAAATTCGTTTCCTAAATATATTCTTAATTATTTTGAAAGTTTCTTCCCATTGGGAAGACGGAAGATGGGCTTATGAAACAATACCACGACTTAGTAAAACACGTCCTAGCCGAAGGCAACGACAAAGGTGATAGAACAGGAACAGGAACGAAAAGTGTTTTTGGTTACCAAATGCGTTTTGATTTAAGCGAAGGTTTCCCAATGGTAACGACTAAAAAGTTGCATCTAAAATCTATAATCTATGAATTGCTTTGGTTTTTAAAAGGGGATACCAATACCAAATATTTAACCGAAAATGGTGTGAGAATTTGGAATGAATGGGCTGATGAAAATGGCGATTTAGGACCAGTTTATGGTCATCAATGGCGTAATTGGGCGAGTGAAGAAATTGACCAAATAAAAGAGGTTATTGCAACTTTACAAAATAATCCAAACAGTCGTAGAATGTTGGTTTCGGCATGGAATCCTTCTGTTTTACCAGATACTTCAAAGTCATTTTCAGAAAATGTAGCCAACGGAAAAGCGGCATTGCCTCCATGTCATGCATTCTTTCAATTTTATGTAGCAGACGGGAAATTATCGTGTCAATTGTATCAGCGTAGTGCAGATATCTTCTTAGGAGTGCCTTTTAATATTGGGTCTTATGCATTATTTACCATGATGATGGCGCAAGTTTGTGGTTACGAAGCTGGTGATTTTATTCACACATTTGGTGATGCGCATATTTATAACAATCATCGAGAGCAATTAGAATTGCAAATATCTAGAGCTCCAAGACCATTGCCGAAAATGATTTTAAATCCTGAAGTAAAAGATATTTTCGACTTTAAATTCGAAGATTTTACCTTAGTAGATTATAATCCGCATCCACATATTAAAGGTAAGGTCGCCGTTTAGATATACTGCATGAAAATATTTCTTATAAGTTTTGTTGTATTGTCTTGCGTCCTTATTAGTTGGCAAGGAAAGGCCGTTGATCAATATAAATTTGATTCTATTTCAACTAAAACGTCATTGCTAAGGCAAGGTACAATGGGCAACGTAAAAATAGAAGAAAAAACATATCCTGTTTACAGAGGTTGCGACAAAAATTTAAGCTTTGAAGAAACCAAAAAATGCACTACAGAAAAAATTATAAATTATATAAAAGTTAGCTTTAATTATGAGTTAGCTGATAAAGCGTTTCCTACGGCAAAAGAAACTCAGTTTCAAGTCGATTTTATTATAAATGAGAAAGGAAAAACGGAAGAGATTAATGTTAAAGCACACCATAAGGCGGTTGCCATGGATGTAATTCAACTTATAAAAAGGATGCCTAAATTTAAAACGGTAGGCACTACCAACGGACAACCCGTTAAAACACCTTTTAGTGCATTAATGACAGTATACCTTTGATTAGAAAACAAAAAAGCATCTCAAAAATTAATTGAGACGCTTTGTAAATGTCTTAATGTAAGAACTTTTTCTTATAAATTAATAACGCTGTTCTCTGCTCCAGCAAAATCATTCCAAGCATAAGAATCTGCTTGCTCATCGTTTTGGTAAATTTTACCATCAACGAGATATTTAAATTCATAAGAATTGTCTTTCTCTAAATCAACAGTGCCTTTGAAAGTTCCGTTCTTTAATTTTTTTAATTTTGTAGCTTTTTTAGTGTTCCATTCATTGAAGGTTCCTAATACAACTACACTTTTCGCCTCCTCTGCAGGTACAGAAAATGTTACCTTACAAACTGGTTTACTTTTTAAATACTGCTTTTTAATTGCCATAATAAATAATTTAATAACGATGCAAAAGTATAAAACAAACGCACACGTTTATTTGATTAAGCCACTAAAAACTAAAGAATTATGAATTTCGCAGTATTATGTTTGGTTTTTGTCTAAGTAAGTAATAAATAAACATATATTTTAATGTATTAGTAATTGCTTTGAGCGATTCTTTGTGCTTGATTTTCAGCGATATCGATTTCGAAATTGAAAATATTTTTAACTCTGTGTATTACAACTGAAAAAAAGTTAAAAAAAAGGTATATTTATACTATTAAATAACAGTTATGTTTGGAAAGAAAAAACAAATTTCTACTATAGATAAAGACCAGTTAGAGCTTATAGAAAATGCTCAAAAGCGAATTAAGCAAAAGAAGCGTCTATATATTCATTTTGTTATTTTTTTAATCGGTTCAGTATTATTAATCTTATCTGAAACCGTTTTAGGAATTGGTAAAAATTTAAAAATTGCTGGTATCAATTGGTTTGTGTTTGCAATTATCGGTTGGTTGTTTTTACTGATATATCATTTTGTAAGTGTTTTTATTACTAATAAATTTATGGGCAAGGCTTGGGAAAAACAGCAGCTTGATAAACTCGTAAATCAACAACAAAATAGAATTGAAAAGTTAAAGCAAAACTTTTTAAAAGAGGAAACGAAAATGGCGCAGACCCAAGCGTATAATGAAAGTAAGGCTGATGTTGTGAGTTCGGAAAAAAAAAAGACTTCTGAGTTGACGATTATTGTAGCAGCAGGAGAAAATAATGCCATAGGTAAAGACAATAAGTTAATTTGGCATTTAAGTGATGATCTGAAACACTTTAAGGCGTTGACTAATGGACATCATATTATTATGGGGCGTAAAACGTTTGAAAGTTTCCCAAAACCTTTGCCAAATAGAACTCATATTGTTATCACTAGACAGAAAGATTATCAGGTGCCTGATGGAATCATTACGGTTAACTCTTTAGAAGATGCTCTAGATGCTGCTAGATTTGATACGCAACCTTTTATAATAGGAGGCGGTGAGATTTACAAACAAGCAATGTCTATTGCTGATAAAATTGAAATAACAAGGGTGCATTCTGTTTTTGAAAATGCAGATACTTTTTTTCCAGACATTGATAAAACAAAGTGGAAAGAAGTAAACAGAACAACGCATGAAGCCGACGAAAAACATGCTTACGCGTTTTCATTTATCACCTATTTAAAAATGTAATAGGATAACCATAAATAAAAAAACACCCTAACTAAATTTATGTTAGGGTGTTTTTTTTTGAATGAATGAGATAGCTCTTATAAGTTAAAAGCCTTTTTTACTTTATCTACATAGTCTAGTTTTTCCCAAGTGAATAATTCAACGTCTAAGTCAATGGTTTCACCATTTGGTTGCTGAAAAGATTTACTAACAATTTCATTTTGTCTTCCCATATGGCCATATGCGGCTGTTTCGCTATACATGGGTTGACGTAATTTTAAGCGCTCTTCAATTGCTGCTGGTCTCATATCAAAAAGTTGTTCTACTTTCTTAGCAATTTCGCCATCCGTTAAATTAAATGGGCAAGTACCATAAGTTTCAATAAAAATTCCCATTGGTTCTACAACACCTATAGCATAAGAAACTTGCACTAATACTTCTTCACACAAGCCTGCTGCAACTAGGTTTTTTGCAATATGTCTAGTAGCATAAGCGGCACTTCGATCTACTTTACTTGGATCTTTACCTGAAAATGCACCACCACCATGAGCGCCTTTACCACCATACGTATCTACAATAATTTTTCTACCTGTTAAACCAGTGTCACCATGAGGACCACCAATTACAAATTTCCCTGTAGGATTAATATGGTATGTAATATCGCTATTAAATAAGGGCTTTATATGCTCTGGTAACTTCGCTACAACTCTAGGAATTAAGACGTCTATAATATCCGTTCTAATTTTAGATAGCATTGCTTCGTCTTCGTCAAATTCATCATGTTGGGTAGAAACTACAATAGCATCTATGCGTTGAGGTGTGTTATCATCGCTATATTCAATGGTCACTTGGCTTTTAGAATCTGGTCTTAAATAAGTTATGTCCTTATTTTCGCGACGTAATTCAGCAAGTTCAATTAAAATTCTATGTGACAAATCTAATGCAAGCGGCATATAGTTGTCGGTTTCGTTGGTCGCATAACCAAACATCATACCTTGGTCACCTGCACCTTGTTCTTCTTTTGTTGCTCTATCTACACCACGATTAATCTCTTCAGACTGCTCGTGTATAGCAGAAAAAACACCACAAGAATTACCATCAAACATATACTCACTTTTAGTATAGCCAATTTTATTAATTGTATCTCTAGCTATTTTTTGAACGTCTAAGTACGTTTTTGATTTTACTTCACCAGCTAATACAACTTGCCCTGTAGTTACTAATGTTTCACAAGCCACCTTTGATTCCTTATCAAAGGCTAAAAAGTTATCGATTAATGCATCGCTAATTTGGTCTGCTACTTTGTCTGGATGTCCTTCAGAAACACTTTCTGAAGTAAATAAATATGCCATAAATCCTATTTTTAGGTTAGAGTCGTTGAAAAAAAATAAGATTGCAAATTTGCTAGAGAAGTTCTAAACTTTACTGCTTTAGCATTTTTTGTTTCAGTTGAATTTTTCAACGTCAGAGGTTGCAATCAGATCAAATTTTTCCTCTAAAATGTTTTGATACCACAAAAGTAGAAAAATTAAATGAACTTTAAATTCATTTCAGTTTTTTTTATGATTTAACAACATTAATTATTTATGCCTGATTTTTACTACTTTTGAGCGAAGCCTTATAAATCTCTCAACTCAAAGTTTTTATATTTAATGCAAAGGCTCAATTGAAAACGCGAAAGGTGTTTTCTTGAAGAATAACAGTATATAATTAAAAGAATAAATAAATGAAAGTTTTAACACGTCTCTACATCTTGGTGTTTTTTATGGTTTTGTGTAATTGTAGTTCTAAAGATTCTGATGAAGTAGAACAGCATGAAAATTTAACAATGTCAGCAATTACAGAGTTCTCGGCTAACGAACAAACACAATATGTATCTGTAGTTTCGAATTTAGATTGGAGTGCAAGTACCACTGCAGATTGGATTTCGGTGTCTCCATCTAGTGGTGAAAATAGTGGTACATTATATATAACAGTACAACCTAATGAAACAGCAACTATTAGAACAGGTGTGGTAAGTGTTATAGGTGGAAGCATTTCTAGAGCCCTAACTATTTCTCAAGCTGCAGGAGCAGAAAGCTCTGGTTTAAATCCTAATCTGGCACCTTCAGAAAATTTTGATTTATCAACATGGAAGTTAAGTATACCAGATGATCAAGGAAACGGAACCGCATCGACTATTACAGTTAGTGAAATAAATCAAGGCTATCAAAACAGTGCATACTTCTATACAGCTGCGGATGGTGGTATGGTTTTTAAATGTCCTGTGGCTGGGTTTACCACATCTACAAACACCAGTTATACCAGAGTAGAATTACGTGAGATGTTAAGAGGAACAAATACAAGTATAGGTACACAAGGTGTTAATGGAAACAACTGGGTTTTTGGTACAGCACCTGCTGCAGATATTAATGCAGCTGCCGCTTACGATGGTGAAATGAACGCTACACTAGCCGTAAATCATGTTACTACAACAGGAAGTAATAGTCATGTTGGACGTGTCATTATTGGTCAAATACATGCCAATGATGATGAGCCCATTAGATTATATTATAGAAAGTTACCGAATAATACATTAGGGTCCATATATTTTGCGCACGAACCTACAGATGGCAATGGCGATGAGCAATGGCATGAAATGATAGGCTCTAGGAGTAATAATATTGCTAATCCAGAAGATGGTATTGCATTAAATGAAGTATTTAGTTACACAATAAAAGTTATAGGTGATAGTTTAACGTGTACCATAAAAAGAGAAGGTAAGGCTGATGTTATAAAAACTATTGATATGGTAAACAGTGGTTTTAATGTAGGCGGACAGTACATGTATTTTAAAGCAGGTCTGTATCAAGCCAACAACACTGGTAATGATGATGACTATGTACAGGCAACATTTTATGAATTAAATAAATCACATACCGTAAATTAGTATTTCACTTTATAAACTACTTACATTCGCAATATGTTATCAAAAAAGACAAAATACGGAATAAAGGCCTTAGTGTATTTGGCGAAGCAAGAAGATAGAATGCCTGTGCAAATTTCTGTTATTTCTAAATCAGAAAATATCTCGCGTAAATTTTTAGAAAGTATTTTATTGTCTTTAAGAAAGAATGGATTGTTAGGATCAAAAAAAGGAAAAGGAGGAGGTTATTACTTATTAAAAGATCCCAAAGACATTCCTATGACAACTGTAATGAGGTTATTAGAAGGTCCTATTGCAATGGTGCCTTGTGTGAGTTTAAATTTTTATGAAAAATGCGATGATTGCCTAGATGAAGAGGCATGCGCCGTAAATAAACTTATGCTAAAAGTACGTGATAATACTTTAGATATTTTTAGAAATACAACCTTGGCAGACTTGTCTAATTAACAAATTCTTAATATTTAGTGCTTATTTTTTCGAAATTTTTATAAGATTTTTTGAAATAAATGTTTTATGTTTGTATTATCCTATTAAATCGATAGGAATTAAAGAATAGTAAATTAATAGCAACGCATTAAAAGTATAACATAAGGCCATCAGAATTCAAACACATTAAAGATTGGTACTTATGGAATGCACTTTAGAAAATATATAATCAAATAATGATAGACATTGATATAGACGTTTGGAACAAGAAATTAAGGGATAAAACACCTGTCGAAATTGCAGAATGGGCTTTAAAGCTTACGGATAATTATATTGTAACCACAAGTTTTGGAATATATTCTTCTGTTTTATTAAGTACAATGTCTCAACTCGATAAAGATATCCGCGTAGTTTGGTGTGATACACTTTATAATCAACCGACTACTTACGAGCATGCAGAAAAATTAATAGAAAAGTATAATCTAAATATTCATAAGTATCAAAGTTTATATACTAAAGAGGAGATTGATGCTACTATAGGTTTACCAAGTTTAGAAGATGATAATCATGCTGTGTTTTCGGAAGCCGTAAAATTAGAACCGTTTAGGAGAGCTTTAAAGGAGCAAAATCCAGACATATGGTTTACAAATATTAGAGTTAGACAAACAGAATATAGAGACAAGAAAGATATTTTAAGTTATAGTAAAGATGGCATTCTTAAAGTCAGTCCATTTTACTATTGGAGTAATGAAGATTTAGATCAATATATTGAAGAACGTCAATTGGCCAAAAACAATTACTACTTCGATCCAATAAAAGCATTACTTAATAGAGAATGTGGCATTCACCTTCAATAACTACAACACATGCAAAGTTTTAGAACAGAAATAGAAAATCCGGTAGTAGAAAAGGATATCATTGAATTAGCTAATAAAATTGAGCTTTTTAACACTGGTAAAATTGATGAGGAAAAGTTTAGAAGTCTTCGATTAGCGCGAGGTGTATATGGACAGCGCCAAGAAGGTGTGCAAATGATTAGAATTAAGTTGCCATATGGTAAGGTAATGAGTAATCAGCTGCGCAGAATTTCTGAAGTTTCAGACGAGTATTCTAGAGGTAGATTACATATCACAACACGTCAAGATATACAGATTCACCATGTAGATTTAAACAGAACGCCAGAATTATGGGCAGAGTTAGAACGTGATGACGTTACCTTAAGAGAAGCTTGTGGTAATGTCGTAAGAAATGTAACCGCTTCAGAAACGGCTGGTATTGATGTCAATGAGCCTTTTGATGTGTCACCATATGCAGATGCCTTATTTAAGTTCTTTTTACGTAACCCAATTTGTCAAGAAATGGGGCGTAAATTCAAAGTATCTTTTTCTGCAACAGATGAAGATACTGGCTTATCGTATTTACATGATTTGGGTTTTATTGCCAAAATTGAAAATGGTATACGAGGATTTAAAGTTATGGCAGCTGGTGGTTTAGGGTCGCAACCACGTCACGCAGAAATATTATATGATTTTTTACCTTCAGATAAAATAATTCCAGTAATGGAAGGCGTACTACGTGTGTTTGATCGTTATGGAGAGCGTAAAAGCCGTGCTAAAGCTCGAATGAAATTTTTATTAAAAGACATCGGACTAGAGGCTTTTAGAAAATTAATTGAGGAAGAGCAAAAAGCAATTGAATTTAAAAGCGTTGCCATTGATGCAGCATCTTATGTAGCTTCAACTCCTGTTTCAGTAGAAGCACCAAAGGTTGAAATAAAAAATGAAGCAGCATTTAACTTATGGAAGTCAACAAATTTAATTCCTCAAAAGCAAAGCGGTTATGTAGCTATAGGAATCAAAGTATTATTAGGTGATTTTTATACTGATAAAGCACGTTTATTAGCAGACTTGGTAGATAAATATGCAGCAGGTGAGATAAGATTAACCTTGCGACAAAATATTGTAATACCGTTTGTAAAAGAAGAATTGATTCCGTTGTTCTATCAAGAATTAGAAAAATTAAATTTTGTAGAAGCTGGTTATAATAAAGCCGTTGATATTACAGCCTGTCCAGGAACAGATACTTGTAATCTAGGTATAGCGAGCAGTACAGGAATTTCTGTAGAGTTAGAAAGAGTCATAAAAGCAGAATATCCTCAGTATTTAAAAAACGAAGATCTTATTATTAAAATTAGTGGTTGCATGAATGCTTGTGGACAGCATAATATGGCCAACATAGGTTTTCAAGGGATGACAGTAAGAACACCAGATAAATTAGTTGCACCTGCATTACAGGTCTTATTAGGTGGTGGAAATTTAGGAAATGGTAACGGAATATTTGCTGATAAGGTTGTAAAAGTACCTAGTAAAAGAGGACCTGAAGCATTAAGACGTGTTTTAAATGATTTTGAAGCTAATGCTAACGGTAAACCTTTTGTAGAGTATTATAAAGAAAAAGGAGAAAAGTATTTCTATGATTTCTTAAGTGATTTACAAGATGTTTCTAATCTAACTCAAGAAGATTTTATTGATTGGGGAGAGGAAGAAAAATATGTTAAGGAAATCGGTATTGGTGAATGTGCAGGAGTCGTTATTGATTTAATTGCAACATTGTTTTTAGAGAGCGATGAAAAAATAGCCAATGCTAAAGAAGCTTACGACAATAAAGTCTATTCAGGTGCAATTTATTATGCATATCAATCCATGGTAAATTCAGCAAAAGCATCATTGTTAGCAGAAAATAAGAAAACAAATACACATGCCAGTATTATTTCTCAATTTGATGAACTCTTTGTCGCATCTGGGAAAATTGCGTTAGGCTCGTCGTTTGCAGATATTATTTACCAAATAAAAGCCTATGCACCTCAACAAGATTTTGCAAAAAATTATATAAATGCAGCACAACAATTTTTAACTAACGTAAGGGAATATAGAGCCTCTCAGGTTGCAGTAAATATCTAAAATTATGACACCAAGATTAACCATAGTCGGCGCAGGTCCAGGCGATATAGATTTAATTACAGTTAAGGCGATTAAAGTAATTAAGTCTGCAAATGTCATTTTATACGATGCACTTGTTAATGTAGAATTATTAGAATACGCTTCACCCAATGCCGAATTAATTTTTGTAGGTAAACAAAAAGGATGTTATGCGTATCATCAAAATCAAATCAATGAACTTATCGTAGAACGTGCTTTAAAATTTGGACACGTTGTTCGGTTAAAAGGAGGAGATCCGTTTATTTTTGGTCGTGGTTCAGAAGAATTAGAGTACGCTAAAGAATACGCTATAGAAGTGGCATTTGTGCCAGGTGTATCATCTTCTGCGGCTGTACCAGCATCGCAAGGAATTCCATTGACCAAACGCCATGTTTCCGAAAGTTTTTGGGTCATTACAGGAACAACGCAGTCGCATAAAATTTCAGGAGATATTGCCTTAGCAGCCAAATCTACGGCAACGGTTGTCATCTTAATGGGCATGAGTAAGCTTTCAGAAATTGTACAAATATTTTCAAATGTAGGGAAGTCAGAAACGCCTATCGCCATTATACAAAATGGAACACGAGTAAATGAAAAAGTTGGTATTGGAACGATTTCAAATATAGAAGCTATAGTTGAAGAAAAACAGTTAACCAATCCTGCGATAATAATTATAGGAGACGTTGTCAACGCACGTGTAGATCTTTCAGATATTTATTCTAGAGCAGATTTAGCGTATCAAAAAGCCAAAAGTGCTTAATAAAAATAAAAAACAAATTGATTAAGAATTAGTCGAAAAAAGATAGATTATGATTAAAACAGATATACTAATAATAGGAGCAGGACCAACAGGTTTATTCACAGTATTTGAAGCCGGTTTGTTAAAATTAAAGTGCCATTTAATTGATGCGTTACCACAACCTGGTGGTCAATGTTCTGAATTGTATCCTAAAAAACCAATTTATGATATTCCTGGATTTCCAGAAATACTAGCCGGTGATTTAACGTCCAATTTATTGCAACAAGGGAAACAATTTCAACCTGGATTTACCTTAGGAGAACGTGCAGAAACTATAGAAAAACAAGAAGATGGTAGTTTTATAGTTACAACAAATAAGGGGACACAACACCATGCCCCAATTGTTGCTATTGCAGGAGGATTAGGTAGTTTTGAGCCAAGAAAACCAAAATTAGACAACATAGAAAAATATGAAGATAAAGGTGTGGCTTATTTTATCAAAGATCCAGAAGTTTATCGTGATAAAAAAGTAGTCATCGCAGGTGGAGGAGATTCTGCTTTAGATTGGAGTATTTTTCTCGCAGATGTAGCAGAAGAAGTTACGTTAGTGCATAGACGAAATGAATTTAGAGGTGCATTAGATTCTGTAGAACGTGCGCAAGAATTAAAATTAATTAATAAAATTAATATCATTACACCTGCAGAAATTACAGCATTACATGGTGATGAAAAAATTGAAGGTGTTTCTATAACTAAAGATGGACAAACTGAAAGAATAGATGCAGATGCCTTTATTCCGTTATTTGGTTTATCTCCAAAATTAGGACCTATTGGTGATTGGGGACTTGAGATAGAGAAAAATGCGATAAAAGTAGATACTTTAGATTATCAAACCAACATTCCTGGTATCTATGCGATTGGTGATGTAAATACTTATGAAGGAAAATTAAAATTAATACTTTGTGGTTTTCATGAAGCTACATTAATGTGCCAATCTGCTTATAAAAGATTAAATCCTGGTAAAAAGTTTGTACTTAAGTATACAACGGTGAGTGGTATTGATGGATTTGATGGTACAAGAAAAGAGTCTCCAAAAGCAGTTGTAAAGGCTATTGTATAATGCAAGACGTTACCATATATATAACGGATAGAGAAGGTGAAAAGCATACTGTTTTAGCACCTACAGATATGGCCATGAACTTAATGGAAGTTGTAAGAACTTATGAGTTAGCGCCAGAGGGAACGATTGGTGTATGTGGCGGAATGGCAATGTGTGCATCTTGTCAATGCTATGTGACTTCAGATCATAAAATAAATGCTATGGAGGATGAAGAAGATGCCATGTTATCTGAAGCGTTTAACGTTAAAGAAAATAGTAGACTAAGTTGTCAGATTCCTATTACCGAAGCTTTAAATGAGTTAGAAATAGAATTGGCTCCAGACGTTTAAATTTGTTTTAATTAATTTAATTTAGCCAGTTGTCATGATATAATGAGTAACTGGCTTTTTTAGTTTGTAGAATTATTAAAATGAAAACCGTAAACTCCGTTGTAAATTAGCGACAGATTTAACGATAAAGTTTAAAATTAAGTTTTAAAAATATGGATGCTTCTATGCATATACCCAATGGATTTAAGGAACAAGTAGAAGAATTAGCTAAAGCATTATTCTATTGTGTTGTAGAAACTTCTGTAAATGAAGATCTACAATTAGAAAAATTAAAATCGTCCTTTTTTGAAATATCTAAAGGTTTGGATTGTGGTGTTTGCGAATTAAAATGGGAACAATTTAAGCAAGGGTTAAAAACACTCAGACCTATTCTAAGATTAGATGCAGAAGCTGCATTTAATAATGATCCTGCAGCAAAAAGTTTAAGAGAAGTTTACCTCGCTTATCCAGGTTTTTATGCTATAACAATGTATAGAATTAGTCATGTTTTATGGAATATTAAAATTCCTATTTTACCTAGAATGATTAGTGAATATGCGCACGGTGTAACAGGTACAGATATCCATCCTGGCGCTAAAATTGGACAATCATTTTTTATAGATCATGCTACAGGTGTTGTCATTGGAGAAACGGCTGTTATCCATAATAATGTCATAATTTACCAAGGTGTTACATTAGGAGGCATTAAAGTAGAGAAAGATATGGAAGGCGAAAAACGGCATCCAACAATTCTAGATAATGTGACCATATATGCAAATGCTACGATTTTAGGAGGTGATGTCGTTATCGGAAAAAATAGCACTATTGGTGCAAATGTTTGGATTACTCAATCTATACCAGAAGGATCATTGGTAACCTATAAATCAGATATAAGAATTTCTAATAAATAAACGTAATGAGTATTTTAAATCAAATAGGTAATACGCCATTAGTAGAAACTATAAATTTAGTAACTAAACCTCAAGTAAAACTACTTTTAAAATTAGAAGGAAATAATCCAGGTGGCAGTGTAAAGGATAGGCCAGCCTATAATATGATTTCTGAAGCTATAAAACGAGGTGACATAAAAAAAGGAGATCGTTTGGTAGAGGCTACAAGTGGTAATACAGGTATTGCTCTAGCTTATGTTGCGCAATCTTTTGGTTTAAAAATGGCATTAGTTATGCCAGAAAACTCAACAGAAGAGCGGGTTAAAACCATGCGAGCATATGGTGCGGAAGTCATTTTAACTTCAGCAGAACAAGGTATAGAAGGCTCTAGAGACGTTGCGTTTAGCATGAGAGATCAACAAGGCTATACATTGTTAAATCAGTTTGAAAACAACGATAATTGGATGGCACATTACAAAACCACAGGACCAGAAATTTGGAGAGACACCAAAGGAAAAATCACTCATTTTGTGTCTGCCATGGGAACGACTGGCACTATAATGGGAACCTCTACATTTTTAAAAGAACAGAATAAGGCTATTCAAATTATAGGCGCACAACCAGAAGATGGATCAAGAATTCCTGGCATAAGAAAATGGTCGCCAGAATATGTGCCTAGTATTTTCAATAGATCAAAAGTAGATCAGGTTATTGAAGTCAGTGAGCAAGTTGCAAAAGCGACTACAAAAAGACTCGCCAAAGAAGAAGGTATTTTTGCGGGTATGAGTAGTGGTGGATCTGTGGCCACAGCTTTAAAATTAATTGAAACCATAGAAAAAGGGGTTGTGGTCGCTATTGTTTGTGATAGAGGCGATCGTTACCTGTCTTCAACACTTTTTGATGACTAAGTTTTCATAACAATTTGATTGATTTTACTTAACAAAGAAGTCATTTTAATAGGTGAAATTCGCACTGTAATTTAAAACCCCAAAGCGATGAGATTACTCAGAAAAAAGAATAAAGAATTTAAGTTTTTTGTTCAGATTTTAATGTTAGCTATTATTTCTTTGATAGCTGCGTATTTTGTAAAATAGACTTCTTTAGGCTTTGCATCATTAATCATAATTATTGATTATTTTTACTCATCAATAATTCTCCATGCAAAAACTAATTATTTCGTTTTTTTTGTTCTCTTGTATAGTACTGAGTGCCCAAAAAGAAACAAATAATTCATACATAGATTTTAATTATTTTAGAGGTAATATTGCGCTTCATAATAATGATATTCTTCATTTGATAAATAACCATCCCGAAGGTTTTATTTTTAGTTGGAATAAAAAAACGTTTGGCAATCAAAGTTGGGAGCAACGCTATGGTTATCCAGATTACGGTGTGTCTTTTGCGTATCAAACCTATAACAATGACATATTAGGAAATAACTATGCCTTATATGCGCATTATAATTTTTATTTTTTTAGACGTCATCTCATGTTGCGTATTGCTCAAGGATTAGCATATAATACCAATCCTTATGATAAGTACACTAATCCCAAAAATGTGGCCTTTGGTTCTGATATTTTAAGTGCCACTTATGTAATGCTCAATTATAAAAAGGAGCGTCTTTTTAAGCGTTTTGGGATACAGGCAGGTTTAACCTTTACGCATTATTCTAATGCCAACATTAAAGCGCCGAATACCAGTGTAAATACCATGTTAGTAAATGCAGGACTAACCTATAATTTAGATGCAGAAGATGCCGTGTTTAAAACCACAGCTGTAGATTCGTTTCCAAAGAAGATAAAGTTTAACATGGCGTTTAGATCTGGTATTAATCAAAGTGATATTGTTGGTAGTAAACAATATCCGTTTTATATATTTTCTGGTTATGCAGATAAAAGATTGAGTGCTATAAGCGCGGTACAGTTTGGTACAGATGTCTTTTTTTCTAATTTTTTAAAAGAATTAATTTACTATAGGTCCATTGCTTTTCCGGAAGATGAGGTGTCTGGAGATGAAGACTATAAACGAGTTGGTGTTTTTCTTGGACACGAACTATTTATAAATAGATTATCTGTAATTTCTCAATTAGGTTACTATGTGTATTATCCATATGATTTTGAAGGTCGAACTTATATAAGAGTAGGTTTAAAGCGATATTTTGGTCAAAAAATCTTTGGAGCCGTAACCTTAAAATCTCATGGAGCGAAAGCAGAAGCTGTAGAGTTTGGTTTAGGTATAAGACTTTAAAACAATGAAAAAAATAGTTTACATCGTTATTCTTTTTCTTTTTGCATGTAATAGTGAAGAGGTAAATGATTGTTTTCAGACTTCCGGAATTACTGTGGAACAAGAGGTTGTTGTATCAAATTTTGAAAGCATTTTGGTAAATAGAGATATAGAATTAATCATTACCGAAGGGTCAGAATATAAGGTCACAGTACAAACTGGAGAAAATTTAATTAATGATGTGGTAGTGGAAATTGCAGGTAGTCAATTGGTTTTAACAGATAATAATTCATGTAATTTTGTACGATCTTATGGTGTAACAAAAGTATTTGTAGAGGCACCAAACCTCAATGAAATAAGAACATCTTCTCAATATTCGGTGTCTTCAATTGGTGTTTTAAATTATAGCGCACTAACGCTATTGTCTGAAGATTATAATGGAGGCAGTGATTTTACTGTTGGAGACTTTATACTTTCGATTAATTCTAGTCAACTCAACGTTGTGTCTAATAATTTGTCATTCTTTTATATTAATGGCTATGTAGATACTTTGGTTGTTGGTTTTTATTCGGGAGTTGGTCGATTTGAAGGCGAAAATTTAATAGCAGAAAATGTTTCCATTTATCATCGAGGGAGCAATGATATTATTGTAAATCCGCAACAGTCATTATCAGGAACACTATTAGGAACAGGTGATTTAATAGCTGTAAATCAACCTGCAAATATTGATGTAGAGCAATTATATACTGGTCAGCTTATTTTTAATTAAATGAATACTTGCTAAATTTGCTAAACGAGGCGCAAATTATTATTTTGCTTAAATTGAAAACATGACCAATCCGAAGCGCCACAACTAGATTTATGCCAAACACACTAAAATATATAGACTTATTTTCTGGAGCTGGAGGATTTTCTTTAGGTTTTGATAACTCAGGTTTTCAGAATGTTTTTTCCGTTGATATAGAACCCAATTTTTGTAAAACCTACAAGCATAATTTTGCAGATCATCAGCTCATAGAAAAAGACATTTGCGATTTGTCTAATGCAGAAATAGAATATTTAAAAGACAATAATGAGATTGATGTTGTCATTGGAGGACCACCTTGTCAAGGCTTTAGCATGGCAGGCAATATTGGTAGAAAATTTATCGATGATCCTAGAAACAGATTATTTAAAGAATTTGTAAGAGTTGTAAAAGTAGTAAAGCCAAAATTCTTTGTTATGGAAAATGTGGCAAGGCTATATACTTATAATAAAGGAACAATAAGAGAGGAGATCATTTCAGATTTTAAAAAATTGGGTTATACTGTAGATTGTAAGATTCTTAATTCCGCGGATTATGGTGTGCCACAAGTGAGGAATCGTGTTATTTTTATAGGCTCTTTAAAGGCACAAGATATTGTTTTTCCACCTGCTGAAGTAGCACAATATATATCAGTAAAAGAAGCATTATCTGCTTACCCTAAATTGGCCTCTGGTGAAGAATCAACCAAAGTGCCTAACCATATTGCCATGTCACATTCTGAGCAAATGCTTACTAAAATGAGTTACGTATCAGATGGTGGAGATCGAAATGAAATCCCAGAACATATAAGACCAAAGTCTGGTGATATTAGAAAATATATAAAGTATGCCAGTGATAAACCTTCGGTTTGTGTTACAGGTGATATGCGCAAAATCTTTCATTACGAACAAAATAGAGCTTTAACCGTTAGAGAGCTCGCTAAGTTGCAATCATTTCCAGATGATTTTGTGTTTAAAGGCACCAGAATATCGCAACAACAACAAGTAGGAAATTCGGTTCCGCCAAAAATGGCAGAAGCCATAGCAAGAGTCATTATTAAAATGAGTCATCAGGATTAGAATTCCGTACTTGGTTTTTATTGTATGTTTTAGTTTTCTAAATATGATTAAAATACAAGTAACAGAGCAAGATAAGTTGTTTGCAAAGCAACAAATAGAGGCTTTTAAGAAAATAAAAGCTGGCAGTTGGCGCTATAAAAATGTTGAGGCTTGGCGTGGTATAGTTTGCGAATTATTAGCGAGTCAATGGCTCGCAGAAAAATTTAGCATAGACCAATTAGCAAAAGGACTTGATGATTCTGGTATAATTGATGAGTGCGATATGATTATCAATTCTAAAAAGGTTGAAATAAAATCCGCAACAAAAAATTACTTTAAATATTTAATGCCAAAAATTCATGATGTTAGAGATCAGCCAAAGGATATTTATATTGGTGTTAAATACAATGAAACTGTTGAGCCCAACGAAATACAAATTATAGGCTCCATAAAACGATCTGAGATTTTAAAGTTTCCGGTAAAGCAAAATAAAGGCGCACCATATTATGAAGTGCCATTAACTAAATTACTGCCAATAAGACCAAGCACATTTAGTTAAAATCGAGGTCGTTTTACCAAATTAATAGTCCAATAATTATTGCGATTATGGCACAACCGACACGTCTATTCCAATCTTCTTTTAATATCATGTGAAACGGTTTTTTGCCCATAAAAAAACACCAACGAAATGCAGCACCAATAAGTTTTGGCAAGGACTCAATAATTCCTGTAAATAAAACTTCAACGATAAATTCGCCCATTAATTTAGCTTGTTAATTCTCTAAACAAACTTTCTAAACTCGCGTTTTTCTGATTCAGTTGTAAAATCTTCAATTCATTGTCGTGTGCAAAATCAAAAACATGAGAACGCATATCTTCTTTTGTAGAGAATGTAATTTCATATACAAAACTATGCGTGTTTTTTACAGCAGTAACTTTTGGCAATTTTAACAGAAAAGCATCTTCAACTCTGTAGTCAAACTCAACAATAACAATTTGTTCTTGGCCTTCTCTTAAATCTTTTAAATACTTGTCTGCAACAACTTCTCCTTTATTAATAATAATAACGCGGTCGCACATGGCTTCAACCTCTTGCATAATATGAGTAGAGAGAAACACAGTTTTTTCTTTACCTATGGTTTTTATAAGATTTCTAATATCAACTAATTGATTTGGGTCTAAACCGGTTGTGGGTTCATCTAAGATTAAAACATCAGGATTATGTAACATAGCATTTGCCAAACCAACACGTTGTCTGTAGCCTTTAGAAAGCTGATTGATTTTTTTGTGAGCTTCTGGTGTTAAGCCTGTTAATTCAATAACGTCATTAATTCTAGACTTTGGCGTGCCGTAAACATTAGCATTAAAGTTTAAATACTCTTTTACATATAAATCTGTGTAAAGCGGATTATGTTCTGGTAAATAACCAACACAGCTCTGTACACTCGTTTTATCTGTAGCCACATCAAATCCGTTAACGTTGGCAGAACCTTCAGAAGCGTCTATATAGGTGGTTAGAATTTTCATCATGGTAGATTTGCCAGCACCATTTGGGCCCAAGAAACCAACAATTTCAGCATCTTTAACGTTAAAGGATACATCGTTAAGTGCTTTTTGATCTTTATATATTTTAGTAATGTTTTTTACTTCAATCGCCATATAAGAAGAATTTTATTCAAAAATAGGTAAATCAGAATATTGAACCTCTTTTTTTATTAAATCTTTAAAACTTTAGGAAAAATTATAAAAAATCATTTCTACAATTTTGATTTGTAAAAATAATAATTACATTAGCTGTATAATTACAACAATGAACATTTCTAAAGCATATTATAACTGGTTTTATTTCTTTTTTAGCTAAAGGAACGAGACTGAATATGTATTATTTAAATATAAATTATAAAGTCTCGATTTAATCGGGACTTTTTTTTGTGCAACAACGAAAAAAAAATGTTTCTTGAAGCGATCAAGACCTAAAACAATAAGACGATAAAGTTTGAAAAAGCCAATTGCAATACAAGGCATAAAAGGATCATTTCACCATGAAGTGGTTCAGAATTATTTTAATGTAGATTCTGAAGTTGTAGAATGTATGTCATTTGATAGCGTAGTGAATGCGTTATTAGAAAAGAAAACCGATGAGGTAGTTATGGCATTAGAAAATTCTATAGCAGGTTCAATTATTCCTAATTATGCACTTATTGATAGTTATAATTTAAGCATTGTCGGTGAATATTATTTGGGTATAGAACATTGTTTAATGGCCTTAGGAGGTCAAACTATTGAAGACATAAAAGAAGTGCATTCTCACCCAATGGCATTACTACAGTGTAAGTCTTTTTTTAGAGCTTATCCGCATTTAAAATTAGTAGAAGCAAAAGACACAGCAGATGTGGCTAAACAAATTGCTGAGCAACAAATAAAAGGCATTGCTGCCATAGCTAGTAAAAATGCGGCGGCCTTATATGGCATTAATTTATTAGCAGAAAGTATACAAACCATAAAACATAACGAGACAAGGTTTGTAATTGTAAAACGCAACGACCTACAAAAAGATAAAAGTGTAATAAATAAGGCATCATTAAAATTTGAATTAGATCACAAAAGAGGAAGTTTAGCGGCTATATTAAATGTATTAAGTGATTGCAGACTGAATCTAACAAAAATACAATCCTTACCAAAAATAGAAACACCTTGGAAATATGCTTTTTTCGTAGATGTCACTTTTGATACGTATAAGGATTACGAAAAAGCCATTGCTATATTGAGTTTAATGGCAGAGAATTTTAAAATTCTGGGAGAATATAAAAACGCAAGACGATGATAGAAGTAGCAAAACGTTTACAAAACGTTGAAGAATATTACTTTTCTAAAAAACTAAGGGAAGTTGCGCTTTTAAAAGCACAAGGAAAACCGATTATTAATCTAGGTATTGGGAGTCCAGATTTAGAACCTCCTTTTAAAGCCTCTATGGTATTACAAGATAGTTTGGCAGATGAAAAAGCACACCAGTATCAAAGTTACCAAGGGTTACCAGAACTAAGAGAAGAAATAGCAAACTTTTATTGCAGACAATATAATGTTCATCTAAGTGCGCAAACTGAGGTACTGCCATTAATGGGTAGCAAAGAAGGTATTATGCATATTTCTATGGCTTTTTTAAATAAAGGCGATAAAGTTTTAGTACCAAATCCTGGGTATCCAACCTATTCTTCTGTCACTAAATTATTAGAAGCAAAACCAATTTATTACGACTTAAAGGAAGCTAACAATTGGCAGCCAGATTTTAGTGCCTTGGAGCGTTTAGATTTAAAACGTGTAAAGATTATGTGGATTAACTATCCACACATGCCAACGGGTAGCAAAGCGGATAATAAGTTTTATGATAAAATAATTGCTTTTGGAAAACGACACGATATATTAATTGTAAACGACAATCCATATAGCTTTATATTAAATAACAACCCAATTAGTATTCTAAGATATCAAGATGCAAAAGAAGTTTGTTTAGAGCTCAATTCATTGAGTAAAACGTTTAATATGGCTGGTTGGCGTGTAGGCATGTTGGCTGGTAGTTACGATTTTGTAAGTGCTGTATTGCGTGTAAAGAGCAACATGGATTCTGGGATGTTTTATGGCATTCAAAAAGGTGCGATAGAAGCCTTGAAATGTTCAGATATGTGGTTTCAAAGTTTAAACAGTGTTTACCACACCAGAAGAGAATTAATTTGGGAATTAGCAGATAGTCTTAATTGTACCTATGACAAAGAAGCTGCAGGTTTATTTGTTTGGGCAAAGTTACCACCACATATAAAATCTGAAGAATTTACAGACATGGTCCTAAAAGAGCATTCCATATTTATGACGCCAGGAACTGTGTTTGGTAGTAATGGCGAAGGCTATGTGCGTTTTTCATTATGTGCCACAGAAGAAATAATTAAAGAAGCAATTGCAAGAGTTTAGTTAGAATGAATAAGATTTTTATTATAGGAGTTGGGTTAATTGGCGGAAGTTTTGCTTTAGATATTAAAAAGTTAAATCCAGAATGTACAATTTATGGTATAGACAAAAATGAAGCACATTTAGAAGAAGCGATAGCGTTAAAGGTAATTGATAAGTCTGCTCAATTTGAAGAGGTACAACATGCTGATCTGGTTATTTTATCAATTCCGGTGGATGGTGCCATTGCGGTTTTACCAAAGGTGTTAGACCTTGTGTCAGATAATACCATTGTCTTTGATGTAGGTTCTACCAAAGAAGACATATGTGCTCAGGTAAAAAGTCATCCTAAACGCAGAAATTATTTAGCCGTTCATCCTATAGCTGGTACCGAATATTCTGGGCCAAAAGCAGCATTGCATGGTTTGTATAAAAATAAAACAAATATTATTTGTGAGGTAGAAGAAACAGCGTTTAAGCTTCAAGAAAAAGCATTGAAATTATTTACAGATTTAGGCATGCGAATTCGATATATGAATCCGCAAGCGCATGACAAGCACATTGCTTACGTATCGCATTTGTCTCACATTAGCGCCTTTATGCTTGGTAAAACAGTGATTGACAAAGAAAAAAATGAACGCGATATATTTGATATGGCAGGTAGTGGTTTTGCCAGTACAGTGCGTTTGGCTAAAAGTTCACCAGCCATGTGGACGCCAATTTTTAAGCAAAATAAAACCAATGTTATAGAAACGCTAAATGAATACATTAATAATTTAAAGCATTTTAAAAGCTTAATGGAAAATGAAGATTTTGAAGCCGTTTTTAACGAAATGGAAACAACAAATCATATAAAAGACATATTAAACGGAATACAATAGTAATTAGATTAATAATAAAATGGAAAACAAAAAAGAAATGAGAACATGGTTAGATGATATGAAATTAGATCATCCTCTAGTCATAGCAGGACCATGTAGTGCAGAAACCGAAGAGCAAGTCTTAAAAATTGCTCACGAGCTAAAAGATACAGATGTTAGTTATTACAGAGCTGGTATTTGGAAACCAAGAACACGACCTGGAAATTTTGAAGGTGTTGGAGCGCTTGGGTTAAAATGGCTACAAAAGGTTAAGGCAGAAACTGGTATGAAAACCTGTACAGAGGTTGCAAATGCTAATCACGTAAAATTGGCTTTAGAGCATGATATCGATTTGTTATGGATTGGCGCTCGTTCAACTGTAAGTCCTTTTATTATGCAAGAAATTGCGGATGCCTTACAAGGCACAGATAAAATTGTACTTGTTAAAAATCCGGTAAATCCAGATTTAGCGTTATGGTTAGGAGGTATAGAACGATTATATACAGCAGGTATAAAAAACTTAGGAGCAATACATAGAGGGTTTTCTACTTACGAGAAATCTAAATACAGAAATATCCCAGAATGGCAATTGGCTATTGAATTTCAAAATAAATTTCCAGACTTACCATTAATAAACGATCCGTCGCATATTACAGGTAATAGAGATATGATTTTTGATGTCTCTCAAACAGCACTAGATCTTAATTTTGATGGATTAATGATTGAAACTCACTTTGATCCTGAAAACGCGTGGAGTGATGCGGCTCAGCAAGTAACGCCAAGTAGTTTGGTTCAGATAATGAACGATTTAAAAATTAGAAAAGAAACAGATCCTGAAGCTGAGTATAATTCTGAATTAAATAATTTAAGAGCTCAGATTGATGTAGTAGATAACCAAGTTTTAGATTTACTTGGTAAGCGAATGAAAGTTGCTGAGGGTATAGGCGCTCTTAAAAAGCAAAAGAATGTTGCCGTGTTACAAAGTAAACGTTGGAACGAGATTTTAGGTAAAATGGTGTTAGAAGGTGAAGAAAGAGGATTGAGCGAAGAATTTATTTTACGCATGTTTAAAGCTGTGCATCAAGAATCTATTAATCGTCAAGAAAAGATTATAAACGGCTAATTAAATTTAGTGATTATTTAAAAAGGCTCGCCATTGGTGAGCCTTTTTTATGAGGCGCGTTTACTCACTGAAAAGGAGCATTCACGTATTGTTGGTTTTTATAAATAGGGTTTCAAGCTAAGTTTGAGGTATGAACCAAAACCAATAACCATGAAAAAAATGACTTTATTAGCCGTTGTGCTTTGTTTTAACTTAGTAGCCATGGCGCAAATTTCAATTACAGGAACTGTCACTAATGATTCCATTCCGTTAGAATCTGCTAATGTTTTTATTAAAAATTCTACAAAAGGCATTGCTACTAATGCAATTGGTGAGTTTAAACTTAAAGCTATAAAAGGAGATACCTTATCTATTTCGTATTTAGGCTACAAAACCAAAGAGGTGGTTTTAGATAAAACACATAACTTAGATATAAATCTTGAAGAGGATAGTTTTGATGAGGTTGTATTGATAGCTTATGGAAGTCATAGGCGTACATCATTATGCTGTGGAGGAATAAGAATCTGTGAGCTTCATATTGATAATAAATCAAATAATAAAAACAAACTCTTTCCAAATCCTTCATCTAACGGTATATTTCAATTGCAATTAAATGAAGATTATGATAACGTTGAGATTTCAATAGCAAATATGTCTGGTAGAATTATTCAAAATTCAACATTTCAAAAATTCAATAATCCAATAGATATTAATGTATCCGAATTTTCATCAGGTGTTTATTTAGTAAACATTATTGCAGATGGAAAACGACTAAAAACCATAAAAGCTGTAAAACTTTAAAAAAAAAAGGCTCGCAACATACGAGCCTTTTTTAATAACCTTGAATTAAAAATGTTTTTTAAATGTATATCTTGTAATAAATATACCTTGATTGTCACCTTTACCGCCTACACTTTCAACACCTGTGTTTATAAAAGCCAATTCCCAACCTTCTGCAACCATAGTATTTATTTTTGATGTCATTACAGCATCGTTGGCTGCTATATTTTGAAATCGAATACCTCCTAAGTTATAAAAGTTTAGAAGTTTGGTTTCTTCATAATCTTTTACTCTTATCTCTCCTCTATTTGATTTGTTTTTATTATCACTATCCTTATCATCGGTTCTAACGGTTGTGTAATCTTTATAGTCTTTAACTTCATTTGCAGATATCATACGAGAACGACCCAGACCATTTGGGACAATAGATTCTACAACGGTTACAACCTTGTACTCAACTTGAGCTAACGATTCTTCATCAGCAGTTTTAGCATTAATAAACGACAGTGAAACAAATCCAAGGACAATTAATCCTGTAAATAATAAATTTTTTTTCATATTTTCTTAATTTAATTGATTAGTACAACAATTTAATGATTTTTTGGTTTAAAATCGTTTCTTTGTTATCGTATAAAAAGAGTTAATGACAGGCACAGTATATAAATCTACAGGGAGTTGGTACACCGTAAAAACCATGAATGGAAATTTCTATGAATGTAGAATAAAAGGCCGTTTTAGGTTACAAGGAATAAAAAGTACAAATCCTATTGCTGTTGGAGATATTGTAGAGATTCAACTAGAAACTAAAAACAATACGGAAACTGGTGTTATTAATAGAATAGAAGAACGAAAAAATTACATTGTACGTAAGTCTGTAAATTTATCAAAGCAAACCCATATCATTGCATCTAATGTAGACCAAGTGTTTTTGTTGGTGACTATAGATAATCCACCAACTTTTACCACCTTTATAGATCGTTTTTTGGTAACAGCAGAAGCTTATTCCATAAACACTGTTTTATTATTTAACAAAATTGATGCTTACAATGAAGATGTCTTGTTAGAGGTTAAGTATTTAGAGAGTATATATCGTGCTATAGGCTATGAATGTATTGAGATATCTGCAACCACAGGTCACCAGATTGATAAAGTAAAGAGATTAATGGAAGGTAAGGTCAGTATGTTTGCTGGTCACTCAGGTGTTGGCAAATCTACTTTAGTTAACGCTATAGAACCGTCCTTAGATTTAAAAACAAAAGCCATTTCTGTCCAACATAGCCAAGGACAGCACACTACGACTTTTGCAGAAATGTTCGATTTAAGTTTTGATGCCAAGATTATAGACACACCAGGAATTAAGGGCTTTGGTATAGTAGATATGGAGCGCGAAGAAGTTGGCGATTATTTTCCGGAATTTTTTGCTCTAAAGCAAGATTGTAAGTTTAATAATTGTATTCATCTAAACGAACCTAAATGTGCAGTAAAAGATGCTTTAGAAGCAGATGAAATTTCATACTCTAGATACAAAAGTTATGTTCAAATTTTAGAGGGTGAAGACGAGCATTACCGAACAGATAATTATGATAACGAATGAAAGTAGTCCTACAAAGAGTATCAGAAGCAAGTGTTACCATTGAAGGTGAAAGGGTCGCCGAAATTGGTAAAGGACTTCTAATTTTGGTTGGTATTGTAAATGAAGATACGCAAGAGGATATCAATTGGCTTTGCAATAAAATTGTTAACCTTCGTGTTTTTCCGGATGAAGAAGGTGTAATGAATACATCGCTAAAAACGTCTAATGGTGACGTTATTGTAGTCAGTCAATTTACACTGCAGGCGAGTACCAAAAAAGGCAATCGCCCAAGTTACATTAAAGCAGCAAAACCAGATGTAGCCATTCCAATTTATGAATCGTTTAAAGCAACCTTACAAAAAGTCTTAGAAAAACCAATACAAACTGGTGAGTTTGGAGCAGATATGAAGGTTAGATTGCTCAATGATGGACCAGTCACTATTCTAATAGATTCTAAGCAAAAAGAATAATGGCTTCAATTTTTGGTCATGGTTTTGTCGCTTACACTATAGCGAAAGTTGTAGATTCTACGTCTCATAGATTACTAGTAGGCTTAGCGATAGGATCTGCAATGTTACCAGATATTGATGTGTTGGCGTTTAGTTTTGGTATTGATTATCACGATCCTTTAGGTCATAGAGGATTTACTCATTCTATTTTGTTTGCAATTATTTGGAGCTGTATTTTGGCATTTATTTTTGGAAAATCAAGAAAATTAATGTTTGCAGTTGTTTTGTTTTTATCCACCATTTCTCATGGTCTATTAGATGCGATGACTACAGGAGGAGAAGGTGTAGGTTTCTTAATACCGCTAGATCATTCAAGATACTTTTTTCCATTGCGACCTATTAAAGTTTCTCCAATTGGGATCGAAAATTTTTTTTCAGAATGGGGCGTTAAGGTGATCTTAAGTGAGCTTCAGTTTATAATTTTACCTTGCATTATTGTTTTAGTTGTGCTATATGTTTTTAAAAAACTAAATTTCAAGAAATAACTTACAGTCAGAGGTCTACATCGTTGTTAAAAATTGTTTCGTAGGAATTTTAAGATGAAAAAAATTGCTAGAAATAAATATACGTTTTATATTGTAGCACCTAACCAACTGTAATCTACATATGCCTCAATTAAAATTTAAGTTACTTTCACTTACCTTATTCTTATCTGTTTTTAGTTTTTCTCAATCTAGTGATGTGTATAATGCATTAGTCGTTCCTGTTGAGTTAAAGGAAAAGGCTAATGCTGTAGTTAGATACCAGAAAAAAACCGTTGAGATTTTAGGCTTAGACAAAATAAAAGTAACCAATAAAAGAGTGACTACAGTGCTCAATAAGAGTGGTAAAAAACATGTTAATGCCTATGCCTATTATGATGGAACCAGAGATATACAAGCTATGGAAGCCCATATTTACGACGCTTTTGGGAAGGAGATTAAAAAATATAAAAAAAGAGATTTTGTCGATGCCAGTGCAGTAAGCGATTTTTCAATTTACGAGGATGACCGTGTAAAATACCTCGATTATATTCCATTAAACTATCCGTATACAGTAGAGTACACCTCTGAAATTGTGTATACAAGCACAGCTTTTTTTCCAAGCTGGTATCCTATTGATGGCTATTATTTAGGCGTTCAGCATTCGGATTATGAAATTATCAATACAGCAGGAATAGCATTAAAATCGAAGAAAGAAAATTTTGAGAATTATAATATTAAGGAAATATCAGAACATCATTTTCTGGCCGAAAACATAAACGGAATTAAGTACGAAGCCTATACACCAGATTTTCAGAATATGATTCCACGATTTAAAGTAGCCTTGCGACATTTTGAAATGGTAGGTGTTAAAGGCTCTAACGAAAATTGGAGTGATTTTGGGCAATGGATGTACGATAAATTACTTACAGGTACAGATTACATTCCGGACGAAACTAAAAACCATGTAAAAAAAATTACTGAAGGTGTAGATGATAAAATAGAACGTGCAAAAATAATTTACCAGTATATGCAGAACAAAACACGGTACATTAGTATACAGGTAGGTATTGGTGGATGGAAACCAATGTTTGCAAATGATGTAGATAAGTTGGGTTATGCAGATTGTAAAGGTTTAACTAATTATACAAAAGCACTATTAGAAGCGGTAGATGTACCCTCATATTATACAGTAGTATATGGCGGACGAAGTTTAAGAGATATCGATAGTGAGTTTTCATCAGTTGAAGGCAACCATGTTATTCTATGTGTACCTAATGAAGATGAAAATATATTTTTAGAGTGTACAAGCCAATCTAATCCATTTGGGTTTACAGCGGGTTTTACAGATGATAGAGATGTGTTATTAATAAAGCCAGAAGGTGGTGAAATAGTGCATACCAAAATTTATGATGCAGAAGATAGCGTACAAAACACTACAGCGCAGGTTGTCTTAGATGCCAACGGTAGTTTTACCGCAGATGTTACTATAGAAACCACAGGTTTTCAATATAACCTGCATACAGGTATTGAGACCCAAAGCGAAAGAGATCAACATTTACACTACAAAGACTATTGGGATAATATAAATAATTTAACCATCGGTCAAATCGCTATTGAAAACGATAAGGACAATGTTATATATACTGAAAACGTAAAAATTGAATCTGAGAATTATGCGTCAAAAAGTGGAACTCGACTTATTTTTCAGCCTAACCTGTTTAATAAAGTAACTGATATTCCACCACGATATACAGAGCGTAAGTTAGAGTTCAAAATTGATAGAGCATTTAAAGATACGGACGAATTTATTATTCAATTACCCGAAGGCTTAACCGTTGAAGCCATGACAGATGCTAAAGAGATAACCACTAAATTTGGAAGTTATAATTTTAAAATTGAAGCTCTAGAAGGTAACAAATTAAAGTATACAAGAACCTATATTTTACTTAAAGGAAATTATCCAAAAGAAGACTACAAGGCTTTTAGAGCGTTTAGAAAACAAATCGTAAAACACGATAAAAGTAAAGTCGTTTTAATTCAGTCTTAGATCAATATCATCAATACATTTTATTAAATCCTAAACCAAAAACAACCTATGAAGCACCTATTTATTTTATTAGCCTTTGCATTGATATCTAACAGTAGTATTGCTCAAAATTTTAATTTTGGAAAAGTTTCAAAGTCAGAATTAGAGGAAAAATATCATCCAAAAGATTCATCTACATCGGCTGCAATTTTATACAGAAATGAACGTATAAACTTTATTTATTCAAACAGCGACGGATTTGTACAAGAACGCGAAATCCATGAACGCATTAAAATATATAATAAAGAGGGCTTTGATTGGGCTACGAAAAAAGTGTATTTGTATAATGGAAATAATCGAGAATCTTTAAAAGGGCTAAAAGGGACGTCATACAATTTAGTAGATGGGAAAATTGAGAAAGAAAAATTAAAAAGTGATGGTAAATTTGAAGAAGCTTACAATGAATACACAAATATTAGTTCCTTTACCTTACCTAAGGTCAAAGAAGGGACTGTTATTGAGTATAAGTATGTTATTACTTCGGCGAGATATAGTATTGATGATATTATTTTTCAATTTAGTATTCCTATTAATAACTTAGATATTAAAATAGCCACACCAGAATACTATCTATATAACAAGCAGTATAATTTTCAGGCAATATATTTGCCAAAAATAGAGGAGTCTTCTAGAAACACTACAGTTCCTTTTAATTATAAAATAAATACAATATCAATCAATGAAGTTGATGTTCCTGCATTAAGAGAGGAGGCGTATTCTGGAAATTACAATAACTACAGAAGTAAAATGGCTATGGAGTTAACAGGCTATTTAAATGCTGATAAGATAATAGAAAAAACATTTTCCTCGTCTTGGGAAGAGGTCTCTAAAACTATTTATGAGAGTGAAAATTTTGGAGGGCAATTAAGTAGTTTTAATATTTATAAGGATGATGTAGCAGCAGTTCTTGCAGGAGTAAGTGATGATTTTGAAAAGGCTTTTTTAATTCAGAATTTAGTAAAATCTAAGGTAAAATGGAATGGTGGATATGGTAAATACGCAAACAATGGTGTACGTTCTGCTTATAAAAACGGTGAGGGAAATGTCGGTGATATTAACTTAATGATTGTGTCCATGCTACGCTCACAAGGTGTAAATGCAAACCCTGTTGTGCTCAGTACCAGGAGTAATGGTATTCCTCTTTTTCCATCAAGAGAAGGATTTAATTATGTGATCTGTAGTGTAGAAAGCGATGGAAAAATGTTGTTAATTGATGGTACAGAACAATATAGCACCAACAATATATTGCCACAACGTGTCTTAAATTGGCAAGGCCGTGTTATAACAGATAAAAATGCTTCGAGTTGGATAGATTTAAGAGCAAACACAATTTCAACGGAGTCTACTATGCTCAATGTGTCAATAGATGAAGATTTTATGGCTACCGGAAAAGTGTCTCAACAACTTACCAATTACTCGGCCTATTTCTGTAGAAATAAGTATGCTTCTATGGTAAAAGAGGATCAAATTAAATCTTTAGAAAAGAATAAAGGTGCCATAGAAATTAGTACGTTAACTATTGATAATTTAAAAGACGCCACACAACCAATAAAGGTGAGTTATGAATATGAATTATCTGATGGTATTGACGAAGTAGGCGGTAAAGTATACTTGTCTCCATTATTATTTTTTGCTTTAAAAGAAAATCCTTTTAAATTGGAGGAACGTCAATATCCTATTGATTTTGTAGTACCTTATACGGATAAATATTTGGTAAATATTAAAATACCAGATGGCTATGTTGTAGAATCTCTTCCGCAATCTGAAATGTTAGAGTTTAAGGATGCTAATGTAAAGTATACCTACTTGCTAAAGTTAAATGGTTCTTATTTGCAATTAAAAGGGCAGATGGAAATTATTAATCCCTTAATTTTACCTGCGGACTATAAAGATTTTAAGGAATTTTATAGTAAAATAGTAGAAAAGCAAACCGAACAAATAGTACTTACAAAAGCTTAGTTATGGATATAAAAAATGCCCAAAAAGAAGTTGATAATTGGATAAAAGAACATGGAGTTCGGTATTTTAACGAGCTTACAAACATGGCGCAGTTAACTGAAGAAGTTGGCGAAGTAGCGCGTATTATTGCAAGACGTTATGGCGAACAAAGCGAAAAAGAAAGCGATAAAAATAAGGATCTAGGTGAAGAATTGTCTGATGTTGTTTTTGTTGTCTTGTGTTTAGCTAACCAAACAGGTATAGATCTACAAGCCGCTTTTGATAAAAAGATGGATAAAAAAACAAAAAGGGATCATAACCGACATCATAACAATGAAAAATTAAAGTAAATCGTAAGAAACAAAGATGATTTTGTTTTATGTGTTAGGAATTACGCTATTATCTGCAGTCGTAGCTTTCAAGTTGTTATATAAAGATAGCGTTAAAGCTAAAAACAGATTAGCATCGCAGTGGCAGTTGTTTTTAAAAGCTCAGTCTTTAAATGATGTTAAAGGGATTTGTAAATTTGGAACACAATTAGTGTACAACAAACACCTTTCTCTTCATCAATTAAATGAAATGACTGATGTTATTAATGCTTATAATGAAGAACATCCAGAGCTTAAAAAGCTAAAAGCAGCACTGTTTAATAAAAAACGGCATTACAATCGTGAACTGCATTAATCCAATAGTTTTTACTTAATGGGTAAAATTAAGAACACTTCCATAATGCGTTAGTGTATAATTTAATGAAGGCTTTTTAATTACAGTCTGTAATTCTATTCACTATTTACTATCTTGGCATTTTATTAGAAATTTATATAAATTTCTCTACAAAATTTGTTTAAGAAAAAAGCTTTACATGGACATTAGTATCCAATTATCAAAATTAAAACATAATCAAAGCGTTCAAATTACAGGTTCAAAGAGTGAATCTAACCGATTGCTTTTATTACAGGCATTATATCCACAAATAAACATAGACAATGTATCTAATTCAGATGATTCTGTTTTAATGCAAAAGGCATTGGCATCAAAAGATCATGACATTGATATACATCATGCAGGTACTGCGATGCGATTTTTAACGGCTTATTTTTCAATTCAAAACGAAAGAGTCGTTACAATAACTGGGTCTAAGCGTATGAAAGAGCGGCCAATTGGGATCTTAGTAGATGCCTTAAAAACGTTAGGTGCCGATATTTCTTATTTAGAAAATGATGGGTTTCCACCTTTAAAAATAACAGGTAAAAAACTAACCGTAGATAAAGTAACGCTAGAAGCCAATGTGAGCAGTCAATACATATCAGCACTGTTACTAATTGCTTCAAGATTAGAAAATGGATTAGAACTTACCTTAGCTGGTCGTATTACGTCGGTACCATACATAAAAATGACCTTAAGTTTGTTGACGTCTATTGGTATAGAAACACGTTTTGTAGACAACGTTATAACAGTACAACCCGCAACTAAAAAAATAGAGCAGCAGACTTTAGTTGTAGAATCCGATTGGTCTTCCGCATCGTATTATTATAGTTTAATTGCACTAAGTGCTGTAGGTACAGCAATTACAATAGGTGCGTACAAAGCAGAAAGTTTACAAGGCGATTCTGTGTTGGCTACAATTTACAAGAGCTTTGGTGTAACTACGTCTTTTTCTGATCAAAAAATAACGCTGACCAAAACCGACGCTTTAGATGCAAAAGCATTAACAACGCTAGATTTAAAGAACGCTCCAGATATTGCACAAACGATTGCAGTCACGGCATTTGGTTTAGGGTTAGAATGTTATATGGTTGGGTTACACACGTTAAAAATTAAAGAAACCGATCGTTTGGTAGCTTTAAAGACAGAAATAGAAAAGTTAGGCGGTAACGTTACCATTACAGATGCCACATTACATTTACAACCTGCTCAGGCTATAAAAGCAGATGTTGCAATTGCCACTTATAACGATCATAGAATGGCCATGGCATTTGCGCCATTAGGTCTAAAAACAACCCTTAAAATAGAAAATGCAGACGTTGTAAGTAAATCCTATCCACAATTTTGGGAAGATTTAACCGCTATCGGTTTTCAGTTAAAATAGAAATAAGCTCTTATGCATTTATAAAATTAAAATAAACAGCCATTTACTTGACAAGGCCTATGTTGAGATTGTATATTTGCACTCCTTAAAAAAAGAACATACATGAAATTATCACACTTTAATTTTGACCTTCCAGAAGAATTACTTGCAGAACATCCAGCAGAACACAGAGATGAATCGCGATTGATGGTCCTTAACAGAGAAAAGCAAACTATAGAGCATAAGCTTTTTAAGGATATCATCGATTATTTTGATGAAGGTGATGTGATGATAATGAATGATACCAAAGTTTTCCCAGCAAGACTTTACGGAAATAAAGAAAAAACAGGAGCGCGTATCGAAGTGTTTTTGTTACGTGAACTTAATCAAGATCAACGTTTGTGGGACGTGTTGGTAGATCCTGCTCGTAAAATTAGAATCGGAAATAAATTGTATTTTGGAGATGACGAGACATTAGTCGCTGAGGTTATAGATAATACAACTTCTAGAGGACGAACTTTACGTTTTCTTTATGATGGATCTTATATCGACTTTAGAGCTAAATTAACGCAATTAGGAGAAACACCATTACCTAAATATATCAACAGAGCGGTAGAGCCAGAGGATGAAGAGCGTTACCAAACTATTTATGCAAAAAATGAAGGCGCTGTAGCAGCACCAACTGCTGGTTTACATTTTTCTAAGCATTTGTTAAAACGATTAGAGATTAAAGGTGTGAATACTGCAGAAGTAACATTGCATGTTGGTTTAGGGACTTTTAACCCAGTAGAGGTAGAAGATTTATCCAAGCATAAAATGGATAGCGAAGAAATAATCATTTCAAAGCAAGCGGCAGATATCGTTAATAACGGTATTGAAAATAAAAAACGTGTGTGTGCAGTTGGTACCACTTCAATGCGTACTATTGAAAGTTCTGTGTCGTCTAATGGCAGACTAAATGAATTTGAAGGATGGACAAACAAATTTATTTTTCCTCCTTATGATTTTAGTATTGCCAATTGTATGATTACGAATTTCCATACACCAAAGTCTACTTTATTAATGATGACATCAGCATTTGCAGGTCATGATTTTGTTAAAAAAGCCTATGAAGAAGCGGTAAAAGAAAAGTATAAATTCTACTCTTATGGTGACGCGATGTTAATTATATAATTAGAAAAAATCTTTATAACTAAAAGCCTCGTCATCGAGGCTTTTTTTTATAGAACGAAAAACAAAATTCATTTAAGTACTTTTGTAGTTCATGGAAGTAAAAAAGAAAGACATACGAGCGCTTACAAAGGAACAACTTAGAGCGTTCTTTATAAAACAAGGTGATAAAGCCTTTAGAGGCAATCAAGTATACGAATGGTTGTGGCAAAAATCGGCTTATAGTTTTGAGGATATGACTAATGTGTCTTTAGAGACAAGACAAATGCTAGAAGACCATTTTGTGATTAACCACATCAAGGTAGATCAGATGCAGCGCAGTTCAGATGGAACTATAAAAAATGCGGTTCGTTTGCATGATGATTTAATAGTAGAATCTGTATTGATACCAACAGCCTCTAGAACCACAGCCTGTGTTTCCTCTCAAGTAGGATGCAGTTTAGACTGTAGATTTTGTGCAACAGCAAGGTTAAAACGAATGCGAAACCTTAATCCAGATGAAATATACGATCAGGTTGTAGCCATTGATAATGAAAGTCGGTTGTATCATAACAGACCTCTTAGTAATATCGTTTTTATGGGTATGGGTGAGCCATTAATGAACTATAATAATGTCCTTAAAGCGATTGATAAAATAACGTCTTCAGATGGATTAGGGATGTCTCCTAAACGTATTGTAGTGTCTACATCTGGTGTTCCTAAGATGATTAAAAAAATGGCAGATGACAATGTTAAGTTTAAGTTAGCGGTCTCTTTGCACTCTGCTATTGATGAGATACGAACTTCAATTATGCCATTTAATGCTACATTTCCTCTTAACGATCTTAGAGAAGCATTACAATATTGGTATGCGGCTACTAAGAATAGAATAACGTACGAGTATGTTGTTTGGGATGGCATTAATGATACACGTAAGGATGTAGATGCCTTGGTAGAATTCTGCAAATTTGCACCAAGTAAGGTGAATTTAATAGAATATAATCCTATTGATGATGGTGAGTTTCAGCAAGCGAAATCTAGTGCTATTGATATGTATGTAAAGGTTCTAGAAGCGCACAATATTACCGTCACTGTAAGACGAAGTAGAGGTAAAGATATTGATGCAGCCTGTGGTCAATTGGCTAACAAAAGTTAACATTTTATTTGCCACATTGTGGTCATACCAACGCATAAAAAAAAGGGTAACAATTATTTTGTTACCCTTTTTTTATATATGATTTTTAAAGTCTTATAATTTAAAAATAGCTTGTAAATGGTACTGGTAGTGATTGTTGTCAAAACCACTTTCTTTATGATTAAATGCAAACTTAGCAATAGTCTGTGCTCTTAGTCCAAAGCTTCTATTTTTATTTAACCAAAATAAAACACCACCACCTAAATTGGCTGAAATATTTGTTTCGTCAATATGGAAAAATCCAATACCAGCATTGGCATAAAAGTCAACCCAATCCGTATCTGGTAAAATATGACGTCTAAAGTAGTATTTTAAATGTGTATCTAAAGACACGTAATTATAATCTTTAGGTAAAGGACCAAAAGGAACAACATCAATTTTGCTACTTTCAGCAAAGCCATTAAATGTAATAGATTGTTCAATAGAAAAATCCTCTGACCAATTAAACTCAACTGCTGCCGAAATTGGGAACTCAAACGTCCAATCTTCAGGATGATAAATAGGGTTTTTAGATCCTAAACTATTGATTGCATTAACACCGATACTCAAAAACCATTCATTACTATCTCTTTGTGCAAAAGATGATAAACTAAATGAAGCGATTAATACAATTAAAAATATTTTTTTCATGCTAAAATAATTTTGTCCAAAGGTAAACTTTATGGTTTATAAAACAAATATTGAAGTAAATTATTACAATAAATGTATAAATAAGTTAAAAATAGTTCAAATTTGAAATAAAATGCAGAGAATTATTAAAGAAAATACTAAAAATATAATTCTGTTGACTCATTTAAAGTGTTTTATGATAAAATCTTATGACCTTAAACGGGTGTTTTTTTCCTTGTTGTCTTTGAAAAAATTTTATGGAATACGTGTTTGGTATAATATTTATTAGTTGCCATTAGATAGATGCGAGACAAGACAAAATCGAATGCATATTTAAATACATTTTGGATGACGCGTAGTGGTCTAAAATTCATAGTACACTTATGTGAAAATTGAATAATTTTCATATACTTATTGGTTTCAATATACAGAAACTCTTCAAAGTAATGTTGCGCTATAGCGATAAAAGATTGGCCTTCTTTTATTTTAAAAAGGGTAGTAATGAGGGCATTGTTTTTATGAGAATGGGTTAGAATAACATCATATAAAACCTTAAAATTTGGAAAATTATAATAATGGCCTTTATCGTTTAGCTGCCAGCTTAGTATTTGGTGTAGGCTTAGCGTTTTAAAATTTGGAATCGCAATACCATTACATTCTATTTTAGATTGTAAAACCAATGGAATATCTATTAAATGTCTTTTGTTCTTGATTAATAAATTTGAATGAATTTCTATGGCGGCTAATTCTTGTTCAGAAATTAACCGATCTAAATGTCTAAAGTCGCTTTTCTCATACGCATAGCCAAATGTTTTATTATAACCATTAGACTTTAAGAGATGAAACGCGTCTTGCAGTTGCTCATTACTTACCAGTATATCAATATCACCAACCATACGTTCTGCAATGTCTTCGTATTTTCCACTGACTAACAGTGCAGTACCTTTTAAAAAAACATGGTTAATATGATGCGCATTTAATAGGGTTGAAATGGCATGAACCTGTTTTAAAATAGACCTATTTCTGTTTCTATTTATCGAAGATATTTCATCTAAATAGAGGACTAACTCTTCTGGTAATAGATGTAAAAGACGTCGCGATTTTAATCTGCAATAAATGGCAGGCAATACAAGATACTTACTACCTTCTACCACAATAGCATCCCAGTTAAAGGATGGATCACTAAAAGTGGTTTCTAAGGTTGAAGCAGGTGTTTCAAAACTAAGAATATCAGCAATGGTATGAAATGTTTCAGCGTATTTACTCATAAGTTGTTAATGAACTTCTAAGATAGACTATTATAATTACTTCAACTGCGATTTAAATAATTTCGAAATGGCATGCGCAGCTAAATCGATATTGCTATACGTAATTTCGTATATCTCTATTTGTGCTAACCAATTTAAAAACGCCTTGGCATAAGCAGGGTTGGGAGAGAGCCAAGAATCCGGAATTAAAGTTTCTAACATTCTTTTTACTGAAACACGTTCTAGTGATGTTTCTGCATTGGCTTTATAATTGACTAATAATGCAGCGAAACAAGGATAATGCGATTGTTCTGGAGGAGTACAAGGTAAATACTTTAACGTCCCTTTCGCTTTATTAAAATTTACTAATGGTAACGCCTCAAAATTAGGGATGTCGCGCTCTAATATTTTAAAGGCGCCTTCTTTTATAGAAATAGCTGCAGGATTGTAGTGGATATGATGGGTTACACCATCCATTGGTGACACATCATCTGCCAATAGCGTAAATCCTTTTGCTGTTAATAAGGCACATAAGGTACTTTTACCTTTACCAGATTCGCCTATACAGAGTATAGCGCTGTGGCCGTCGGTAATAGTAGATCCATGAAACGTACCAATCCAATCACTTTCTGTTTTTTGGTGTATTTCACAAAGTAAATGCATTATAAATTTACCTTGAATTTTATGATATTCTAATTTTGGAGCCGATGTTAAAAGGGTTTGGTCCTTAAATAGAAAGAGCTGGTCATTGTCTAAATAGATGTCAAAGGTACTGTCTATTGGTTCTTGTTCTGAAGTGATGTAATGTGCAATTGCAGGATGAACTGTTTTTTGTACAAGTTCAGAATCGTAATTTACCACAATGACTTTATGCCCAATCTTATAGGTGTAAGACAGGTTTTGAAAAGCGCTATTAAAGGGGATTTGGTTAACGTTATCGAGTAATACGTCTACATTGCAACTTTCTAAGTAATCCTGAATACGTGCTGCAATTAAGTTGCCATTAGCATCAGGATCTTCGTTTTGTAAAACAGTATTAAATTCTAAAGGTGAATCTGAATTAAGATATGTATCTATGAGGTACTTAAAATCGGTATCCACAATACTATAACTGTTAGATGCCGAATACCACAATACCCAAAACCTACCAATCAATTTCTGATAAGTCGGTGATAAGCTATTGTTCAAAATAAAATATGAATATTAATCGAAAGGGTTTCCTCCTGGATCTGCTGGTAAAGATGCTACTTGTGCTTTAAGAGGAT
>NZ_JABRWP010000011.1 GCF_013249045.1 Winogradskyella eckloniae
TGGTTGGGATGGCACGTTTAATGGTAATAAAATGCCAACAAGCGACTACTGGTTTACAGTAGAGTATGACGAGCCAGGCACTGATATCCGTAAAGAATTTAAAGCCCATTTTACCTTGAAACGATAAGGTGAAATCTAAATCATAAGTATTAAAAAAAGCCTGAGTATTAATTTACTCAGGCTTTTTTATACTTAATAATTTATCGTATACATTTCTTATGTTACTCAATTTAAGATGTTATTGTTTTAGCAAATGTTATAAAACAAATACATGTATAGATTGTAACCATGTATTCATTAGATTTTAGTCTACCTGATAACCTTTTCCAAGCTGACAACTTAGAATAAAACTATGTGCATTACCTAAGGGTGAATTATTTGTAGCTAAATTGTAGCTGTACATAAATCGGAAATTGTTAAATAAGTATATACCAGCTAATAGATTATAAGAGTTACTTGTTCTATATCCAGCACCTAATTCAAATTGATTTTTAAAGCTGACAGCCACATTAATATCTGCTTGTAATGGAGCACCATTTTCATGTTTTAATAAGATATTAGGTTTAATCATTAGATCTTTAAATCGATTGTTATAAATACGGTAACCAAGGTAACCATAGTAGGTGTTAGTAATATTAAAACTCTTATCAGAAACTAAGGCATCACCTAAAACATTGGGTGATGAGATACCAATATAAAACGTGTGGTGGTTAAATAAGAAACCAAATCCAATTGAGGGTACAGTAGCATTGATATCTTCTGCAAAGACATGATCATCCATGATTCCTAATTCTGTTAAATTGTCTTGATACTGTTGTAATCCAATGGTTGCACCAAAAGAGAGTACACCTGGATGGTAATTTTGCCAATATGGTCGATTGCTATCAAAATCAAAATATATTTTGTAGGCGTAAGAAGCAAAAAATCGAGTGGATGTTGTTACGCCAATTTGATCTCTAGTTATTCCTGCACCAATACCTGCTTTCTTTTCATTTATAGAGCCATGACCACTAAACGCAAAACTTTTTGGGCTGCCTTCAAATGCATTAAAATATCCCATATTACTAATAGAAAATTCAGTATTTGGGGTTACACCTGCATAAGCAGGATTAATTATAAATGGGTTATAATTGTATTCTGAAAACAACGGTGTTTGTTGGGCACTTACAGTGTTTAAGGTGCACATTACGAATGCTAATACAGCAATTATTATCTTAGTTTTAGTTCTGAAATTCATCAAATTATCTTTTAATAATGACGTAACCTTTTAAGGTTTTAAAATTGTGTTCACCACTTATTGAAAACTGGAAAAAATAAGTACCATCAGGCAGGTTTCCTGCTCCCATTTTAGTTTTTCTATTAGCAATACCTCTAAAAACATTAGTCGTATTATTGTAATTATTGATTTCAAAAACTAAATCGCCCCATCTATTAAAAATAGAAACTGTATTATTAGGATGGTCTTCAATACCTACAATATTCCAGAAATCATTAACACCATCTCCATTTGGAGAAAAACCATACTTTACATCGTTTTTGGGTATTTTGAGTGTTGTGAAAGTACTTTCATAGCAACTTTCTGCTACACCATTTAGGTTATATGGTGTTATGGTTACATAATATGTGGTAAGACTTTCTAGATCATCATCAAAGTTATATGTAGTGGTAGCGCCAACATCAATATTGTTTAATATATCGGTTCCACCAGAGATTGTCCCAATAGACAAAAAGTATCCATCTGCATTAAAAATATCTTCCCATTCTATGGTAGAATTTACCTCAACATCAGTTTCGCCATTAAATGGTGATAAGAGCTCTGTACACAACGGTGTTTTTACGATACTAAAACTTTCAGTTGTACATCCAATTGCTTCCACTGTTCCATTAATAGGCTTAATGGTTATTGAAACAACTTCATTTGTTTCAAACGGATTCACAAAATTGTAAAAGGTGTCTGTGGTTTCAAAATCAGTAATGTCATTATTAGCAGTACCCGAAATGGTAAGTCTATAGGCTGTTGCGTTTGGCACTGCATTCCACGTTATTTGGCTAAGCGTTGTCGCCACATCAGTGTCGTTATGTGCTGGACTAATAAGTTGAGTACAGTTAGGTGTTTCAGGAATAATAGTAAAACTCTCTGAAGTACAACCAATCGCATCTACAGTAACGTTAATAGGTACGATAGTTACAGAAACCACTTCATCATTTAAAAATGGATTTGGGATAGTGTAAAAGGTATCTGTAGTTTCAAAATCCGTTACATTGTTATTAGCTGTACCCGAAATGGTAAGTCTATAGGCTGTTGCGTTAGAAACTAGATTCCATGAGATTTGACTGAGCGTAGTCGCCACATCGGTTTCGTTATTTAGAGGACTAATAAGTTGAGTACAGTTAGGCGTTTCAGGAATAATAGTGAAACTTTCTGAAGCACAACCTGTCGCTTCAACTGTTCCGTCAATAGTTATAATTGTAACGGTAACGACTTCGCTATTCACAAACGGATTCGCAAAATTGTAAAAGGTGTCTGTAGTTTCAAAATCAGTGACATTGTTATTAGCTGTACCCGAAATGGTAAGTCTATAAGCTGTTGCGTTTGGCACTGCATTCCACGTTATTTGGCTAAGCGTTGTCGCCACATCAGTGTCGTTATTTAGTGGACTAATAAGTTGGGTACAGTTAGGTGTTTCAGGAATAATAGTAAAACTCTCCGAAGTACAACCAATCGCATCTACAGTAACGTTAATAGGTACGATAGTTACAGAAACCACTTCATCATTTAAAAACGGATTCGAGATAGTGTAAAAGGTGTCTGTAGTTTCAAAATCCGTAATGTCATTATTAGCTGTACCCGAAATGGTAAGTCTATAGGCTGTTGCGTTAGAAACTGAATTCCATGAGATTTGACTAAGCGTTGTCGCCACATCGGTTTCGTTATTTAGAGGACTAATAAGTTGAGTACAGTTAGGCGTTTCAGGAATAATAGTGAAACTTTCTGAAGCACAACCTGTCGCTTCAACTGTTCCGTCAATAGTAATAATTGTAACGGTAACGACTTCGCTATTCATAAACGGATTCGCAAAATTGTAAAAGGTGTCTGTGGTTTCAAAATCAGTAATGTCATTATTAGCAGTACCCGAAATGGTAAGTCTATAGGCTGTTGCGTTTGGCACTGCATTCCACGTTATTTGGCTAAGCGTTGTCGCCACATCAGTGTCGTTATGTGCTGGACTAATAAGTTGAGTACAGTTAGGTGTTTCAGGAATAATAGTAAAACTCTCCGAAGTACAACCAATCGCATCTACAGTAACGTTAATAGGTACGATAGTTACAGAAACCACTTCATCATTTAAAAATGGATTTGGGATAGTGTAAAAGGTATCTGTAGTTTCAAAATCCGTTACATTGTTATTAGCTGTACCCGAAATGGTAAGTCTATAGGCTGTTGCGTTAGAAACTGGATTCCATGAGATTTGACTGAGCGTTGTCGCCACATCGGTTTCGTTATTTAGAGGACTAATAAGTTGAGTACAGTTAGGCGTTTCAGGAATAATAGTGAAACTTTCTGAAGCACAACCTGTCGCTTCAACTGTTCCGTCAATAGTAATAATTGTAACGGTAACGACTTCGCTATTCATAAACGGATTCGCAAAATTGTAAAAGGTGTCTGTGGTTTCAAAATCAGTAATGTCATTATTAGCTGTACCCGAAATGGTAAGTCTATAGGCTGTTGCGTTTGGCACTGCATTCCATGAGATTTGATTTAGCGTTGTCGCCACATCAGTGTCGTTATGTGCTGGACTAATAAGTTGAGTACAGTTAGGTGTTTCAGGAATAATAGTAAAACTCTCTGAAGTACAACCAATGGCATCTACAGTAGCGTTAATAGGTACAATAGTTACAGAAACCACTTCATCATTTAAAAATGGATTCACAAAATTGTAAAAGGTGTCTGTAGTTTCAAAATCCGTAATGTCATTATTAGCTGTACCCGAAATGGTAAGTCTATAGGCTGTTGCGTTAGAAACAGGATTCCATGAGATTTGACTAAGCGTAGTCGCAACATCGGTTTCGTTATTTAGTGGACTAATAAGTTGAGTACAGTTAGGCGTTTCAGGAATAATAGTGAAACTTTCTGAAGCACAACCTAAAGCCGTTTCTGTTGTATTGAATGGAACAATACTTACGGTAACCACTTCGCTATTCACAAACGGATTCACAAAATTGTAAAAAGTGTCTGTGGTTTCAAAATCGGTTATATTGTTATTAGCTGTACCCGAAATGGTAAGTCTATAGGCTGTTGCATTTGTAGCCGCACTCCAAGTTATTTGATTTAACGTAGTGTCGATATTTGTAGCACCATTTATAGGGCTTAATAGATTTGTACACGTAGGACTTGTAGAAATAGGATCTTCTGTTATGAAAATTTCTTCATTACAGCCAGTAGCATCTCCAACAGCATTGTAAGGAATAATTGTAACGTAATAGGTTCTTGAATTGTCTAAATCATAAGGGATGTCATAGGTTGTCATGTTACCAACATCAATACTGTTAGCGACTTCAATGCCGCCACTTGTTGTACCGATACTAATAAGGTAACCAGTGGCATCTGCAACCGCATTCCACGTGACGTCTGTGTCAACTGCTACGTTATTAGCATTATTCACAGGATTGGAAAGGTTGGTACATACAGGCGCTGTAGGAATGGTTTGTGTTGTGAAACTTTCTGTTGTACAACTATTAGCATTGCCTTCTTCGTTATAAGGCGTAATGGTAACATCTATTAAAGTTTCTTCTGGTAATTGGGTAGTAAAATTATAGGTACTTACATTTCCTACATCTTCATTAGATAATATTATAATTCCGCCTGGATTTGTAATTGCGGTAATTCTATAACCATCTGCATTGGCAATAGGAGTCCAGCTGATATCAGTATCTACATCAACTTCTGTAGCACCGTCGATTGGAAGGGTAAGATTTGTACACGCAGGTATTGCAGCAGGATCTGAAGAAATCGTAAAGCTTTCTTCGGTACATGGTCCTATAGCATTACCATTATCATTAAATGGTATAATGGTTACATAAACAGTTTCTCCACCTGTAAAATCATTAACAAATTCATAGGCTGTAACATCTCCCAAGGTTTCATTTATAACAGTGCCACTCGGTTGAATTGTTATTTCTAAAGTATAACCACTGGCAAAAAGTACATCTTCCCAAGTTAAATTGGTGTTTACTGGTACGTTGGTATCGCCATGTAATGGTAAAATGAGTTGTGTACATTCTGGAATAGGGCAATCTAAAATATCTCCATTAATAGTCCATCCAAAATTATCAATAATTGATTGTCTTTCTTGTAAAGCATCACAATAGAGTAGTGAATCTGCGCCTAGAGTCAGTCCAGAGGTTAGCGTCAGTTCTGACCAGGCAATTAAGGTGGCGTCATAGTTTTCTCTGTTTAATCCAGAGTCGTCAAGCATGTCTACAACATTAATAACGTTACTCATATCCCAATCCACTAAATTTTGATTAAAAGCTGATGCATTTCTAAACATACTTGTCATGGTAACATTGCCAATGTTCCATTCGGACATAGATTGGTTATAAGCCACAGCATCTCTAAACATATTTGTCATATTTTGAACGCCAGTGACACGCCAGTTGTTTAGTGTTTGATTAAATGATGTCGCTCCATAAAACATATTTTGCATAGTCGTTACACCACGCACATTCCAGCTATTTATTTCACTATTAAAAGAAATAGCATCTTCAAACATACCTTCCATTGTTGTAACAGAGGCCACATTCCAGCTATTCATGGATTGATTATAAGTGGTAGCACCTCTAAACATTTCTTCCATAGTGGTCACAAAAGACACATCCCAAGAGTCTATGGTTCTATTAAAAAGTGTAGCACCTTTAAACATGGCTTGCATATTTAAAACTTCTCCAGTATCCCAATTATCTAAGGGCTGGTCAAAGGCGATAGCGTCTTCAAACATAGACATCATATTGGTTATAGAAGCGACATCCCAATCGTTTAATGGATTGTTAAATAGAGTGGCTTCTTTAAACATAGCGTCCGTGAGGGTTACAGAACTCACATCCCAGTCATTTAGAGTTTGATTAAAACTAACAGCTTCTTGAAACATAGAAGACATTGAGGCTACTGCACTCACATCCCAGTTTCCGATAGGTTGATTAAATAGTGTTGCACCTTCAAACATTGAACTCATGTCTACAACAGAGTTAACATCCCATTGATCTAAAGGTTCATTAAATGCAATGGCATTTTCAAACATACTTGAAGTGGTAAGTACATTGGTAACATTCCAGCTATTAATATTTTGATTGAACACAGTAGCATTTGCAAACATGCCAGACATATTTGTTACCGAAGAAACATTCCAAGTATTTAAAGGTTGATTAAAAGAACTGGCATTTGCGAACATTCTATACATTGTATTTACACTACTAACATCCCAAGAAATTAATGGTTGGTTAAAGCTCGCGGCATAAGAGAACATTTGTTGCATATCGATTACGTTGCCAACATTCCATCCATCTATGGGTTGATTAAAAGCATCTGCAGAATAGAACATGCTTTCCATATCATTAACGTTTTCTACATTCCAGCTACTGATATTGCTATTAAAAGCGTCTGCATTTTCAAACATTTCTTTTGTAGACGTAACGCTGCTTAGATCCCAACTATTTAGGGGCTGGTTAAAAGCTGTCGCACCTTTAAACATATTTTCCATGGTTATGACGTTAGCCACATTCCAATTATCTAATGGTTGGTTAAATGCTATGGCTGTTTCAAACATTCTATAGGTAGTGGTTACATTAGCCGTGTTCCAACCATTTATATCTTGATTAAAGGTGTCGGTCCTATAAAACATAAAAGATAGGTTTGTTACATTAGAGATATCCCAGTTATTTAATGGTTGGTTAAAAATATCTGCAACGGCAAACATGCCGTACATATTAGTAACATTACTTACATCCCAATCATTAATGTTTCCATTAAAATTTTGGCAGACTATAAACATTCTACTCATGTCAGTGACTATAGAAAGGTTGGGTATATCTGTTGCCGCATATTCCATGTTTGAACAGCCAGCAAATGCACCTTCCATGCTTTCCCAAATTTGTGTTCCCCATTGGTCTATAGAAATTAACTTGAAAGAATCACTATGAAATTCTTCGTGTCTTGGCGCAGGGAAATCGCCAATTATGCTAACGGTATAAATTCCTGGATTTAAATAGGTGTGAATAATTTCTTCAGAAACATTATTGTCGTATTGGCCATCACCCCAATCTATAGAATAATTATAAGTAAATCCATTTTGAACCTGCATTTTGAGTTGATTAATTGGCGTGGTATGGCTGTTTTGTTGTAATTGCGTATCGTAGGTTAATTTAAAGGCATCGGGACTATTTACCCAACTCTCAACAGTTTTAAAATAGATTTCTTCACAGCCAACGGCAGGACCTTCATCGTTATATGGAATGACAGTGACATAGACATTATCGCCAGGTAAAAATTCATTTGTAAACGTGACACTCACTACATTTCCAACGTCTTCATTATCATAAATTGTTTGTATTATATTGCCAAAATCATCTTCTCTACGAATACTGACGTAATACCCAGTTGCATTTGGAGCAGGATCCCAAATTATATTAGAGTTTGCAGGTACATTAAGATCACCATTTATTGGAGAAATAATCTGAGTACAAATTACAAAAGAACAATCTACACTATCACCTGTAATAGACCAATTATGGTTGTCTATTAAATCTTGTCGTTCATCAAGGCCATCACAATACGTAAGCGTATTTGCACCTAAAGACACGTTGTTTTGAACACTTTGAGAAGCCCAACTTATAAGCGTAAGATCATAATTTTCTAAAGATAAGTTAGAATTGCTGAGCATTGACTGCATGTTATTTACATTTGAAATATTCCATGCCGCTAGATTTTGATTAAAGGCACTAGCGTTATTAAATGTATTATTCATTGTAGTAACATTACTAACATTCCAATTATCTAGATTTTGATTGAATTGTGTAGCATTGCTAAACATGCCACTAATATTGGTTAGGGCAGTGGTTGTCCAGTTATTTAACGGTTGATTGAATAGTGGTGTTTGAAAAAACATTGAAATCATATTTTCCACAGACTCAACATTCCAAGATTCAATAGGTTGATTAAAATTTGGAGCATAACTAAACATGGATGACATATTGGTAACATTTTCTACATTCCAATTTCCAATAGGTTGGTTGAAGTCACAACGTCTAAACATTTCACTCATATCAGTGACATTGACGGTATTCCATGCGTCTAATGGTTGATTGAAACTTGTACTTGCAAAATTACCATCAAACATGCCATGCATATTGGTAACATTGCTAACATCCCAAGAGTTTAAAGGTTGATTAAAATTTTGTGCTCTTTCAAACATAGAAATCATGGAGGTTACACTAGATACATCCCAGTTTCCTATAGGTTGGTTAAAGTCAGTTGCTTCACTAAACATTTGGTCCATTAAAGTTACGTTAGCAACATTCCATAAATCAAGTGGTTGATTAAAATCTTCAGCATCATCAAACATCCTTGTCATGTTAGTAACGTTACTGACGTTCCAATCATTTAATGGTTGATTAAAAATACGAGCATCTTCAAACATCTCGCTCATATCTGTCACGTTAGCAACATTCCACGAGTTTAATGGCGAATTAAAACTTGTTGTGTTTGCAAACATCCGAAACATTGTAGTCACTTGGTTAACGCTCCAATTGTCTATATTTTGGTTAAAATCGCTCGCTGCGTTAAACATATTAGACATGTCTGTTACAGAAGCTGTGTTCCAGCTATCTAAAGGCTCATTGAAATTTCGAGCATCATAGAACGTTTCAGACATATTAGTAACAGCACTGACATTCCAGTTATCTAATGGTCGGTTAAAAGTAATAGCATCTGCAAACATGCCAGATAGATCGTTAATGGTCGTTATATTCCAATGATTAACAATACCATTAAAAGCAACACAATTTCTAAACATGTTTCGTAAAGTGGTAACTTGAGATAAATTTGGAGCGTCTATGGCATCAAAATTTAAATTTAAACACCCCCAAAATGAGTTTTCCATACTTAACCACTGAATATTTCCCCAACTTAAAATTTCTTCAATCTTTAAGTGATCTCCAGAATTGTTAAAATATATCTGAGGAAATGTACCTGAGATATTTATGGTATAACTGCCTGGAGACGCATAAGTGTGTGTGATGTTACCAGTGACGTTGCTATCGATATTACCATCTCCCCAATCAACCGTGTAATTATAGGTATATATAGAATTTGTTGGTATTTCAATTTGGTTATCTAATGTAGAACTGTTATCGGTATTGGAGGTGTTCCATATCGCACTAAAACCTTGACCATAAGTACTTATACTGAGTACTAACGCGAAAAATAGGGTAATATATTTATTCATAATTAGGGTCTTGTTTAATCAAAATCAGATTTTTAGTTTTTGGCATTATTTAAATAATCGACAAAATACCTAAAAATCAGTTAAAACGCAATTATTGATTCGTTTTTATATTAAATTAATTTTTAGAGTGGCTTAATTAATGATGCCAACAAACCATTTAATTTTAACTAATTTGTTATTGTCTGGTTACAAAACTAGTTTAGAATAGTTTGTTGTACTACCCTGAATTCCGTTAATTAGTACTACTATGAATAGGTAATTTTATAATGTATAATTCCATTAGTTTGTAAACCTAACAGCCTATATTTCCTTATTTTTACCAAAAATTAAAGGATGTCAATTATAGAGAAATTAAAATGGCGTTATGCAACGAAGAAGTTTGATGCTGCCAAGAAACTGTCTGATGCGCAGGTGAATACATTAAAAGAGGCTTTTAATTTAACAGCATTATCTTATGGATTGCAAACACTAAAAATGGTTGTTGTGCAAAACCAGAATTTGCAAGATCAATTGGTTGATGTGTCCTTTGGTCAGCGTCAAGTAGCAGATGCATCACATGTATTAATATTATGTATACAGACTAAGATTGACGAAAATGATGTCGATGCTCATTTTGAAACTATAAAATCTATACGAAATACACCAGATTCTATCTTAGATCCTTTTAAAGCTCAGTTACATACTACCATTAAAGCTATGCCTTTAGAAAAAAAGGTAGGTTGGGCTACAAGACAAGCTTATATAGCATTAGGTAATCTAATGACAGTTTGCGCAATTGAAGGAATTGATAGTTGCCCAATGGAAGGTTTTTTACCTGCCGAGGTGGATAACCTACTTAAATTAGATGCTTATGGACTAAATTCCGTTTTAATGCTTCCGGTTGGGTATAGAGCAGAGGATGATATGTTTGCTGAGTTCAAAAAAGTGAGAAAACAAATGTCTGAAACAATTATAGAAATGTAGTTTGGTTTTCTATCTTAAAATCTTCAAAATGCTATATTTGTTAGCCTAAGTTTTATTTTTTATACTATATTTATTTATGCCAGGATTCGAGTTATTTAGTGATTTAGAACGAAAAGAAGTAAACGATGTATTAGACAATGGTGTTTTAATGCGTTATGGTTTTGATGGGATGCGAAAAGGCCATTGGAAGGCTAAAGCGCTTGAAGCAGAATTAGCAACCACTTTTAAATCTAACCATGTTCAATTAGTGTCTAGTGGTACTGCTGCTGTTTCGGTTGCGTTGGCGTCTGCAGGCGTAGGTGCAGGAGATGAGGTTATAATGCCAACGTTTACGTTTGTAGCTAGTTTTGAAGCCATAATGATGTTAGGCGCAATTCCTGTTCTAGTAGATATAGACGATACCTTAACCTTAGATCCTAAAGCAGTTAAGGCGGCTATAACACCAAAGACAAAAGCTGTAATGATTGTGCAAATGTGTGGTTCTATGGGAAACATGGAGGCCTTGAGTAAAATTTGTAATGACCACAATTTAATTTTTGTTGAAGATGCATGCCAAGCTATAGGAGGTTCTTATAAAGGTAAACCTTTGGGTAGTATTGCAGACCTAGGTTGTTTTTCCTTTGATTTTGTAAAAACCATAACCTGTGGCGAAGGTGGCGCAGTGGTAACGAATAATAAAGCATATTACATTAATGCAGACCATTTTAGTGATCATGGGCATGACCATGTTGGTAATGACAGAGGCGCAGAAACACATCCGTTTTTAGGGTATAATTTTAGAATTTCAGAATTGCATGCGGCTGTAGGCTTAGCTCAAGTAAGACGATTACCAGAGTTTATTGCAATTCAAAAACGAAATTATACAATACTGAGAAACGCATTGACAGAAATTCCGGAAGTAACATTTAGAAATGTGCCAGACGGTGGAGAAGAGAGCTATGCCTTTCTAAACTTTTTTATGCCAGATTTAGAATTGGCTCAGAAAGTGACAGCAGCTTTTAAAGCAAATGGTGTAGATGCCTGTTGGAATTATTACCAAAACAATTGGCATTATATTAGAAAATGGAATCATCTAAAAGATTTAAAGTCGTTATATCCTATTTCTTCCGAAGTTAAAAAAGGCTTAGAGTACCTTAAAACTAAATCCTTTGATCAGTCCGATCATTATATTTCTCGTAATATTTCTTGCTTAATTAAATTATCTTGGACAGAAAAAGAAGTGAAAGAACGCGCAGATAAAATGGCTCAACTCATATCGTCTGCAATTAATTAATCTATAATATCATCATTTTTATGCACAAAACATTATTATTTATTGCCATTATTTCGTTATGCTCATTTAATTGCTTTTCTCAAAACAATAGTTATTCTAAATTTTGGGATCAATTATTATCTAATAATAGAACAGAAGCAGGGAAGATCATAGAAAAAAGCAAAAACTCAGATACGGAATGGTTAATAATGTATGAGTTATATAGAAATGAGTCGGGTAAAATAGAACGTAATGACGATTTTTTAAATGCATTTTTACAAAAGAAAGATTTTGAATTTTATCTGTATGCGTTTTGGAATAGAACCTTTCTTTTTGATGATTACTTAGATGAAGGCTTTAATAAAAACACCTTTGAAACATTAGATAAAGTTGCTGCTTTAGAATTAGAAAGTACAGATATTAAAGATGCTGTAATTTATTTAGATGCCATTAGAAATAGACATGATAATGATTGGGAATCTTACTATGACTTAAATTCTAAAATAAATGCTATAAAAGATTGGCAGTATTGTGGGAGTTTTGAAAACCTAAATAAGAGTGGTTTAGATAAATTCTATGAGCCAGAAACTACGCCAAGTAATTCTGTAGACTTTGATGCAAAAAGTAATGGTGTCATTCATTGGTATGAGGGTTCAAATCCGATAGAAGCTTATCAAAATTTTTCAAATCATAATGAATATGGATCAAGTGTAAATTATGCACAGACTTTTGTTAATTCTTCGGAAGATCAACGAATAATTGTAAGGGTAGGCTGTGGTTCTGCATTTAAGATTTTTATAAATGATGTAGAAGTTTATAAATACGAAAAGGATGTTTCGTCAGATATAAATGGCTATGAGTTTCTAGTTAATTTACCTAAAGGAAATAATAGGTTAGTGCTCAAATCTGCGGAGAGCAATTCTAATGCTTATTTTATGGTATCTATTTTTGATGAAAATAAAAAGCCATTAAATAATATTACCACTTCAAATAAGGTCACGGCATATAATAAATCATCACTTTCAGATTTAAATCCAATTGAGAAGAAAAATGATATAGAAAATTATTTTGAAATAAGAAGAAAAGAACAACCTAATAACTTTTTGTATGCTTACGCCTTATATAGTACTTATTTAAGAAATTCAAAATATAATGAAGCTAGAGATATTTTAATGCCATATTATAAAACGTATCCAAAAAGTTCATTTCTTAGAAGTGCTTTGATTACCACATATAATTTGGAAAAAGATTATACATCTTCTAATGAATTAAATGAAAACATAGAGAGAGATGATCCCGATTATTATTTGCCAATTATAAATAAAGTTACTGAGTATGATGAACTCTCTAGGCTTTCTATGGATGAGTTTGAAGCATATATAGAGAAATTAAAAAATGCTTTTGATTCAGAAATTATAAAAGGTGCGGCAGAGTTTTTGTACCACGCAAGAAAAGAAGATTTAACAGGTATAAAAGAAACGTTAGAACGTTTAAATACATTAGCTGAAACATACGATAATACGCATTTTAAATTAAGATATGCTCCACTTTTTGACCAACTTTTTCAGGATCAAGATAGAACTATAACGGCTTTAGAAAACATCATTAAAGATAATTTTAGCATTAGTGCAGAGAATAAACTTATCGTTTACTATGATAAAAAGAATGAAAAAGATAAAGTTTTAGCATTAATTGATAAACATTATGAAGAGTTAAAGAACGATAATTCTTATTTAAAGCGAATTGTTAACCGTTATGTAGAATATCAAATGTTTGATAAAGCATTACCATATACAGCAGAAATGCTTCAGAATTTTCCATATAGTTTTACAACAATGGAACTTAGAGGTGATATTCTAAAACAAATGGGAAAAACAAAGGAGGCTTTAGTCTATTACGAAAAAGCACTTACACATAATAGTGGAGATACTGGACTTAGAAAAAAGATCAATGACCTTTCAAAAAAATCTAATATTATTAATGAATTGGTTTTAGAAGAGGCCTACGATTATATCACAGAACATAGAAATAAGATAACCACCAATAATTACGGTTTTAACATACTATTAGATGAAAGTAATATAGAGATCTTTGAAGAAGGCGGTTTTAAGTATAGGTATGTCTATATCTACGAAGTTACTTCTAATAGTGGTATAGAAACCTTTAAAGAATACAATTTAGGATTAGGTGGATCCTATAAGTTTTTAAAATCTGAGTTGGTAAAACCCAATGGTAATCTTGTGCCTGCGGAGCGCAGCGGATCAAACCTGGTTTTTAATGATATAAGTATAGGTGATGTGGTATATATCGATTACGAAGGCGTCGCAACCACAACAGGACGATTCTATAAAGATATTTCAGATAAATTACAGTTTGATTCCTTTCACCCAATGGTGTTTACTTCAATTGATATATTGGTGCCTAAATCGAGTCATCTCAATTATAAATATATAAATGGCAACTTAGAGCCTAAAATATCCAATAAAAAAGATTATAAATTATATCAATGGGAATTAAAAGGTGCTAAAACAATGGACTATGCTGAAGATTATATGCCAAATTCAGTGGATCAATTAGGTTACCTTCATTACAATACAATAGATAGTTGGAATGAAATTTCGGAATGGTACTCAGATTTGGTTAGGACGCGTATTGAAATTAATTCTAAAGTTGAAAGTGAATTTAAGACTCTTTTTCCTAATGGACACAAAAACTTAACAGAGGATCAACGCGCTAAAATTATCTATGATTATATCACGTCTAATTTTAATTATAGTTACGTAAGTTTTAAGCAAAGTGGCTTTATTCCGCAAAAGCCAGCCAAAACCATTAATACTAGCTTAGGTGATTGCAAAGATTTTTCAACATTGTTTGTTACTCTAGCAAAAATGGCCGATTTAGAATCAAATTTAGTACTCGTATTAACATCAGATTATGGTAGAAACAATTTGGTTTTACCAAGTACAGATTTTAATCACTGTATCGTAAAAGTGATGATAGATGGTAAAGAACAGTTTTTAGAATTAACCAATAAATATTTACCATATAAAGCTTTACCAACTAGCCTAAGAGGTGCAACAGCATTAGAAATTCCGTTTAGTACAGCGACAACTACAAAAACATATGATTTAATACATTTAGATGGTGTCAATAGAGTAAAGTCTGCAATTAATAATGACGTAATTATTAATTTGTCTGAAGAAAGTATCAATTTGAAAATAGCGACTGAAGTTATCGGTCATAATACACCATATTATAATGAGGTATTTAGTGAGCCAAACATTGAAGTTGTAAAAAAATCAATAACGGAAGATTATAAATCTAAACTTATTGATGATTTTACATTAAATACTGTATCAGACTATAAAAAAGATAATGATAACGCCTCATTGACTTTTAATACCGATTTAACCTTAAATAAAAAGAGGAGTAGTATAGGATCCATAAAAATCCTTCAATTACCTATTATTACGCATCCATATGAGAATTCTATTATTCAGTTAGAAGAGAGAAACTATCCAATAGAATACATTCAATATGAGACTGTAGATTCTTATCGCACATCATATAGTATTGTGATTGACGAAGAACAGACTTTTGTTGAAATACCAGAAAGTAAAAATCTTAACTTTAAGAATCATAAGTATTCTATTACGTATGATAATCCAAAACCTAATCAACTTAATGTAACCATTGAAGCTGTTACACCATATGATAACGTGTCTCCTGAAGATTACAAAACTTATAAAGCATATGTTAAGAATATTTTAGATACCGAATTAGAATATATTGGGTTTAAATAAACCTATCAGTTTTAGAAATTTAAATTTAGTTGAAAGAAAGGCCACTTATAAAGTGGTTTTTTTTGTGCAATTAATTTCTTTCAGTTTTACCTGTGTTGAATTCAAATCAGCTTAAGTAATAGTTCAAATTATTGTAGCTGCTGAAATGCCTTCAACCAACAATATGGGTCTTAATTTTATTAAATTAAATCGCGTGTAACTCCCGTAAATACTACAATGTTACATATCTCATAGCATTTGTTACATGTCTTACAGATATGTAATGATGTGTTCTATAATTTTACATCAGTATTAAATTCCCCCTTTGTACTAACTATAAATTGTGCCTTGTTAAACAATACAATTAAGATGAAAAATTTTATGGGTTGTAAAAAAAATCGCCTTCAGTAAAAATCATTTATGGATGTTAATCCTTTAAATAATGCCATCTAATAATTATAAGCTGTGCTTAAAATATTAGACCATTTATTTCACACAACATAGTAAAGTATAAATCATAATAAAAGTTACCAATTTAAAAATGACAACCATGAAAAAATTAGCTATCGTTATCGGTTTTTGTTTATTAACAGTAATGTCTTATGCACAAGTTGGGATAGGGAATACCAATCCAGATCCATCCGCTGCTTTAGATATTACAGCTACAGATGGTGGTTTGTTAGTACCAAGAGTAAGTTTAATAAATGTTACAAATAATACCACACCAATTGCGGCACCAGCGCTAAGTTTATTGGTTTGGAATACCAATGCAGCAGTAATAGGTGGTAGTGGAGTAGGTTATTATTATTGGAATGGCACAAATTGGACGCCCTTTTTAGGTGGCGCTAATACACTAGATCAAGCTTATGACCAAGGCGGTCTAGGCGTAGGGAGAATTATATATGCAACTCATGGCGATTTTGAAGTCAGTTCAGGTAGAGTAGAGTTTACGCATACTAATGATGCCAGCGGAACAGTAGGTTCTGGAGTTTTAGAAATCAATAATTCTTTACGATTAGATGAAGATGAAGTTATAACCAATACAAATTCAGAATTATTTTTACAAAACGGTAATAACGGCGATTTTAGTGTAGATAATACCACACTCTTTGTTGATGCTAGTACAGATAGGGTAGGTGTCGGTAATTTTTTGCCAAATGCAACCTTAGATGTTAGAGGATCTGCTATTTTTAATGATGATAGTGGAGATAATGACTTTAGAATTGAATCTGATGATAACGTCAATATGTTTTTTGTAAATGGCGGAACAGATCGTGTTGGGATTGGTACATCTGTACCTAATGCAACATTAGATGTAAGAGGATCTGCCACATTTAATGAGTTAAGTGGAGATCATAATTTTAGGATTGAGTCCGATGATGTCACTTATATGTTTTTTGTAGATGGCGGAACCAATAGAGTAGGAATAGGAGATTCTACTCCAGATGCAAGACTAGATATCTATAGTAATACTAATGAAACGGCATTATGGATATCAAAAACTACAGGTGCAACTGATGCTGCCTATATTGAAAACGGAGGTTCTAGATATGGATTATACATAAATAATACCAACCCAACCGCAAATGCTGCAGGTCTTGCGGTAATTGGCGATTCTAATAATCAGTATGCGCATGGGATAACAGCTGTTTCAAATGGCTACTATTGTAATGTCGCTTTGGTATCAACAGGTGGCAGAACTATTACTGGTGGTGTAAGCGGAGTAAATGGTGGAGCTGAAATTATTGGAGTCCATGGTAGAGCAAATAATTCTAATTTAAGTACTACAGATAAAATGGGTGGTTTCTTTACAGTTTCTGCGAGTACTGGAAATACTATTCCTGCGGCTGCTGCTGTTGGTTCTGTAATAGATAATATTACCTATAAAATTTTAGGATTTGGAGCTGTTTCAACATTGGTACGAGACTCTAACGATGAAGAGCGTATAATGGTAGCGCCAGAAGCACCTGAAGCATTATTTCAAGATTATGGAACAGGTCAATTAAGTGGAGGAAAAGCCACTATAAATCTAGATCCTATTTTAACAAAAAACATTCACGTAAGTGAGGAACATCCTTTAAAGGTATTCATTCAGTTGGAAGGCGATTGCAATGGAGTTTATGTGACCAATAAAACAGCAAATGGCTTTGAAGTAGTAGAGCTTAACCATGGTGTTTCTAACACCAAATTTAGCTATCAAATTGTAGCACGACGAGCAGATGAAGAAAGAGGAGGAAGAGTGTCAAAATATTCCGATATGCGTTTTAAAAAATTAAACAGAAAATTTGTAGTGGATCAAGAAGCAATTCATGGTCCAGCAAAGAGTACCGTTGCTGAAGATAATGGTAGTGATAAATTAGAAGATGATACTGATGCTATTGAAGAGGAAGAAAATAAAGAGGACGAAAAAAAGAAGGTTAATGATACGGTAAGAAAGGTGGATCAATAAACAATGCAGTAAGTTGAAATCACATAAAAAATAATAGCTTCTCTAAAATATAAATAGAGACGCATTTAAAGAAAGTCACTGTAGGGAGTGGCTTTTTTTTTATTTAGTATTCTGTATATTCTACAATTTCTAAACCATAGCCAATCATACCTACACGTTTTGTTTGTAAACTATTAGAAAGTAGTTTTAGTTTACTAATTTTAAGATCATGAAGTATTTGAGCACCAATACCAAAATCCTTAGTATCCATGCCAATACTTGGCGCTTTTATAAGTTGTCCTTCAATTTGATTTTCTTTTAAAATAGAAAGACGCGTTAATAAATTCATTGATTCTGGCTGTTGATTTATAAAAATAATGGCTCCTTTCCCTTCAGAATTGATAACATTAAACATGTCGTCTAATTTCTTATCTGCATTATTTGTTAAAGTCCCTAAAATGTCATTGTTAATCAGTGTAGAATTTACTCGTGTAACAATAGGCTCATCAGATTTCCAATTGCCTTTTGTTAGTGCAATATGAATTTGGTTATTTGTAGTTTGTAAATACGCACGTAGTCTAAATTTACCAAAACGGGTTTCGATATCAAAATCTTCTTTTTTCTCTATCAAAGAATCGTATTCCATTCGGTAGGCCACTAAATCTTCAATAGAAACTATTTTTAAATCAAACTTTTTTGCAACGTCTAGTAGTTGAGGTAAACGCGCCATGGTTCCGTCTTCATTCATAATCTCTACAATAACACCTGCAGGTTCAAATCCTGCTAATCTTGCAAAGTCAATGGCAGCTTCTGTGTGGCCAGTTCTTCGTAAAACACCACCTTCCTTAGCGACCAAAGGAAATATATGTCCTGGTCTTGCGAGTTCAAACGGTTTTGTGTCTTTCTGTACTAAAGCCTTTATGGTTTTTGCTCTATCACTAGCTGAAATGCCTGTGCTTACACCATTTCCTCTTAAATCTACAGAAACTGTAAAAGCGGTTTCCATAGGATCTGTATTGTTTCTTACCATCATGTTAAGTTCTAAGTCTTCACATTTATGTTCGGTAAGTGGAGCGCAAATTAATCCTCGGCCGTGCGTTGCCATAAAGTTTATCATCTCTGGTGTAACCATTTCTGCAGCCGCTAAAAAATCGCCTTCGTTTTCGCGGTTTTCATCATCGACTACAATAATTACTTTGCCTTGTCTTATATCTTCAATAGCTTCTTCTATTGTATTAAGGCTGGTATTAGAATTTACAGATTGAGATGTCATAATAAATTGGATTTATAAAAATCAAAGGTAAGGTTATTTTATATTCTGAAGACAACTTGTGTAGAAGTCTTGCGAAATCTTATTCCTTAGCACAAGATATTTTAAAGGATAAATAGGAAGTGTGATAAAATGAATAAAGGGGTTTATGCGTTTGTTTTCTAATTCAATTGTTTTATAAAATTTAGAATAAACAAAGGCATCTACGATAACATAAATAGCAAAAAATAAGGCTGCAATTATACTTAAAGTCTTTACTGTTGCTGCCAATTCTGGTAATTTATTATTTCTAAATATAAAGAAAACACCTAACAATACAACTGCGCAGAAAAAGCTAATGATACTAGTTTTAGAATATGCTTTATAGTCGTTTAATAAAACACGTGCTTTTATAAGTTTACTTGGTATTTCTAGACCTTCTGATTTTAAGCCTTCTAACGAAATGTTTCTATTAAGTAAATTGTGAAGCGCTATTTCTTTTGGTTTTTTATCGAGATCATATTCATTTTGATTTTTTATAATCCCAATTAATTCTTCTAATGAGTACTTTTTGTAGAAATTATAAGTCTTTGTATCGCTCTCAGACAGTTGTACTTTGTTTTTAGCAGAGAACAATTTTTTTAGAGGTACAATAATGGCATCAAATTGAAAAACCCCTTTGTCCTTGGTAGCTCTTGTGGTTAAATAGATACTTAGCGGAAGCATTACGGCTGTGGATAGCCATGCTCCAATAATTGGATTAAAACTGCCTTTTTCGGCACTATTTTTAGCGAAAATACCAAAGAAATGATATGTTAAAAACAGCACAATGGCAACAACCATTGGTAAGCCTATACCTCCTTTTCTTATTAATGCACCAAGTGGTGCGCCAACAAAAAATAATATAACACAAGCAAAGGCAAGTACAAACTTATCATGCATTACTATGATATGCTTGTTTAATCGAATTTGTTTGTTGTCAAATGACTTTTTATTAGAATCTAAAATTTGTCTGGTACTGTTGGCAGAGTTTTTTGCTAAGTTTAAAATTTGTACTTTTTGATTGGTACTAAAAAGATCTAATATATTTTTTCCTGTATATATAGTGTCTACCTTAGTTGTATCAATATTTAAGTTTAATGCTGCGTAAGAACTTCGGTTGAATAAAGTATTGGATAAAGCAGAATAATCATCTTTCCTTTGTGTTTTTAGACTATCAATAGTGTAGTTGAGTTGACTAACATCTAGCATATTGTAACGGTCTGAATGATTTTTTTCTTCTAAATCTTCAGGATTTAACGTGGCTAAATCTACATTAAAAATGTAACTATCAAAATAACTTCTTACATGTGGTTGGTCTGTACTGTTAGACCTATTATTGGTTAATATTTCTTCGTAATAATTTCCGTTACGTAATTCTAGTTGTAAAATATTGGAGTCTGGACTACTTTTTAATTCGCCCTTTTCGGCAATGATAACTATGTAATTTCCAGATTTACGTTTGGCACTTTTTTTATGAATAACCACACCATCTAAAAACTGGCCTCTATCACCAGATTTATGATCTACTTTAATATTTATATTTCCTATTTCATTAAATTGACCTTCAGCAATAGCTAGTGCAGGTTTAACTTTGGCGATATTTTTTCTTAAATTATAAAAATTGTATTCGCCCCAAGGAATCACATTATTGGCAAAGAAGAACGATGCTATACCTAAAGCAATTATAAAAACGCTTAAGCTACGCATGGCACGTTGTAAGGAAATACCAGTAGATTTCATGGCAGCAAATTCATAGTTCTCTGCAAAATTTCCAAAAACCATTATAGAAGACAATAATATGGTTAGTGGCACTACCAAAGGAATTAGCTTTGGCATGTAATACAGAATGAATTTTACAGTCACTATAACATCTAAATCTTTACCAGCGAGTTCGGCAATATATAGCCAAACCCCTTGTAAAATAAAGATGAACATGAATATAATAAAGACGCTAAAAAACGTCCTTAAGAAAGTGATAAGTATGTACCTATCTAATATTTTCACACAGTTATGGTTTTACCTTAATCTATTTTGTTGATATAGTAATCTTCGTATTTACTTTCGTCAAATGTAAATAAGGTTTTTGAAATAGGTTGGTCGGTTTTAAAAGAATTAACAGTTAATGTTGTTTTTGTTCCGTTTTTGCCTACTTCGATAAGGTTATAAATGTGTTTGGTAGTAGCATCAATACCAAGTAACACGTGTTTTATTTCAGAATTGGTGTCTATTGGACTTAATTTTACATATTGAATTTTTCTACCTTTCACGGTTTGTACAATGTCCATTTTAAAAATGTAACCATCTTCATAAAATGATAACATTTTGCTTGGAGTTATAGTGCTTTCATCATCTGTATTGTCTGAAGAAATTGTGACTTCTTCATCCTCTGGGCTAATAGTATATAATGTTTTACCATTAAAAATACGCGTTATGCCTAAGATGTTTAACTTATACTTATCGCCTTCCATGACCACATCTCCACGTGTTTCTTGGCTAATATTTTCACTAATGTTATTTAATTCGTATTTAAAATCTAAACTAATATTTTTATAGGATTTAATTTTTGTACTTACTTCATTAAGCAAAGCTTCGGCTTTGGCATCACTTTGTGCAAACCCAGTAAATCCTAATGTTAAAAATGCTAATACTAAAATTTTTTTCATCGTTATGTTATTTAATCTTATTGATTTTTTTCGTTTTCTAATAATTGGTCTAAAGCCACTAAATCTGGAACTAATACTTGTCTTGCTTTACTGCCTTCAAAATTACCAACAATACCAGCTGCTTCTAGTTGGTCTATAATTCTACCCGCTCTATTGTAGCCTAATTTTAGTTTACGTTGCAATAAAGAAGCAGAACCTTGTTGTGCTGTAACAATTAATTCTGCGGCTTCTCTAAACAATTTATCTCTATCTGATATATCTACATCAAGATTTGTGCCACCTTCTTCACCAACATATTCTGGTAAGAGATGTGCATCTGGATATGCTTTTTGTGAACCTATAAATTCGGTAATTTTTTCAACTTCGGGTGTATCCACAAAGGCACATTGTATACGCACTAAGTCGTTTCCTTGTGTGTAAAGCATATCGCCTCTACCAATTAGTTGATCTGCTCCAGGGCCATCTAAAATAGTTCTAGAATCTATTTTACTAGTTACTCTAAAGGCTATACGTGCTGGGAAATTGGCTTTTATAATACCTGTAATGACGTTAACGGATGGTCGCTGTGTGGCTACAATTAAATGAATACCAATAGCACGTGCCAATTGCGCTAAACGTGCAATAGGTGTTTCTACTTCTTTACCAGCTGTCATTATTAAATCCGCAAACTCATCTACGACCAATACAATATATGGTAAAAAGGCGTGGCCGTCATTTGGATTTAATTTTCTCGCTTTAAACTTGGCATTATATTCTGAGATATTTCTACAAAATGCATTTTTAAGCATTTCGTAACGGTTATCCATTTCAATACACAAAGAATTTAAGGTATTAATTACTTTAGTATTGTCTGTAATGATGGCATCTTCACTGTCTGGAAGTTTCGCTAAATAATGACGTTCTATTTTATTAAATAAAGTTAATTCGACCTTTTTAGGATCTACTAAAACAAATTTTACTTCGGCAGGATGTTTTTTATACAGTAAAGAGGTAAGGACGGCATTTAATCCAACTGATTTACCTTGTCCTGTTGCACCAGCCATTAACATATGCGGCATTTTTGCTAAATCGACCACAAAGGTTTCATTGCTGATGGTTTTTCCGAAGGCAATTGGTAATTGCATTTCGGATTTTTGGAATTTTTGAGACGCTATTACGGAGCGCATGGATACAATGGTAGAGTTTTTATTAGGTACTTCAATACCAATAGTCCCTTTACCTGGAATTGGTGCAATAATTCTAATACCTAATGCGGCTAGTGATAACGCTATATCATCTTCTAAATTTTTAATTTTAGAAATTCTAATACCAGCATCCGGAACAATTTCATAAAGAGTTACTGTAGGTCCTATAGTTGCTTTAATACTAGAAATACCAATTTTGTAATTATTTAAGGTTTCTACAATTCTATTTTTGTTTTCCTCTAATTCTTCTTGATCTATTGAAATCCCTTCATTATCATATTTTTTTAATAAATCTAAGGTAGGAAATTGATATTTACTTAGCTCTAATGTAGGATCAAATTGACCAAAATCTTCCACAAGTTTGTCTGAAAGATTGTCAATCTCAGAGTGTTCTTCTTCAACAGATTTTACTTCAACTTTTAGTTCTGGTACTTCAACGGATGCTTCTACGGGTTTTTCAGTCACTTCCATTTTAAGGATTTCTGGTTGAGTGTCTGTTTTTATTTCCGTTTTTAGTTTTGGCTCCGAATGATGGTTAATAGTAGGCTTTGTGTCCTCTAAAGGGATTTCAAATGCAGATTTTATAGCTTCTGCTTCTTCGGTTAAATTGTTATCAAAAACAACCGTTGGTTCTTTTGTTGTTTCTTCTTGTTTTAAGTCTTCTTTTATGGCACTTTTAGCATTTTTAAATACATTGAGAATGCTTTCACCAGTTACCTTAAATCGTATGGCTAAGTAAGTTATAAACCCAAAAACAAGTAGGAGTATTGTCCCAACTTTACCTATGTAGTCTTGAAAAAAATGATTCATTTCAAATCCTATGGTTCCTCCAAGTACATCGTATTTGTGAGAAAAGAAGCCCAAGAGTATGGATAACCAAATGACTATTAATGTGCCCCAAATCCAATGTTTTCTCAATTTAGACTTACTGAGGTTTAGCGTAAGATAAACACCTGATAAAAAGATTAAGCCCGAAAAAATAACAGAAGGAATACCAAAGCCTTTTGTAATAAAAAAGTCACTAACCCAAGCACCCAATTGGCTTGCCCAGTTTTTGTATTCTGTAGAACGTTCTGGGAAATTTTGTAATACACTTTGATCTTCTTTACCTGTAAAAACAAAAGATAAAAAAGAGATAAACAAGAGAATCCCTAGTATAATAAGTAAACTACCAAAAACAAGTTTTTGCTGGCTACTGAGCTTAAACGTAGGTTTTGACACCTTAGCCGTAGCTTTGCTTTTAGTCTTTGCTTTTGTTGTTGTTTTCTTTTTTGTTGTTTTTTTTGCCATTCTATGCCGAATTCTTTTCGGTATCTATTTCCTGTTATTAAGGAATGTAATTATTTGTAATCTTTTGCTTTTTTAGAAATACCATTTACATAGTCTTCTATAATATTTAGTTCATTAGCCAATTCAGCGCCTTTAAATCCATTAATGTCTTTAGCAGCAATATTAAAATTATAAAAATTTAGATACTCATGTGCTAAAGGTAAATAGGACCAATGCCATTTTTCGAGATTATAACCAGTTCTTCCATTCGTTTTCTCCGTATAAACTTGATAAAATCCATATGCATTTGCATTAGTCTGAAGCCAATTATAAATGTCTTGTCCTTTTCCGCTGCTAAAATACGAATTACTTAAACTATTTAAGTCTAAATCTGTTCCCCAATGATGACGAGAAGAGGTTGGCATAGAACTGTATTCTAAAATTTTCTTTGCGCGCTCCATAGGTCTTAGGGTATTATATTTTTCCCATTTACGTTCCCAAATCGCTTTTTGTTCATTGAAATTTCGCGTGCCAGATATTATTTTTAGCGTTACACCTTGTTCGGCGGCAGCATTATACATTTTTATAAATGCCTTATAAACTACTGTATCTAAGAATAGTACTTTTGAAGCATGTATTGCTTTTACTTTAGTGAATCTTCGATTGTCTTTATAGTTGTACTTCCCAAAAACAAAATCCTTTGCCTGTGTGTAATCACTGGAGTTTTTAATTTCTAACTGCCCTAAATGACCATTAATTTTAAGAACATGATGAACTGATTTTACGTGCTCTTTGCAATTAAAAACAATTAATGATAGCAGTAATAATAGTAAAGGGTGCTTCATTTTATTTTTTGAAAAGGATTGTAAAATAAGAACAGAACAAAAATACAAATTAGTAACGTTTATTCTAGTTGTTTTGGTATAGAATGAAAAGATATGTTGCGTTTTTATCGTATTCGCTGTGTTCGCCCTTTTGACTTTGGGTCTACGTTAATCGCTGTTAATTTTATTTTTGGGTTTTTAAGCTTAGAAACAAGTCGCTTAAAATCGTAGTTAATAGCATGGAATGCACTTTTAAAATGATGTGGCGATTGCAAATAAATTGGATTGTCGGTAATTTTTAAACCTTCAAAATCTGATTTCAAAACCCAAAATGTCGATAATTTTGAATGATTTTTAATGCCAATTAAATTTTCGGAAACAGAATAAAGTTTACCTATGATTTTAAATGGTTTTTGTTTTGATATGATTAACACCCAATCTGTGTGTGCTTCATCAATAATAGCTTTAAAATGTTTTGAGGATATTATTTTCCAATAATAAACCTCTTCATCACTTATAAAATGGTTTACAATATCAGTTTCGTGAGTTGCAATCCACTGATACACGTCCTCTAGAGGTTTTGTAATGCCTCTTTTGTTAAGATATAAAACGCGATCTATTAAATTGAAGGACATCTATTTAGTTTACAGCAACTTTGGGCCGTAAATTACAGCGGCTAAAATGACTGCGATAATGGCTGCAATAAAAACAGCACCTGCAGCGACATCTTTTATTAAGCCTATTTTTTTGTGATATTCAGGATGAATAAAATCTGCAATATATTCAATAGCTGTATTCATACCTTCCATACTCATTACAATACCAATCATAACTATTTGAGCCATCCATTCGCTTTTAGATATATCAAAATAAAAGCCAGCACAAGTCATAACAATTGCAATACACAATTGTACCTTAATACTGGCTTCTGTTCGTATAAGTATCAGCATGCCTTTAAAGGCAAAACCAACACTTTTTAATCTGTTTACTAAAAAGGACTCCTTTTTTTGCATTCACATGTTAGCTTAAACTCTCTAGTGCAGATTTATAATTTGGTTCGTCAACAATTTCTTCAACTTGTTCAGTGTGTAATACGGTTCCATCTTTATCAATAACAACAATACATCTAGAATGTAATGCCTCTAATGGTCCGGTTGTAAACGTTAAACCATAATCGTTACCAAAACGTCCTGTTTTGAAATCAGATAAGCTTTCTACGTTATCTAAACCTTCTGCACCACAAAAGCGCGCTAAAGCAAATGGTAAATCTTTTGAAATACATAACACCTTCGTGTCTTTAAGTTCACTTGCTTTTTCGTTAAATGTTCTTACAGACTGCGCACACGTACCTGTGTCTACACTAGGAAAAATATTTAATACTAATCGTTGTCCTTCGTAATCACTTAAAGATTTTGAAGATAAGTCTGTTGCTGTTAGTTTAAAATCTGGAGATTTACTGCCAACTGTCGGTAAATTTCCTATTGTCTCTATAGGATTTCCTTTTAAAGTTATTTTTGCCATTGTTTTAAATTTTAGAATGTTAAAAATAAGAACTTTTAGATGCAATTGTATTAAATTTTATATAATATTTAGAAGGCTTTTTTTTACAATTTTGAATAATATAAGTTATTGTTATTCAGAATTTTAATTAGAAATAGTAGTTGTTTGTAAAACCTTTAATCGAAGTTATTTGTCGTTTAAATAATTTATTGAGCTGAGTTCTCCCAATATATTACCTTCGGCGGCTTTAAGCTAATAATCTAAAACCCAAATCTTTTAACGTGCATTTTGAATGTTAAAAGTAAAACCAATAATCTTATGAAATTTGAAATACGAAAGAAGAAAATTCTACGAAATCTTTTTATTGCCATTGCTATATTAAGTCTAGGGAATTTATTTTCTGTCTATTTAATATTTAATTCGGCAGGTATGGACGCAAAGGTTCCAAGACTTCTTATTAAATTATTAAATGTGAATTTAGAAGCGAATCTACCAACTTATTTTTCGTCATTAATTCTCCTATGTGATGCTATTTTACTTGCTATTATTGCTTACGGAAGTAAGAAAAAAGGAGGTCAGTTTTGGCATTGGATAGGACTTTCTGCCATATTTGTTTTCTTGGCGTTAGATGAAATGATCCAAATTCATGAGCAGCTCAGAGCACCTATGGAAGCTCTTTTTAGTACATCGGGAATTTTGTATTTCGCATGGTTTATTCCTTATGTGGCTATCACCATATTAATAGGTATTGCGTATTTTAAATTTATGATGCGTTTACCAAAAAAGATCCTAAAGCTTTTTATTATTGCTGGAGTATTATTTATTTCAGGCGCTGTAGTCATGGAAGCTATTAGTGGTATGCATGCAGAGGTTCATGGAGAAAGAACGCTCACTTATGCTTTAATGTATAGCTTTGAGGAGTTTTTAGAAATGGCAGGTGCTGCGGTTTTTCTTTACGCTCTTGTAGAGTATGTGACTAAGGTCTTTAAGAATCTGAAATTAAGATTTAAGCCTAAGAAAAAGAAGAAAAAAAATAAGCCTATTGAAGCTTAAGTTTTAAGATAATAGATGCAATAAAATAAAAAAAAGCCTCACAAGATCATCATCTTGTGAGGCTTTTTTATATCCTTGGTTATTCTTATTTTACTTGAATAGAAAGGCCATCTAAAATTAATTCTGCTGGTATTGCAAATCCTAATCCTTCTATACCAAAGCCAGATAATTTTGAGTTCACCACACCAAGTAATTGACCGTCTTTATTAATTAATGGTCCACCACTATTTCCACCGTTAACACTAGCATCAGTTTGTATAAGTTGTACTTCTGTATTTGTTCGTTCCCCAGAGATAATGCCCTTACTTAAAGTCTGTCCTAATTCTATCGTTTTTGGTGTACCTACGGCAAAAATATCGTCACCTACACTGTAGTTTTTAGTACTAGGTATATTAAAGTGTTTGTTAAAGGTACTGTTTACTTTTAATAAGGCTAAATCTAATTGCTCATTTTGGCGTACTAATTCTGCGGTCATTTCTGTACCATCTTTAAAGATAACTGTGATGTCTTCTTTAGATTTTGCAACAACATGGAAGTTAGTAATGATGTAACCGTTTTGGCTAATCTTAAGTCCACTACCATGACCTTCTTTAACTTTAACCGTAACTGAAGATTCTATAGCTTCACTTAGTGAAGATACTAAGTCGCCTTTTTGTAACTCTAATACATCTTGTTTCTTTTCAGTGCCTTGACCTTTTTTAAGTAATGCTTTTACTTTTGAGTCTGCAATAAATTTTAAAAACGAAGAAGATATAGCATCTTTTACAGAAAGAATTATAGTTTCTTGACCATTGTGGTCATAAGAGAATTCTCCTGATGTCGTTTTGTATTTACGTTTATAAAGTGATTGACCGTAAATGTCTTGAAAATCCCATTCAATCTCTAATTCAGATTTTAAGAAACTCATATAGTGTCTTGCAGCAAATTGATAGACATGTTGTAAATCTAACTTTTTAACTGTAGCACTTAAATAAGCAGAATTTGTTTTACTCTTAAAAATAGTATTTGTAGTATCAGTGTACTTATAGTTGACTAAAATTTCATTTAAGGCATCTGTAAAAATTGAATTATCAAAATTTACGCTTTCTGAGTTAGAGTCAATATCTTTAAATTTGTTCTTTTTATTCTTCTTTAAAGAACGGTGTTTAATTTTTCTAATTTTTAAATCGTCTTCATCAATATCAAAGGCTGTGTTTGATACAAACAGATATTTGTCTTCTGCATCTTTTTCCTTAATAGGAATTAGTTTTTCTCTTACAGAAATTTCTTTTTTATAATTAAAACTCTTAGGACTAATATCTAAAAACGGAGGATATAATAAGATTCCAAAAGGTACCCAAGACATAATGTAAAGTGGCGACTTTTGATTTTGGTAATGTACAATGTATTGATCTTTGTAACCTTCGGTTTCAATTTTAATTTGTCTAACAGCAGCATCTCTGCTCATTTTAGATTTAACAGCACGTCCCGATCCTTGACTATCATCATCGACATATACTTTAGATTTTGCATTTTTTGTTCTTACGGTAACATTTTTTTGAACTTTGCCATTTAAGATGGAGGCGCAATTGTTAAATAATAGCGGCACTGCAATTAGCAAGACTAAGATTTTTTTCATTTTTTAAAGCGGTTGATTAGTTATAAACTGCAATATAAGATAAGTAAAATGATATCGCAAATGGCTGTGTAGCCAAGTAAAAGAGTAGGTTTTAGGTTGAATTTCCAAGTATAAAACAAAAAAAAAACCTTAAGTACTGAAGCTTAAGGTTTTGTGTATATATTGTATTGTTCTATTATCGTAATTCCGCACCAAGTTTTGATTCAAAATTAGCTTGAAGCTTTGACATTATTTTGTCTATTTGCTTGTCATTTAATGTCTTGTTTTCGTCTTGAAGGATGAAACTCACGGCATAACTCTTTTTGCCTGCTGGTAATTTTTTACCTTCATAGACATCAAAAAGATTGACACTTTTTAATAAATTTCTTTCGGTTTGTTTTGCGATCGTGTGGATATCTTCAAAGGAAACTTTATGGTCTAACAATAAGGCAAAATCTCTTTTTACTTCTGGGTATTTAGGGATAGGGCTAAACTTAATTTTATTATGCTGCGCCATGTCAATGACATTATCCCAATTAAAATCTGCAAACAATACATTTTGAGATATTCCAAAATGTTTTAAGACCGATTTTTTTACTAATCCAAAATCGACCATTTTTTTCTTACCAATAGCAAAACTGATACCTTCACTAAAGACATCAGATTTTACAGGAGAAGATTTCAATTTTGTTAAACCTAATCGTTCTAATGCAACTTCAATGGTACCCTTTAAATAGAAAAAATCAGTCGGACTTGTTGTAGCATTCCAACGGTCTTCAGATTTGTTTCCTGTTACAAAAAGGGATAGGTGTTTATGTTCTTCTCTAGATTCTGAAAAATTATGATACGTTTTTCCAAATTCAAATAGCTTTAAATCATCTCGTTTTCTGTTGATGTTGTGTGCTACAGCTTCTAAGCCAGAAAATAATAAAGACTGACGCATCACCTCTAGGTCATTACTAAGAGGGTTGAGCATTTTTACATTATGCGATTCGTTTAAATCATCACTTAATTCAATGTATTTAGGTGATGTTAACGAGTTTGCCATTATCTCAAAATATCCTTGTGAAGCTAATTGATTTCCGATTATATTTTGAAGTTTATAATCTTCAAATCGTGACGAATTAGAAATGGATGCATTTAATTTTGCTGTAGTGGCAATATTATTATAACCATAGACTCTCAGGATTTCTTCAATAATATCTGCCTCTCGCTGTACATCATTTCTGTAAGCTGGCACAGTTAAGCCTAATCCTGCTTCTGTGACATTATTAATTTTAATATCTAGAGAAGAAAGGATACTTTTTATAGTTTCTTTTGGAATGTCTTCACCTATTAATTTTTTCGCATTTTCAAAGCTTAGTCTAACTTCAAAATCCTTAATTTTCTTAGGATATGCATCTACAATATCACTTGTTATTTCGCCACCTGCTATTTCAATAATTAATAAAGCTGCACGTTTCAGTGCATATTCTGTAAGGTTTGGGTCGATACCACGTTCAAATCGAAATGAAGCATCTGTATTTAACGCATGGCGTTTAGCTGTTTTTCTTACACTAACAGGGTTAAAATATGCACTTTCTAAAAAGATACGTGTTGTATGGTCTGTAACACCTGAGTCTATACCACCAAATACACCAGCAATACACATTGGTTTTTTAGCGTCGCATATCATTAAATCATCTTCATGTAACTCGCGTTCTACACCATCTAATGTTGTAAATTTTGTGCCAGCTTCACATGTTTTAACTTCAATTTTGTTGCCCGAAATTTTATCCGCATCGAAAGCATGTAGAGGCTGTCCTAGCTCATGTAATACGTAATTTGTGGCATCTACAATATTATTAATTGGTGCCAAGCCTATTGATTTTAGACGATGTTGTAGCCATGCAGGTGATGTTTCTACTTTTACGCCAGAAATCGTTACACCACAATAACGAGGTGCTTTTTCCGCGTCTTTTACATCTACGTCAATTTTTAAGGCGCGTGCATCTACATGATATGAGCTTACAGAAGGGGTAATAAGTTCTAGTGAGATTTCTTTTTGCAATAAACCTGCTTTTAAATCTCTCGCTACGCCATAATGACTCATAGCATCTGCTCGGTTTGGTGTTAAGCCGATTTCAAATACCTGATCGTTTTCTATTTTAAAGACATCAGCGGCAAGAGTTCCTACGGCTAAATCAGCATCTAAAACCATAATGCCATCATGAGATTGCCCAAGTCCTAATTCGTCCTCAGCACATATCATTCCGCGGCTTTCTTCGCCTCTAATTTTACCTTTTTTAATTTTCCAAGCTTCGCCTTCTGGTGTATATAGCGTTGTGCCAATAGTAGCAACAGGTACTTTTTGACCAGCCGCAACATTGGGTGCACCACATACAATTTGTACAGGTAAGTCTGCGCCAATATTAACGGTAGTTACTTTAAGTCGGTCTGCATTTGGGTGTTGGTTACAGGTTAATACTTCACCAACAACAATACCTTTTAAGCCGCCTTTCACAGACTCGTAGGTTTCAATACCTTCGATTTCTAAACCAAGATCAGTTAGTAAATCTCCAGTTTTTTCTGCGTCCCAATCTGTTTTTATAAACTGTTTAAGCCAGTTGTATGAAATTTTCATAGTTTAATTTAGTCAAGCCACAAAGATAATAATAGTTAATAGGTAATAAAATATAGCCTATTAAAATTTAATCTTTTAATGAAGATATTTGTTTGAGTATATCTTATATGTCTGTAAAAAGATGATTTATTACGCTATTTTTGTCCAAAATTTGAAACCTTCTGTATGATGAAAAAATATTTTGCTTTATTGTGTATTGTGAGTTTACTGTATTCTTGTGATGTGATCGATCAAATAACAGGTGAGGATGAAGAGCCCTCTGATGTGCCTCCAGTAAGGTCTTATGTGACATATACATCTCAAAATTCAGTAACCTTAAATGGGTTTATTGATAATTCTAATAATTATTACCAAGGCTCAGATACTTATGAGGTTGGTTTTGTGTTTAGAACAGGTAACGAAAATGATCCAACCAATGATGAAGTGATTATTATAGATGAAGAGGTGGCTTATACGGCATCAATGCGAAGCTTTAGTACAGATTTGTCGTCCTTGACGCCAAACACAACGTATTATTATACGTTTTATTCAAAAAATGGCGACCATTTAAAAGAAGATTGGAGCTCATTTACGACATCAGATTTACCGTGTTCTTTTAGTCAAAACAATTATTATAGTGTTAATGGTGCTTGGCAAACTGCCTATGTCACTGTAGAAGATGTGCAGTGTTGTGATGAAGGTAATGTTGGATTTAGATTTGGAAATTGGCCTAATATTTTTCAAGTTAATTTTAATGAATTAGAAAATGGTTATCCGCAAACCGGACAATACTTTGGTGTATCTAGTGGGTTTGATATTACTTATATAGAAAGAGAGCTTGTAAAATCTACCAATCAGGTGTTTATAGAATATAATTCTACCACAGACACACAGTTGTTTGTCGAAAATAATGGCGCAACTATTACATTGATTTTTTGCAATACCATTTTAAATGGTGGTGACATTTTAAACGGAAAAGTCTCTGTTGCGATTCCTTAATTATTGAGCACGTAATACGTTTAATTTTAATAACAATAAGGAAGTCGTCATCATGTAATGTTGAGCTTTTTATACGACCAATAATTATAAATTAAGGTGTGTTGGAGATACCAAACAAATTCTGTTTTAAAATTTTTAGTGCCATTTAAATTAGAAAAAAATAAAAATTCTATTCATAACAATATGAGATATTTAATACTTAGCGTTTTAGTCTTAGTGGTGTTTTCTTGTAAAAACGAATCAAATTCTAATGTTTTAAACAAACAAGAATTGAAAACCGGACCATACAGGGCATCTTTAACAGTGAAGGATAATAAGGAACTGCCGTTTAATTTTGAAGTGATCTCTGCTTCAAAATTGAAAATATTTAATGCCGAAGAGGTTATTGAGGTCGATGAAATTACCTACCGAAACGATTCTGTTTTTATAAAAACACCCGTTTTTGAAGGTTATATCGCTGCTAAGTTTGAAGGTGATAATCTAAGAGGGCATTTTATAAAAGAAAGTTTAAATAGAGTAGTTCCGTTTTTTGCAGAGTATAATACGACCACACGTTTTAATGCAGTAGCGCAAGCTAACGAAAATGTAGATGGTATTTGGGAAGCAGAATTTAGTAAAGGCGTAGAAGAGGACGAATACATTGCCAAAGGGATTTTTAAGCAAGACGGAAATAAAGTAACTGGTACTTTTAGAACCACCACAGGAGATTATAGATTTCTAGAAGGCGTTATGGATGGTAATAGTATGAAGCTTTCAACTTTTGATGGCGCACATGCGTTTTTGTTTACTGCAACTGTAACTGATACGTCTATGGAAGGTGTTTTTTATTCTGGTAACCATTGGAAAGAACCTTTTGTAGCAAAAAGAAATAAAACATTTGAATTGCCCAACGCCAATGATTTAACGTTTTTAAAAGAAGGATACGATAGTTTAGATTTTACGTTTCCTAATACTTCAGATGAATTGGTGTCTCTTAAAGATGACCGATTTAAGGATAAAGTAGTTATTGTGCAAATTATGGGTACTTGGTGTCCCAACTGTTTAGATGAAAGTAAATATTATACGGAATTTTATAAAAAGAATAAAAACAAGGATATAGAATTTGTGGCATTAGCGTTTGAATATGCTAAAACCAAAGAAACAGCCTTTAGTAGAATAGACCGTTTACAATCTAAAATTGGAATAGAATACCCAATTCTTTTGGCACAATTCGGAACATCTGACAAAGCGAAGGCGCAAGAAAAATTACCAATGTTAAACCATGTACTATCATACCCAACAACAATTTACATCGATAAAAAAGGAAAGGTAAGAAAGATACATACAGGTTTTAATGGGCCAGCAACAGGTAATAAGTATATAGCGTTTAAATCTGAATTTGAAGGATTTATAAATACCTTGTTAGCTGAGTAAATTATAAGGCAGAATGCGTTAATTTAATTTGTATTTCTCTCTATATGCTGTAGGACTTATTCCTTCTTTCTTTTTGAATAATCTTGAAAAATACTGAGGATATTCAAAACCTAGTTCATAAGCGACTTCAGCTATACTGCTGTTTGGTTTTAGTAAAATGTTCTTAGCTGCGTCAATTAAGTATAATTGTAAGTGTTCTGTAGTTGTTTTTCCTGTCTCTCGTTTTAGAGTATCACTAAGATAGCGTTGAGAAACCTGCATTTTATCCGCTATTTGCTCAATGCTGGGAATGCCGTTTTCTTGTAATTGTCCAGATTCAAAATAGGCTTCTAATTGTTGATTGAATTGAGTTAATACATCGTTATTTAGTTCTTTTCTGTTAAGAAATTGTCGTTCATAAAATCGATTTGCGTATTTTAAAAGGGTACTTAATTGAGAAATGATAATGTCTTTGCTAAACTCATCTTGGTTGTTGTGATATTCTATTTCAATATTTTCTACTATCGATTCTATCAGTTTTTCTTCCTTTGGTGCAAGGTGAAGTGCTTCGTTAACCGCGTAATTAAAGAAACCATATTTTTTAATGTGTTGTGCTAATTCCGTGCCTTTTAAAAAATCCTCATGAAAGTTTATTGAAAATCCTTTTTGCTCAAATACTACGCTGCTGTCCCATTGTAATACTTGTCTTGGTGCAATAAAAATTAATGCACCATTTGTAAAGTCATATTTTGTGCGTCCATAATTGATATGGCCTTTTACTATTTTCTTAAAGCTGATGGTATAACAATCATTAGAAATAGGAGGAGAACTTTCCTTAGGGCAAGGTAAGGTATTGTGGCCAGTAGCATTAAAAACACTTAATAACGGGTGCTCAGGACGTGGAAGTTCTAAGTAATCTAAGTAGGCTGATAGTGTTTTAAAATGTTGCATATTATAGTTTTAATACTTTTGCAGCTAATTCTAATTGCGTATTATATGCTTCAACTCTAGCATGAGCAGAACCGTCAATTAACAGGATAACTGTTAACATAGCAATAGTGGTTATCATACTAGCGCGCCACAAAGGCGTATTAACAAATAATAAGATAAGTGCACAAATAGCGATTATTATAGGAATGGCTTTAAAAACGATAGTATTGTATTCCTTTAAAGTGCTATCTGCACGTTCTAGTTCTGAAGTTACAAAAGCAGCGGCATCATTGTGGTAAGCAATTTCAAATTGTTTTACTCTAGATTTGTTGGTAAAAAACAAACCGAGACCAATAACTATCAATAGACTACCTGCGACTAAGGCAGGAATAATATAAGCTCTTGCAATTTCGGTTTTACCCAGTTGCCAAAAACTGATACTAGCTATAATAAAGCCAATGCCAAAATAAACAAAAAAAGGTGTTGAAAAAAGTTCAGCTTTAGCCCATTCTGTTGCAGTTTTTAAAATATCCATATGAAATGTTTTTTAATGATTTCTAAATTAATAAATCCACTTGAAATTAGTTTCCTTTTCAGATAAATTCCATAATTTTTCCATGACAGCTTTGTCTTGGGCATGTGGTTCTAATTTACAAGCGCCAACAGGTCCTGTCCATTGCATTCTGCCTGTTGGCCCATAATAACCTTTTTGGTTAAGATGTTCCGCAGCTTCTGTTGCACACATAACCTCTGGATAAGCTCCTTTTTCTGCAGATTGAACTAACGGTGTTTTAGACATGATACCAAAAATAATTCGGTCTCTTAGACTGCCACTATTTTTAATTAAAGTGGTAGCAGATGCACCTGGATGACAAACATAAATGTTAATAGGGTTGTCAATTCCTTTTAGTCTGTCTTGCAGTTCGTAAGCGAACATCATTTGGGCTAGTTTGCTTTGACTGTAAACTTTGTTAGGATGGTAATTGTTATCCCAATTGATGTCGTCAAATTGAATTGTTTTTATACCCATTTTATAGCCTTCACTGGCAACAACAACAATTCTGCCATGAGATGCTTTTAGTTTTTGGTATAATAATCCGCATAAAAGAAAATGTCCATAATGATTTACACCGAGTTGACTTTCAAAACCATCAACGGTAAATGTTTGTTTTGGGACTTGCGCAATAGCAGCGTTACATAGTAATGCATCTATTCTTGGAATGGTTTTGTTAATTTCTGCAGCCGCTTGTCTTACTGACGATAGACTTGCTAAATCGGTTTTAATAAATGATACCTTAGCATGCGCTCCAATTTGTTCTTTTAAATCGCTAATTGCTTTGGTTGATTTTGAGTTATTTCTGTTAAGCATCACGACTTCTGCACCTTTGCTTAAAAGGATTTTCGCAGCTTCAAAGCCTGTACCTGCGTTTGCACCAGTAATAAGAAAGGTTTTTCTTTCTAAATTATCTATGTTTTCTGGTGTCCAGCCCTGTTTGCCAAATGGATTTGTTTTCATTATTGAAATTTATTTAGTTCATAAATAGAATAGGGCAAAGTTAGGTGTGCGCATCGTCTATAGACTTAAACTAAATTTCAATTCTTGTATACTAATTGGTTTTTTGGGTTAAAAAATGAGGTAAATGTTTTATCAAGAGGTAATGTTGTGGCTTTTTTTATAATTTGATTTTATGGATTTATCCGTGGATGGATTCTGATTTTCCGTAACTTTTAATAACCTCACCTTCAAATTCTACGAGTTCTTGCCAACGCTTTTCAACGTCAATATCTTTGCCGTACTTTCTCGCAAAAGTTATAAATAAAGTGTAATGACCAGCCTCACTAACCATTAAATCATAGTAGAATTTTGAAAGTTCTGGGTCCTTGATACGTTCTGAGAGCAGTTTAAAACGTTCGCAGCTTCTGGCTTCAATCATTGCGGAAAACAAGAGTCTATCTACCATGCTTTGTAGACGACTGCCACCTTTATTCATAAACTTGTAAAGTTCGTTTACATAACTGTCTTTACGCTCTCTACCAAGTGTATAACCACGCTTTTTTATGATGTTATGTACCATTTGAAAATGCTCCAATTCTTCTTTTGCAAGCTCTAGCAAATCTGTCACTAAGTCCTCGTACTGAGAATTATTAGCAATTATAGTAATGGCGTTAGTTGCTGCTTTTTGTTCGCACCACGCATGGTCTGTAAGAATTTCTTCGAGATTGTCTTCTGCAATAGTGGCCCATCTTGGGTCGGTTTCTAGTTTGAGATGTAGCATGCTCATTATTTCGTTGTTTTTATAGGATAAAGCAAAAGTTGTTACTAACTAATATAATTCCAAATGTTTTTGTACTTACTCATTTGTCTGTAGGTATTTAATATTGCTTGGTGTTGAGGAGCGGCTAAACTCGGATCGCTTTTTAATATGTTCTTAGCATAATAACGCGCTTGTTCTAATATATCCTTATCTTTTACAATATCTGCAATTCTAAGGTTTAAAACACCACTTTGTTGCGTGCCCATAATGTCGCCTGGTCCGCGTAGTTTTAAATCGACTTCGGCAATTTCAAAACCATCACTACTGCGTACCATCGTTTCTAGCCTTGTTTTACTGTCTTGGCTGAGTTTATGGCTCGTCATTAATATACAATAACTCTGTTCTGCGCCTCTACCAACACGTCCTCTTAGCTGATGTAATTGGGATAAACCAAAACGTTCTGCACTTTCTATTATCATTACAGATGCGTTTGGTACATTTACACCAACTTCAATAACGGTTGTAGCAACCATAATTTGAGTTTCACCATTTACAAAACGTTGCATCTCATAATCTTTGTCTGCAGGTTTCATTTTACCTTGTACAATGGAAATTTGATAATCTGGCATTGGGAATTCTCTAGAGACACTTTCATAACCATCCATTAAATCTTTGTAATCCATTTTTTCGCTTTCCTGAATTAAGGGATAGACGATATAAATTTGTCGACCTAAGGCAATTTCGTCTTTCATAAACTTGAAAACCTTTAGGCGATTATTATCATATCTATGAACCGTTTTTATCGGTTTTCTTCCGGCTGGTAATTCGTCAATAATTGAAATGTCTAGGTCGCCATAAACAGACATGGCTAAGGTTCTTGGAATAGGTGTTGCGGTCATTACAAGAATATGCGGCGGAATAGTTGCCCCTCTAATCTCCCCAGAAGGGAGACTTTTTAGCTGCTTTTCTATATGGCTTATTACATTATCTATGTCTCCAATGACTTGTTCATTTGAGAATCGAATAACTTTAAAGCCTAAGTCTTTTAGTATTAATGTTCTTATTTCATCAACCTCTTGTTGTTGTAAACTGTTATGATACCCTCCGTCAACTTCGATGACTAATTTTTTTTCGAGATTAACAAAATCTACAATAAATTCATCAATGATATGTTGACGCCTGAATTTGAAATCTAATTTTTTAGCTCTTAAACATTCCCATAAAATTCGTTCAGCTTCGGTACTATTTTTTTTGTTTTCTTGCTGAAATGTTTTCATCAAATTGTAAGCCGAAGGACGAGCAGTCATATATTTTTTTAGCACGTTTTTAGCTTCCTCCTTTTGGGAGGATTGAGGTGGGCTTTTATGCCATAATTTACTTCTCTGTTTTACGCCAAATCGATGTTGTTCATCAATAATTGCGAGTCCTAAATTCTTAAATTTCACTTTATCTTCAAGCAGCGCGTGTGTGCCAATTAAGAGTTGTAAACTGCCGTTTTCTAGATTTTCATGAATAATTTTTCGTTCTGAAGTTTTAGTTGATCCTGTGAGTAATGAAATTCTGATTCCTAAGGGTTTACATAATTCGCTTAATCCTTGGTAGTGTTGGACTGACAAAATAGCAGTTGGCGCCATGAGACAGCATTGAAAACCGTTGTCAAGTCCCATGAGTATTGACATGAAGGCTACAATGGTCTTCCCGGAACCGACATCACCTTGTAAAAGCCGATTCATTTGCGCATTACTACCCAAATCGTGCCTAATTTCTTTTAAAACGCGTTTCTGTGCGTTGGTCAATTCAAATGGTAAATGGTCTTTGTAAAAGCTGTTAAAATAAGTGCCGACTTTATCAAATTGGAAGCCTTTTATTTTAGATTTATGTATGAGGTTTTTAATAATTAATTGTAATTGAATGTAGAATAATTCTTCAAATTTTAACCTGAATTTTGCTCTTGCTAAAAGCTCTGGAGTCTTCGGGAAATGAATATTAAAAAGTGCTTCTGATTTCGAAATTAATTTCAATTCTTTCAAAATAGAATCTGGTAATGTTTCAACAAAACGACCTTTAGTTTCCAAAAATAATTGCTGCATTATTTTGGATGTTATTTTGTTTGTAATGCCTTTATTAGATAATTTTTCGCTTGAAGGGTATATGGCTTGCATGGCAGAGCGCAGACTGCTTTGGTGTTCTTTTTGCAATTCTATTTCGGGATGTGGCATGCTGTATTTTCCGCCAAACCAATTCGTTTTTCCAAAAATCACATAGGTTTGTCCTGGTTTAAGACTTTCTCTAATCCATTTCTGACCACGAAACCAAACCAATTCCATTTGTCCAGTATCATCTCTAAAGTCAGCAACTAAACGTTTACCTCGTTTTTGCGCCACTTCTCTAAAGCCTATTAATTTACCTATAATCTGTACTTCAGCACCATTTCGTTGTAACTGATTTACTTTGTAATATTGAGTGCGATCTATGTACCGATTTGGAAATAAATTGATGAGGTCTTGATACGTCTGAATACCTAACTCCGAACGCAATAAATCTGCGCGGTTTGGTCCAACACCTTTGAGGTAGTCAATGGGAGTTTGTAAATTCACACTCATAATTTGCTAATATAATAATAGTGTTTTGAAGAGGTAAATAGAATTTGAGTTATTCATACTTGAGTTGTTCAAAATTTACGGTTTTACCACAGTATGTTTACGGTTTTACCACATCATTTACGGATAACAGTTTCGTAAATTTAAGCTTTAGCATTAATTAAATTTAAAACCTATTTTTATGAAAAAATTATTACTTCTGTTTTTTGCAATTCCTTTAATAGGTATTGCTCAAATTCCATCGTATTACAACGATGTTGACCTAACACTTTCAGGATTGTCCTTAAAAGATGAATTAGCAGTGAAAGTAATTAGTACACATTCTAGCTATTTAACTTACACTCCAGGTGTTTGGGATGCACTTAAGCAAACTGATTTAGATCCAAATGATAATTCAAAAGTTTTGATGATTTATGGTTATGATGATAATGATGGAGATTCTAAGACTGATAGAACTAGAGGAGTTAATGATAATGGGGGAAGCGTTGGAGATTGGAATAGAGAACATGTTTTTCCAAAGTCATTAGGAAGCCCAAATTTAGGAACATCTGGACCAGGAGCAGATGCACATCATTTAAGACCTTGTGACACGCAATGGAATTCTACCAGAAATAATAGAAAGTTTACAGATGGAAGTGGCGATGCTAGTATTGTTGGTGCTTTTTGGTATCCTGGTGATGAATGGAAAGGTGATGTTGCACGTATGATGATGTATATGTATTTAAGGTATGGTAGTCAGTGTTTGCCAATTAATGTGGGAGAAGGAACATCTGTTTCAATCGATGCAAATATGATTGACCTTTTTTTACAATGGAATGTAGATGATCCCGTTTCTGCTTTTGAAGAACAAAGAAACCCAATTCTTGAAAATTTACAAGGTAATAGAAATCCTTTTATAGATAATCCTGCTTTTGCAACAGAAATTTGGGGAGGACCACAAGCAGAAGATAAGTTTGGTTCTTCCTCTTCAGACACACAAGCACCAACTGCACCATCTAATTTAGTTGTTTCAAATGCAACAACGACAACGCTAGATTTAACTTGGGGAGCATCAACAGATAACGTTGGTGTTGTTAGTTATAATATTTATGAAGGTGGAGCTTATTTAGATACATCTGCGAATACTTCTTATACAGTAAATTCTTTAGCCTCTAACACAACGTACTCATATACAGTTTACGCTTTAGATTCTGCAGGTAATGTTTCATTAGTAAGTAATTCAGCATCAGGCACAACGTTGTCTGCAGGTACTGGAAGTAGTGCTTCAGAATTATTTATTTCAGAATACGTAGAAGGTTCTTCGTACAATAAGGCAATAGAGTTAGCTAACTTTACAGGTGCATCAATAGATTTATCTTCATATGATTTAAGAAGAAATACAAATGGAGGTTCTTCTTGGGGAACAGCATTGTCTTTATCAGGTAGTGTTATAGATGGTGATGTTTATGTAGTATCTCATAGTTCTGCAGCTTCTGCGGTTACAACAGAAGCTGATTTAACAACAACTGCAAGTGCAATGATTTTTAATGGAAATGACCCAGTAGGTTTGTTTAAAAATGGCGTTTTAATTGATATTGTGGGTGTATTTAATAATGGCTCTTCAAATTTTGCAAAAGACACAACCTTAAGACGCATAAATTCTGTAACGGATCCAACAACAACTTATAATACTGCAGAATGGGATAGTTATTCTTCTAATACCTTTGATGGTATAGGTTCGCATACTATAGATGGTGGTACTACTGTTGATACTATTGCGCCAACTACTGTAGAGAATATAATTGTATATAACGAAACAGAAACGACTTTAGATATCTCTTGGGACGCTTCAATTGATAATGTTGGAGTGGTTTCATATAATTTGTATTTAAATGGTGTTTTAAATACAATGACAGCAAACACCTCTATTCAGGTTACAGGTTTATCTGTTGATACTAGTTATTCTATTGTAGTAAATGCTATTGATGCATCTGGTAATGTGTCTAGCGATAGTGTTTTAATTTATGGGCAAACTGTAGATTTAACTGCTCCATCTACTCCAAGTAGTTTAGTTGTTTCAAATGCAACGACATCTTCATTAGATTTATCTTGGGTTGCTTCAACAGATAATGTTGGTGTGATTATTTATGAAATTTATGAAGATGGTGCTTATTTAGATTCGTCTTCTAATACATCGTATTCAGCAGCTTCTTTAGCATCAAATACAACGTATTCATATGTAGTTTATGCTTTGGACGCAGCAGGTAATATTTCATTAGTAAGTAATTCAGCATCAGGTACAACGTTATCTTCAGGTTCTGGAAGTAGTGCGTCAGAATTGTTTATTTCAGAATATGTTGAAGGTTCTTCGTATAATAAGGCAATAGAGATAGCAAACTTTACAGGTGCGTCAATAGATTTGTCTTCATATGATTTAAGAAGAAATACAAATGGAGGTTCATCATGGGGAACAGCATTGTCTTTATCAGGTAATGTTTTAGATGGCGATGTTTATGTGGTTGCTCATAGTTCTGCATCTTCAGCAGTTACAACAGAAGCTGATTTAACAACATCTGCAAGCGCAATGATATTTAATGGCAATGATCCAGTAGGTTTATTTAAAAATGGTGTTTTAATTGATATTGTAGGCGAATTTAATAATAGCTCAAATTTTGGAAAAAATACAACCTTAAGACGTATAAGTTCAGTAACAGAGCCAACAACGACTTATAATACTGCAGAATGGGATAGCTATTCTTCTAACACGTTTTCTGATTTAGGTGTACACACAATTTCTAGCTCTTCTGCAAGAGAAGCTGTGGCTGAAGTGGAAAATATTAAATTAGAACCTGAATTAACAGCATTATTAGAAGTTAGGTTATTTCCTAATCCTGTAAATTCTAAGTTAAATATTGAAGTTAATAATGCAAATGTAACTTATAGTATATACAGCTCTTTAGGAAGAGAAATACTTAAAGGAGATTTAATTGCAGGTCAACTAAATGTTAGTTATTTAGAGCCAGGAATGTATATGATTATGATTAGTGATGGAAAAAACGTAGTAACAGAACGATTTATTAAAAAGTAAAAATTATTAGTTTTATTAAAGACCGAGCATTGCTCGGTCTTTTTTTTGCAATTATTTAACTTTATTTCGTTGTAGTTATTTGAGATTTGTATTTTGGTCTTATTCTTGTTTTATATCTAGTTATGAAGAATTCTATTATCTATTTATTTGTTTTTATTACCAGTATTTCCTTTGCTCAGCAAACGGATTATGTGGATTTTGAAAGGATTGAGGCTTTAATTAGCTTTGACCCTGAAGTGTCTACTGTTTATGGTGAAGGAGCATGGTTTTTCGAAGTTTTAAAACCGGTAGACTCGATTTTTATTGATGCTAAGGGGTTAAAAAATGGAAATGAGTTTCCAGATTGGATGAATGATAATCTTGAAACAACTTATGATGGAGAAAAGATTTGGATAAAAGGTGATTTTGAAGTAGGTAGAATTTATGAATATAAAATTAAGTATGAAGTTGTTCCTAAGAAGGCGCTTTATTTTTTAAAAGTAAAGAATGATTGGAATATTTGGTCTCAAGGTCAGGGAAAATACACTAGTAATTGGCTTCCTAGTTTTGACGATGTAAATGAAAAAGTAATTTTTGATTTAGCGTTTCAATTTAGACCTGAATATGAGTTGATTTCTAATGGAGTTTTAAAATCTAAAACTTATGACAAGCACTTAGCTAATAATCATTTTCTTTTTAACATGAAAAAACCAATGTCCAGCTACCTAGTAGCACTTGCAATTGGTAAATACAATAAGAAAACTGAAACTTCTAAATCCGGAATTCCATTAGAATATTACTATTACCCAGAAGATTCTTTAAAATTTGAGTCTACGTATCGTTATTCAAAACAGATGTTCGATTTTTTAGAGGAAGAAATAGGATTTCCTTTTCCATGGCAGAATTATAAACAGGTTCCTGTCCATGATTTTTTGTATTCTGGAATGGAAAACACAAGTCTAACCATTTTTTCAGATGCTTTTGTGGTGGACTCCATTGGCTTTAATGATAAAAATTATGTCAATGTTAATGCGCATGAATTAGCGCATCAATGGTTTGGTGATTTGGTAACTGCAAAATCTGGGAAACACCATTGGTTGCAAGAAGGTTTTGCGACGTATTACGCACTTTTAGCTGAACGCGAAATTTTTGGTGATGACTATTTTTATTTTAAACTATTAGAAAACGTACTCGATTTAAGTCGGCAAGATTTAACTGGTAATGGCACTTCATTATTAGATGAGAAAGCCAGTAGTTTAACCTTTTACCAACGAGGCGCTTTTGTGTTGCATGCTTTAAAATATAAAGTTGGAGATGCTGTGTTTAAGAAAGCAGTAAAAAATTATCTCACAAAATATCAGTTTGGCAATGTAGAAACCAAAGATTTTATTGCTGAAGTACAGAAAGTGTATGGTAAATCGTTACGCAGTTTTGTAAATTATTGGATTGTAAGTAAAGATTTTCCTTATGAGCAAGCGTTTGAAATCCTCAAAAAGCAATCTGTGTTTGTCAATGAGTATGCGATCGTCGATTGCGAAGCGCAGTCCTCTAAATGTGCAGAACAACTGAAGTATTATATTTCTGATGAAGCTAAAGCTAAGATTATTTCTCAAGTACCAGACTTAGTAACAGCAGATACCTTTAAAAACGGACTAAAAGTAAGACAGGCGATTGCGCAACATGTAACTAATATTCCTTTGGCTTTAAAATCAGAGTATGAGACATTGTTAGACGATAAATCGTATGTTACTATAGAAACTGCATTGTATAATCTTTGGACTAGTTTTCCGGCAGATCGTGCTAAATACTTATCTAAAACGAGAGATGTTGTTGGTTTTAGCGATAAAAATGTACGTTTATTATGGATAGTTTTAAATTTAAACACGCCATTCTACGAAGCCGATAATAAATATGATCTCTTTAATGAATTAAAACAATATACTGGAGAAAAATATAATGCAGAATTAAGAATGAGCGCATTTAATTACCTTTACTTAATGAAATCTTGTGACGAAGACTGTATTTCTGAATTAGAAAAAGCGAAATCGCATCATAACTGGAGAATGGTTAAGTTTGCAAAAGATTTAATTAAAAAAATAGAAGAAAACAAAAATTAATGCGAGCATTAGTCATATCTGGAGGAGGAAGTAAAGGTGCATTTGCTGGTGGTGTTGCACAGTATTTAATGGAACGCGAAAAACATAATTACGATATGTTTTTAGGGACTTCAACAGGTAGTTTGTTGGTGCCACATTTAGCGGTAAATGAAATAGGTAAGCTTTATGATATTTTTACAAATGTGCAGCAGACAGATATTTTTAGTATAAGTCCATTTGTGCAACGTAAAAAAGGCGATAGAGAGTATGTCTCAATAGATTTTATTAATTCGCTATGGCAATTTATTAGGCGAAAGCGAACATTCGGAGAAAGTAAAGCCCTAAGGAAACACATAAGAAAAAATGTAACCTATGAGGAATATTTAAAAATTAGAAAAGAAAAGCATGATGTTGTCGTCACTGTTTCAAATTTATCAATGAATCGTGTGGAGTATAAATCTATACAAGAGTGTTCTTATGAAGAGTTTTGTAATTGGATTTGGATTTCATGTAATTACATTCCTTTTATGTCTTTAGCCAAAGTAGATGGTTATGAATATGCAGATGGTGGTTTAGGTAGTGTTATTCCTATTAGAGAAGCAATTTTAAGAGGTGCAACAGAAATAGATGCCATAGTGTTAGAAGCAGAAACCTTAGGAAAGCAAAAGGTATTGGGTAAAAACCCATTTTCGTTAATGATAAGCCTTTTTGGTCACCTGTTAGATCAAGTAGAGAAAAATGATATAATAATAGGTAAGTTAGCTGCAAAGCATAGAAATGTAAAATTGAATCTCTATTACACACCTACAACTCTCACTGAAAACTCATTAATCTTTAGCAAACGACTTATGGAAAAATGGTGGCGGGAAGGTTATGAATACGCTGAGAAACGTCACGATAAATAGTTTTTAGGTAAATCGTTTATAAGGTTTAGTAATCTCAAAAAATTACCACATCTCACTAACCTCTTGTTTAATGAAAGCTAATGCAGCACCACTTGGCGCAGGCTTATCCATTAAATCAGTTAATACAACTTCTCGTAGCTTTGTGGCAGAGTCTGTAGATTCTTGCATTGTTGCTTTTCTTATAAGTTGAATCGTTGCGTTTTTTGCCGCTTGCGTAATAGACCAACATTGGTCACTTACATAGATTTGCTGAGATAAATTATGTTCAAATTCTTGTTCTATAGTAGCAATAAGTAATGCTTCGTAGTCTTCTTTGTTTGACGATGTTGGGTTGACTCTCGTAAGCAATTTAGAAGGTGCAACACGTTCTAAAAAAAGTGCCATACGCTCATAGGCTTGTAAACGTAATGGAAAGGTTTCTTTCTGTAAATCTTTTTGCAATAGAAAGTTTCTTCTATTATTTTCATTATCTGTGTGCATCTTAAAAAAGTAATATGAAATACCACCAACAATTAAAGCAGGTGCAATACTAAAAATAAGCTCTATAATTTTATCAATATCCATTCTGTTCGAATTTTAAAATGTAAAAGTAGTTTGTTTTTAATAATTGAACAAGAATTCATTTCATTGTATGAAAGTGGTAATTGCTTGGTTGAACTAGTTGCTATGTTTAATGATTGTTTTTCTTATTGTAATTCAGTACTATTTTGTATGAGATTTAAAATTCACATTAATTAAATAGCTATGAAATTTACTCTCAAAATAATCTTGTTACTTGTATTGTCTATTGCAGTTTTTAGCTGTGACAACGATGATGGTAATGCAGACAATCAAAATGTTTGTAATTACGAAGGCTTCACTTTTTTAGACACACAAAACAATACGCAAACATTAATTGCAGAAGCAGATTTAACTACAGACTTCTTTGATACATCATCAAACGGACCAGAAGTTGAAATTTATCAAACCGCTAATCCTGGAGATTTTTGGTTTGTCACTACCGTAGTAGCAGCAAATACTTCTGGCACAGGGTCTTTGAGTATAGGTAATACTATACATACAGTAAATGTAACATGTCAACGAACTGGAACTGGAGTTGGAGATGAAATGCGTTTTGATATTACAGGAAGTGGTTTAGAGGCTGAATTCTGTGTCGTTATTGATGTGTTTCACTAAGAAGTATAAAAAGATTTATTCTATTAAATTTTAACCTTAACGCTTTACATTGTGAAAACATTTAAATTTTCATCAATTGTTGCAATTCTTTTATTAGTTAATTGTGATAATAATGATGAAGGATCTACAGCTTCTATAATTGATGGTTTTACTATTAATTCTGCATTTTATAATACAGAAATTGCTTATGTATCAATAGATCAATCTGATGTAAATAGTGATGGTTTTCCAGATAATTACAATTTCTTTTTTACAGATGGTAGAATTACAGATACGTTTGGTGATCAAGGTGTAGGATATGCTTACGCTTTCTCTAATAGAAATGCAGCTAACATTACATTAGTTATAGTTTTAGCTAGTGATAATCCGAGTCTGTCAACTAGAACGATAGTAGCTGGTAATACTTATGTTGTACAAGTTTAAATACAGTAGGCTCTAATTTCTCAGCAGATTCTACAATAGCTCATAGTGTATTACTAGGTGCCACATTTGGTACAGAGAATGGATTAGATTTTTCTAGTGCGTCAGAAACTATAGGTACTTGGTATTATCTTGGTACTGTTGGGCCAATGGTAACTGTAAGTGCAATTAACATAGATACAACGACACCTGCTAATAGTACAATAGATGTAGATTATACATTTTTGGCTTCAGACGGAACTGCGATTTCTGGGCATTATGAAGGTACACTTGGTATTATACTAGATTAAATTTTAGTTTTTTTGAATTAAAACGAAATACAATAACACATTTTATTAGCCTTAAATATTTAAAATAATTATGAAAACAATTAAATCACTTTTAGTTTTATTGATACTTACGATTGTGAGTTGTGATAATAATGATGATGCCCAAACAGATCCTGGCAATCCATCAGATGGGTTTACCCATAATGGTGTGTTTTACGAAACACCAAATGCCTATTTTGAAATAGATGAAGATGATGATGACCCATTAATTGGAGGAGAAGGATTTCCAGATAATTATAGTTTTTTCTTTTCTAATGGTAGAATGTTTGATAACGACCCAAACAATGTAAACGGTTTAAATGATGACTATTTATTTTCATTAAATACGACAAATTGGGTGTTTTTAAATGTAGAAGTACAAGATAATCCTAGTCTAGCTAATTCAGGACCATTAGCCGGAATCACATATGTCGTTTCTAGTGTTAATGATTCTGTGATAATAGAAGATGGGCAAATAACAGGACTTAATCCGATGTTTATAAACTCTGGTGTTGAGTTTGGTACTGGTAGTGAAACTATTGGTGTATTTAACTGGCCAGGTGCTGTAGGTCCAACAATTACAATTAACGCTATTAACTTAGATTCTAATAATCCTGCAAATAGTACTATTGATGTAGATTATACTTTTATGAATACAGCTGGTGAAACAATAACTGGACATTACGAAGGTACCTTTGGTGTCATCTTAGATTAAAATAATTTTAAAATAAAATTTATGAAAACAATTTTTAAAATGCTATTTGCAATTACAATAGGTTTATGTGTTGTTAATTGTAGTGATAATAGCTCGTCTAGTTCATCTGGCGGGACAATAAATCCTCAGTATGCTTATATAACAGATGGTAATGAATTAAAAATAGTAGATGTAGCCACAGCAAGTTCGCCTAGTTTTGTAGGTAGTATTGCTTTAAATTCATCTTACTTTGTAAGTGTATCTCCAGATGTGGCTTATGTTGCACAGTACGATGCTGTAGAGCCTTATTTAAGTGTAATTAATGTTAGTAATCCTTCTAATCCGCAAGTCTTTGGGAATATGCCCAAAAGCAATACAAATGCATTTAGTTTAATCAGTGATATGTTTACACTTAATGGTGTTGCTTATTTAACAGATATATATAGAGGATTACATGTGTTAGATATCTCCAATCCTAATGTACTTACAAGTCAATTAAATATGGGAGGAGATGCTATGAGTCTTACAAAGATTCAGAATGAATTATTTGTAATTGATCAGGCAAACGGTTTACATTCTTACAATATTAGCACACCAGGTTTACCAGCAGTAACAAGTATTTCAAATTCTACAGATGTGGATACATCTTCTTATAGTGATGCACCAATTGGTCAGTATCACTCTTGGGTAGAAACAGATGGTATTTATTTATATGTAGCTAACACAATTGATAAAAAAATAAAACAATTTGATGCAGCAACATTAACTTTAATTAATGAAGTGTCTATTGAAGGTTTTCCATCAGCATTTGCAATACATAATGGTTATGCGTATGTAACAACTAAAGCGAGTATTAATGCGCCATTGCAAACCAGTTTTGATGGAGTACGTATGTACGATTTAGCAACCTTGTCCTTATTTGACTTACAACCTTTAAATAGAGCAAGTGGTGTTGCTTTAAATGGTGACTATGCTTATGTAACAGATTCAGACGGATTGCATATTTATGATATCAGTTCTAACGATTTTTCTTTTCAGTCTACATTAGCTACAGGATATGGAAACTATATAGCGCTAGGTGAATAAAAAATTAAAACGATTACTTTTGTTGTAATCATTAAAGACTATTTAATTGAAATATATAAAACTCCATAGTACAATAATTGGCCTTTTGTTATGGAGTTTTTGTTTTTCGCAACAATTTACTAACTATACAACCAAAGATGGATTGCCAAGTAATCTTGTATATAAAATAGCGCAAGATAAAGAAGGGTTTTTGTGGTTTGCAACAGATAAAGGCTTAGTAAAGTATAATGGTAATACCATGAAAACGTTTACTACAAAAGATAGTTTGGCTACTAACGATATTTGGGGTATTTACCCAGCGCCAGATGGAAAAATATGGTATGTAGCAAAAGCATCTAAGCTTGGTTATATAGAACATGATACTATTTTTTCTTTTGAGAGTGATTTAAAGGGAGAGATTTTTAACCCTTTATTTTCTAGCTTAGTTGGTAATGATTTTTCTTTATCGAGCTCTACAAAATTTCATTCATTAAAGGGTGATAAATGGCAACGTGTAAATAAAGCGTTAGAAGAAGATAAAATAATAATTACTCCATTATTACATCCAAATGTTAGTGGATTTCAAACAACAGAAAATTTAGATTCTATTGAGGTTCTAGGGCATTCTAATCAAGTTCTTAAAAGGTTTCCATTTACGAAAGTTCTTAATAATATGGGTGTTAGAGGTCAAATAGCTGATAGTTTGTTCTATTGGGCAACAGATTCACATTATACTTTTTTTAATCTAAATACTTTAAAAATTCAAAAAAGAAACCTGAAAGACGAAATAGGAATTGATAAATCTAAATTTGTTAGAATTAATGTTGTAAATGATCAATTACAAATTACAGGTAAAGGCTTTGTAAGTGTTTTAAATAAAGAGTTACATGCTACCAATACCTATTATATACCAGAAGATATTAATGCACATTTTGGGTTTTATGATAAATCGGGTTCTATTTGGTTAACGACTTTCACAGATGGTATTTATTATTTACCTAAAGAAAAACAAGATATTATCTATGGTTTAGAAAATCAAAAAATCACAGGAGTAAATTATATAGATAATAAGATTATTGTAGATGTTTTTAATAAGGGATTTTATCAATATAATAATTCAAATAAATCATTTGTTCCTTATTTGTTAAATAATGAACATGTCTTTAGTGCTGCATATATAAAAGAATTAACCACTGAGTATTATTTGTCTAAAACAAAAATAAGTGCTTTTAAAAACAATAAATTTTCTGTTACGGATTACGCTAACACTATATCTAAAGTAAATGAAATAGCTCGTCAGTTAGTATATTATGATAAGCATTTATATGGGAATAATTCTATAGGAATTAATAAGTTAAACACCAATAGCTTTAGTTTAGAAAAGCATTATTATCAGCCAGGAATAAATCAATTACTAGTTTATAATTCTAAATTTTTATTGGCTACATCTAATGGTTTGTTAGAGTTTAAGAATGAAAAATTCAGATCAATAGATTTTAAAAATCAAGATTTTAATAAACCAACATTAAATATAACAATCCTAACTGATACAGAAATCTTAATAAATACAGATGGTTTTGGTACTTATATTTCAGATTTAGAACGTATTAATCTTTTACCAAATTCAGAATTTTTAATAGTAAATAGTGCTATTGTGGATGGCAGCTCAGTGTATTTAGCAACAGAGTCTGGTGTATATAAGTATCAAATAGAAAATGGTAATTATTGTTTTATTAAACAGTTAACTACAAGCGACGGATTGCCTTCTAACAATGTAAATAGTGTATTAAAAAGTGGTAACAAACTAATTGTTGGTACAAATAGAGGTGTAGCAGTTATTCCAGAAGATTTAAAAAAGACGTCACAATTGCTAAATGTATATTTTGAAAGTGTTACATACAATCAACAATCCATTTCCAGTGTAAATTCAGTGTTTAATTACGAAAATAATAATGATGTAAATATTGTGATTTCAACTTTAGATTATTCGGTAGATGATTCAGATTTATTATATAATTATAAGTTAGAACCTATACAGAAAGCATGGAATACATCACATTCTAACGAAATTAATTTTAACGATTTGCAACCTGGTGTTTATACCTTTTCGGTAAGTTTAGATACTATCGAAAGAGAGGTGCGTTTTACTATAAAACCGCTTTGGTGGCAAACTTTGTGGTTTAAGATTTTTGCGGTTATTGCAAGTGTTATTGTTGTTTATTTAATTTCAAGATACATTTCTAAACGTGCAGCATTTAAGAAACATCAAAAGTTATTTGAAGACAAACGTCTTTCTGAGTTACAGTTAAAAGCATTACGATCTCAAATGAATCCTCATTTTGTGTTTAATTCCCTATCTGCAATTCAATATTTTATAAATAGTAATGATTATGAGACTTCAGAGCATTATTTAGTTAAGTTTTCTAAGCTAATTAGACAGTTTTTTGAGCTTTCTAAAGAGAATGATATTACGATTAAAGATGAAATTACATTATTAAAAAACTATCTAGAAATAGAAAAACTAAGGTTTAGAGAAAAGTTGTCTTTTGACTTTGATATAGATGAGCAACTTAACTTAGAAACTTCAAAAATGCCTACTATGCTTTTGCAGCCTATAGTAGAAAACGCAATAAATCATGGTATTTTTAATAAAGAGGAAAATGGTTTAGTGCTTATTAGGTTTGTAAAAGATGAAGATAAAATTAAAATAGAAATTATTGATGATGGTGTGGGTTTTGCTAAAACTATGCAGAGGTCTAAAAATAAAATTAAGTCATCTCATGTGTTAAAAGATAGGTTGTATTTTTTAAACCAATCAGGCAAATGGCAAATAGAATATAATGAAGAAGAAGCTTTTAGTGATAAAGAAGATAAAGGAAATAAGGCAACGTTTATAATACAGGAAATAAAATGAGTAAAATAAAAGCCATACTAGTAGACGATGAAATTTCTAACCTTAAAGGATTAGAATTAAAGGTAAATAAACTATTTCCTGAAATTAAAATTTTAAAAGCTTATCAAAAACCAGAAGATGCACTAAAAGGTATTTTAGAATTAAAACCTGATTTACTATTCTTAGATATAGAGATGCCAAGAATCAATGGTTTTGAATTATTGTCTAAATTAAATAACATCGATTTTCAGGTTATATTCGTTACAGCATATAGTGAGTATGCTTTAGAAGCTATAAAAAAATCTGCAATAGATTACGTTTTAAAACCAATAGATAACGACGATTTGGTGTTAGCTGTAAATAAAGCAAAGCATGTTATTTACGATAAGCGTCAGAGTGATACCAATTCTAAAATGGTTAGATTATTAAACGATGTTATTGAGAATAGCAATAAAATAATTATTCCAACTGCAAAAGGGGTTTCATTTATTCCGCAAGATGAAGTACTACATTTAGAAGGTTATGAAGGTTACACTAAGATTCATCTTCAAGATAATGTAATAATCAGTTCGTATAATCTAGGTAAATTTGAAAAAAACTTAAGCACTAAATTCTTTAAGTGCCATAAATCTCACATTATCAACTTAGAAAAAGTGAGAAGTTTTGAGAACGAAGGCTATGTTGTTCTCGAAAATTCTATCCGAATACCAATCTCAAGAGCAAATAAGAAAGTGTTTTTATCACTTTTTAAGTAGTCTTTTTTACCGTTGGTTGCATCAAAGCGATCGTTAGTTCTACCTGATTGACTGTTGGTTAGATAGCTCGTTTTATATGTAAATTATCTTATATTTTTGATATTAGAACCTACAAAAAAATATAACCCAAATCATGAAGAATTTTAAATTTCTATTTAGCATATTAATTGCTATGATTATGCTTACATCATGTGAATCTGATGATGAAGGCACTTCCAACACTAACTACAATACAGAATTAGATTTTGGCCTAAGTATTCAAAGAGATTTTACGGGTAGAATTGTTGATGAAGCTAGTGCACCTATTGATAATGTAATTGTAACTATAGGAAATAAAGTTGCCACTACTGATGATAACGGAATGTTTATTATTAATAGTGCCACAGTAAAAGAAGAACAAGCTTTTATTATAGCAGAGAAAGCTGGTTATTTAAAAGGTATGCGTAGTGTTGTGCCAACTGATGGAGCAAACACTGTACGATTTATGTTAATCACAGAAAATGTAGCAGGTACAGTAGCTTCTGGTTCTAATAGTGAAGTTACACTTGGTAATGGAACAAAAGTAAAGTTTGATGGAGAATTTAAAGACGAAAATGATAATCCTTATTCAGGGAATGTAGATGTATTAATGTATCATTTAGATCCATCTAATCCATCAATTGATGCTATTATGCCAGGAAGCCTGCAAGCACAAAATGAAGATGGTAATGAAAGAGTTTTAGAAACATACGGAATGCTTAATGTTGAGTTAAGAGGTGATTCTGGAGAAAAATTAAATATCGCAGATGGCAGTGTCGCTGAAATAGAAATTCCAGTTGATACTGCACAAATAGGTGTAGCACCTTCAACAATTCCTTTATGGCATTTCGATGAAGACAAAGGGTATTGGATACAAGATGGTGAAGCAAATTTAGTTGGTGGAAAATATATTGCAACCGTTTCTCATTTTTCTTGGTGGAACTGTGATGCGCAATTCCCAACAGTTATATTATGTCTTAATGTTGTTGATACTGTAAATACGCCCTTGTCTAATGTAGTCGTAGAGCTATGGAGAACTGGAGCAACATACGGAAGACAAGGCATATCTAACGGAAATGGCGAAATATGCGGTTTAATACCAGCAAACGAAACTTTAACATTAAAAGCGTTTGATCAATGTGGTGTAGAGGTTCATTCTACAACAATTGGTCCTTTCTCTACAGATACAAATTATGGTAATGTTGTTTTACCGTCTGTAACATCATCTGTTATTACAGGTAATTTGGTAAACTGTTCTAATGCTAATGTTACTAATGGTTATGTTGCATTAACTTATGGTGGTCAATACGCTACAATACCAGTAACTAATGGAAGTTTTTCATTAAGCGTTATTGAATGTGCTTCTTTACCAGATTTTATTTTAGAAGGTGTAGATTATGGTACGTTTCAAACGACTACAGAAATACAGTATAATTTTAGTAATCCAAGTGTTGGTAATATAATTGCTTGTAATTCTATTACAGAATTTATATCTGTACAGGTAGACAATGATCCGGCAGAATTTTATTTAAATTCACTTTCAGGTCATTCTAATGGACCAAATGCATTTAGTGTTGGTGCACAAAATGCCACTGGCTCTAGTTTCCTGTCAGGAGGTAATTCTATAACGCCAGGTACCTATTCATTTACAAGTACACCAAGTTTTTGGATAGAGTCTTCTAATATAAATATCGATTATAACGTGCCTAATACACTTCAGTTTACATTATCTAATTACGGAGCAATTGGAGGTTATATAGATATGATTATATCCGGAAATTATACAGATTTAAGTGGAAACTTAAGAACGCTTTCTTGTTCTATTCATGTTGTTAGAGATAACTAAAAATTCTAATTTAGAAATTAAAAAGGAGACTTTAAGTTTAAAGCCTCCTTTTTTGTGTTAAATCAATCTGTATTTGTTTGTAAACTGCTTAATAAGATTAGTTTAAGGTGGCGTTTGTGTGCTTGTTTTTTCTAAAATTGTGAACGGTCTTTACTTTGTTTGTAATTAATCTCGTTTCAATTCGGATAAGAATAAGACTATCCGTAAATTTACAGCTTCAAAAAAACAAGCTTGGAAAAATATCTCAGTCAACTTAATGAGGCACAACTAGAACCCACAATTCAGGTCAATGGACCTATGATAATAATTGCTGGTGCAGGTTCTGGAAAAACACGTGTGCTAACCTATCGTATTGCGTATTTAATGAGTAAAGGTGTAGATTCCTTTAATATATTGGCATTGACTTTTACGAATAAAGCGGCAAAGGAGATGAAAGAGAGAATTGCCGATATTGTTGGTGATGGTGAAGCTAAGAATCTTTGGATGGGAACGTTTCACTCCGTTTTTGCTAAGATTTTACGTTTTGAAGGCCATCATTTAGGTTTTCCAAGCAACTTTACCATTTATGATACCCAAGATTCTCAGAAATTAATGGGTTCTATCATTAAAGAAATGGGTCTGGATAAAGACATCTATAAAACCAAGCAAGTTTATAGTAGAATTTCTTCGTATAAAAATAGTTTAATAACTGTTAAAGCATATTACAAAAATCCTGAATTAATGGAAGCTGATGCCATGGCAAGGCGACCAAAAATGGGAGAAATTTATAAAGAATATGTAGATCGATGCTTTAAAGCAGGCGCCATGGATTTTGATGATCTTCTCTTGCGAACCAATGAATTGTTAACGCGTTTTCCTCAGGTATTAGCGCAGTATCAAGATAAGTTTCGCTATATCTTAGTCGATGAGTATCAAGATACAAATCATTCGCAATATTTAATAGTACGTGCACTAGCAGATCGTTTTCAGAATATTTGTGTGGTAGGTGATGATGCTCAAAGTATCTATGCGTTCCGTGGCGCAAATATCAATAATATTCTAAACTTCCAGAAAGATTACGATAATGTAAAAATGTACCGTCTTGAGCAGAATTACCGATCGACAAAAAATATTGTAGGTGCGGCAAATTCCGTAATAGAACATAATAAAACCAAGCTTGATAAAATAGTTTGGACAGCCAATGACGTTGGAGAAAAGGTCATTGTTCACAGAGCATTAACCGATGGTGATGAAGGCCGTTATGTTGCAAGTACCATTTGGGAGACAAAAATGAACGCCCAACTTCACAATAGTGATTTTGCAGTGTTATATCGTACAAATGCACAATCTAGAGCAATTGAAGATGCTTTGCGCAAACGCGATATTCCTTATAGAATTTATGGTGGTTTATCATTTTACCAGCGCAAAGAGATTAAAGATGTTACAGCATATTTGCGTTTAATTCTTAACTCTGCAGATGAAGAAGCGCTTAAGCGTGTTATTAATTATCCGGCACGAGGAATTGGTCAAACAACAGTAGATCGTTTAATTGTGGCTGCAAATGCAACGGGTAAAACGATATATGACCTTATTAAGGATATTGATACAGTAAATATCAATATTAATAATGGGACTAAAAATAAACTAAAAGACTTTGTGACCCTTATTGAAAGTTACAAGGTAATGAACCAAACTGCAAATGCTTTTGATTTAGCAGAACACGTCACCAAAACAAGTGGGTTAGTAAGAGAATTAGGAAAGGATGGTACACCAGAAGGTGTTACCAAAATGGATAATGTTCAAGAATTGTTAAATGGTATCAAGGATTTTGTTGAAGGCCAAATAGAATTAGCCGATGCAGGCGATTCTTTAGCAGAATTTTTAGAAGATGTCGCTTTAGCCACGGATTTAGATGGAGATAAAGGCGACCCAAACCATGTGGCTTTAATGACCATTCATTTGGCAAAAGGCCTAGAATTTGGACACGTGTTTATTGTAGGGATGGAAGAAGATTTATTTCCTAGCGCTATGAGTATGAATACCAGAAGCGAACTAGAAGAAGAACGACGACTATTTTATGTCGCATTAACACGTGCAGAAAAACAAGCCTATTTAACCTATACCTTATCACGTTATCGTTGGGGAAAATTGATAGATGCAGAACCAAGCCGATTTATAGAAGAGATTGATGATGAGTTTGTAACCATCACAACACCATTAAAAGAACGATTTAACCCGATGTTAGACGCTTCCATATTTGGAGATGTAGAGCCTAATAAAGTAAGATTTGCAAAACCTAAAACTGCAAAAATGCCAAAAAAGACAACTAAAGCTAAACCAGAAAATTTTAAAATTAGTACACCTAAAAAAATGGTGCCTGTAAGTAAAGCAGAAAGCCAAACCGATGCAACAAATACAAGTTTAGAAGTTGGTACAAAAGTGAATCATCAACGCTTTGGAAGAGGAGAAGTGATTACTTTAGAAGGCACTGGTGCAGATGCTAAAGCTGAAATTAAATTTCAAAAAGGCGAAGTGAAAAAGTTATTATTACGTTTTGCGAAACTTCAAATTTTAAGAAGTTAATCTCGTTTACCATTCAAGCAGTATAAAAATAGTTCTGAAACCTTGTTTTAGTAGCACTACCACGTTTTTTATGCCGTTATAACAAAGGGTTACGAAGTGAAAACTAGACTTGTAGGGATTTAAGGGCTACATACCACAATTGAAACCCATTTTCTTATTACAGCAGCATTAAAACGGCAATCAAGGCAACCTATTTATAAATGCGTTTCAATAAAGGCTTTTAGTTTTAATGAGGTGTCTAATAAATTCAGACCAACCCAACCATGACCTTCATTAGGATATAAGGTAAACTCATGGGTCACATTAAGCTCAGCAAGTTTACTTTGCATTGCGGTACCTTGAGTGGTTGGTACCAAAGGATCTTCGCCACCATAAAATAAAATAGTAGGAGGTGAGGCGCTTGTAGCTCTATGATATGGGCTAATTTCTTCTAAATACGGTACAGAGGTATCAATGCCTAAATTATTCAATAGTGCTTGTAAAATAGGATTGGTATTTTCTAGATATGCAGGATCAGTAAAATTGGTTGGGCCAACCACACTACAAACCATTTCTGTTTGTTGTTCGGTATCAAAGCCATAACTCCATAACAACGATAGATGTGCACCAGCACTGACACCAACAAAACCAATAGCATCAGAAATGGTGTAATAATTTTCATTTTCGGCCATAAAGTCTATAACACTCGTAATGTCATCAATTTGCATAGGATAAGCTTGGTTGTTTTCGTCTGCCAGTCTGTAGTTCATATTAACAATGGCATAATTAGGCAGTTGATCTAGTATAAAATCTTTAAAAGCGTCCATGTCTTCTTTATCGCCTGCAGACCATCCACCACCATGCACTAAGATGAGTGTTTTTGTGCTAAGTGATCGATTGGCTGGTAAATACAAATCAAAAACCTGATCCGAATCACTGCCATAAGACACATTAAGTTCTGTATATGCTTCTAAAGGGTTTAAAACCTCTGGTTGTTGGTTGTCATCAGTACTATCAGAATTACACGCAATACATGTTGCCATTGTAATCCATAAAATGAAAATAAGCTTTATTGGTTTCATGCGTCTATGGTATTGAAAAATATAGTTACTTTGTAAACGTATTGGAAAGATACTTATTATGGCTGAATTTATTAAAATATATCCAGAAAATCCTAATCCTAAGGCAATTCAGAGTGTGGTAAAAACACTTAAAAATGGTGGATTAATCATTTATCCTACAGATACCGTATATGGTTTAGGGTGTGATATCACTAATATAAAAGCGTTAGAACGTATTGCTAAAATTAAAGGAGTGAAGTTAGAAAAATCTAATTTTTCCTTTGTCTGTGAAGATTTAAGTAACCTTAGTGATTACGTAAAACAAATAGATACAACCACATTTAAGATCTTAAAACGTGCCTTGCCAGGACCATATACGTTTATCTTGCCAGGTTCTAAAAATCTACCCAATCCATTTAAAAAACGTAAAACGGTTGGGATTAGAGTTCCAGATAATGCCATAGCTTTAGCCTTGGTTAGTGCTTTAGGAAACCCAATTGTATCGACATCCATTAGAGATGATGATGATGTTTTAGAATACACTACAGATCCCGAACTTATTTTAGAAAAATGGGATAAATTAGTAGATGTTGTTATAGATGGTGGTTATGGCGACAATGAAGCATCTACCATTATCGATTTATCTGAAGACGAACCTGTCGTTGTTAGAGAAGGTAAAGGGAGTTTGGAGATTTTTTAGGAGTGTTTTATTGTTAAGCCTTTTAGTATTTCCCATAAACATTTTTATTTATATATTCTTTTTCTTACATTTATAATTCCCCCTTTAATACTAATTAAATAGCGATTCTTTGTAATCGCTTTTGGTGTTTGTTGTCGTTAATTATAGGAATAAAAAAAGGCGACAAGAATTAACCTGCCACCTTAAATGTTTTCACAACGGAATAATCCTTATTGTGAATTGCTTTCAGTACTGTAAATATATAAAAAGAAAATTATATACCTAATACGGAATTCCGTAATAATATTGTTTTATTAAGTATTAGGTTTAAACTAGAATTAAATAAATTATTAATGAAAAAAATACTAGGCTTAGATTTAGGAACAAATTCGATTGGGTGGGCTCAAATAGAATTAGATTTTAAGAATAAAAAGGGTAATATTAAAGGTGTTGGCAGTCGCATAATACCTATGAGTCAAGATATTTTAGGAAAGTTTGATGCAGGACAATCCATATCCCAAACCGCAGAAAGAACAGGATACAGAGGAGTAAGACGGCTTTACCAAAGAGATAACCTGCGCAGAGAACGTTTGCACAGAGTGTTAAATGTTTTAGGAATGCTTCCTTCTCATTATAAAGCAAGTATAGATTTTGAAAAAAAGTTGGGACAATTTAAACCTAAAACAGAGGTTAAGTTGCCTTATATAAGGAAAGAAGATGACCAATACTCATTTATTTTTCAAAACTCATTTCAGGAAATGGTCGAAATTTTTAAAGCCAATGGGTACACTGAAAATATTCCGTATGATTGGACAATTTACTATTTACGAAAAAAAGCCTTGACTCAAAAAATTGAAATAGAAGAATTGGCCTGGTTGCTTTTGAATTTTAATCAAAAAAGAGGCTATTATCAATTAAGAGGTGAGGAAGAAGAATTTAATAAAAACAAAAGCGAGGAATTTTATGCACTTCAAGTAGCAGATGTTCAAGCAACTGAAGATACCAACGCAAAGGGAACTTGGTACAATGTGGTTTTAGAAAACGGATGGATTTATAGACGTCAAAGCAAGGAACCGCTTTTTGAGTGGAAAGGTAAAACCAAAGAATTTATTATAACAACAAGTTTGGATGACCACGGTAATGTTAAAACCGATAAAGAGGGAAATGAAAAACGCAGCTTTAGGGCTGTTGATTCTGAAAAAGATTGGATTGCCATAAAGAAGAAGACTGAAAATGATATTGAAGACTCAGAAAAAACCGTTGGGACCTACATATTTGAATCGCTAGTTAAAAATCCAAGTCAAAAAATAAGAGGTAAACTCGTTAAGACCATTGAGCGTAAATATTATAGAAATGAGCTCGAAAAAATACTTGATAAACAATTAAAGGAGTATTCAAGTATATTTAATGATGATACTTTAAAGTCTTGTGTAGAAGAATTATACCCTAGAAATGAAGCGCATCAAAACACATTAATGACAAAAGATTTTAAACATCTTTTTGTTAACGACATTATTTTTTATCAGCGTCCTTTAAAAAGCAAAAAATCCTCTATTTCAGATTGTCCTTACGAAACACGTTCTTATTATAAAGATGGCGAGCTTTTAAAAAGACCACTAAAATGTATTCCAAGATCCAACCCAATTTATCAAGAGTTTAGACTTTGGCAGTTCATTCATAATTTAAAAATTTATCAAAAAGAAGGCGAAGAAAATGGAAAACCAGTGATAGATATCGATGTAACCATACAGTTTTTGGACAATCCTGAAAGCTATGCAACACTTTTTAAACAGCTTAACAGTAAAAAAGAAGTAAACCAAAAGCAATTGCTCTCATTGTTTAAACTTAATGAAACCTCTCATCGTTGGAATTTTCCAGAGGATAAGAAATATCCATGTAATGAAACACGAAGCCAGATAGCGAGCAGGCTTTCAAAATTGGATGGTTTTGATGTTGATGCTTTCTTAACTCAAGAAAAATTTCACGCTTTATGGCATCTCATTTATTCAGTTACCGATAAAGTGGAATACGAAAAAGCCCTATCCACTTTTGCCAAGAAAAATAATTTACCTGTTGCTAATTTTATAGAGAATTTCAAACGATTCCCTCCATTTGAAAGTTCTTATGGTGCCTATTCTGAAAAAGCCATTAAAAAACTATTGCCATTGATGAGAATGGGCAAATACTGGAATGAAGAAGCTATTTCCAATGAAGTAAAAAATAGAATTACAGATATTGTAGAGCGCCTAAATTCTATAGATTATCAAAGTGATAAACTTGATACTATTGCTGATGATGATGTGCCAATGCGCTTATTAAAATCCTTTGTTAAATCTAAAAATCGAACGCATCCATTACAAGGATTAAATACATATCAAACGTGTTATGCAGAATATAATAGACATTCCGAAATTGGAAATATCGTCCAATGGAAGCAGCCAGAGGATATTGATAATTATTTAGGAACATTTAAGCAGCACAGTTTGCGAAACCCTATTGTTGAGCAAGTTGTATTGGAAACGCTGCGCGTGGTTAGAGATGTATGGAAATACTATGGAGAAAAAGAAATCAAAAAAGGTAGAGAAATTTACAAACCACTTTTTGATGAAATACACGTAGAATTAGTTCGTGAGATGAAAAACGACAAAAAAACAAGAGAGCGCATATCAAAAGCAAATACGGAAAGGGAAAACACCAATGAACGTATAAAGGCTTTGCTCGAAGAGTTAAAAGCCGACCCAGAGGTTATTGATGATGTACGACCATATTCTCCAAGTCATCAAGAAATTTTAAAAATTTACGAAGATGGATTGTTTTCCAGCTTAAAGGAAGTTGATGAGGGTATCGAAAAAATTAGAAAAAAGAATAAGCCTACCAAGTCTGAAATTGTGAAGTACAAACTTTGGTTGGAGCAAGGTTATATTTCGCCATATACAGGAAAAATAATTCCACTATCAAAGTTGTTCTCAACGGCTTATCAAATTGAGCATATTATTCCGCAATCGCGTTATTTTGATAATTCTATGAACAACAAGATTATTTGCGAAAGTGCTGTAAATGAAGAAAAAGATAATAAAACAGCTTACGAGTTTATAAAAGAAAGAGGAGGAGCACTTATAGATTTAGGGCACGGAAAATCAGTTTCTCTATTTACTTTAAATGATTATGAACAGCATTGTCAAACATATTTTAAAAAGAACAAATCCAAGCTTGAAAGACTTTTAAGTGAAGATATCCCAGAAGGTTTCATAAATCGCCAGCTGAATGACAGTAGGTACATCAGTAAAATTGTAAAAGGATTATTGAGCAATATTGTAAGGGAAGATGGTGAACTTGAGGCTACTTCAAAGCATCTTGTTCCTGTTAATGGAGCAATTACTTCAAAATTAAAACAAGATTGGGGACTCAACGACAAGTGGAATGAAATTATAGTACCCCGTTTTAAACGATTAAACGAAAAAACTAATAGCAATGATTTCGGATATTGGGATGAAAAGATTAATGCCTTTAGAATACAAGTGCCTAAAGAGCTCGAACGTAATTTTAGTAAGAAAAGAATAGACCACAGGCATCATGCTTTGGATGCATTAGTTATAGCCTGTACAACGAAAGATCACATCAATTACATTACTTCAATTAACACAGAAAGAAGAAATTTTGCTTTAGTAAGTAAATTAAGAAATACAGAAACCATTATTAATAGTAATGGAAACAAGAGAACTGTTGCAAAAGAATACTTAAAACCTTGGAAAGATTTTACTACTGATGCCAAAGATGTATTGGAAAAAACAGTAATAAGTTTTAAATCAAACAATAGGGTAATTAATAAAACGAACAACAAGGTTTGGAAATGGGTTAATGAAAACGGACAGTTAAAGAAAAAACTGGTAAAACAAAACAGAGGTCAAAATTGGGCGATAAGAAAGCCCATGCATAAAGAAACTGTTTCGGGAAAGATAAACATGGAGGTTCCCAAAGGAAAAATTGCAACCGCTACACGTACAGAGCTAACTGATATTAAAACCAGAAAACGCCTAGAGTCTATTACAGATATGAGTATCCAAAAAATACTTGATAATCATTTAAAAAATTATACAGACGATAGCGGTAATGAGAATTTTGAATTGGCGTTTAACCAAGACGGTGTTGACGAACTCAACAAAAATATTCAAAAATTAAATGGAGGAAAACGTCATCATCCAATTAAAAAAGTTAGGTTATACGAAGTGGGAGTTAAATTTTCTATTGGAGAAACAGGACAGAAGTCTACAAAATTTGTTGAAGCGGCTAAAGGGACAAATCTTTTTTTCAATATTTATTGGGACGAGAAAAAACAGAAACGAACGTTTGAAACTGTACCACTAAATGAAGTCATTGCTCATCAAAAGCAAGTTGCGCACGTACCAAAAAATGAAAGAACAGAGGTGCAAATTGATAATTCTAAAGGTAAATTTCTATTTTCATTATCACCTAACGATTTGGTATTTGTTCCGAATAAAGATGAATTGAATAATCCTTCAATGGTCGTTTATGAAAAACTGAATAGAGAGCAATTAGAGCGAATTTACAAAATGGTCAGTAGCAGTGGTAATCAATGTTTTTTCATTAAGTCGGAGGTAGCAAATTTAATTTGGAACAAGAAAGAATATTCCGCTTTAAATAAAATGGAAAAAGATATTAATGGTAACATGATAAAAAATATTTGCTGGAAATTAAAAACAGATAGAATAGGAAACTTGAACGGTCTAAAATTATGATAAAACGCACCCTGTTTTTCGGAAATCCAGCCTATCTCAGTACCAAGAATGAGCAGTTGGTGGTTAATTTTCCTGAAGAAGTTAAGGGTGAAAAGACCATTCCTATTGAGGATTTAGGTTATGTGGTACTGGAAAATCCACAGATAACCGTTACCAATGGCTTGCTTATGAAATTGGTTCAAAACAAAACGGCCGTCATTACCTGCGACAAACAACATTTGCCCTGTAGCTTTTTACAGCCCTTGGTTGGCCATAGTGAGCAGACAGAACGCATGCGTCATCAACTTAATGCCAGCCTGCCGCTAAAAAAGAACCTTTGGCAACAGACGGTTACGGCTAAAATAGACAACCAAGCTGGGCATTTTATTGTTAGAGGTAAAAATGCATTACGTTTAAAACGCTATGCCAAGGCCGTAAAAAGTGGCGATTTTAACAATCAAGAAGCCTTGGCTGCCGCATTTTATTTTCAAAACCTTTTTGATATCGATGGTTTTAGCCGTAACCAAAAAGGAGTGCCGCCAAATAATCTGCTCAATTATGGTTATGCCATTCTTAGAGCTGTCACAGCAAGGGCTTTGGTAAGTAGTGGTTTATTGCCTTCGGTTGGAATTTTTCACCATAATAAATACAATGCGTTCTGTTTGGCAGATGATGTTATGGAGCCTTACCGTCCCTTTGTAGATGCTTTGGTCTATGATATTGTGGAAACCGGTTGCAATTTAGAGACGCTCAATACCAATATAAAATCCGATTTGTTGATGATTCCTGCAATAGATGTGGTCATTGATGGTAAACGAAGCCCGTTGATGAATGCCATGAGTCGTACCACGGCAAGTTTATTTGAGTGTTTTGAAGGCAGTAAGAGAAAAATATTATATCCCGAACTTAAGAGTGCGCTAGAAACCTTTACAAGTTAATATGACCGCGACCTATGGAATCTTATCTGTCACGCCTAAACCAATACCGTTGTATGTGGGTGCTCGTATTTTTTGATTTGCCAACCGAGACGATAAAAGAGCGTAAAGCTGCAACCCGATTTCGTAAAAATTTGTTGAACGATGGATTTGGCATGTTCCAGTTTAGTATTTATACACGGTTTTGTCCTAGTCGCGAAAATGCCTCAGTGCATATAAAACGCACCAAAAATGCTTTGCCAAAAAAAGGGAAGGTGTGTATTATGCAAATAACAGACAAACAATTTGGGATGATGGAACTCTTTCACGGCCAAACGGAAATCGAACCAGAACCACCAAGCCAGCAACTAGAATTGTTTTAATCTATAGATTGTCCCCTTGAGGGGACTTTAGGGGTGTTTTTTTGTAATGTTTAAACAGTGCCATGAAAAACAGGCTACAGCAAGTGTCCTGAGAATAATCAATTACCTTTCGACTTTGATTAAGGCAGCAATTAACACACTTAAATCGATTAAACGAGATTCATCGAATTCCATTAAAAAATAGTGGAATGCATTAAAGCAATTAAACTGACGTTTTATTATTTGAATTGAAAAAATGAATAGAAGATAAATAAGTCTGTTATAAAAAACAAGAATTATGCAAATTCTAAGCTTATATATAAAAAACAGGATACCAGCCTGTTACAGCAAGTATCCTGTGAATCATCAATAAAATTAATGAACTGAAAGCAATTCACAACGGAAACGGTTTTATGAACGGTTATTTTCCTCCTGTGAATCATCAATAAAATTAATGAACTGAAAGCAATTCACAACGCCTGTTGTTATTTGTTTTACTTCTTGTTTCCTGTGAATCATCAATAAAATTAATGAACTGAAAGCAATTCACAACTATGACTGTCGCGAAGCTTTTTATTGTTGACCTGTGAATCATCAATAAAATTAATGAACTGAAAGCAATTCACAACTTTACCCTTTGTTACATTTTTTAATACTCCCCTGTGAATCATCAATAAAATTAATGAACTGAAAGCAATTCACAACTTACATTTTTAATTGTTATTGTTTGTTTGCCTGTGAATCATCAATAAAATTAATGAACTGAAAGCAATTCACAACTTACGGGAAATTAATTCGCTGTTGTGGGTTCCTGTGAATCATCAATAAAATTAATGAACTGAAAGCAATTCACAACTATGCTTGTCGGGTCGTTTTTACGTGCCTCCTGTGAATCATCAATAAAATTAATGAACTGAAAGCAATTCACAACTACTTCCTGTTAATTAAATCGTTCTCAAACCCTGTGAATCATCAATAAAATTAATGAACTGAAAGCAATTCACAACCCTCTATACGTTGTTCTAGTTTAGTGATGTCCTGTGAATCATCAATAAAATTAATGAACTGAAAGCAATTCACAACAGGCTACGGACTAAGCGTCTACATAGACACCTGTGAATCATCAATAAAATTAATGAACTGAAAGCAATTCACAACAAAATAAAGATGCAAACGGATTTATTAAAACCTGTGAATCATCAATAAAATTAATGAACTGAAAGCAATTCACAACACAAAGCATTAAACTAAACAAAATGATAGACCTGTGAATCATCAATAAAATTAATGAACTGAAAGCAATTCACAACTACAATCTGCATAGGTAGTATATGAAATTTCCTGTGAATCATCAATAAAATTAATGAACTGAAAGCAATTCACAACTATTATTTTTGCACTCATTTTTCTTCTTACCCTGTGAATCATCAATAAAATTAATGAACTGAAAGCAATTCACAACATTATTAACAACTATAACACCAGTATCATCCCTGTGAATCATCAATAAAATTAATGAACTGAAAGCAATTCACAACAAGTGCTATATTGCTTAGTGAGTATTTGTACCTGTGAATCATCAATAAAATTAATGAACTGAAAGCAATTCACAACACATTACCTTTAATAACACCACAATCTAACCCTGTGAATCATCAATAAAATTAATGAACTGAAAGCAATTCACAACTGGTGTGCCTAGCACTAAAACAGTCTTATGCCTGTGAATCATCAATAAAATTAATGAACTGAAAGCAATTCACAACCAGACACGCAGTTTGATTTGGTTGGTTATGCCTGTGAATCATCAATAAAATTAATGAACTGAAAGCAATTCACAACACGGTAAGTGTTTTAGACAGCCTTCATTGTCCTGTGAATCATCAATAAAATTAATGAACTGAAAGCAATTCACAACTGTTTCGTCGTCGTTTTCGTTAATGTCTTCCCTGTGAATCATCAATAAAATTAATGAACTGAAAGCAATTCACAACGCCGCTTCCAAATAAACAGTCAAGCCATCACCTGTGAATCATCAATAAAATTAATGAACTGAAAGCAATTCACAACCGGTACTGTAAACGAATTATTACAGCGTTACCTGTGAATCATCAATAAAATTAATGAACTGAAAGCAATTCACAACTAGAAATGAAAACGTTATAATTGAAACTACCTGTGAATCATCAATAAAATTAATGAACTGAAAGCAATTCACAACTCTAACTGCTTATCTAAGATAGTGTTATTGCCTGTGAATCATCAATAAAATTAATGAACTGAAAGCAATTCACAACAATTAGAATATATGTTGATGGTAAGTTTTTCCTGTGAATCATCAATAAAATTAATGAACTGAAAGCAATTCACAACGTGATAACTTACATAATTTACCTTAACAACCCTGTGAATCATCAATAAAATTAATGAACTGAAAGCAATTCACAACAGAAACGACTATTACTGTAAAGGATTAGGTCCTGTGAATCATCAATAAAATTAATGAACTGAAAGCAATTCACAACAGATAATCCTTTTATTTCAGTACAGGAAAACCTGTGAATCATCAATAAAATTAATGAACTGAAAGCAATTCACAACTTACGTGAAATTAATTCGCTGTTGTGGGTTCCTGTGAATCATCAATAAAATTAATGAACTGAAAGCAATTCACAACACGTTTTGAACTCGCTGTCTTTTTCACTTACCTGTGAATCATCAATAAAATTAATGAACTGAAAGCAATTCACAACCGGTACTGTAAACGAATTATTACAGCGTTACCTGTGAATCATCAATAAAATTAATGAACTGAAAGCAATTCACAACAGACTTGATAAAGGGCTACTATCTATAAACCTGTGAATCATCAATAAAATTAATGAACTGAAAGCAATTCACAACAGAAATGGAACAAACTCCAGCAGAGATGGCCTGTGAATCATCAATAAAATTAATGAACTGAAAGCAATTCACAACGACCTCTGTATTCATTATATTCTGTTTTATCCTGTGAATCATCAATAAAATTAATGAACTGAAAGCAATTCACAACAGCAATATCAAACATACTAGGCGAAGAAAGCCTGTGAATCATCAATAAAATTAATGAACTGAAAGCAATTCACAACTCTACACGATGAAACTTTTTAGAGTTCGCCCTGTGAATCATCAATAAAATTAATGAACTGAAAGCAATTCACAACTTAACGTCGTAGTATTATTCATCCACTCAACCTGTGAATCATCAATAAAATTAATGAACTGAAAGCAATTCACAACACAAATAACGAAAACTAAAACATGTCAAAACCTGTGAATCATCAATAAAATTAATGAATTGAAAGCAATTCACAACTGTGCAAGCACCATAAATCAAAACAATAAACCAGTGAATTATCCATAAAATTACGGAACTGAATCCTGAAACTCAAAATTAAAGAACATTTTATTATGCCCTCACTGGCTTTTTTACACTATAAAATAAAAACAAGCCAATAACGCCAGTAATAAAGAAGCCCATAAAAAGAGGTAATACTGAGGTTGTTATAAACGTACCTATATAATATGCAATAGGTACAGCCATTATGGTAGAAATAAATCCGTTGAGCGCAGAACCTATGCCAGCAATATGTCCTAAGGGCTGCATAGCCAAAGCTCTATAATTACCAAATAAGAACGCTACACTTGTAAATTGTAAAATTAAAAATACAATTAATAATCCTATACTTGGGTTATCGCCAGACCAAAATAAAATAACATATAGTAAGGAAATACTAACAAATGCCAATAGCGCAATATTTACTAAATTCCACATCCCAAAACGCATAACTATGGCACTATTTAAAAATGTAGCCAATCCAATAGTAATCGCTAAACTGGCAAAAATGTAAGGAAAGTAATGGCCCAAGTTATATTGTACTTGAAAAATTTGTTGCGCTGTACCCAAATAGACCATAAATGAACCCATGATTAAGCCAGAAAGCAACGTGTAAACAATAGCAGATTTTATTTGAAAAAATAGTATTGAGCCTGTTTTAAAAATAGACCATCTAAATGTTTTTCTGTATTTGTTTTGTAATGTTTCTGGTTGGCGCTTCCAAAACCATAGCATTATTAAAGAGCCAAAAGCTAAGTTGACATTAAAAATAGATTCCCAACCAAAATGATGCAATAAAAATTGTCCTAGCATAGGCGCAATGACAGGGACTAAAATAAATGTCATCGTTACTATAGATAGAATTTTTGCCATATGATCGCCACTATAAGAATCGCGAACAATGGCGATACTCATGGTACGTGGTGAGGATAAACCTATACCTTGTAAAACGCGCCCAAAAAGCACAATTTCAAAATTTTTAGTGCTAATACAAATTAGTGAAGCGATAATAAAAATTCCAAAACCAACATAGACCATGGGTTTGCGACCAAAGCTATCAGACAGTGGACCAAAAATAAGTTGCCCAAATCCTAAACCTAAAAATATAGTAAATATTAATTTTTGATTTTCAGTGGCATTGGCGCTGTTTAAATACGCACCTATTTTAGGTAAAGCCGGCAAAACCGCATCAATAGATAAGGCGACAATAGACATTAACGCAGCCATTAATACTACAAATTCTAATTGGGATCGGTTTTCTTTTTGCATGGCGCAAAAGTAGTTGAATATAACCCTAATTTGGGGACACTTTAACATATTAATAATTTCTTAATATGTGTTGCGTTGTTATGCCATGAACTCATGTTTTTGAATCCGCTGTAATTCGTGTTATTTTCAATAACAACAGCTTATATTTGCATAAAGACCATTCGCTATGAAGCATTATAATGCAACGTCAAAATCTACCAAAACCGAAAAGCCAAAAGTAACCTTAAAGACCGCCTTTAAAACCATCATTTGGCCTAGACGTAAATTGGTGTTATTAGGGTTAATACTTATTATAATCCGAAGTTTGGCTGGTTTTGTATTGCCGTTAGAAAGTAAAGTATTACTTGATGAGGTTGTACCAACAAAAAATTACAATCAACTATATACGTTAATCGCCATTGTAATTGCTGCGATATTAGTGCAAGCATTAACATCGTTTTTATTGACAAAAGTACTCAGCATACAGGCGCAATACTTAATTAGTGAATTAAGAGCTCAAGTTCAAAAAAAGGTACTGTCGTTACCTATTAGCTTTTTTGACAACACAAAATCTGGTGCTTTAGTCTCTCGGATTATGACCGATGTAGAAGGTGTAAGAAACCTCATAGGTACAGGCTTAGTGCAATTGGTAGGCGGTTCGTTTACAGCCATAATTACTTTAGTTATTTTATTACGCATGAATGTGTGGATGACGCTTTTTACATTTATTCCGCTCTCTATTTTTGGTGTTATTGCTCTAAAGGCGTTTAAATATATACGACCAATTTTTAGAGCGCGAGGAAAAATAAATGCTGAGGTCAAAGGCCGTTTAAACGAAACCTTAGCTGGTGTAAGGGTAATAAAAGCGTTTAATGCCGAAGCACAAGAAAACAAAGTGTTTGAGAAAGGTGTAGAACATATTTTTCAGAATGTAAAGAAGAGTATGACCGCAACCGCAATAATGACAAGTTCGTCAACGTTTTTAATTGGGTTAGCCACTACAGGTATTATGGGAATAGGTGGACACTACATGATTAATGGCGAAATAACACCAGGCGACTTTTTGCAATTTACCTTTCTGTTAGCTTTTATGGTCGCGCCTATTGTTCAAATGAGTAATATTGGAAGTCAGTTAACAGAAGCTTTGGCAGGCTTAGATAGAACAGAAGAGTTAATGAATTTGGCTGCTGAAGATGAACAAGAGGATAGAACCATAGAATTACCAGCCATTACAGGGCATATAAAATTTAATGATGTCTCTTTCGCCTATGAAAAAGGGAAACCTGTGCTTCATCATATTAATTTTGAAGCGCCATCAGGATCTGTGATTGCTTTAGTGGGTAGTTCGGGTTCTGGTAAATCTACCATTGCAGGCTTGTCGGCAACGTTTCTTAATCCAGATTCTGGAGTGATAACTATTGATGACAAGGATTTGTCTAAAGTGAAGTTGAGTAGTTTTAGACAACACTTGGGTGTGGTTTTACAAGATGAATTTCTGTTTGAAGGTTCTATTAGAGAAAACATAATGTTTCCAAGGCCACATGCTACAGAAGCGCAATTGCAATATGCCGTGCAAGCCGCTTATGTTAATGAATTTACAGACCGTTTTGATGAAGGTTTAGACACTTTAATTGGTGAGCGAGGTGTGAAACTCTCAGGTGGTCAAAGGCAAAGAATAGCTATAGCAAGAGCCATATTAGCAGACCCAAAAATTATTATATTAGATGAAGCGACTTCTAATTTAGATACTGAAAGTGAAAGCTTAATTCAGAAAAGTTTATCAGAATTAACCAATAACAGAACAACCATTGTTATTGCGCACCGTTTAAGTACCATTAAAAAAGCAGATCAAATATTAGTCATAGAAGCTGGAAGAATCGCAGAACGCGGTACGCACGACGAGTTGTTAAAGGCGAAAGGACGCTATTATGATTTATATACGTTTCAGGCAAAAATTTAAATTTATTTGTAATAAAAAAAAACTATGATAACCGATACTTTAATCATTCTTTTTGAGAGAGACCTTAACAAATTAATAGAAGAGGTAGGGCTTTATAAACAAGCCTCTAATTTATGGAAAACAGATGGGCAAATTTCGAATTCTGCAGGCGGATTATGTCTTCATTTAATTGGTAATTTAAACCATTTTATTGGCGCAATTTTAGGAGATTCTGGCTATGTAAGGCAACGCGATCTAGAATTTTCATTAAAAGATGTGCCAGCATCAGAATTGGTTTTGCAAATCAAAGCTACGCTGATTGTGGTTAAAAACACAATTAAAAATCTTACAGAAGAGCAATTACAGGCCGATTATCCACTTGAAGTGTTTAATAAGCCAATGACCACTATGTATTTTTTAATGCATTTAGAATCGCATTTAGCCTATCATTTGGGGCAAATTAACTATCATAGAAGATTACTTGACCAATAAATTTTGGTGGTCTACACTATAAAGCGCATTTGCGGAAGTGCATATAGCTTTATGGCAATGGCAATCAATAAAAAAAACCTTACCTGTTGGTTAACGGGTAAGGTGGTTGTACGTTCTTATAAAGGTATATTTCCGTGTTTACGATGCGGTCTGTCCACGTTTTTATGTTCTAACATTTTAAAGGCTTTTATCAGTTTGCGTCTTGTGTATTGTGGTTCAATGACATCATCAATAAAACCACGTTCTGCAGCACTATAAGGATTTGCGAATAGTTGCGCGTATTCTGCTTCTTTTTCTTTCCACATAGCCTCTTTGTCTTCGGCAGCGTTGATATCGCGCTTAAAAATAATTTCAGCAGCACCTTTTGCACCCATAACTGCAATTTCGGCATTGGGCCATGCAAAATTCATATCAGCGCCAATGTGTTTAGAGTTCATGACATCGTAAGCACCACCATACGCTTTTCTTGTTATCACTGTGATTCTAGGTACGGTAGCTTCGCTAAACGCATAGAGTAATTTAGCGCCATTTACAATTATACCATTCCATTCTTGATCGGTTCCTGGTAGAAATCCTGGTACGTCTTCTAAGACCAATAGCGGTATATTAAAGCAATCGCAAAAACGAACAAAACGCGCTGCTTTTTTAGAGCTATTTACGTCTAGAACACCTGCTAGAAACATAGGTTGGTTGGCTACAATACCAATGCTTTTACCGCCTAAACGCGCAAAACCAACGATAATGTTTTCAGAAAAATCTTTATGAATTTCAAAAAATGAATTGACATCAATGATACCGTTTATCACCTGATGCATATCATAAGGTTTGTTTGGGTTTTCGGGTACAATGGTAGATAATACATCTCTCAGTTCTTCTGCAGGTACAAAAGGCAAATCGTCTGGTCTACTGATATTGCTTTGTGGTAAATAACTGAGTAAGGTTTTAATGTGTTCTAGGCACTCTACATCGTTTGAAGCGGTTTTATGTGCTACGCCAGACTTAGAAGAATGCACACTGGCACCTCCTAATTCTTCACTGCTCACTTCTTCATTGGTTACTGTTTTTACCACATTAGGACCAGTGACAAACATATAACTGGTGTCTTGTACCATTAAAGTAAAATCAGTCATGGCTGGTGAATAGACAGCACCACCTGCACAAGGTCCCATAATTGCTGAGATCTGTGGTATAACACCAGACGCTTGTACGTTTCTGTAGAAGATATCGGCATAGCCACCAAGGGATCGCACACCTTCTTGAATACGAGCGCCTCCAGAATCGTTAAGACCAATGATTGGCGCACCAACATTGACAGCCAAATCCATTATTTTACAGATTTTTTCGGCATGGGTTTCGGATAAAGAACCTCCAAAAACAGTAAAATCTTGCGCAAATACATAGATTAGTTTTCCATTAACTGTGCCGTAACCTGTAACAACACCATCACCATAAAATTGCTGATTAGCCATCCCAAAATCTTTGGTTCTATGTGTCACTAAGGCACCAATTTCTTCAAAAGACCCTTCGTCTAATAGGTACATAACACGTTCTCTTGCGGTTAATTTTTTCTTTTGGTGTTGTTTGTCTATTCGTGCTTGGCCACCTCCTAATTTTGCTAAGGCGAGCTTATCGTGTAGTGTTTTAATTTTGGAATCCATATTTTATTTTTTTGTTATTCTGACCGTATTTCAGAATCTCATACTATTTTAGTTTTTTGCGACGTTTCTATGACATAAGCTGTAATGATTATCATGTGAATTACGAACTTCTAGTATTTAGTGTCTAGTGTCTAGTGTCTAGTGTCTAGTGTCTAGTGTCTAGTGTCTGGTATCTAGTATCGAAAATCTAAAATCTTGACTCTTTACCTAACACCTAACACCTAATGCCTAATGCCTAATACTTCATACTTCACACTCTTTACCCTAATCTGGTACACGTAAAATGTTCTGTTCTGCCAAATAGTGTTTCAAAGCGAGTTTTGCTGCGATGTTGGCTTCTATTTGTTGTTGCTTTTCTAAGAGGTTAGGAGCGTAGTGGGTCTTCACAAAATGCGTGTCAAATGTTCCGCTTCTAAAGGCGTCATGTTCGCACACAAAACGACCAAATGGTAAGGTGGTTTCTACCCCTTTTATATGGTAATTGTCAATGGCCTCGATCATTAATTCAATAGCTTCTTCTCGTGTTTTGCCATATGTGATGAGTTTTGAAAGCATTGGGTCGTAATATATTGGGATGTCCATCCCTTCTTCAAAACCGTTATCTACTCTTATGTTTTTGCCTTCTGGGAGTTTGTAAACATCTAGTGTTCCTACACTTGGTAGAAAATCATTCATAGGATCTTCAGCATAGACTCTAAGTTCTAAGGCATGGCCATTAATTTTTAATTGGTCTTGCGTTATGTTTAATTTTTCTCCTTTCGCGACTTGTATTTGAAGTGCTACCAGATCCACACCAGCAATCCACTCCGTAACTGGGTGCTCAACTTGGAGTCTTGTATTCATTTCTAAAAAGTAGAAATTTAAATTTTCGTCTAAAAGAAACTCTACGGTTCCGGCGCCAATATAATCGCAAGAACGCGCGACATTAATTGCAGCTTGGCCCATTTCTTCTCTCAATGCAGGAGTAAGTGCGGAAGAAGGTGCTTCTTCTACAACTTTTTGATGACGACGTTGTATAGAACATTCGCGCTCAAACAAATGAAGTACATTGCCATGAGAATCTGCCATGATTTGAATTTCAATATGTCTTGGTGAGGCCACATATTTTTCAATAAAAACAGAGCCATCCCCAAACGCATTGGTGGCTTCACTAATCGCTCTATCCATTTGCGATTTAAATTCAGATTCATGTTTTACAATACGCATGCCTTTTCCGCCACCACCTGCAGAGGCTTTAATCAAAATAGGGAAACCAATGGATTTCGCAATATGCTGTGCTTCAGAAATGTCTGTTATTGCTTCATCAGTACCAGGAACCATTGGGATATTATAAGCCTTAACTGTTTCTTTAGCTGCCAATTTACTTCCCATAACTCTAATGGCTTTAGAGCGAGGGCCTATGAAGATGATGTTATGTGCTTCACATAATTCTGCAAAATCTGCGTTTTCACTTAAAAACCCGTAACCTGGATGGATGGCATCTACGTTTAATGCTTTTGAAACATCAATAATTTTTTGACCTAAAAGGTAGGATGCGTTAGATGGAGCAGGACCAATACAAACGGCTTGGTCTGCAAATTTAACATGTGGTGCGTTTCTATCTACCTCAGAGAAAACGGCAACCGTTTTGATTCCCATATTTTTTGCAGTACGCATTACACGGATCGCAATTTCTCCTCTATTTGCAACTAATAATTTTTTCATACTATTCAAACTCAATTAATAATGCATTTTTATCGACGGTGTCACCTTGATTAATGGTGATGGATTTTATAACACCATCGCGAGGTGAGTTAATGACATTTTCCATTTTCATGGCTTCTAATATTAATAAAGCATCATTTTCTTTTACGTCTTGCCCTTCAGAAACATTAATTTCTAGTATTAATCCTGGCATGGGTGCATTAATAGTATCAATTTGCTTTGAGGCTCCGATTTCAAACCCTAAAGCTTCGATTTGTTGGTCTAGAGCGTCCTGGATGACAACGTTATACGTGCTGTTATTTACGTTAATACTGTAACTTTTCTTGTTGAAATTAGACTTTATAATTTCAGCCTTAATGGATGTGTTATCATGAAGTATATGATACTTGTTTGTTGCTGTTTCTACACAATCTAGAGTGTCTAAATCAGCTTTTGATAGCTTAAAAGTATCCGTAGCGTTGACTTTTATTTTGTACATACTCGGTGTTTATTTTATCGGATTGCTAAGTTATAACGAAAACATCAAATAAAATATAATTTTATGTACGATATTTTGAGAATATCATAAATAATGTTATATATGGTATGTTCTTAAACGTACAGAGTGATGAATTGTTACGGCTTAAAATTTGAAATATCCTGATGTTTTTTTATGGCCTTTTTAGAAAGAACAATGGCTACTGCGAGTGATATAAATGCGCCAATGGAAATTCCAGGAATAAAATTAATGAACAAGAAAAAATCATAAGCACCATGAAAGAGTGTTGCTAACAATAGTCCAGTAACATTAAGAACTAATCGGTTGTTAGAAAATTTTGCTTTACCCATGTAATAGCCCATTAATATCCCAAAAGTAGCATGTGCAGGTACTGCTGTGAATGCTCTAAGAATAGCGGTTTCATAGCCTCCATCTATAACGTACATAATGTTTTCTGTACACGCAAAACCCATAGATACCATGACGGCATAAATGATACCATCATAAGGTTCGTTAAATGCTTTTTTAGGCTGTGCAAAATATTTGACAATAGCGTATTTACTGAATTCTTCAGATAAGGCAACCACGACAAAGGCCTGAATAAATTGTTGCCAAATACTAAATTGATCTGTGATAGGAATAAATCGGTTGGTAAAAAAGTATAAACCAAATACAATAAGTATACTGATAATAGCGCCTAAAAGAAAACTAGAAATAAGTAGGCCTCTTGGTTCTTTCTCGTGTTTGTCTTGTACATAAATATATAAAATGATACTAAAAACAGGTGCAACAGCTAATAACAATAAATTCATATTTGATAATGTTCTTTTATAGCATTTAATATAAATTTATAATACGGCGTATTACTAGTTACAAAATGAGAATTGGTTTTGCTGTGTTTTAGTAAGCTGTCAAATTCCGAAAAACTAACCAATTTAACGGCTTCAACTTCCTCTTCTTGTAGTGTTAAATCTTGTAAATCTATCTGTAATTTCGCCATAAAAACTTGATGAAACTCATTGTCTTGAATGGTGTTATTCGCGTAGCTTGTTTCGTGCAGAAAAACACCAATTTGTTTAAAATCTGTCGGCTTCAGGTGTAGGCCAATTTCTTCTTGGGTTTCACGTATTGCTGCTTCAATAAATGTTTCACCAGCATCGATATGTCCTGCTACGGAGACGTCCCAAAGTAAAGGGTAGATAATTTTCTTATGAGAACGTTGTTGTAAAAGAATTTCTCCTGTAGACGTATATAGCCACAAATGAATAGTATTGTGGTAAAGTCCGTTGGCATGAGCGACAGATTTTAAAGCCGTTTTTCCGGTTGGTTTGCCGTTTTTGTCTACAATGTCTAGAATCTCTTCCATATATAAGAAAGACCTGCTAAGTGGGTCGCACCTAACAGGTCTATAATTATGTTATTTAAAATAACTGAATGTTTCACCGTCTTCTATTTTGAGCAAGGTTTCATAAATTAATCGGATAACATTTTCTACATCATCTTTATGTACCATTTCTACAGTGGTATGCATATATCGTAGTGGTAAAGATATTAAAGCAGAAGCGACACCACCATTGCTGTACGCAAAAGCATCGGTATCTGTACCTGTCGCTCTAGATAAAGCAGCACGCTGAAATGGAATTTTCTTGTCTTCAGCGGTGTCGGTAATTAAATCGCGTAATTTTTGTTGTACGGCAGGCGCATAAGCCACAACCGGACCTTTTCCTATTTCGGCATAGCCTTGTACTTTTTGGTCTATCATAGGTGTTGTGGTATCATGCGTTACGTCAGTAACAATAGCCACATTGGGTTTAATGGTCTCCGTAATCATTTCAGCACCACGCAATCCTATTTCTTCTTGTACAGAATTTGTGATATATAAGCCAAATGGTAAGGTTTTTTTGTTTTCTTTGAGAAGACGTGCCACTTCGGCAATCATAAATCCTCCCATTCGGTTATCTAAAGCTCTACATACAAATTTGTCTTTGTTTAAAATGTGAAATTCATCCGGATACGTAATAACGCAACCAACGTGAACGCCCATTTTTTCTACTTCGTCCTTATCTTTTGCTCCAATATCTATGCAAATATTATCGGGTTTTGGCGCCTGCTCTTTTGCTCGGTTTCTCGTATGGATTGCTGGCCAACCAAACACTCCTTTTACAATGCCTTTTTTAGTATGGATATTGACAATTTTACTCGGTGCAATTTGGTGGTCACTTCCGCCATTTCTTATTACATACAATAAACCATTGTCTGAAATGTAGTTTACATACCAAGAAATTTCATCAGCATGTCCTTCTATTACAACTTTATATTTTGCTTTCGGATTAATAACCGCTACTGCTGTACCATACGTGTCTGTGATAAACTCATCGACATACGGTTTTAAATAATCCATCCAAATTTTTTGCCCTTCCCACTCATAACCTGTAGGTGAGGCATTGTTTAAGTATTTTTCTAAAAAGTTGATCGACTTTTTATTCAATAATTGTTTTTTAGCCATTCGATTTAATTTTCCTTAAAAATAATAATATTAATACGAATTTAAGGTTATAGATTGTAAATATTACTAATTTTGAATAGGTTTAAAATTACACTTATGGTATGATTTTAGCATAGAATAAAAGGATGAAGATTTTTATATACATAGCCCTATGTTTTTCTGCGGTCTTATCTGCGCAAGTAACACCTGTAGAACAAGAACAAGATTCTACGGAAGTGCAATACATGATTATTGAAGGCGACTCTGTGCCTGTAACGTCTGTGGAGTTAAAGGAAGTGTTGGTTTTACCAAATTTAAATTTTGATGATAAAGCCGCGCGAATACGTTATATTATTCTTAGACGTAAAACCTTAAAAGTGTATCCATATGCGAAGCTCGCAGCAGAACGCTTAGAAGCATTGCAAGCACGTTTAAACGAATTAGAACGAAAACGTGATAAAAAACGCTACGCTAAAATTATTCAGAAATATATTGAAGATGAATTTTCTGCGGAGTTAAAAAAATTGACAAAAACAGAAGGGCAGATTTTAGTAAAATTAATACATAGGCAAACTGGCCAAACCGCTTTTGATTTAATAAAAGAACTGCGCAGTGGTTGGCGAGCCTTTTGGTTTAATAGTACAGCAAGCTTATTTGATATCTCTTTAAAGAAAGAATTTAGTCCTATTAATGAAGAGGAAGATTATTTAATAGAAGATATTTTACAACGTGCTTTTCAGAACGAACGACTAAAAAGACAAGAGCCTGCGTTTGATATAGATTTTTATGCTTGTGTATCTAAATGGTCTAAAGGAAAGAAATTAGATACTAAAAACTATAATGTAAAGGATGCGACTTCAAACTAAGCTAGAAGAACAATTAAACACTTGGACACATGGTTTAGGTGCGTTTTTGGGTTTGTTAGCATTACTTTTTCTAATTGTGAAAACCGACCATACACAACCTTGGCATCTATTTAGTGTTATAGTATATGGTTTGTCGATTATTATTTTATTTACAGCATCAACATGTTATCATGCTGTTGAAAATGAAAAGAAAAAACACCGCTTTAGAATCGTAGATCATATTAGTATATATCTGCTCATTGCAGGTACTTATACACCAGTGTTACTTATTTCTTTGCCCAATAGTTTGGGATGGACACTGTTTTGGCTGGTTTGGGGAATTGCCCTATTTGGTGTGATTTTAAAACTATTTTTTACAGGTAAGTTTGAGCTATTTTCTACCTTATTATATTTAGTAATGGGTTGGTTAATTGTATTTGATTTTTCTAATGTATCAAAAGCCATAGGACAAGAAGGGGTTTTTTGGCTGTTTGCAGGCGGTTTATTCTATACCGTTGGAATCATTTTTTATGCTATTCAAAAGATTCCATTTAATCATGTTATTTGGCATTTATTTGTGCTTGCAGGCGCTATTAGTCATTTTTTGATGATTTACTTATATGTTATATGATCTATTCATTGATGCTTACAAGAATGGCATCGATTTCACTATGAACGCGTCTTAGGTCTTCGTCATAATTATCGGTATCATACGTTATTGCTTTTTTAAACAATTTAAACGCTTCAATTCTTAATTCTGAATAGGTTAGTAATTTTTCATTACGTTCAATGTATGCTTTGGGTAAGTCTTTAATGGTGTTAGTTTTGTGTATGATTGCAATATTGGCTTCCCATTTTGGAATGCTAATCTTGTCGATTTCGTTAATGAGATACGCATTGTTCTTTGTTTCTAAATGCTGATAGAAAAGCAGAGAGGCTTTTTCGTTTTTAGAAAATTCTTCAAACGCAGCGTCATAAGTAGTATTGGTTTTTTCTGGTAGGCTAAAAAATATGACTAGTGTAACGCTACTAATTATGATTAAAGCAATGACACCAATGCCAGCAGCGCGCCATCCGGAATAAAAACTATTGTTTTGTTCTAAGTGTTTGTGCAATATAGCGCCATGAATTTTATCTACTATTAAATAGGTTAGACCTGTATAAGCTGCAGGAATAAGCATTCTAGGAATTTTATTGATGATATCATCTGGCAATAAAACCATACTTACAAATATAAAAATAGTAGCAGCAATAGAAATAACTAGAGCTTTATTTCCTTTTTCTGGTTCGTTTAAGGCTTTGTAGTTCTCTTTTATTAGATATCCAGCGGCTAGTGGACTCCCTATAAAACTAGCAATGCCAATGGTTCTTTGAGAATATAATTTTATATGTTTAGTAGGATTGGTTGGGTCAAGCATATATGGATCTTAATTTTTTTCAAGAATTTAGGTAAGGTTTAGATCATCTAAAAGCCATTAAGGTAGTAAATGTAGTCTTTTATTTCAGAAGGATACGATTATAAATTATGGCTTTATTTAAAAATCTGTAGTTAAATCTTCATATAGGACAGGATTGGCTGTTTCTTCTACATTACCGAGATAGTTTTTACCTCGTAATTTTTCTACAGTGTGGGCTTTTAAGTCCTCAAAGGTGTAAGATTTTAAAAGATTTTGAAGACGAGAGGCATCGCGCATATCATTTTCAGAATGCAACCATTGCTCCTCTAAGTCATCAGTTAAAATAAAGGGCATTCGTGGTTCTTTAATTTTTGGATTGTTATGAATTTTAGACATTAAAGAATTTCCCTTGGTGGTAACGATAGAGAAAGTATTTAATTTTCCACCATGTTCTGGGTTTATCCATTCGCTCCACAGACCAGCTAAAGCCATTGATTTATGGTTATGCCTTTGAATAAAAAAGGGATATACTTTTTTGTTGTATTGATGGTGTTCAAAAAAACCATCGATATAAATTAGGCATCTTTTATGAAGTGCAGAGGCTTTAAAGGATGGTTTTTCAAAAATAGTTTCTGCGCGTGCATTTAATGTGCTATTCCAGGTTTTTTGCTGTTGTTCTTGGTTTTTTACCCAATGTGGTACTAATCCCCAAGTAGCAACTTTAGGGAACTCTGGCGCGTCACTTGTATATATTAATAGTTCAGGATGTGAAAATCCTGAAGCATGAAAAAGCGGTAGATCAGTAAATGGTATTAGGTTTTCAAGAATTTCTGTAACCGCAGATAGATCGCCTTTACGTTCAGCTCTTTTTAATTGGGTTTCTATACTTGCTTTAATATCATAACACATTTTAATTCGGTTTAAAAATTTAGTTCGCCAACCAATAAAATAGCATTTTGGAGAATAATATACCTCAAATAAGTTAAATTTAGTAGCAATTAATGATAATTAAATGGTTTAATTTTACAATAATATTTATCTCAAAGACTTGGTAACATACGATTATATTATTTTAGGCGCAGGAGCATCGGGTTTGCTATTGGCTTATCGCATGGCAAATGATGCTTTCTTTGATGATAAGTCGATTTTAATTATTGATAAAATTAAAGACAAAGGTAATGATAGAACCTGGTGTTACTGGGAAGAAGGTTCTGGTGAATGGGATCATTTATTAGCTAAAGCTTGGCCAAACGTTTACTTTGGTAGTGATGCTTTTTCTAAAACCATACCAATAGCGCCTTACACCTATAAAATGCTTAGAAGTGAAACGTTTTATAAGGCCTTATGGAAACGGCTTCAAAAGACAACGCATATCACTTTTGTTGAGGATGATGTTCTAAGTTTTTCAGAATTAAATGATGGTGTACAGGTTGTTGCAAAGAATGACCATTTTAAAGGTTTAAAATTATGTAATAGTTTGCCTAATTCTGAGCTGTATACGTCACAACAGAAATACCCACTTATTCATCAGCATTTTGTGGGATGGTTTGTAGACGTTGAAGACGATACGTTTGATGATACTACAGCTACATTTATGGATTTTTCTGTCCCTCAAAACGGAAACACACGCTTTATGTATGTTTTACCGCTTCATAAAAAGCGAGCGTTGTTCGAATATACTTTGTTTTCAAAACAGGTGTTGCCTTTAACAGAATACGAAAATAGTATAAAGGCTTATTTAGAGCACAAAGGCATATACAATTATAAGATTACGGAAAAAGAAAAAGGAAACATTCCTATGACCGCTTTTAAGTTTTCTAATTTAAACTCTAAACATATTTTAAATATAGGAACAGCTGGTGGATGGACCAAAGCAAGTACGGGTTATACTTTTAATAGTACATCAAAAAAAACGAAAGAAGTGGTCTCTTTTTTAAAGTTAGAAAATGATCTGTCTAAGTTTCATAAAAAAACTAAATTCTGGTTTTATGATCTTATTTTTTTAGATGTTTTAGCCAATTATAATGAAGAAGGAGCTGCGTTATTTAGTTCTATGTTTAAGAAAGTAAATATCAAAACCATATTTAAATTTTTGGATGAAGAATCAACATGGTTAGATGATTTAAAAATCATTTTGTCTGTACCGCCTCAACGCTTCATACAGTCTGTATTTAAACGGTTTTTATCGTAAAAATTAATTTGACGAATATACCTGTCCGCGATGCGGTTTTAAGGCATCTCTAATAGGTTTCATTTCAGATTCTAGAACAACCAAATAGGCTAAACTATGCATGTCGCTAATGGTTTCTGTATCAATAATAGAAATATCTAATTGATTTAGAGCAACGTATTCTTTTAAATGCACAACATGGTGTTCTGCCGTTTTTTGAGCAACAGATCCTTTAAAATCCCAAATCAATTTTAATTGCCTCATATTTTCTAATTGAATTTAAGCAGATTTTAGAATAGAAGTTCCGTTTTCTACAAAGTTTTTAAAATTTCTCAAATAGGTTTGCGTTTGTTTTTTAAAAGCACTTGGCATTAAAAATAACATGGCACTCATTTTAAAATTTGTAGGCTGAAACTCATTAATGGAAATCCATTTTGTATAATTATCTTCTGTAGTCTTAAAATAATTTTCCTGAATATTTCTAACACCTACAGTTGTATAAGAGGCATGAAACTCATTTGGGAAGTTTTGTTTCGTAACGGTTTCAATGATTTCCATGTGACGTTTACCAAAACAATAGTTCAACTTCATGGTCGCTCCTAATTCATTTGGAGTGCCAGAAATATGTTCGGTACTTACCAAGCCATCTTGCCAATGTTTAAGATTCTCCGTAGAGTCGAGTTTCTTAATAACTTCTGAAATTGGTTTCTTTATAAGAATTTCAGTGGTGTATTGCATTACGAGGGATTTTAAACAAATTTAAGAAAAGTGTTCACAATTATTAGGACTAATCGACGTTCTTATTGTTTTTATTGTTAAAATCAACGTTAAACTTTAAGAGATGTTAAACTAGTATGATTTTTACTACGAAATTAGCAATTATAGTGCAATATTGCGTTTTATTCATCTTGCTAAATAACCTATTTATGTTATTTTTGCTGAGTTTGAAAAAAAATAATGCATAAAAAATCTGATTAAAGATAAAATTACATGAAGTCAATAAAATTTAAATGTTTACTTGTAGTACTATTTGCGTTTAATGTATCGTTTGCCCAAGAAAAAGACGAGGTATTAATTACCGTCGGTGACAACCCAGTAATGGCGTCAGAATTTTTAAGAGTTTATAACAAAAACTTAGATTTAGTAAGAGATGAGAGCCAAAAAGATATTGATGGTTATTTAAAATTATTTACAGAATATCAGTTAAAACTAAATGAAGCTAAACGCCTTAAAATTGATGAGGATAAAAATTATCAACGTGAGTTTACGCGATATAAAAAACAACTAATTAAAAATTATTTATCAGAAAATAAGGTCACTGATGCGTTAGTAAAAGAGGCTTACGATCGTAGTAAAATAGATGTAAAGGCATCTCATATTTTAGTAAGATTAGATGCTACAACAGCAGATACAACAGCAGCATACAACCAGGTTTTGGCCTTAAGAAAACGCGTGTTAAAAGAAGGGTTTGATAGTGTAAAGGCTAAAATGCATGATGGTAAAACTATTTTCCTCGAAGACTTAGGCTATTTTTCTGCTTTCAAAATGGTTTACGATTTTGAAACTGCAGCCTTTAATACACCAGTTGGAGAAATTTCAATGCCCTTTAGAACTCAGTTTGGCTACCATGTGGTCAATGTTATGGATAAGCGTGAGTCGCGTGGTACCATCTCTGCAGCACATATCATGGTAAATTCAAAACAAAAAGATTCTTTATTAAACCCTGAAACGCGTATTAATTCCATTTATCAAAAACTAAATCAAGGTGAAAGTTTTGAGGCTTTGGCAAAGCAATTTTCTGAAGATAAGAGCTCGGCTAATAATGGTGGGAAAATTACACCTTTTAAAAGTGGTCAATTAAGTTCTACGGTTTTTGAAGATGTGGCTTTTGGATTAAAAAATAATAACGAAATCAGTAAGCCATTTAAAACAGCTTACGGTTGGCATATTGTAAAGCGTATAAATTTAGAGCCAGTTCCACCGTTTGAAGATGTTAAAGATTCTTTTGTAAAACGCGTTAAGCGAGATTCAAGATCTAAGTTAATAAATGAAGCTATGGTGGCTAAGCTTAAGAAAAATTATAAAATCAATTATAATCCTGATGCTAAAGCCTATTTTGTCAATGCTTTAAATGAAAACTTTTATAATAGAAGTTGGAAATTACCATCAGATTTAAAAGAAGCAGAAGCGGTATTTACAATAAATGATAGAAAGTTTACCTATTTAGCGTTTGGTAACCATTTAATGACGGCACAGCGTTTATATGCAAGTAAAACAATGCCATTTGAAAGTATTATTGATAAGGAGTTTGAAAGTTTCTTTGAAGCATCAATATTTAAATATAGAGAGGATAATTTAGAAACTGAAAATGAAGACTACGCTAATATTCTAAAAGAATACAGAGATGGACTCTTGTTATTTGATCTCATGGAAAAGGAACTTTGGAATAAAGCTTCTAAAGATACGGTTGGTTTAGAAAATTATTACAACTCGCACAAAGCTAATTATCAATGGAATGACCGCGTTGATGTGCAAATAGCAACAACCACAGACCAATCAATTTTAAAAAAATTGAGAAAACTAATGAAAAAAGGTAAGTCAGAAACTGAAATTACAGAATCCTTAAATACCAAGGACAATACCAGTGTGATTTTTACAAAAGGGATTTATAATTTAGATAATTCTATATTGCCTTCAGATTTCATAGCAGAGCAAGGTTTATCTAAGGTGTATAATAATCATAATGAAGCATTTCATATTATAAATGTAAAAGAAGTGCTAGCGGCTAGACCAAAAACCTTAGAAGAAGCCAAAGGAAATGTTATTAATGATTACCAAAATGAAATAGAAGCTAATTGGATTAAAGGATTATATAACAGATATAAAGTTGAGATTAATCAAGACGTATTAAATTCTATTAAATCTAAAATTGGGAACTAAACTTGTTTTTATTGAAACGAACCATTTACATATCTTTAATAAGCTTTTTTCTAATAAGCTGTAATTTTTTTAAAAACTCTGATGACCTCGAGCCTATAGCGCGAGTAAATGAGTCGTACTTATATAAAAGTGATATAAAGACTGTAGTGCCAGAAGGAGCCTCTAAAGAAGATAGTACCTTGTTGGTAAATGCGTATATAAATAAATGGGCAAGGCAATTACTATTAATGGATGGTGCTTTGGTCAATTTGTCTGAAGAAAAGCAGAATGGGTTTTCAAAATTAGTAGAGCAGTATAAAATAGATCTATTTACAAAAGCATATTTAGAAGGTTTGGTTATAAAAAATATAGATACAGTTGTGCAAGCAAATGAGTCGCAATTGTTTTATGAAGCCAACAAAGAATCCTTTAAGCTAAATGATAATTTAATTCAGTTTAGATACATTAGTTTACCATTAAATCCTGTAGATTTAGATACCATAAAAAACAGGTTTAAACGATTTAAGCCAAAGGATAAGAGGTACTTAGATTCTATTTCGGTACAGTTTAAATCGTATGCGTTAAATGATTCGCTTTGGGTAAAGCTAAACCATGTCGCAGAGAAAATTCCGATTATAAATGAATCGAATAAAAATCAACTGTTAAAAAAATCTAATTATTTACAACTCAAAGATTCAATAAACCTATATTTGATGCAAGTTAATGACGTGCGATTGCAAAACGATTACGCACCTTTGGATTATGTGAATTCATCGATTAAAAAAATTGTTATAAACAAGAGAAAATTAGAGCTCATTAAGCAACTCGAAAATGATATTACAAAAGATGCTATTAAGAATAATCAATTCCAAATTTATAAATAAAGCAATACTAGTTGTTTGCTTCTTAGCGGTTAGCCTTATCAATGCCCAGGAAATAATTGATGAAAATAAACCAGTTGTAGAAAACGCTAAAGATAGTGTTGTAAAAAAGACACGTATAAAAGCTGATGGTGTTGCCGCTGTAGTAGGTGATTTTATACTATTAGAATCTGATTTAGATAGAGAAATTGAGCAGTTAAAATCTCAAGGCGCAGATTTAAGTGAGTTTACAAGATGCGAACTTTTTGGAAGTTTATTAGAAAGTAAATTATATGCACATCAAGCAATTCAAGATAGTGTTATTGTTAATGAATTACAGATTCAATCTCGAGTAGATCAGCAATTTCAAGGTATTTTGGCTCAATTAAATGGTGATGTCACAAAAATGTTAGAATACTACAAGAAAGATTCAGAACAAGCCTTAAGAGATGAGATGTACGAGATTAACAAGAATAATTTTCTCGCTCAAGAAATGCAAACTAAAATAACTGGAGATATAGAAGTGACACCAGAGGAGGTTCGTACGTTTTTTAATAATATTCCTAAAGATGAAAGACCAACATTTGGTACAGAATTAAAGTTAGCTCAAATTGTTGTGATCCCTGAAGTTACGGAAGAAGCAAAACAAGCCGTTATTGAAAAATTAAAAGGGTTTAAAAAGGACATTGAAGAAAACGGTTCTAGTTTTACCACTAAGGTATTGTTTTATACAGAAGATACAGCATCAAAACGTGATGGCGGTAAATATACCTTAAATAGAAAGCGGCCAAGAATGGTAAAAGAGTTTAGAGATGTTGCATTCTCCTTACAAGAAGGCGAAATTTCAGAACCTTTTGAAACCGATTTTGGTTATCATATTATTTTGTTAGAGAAGGTTAGAGGGCAGGAATATGATGTAAGACATATATTATTACGACCAGAATTAACGCAAGAAGCTATTAGAAAAGCGAATGATGAAATTAAAAAGGTAAGAGAAAAAATTGTTGATGGTACATTAACATTCGCTGAAGCCGCAAGAGAATTTAGTGATGAAGAAGAAACAAAATATGAAGGCGGTCAATTAACCAACCCAACGACTCAAGATTTTAATTTTGAATTAACACGAATGGAGCCTGAATTATATGCTCAGATTCAAGATTTAAAAGATGGTGAAATAAGTGAGGTTTTACAAGATGAAGATCGTGTCAACTCCATAAAATTTAAAATATTAACAGTCACAGATCGTATTGATGATCATGAAGCAGATTTTTCTAAGGATTATTTGAAAATTAAAAATTTGGCATTACAAGACAAGCAAATTAAAGCTGTAGAGAAATGGCAAAAAGAAACCATTGCGGAGACGTATATAAAAATTAATGGCGAGTACAGAGAATGTGATTTTCAAAGTAATTGGTTAAAAAAATAAGAATCTATGTCTGATGTTTCAAAAATTGAAAATTTCGTAAAGAAATTTGCCGCACTTAAAGACGAAGTCGCAAAGGTAATTATTGGTCAAGATGAGGTAGTCAACCAAATTTTAATTTCAATTTTTTCGGGAGGTCATTCGCTTTTAGTCGGTGTGCCTGGTTTAGCTAAAACATTAATGGTTAATACTATTGCCCAAGCTTTAGGATTAGATTTTAAACGTATACAATTCACACCAGATTTAATGCCTAGTGATATTTTAGGTAGCGAAATATTAGATGAAAATAGACAATTTAAATTTATAAAAGGGCCTATTTTTTCTAATATTATTTTAGCAGATGAAATCAATAGAACACCACCCAAAACACAAGCGGCTTTATTAGAGGCTATGCAAGAACGTTCGGTTACGGTTGCAGGTCATCAATACAAATTAAGTTTACCGTATTTTGTTTTAGCTACTCAAAACCCAATTGAGCAAGAAGGAACATATCCTTTACCAGAAGCACAGTTAGACCGATTTATGTTTGCTATTAATTTGGAGTATCCCTCATTTCAAGAAGAAGTAGATGTGGTAAAAGCCACAACGACAGATGTGAAATTGACGGTAAACTCATTATTTACAGAGCAAGAGATTATAGAATTTCAGAATGTAATTCGTCGTATTCCTGTAGCAGATAATGTTATAGAGTATGCAGTGTCCTTAGTCGGTAAAACAAGACCAAAAGAGCATACAGCGGCAGAAATAGTTAAAGAATTCGTAGATTGGGGCGCAGGACCTAGAGCTTCTCAAAATTTAATATTAGCTGCTAAAACACATGCTGCAACAAAAGGAAAATTCTCTCCAGATATTGAAGATGTTCAAGCAGTAGCTACTGGAATTCTAAGGCATAGAATCATTAAAAATTATAAGGCCGAAGCAGAAGGTGTTACCGACGAGAAAATTATTCAGAGCTTATTTTAATTCGAATTTTAATGTTAATGCGGCTTTTGTTTAGACAATGGCGTACAACATAGACGTGTTTATCTATGTGTTGTAGTCGCAGAAATTGGAGGCCTCTTTTTCCTTGAACAATGTGATTTTTCATTATTTATAATGGTTATAGTTTAATAAATAAAATTCATACCTATACTAAATTTGAATAATTGTTAAATTATTAGGTATTAACTATATTTTTTTGTGATAAATTGAGTTAATTGTATTAAATTTTATCAAATTGTATAATATTGTTATTGGCACTCCTATTTTCTTACATATTTTTAAATCCTCTTTTAAATTTGTAAATTTGTAACCTTTTAAAAATAACGTGACTAAAAAAATAACCCTACGTATATGAACATTTATAAAGATTATCTTAAGGAAATTGAAGACAGAAAAGAATTAGGTCTTCATCCTAAGCCAATAGATGGTGCAGATTTATTAAGCGCAATTATTGAGCAAATTAAAGACACAAATAATGAGTATAGAGAGCAGTCTCTTAACTTTTTTATTTATAATGTTTTGCCAGGTACTACAAGTGCTGCTGTTGTTAAAGCAAAGTTTTTAAAAGAAATCATTTTAGGTGAATCTTTAGTTCCAGAAATTTCAACTGAGTTTGCTTTTGAGCAATTATCACATATGAAAGGTGGCCCTTCTATTAAAGTGTTGTTAGATATCGCACTAGGTGATGATCTAGATCTTGCAAAACAAGCGGCTAAAGTGTTAAAAACACAAGTGTTTCTTTACGAGGCAGATACAGATCGTTTAGAAGAAGCTCTAAAGAACGGAAGTGATATCGCTAAAGATATTATTGAAAGTTATGCGCAAGCAGAGTTCTTTACAAAACTACCAGATATAGAAGAGGAAATTGAAGTCGTAACATACATTGCTGGTGTAGGTGATATATCAACAGATTTATTATCTCCAGGTGGTGATGCACACTCAAGATCAGATCGTGAATTACACGGTCAATGTATTTTTGAGCATAATAAGGAGATGCAAAAAGAAGTATTAGCGTTAAAGGAACAACATCCAGATAAACGTGTGATGCTAATTGCAGAAAAGGGCACAATGGGTGTAGGATCTTCAAGAATGTCTGGTGTTAATAATGTAGCGTTATGGACAGGTATTTCTTCGAGTCCATATGTACCGTTTATTAATATTGCTCCTGTAATTGCAGGTACCAATGGAATTGCTCCAATATTTTTAACAACCGTTGGTGTAACAGGTGGTATTGGTTTAGACCTTAAAAACTGGGTTCAACAAAAAGATGCAGCAGGAGAGACTATCGTTGATGAAGATGGCGAACCAATCTTAAAAGAAGTGTATTCGGTTGCAACTGGTACTGTACTTACTATTAATACAAAAGAGAAAAAATTATATAATGGCGATACAGAATTAAAAGATATTTCTGCAGCATTTACACCACAAAAAATGGAGTTTATGAAAGCAGGAGGTTCTTACGCTGTTGTTTTCGGTAAAAAATTACAAACATTTGCATGTAAGGTGTTAGGTATAGATGTACCTCAAGTGTATGCACCTTCAAAAGAAGTATCTATAGAAGGACAAGGTTTAACTGCCGTAGAAAAAATATTCAATAAAAATGCAGTAGGAACTTCAGGAGCTACGCTTCATGCAGGTTCTTATGTACGTGCAGAAGTTAATATTGTAGGATCTCAAGATACTACAGGCTTAATGACGTCTCAAGAATTAGAGATGATGGCTGCAACGGTAATTTCTCCAATTGTAGATGGCGCATATCAATCAGGTTGTCATACGGCTTCAGTTTGGGATGATAAATCTAAAGCTAACATTCCAAGGTTAATGCAGTTTATGAACGATTTTGGTTTAATTACTGGTCGTGATCCAAAAGGAAAGTATTTTCCAATGACGGATGTTATTCATAAAGTACTTAACGATATTACAGTAGGTGATTGGGACATCATTATTGGTGGCGATTCGCATACACGTATGTCTAAAGGTGTTGCTTTTGGAGCAGATTCTGGTACAGTAGCTTTAGCATTAGCAACAGGAGAGGCAAGTATGCCAATTCCGGAATCGGTAAAAGTAACCTTTAAAGGCGAAATGAAACCATATATGGATTTCCGTGATGTGGTACACGCTACACAACAACAAATGCTTAAGCAATTTGGTGGCGAAAACGTATTCCAAGGTCGTGTAATTGAAGTGCATATAGGTACATTAACTGCAGATCAAGCCTTTACATTTACAGATTGGACTGCAGAGATGAAAGCAAAAGCTTCAATCTGTATTTCAGAAGATGAAACACTTATCGAATCTTTAGAGATTGCAAAAGGGCGTATCCAAATCATGATCGATAAAGGAATGGATAATGCAAAACAAGTACTTAAAGGTCTTGTAGATAAAGCAGAAACTCGTATTACAGAGCTTAAAACAGGTATTAAACCATCATTAAGACCAGATGCGAATGCAAAATATCATGCGGAAGTGCTTATCGATTTAGATGAAATTGTTGAGCCAATGATAGCTGATCCTGATGTAAATAACGAAGATGTTTCTAAACGTTACACACACGATACTATTCGTCCGTTATCTTACTATGGCGGAACTAAAAAAGTAGATTTAGGTTTTGTAGGATCTTGTATGGTTCATAAAGGCGATATGAAAATATTAGCTCAAATGTTAAAGAATATTGAGGCACAACAAGGTAAGGTAGAATTTAAAGCACCTTTAGTTGTAGCACCTCCAACATATAACATTGTAGACGAGTTAAAAGAAGAAGGCGACTGGGAAGTATTGCAAAAATACTCAGGTTTCGAGTTTGACGATAGCGCACCAAAAGGGTTAGCGCGTACCAAATACGAAAACATGTTGTATTTAGAACGTCCAGGGTGTAACCTTTGTATGGGTAACCAAGAAAAAGCAGAACCAGGAGATACAGTTATGGCAACCTCTACACGTTTATTCCAAGGTCGTGTTGTAAAAGATTCAGGAGAGAAAAAAGGTGAATCTTTATTATCATCAACTCCAGTGGTAGTCTTATCTACAATTTTAGGGAGAACACCAACGATGGAAGAATATGAAGTGGCCGTAGAAGGCATAGTCTTAACAAAGTTTAAGCCATCTACAAAACAATTGGTAAGATAAAACCAATCTATATATAGTAACTAAAAAGTCCAGATCTTAGATCTGGACTTTTTTTTGTTAACCATTTAAATTAGTCTTTTTTTTATTGAATTAATAAAATTGTCATTGATAAAACTTATAACACTATCAAATTATAAGTATTGTATTGACTTTTAAAGTCAGTCTTCATTTTGTATATTAGTAGAATAAATATAAAACAAAGAAGACTATGGCATTTAATATAGACATGATTAAAGACGTTTACAGCAAAATGACAGATCGCGTAGATGCGGCTAGAAAACTTGTCGGTAAACCGTTAACCCTCTCTGAAAAGATTTTATATTCACATTTATGGGATGATATGCCAAATAAAGCATTTTCACGAGGCAAAGACTATGTTGATTTTGCACCAGACCGAGTGGCGTGTCAAGATGCTACAGCGCAAATGGCTTTATTGCAATTTATGCAGGCAGGTAAGTCAAAAGTAGCAGTGCCAACAACGGTACATTGTGACCACTTAATACAAGCTAAGGAAGGCGCTGCAAAAGATTTAAAACATGCGAATAGCACAAGTAGTGAAGTTTTTAATTTTTTGGAATCTGTGTCTAATAAATATGGAATTGGATTTTGGAAACCTGGAGCTGGAATAATTCATCAGGTCGTACTAGAAAATTATGCATTTCCTGGTGGTATGATGATAGGTACAGATTCTCACACTGTAAATGCAGGAGGGTTAGGAATGGTTGCCATTGGTGTAGGAGGAGCAGATGCTGTAGATGTTATGGCAGGTATGGCTTGGGAATTAAAATTTCCTAAATTAATTGGCGTTAAATTAACAGGTAAATTATCTGGCTGGACTGCGCCAAAGGATGTGATTCTAAAAGTGGCAGAAATTCTTACCGTAAAAGGAGGAACAGATGCTATAGTAGAGTATTTTGGACCAGGAGCAACATCAATGTCTTGTACAGGTAAAGGAACTATTTGTAACATGGGTGCAGAAATTGGAGCCACGACGTCCACTTTTGGTTACGATGAATCCATGGAACGTTACTTACGTTCTACAGATAGAGCTGATATCGCTGATGAAGCCAATAAGATTAAATCCTATTTAACAGGAGATGCTGAAGTTTATGCACATCCTGAAGACTATTTTGATCAGGTTATAGAGATCAATTTATCAGAGTTAGGCCCATTGTTAAATGGACCATTTACTCCAGATTTATCAACAGTGGTCGGTAGTGAAATGACTGAAAAAGCAAAAGCAAATGGTTGGCCAATTCAAGTAGAATGGGGATTAATTGGGTCTTGTACCAATTCGTCTTATGAAGATTTATCGCGAGCATCTTCTATTGCGCAACAGGCTATTGATAAAGGACTGGTCATGAAAGCAGAATTAGGAATAAATCCAGGTTCAGAGCAAGTGAGATACACGGCAGAAAGAGACGGTATTTTGGGGATTTTTGAAAGGTTAGATGCTAAAATTTTTACGAATGCTTGTGGGCCATGTATTGGTCAATGGGCAAGATATAACGATCCTAAAAATGCACCTAAAAATAGTATAGTACATTCATTTAATAGAAATTTTGCGAAACGAGCAGATGGAAATCCCAATACTCATGCCTTTGTAGCGTCGCCAGAAATTACAGCTGCCATAGCTATTGCTGGTCGTTTAGACTTTAACCCATTAACAGATGCTTTAATTAATGAAAATGGAGAAGAAGTGATGTTTACAGAACCAACAGGATGGGAGTTGCCACCAAAAGGTTTTGAAGTAAAAGACAATGGTTACCTAGCACCCGTTGCAGATGGAAGTGGTGTAGAGGTAGCGGTTAGTCCAACATCCGAACGTTTACAATTATTAACACCCTTTGAGCCAATTGGAAATGAAATAAAAGGTGCAAAGTTGTTAATAAAAGCTTTTGGAAAGTGTACAACGGATCATATTTCTATGGCAGGACCTTGGTTGCGTTTTAGAGGGCATTTAGATAATATTTCTAACAACTGTTTAATTGGCGCAGTTAATGCCTTTGGAAAGAAAACTAATTTTGTAAAAAATCAGTTAAATGGCGATTTTGGAGGCGTGCCAGATACAGCGAGAGCATATAAAGCAGCAGGCGTAAAATCTATAGTTGTAGGTGATCATAATTATGGAGAGGGCTCGTCTAGAGAACATGCGGCAATGGAGCCAAGACATCTTGGTGTTGTTGCTGTAATTGTTAAATCCTTTGCACGTATACATGAAACAAATCTAAAAAAACAAGGTATGTTAGGGCTAACCTTTGACAACGAAGCCGATTATGATTTAATCCAAGAGGATGATACCTTTAATTTTACAGATTTAAATGAATTTGCACCTAACAAACAATTGCATGTAGAGGTTGTACATTCAGATGGAACTAAAGATTTGATAGCATTAAACCATACCTATAATCAAGCGCAAATTGATTGGTATAATGAAGGTTCTGCATTAAATTTAATAAAGAAAGAAAACGCTTAACTAATTTTAAAATGTGAGAATGAAGCCCTTGAGAAATCAAGGGCTTTTTTTTGTAAGTTCAATAGTCGTTATACGACATAATCCCTAGCTAACAATTAAACTTAAATGAAATGAAGTCTTTATGGTTTTTTGATGACGTCAACCTATTCAAGGTGCTGTGTCCTCATAAATACAACGAATTTAAGAGTGAACATAGTCCTTGTAGCTATAATAAGCAAGATTATATCTATTTTGAAGCTGATGCGGCTAATAAGTTATACTTAATAGAACGAGGTAAAGTAAAAATTGGATATTATACCGAAGCTGGAGATGAAATTGTAAAAGCAATTTTAACTAAAGGAGAATTGTTTGGAGAAAAAGCCATCTTAGGTGATGAAAAAAGAGATGAATTTGCTCAATCTGTAGATAATGACACTTCTATTTGTGAAATTGGAGCAACAACGATGCAGGATTTAATGAAAAAAAATCAAGCGTTTAGTTTTAAAGTCCATAAATTCATAGGTTATAAATTTAAAAAATTAGAGCGTAGATTACAGCTATTGTTATTTAAAGACACAAAAACAAGACTTGTGGAATTTCTTTTAGAATTATGTGCGGATTTTGGGAAAAACTGTGAAAAAACAGGCGATCAAGTTATAAGACATCCTTACACGCAAAAAGATATTGCGGTGTTAATTGGTACCTCTAGACCTACGATTAATATTCTTTTAAACGAGTTAAAAGAAGAAAATTATTTAGATTTTAACAGAAAAGAAATAAGAATCTTAAAAAAATCAGCTTAATGTTAGCTACCTAACATTTTAAGTTTTTGGGCTTTTATATTTTTGAGGAAACAAAAATAAAAAGCAATGAAAAAAAAAATGATTTTAGCGGCCTTGGCATTAGGTATTTTTGCCAGTTCGTGCAGTAGTGATGATGACAACACGAGTAATTCTAATTCTAACTTAGTTCTTAGTCTTGATGGTTTAGAGGCTTTAGGAGATGACTATGTTTATGAAGGATGGATTATCGTAGATGGCGCTCCAGTATCAACAGGTACGTTTAGTAGTGTTGTATTTCCTCAAACTTTTGAAGTAGACACGGAACAATTAAACAGTGCAACTACATTTGTTTTGTCAATTGAACCAGCAGTAGATAGTGATCCTGCTCCAGCAGACACAAAAATATTAGCTGGTGATTTCACAGGTAGTTCTGCTACTGTAGATTCTAATGGTATTGTGGCTAATTTTAGTGCTTCAACAGGTACTTATATTTTAGCAACACCAACAGATGCAGACGATACAAATGAAGAAAGTGGTGTTTGGTTTTTAGACAACTCTAGCGGCAGTGCAGTAACAGGATTAAATTTACCGACTCTAACGGAAGGTTGGGTTTATGAAGGTTGGGTAGTTTTAGATGGTACTCCAATTAGTACAGGAACATTTACAGATCCTTCAGCGGCAGATGATAATGCGTCAACATCAGTGTTTAAAGGAGATACTAGTGATGGACCTGCATATCCTGGGGAAGATTATTTACAAAATGCGCCAGATGGATTCACATTTCCAACAGATTTAAGAGGGTCTACTATTGTAATATCAGTAGAGCCTAGTCCTGATAATAGTGCTGCGCCATTTACTTTAAAGCCGTTAGCAGGTATGGTACCAAGTGATGCTGCAGTACATGCGCCAATTGCATTGGGTACTGGTCCAATAGCAACACTTACAGGCGTTGTGACGAGAAATTAAATTAATTAATAATTTGTTAGATTGGAAGCGTAATTTCATTAATTTGGGATTACGCTTTTTTTAATTAATATAGTATAAATATGAGTAAAGGCTTAAAAAGCAAAATCATAAATTTTGTATTCCTTTTACTAATTCTGTTATTGTTGATTCCGCAAACGAGACAATTTATTCAAATTATTGTGCATAAAGGCATCTCAATTTTTAATACGGTAGAACCTGTATCAAAATCAGATAGAGTTAAGATAGAAGATTATAATTGGGAACTTGTGAAAGAGGACCTTAGTCTTTATAACCTTAATTATGTAAAAGGTAAGGTAACAGTAATTAATTTTTGGGCGACATGGTGTCCTCCATGTATTGCAGAGATGTCGAGTTTACAAAAGTTGTACGAGCAATATGGTCATGAGGTAGCGTTTTTATTTATCACAAATGAATCTGTTGAAACCATTAATAGTTTTAAAGCAGAATCAAAGTATACATTTCCTGTTTACATTCGGAAATCTCATGGGCCAAAAGAATTAAAAACAACATCAATTCCACGAACTTTAGTGATTGACAAAAGTGGCGCCATTATAGTAGATAAAACAGGTGCTGTGAATTGGAATAGTGAGACTGTAAAAACACAACTCGACGAGCTACTGAAAGAATGAGTTATTTAAAGTATTTAAAGGGCACAATTAACATTCCGAAGTTTTCACCTTTATGTTTTCCTAAATGTTTATGATGAATTTTATGCGCACGTCTTAAGCCTCTAGCGTATTTATTATCAATATTTCTAAGTAACTTAAAACGTTGATGTATAAATATATCATGTACTACAAAATAAGCGATACCATATGCTAAAATGCCTAAACCTATTGGTAAGGTGTACCAAATGGACTCATAACTCCATAAATAAAAACATATAATGCTAATTATAGCATAGAAAATAAAAAAAGCGTCGTTACGCTCAAACCAGCTGTCATGATCTTTTTGATGATGATCTTTATGTAAATGCCATAAAAAGCCATGCATAATGTATTTGTGAGTAAACCATGCATTAAACTCCATAATAAAAAATGTACCAAAGAATATTAGGATCCAAAAGAGACTTTGCATAATAGCTTAATATTTTTATATTAAATTTAATTGATATTTAACGTAACTACGTGTTAGCAGTTCAAATTTTTTATAATTTGCGACTCTTATTCTTGTCGATTTTATTTGTACAGCTGGTGTTTTTTTGAGTTTATCTAAAAGCTTATTATAATACCTGTAAGCCATAAACACACCAAAACGTGCTTCTAAAGGTAGTTTTTTAATGCCCTTTAAACCTTGAGCAAAATCTTCTTCAATTTCTGCAATGATTGCTTTTTTAGAAACTTCGTTAAGCTGACTCAAATCTGTATTAGGAAAGTAAGACCTATTTAAATCTTCAAAATCAGCTTTTAAATCGCGTAAAAAATTGACTTTTTGAAAAGCAGAACCTAATCGCATTGCCGAATCTTTTAATTCTTCATACTTGTCATTATTACCCTTTACAAATACTTTGAGGCACATTAGACCAACAACATCTGCAGAGCCATAAATATACGCTTTAAACTCTTGTTGCGTTAAATAATTGTTTTTGTATAAATCTAATCGCATACTTTTCATAAAGGAATCAACGAGGTGTTCATCTATTTGATAAGTATGGAATGTGTCTTGAAAAGCGTTTAATATTGGATTTAAGCTAATTTTATCTTCAAGCGCTAATTTGAGATCGTGTTCAAATTTATTAAAGAGGTTTTCTTTATCGTAATCGTAAAATGAATCTACGATTTCATCGGCAAATCTAACGAAACCATAAATGTTATAAATATCTTGTCTTATTGAATCTGATAGCATTTTCGTTGCTAACGAGAAAGACGTGCTATACGCATTGGTTACCATCTTACTACATGTTCTAGAGACATTGTCAAAAATTGATTTCATACGTGCTAAATTAAATTTCGTTTTTTTTTATGAGTTCTGCGACTAATTTTCCTGAAATTAAAGCAGGAGGTACACCTGGTCCAGGAACGGTAAGTTGCCCTGTGAAATAGAGGTGGTCTACTTTTTTGCTTTTCAGTTTTGGTCTTAAAAATGCGGTTTGCATTAATGTATTAGCCATACCATATGCATTGCCTTTAAAGGAGTTGTAATCTTCTTTAAAGTCATTAACGCAATAGGATTCTTTAAAAAGAATATGATCTTGAACTTTTTGTTGGGTTTGGTTTTCAAACCGCTTAATAATTATTTTAAAATAGTGTTCTCTTAATTCTGAGGAGTCTTCTAGTCCAGGAGCAATGGGCACAAGAAAAAAGCCGGTTTCACAGTCTTGTGGTGCCATGCTATTGTCAGTTACAGACGGAAAGTTAACATAAAACAAAGGGTCGTTAGGCCATTTAGGATGATCATAAATAGCTTCTGCATGTTTTTCAAAATCAGTGTCAAAGAATAAATTGTGATGTTCTATGTTTTGTAATTTCTTTTTAAAAGCCACATAAAAAAGTAGAGAAGAAGGTGCAAATGTTCTACTGTTCCAATATGATTCAGAATATTGTCGGTGATTAGGCGCTAAAAGGGTTTCAGAATGGTGGTAATCTGCACCAGTTAAAACAATATCAGAAGGTATTATTTTTCCATTGACTGTGATACTTTTAGTTTTTTTTCCTTGGACATTGATTTTTTCAACATTATGGTTTGTATATATATTTACGCCCAAACTCATTGCTAGGTTTTTCATTGCATTTACAATTTGGTACATACCTCCTTTAGGATGCCATGTGCCTAAACCAAAGTCAGCAAAATTCATAAAGCTATAAAAGGATGGTGTTTTACTTGGTTTAGCTCCTAAGAATAACACAGGAAATTCTAAGGTTGAAATTAGTTTAGGGTTTTTAAAGTTTTTTCTAACCTCAGTACTAATAGTTTTGTAAAACTGATCTAAACGTGTTATGGTGTCTTTAGTGACGAGTTCAAAAGGCGAAAGGCCTGGTTTTAAAACCACTTTATTAATCGCAATATTATAGTGATCTTGGGCTTTTTGAATAAATTTTCTTAACGGTTTAGAGCTTCCTGATTCGATACGTTCAAATTCTTTACAGATTTTATCCATATGATCTCCTATGGTAATCACATCATCTGAAAAGAAAATTTTATAGGCCGGACTCAATTTGTTTAGTTCGTAAAAGTCACTTGTTTTTTTACCAAAATCACTAAAAAATTTATCAAAAATATCTGGCATCCAGTACCAGCTTGGACCCATGTCAAAGGTAAATCCCTCTTTTTTTAATTGCCTTGCTCGCCCTCCAACGGTTTGGTTTTTTTCATAAATAGAAACGGAAAAACCAGCTTGTGCGAGATAACAAGATGCTGATAAGGCCGAAAACCCTGAGCCTATTATGGAAACCGTTTTATGCATTGGTTATTGTTCTGCTAAGTGATTTTATAGTTTTAAAGGTTGTTATAGTTTTTGGTAAATCATTGATATCTACTTCTGAAATGATTTGTCCTAATACCCACAATTTAGATTGAGAAGGCTTTAAAACGACTTCGTGAAACGTATCTAAATAACTACGTAAATTTTCTGGATCTGGTTTTATTGTGAAGTAAGATATATAGGTAATATTGTTATAATAATTCTGAAGATCTGTTAAGTTGTCCATAGGAACGCTTGGCCCTAAAAATATAGATTGATAACCAAGTTGCGTTAATTCGTAATGGATAAACATTAACCCAATTTCGTGTATTTCATTATCTGGTAAAAACAAAACGAAAGTGTCTTGCAATTCCTGGTTTCTATTAGCAGCTGCTTTTTCCGTATTTAAGATTATTTTTTGTTTTATTAATGAGGAAATAAAATGCTCGTGCGCAGGTGTGATTGTATCTGTTTGCCATAGCACGCCTATATTAGAAAGTAAAGGAATAAAAACGTCATAAAATATTTTATGAAATGGCTTGTCTTCTAAAAGGGAATCGTAAACCTTATAAAATTGAATTTGGTCAAAATTTAGCATGGCTAATTTTAAAGCATTGACTGCATAATTATCAGAATCGTTTTTTGTAGCGGTTTCTTTCACTAATTGCAATATGTCTTCATCAGAAATATTGCTAATTTTAGAAATCTTGTAGCCACTGCTATTAAGGTAACTTACATTAAGTAACTTTTTAAAGTTTTTTAAGTCGTAATATCTAATGTTAGTATCTGTACGTTTGGGTTCTAAAAGATTGTATCGTTTTTCCCATATTCTAATAGTGTGTGCTTTGATACCTGTTAGATTTTCAAGATCCTTTATGCTAAATTGATTTTTTATTTTGTTCATTTATTTTGGTAAAATATTAAACAAAAATACAATTTAAAATAATACAAAACTCAATTTAGCCCAATTTTAAGTATTGAAGTTGTTAAAAGTGAGATCTTATTTCACAAAACAGTAAACAAAATATGGTGGAATTTAAGTGTATTCTATAAACGAAGAGTCATTTTGGTTTTAAGGAATAGCGGAAAAATCAGAAAGTCATTAAGAATTACTTTTAAGGTCTTAATGTTGCTATTAATAAGTTTAAAAAACCATAGACCAAAACATATCAAAAAAGAAGATGACTAATAAAGTGCGCACGAGAAGACTCGAACTTCCACGGACTAATGTCCACCAACCCCTCAAGCTGGCGCGTCTACCAATTCCGCCACGTGCGCATATAATAAGGTAAATATAAAAAAAAAGTTAAGCAGAATGCTTAACTTTTTTTGTGACCAGTCTGGGGCTCGAACCCAGGACCCTCTCCTTAAAAGGGAGATGCTCTGCCAACTGAGCTAACTGGTCATGATGTTTTCTCTTTAACGAGGGTGCAAATATAAAATGTTTAATTAATAATACAACACTTTTTTTATTTAATTTTTTGTTTTTTTGTAGTCTAAATACCTATTCGTTTAAAAATCAATTTATAAGCATTATGATAATAGTTTTATTGGGTTATATGGGATCAGGAAAATCTACTCTTGGTATAGAATTAGCAGAAATTTTAAACTATAAGTTTATAGATTTAGATGATTTTATCTCTGAAAAAGAAAATACATCAGTTTCAGACTTGTTTAAAACTAAAGGCGAAATCTATTTTAGAAAAAAAGAAACTGAATATTTAAAGGACATATTAAATCGTTCTGAAAACTGCGTGTTGTCTCTTGGTGGTGGTACACCTTGTTATAGCGAAAACATGGCGTTAATAAATGTAAATACAAATGCCGTCTCTATATATTTAAAACTATCTATTCCGTTATTAACTAAACGACTATTTAGTGCCAAAGAGAAACGACCTTTAATAAGCCATATTATTTCGGAAGAAAATTTACTGGAATTTATAGGAAAGCATTTGTTTGAGCGATCTCCTTTTTATCATAAGGCGAAGCATATTATCGATACGGATAATAAATCAAAGCAAGAAGTGATAGAATCTGTATTAACGCACTTAATCTAAATACGCTTCGTAAGGTTGTTTTGAAAGATTAACATGCACATGCTCAAACAAGGACGTAGACAATGAAATGCCTTTAAAATCTGCCTTAACAGGGTATTTTTTGTGATTGCGGTTAACTAAAACTGCCGTTTTAAATTGCTTTAGTGGTACGTCTAAAAAGTGTTTTATACCATAAATTAATGTGCTTCCGGAATTTAATACATCATCAATAAGTACTATAGATTTGTTAGAATAATCTTCTGCCGATATGGATGTTTTTATGGGGTTAGTTGGCTGAACTTTATCTATACTTACTTTGCAAAGCGTAGAGTCTATATTAGAAATCTTATCAAGATTAGCTTTGATTTTTTTTGCAAGAATATAACCGTTACTTTCAATGCCTGCCACTATGAGTTCAGTTTCATTGACATTGCTTTCGTATATTTGGTACGCTATACGCTTTATTTTTTGTTCAATTTCTTTATGACTTAAAATTGTCTTTTTCGTTAGTGCCATTAGCTCTTTTTTTCAAATATAAAAAACAGTTCTTTACCTGCTCTTTCTTTTATAGAATTAATTGAAGGCTCTAAGATATTAATATTAAATTTATCTTGAAATAAGGCAAGGTATTCGACTTTACTACCGCCAAAAGGAGGCCCAACCTTAGTCAATTCAAAATTAAAAAGTAAACCAATGAGTTTTCCATTTTTTTGAAGTAATTGGTGCATTTTATTTTTATAACTAAGTCTTAAGTTGGGGTGTATAGCGCAAAAAAAAGTTTGCTCTAGTATGAGATCAAAACTATCATTTAACTCAAAGAAATCACAATTTAATAGTTGAGTATCAGGAAAGTCAGGAATTCGTTTTTTTAAATTCAACAACGGTTGTTTCGCAAAATCTAAAACATATATATTTTTGAAACCATTGTTCCAAAGATATTCGGCTTCGTAACTATTTCCAGCACCTGGTATCAAAATCTTTATCGCTTTATTTTTAAGTTGATCTATATACTTTTTTATAGGTAAGGACACATAACCAATATCCCAACCAGTATCGTTATCATTGTAGCGCTTTTCCCAGTAATTTTGATGTCTCATATTTAATATAATTTATAAGCCCACGTCATTCTTCTTCGTCGTAAAAGTCGTCAATATCTCTTCGATCTTTTTTAGTAGGTCTTCCAGTGCCTTTTTTTCGGTAGTAATCTTTACTATATTTTAAGAGTTCTTTGGCTTCAAATGCAGATTTAGGTGTTGTATCTACTCTATAAATATCAACTAATTTTGCACCAACGCGATTTGGTGGCAAATCTTTAACAGTTAATTGATAAATTATTTGATCCTTTCTCAGTTCTATTTTATCTGTTGGGTAAACTTCTCGTGACGGTTTTATAGTGGTATTATTTACTTTAACCTGTCCCTTTTTACAGGCTTTTGTGGCAATACTTCGTGTCTTATAATAGCGCACACTCCATAAATATTTATCAATTCGCATATTCTGTTAATAAAAACTACGTTAATAGATTAGTACAAAAATATTATATTATTGTATCTTGCACGTTAAAAATAAGCAATAATGAACGCCGTGAAAAACTATGGTGGTTTTTTAAGGATAATATCGATTACTATGAAAATTAAAACTTTAAAATTAAGTTTACTATTACTAATAGTTTTTTCAATTTTTATTTCATGTAAAGATGATGATGAAGGGATTACAACTGTTGAAGTGGAAGATAGAACAGAACAACAAGTAAAGGATAATGATTCTATTTTATTATATCTAACTACGCATTATTACAATTCGGGTTTCTTTACCACAGGAACAAATCATAAGTACACTGATATTGAAATTACAGAATTAGAAGTAGATGAAAATGGTGAATATTTGCCAATGCCTAATCCAAGTGAAAACACAATGCTTATCGATGCCGTTGATTCGTATACCACAACGTACCTAGAAGCAGATTACGTGTATTATGTGTTAAATATAAATCAAGGTGGTGGAATGGCTCCTAAATTTACTGATGAAGTTCGTGTGCGATATGAAGGCTCATCTATTAATAATGATAATGATGTTTTTGATGTAATTAGTACTCCAGAAGAATTGGCTCTTTTTGGAGATGGTTTCACAACATTTGGTACAATAAGAGCTTGGCAATTAGTGATGCCATTGTTTAACACTGCGGATAGTTTTGGGTTTGATAACGGAAGCATTACGTATAATAATTTTGGATTAGGAATTATGTTTATTCCTTCTGGATTAGGCTATTTCTCTGGTACATCTACAGGTTATTCATACGATAATTTAATGTTTAAATTTGAAATGCTTCAGTACGAAATAAAAGATCATGACAATGATGGTATACCTTCTTATTTAGAAGACTTAGATAACGATACCGATGTGTTTGATGATGACACGGATGAAGATGACTTCCCTAATTATATTGATTTTGATGATGATGCAGATGGTGTAAATACGTTTAATGAATTATTGTCTACTTATTATACTGTAGATACTAATATAGGTGAAGAAGAGCCTGTATATGGAGTAGGAGAATATGAATATGATAGATCTGTAACAGGTGGTGTTATTACAATAAAAACAGTAACTGTTATGGATTCTAATAGTGATGGAATCCCAGATTATTTAGATGAATCTATTGCAATTGATTATAACGCAGAGTAATTAAATTAAGCTAAAGCATAAAAAAAAGCCACTCATTGAGTGGCTTTTTTTTTATATAAAATTTATTTTATTATAGTCCTATTGACAAACTAAGAATTAATTGTTCTGGTCGCGTATCAATTCTACTATTACGAGTAATATTGTCTTCAATAAAACGCGCTTCGTTTTCACCAAATCCGCGTTCATACCTAAGGTCAATTCCAATTTTATTAAAATTAATACCTATTCCAAAATTTAGACCAACTGTAAAATCTTCCTGTACATCATCAATTTCTAAACCGTGAAAATCGGTTTCTAAAATATATTGAGCAGAAGGACCAGCAAAAACACTTAATGGGCCTAAAACCTTAAGTCCGACTAAAACTGGGACATCTATTTTTTTAATATTAAAGTCATTATTATTATAATCACTTTTAGTAACCGTATAGACGACTTCTGGTCGTAAATAGATCTTATTACCAATTTTGCCAAAAATACCTAAATGATATCCAATATTTTGATCTGGATTACTACTGTTAAGACTTACTGAATCAAAATAATCACCATTGGCACCATAGTTTAAGCCACCTTTAAAACCAAATGAACTTTTGTTTTGAGCTGATAAGTTAAGCCCAATAAATAATAAAAGTGCAGTAGAAATAACTGATTTTTTTAAATTTCTCATAATGTTCGTTTTTTTAGATTTAAGCATGTACTTTCAAAAACGATGCCAAAACAATATTATTTTCTTTTGATTACTTTTTTAACAGCTTTAACAATGGCATCAGAATTTAAACCATATTTATCCATTAACTGAGCTGGTGTACCAGATTCTCCAAAGGTATCATTGGTTGCGACAAATTCTTGAGGTGTTGGTTTGTGTTGTGCTAATACTCTTGCAACACTTTCTCCAAGACCACCAAGATGGTTGTGTTCCTCAGCAGTAACAATACAACCCGTCTTAGATACCGAGTCTAAAATAGCTTTGTCATCTAAAGGCTTAATGGTGTGTATATTAATGACTTCAGCAGAAATACCTGCATCATGTAGTACTTTTGATGCTTCTAGTGCTTCCCAAACTAAATGACCTGTTGCCACAATAGTTACATCAGTACCTTCAGTTAATTGAATGGCTTTACCAATTTCAAATTTTTGATCCGCTGGTGTAAAAATTGGCACAGAAGGACGACCAAATCTTAAATAAACAGGACCATCATAATCAGCAATAGCAATTGTAGCTGCTTTAGTTTGGTTATAATCACAAGGATTAATAACAACCATACCAGGCAACATTTTCATTAATCCTATGTCTTCTAGGATTTGGTGTGTTGCACCATCTTCACCTAAAGTTAAACCAGCATGTGAGGCACAAATTTTTACATTTTTTCCTGAATATGCAATAGATTGACGAATTTGATCATAAACGCGTCCTGTAGAGAAGTTAGCGAAAGTACCAGTAAATGGAATTTTTCCACCTATGGTTAATCCTGCTGCAATACCCATCATATTGGCCTCTGCAATACCTATCTGAAAAAAGCGCTCTGGGTTTTCATCTATAAATTCATTCATTTTTAAAGATCCAATAAGGTCAGCACATAATGCGACAACGTTTGGGTTGGTTCTACCTAGTTCAGCTAAACCTGCACCAAATCCACTTCTTGTATCTTTCTTTTCTGTATATGTATATGTTTTCATAAGCCTACCCAACCCTTCCAAAGGAAGGACTTTTAAGGGTTATTAGTTTTAAAGTTATAGTATTCATTATTAATTCTTCCTTTTTGGGGAAGTTAGAAGGGACTTTTTAATAATCTCCCAAAGTTTCAGCATTCTGTTCTAAGCCTATTGCTAGTTGCTCATCATTAGGTGCTTTACCATGCCATGCATGTGTATGCATCATAAAGTCAATCCCATTACCCATAATAGTGTGTAATAAAACACAAACTGGTTTTCCTTTTCCTGTTAATGATTTTGCTTTGTTTAAGCCTTCAAGAATAGATGCAATGTCATTACCTTTTTCAATCTCTATAACAGTCCAACCAAAAGCTTCAAATTTAGCTTTAAGACTTCCCATTGGTAAAACGTCATCGGTAGAACCATCAATCTGTTGTTTATTTAAGTCTATTGTAGAAATTAGATTATCTACGTTTTTGGCTGCCGCATACATAATGGCTTCCCAATTTTGACCTTCTTGCAATTCACCATCACCATGTAAACTATATACAAGTTTGTCATCGTTGTTTAATTTTTTAGCCTGAGCTGCACCTATGGCAACAGACATTCCTTGCCCTAAAGAACCTGAGGCAATTCTAATACCTGGCAAGCCTTCATGCGTAGTAGGATGTCCTTGTAAACGCGTGTTTATTAATCTAAAGGTATTTAATTCATCTACCGGAAAGTATCCAGATCTTGCTAATACACTATAATAAACTGGAGAAATATGGCCATTTGATAGAAAGAATAAATCTTCATTTATTCCATCCATATCAAATCCTTCATTTCTATCCATAATGTCTTGGTAGAGTGATACAAAAAATTCTGCACAACCTAATGATCCTCCTGGATGTCCAGAGTTTACTTTGTGTACCATTCGTATAATGTCTCTACGAACTTGAGTTGTTAAATCTTCTAATTCTTTAATGTTTGGCATTGTTATGTTGCTTATGTTTATGCTACAAATGTAACTTTTTACCTATGGCTATCAAAAGTTGAAACCTTGCACTTATTAACGAAATACATAATTTGCTAACAATATGTAAAAAATAAAGTGTTTTGTTTGTCGTACCATTTTAATTCATTTGTATTTTAATTTTAAATTAAGAAGGAATCTTAAAGAGTTATTTATATTTGCCCTCTGACTTACAATTCAAGGCATAATTTAGCCAGTTGCTATCGTCCATTAGTGGTGGTTATGAAGTAACGTATGTCTTTGTAAACTAATGCAAAATTAAAAATGAAATTTCAAAAAATAGCCACAGATAAAGAGACAAAAGCAAGAGCAGGTTCTATAACTACAGATCATGGTACAATAGAAACACCTATTTTTATGCCAGTAGGTACTGTGGCTTCCGTTAAAGGCGTACACCAAAGGGAATTAAAAAACGATATTAATCCTGATATTATCCTTGGTAATACATACCATTTATATCTAAGGCCACAGACACCAATTTTAGAACAAGCAGGTGGTTTACATAAGTTTATGAATTGGGACCGTAATATTTTAACGGATTCTGGTGGTTATCAAGTGTATTCATTATCGTCTAATAGAAAGATTAAAGAAGAAGGTGTGAAATTTAAATCTCATATAGACGGTAGTTATCACGTATTTACTCCAGAAAATGTTATGGAGGTGCAAAGAAGTATTGGTGCAGATATTATTATGGCTTTCGATGAATGTACACCTTATCCATGTGATTACAACTACGCAAAACGATCCATGCATATGACACATCGTTGGCTAGAGCGTTGTTTAACACATTTAAAAAAGACGCCTTTTAAATACGATTATGCACAAACGTTTTTTCCTATAGTTCAAGGAAGTACCTATAAAGACTTAAGACAACAGTCTGCAGAATATATAGCTAATGCAGGTGCAGAAGGGAATGCTATTGGTGGCCTTTCAGTTGGTGAGCCTGCGGAAGAAATGTATGCTATGACGGATGTTGTTTGTAGTATATTGCCAGAAGATAAACCACGTTATCTTATGGGAGTTGGCACACCAATCAATATTTTAGAAAATATTGCGTTAGGTGTAGATATGTTTGATTGTGTAATGCCTACGCGTAATGCTAGAAATGGTATGTTATTTACAGCTCATGGTTCTATTAATATAAAAAATTTAAAATGGGCGAATGATTTTTCTCCAATTGATGACATGGGAATTACGTTTGTAGATACCGAATATAGTAAGGCATACTTAAGGCATTTGTTTACTGTAAATGAATTACTGGGTAAACAGATCGCAACAATTCATAATTTAGGATTTTATCTTTGGTTAACAAGAGAAGCCAGAAAACATATTATCGCTGGTGATTTTAGGTCATGGAAAGAGAAGATGGTAAAACAAATGGATAACCGACTTTGATTTTAAATAGACAAATGAAAATTTTTAACTACAAATAATAACTGATTTGAAAATATTAGATTGGTACATTTTAAAGCGATATTTGTTTACATTTTTAATGATGTTGTTGCTGTTTGTACCTATTGGAATTACCATAGATTTAGCAGAGAAAGTAGGGAAGATGTTAGAGAATAATGCACCTTTAAGTGAGGTGGCATTCTATTATCTAAATTTTACCGTGTATTTTGCTAATTTATTGTTTCCTTTATTTTTGTTTTTATCTGTAATATGGTTTACATCTAAATTAGCCAACAACACAGAAGTTGTAGCATTCTTAAGTTCAGGTGTGTCGTTTTCTCGATTTTTAAGACCTTATATGATAGGTGCAACCATAGTGGCATCTTTTGCATTATTTTTAGGAATGTACTTAGCGCCAATAGCTAGTAAAGGCTTTAACGAATTTGTGTTTAAGTATCTTAAAAAACATAAAAAAGTACAGCAAACGCATGAAGTTTATCAGCAAATAAATGATAACGACTATATTTATGTAAGCAACTTTATTCCTAGTAATAAATCTGGTATAAATTTTACATACGAACATTTTGAAGGTAATGAACTTAAATATAAAATCTTTGCCGATAATATTAGATATATTCCTGAGGATAGTACATTTAGATTAACAACCTATCTAAAACGTACTTTTGAAAATGGTATTGAAACCGTTGAAAAGGAGCGAAATAAAAATGTAAGTTTACCCTTTGAGCTAGAGGATTTAACACCTGTAGAATATGCTGCAGAGACAAAATCATATGGCGAATTACTCGATTTTATAGCCGCAGAAAAACGTAGAGGTTCTCCTAATATTGGACGTTATGAAGTTGTGAAATTAAAGAAATGGAGTCTTCCGGTTTCTATTTTTATTCTTTCAATTATTGCGGTTGCAGTTTCGTCTGTAAAACGAAGAGGTGGCATGGGAGTAAATCTTGCTTTTGGTATTGCAATTGCAATGATCTATGTGTTTTTTGACAAGGTTTTCGGTGTAATGGCAGAACAATCTAATTTCCCAGCAATTATCGCAGTATGGTTTCCTAATTTTATATTTGGTATCTTGGCAGTATATCTACTGCAAAATGCAAAACGTTAAACTAAAGCATTATTTATATTTACATTTTCTGGTAATTATTGCTGGATTTACAGCCATATTAGGTAAAGAAATAACAATTGGTGCTTTAGATTTGGTGTGGTACAGAATGGCTATTGCCGCAATTTTGATGTTTATTTATATTAAAATAATTAAACTCAAAATTAATATTTCCAAAAAATCATTTTTACAATTCTCAATAGCAGGCGTGCTCATAGCCTTACATTGGATTACATTTTTTGAAGCCATTAACCAAGCAAACGTATCTATCGCATTAGCGATGTTTTCTTCTGGTGCATTTTTTGCATCATTTATAGAACCCATCTTTTTTAAACGAAAAATCTTAGGCTATGAAATGCTATTTGGTATTTGTGTGGTAATAGGTGTGCTCTTAATAACAAGTAGTGAAATGATATATTTAAATGGCATTGTTCTGGGCTTGTTTTCAGCATTGTTTTCTACACTTTTTGCTGTTATTAACGGTAGGTTTATTGAGCAACATAGCGCAACAATAATTTCATTTTATGAGTTTATTAGTGGTGTGTTTTTTTTAACGATATTTATCTTATTGTCAGGTAAAAATTTTAATGCAGAATTCTTTACGCTTTCAAATAAAGACTGGTTGTTTTTATTTATACTAGCCTCTATATGTACGGCTTATGCATTTATTGGGTCTGTAGATGTAATGCGTTATATAAGTCCTTTTACAGTAATATTAAGCTATAACTTAGAGCCTATTTATGGTATAGGAATGGCCTTAATGTTATATCCAGATTCCGAAAAAATGTCGCCACAGTTTTATGTAGGAGCGACGCTTATTTTATTGACCGTTTTGTTTGATGCCGTTTTTAAAAATTATAAACATAGAAAAAGTCTAGCAGCAAAGATTAAGGATTAAATTTTTATAGTTTCTATATTATAATCTATTTTTGTAAATTGAACATAAAACATACTTTAACCTATATTTTTAATAAAATAGAATAAGAATACTTAGGTTTGTAATTAACTAACTAAAAACAACTAACTTCAAATTGTATGGAATACTTAGAGTTTGAATTACCAATAAAAGAATTAGAAGAGCAGCTAGATAAGTGCGCAATAATAGGAAAAGAAAGTGATGTAGATGTTACAGAAACATGTAAGCAAATTGAACAAAAATTAGCTGCAACTAAGAAAGATATATACAAAAATCTTAGTGCATGGCAACGTGTTCAATTATCGCGTCATCCTAATAGACCATATACTTTAGATCATATTAATGCTTTGTGTGGAAATACATTTTTAGAGCTTCATGGCGATAGAAATGTTAAAGATGATAAAGCAATGATTGGTGGACTAGGAAAAATAGGAGATCAATCTTATATGTTTATAGGCCAGCAAAAGGGATTTAATACTAAAACAAGACAGTATAGAAATTTCGGAATGTCAAATCCAGAAGGCTACCGAAAAGCGCTACGTCTTATGAAATCAGCAGAAAAATTTGGTATTCCTGTTGTTACTTTAATTGATACACCAGGTGCTTATCCAGGTTTAGAAGCGGAGGAACGTGGACAAGGCGAAGCAATTGCAAGAAATATACTTGAAATGGCACGATTAAAAGTTCCTATTATTACCATAATTATAGGTGAAGGTGCGTCAGGTGGTGCTTTAGGTATTGGAGTAGGTGATAAAGTAATGATGTTAGAGAATACATGGTATTCTGTGATCTCTCCAGAATCATGTTCTTCTATTTTGTGGAGAAGTTGGGAATATAAAGAACAAGCTGCTGAAGCCTTAAAATTAACAGCCAAGGATATGAAACGTATGAAATTGGTTGATCAAATTATAAAAGAACCTGTCGGTGGAGCACATAGAGATAGGGAAGCAACTTTTAAATCCGTTAGTGATGCTATCGTTAAGTCTTATGAGGAGTTAAAAAACTTATCACCAAAAGATTTAGTAAAACAGCGTATGGAAAAATACAATGATATGGGTGTCTATAAAGACTAATTCCACTAAACAAAGGCCATTAAAAAAAACTGAAGTTTATGCTTCGGTTTTTTTTATCACTATTAACAATATTTTAGAGTTATTAACAGTTAAATTGTTGAAGACATGTTAAGATTGAAACTACAGCTTTTTCATTTCTACAACACTATTTAGTTATTTTTGTTACTTATGAAACAACCCAATCCAGTAACTGGTTATAAAGTAGATAAAAGCACAATCATTAGTTTAGAGAAAGGTAAGATACCTCCTCAAGCTGTTGATTTAGAAGAAGTTGTGCTTGGTGCTATGATGATTGATAAAAAAGGTGTTGATGAGGTAATCGATATACTGAGCCCAGATGCTTTTTATAAAGAAGCCCATAAATACATTTTTGAATCCATATTTAAACTATTTGAAAATTCCGAACCGGTCGACTTATTAACCGTTTCTAGCCAACTAAAGAAAGACCAAAAATTAGACATTATTGGTGGCGATTTTTATCTTATTTCTTTAACACAACGTGTGTCATCTTCAGCACATATTGAATTTCATGCACGTATTATACTTCAGAAATACATACAAAGAAGTTTAATAAAAATTTCAAACGAAATTATTGAAGAAGCCTATGACGAAACCAGAGATGTTTTTGATCTTCTAGATACAGCCGAGGCAAAATTATATGAAGTTACGCAAGGAAACGTTAAGAAATCAACGGAATCTGCTCAGAGTTTAGTGATTCAGGCTAAGAAGAAGATTGAAGAGATCTCTAATAAAGAAGGTATGAGTGGTATACCTTCAGGATTTGATAAATTAGATAAATTAACCTCAGGTTGGCAGCCATCAGATTTAGTTATTGTGGCGGCAAGACCAGGTATGGGTAAAACAGCATTTACTTTAACAATGGCTAGAAATGTAGCCGTTAATAGTAATACTCCTGTAGCTTTCTTCTCGTTAGAGATGTCATCAGTACAGTTAATAACACGATTAATTTCGAGTGAAACTGGGTTGTCTTCTGAGAAATTAAGAACAGGTAAACTAGAAAAGCACGAGTGGGAACAACTAAACGTTAAAGTAAAAACCTTAGAAAAAGCACCTCTATTTATAGATGATACACCGTCGTTATCTATTTTCGATCTAAGAGCAAAGGCACGTCGTTTAGCATCGCAATATGGCATAAAGATGATCATGATTGATTATTTACAATTAATGACAGCTGGTGGAACACAGAAAGGCGGAAATCGTGAACAAGAAATCTCAATGATTTCTCGTAACTTAAAAGCTTTAGCAAAAGAATTAAGTGTACCTGTTATTGCGTTGTCACAGTTGTCTCGTGCTGTTGAAACTCGAGGTGGAAGCAAACGTCCTTTACTATCAGATTTAAGAGAATCTGGTGCTATTGAGCAAGATGCAGATATTGTATCTTTTATATACAGACCAGAATACTATAAAATTGATGAATGGGATGATGAAGAACGATCGCCAACTGCAGGTCAAGGTGAATTTATTGTAGCAAAGCACAGAAATGGTGGGTTAGAAAACATCCGATTGAAATTTATTGGACACTTAGGTAAGTTTGATAATTTAGACGATTTTGATACACCATTTGGAGAGTTTCATTCTAAGATGAATGCAGCAGCTAATGATAATACATTTAGTCCAGATAATTTCCCGTCACCATCTGATGCCTTTGATGGTCCGGAAGATGATGGAGTCCCTTTTTAACATCAATTTAAGGAATTGAACATTGTTTTTTAACTTATCTTTGTAAGCTCAGTTAAACCAAATCTATATAATGTTAAATCAAAGACGTACAACAAACATATTGTTGCTAATCATAGTAATTCCTTTAGTGTTTTATTTGCTTAAGATCTTGTCGTTTATTTTTATACCATTGATCTTTTCCATGTTTATTGCCTTATTATTTCTACCTATAATGAGATGGTTAGGACGTCGTAAAATACCAAAGGTAATTAGTATTATTATAGTGTTATTATTGGTAAGTGTAGGTTTAAAATTAGGCATTGAATTAATTCAGTTGTCCAGCAGACAAATATTAGCTAATAATGCAGAATTTTTATCTAAAGCCGAATTAAAACTAGAAGATCTAAAAGTTTACTTGTTTGATAATTTTGGAATTGAGTTAAAGCAAGAACACAGTTTTATAGGGCAATTTTTTCAGAAAGAAAACTTAGGGTCTACCTTAGGGTTTTTAAATTCCTTTTTAACGGGTTTATTAATGACAGTTTTCTTTGTGGTCCTGTGGTTAGCTGAATCTATTAATGTTCATAAATTATTAAATAGCACATTATTAAAACGAAAACATACGTCTGTAAAAACGTTTATGAAGATAGAAAACGACCTCATAAAGTTTATAAAAGTTAAGTTTTTGGTTAGTGCGCTAACCGGTATTTTTACAGGTTTAATGTGCGTGTTTTTCGATGTGAGTTTCCCTATTTTTTGGGGTTTATTTGCCTTTGCCATAAACTTTGTACAAATGGTTGGTTCTTTTATCTCCGTTATATTATTATCTATTTTTGCATTTGTAGAGCTAGATCCTACAAGCACATTGTTCTTTTTTATATTAGCAATTTCGTTAGTACAAGTTACATTTGGTGCAATATTAGAACCTATTTTTATGGGTAAATCTTTTTCAATTAACGTTATAGCCGTTTTGGTAATGCTGATGTTTTGGGGTTTTCTTTGGGGAATACCAGGCTTAATTATGGCAATACCGATTACCGTCTTTATTAAAATTATTTTAGATCAGTTTGAAAGTACTAAAGTAATTGCCAGTTTATTATCTGGTAGTGAAACGCAATTGGATTAAAAGCACTAATTGATGATACAAACCGTATCTACTTAAATCTTAAAAGAATAATAAATTGAGATTCAAATAGACTAAATAATACCTAAATTCCGTTTTTATTAAAAAATGTACTTTAAAAAAATAATCATATTAAGTCTCTTGCTGGTTTTTAGTGTTAAGACCTATGCGTCATATATTCTAATTCCTATGGATGCAGAAACACAAGAAAATCACCTAAAGGCCTATGGCGTTACTTATTGGACGCTAGAGCGTGAGCTAAAAGTAAAATGGTTATTAAATTATAGAGGCGGATCTTTTTTATTACCAGATGCTGAAATTATTCAACGCGAATGCCAAATTAGAGGTGTGTCTTTTGAAATTTTATCAGATTCTAAAGCAGCACAAATATTAGAGGATATTTCTAGCCCTTCAGTTAATCAAGAAGCAGTTGTTTTAGAAAAGGCTCCAAAAATTGCAGTTTATACACCATATGGTAAGCAGCCTTGGGATGATGCTGTGACAATGGTATTAACCTATGCAGAAATTCCTTATGAAACTATTTATGATAAAGAAGTTCTAAATGATGAATTGTTACTATATGATTGGTTGCATTTACATCATGAAGACTTTACAGGTCAATATGGAAAATTTTACAGAACATATAGGTCTGCAGCGTGGTATATAGAAGAAAAAAACAACGCTGAAGAATTAGCAAAGTCTTTAGGGTATTCTAAAGTTTCTGAAGAAAAATTGGCTGTAGCGCTTAAAATTAGAGACTACGTTGTTGGAGGTGGTTTTATGTTTGCGATGTGCTCAGCTACTGATAGTTTTGATATTGCATTATCAGCTGAAGGCGTAGATATATGTGAGCCCATGTTTGATGGTGATGGCAGTGATCCAAGTTACCAGAGTAAAATAGATTACACCAATACATTTGCATTTAAAGATTATATACTAGAACGTAGTCCCAACGTCTATGAGTTTTCATCTATAGACATGACTCAAAAAAGAAAGATTCATAAAACAACAGATTATTTTTCCTTAATGGAGTATTCTGCAAAATGGGATCCAATTCCAACAATGCTTACTCAAAATCATACAGCATTAGTTAAAGGATTTATGGGACAGACTACATCATTTACTAGAGAGCAAATTAAGTCTAACGTATTGGTAATGGGTGAAAATAGAACAAACGGAGAGGCTAAATATATTCATGGTATAAAAGGTAAAGGTTTTTTTACATTTTATGGAGGTCATGATCCCGAAGATTATACGCATAGAGTAGGTGATCCAAAAACAGAGTTAGACCTGCATCCAACTTCTCCTGGATACCGTCTGATATTAAATAATGTTTTATTTCCAGCAGCGAAAAAGAAGAAACAGAAGACTTAATTTAATTACAAAGTATCTTATTTTTTTGTATTTTAAGACCTATAATTTATTAAACTATGGGCGCAAAAGAAGACATTCTTAACAAAATTCAAATTTTAATTACAAATCATTTTAGTACTCCAGAAAAGGCATTTGCTTTTTTTGATAAAGACAGTAATGGAAAATTGAGTAGAAAAGAAATTGTAAACTTATTAAAGCAAGCTGAAATTAGTGGTTTTCTTACAGGTATTGTAGCGACTAAATTAATAGAAGGTTATGATAAAGATGGCGATGAACTAATAGATTGGGAAGAGTTTAAAATAGCAATTGATGAAATTTCTACGACATAAAACTTGCATAGAACTAATTTATCATGAATTTTTATCAAAAGGAGATTAAACTTAAAGCATATCCAAGAGGATTTTATGTTATTACATCAGAAATACGAGAAGCGATTCCCGAAATTAGACATATAAAAATTGGACAGCTACAAGTATTTATTAAACATACATCTGCAAGTTTAACCATCAACGAGAATGCAGATCCAACCGTGAGACTAGATTTTGAAAGTCATGTTAATATCATGGTACCTGAAAATCAACCTTATTATCAGCACACCTATGAAGGTTCTGATGATATGCCTGCGCATATAAAAGTATCATTATTTGGTAATTCAGTTCAAATTCCGATTACTAATGGGGAACTAAATTTAGGAATTTGGCAAGGCATTTATCTATGTGAACATAGAAATAGAGCTGGAGGAAGACAACTAGTTCTTACCGCATTTGGAAACTAAGTTTTCTAAAATAATTTCTACACCGAAGTTGTCATTAGTTTTAGTTTCAAAATTAGCAGCAGCTTTAACATTTGGATGTGCGTTTTTCATAGCATAACTAAATTTGGCGTGTTTCATCATGTCTAAATCATTATTATAGTCGCCAAATACCATGGTTTCTGAAGCTTTGATATGAAGATGATTTTGTAAAAACGTTATGGCGTTTCCTTTATTGGTAATGGGTTCGGAAATATCCACCCAATGTTTTCCTGAAACGACGACATTTAGATTAGGCCTTAAATGTGATACGTAAGGTAAAATATGCCTTTCAGAGTTGGTAGAATGATATAAGGCTATTTTGATGACGTTAGCATCAATGGCTTCAAACGAATCTACAATAGTATAGGTGGAATAATATTCGGAAATAGTGTCTATTATTTTCTGTGGAGCATTTAGAATATAAGCTTTATGTTTAGTACAAAAAATAGGATATGTATTTTCAATTTTTGAAACTAAAGTATATAATTCTAACAAGCGATTTGCTTCTAAAGCATAGGCGAGTAGCGTGTTCCCATTTTGAATAACTAAGCCGCCATTTTCTGCAACAATAATGATATCATCTTTTATAGGTTTAAGTTTTTCGATAATACTATAATAGGGTCTGCCGCTAGCTGCCACAAACTGAATATTACGCTGTTGTAAAGATTTAAATACTTGGAAAAACCTTGAACTTACTTCGTGCTTAGAATTAAGTAACGTACCATCCATATCCGTAATGACCATCTTTATATGCTCCATATTATTATAAGTTAATTTGAAAGTTGTTTTAATAAAAAAATCCGATTCAAATTAATGAACCGGATTTTTATAAGCGAAATGTTGTTATTAATTTGGCTAAAAGCCTTATTTAACTTTGTTTATGATAGCTTCAAAAGCTTCTGGATGATTCATTGCTAAATCTGCAAGTACCTTACGGTTCAAGTCGATATTATTAGCTTTTAAACCTCCCATAAATTTTGAATAGCTCATTCCGTGTTGTCTTGCACCTGCGTTAATACGCATAATCCATAATGAACGGAATGTTCTCTTTTTTACTCTACGGTCTCTGTACGAATATTGCATCGCTTTATCAACCGCATTTTTTGCTACTGTCCAAACGTTTTTACGTCTTCCAAAGTAACCTTTTGCTTGCTTAAGAACCTTTTTTCTTCTGGCTCTTTTCGCTACTGAATTTACTGATCTTGGCATTTCTTTAATTGTTTTTTTGTAGTAGGCGACCTATAAAGGTACTTGCTAAATTGTTTTGCCTAACTCCAGGGTTTATAATTTATTTTAACCGATTAAAACGTGTTACTTTAAACGTAACATAGTTTTAATATTGTCCTCATCAGCTTTATGTACTAAAGCATCGTGAGTTAATGCAAGCTTACGCTTTTTAGATTTTTTTGTCAAAATATGACTCTTAAAAGCGTGCTTTCTTTTAATTTTACCGGTACCCGTTAATTTAAAACGTTTCTTGGCACTCGATTTAGTTTTCATTTTAGGCATTTCTTCCTCTTTTAAATTTACGTTTCGCTTATTATCTTTAAAACTGTAATCTACAGTTCGTATTACTTTTTCTTAGGTGCTATGAACATAATCATACGCTTTCCTTCTAATTTAGGCATTTGTTCAACCTTTCCATATTCTTCCAGATCTTGAGCTAATTTTAATAATAAAATTTGGCCTTGTTCTTTAAAGACAATTGATCGTCCTTTAAAGAATACAAAAGCTTTTAACTTTGCTCCATCTTTTAAGAATTTTTCAGCATGTTTTTTCTTAAATTCATAATCATGATCGTCTGTTTGAGGACCAAATCGAATTTCTTTTACAACTACTTTTGTTGCTTTTGATTTTAATGCTTTTTCTCTTTTCTTCTGTTCGTAAAGGAATTTTTTATAATCCATAACCTTACAAACAGGAGGATTCGCGTTTGGCGATATCTCTACAAGATCTAAACCTTGTTCATCGGCAATAGATAAAGCTTTTTTTATAGGATATACTCCTATTTCGACATTATCTCCGACAAGTCTTACTTCTTCAGATCTGATCTTAGAATTTATACGGTGTTTATCCTCTTGAGATACACGTCTATTATAATTCTTTCTGTTTCTACGTATTGCTATGGCTTCTGTAATTTAAATTAAACTTATTATTTTATTTAAAAGTTTTTAAACTTTTATTTACTCTTTCTTTGACTAAATTCGAAAAGTCTTCTACAGTAATCATGCCAAGATCTTCACCACCGTGTTGTCTCACTGTTACTGTATTTTCCTTTTCTTCTTGCTCTCCAACAATAATCATAAACGGAAATTTTTGCAATTCAGCTTCGCGAATTTTCTTACCTACCGTTTCATTTCTATTGTCCGTAAGGGCGCGAATTTCGTCATTTTCTAGCACATTTAAAACTTTTTCGGCGTATTTTTCATATTTCTCACTAATTGAAATAATAATTACCTGTTCTGGCATTAACCAAAGTGGGAAATTACCACCAGTATGTTCTAATAAAATGGCAACGAATCTTTCCATACTTCCAAACGGAGCACGGTGAATCATTACAGGTCTATGCATCTCATTATCACTACCCTTATACGTTAAATCAAAACGTTCGGGTAAATTGTAGTCGACTTGAATTGTTCCCAATTGCCATTGTCTTCCCAATGCGTCCTTAACCATAAAATCTAGTTTTGGACCATAAAAGGCGGCTTCTCCTGTTTCTACAACATAATCGAGACCTTTATCAATGGCCGCGTTTAAAATGGCTTGCTCTGCTTTTTCCCAATTGTCGTTACTTCCTATATATTTTTCTGGATTTTCCGGATCTCTTAAGGACACTTGCGCTTTAAAATTTTCAAATCCTAATGAACCAAATACATATAAGACAAGATCAATTACTTCTTTAAATTCAGCATCTAACTGATCAGGTGTACAAAAGATATGAGCATCATCTTGAGTAAACCCTCTTACTCTTGTTAATCCATGTAACTCTCCACTTTGTTCGTATCTATATACTGTTCCAAATTCCGCAAATCGCTTAGGTAATTCTTTATAAGAAAAAGGCTTACTATTGTATATCTCACAATGGTGTGGACAGTTCATCGGTTTTAATAGAAATTCTTCTCCTTCTGCTGGAGTTGTAATAGGTTGAAAGCTATCTTCTCCATATTTAGCATAGTGTCCCGAAGTAACATAAAGTTCCTTTTGCCCAATATGAGGAGTGACAACCATTTCATAGCCTGCCTTTTTTTGAGCAGCTTTTAAGAAATTTTCTAAACGTTCTCTTAAGGCTGCACCTTTAGGTAACCATAATGGTAAACCTTGACCAACTCTTTGTGAAAACGTAAAAAGTTCCAATTCTTTACCTAGTTTTCTATGATCTCGTTTTTTAGCTTCTTCTAATAGGTGAAGATATTCTGTCAATTCCTTTTGTTTAGGAAATGAAATCCCATAGACCCTAGTAAGCTGTTTGTTATTTTCATCTCCTTTATAATACGCACCAGCGACACTTAAGATTTTTACTGCTTTAATAATACCAGTATTTGGGATATGTCCACCACGACATAAATCGGTAAATGTAGAATGGTCACAAAAACTAATTGTACCATCCTCAAGGTTGTCAATTAAGTCTACTTTATAATTGTTTTTACCTTTATAATAGGAGAGTGCTTCTGATTTTGAAACGCTACGCATTTTAAAATCATGTTTACCTCTTGCTATTTCAATCATTTTATTCTCAATAGCTTTAAAATCTTTTTCTGAAATTGAGCCTTCTTCTAAATCTACATCGTAATAAAAACCATTATCAATTGCTGGACCTACCCATAGTTTTATATTAGGATATAATTCTTCTAATGCCTGTGCTAATACATGAGCAGAAGAATGCCAAAACGCTTTTTTCCCAGCATCATCTTTAAAAGTATATAAAGTTAGGCTACCATCAGTAGTCAATGGAGTGGTGGTCTCAACAACTGTATCATTAAATTTTGCTGAAATAACATTGCGAGCAAATCCTTCGCTAATATCTACAGCCACTTCATAAGGTGTTACCTCTTTTTTATCAAAAGATCTAACCGAACTATCAGGTAGAGTAATATTTATCATTATTATAGTATAAAATTTTAGACGGCAAAGATAGACCTATATATATTATAGACAAAGTGAAGTTTCTATAAAATCATATAGAAACGTAACTTTTATTATAGTAATTTATAAAGTTATAGTTATTACTATGTCTTTTGAGGTAACTTTAATTGATAAAAATATATTAATACGTCAGGTTCCATGGATCTATTTCATGGGCTCATATATTGTGATGGTTAAATCAAATCAATATTTACGCGAAAGTTTACATGAATACAACATGCTCTCCTCTAAGTGAAATAGCCTATTAATATGAGATTAACAGGGCTTGATTAATCTAAGTGCAAATAATTTAAAATTTAAATATCTGGTTTTAAGCTGATTGAAAATAAATTAAAAATAAAGTTTAAAAAGTAGTTGTTAGAAAGAAAAAGGGTTTTATATTTGCACCCCGAAACAAAAACAATGGTTTGTGATTCGGACGTTCATTTCCAG
>NZ_JABRWP010000012.1 GCF_013249045.1 Winogradskyella eckloniae
CAACAGGATCACAAGACGATCCGTCCATAGTAACACTAACGGTATAGTTCCCCGCAGCGACATTAGAAATCGTACTAGTCGTAACACCAGCATCGGTATCGCCATTAGACCATGTAAAGGTAAAAGTGGCAGATGGATTTACTACAGAGCTTGCAGAGACTGTAGCTGCACCAGTAGTATCGTCATTACAAAGTACATTTGTAATGGTACCTGATGTGGTTGCAGTATCACAATCATCGGTACACGAAATAGTAATAGTTTGTGTCGCTGTACAATCATTGGCATCTGTTACTACAACGGTATGATTCCCTACAGTTAATCCACTCACAGAAGCATCTGTAGAATTACCAGCCGATGCGGACCATAAATAGGTATACGGACCATTTCCACCCGTGGTAGAGGCAGTCGCAGTGCCATCGTCACATCCTTGCGCAGAAGTAGCATTAACTTTATTAACAGACAGGCTTAAAGCACTAGGTTCTGTAATTTCAATTTCTATTTCAGCAGTACACTGGTTACTATCAATAACCGTGACGGTATAGTCACCAGCAGATAAGTTATAAAATATTTGGTCAGTTTGTGTAGTTGTACCACCATCTAACGAGTAGTTGTAAGGAGGTGTACCACCAGAACCAATAACTTTAAAATCGCCATCAGAACCTCCGTTACAGGAGACATTCTTTTTCCATTGCATTGTAATTTCTAATTCGTCTGGTTCTGTAATTTCTAAATCAACTGTTGATGTACAGCCATTTGCATCTATAATTGTAATGGTATATTCACCTGCATTATAAGGAGGTGCAAAATAATCATTGGATTGAGTAGTTACTCCACCATCATCAGAATATTGGTATGGCGGTGTTCCACCAGAACCTTCAACTTTAAAATCTCCAGAGTTGTTGCCAAAACAATCCACATGATTTATCCAATCTACTTCAACGGCCAATTCTTCTTCAGGTTGCTTAACTTCAAAACTTTCAGATTTAGTACATCCATATGCATCAGTTACGGTTAAAGTATATGTGTTTGCATAAATGTTACTTAAGTCTTCAGACGTTGCTGAATTACTCCAGCTATAAGAATAAGGAGCAGAACCACCAGATATAGAGATATCAATTGCGCCATCATTACCTAACTTACACGAAACATCAGAAATGTCTGCGGTAATTTCGATTTCAGATAACACAATTGGGTTGTTTAAATAAAACTTTTCACAACTAGTGTTCATGTTTTTTATAGATAAATTATAGGAACCATTAGGGACATCAAAAGTTGTTGATGTCTGGTAGGCTCCACCATTTAATCTATATTCATATTCAGATCCTAGAGGTGAAGTCACTTCAATGGTATATCCTTGAGAAGTGTTACAACTAACATCAAAAGATGGATCTGGAGGTAAATTCACAAATTCTAAATAAACTGTTGCCTGGTCACAAACTGATTGATTAGGTTCAGGTAAGCATAGTTGATAAACAAAAGAAACCTCTCCTGTAAATCCTTCCACTGGTTCATAAGTATATGTACCATCTGTATTTAATACAAAGGAATTACCTGTCTCAGTTGGACCAGAGACTAGCGAGTATGTTGAATTTTCTGGAGCATTATTTGTTTCAGATAAATTTCCAGAATAGCGTGTGTCAATACAATTAACTTGATGATTATCGATAGCATACTTTTGAAGAATTAAAAACTTCCCATCACCATGATCTACGGTAGACGCATTAAATTCTATTTTAGTAATTTTTGAACCAACAGGTACAATGTCACTTAAATAAAAAAGTGCCATTCCAAGTGATTTGTTATCTTCCACAGTTCTGTCAGTAAGCCAATAATCTGACGTTGCAGCGGGTTCTTGATTAGGAGGCTGATGAGCTCCTATGTATGTAACGCCATCTGTTCTCACAAATGTTTCACCTAAATAAACTTCAGAAGTTCCACCAACGGGAATTCCATAAACAGCAATATGAAAACAATTGTTTGCATTTCTTTCCGTAATTGCTAACACACCACCTTCATTTGCAGGTATATAAGGGGTGTAAAATATGGTTTGTTTTTGCGCATCCGTTGTACTTACAGCTGAAAAATCTGAACAAATATTTCGACCATTATTACCACAGGAGAAAAAGTGATTTAGGTTTTTGTCTTGAAAAGCAGATAGAGCAGCATCATGCCACAACGCGTTACTACTATTATTAAATATAGTTGTTGAATTTTCTTTAATATGGTTGGAGCCATGCCCATTAGGTCCTACCCTTGTCATTTCATAATCAGAAGGCACAGCAAATGTATTATACACTTGACCGTTTATAGTAACCGATTCAATAGTTGCAGGATGTGTACCATCAGGTTGAACGTCTGCCCATTGAAATGTCACACCAGTTCTAATAGATGGTGCTTGCTGAGCATTCAGTACACATGATAAAACCAAAAGTAAAGCCACAACAAGGGCTCCTGAGATTTTTTCTATAGAAATACAACTGTATTTATTTTCCATATTTTTTATCATAACTAATAATGTCTATGCTATTATTAACATACTATAGACTTTAACAGCAAACCGCATTTGCGTAAAAGCATACTAGTATTGTGAATAATATTATTATTCGTTTTTTGTTAAAATATAGAGGGAGATATTTTTATGTAATTGAAATATACTTAATGGATTAATATATTTTTTGATTTGGGATCAATTACATTAATTTTACAAAACAAAATAACCTATAACTTACATCATATACAAACTTTAGTGTTGAGGGGGCAATTTAGTCGTTAAAATGGACTCTTGCAACCTTTTGTCGGAAAAAAATTACATTTAATCGAGAAAATATGAAAAGTATTACATTTATGAGACATGGAAAATCATCATGGAAACATGATGTTATTGATTATGAGAGACCATTACAAAGTAGAGGAGAGAACGATGCTAAATTGGTTGCAAATGAGCTGGTTAGGTTGGGTTATGAGACAGAAAAAATATTTTCTAGTCCAGCAAAAAGAGCTTTAAGCACATGTGAAATTGTAGTAAAAACGTTAAATATTGCAAAAGAAGAAATTTCTATAATTGAAGACTTGTATGATTTTGACGGAAGAAATGTAATTGAATTCATTAAAAATGTTTCCGATACATTAAATAATATAATGATTTTTGGTCACAATCATGCTTTCACATCTATTTCTAATATATTTGGTGATAGATTTATAGATAATCTTCCGACGAGCGGATTAATCACTATAAAATTTAATATTGATAGTTGGCAAGATTTAAAAAAAGGAACAACAGAACTTATAATTATTCCTAAGGAATTAAGAAATGACTAAAGACAAAAATATATATATAAATAGAGAACTTAGTTGGTTAAAATTTAATGAACGTGTTCTTCAAGAAGCAGAAGATAAAAATGTGCCTCTAATTGAGCGCTTAAGATTTCTGGGTATATTTTCTAATAATTTAGATGAATTTTTTAAGGTAAGATACGCTACTGTAAAGCGTATATATGAAGCTGGTAAAGGTGGGAAAAGTGAGTTAGGCGGTATTAAGGCTGGAGATTTGTTAGAAGAGATTACACAGATAGTGATTGAACAACAAATTCAAAGTGTTGAGATTTTAGAGGATATTGAAGTAGAACTCAAAAAAGAAAATATTTATATCATTGATGAAACTGAAATAGATGTAAATCATCATGAATTTATCATGAATTATTTCTATCAAGAAATTAGTCCTGCTCTTGTCGTTATAATGCTAAATGAAGAAGTCGCTTTGCCAGAACTTATGGATATTTCTGCATACCTAACGGTAAAGATGTCTAGCGAAAATGCCAAAGATCAAGTTGCATTGATTGAAATTTCGTCAGCAATGGATCGTTTTGTGGTATTGCCTAATAAAGGCGATAGTAACTACATTATAATGCTAGATGATATCCTAAGATATTGTTTAGATGAAATCTTTAATATTTTTGATTATGATGCCATCAGTGCGCATATGATAAAAATTACAAGGGACGGAGAATTAGAATTTGATAGTGATTTAAGTAAAAGTTTTATAGATAAATTATCAGAAAGTGTTAAGGATAGACAAAGTGGCGCACCTGTTAGATTTGTATACGATAAAAATATAGATGAAGATACGCTAGAGTTTTTATTAAAGCTTATGGGAATTGATGAAAAGGAAAGTATTATTCCAGGTGGTCGATACCATAATAGAAGAGATTATATGAGTTTTCCTAGTTTAGGAAGAACCGATTTGCTTTATGAAAAAATTAAACCACTACCAGTTAAAGGCTTAAGTTTAGAAGAGAGTATTTTTAATACAATTGCTAAAAAAGATTACTTAGTTTATACACCATATCACACGTTTTCTTATATCGTAAAATTTTTAAGAGAAGCAGCTTTAGATCCTAAAGTTAAAACTATAAAAATTACGATTTATAGATTAGCGCAAATATCGCATGTTGCAAGTTCCTTAATCAATGCGGCAAAAAACGGAAAGAAAGTAACTGTATCTATTGAGTTAAGAGCACGTTTTGATGAAGAAGCAAACATAAAATATGCTGAGCAGATGCAAGCCGAAGGTGTTACCATGTTGTTTGGTGTTACAGGTTTAAAAGTACATTGTAAAATGTGTGTAATAGAACGTGAAGAGCAAGAAAAATTAGTACGTTATGGGTTTGTAAGTACTGGGAACTTTAATGAGTCAACTGCTAAAATTTATACAGATTTTACGTTGATGACCGCAAATCCGAAAATTTTAAAAGATGTTAATAAAGTATTTAACTTTTTTGAAGTTAACTATAAAGTAAACCGATATAAACATATAATTACATCGCCTCATTATACAAAAACTAAGTTTTTTGCTTTAATAGATAAAGAAATTGAAAGTGCTAAAAACGGAAAACCTGCGTATATCAAGTTAAAGATGAATAGCATTAGTAGCTATAAAATGATTGATAAATTATATGAAGCGAGTAGAGCAGGTGTAAAAATTCAAATGATTGTTAGAGGACTATGTTGTTTAGTTCCAGGTATAAAAGGGATGAGTGAGAATATTGAAATTATTAGTATCATCGATAAATTCTTGGAACATACGCGTCTGTATATCTTCTGTAATCAAAATGACCCAAAAATATACATATCCTCAGCAGATTGGATGACACGTAATATAGACACAAGAGTAGAAGTAAGTTGCCCTATTTATAACGAGGATATAAAACAAGAATTACAACATTTATATGATATTTGTTGGAATGATAATGTAAAATCTAGAGTGATCAATGAGAATCAAGATAATCTATACAGAAGAAATGAAAACCCAAAAGTGAGAGCTCAATTTGATACATATAAATATTATTTAAACAATTTAGAAGGATAGTATGCTGAAGATACAGAAATATGCGGCTATAGATATTGGATCTAATGCTGTAAGGTTATTAATTTCAAACATTATAGAGCAAGACGATGAGCCTGTAATTTTTAAAAAAAATTCGTTGGTTCGTATTCCAATAAGATTAGGTGCCGATGTATTTTTAAATGGGGAAATATCAGAGTATAACCAACAACGTATGTTAGATACCATGATGGCTTTTAGTTTAATAATAAAATCTCATGGCGTAATGCGCTATAAGGCCTGTGCAACCTCTGCCATGCGAGAAGCTAAAAACAGTGATGGATTAACTAAAAAAATAGCAGAGTCTTGTGGTATTAATATAGAAATTATTGATGGTGATGAGGAAGCTGCTATTATTGCAGCAACAGATTTACAATCCTTTATTAATCCAAATAAAACGTATTTATATGTAGATGTAGGAGGTGGTAGTACGGAGTTTTCTATCATTCATAATGGAGATAAAAAGCAATCAAAATCATTTAAAATAGGGACCGTTAGATTGTTAAATGATATTGTAAAAAATGAAACCTGGCTAGAATTAGAAAGTTGGATAAAGACGCATACAAAACAATATGAAAAAATAGAATTAATAGGGTCAGGTGGAAATATTAATAAAATATTCAAAATCTCAGGAAAAGATGCAGGTAAACCGTTAACCTATTTTTATTTAACGAGTTATTACAAAATGCTCCAAAATTATTCTTACGAAGAACGTATTACCAAATTAAATCTTAATCAAGATAGAGCAGATGTGATTATTCCTGCAACGAGAATTTATTTATCTGCGATGAAATGGAGTGGTGCCAAAGATATTTATGTGCCTAAAATTGGACTGTCAGATGGTATTATAAAAAGCATGTATTACGAGACTGTTTCTAGTGTGATTGTATAAAAAATAGGTTTAAATAGTGTAGTTTGTCGGATTTTTCTTTATAAAATATCATAAATATAGAATTTAATTTATCTTAGCTATCTCAAATTGATTATTATGAAAAAATATGTAATTGTTTTATTGTTCGTTTCATTTACAAGTGTAGGCTTATCACAAGATATCATTTACGGAGCAAGAGGTGCTGTAAATGTTTCTAACTTAGACTATAAGCCAGATGCGCAGTTTGAAAACAAGCATAGAAATGGTTTTGCATTTGCTGGTTTTGTAGATTTTGAGTTTAATGAAAAACTAGGATTAAGAACAGAATTACAATGGTCTGCAGAAGGCGGAAAAGCGCAAGAAATTAGAGCGGATTATCTGCATTTACCAATTTTATTAAATTTTTCGCTGTCAGAACGTTTTTCGTTTTTGGCTGGTCCTCAAGTAAGTTTAAAAACGTGGAATGATAAAGATGCTTTCACTACTTTTGCTTTATCTGGTGTAGTAGGTGTTGAATTTATGATTACGGATGAATTCTTTATAGATGCTAGAGCAGCTTATGGTTTATTAAATGTGCTAGACCAAGATTTAACAGCATTTGAAGCTAAAAATAATGTCTTACAGTTTGGTTTTGGAATGAAGCTGTAGTACAAAATAAATAATAAAAAAAAGTCTTAACATCGACGTTAAGACTTTTTTTTTAGCCATGTATGGTTTCTTTATGCCCTAAGTTTTTCATTATTTCGGCTTCGTAGGCTAAAAGTGCTTCCCATTTTTCATTTACATCCTTTCGGTCTCCATATTGCCTTGCAAAGTTTAAAAACATGGTGTAATGACCTGCTTCGCTAATCATTAGTTTACGGTAAAATTTTGCTAATTTTTTGTCTTCCAATGCTTCAGATAATAATCTAAAACGTTCACAACTTCGGGCTTCAATTAGCGCTGCATATAATAACCTATGAACGAGTTGTGTAGTTCTGCTTCCGCCTTTTGGAAAAAATTTTAGTAGTGCAATAACGTAATCGTCTTTACGATCTCTTCCTAGAGTCCAGCCGTTTTCTAAAATTTTGTCGTGAACCATTTTAAAATGACTCATTTCTTCATTGGCTAATTCAATCATTTCTTTAACCAAATCTGTATACTCGGGAAAACTAACTATTAGTGATATTGCTGTGCTCGCGGCTTTTTGTTCGCAGTACGCATGGTCTGTTAAGATGTCTTCAATATTTTTTTCTACGATATTTACCCATCTTGGATCTGTTGGTAACTTAAGTCCTAGCATATTTAATTTACTTCAGTTTGTACAATATTAGATTTTCCATTTTCATCAATAAACATACGATGAGATGCCTGCTTGTCTGTTTCTGGAATGCCATACACAAAATCAATTAAAACCATATTGGTATAAGACGGATCGTCATTAACTTCAATAGATTTTAATACTGCCAGTGTGTTAAAGTTATATAACTTAGATCCAGGAGACAAATTAGAATTGTAATTAAACGCTTTATTGACTTTCGCTTTATTAAAATGCTCATTGTAAATGACTACATTGTTTTTACTCACACTAATTTCAAATTTAAAATTCCTATAATGTGTCTGATGATTTATGGTATCTTTTATTTTTGAAAACCGTACAGCATTTGTACTATCAGAAAAGGTTTTTATTTTCACTCTAAATCCATTACTCAAAACGGTATCTACTTTTTGTTCTAAATAGGTTTCGGGAATGTAATTATGGGTCTCAAAATTCACTGTTTTTTTAAATTCTTCAATGCTTTCTGATAAGGCTTGATGTTGTGTTTTTCTGCCTTCACAGCTTATGGAAAGGCTTCCAACAAGGATTAAAAGTAAGATGAGTTGTTTCATAATATTTTTATATATCTAGTCCAAATGTTTGTCGTAACACTTCAATATTAGGATTTTTTTCTTTTAGTTTCTCGTATTTTTCTTGAGGTGTAAAAGCGTATTTTTTTGCAATTTCTTCGTTAACTGTTATATCTAATTTAAGGTTGTAGTTTAGTAGCTTTTTCTTTAAATATGCCATTAACGGAAATTCCGCTCGTTGTAATTCTATCTTGTTGGTGTTATTAGAATAGGTTAAATAAATGGTAGTCCCTTTTAATTTTGGTTGATCCATTTGTAAAATAGAGGCCATAATTTTTCCCCCTTTTTTATCCATTTGTTCCGTATAACTTTGCCAGGCTTCAGTTAACGCTTCTTGTGTTACGGGTTCTGTTGGCAAATCGTCTTCATCTATTACCACATCCATTTGTCTTAATAAGTGTTCTTTCTTTTTACGAATACTTTTTAAGGATAAGCCAGAGGTTGACTTTTTAGGGTTATTAATAGATATTTTAGGTATGTTAACTGCAGGCGCTTCAGCAGTTTCTAAAGTTTCCTTTTTATTTGCCTCTACGTTTGAAGAAACAGAACTTGTAGCAGACGGTTGTTCGGTTTTTTGTTTGGTAACAGGAATTGGTGTTATACCTCTCGCTTTAAAATATGAAGGCGGAATTATGAAGTGCCTAAAATTTTTTTTTTCTCCATCAAAAGTGATAGAGGCAAGTTGCATTAAAGTTAACTCAACTAATAAACGTTGATTTTTACTTGTTTTATATTTAAGATCACAGTCATTGGCTAGCTTTATGCCTTCCATTAGAAACGCATGCGTAGTTTTCTTTGATTGTTCTATATATTTCAAACTGGTATTTTCTCCAACCTCTAATAGTGGAATGGTTGACGGGTTTTTACAAACCATTAAATCTCTAAAGTGAGAAGCCAAACCAGCTATATAATGATGACCATCAAATCCTTTTGATAAGATAGTGTTGTATTGTACTAACAAATCAGGAATCTTATTTTCTAAAATTAAGTCTGTACTTGTAAAATAAGTTTCGTAATCGAGAACGTTTAAATTTTCAGTAACCGCTTGTCTGGTTAAGTTTTTTCCAGAAAAACTAACTACACGATCAAATATAGAAAGCGCATCTCTCATGGCGCCATCTGCTTTTTGGGCAATGATGTGTAAGGCATCGTCCTCTGCAGTTATATCTTGCTCTTTAGCAATATACTTTAAGTATTCTTTGGCGTCTGTAACGGTAATTCGTTTAAAATCGAAAATCTGACAACGCGATAATATTGTTGGGATTATTTTATGTTTTTCTGTAGTTGCTAAAATAAAAATACAGTGTTTAGGTGGTTCTTCTAACGTTTTTAAAAACGCATTAAAAGCACCTGGAGATAACATATGTACCTCATCAATAATATAAACTTTGTATTTGCCCACTTGTGGCGGAATCCTAACCTGATCGGTTAAACTTCTTATATCATCTACAGAGTTGTTAGATGCTGCATCTAATTCAAAAATATTAAAAGCATAATCTTCATCTTCTTTAGTGTTACCATCACTATTAATCATTTTGGCCAAAATACGTGCACAAGTAGTTTTACCTACACCACGAGGACCTGTAAACAATAAGGCTTGGGCTAAGTGATTGTTTTCAATAGCATTAAGCAAAGTATTTGTAATAGCTTGCTGACCTACAACATCCTTAAAGGTTTGTGGTCTGTATTTACGTGCCGATACTACGAAGTGTTCCAAGTTTTGTTGAATTTAATTCAGCATCTCTCAATGCTTAATCTTTACAAATTTAAAAAAAGAAGCTCAATTTAGAGTTTAAATTGAGCTTAGTTTATTTGAGTTATTAACAGAATTTAATTTAGTTCTTCTTTTAATCGCTCAAGATCTTTTTTATAAATGTCATGCAAAAATAATTCTTCAAAAAAATATGCAGGTTGATTAGCTTGATGTGTTACCTTAAAGTCTCTCTTTTTCCTTCTTTAGTAAATACAACTTTTATTGGTCTTTGTTGATTTTCATTAACATATGGCATGAACTCTTTTATTGTTTTTTTTGAGCAAAACTTGCTGAGCTAGTAAATATAAAAAGGACTAAAATTGAATAAATGGCATTTATGGATTACGTTTAGTATTGATAATTCTTATAATAAAAATTCAACCTATCTTTTTGATAATTAAATGTTTAATTTAAAATATGTTTGATTACATGTTTTGATAGAATTAATTTAGAATCAACATTGTATATTTGCGCTCAAGCAGATCGCCTTATCGATTCTAAATTTATTTAGGGTAGGAAAGTCCGAACACCATAGTGTAAGCATAGTGGCTAACAGCCATCCATCGTAAGGTGAGGAAAAGTGCAACAGAAAGAATGTACAGGTTATGCTGTAGTGAAACCAGGTAAACTCTATGTGGTGCAATGTCATGTATACTAACGTTTGAGCGTACACGCGCGATTGTTAGAGGGTAGGCAGCTAAAGTTTGCTAGTAATAGTAAACGTAGATAAATGATAAGGTAGTTTTGTTCTTGTAAAGAAGCGATTCTGAAACGAGTTCAGGACGAACAGAATTCGGCTTATAGATTTGCTTATTTAAACAAGCTTCATGTTTTACATGGAGCTTTGTTTGTTTTATTCTTCGCTATGTTCAAAAAAGCTAAACATATTACCACCATAACTTTTAGAGTAGCTATAATGTTCTATTTGGCTTAAATCTGTATGCTTAGAATGTTCTACAATGAGTACACCTTCATTGTGTAATAATTCATTATTAAATACTAATTGTGGTATTTTAGAAAAGGCTTCGAGATCAAAATCGTAAGGCGGATCTGCAAAAATAATGGTATGCTGTTGTTTGTTTTTTTCTAGAAATTTAAACACATCACTTTTTATGGTGTCTATGTGCATTTCAAACGCTTCGGCTGTCTCATTTATAAATTTAATGCATCCAAAATGAGCATCTACAGCTGTGATGTCGTTGGTACCTCGTGATGCAAACTCATAGCTTATGTTTCCTGTTCCTGCAAATAAATCTAAAACCGAGATGTCATCAAAGTAGTATTGATTATTTAATATATTAAACAAGGCTTCTTTAGCCATATCTGTAGTTGGTCTTACAGGTAGTTTTTTGGGAGCTAAAATTCGTCTGCCTTTATACAGACCAGATATGATACGCATTAAAAGGAGTTTAAGATTACATAATGTTGGTGTAGATAACGTCTATCTGTTTTTGCTACAATGTTAAAATTGTAGGTCTTATCTATAAATAATACGTTTCTAATATAGAGATAGAGCATTACAAAGTTTTCGTCACCAATAACAATATTTCCACAAAGTAATGTTGTTGTTGTTTCTACATCTAATTTTAATTGTTCAAACACAAATAAGACGTAGTAAATGAAATCTTCTTTACTGTGATATTCGAAAACATTAAAAAGTTGAAGCTCATTGTTTTCAATAACTAGAAGCTCCATTGAATTTTTATTTACATTGATGTATACAACGGGTTTTTCGTCTGGTGCTTGTGGCTTTTGTAAAAATGAATCTATTAGAATACTAGAGGAATGTTTATAGACAAACGCACCAAAAGTGTCAAAAATATAATTATTAATATTAACGTAAGGTACATAGACATTAACAGTTTGATTTACCGAAATATGATCTTCTGTTATATAATCGTTACTTAATATTTTAGAGTTAAATTTTAGGTAATCTACCTTGTTCTCATGATTAAATAATTTTTCTGGCACAAGTGCAGAGAGTTCATTTTGATGTATCACTAACACATCATTGAATTCGTCAGAAAAAACAGTGTTACTACTTAATTCTTTTTTGAGATGATTTAGTACAGCTTCTGGTAATTGTTTTTGTTCAAAATCAATAGTTTTAAGAAACTCTACTTTGTTTGTAGTTCTATTTAGTATGCAAAAAGAAAGCCCATTCAAATTAATTTGAATGGACAGTTCTTTAATATCGTTTTTTTTCAAACTATTCTTTGTTTGTATAACTTTTTGGCCAGTTTCCTTTTGTGAAAACTTCGTCCATAGATCCTACTGTTAAAGCTGATCCATTAACACCATCTACAGAAACTACTTGGTTTTCTTTAATGACTAAGTCTTTATCTTGGTCATCTAAAACTATAGATTTTTCCACACTTGCTTCAAATACTGGGTATTCTTCTAGCTTACCTGCTTTTAAAGTAAATTTTGCGCCTGGTTTACCAATACCAACAGTCATCATTTGTTTGTAGCGATCGCTTCCTCCAAATATAGAATCTTTCACAGAATAGAAACTTAAAGTGTCTATTAAGGTTAATGTTTTAAACGTTTCAACACCACCAAAAGCACGTGTTCTTTCTTCATCTAAAACTAAAGTATCACGTCTTTGCGTAATTGGCACTTTTCCTGTTTCTACAAAATTGATTAATTTATCAAAACTGTCCGTGTATGTTCCGTGAACATCTTTATATGCTAATTCTGAGTCTCTTATGTCTATTAGTTTTTCAATAACTACTTTAAAACGTTCTTCTTTTAATTGATTGAATTTAATTTCATCATAAACTAGATTAAACGTTATATAGCCTAGAAAAAATATTAATGCCCAAAGTAATAAATTAATTACTGGTTTAATTTTTTTAGGAACAAACTTGTCTATTGCCCAAACAATTCCAATGGTTAACAGTATGAGAGCTACAATTGCTAATATTACATTCATGTTGTTTATTTATTAATTAAGGTGTATACGCAAATCTACAATTTTTTTTTGTTGGTTAAAACTATCTAAATAAAATTAATTAAAAAACTATTTCTTATTAAAAAATAAACCTATTAAATATAGAATACTGTATATTGCTTTATAATTATTTCTTTATGATTTCTAATGCTTCTGCATTCTATTCTCTTTTAAAATCAAAATTTCCATTTACACCAACATCTAAGCAAGATATGGTGTTAATGCAGTTGTCACAGTTTTTATTTGACAGTAATAAAAATTCAATCTATCTATTAAAAGGTTATGCTGGTACGGGAAAAACAAGCATAATAGGTACAATTGTTTCTAATTTATGGCAGGCAAAAAAAAGTGCGGTTTTATTGGCGCCAACTGGTAGAGCTGCTAAAGTCATTGCAAATTATTCTAAAAAAGAGGCCTTTACCATTCATAAAAAAATATATTTTCCTAAAAAAGATAAAGGTGGAGGCGTCAATTTTGTAATGCAACCTAATAAGCACAGACATACTATTTTTATTGTAGATGAAGCGTCTATGATACCTGATACGCCTTCAGATTCTAAAGCAATTGATAGCAGTTCATTACTAGATGACTTAATGCGTTATGTTTATTCTGGCCATGAGTGTAAGTTACTATTAATAGGAGATAAGGCGCAATTACCTCCTGTGAAATCTGATTTAAGTCCGGCGTTAGATCAAAAGAAGCTGAGTTTAAACTATAACAAAGATGTAGTTGGTATAGAATTAGATGAAGTTGTAAGACAAGAGCAAAATTCTGGTATCCTTAGTAATGCGACAGAGTTAAGAGCTGTTTTAGAATCTAATTTTTATGATAGTTTTAAATTTGATCTAAATGGTTTTACAGATAGTGTTCGTCTTATAGATGGTTACGAGATTATGGATGCCATTAACGATGCATATAGTAATGACGGCTATGAAGAAACCGCTATTATAGTTAGAAGTAACAAACGTGCAAATGCTTATAATCAGCAAATAAGACAAAGAATACTCTTTAATGAATCTGAATTGTCCGCTGGAGATTACTTAATGGTGGTAAAGAACAATTACTTCTGGATAAAACCTACTACTGAAGCTGGGTTTATTGCAAATGGCGATATCATTGAAGTGCTAGAAATATTTAGTATTAAAGAATTATATGGTTTTAGATTTGCCGAAGTCAAAGTAAAAATGGTAGATTATCCTAATATGAAACCTTTTGAAACCGTTTTACTATTAGATACTATTGATGTAGAAAGCGCCTCATTAAGCTATGAAGCGTCTAATAGATTATACCAAGAAGTTTCTAAAGATTTTGAAGAAGAACCGTCTAAATATAAACGCTTTTTAGGTGTTAAAAATAATAAGTTTTTTAATGCCTTACAGGTTAAGTTTTCTTATGCTATTACTTGCCATAAATCGCAAGGTGGTCAATGGAATACTATTTTTGTAGAACAACCTTATTTACCAAATGGAATGGATAGAGATTATATTCGTTGGTTGTATACAGCCATTACAAGAGCCAAAGAAAAACTATATTTAATTGGGTTTAAGGATGAGATGTTTGTAGAGAAAGATTAATAGTAGATTGAGATGAAATTAATAAAGAGGATTTTTAAATGGATTGTTTATATACTATTAATCCCTTTTACTTATCTAATTATATCATTAATCCTGAGTTATATTACAATAGACAGAAAAGAACAGCAAGCAGATTTTAGTAAATCAATATACTTATCTACAAATGGTGTACATTTAGATATTGTAATTCCGAAAGAAAATTTAGATAGTTTAGTGTTAAAAGATTTAAAACACTTTGAACCTGAAGCGTATTTTTCTTTTGGTTGGGGAGATGAAAATTTTTATATAAATACACCTACCTGGAATGATCTTACGGTAAAAAATGCATTTAGTGCCTTAATTCTCAAGAGTTCAACACTTATGCATGTAACGAGATATAAAGAAAAGCGTTCAAATTGGATAGAAGTTAAAGTGAATGCTTCAGAATTAAAAAAGGTAAATGCTTATTTATTGAATACTTTTGAAACGAATAAAGATGGACAAAAAATAACACTTAATAATAAAGGATATACTTCTAAAGATGACTTTTACAAAGCTAAGGGAAGCTATTCTTGTATTAATACATGTAATAGTTGGGTAAATAATGGATTTAAGGAAGCAGGATTAAAAGCGTGTTTATGGACGCCTTTTGATTTTGTACTTTTAAAAAAGCATCAGTAATTTGAGCACAATGCCTTATTGATATAATTTAATAACTTATTAAATTTTTATGGAAACAATTCTAAGTATATTTTTAGGTATCGGACTTGCAGCTTCGGTTGGCTTTAGGGTGTTTTTACCCTTATTTGCGTTAAGTTTAGCTGCTTATTTCAATGTTTGGGAACTTAATGAATCTTGGGAGTGGATTGGGAGTACAACGGCTGTCATCACTTTAGGTATCGCCACATTAGTTGAGATAGTTGCTTACTATATACCTATTGTAGATAACGCATTAGATACTATTGCTATTCCATTAGCAACCATAGCAGGAACAGCAGTTATGGTCTCAACAGTTGCAGATTTAAGTCCTGTGATTACTTGGGCATTAGCCATAATAGCAGGAGGAGGAACAGCTGCTGCTGTAAAGAGTTCGGCAGGTGTAACGCGTGCTGGTTCTACGGTGTCTACAGCAGGTTTTGGAAACCCTATTGTCTCTACCATAGAAACAGGGTCGTCCATAGTGATGTCTATTGTGTCTATATTTTTACCAATTTTAGCAATACTATTTGTCCTTTTTATTTTTTATATCATCTATAAGATTTATAAAAAAATAAGACCAAGTTCCAGCTAAATATCAAAATATCAAATCAGTTTTTAAAGTCGATTTTAAATCTTATTTTTGAAAATACTCACACAATTCATATAGATGAAAATAATCTCCATGATTCCTGCACGATATAGTGCATCGCGTTTTCCAGGTAAATTGATGCAAAATTTAGCAGGAAAATCAGTAATTCTTAGAACATACGAGGCCACTGTTGCTACAAAATTGTTTAGCGAAGTATACGTGGTTACAGATAGTGAAATAATCTTTAACGAGATAGAATCTCATGGTGGTAAAGCAATCATGAGCGTAAAAACACATGAGTCTGGTAGCGATAGAATTGCCGAAGCCGTAGCTGATATAGATTGTGATATTGTTATTAATGTACAAGGTGATGAGCCATTTACTGAACGCGAAAGTTTAGCCAAGGTTATAGACGTGTTTAAAGATGACAAGGAAAAAGAAATCGATTTGGCGTCTCTTATGGTAGAAATTAAAGATTGGGAAGAAATTAGCAATCCTAATACTGTAAAAGTTATTGTAGATCAAGAAAGTTTTGCGCTTTATTTTTCAAGAAGTCCAATTCCTTTTCCTAGAGATAAAGAAGTGCGTACAAGATATTTTAAGCACAAAGGTATTTATGCCTTTAGAAAAGAAGCGATATTAGATTTTGCGGTTTTACCAATGCAATTTCTTGAAGCGACAGAAAAAATTGAATGTATAAGATATTTAGAATACGGCAAACGTATTAAAATGGTTGAAACCACAATAGAAGGTGTAGAAATTGATACACCAGAAGATTTAGAACGAGCAAAGAAGTTGTGGAAGTAAATTACAAAAACATAAAAGTTATTGGCTTTGATGCTGATGATACGCTATGGGTTAACGAAACCTATTTTAGAGCTGCTGAAGAAGAAGCAGGTCGGTTATTATCGCGTTTTGAAACTCCTAATAAAATAGATCAAGAACTCTTTAAAATGGAAATTAAAAACCTACCAACCTACGGTTATGGTGTAAAAGGTTTTATACTTTCTATGATTGAGTTAGCGCTAGATTTATCTAATAATACGGTTTCTAATGAAGTGATTGCAGAAATGCTAGCTATAGGTAAGGATATGATTAATAAACCTATTGAGTTGTTAGAAGGTGTAGAGGATGTACTTAAGGCTTTATCTAAAGATTACAAATTAATTGTAGCTACTAAAGGTGATTTATTAGACCAAGAACGAAAATTAGAAAAATCGGGTTTGCTTAAGTATTTTCATCATATTGAAGTATTAAGTGAAAAACAAGAATCAAATTACTCTAAGTTGTTAAATCATTTAGATATTGCTCCAGAGGCGTTTTTAATGATAGGCAACTCACTCAAATCAGATATTTTGCCTTTAGTAAAACTTGGAGCTAAAGCCATACATGTACCGTTTCATACAACTTGGCAACATGAAACTGTAACTAAAAATGAAGCCAATGGAACTGGTTACACTACAGTAACGTGTTTGTCTGAAATTTTAAACTTTTTTAAATAGCGTTTGAGAGTACTAGACAAACATACTTGGAATAGGCAGGCGCATTTTGAATTTTTCAACACATTCGTAGATCCCTATTTTGGTGTCACATTTAAGGTAGATGTGACAAAAGCTTACGCATTATCTCGTGCAAAGGACGTGTCGTTTTTTGTGAAATATTTACATGCAACAATGCAAGCAATTAATGATGTTGAAAACTTAAGATACCGAATAAACGAATTAAATGAAGTGGTGGTCTATGACAAAATTCATGCATCGCCAACAATTCTACGACCTAATAATACCTTTGGATTTACGTTTGTAAATTATGATGAGGATTTTTTTAAATTTCAAAATAATTTTTTGAATGAAAAGGATAGAGTATTTAATACAAACGATCTTTTTCCACCGATTAACTCTATAGATTGTGTGCATTGTTCATCTTTGCCTTGGGTTAATTTTACAGGCCATAAAGAACCGTTTAATGGTGCTAAAGATTCAGTTCCAAAAATAGCATTTAGTAAGATGGAAAGTAAGGGGTCTAAAAAAGAAATGCAAATTGCAATTAGTGTTAATCATGCCTTGGTAGATGGCTACCATATTGGGTTGTTTAATGAAAAATTACAATTTCATTTAAATAGGTCGTAAATATGAATGAAGTTGTTATTTTTGTTAAAGATATAAAGTAAATGATATATAAAAATTATCCAATGGTGTCTAGAGTCGTTTTTGGACGAGGGAGTTTCAATCAACTCGATGAAATTCTGGCTTCAAAACGTAAAGGACGAAATGCACCATTTATATTTTATGTAGATGATGTGTTTAAAGGCAATCATTGGTTAACCTCTAGAATTACGTTATCCTACAAGGATAAAATAATTTATGTACCAACAACAGAAGAGCCAAAGACAGGACAAATAGACCAATATGTAGAAGACCTTATACTAGAACATAGTGAGCTACCTTCTGGTATAATTGGTATTGGAGGTGGCATTGTTATGGATATTGCTAAGGCAGTATCTCTAATGCTAACAAATAAAGGTGAGTCTAAAGATTACCAAGGTTGGGATCTAATTAAGCAACCAGCAATCTATCATGTAGGCGTGCCTACCATTTCGGGAACAGGTGCTGAAGTATCTAGAACAACCATTTTAACAGGCCCTATACGTAAGTTGGGAATAAATAGTGATTATACACCATTTGATCAAGTTATATTAGATCCAGAATTAACAAAAGACGTACCAAAAGACCAATGGTTTTATACAGGTATGGATTGCTTTGTACACTGTGTAGAATCATTAAATGGCACCTTTTTAAATGCGTTTAGTCAGAGTTATGGAGAAAAAGCTTTTGAACTCTGTAAAGAAATCTTTTTAGAAGATACTTTATCTAAAGAAGACGCCCAAGCAAAATTAATGATGGCTTCATGGCATGGCGGAATGAGTATTGCGTACTCTCAAGTAGGTGTAGCACATGCTTTAAGTTATGGTTTAGGTTACCTTTTAGGAATTAAACATGGAATAGGTAATTGTATAGTGTTCGATCAATTAGAAGACTATTATCCTGAAGGTGTGGCTTTATTTAAACAAATGAAAGCTAAGCATAATATAGATTTACCTCAAGGTGTTTGTTCAAATTTAGAACCTTACGAATTTGAAAAAATGATTGATGTGGCCTTAAGTTTAGAGCCACTATGGGAAAACGCCATAGGAAAAAACTGGAAAACTATAATGACAAGACAAAAGCTTCTGGAGCTTTACAAAAAAATGTAATATGCGCTGGTTGGCTAAATTTATTTATTTCAAAGCTCTCGGTTGGAAAGTCGTAGGGAATACTAATTTTTCTAAGAACTCTATTAAAAAGGCTGTAATTATTGCGGCACCTCATACCAGTTGGAGTGATTTTTACATCTCGCTATTATTGAGAAAAGTTACACAGTTAAAAACGAGTTTTATTGGTAAAAAAGAACTTTTTACATGGCCATTTGGTTATTATTTTAGAGCTGTTGGAGGACAAGCATTAGATAGAACACCTGGTCAAAACAAAGTAGAAGCCATTGCTAAATTATTTGAAGGGAAAGAAGAGTTTAGACTTGTATTATCTCCTGAAGGAACAAGGAAAAAGGTAGATCAATGGAAAACCGGCTTTTACTATATAGCTAAAAAAGCAAATGTACCTATAATAATGTACACGTTTGATTTTAAAAATAAACAGAATAAAGTATCACAACCTTTTTATCCAACAGAAGATTTAGAAGCCGATTTTAAATTTATGAAAGCATTTTATAAAGGTGTAATAGGAAAGGTAGAAGCATATAGTTAATATTTAAATTTGGCACAAAATTTGAATTATTAATAATGCAATGAAACATAAAGTAAACTTTAAGTCCCTAAAAAGAAACATTGCCTCAAAAAGCTATCTAATTTTATTAGATAGCTTCTTTTTTTTGCAAAAATTTATCTAATAAAGTATTTGTAGATGATTGCAGTTTATTTTTAAAAAAGGCCATGCCGCCAAATAAATACCCTTTAATTCCCATAGCTTGTTTAGCCCAATTGTGTAGATCAAACACATCTGTATGTTTAATGATTAATCCATCTTTAAATTCAAATGAAGCGTCTATTTTATTATGTACTTTTCTGCCTGTTTTACTAAAAGTATAATAAGCTTCCCAATGAGCATTTCCTTGAGTATCGTTAGTCGTTATATGATTAAAAGTGACTTTAAAATCTTTGTCTTTTTGCGTAGAACATAGCATTTGCCACATACCTTTTGCTCGGTTACCTTTTAGAATTCCGAAGGCAGGATCTTCAAAAATTATCTCGTCATGATAGCAAGACGTTAAGGTTTCGCTATCACAATCATTTAATGCCGTATAAAATTTTTCAATTAGTTTTTCCATGTTTTCGTATTTATAAATAATTAATAAAACTACAAACTCTATTATTACGTAGATATAATGCTATTAATTTCTATTCCTTATATTTTTGAGGGAATTAATTGTTATGAAAAGGATGAGACCATCAATGTTTTGATGGTCTTTTTTTTGTCATATTGTTTTCTGTTTTAAAAAAAAATCACTGCGTATATCGTTTTATTTTGTCTAATAACTTAATAGTATTAGAATATACAAAGGCATTTGTTCTAACATAATAAAACGAAATTACACAAACTAATGATAAAAACATTAGAGCTCCTATAACGGCTTGCCATGGCACTAATGTTTGTCCTATAAGTTGACTTAAACCAAGACCTGTAAAACTTCCATAGATAATAATAAAATGAATCACATATATAGATAATGTCTTTTGTCCTATTTTTAAAATTATAGGTGGTTTTATAAAGTTTTCAAAGGCATAGAACAGTGCAAAAAGAATTAAAACATTTCCAAATCTTGTAAAAAGATAATTGTAATATGCTACATCTTTAAGCAATGAAATATCTAGCCAAAAATACAACTTCATAAATAGCCAAGAGGATTTGGTTATTAATGCAAATCCAAATAATAAAAAGCTGGAAACAATGAAAGATTTAAATTGTGGACGTTGCACATATCTGTAAAACAAAGTAGATATAAAAGCACCAAAAGCAACATAACCAAACCACGGAATAATGGTAAAAATTGAGCCGTTTACTTTTGTTAAATAATTAGAGAAAATTAATGGTGTATGTGGTAATTCTAAATAACGATATAGTGGTTCAGCAATAAATATAGATATACCTAATACGAGCATTATTATAGAGAACATTAAAGTTCTTTTAAAAGTAAGTTGATATATGATTACAATTAAAATTAACGATAAACCTATACATTGTAAAACATCTACAACTAAGAAATAGGAATCAAATTCGCCAATTAACCACCGAAAAACAGGAGCTCTGAGTAAATATCCAATACCTATTAGCATAAGACCTCGCATTACACCTTTGCGCATACGAAGTTTTACTTTTCCAATGCGTTTAGCTTTAATAAGTAAATAAGAAAAAATAAGTCCTGAAATAGTAAAAAAGGTTGGCGCTGTAATACCTCTTAAATATTCCCAAGCCTTAAAGATGGTGTTGCTTTGGTCTCTATATGACGGGTCTAACAAAGTGTCTATAAAATGACCTTGCAACATCATTAAGATGGCAAAAGCTCTTACAGAATCAATAAAATAAAGACGGCTAGGGTTCAAATGTTACTATGTTATTCTGCATTCATTTCTGATACTTAAATTAAAGCATCTGCAGATTGTTTTCAATGTGCTACAACATTTATAAGAATTAAATACGCTATAAATTAGAAAGACTTATATTGTTTGGTCGTTTGTTCTAAACACTTATTTAGTGTTGAGTAGCTAAGTTAGGTATTTAGAATTTTATATTCTAAAGATAAGAAGCGCAATTGAAAATTAATTATATTCCTGAGCATAAAAATACATGCTGTTTATTACATTTATCTACTATGAAAATCCTTGATGACATATTAAAGCAATTCTCAGATTTAGCTTGGGGTTTACCATTACTTATATTATTAATTGGTGGTGGATTGTATTTGTTAATTCGTTCACAGTTTTTACCTTTTAGATATTTAGGTCATGCATTAAATGTATTAAAAGGAAAGTATGATGACCCAAATGATTCTGGTCAGATTTCGCATTTCCAAGCCCTCACAACAGCGTTGTCGTCTACTATAGGTATGGGAAACATTGCAGGTGTTGCTTTGGCTATTTCGATTGGAGGACCTGGTGCAATGTTTTGGATGTGGGTAAGTGCTATTGTAGGTATGGCTACTAAATTTTTTACATCAACACTAGCAATTATGTATAGAGGTAAAGATTCTAATGGAGAAATACAAGGAGGTCCTATGTATTTTATTACAGAAGGTCTTGGTAGAAAATGGAAATTTTTAGCAGTTATGTTTAGTGTCTTTGGTATGTTAGGGGCTTTACCAGTTGTAAATGTAAATCAATTAAAACAAGCTATTAATGATATCATTCTAATTCCGAATGGCGTAGAAGTTAGCTTAATGTCTAATCTAATAATTGCGGCTGTGTTAGTGATTTTCACTTCTATTGTTATTCTTGGTGGTCTTAAAAGGATTAGTACCATTGCATCTAAATTAGTACCATCAATGGTCAGTTTATATTTTGTTTTAGTGCTAATTATTTTGGGTATAAACAATGCAGAAGTACCTAAATATTTTATTATGATTTTCACGGATGCCTTTGACGCCAATTATATCAAAGGCGATGCCGTTTTTGGAGGTGTTTTGGGTACTTTAGTTTTGTTAGGTATTAAACGAGGTGCATTTTCTAATGAAGCAGGTATCGGAACTGCACCAATGGCTCATGGTGCAGCCAAAACAGATGAGCCTGTTAGAGAAGGATTAGTTGCTATGTTAGGTCCTGTGATAGACACATTAATAGTTTGTACCTTAACTGCGTTAGCCATTTTAGTTACAGGTGTATGGCAAACCACATCTAACAATGGTGTTAGTTTAACGGCATCTGCTTTTGAGAATGCCATACCAGGCATTGGTCAATACCTTTTAATGATTTGTGTTTTTATATTTAGTATTTCTTCTTTGTTTTCATATGCATATTATGGCTCTAAGTGTATGTCATTTTTAATAGGTGCAGATAAAAAACATTATTATAATTATCTATATATTTCTAGTATTGTGGTCGCGGCAACTACAAAATTTGAAGCGATGATTAATTTTATCGATGGTGTTTTTGCTTTAATGGCTATACCAACAATGACGGCCACTTTAATACTTGCGCCTAAAGTTATTGAAGCGTTAAAAGCCTATATCAAACGATTAAATAAAAACGAGAATAAGCCGTAAATAAAATCTTAAAAGGTGATTGAAACGGAATACTATCTGAATACAATGTTTCTAACGTGTAGTTGCATTATTATTTTAGGTCTGATACGTTTTACTAATAGAAGCTTTAAACTGCTGAGGTGTCATATGCTCTGTTTTTTTGAATTGCCTATTAAAATAACTGGTATTATTAAATCCAGATTGATATGCAATTTCTGACATCCGTAAATGCTTAGATTCCTTTATAAGTTTTTTTGAAAATTTAATTTTTTCGGAATTGATATAATCAATAGGAGAAATGCCTAAGGTGTTTTTAAATTGTTTATGAAAGTGAGAGGCGCTCATATAAGCTTTTTTAGCTAACTGGTCTACTGAAATGTCCTTATTGGTTAAATTATCTTTTATAAATTTTATAACAGTACCAATTCTAGTATCATTAAATATATGAGTATCATTTATTATTAATGATTTTGCTTTGGTTTGAAGCAGTCTAACAATTAACTCTTGTATCATAAGATCAAGCAATACATCCTTAGATTTATTACTGTTTGTAAACGTATAGGTTAATCTCTCAATTAAGTGATTAACATCGGTATTGTTAATGAGGTGCGATGTAGTTTTGTCTAAGTCCCAATTGTTATTTTCGTTTTCTATAGCAACATGTTGATTAAATTTTTCTACAACTTCTTCAATTTTAGTGGTATCAATGCCTAAGGCTAAACACTGTGTTGGTTTGTCCATGGTAGCCAAAGGAAAATCAATAATCATTTCTTTATTAGTTGGCATTACAACAGATTCACCTGGAAAAAAATCAAAAGCTTCAAACCCATCGAGATGCATTATCTTTTTCCCAGTTAACATACTAGCAATTATAGGAAAGTCAAATGTTAAAGAAACCTTTTCTGCAAAAGCATGTGTTTCATATATATTAAGTTCAGCGTATTCTGCATTATAAGTTGTTCTGTTTTCTACAAGCGTAGTCAGTTTTCTTTGGCTTCTTTTATGATTAAATAATGCTTTCATACTCAATATTACAAAAATTTAATTTTAATTTTTCTTAATAAAAGTTAATAATAGATATGTTCAAAACTATAATAAATATGTTCAATTTATTTAGAATATCATAAAATACCTTTATCAAAACTAAGTATTAGTTAAAAAATAAGCTAAAAAAATAAACAATTAACAATTTAAGGTATGAGCTATTCTAAACCAAATTTTAAAGAAAAATATTACAATTTTATCAATGGGGAATTTGTGCCACCAGTAGGAGGTGACTATTTTGAAAACACGTCTCCAGTTGATGGATCCTTAATCGCAAAGTATCCAAGATCTCAAAAAGAAGACGTAGAGAATGCAGTAAATGCGGCAAATGCGGCAAAAGAAGCTTGGGGCAACACATCTGCTACAGAGCGCGCAACACTATTAAATAAGGTCGCAGACATTATTGAAGAAAATTTAGAAGCATTTGCAATAATGGAAACTTGCGATAATGGTAAGCCTATTAGAGAAACACTCAATGCAGATATTCCACTTTGCGTAGATCATTGGCGATATTTTGCAGCTTGTATAAGAGCAGAAGAAGGTAGTGCAACAGAGTTAGATAAAAATACGTTGTCTATGAATATCAAAGAGCCACTTGGCGTGGTAGGACAAATTATTCCATGGAACTTTCCGTTATTAATGTTATCGTGGAAATTACCTCCAGCATTAGCGACAGGAAACTGTGTGGTATTAAAGCCAGCCGAACAAACGCCATCTACTGCAACTCTATTGATGGAAAAAATTGCAGATGTTTTTCCTCCTGGTGTACTCAATATTATCCATGGATTTGGTCCAGAAGCAGGAAAACCTTTAGCTTCGAGCTCTAAGGTAGACAAAGTTGCTTTTACTGGAGAAACCACAACGGGTCAATTAATAATGCAATATGCCTCTAAAAACCTAAATCCTGTGACTATGGAATTAGGAGGAAAATCGCCAAATATATTTTTTAACAGTGTCATGGATGAAGATGATGCCTTTTTAGATAAGGCCATTGAAGGTGCTGTTTTGTTCGCTTTTAATCAAGGCGAGGTGTGTACGTGTCCTTCTAGAATTTTGGTGCAAGAAGATATTTATGATGCGTTTATGGAACGTGTCATTGCAAGGACAGAAGCCATTGTACAGACCAATCCTTATGATACGAATTGTATGGTAGGAGCACAAGCCTCAAACGATCAGTATGAGAAAATTCAATCGTATTTTAAAATTGGTACAGATGAAGGCGCAAAAGTGCTTACAGGTGGTTCTGCAAATAAATTAGAAGGCGATTTAGCTAATGGCTACTATATAAAGCCAACTTTATTAGAAGGACATAACAAAATGCGAGTCTTCCAAGAAGAAATATTTGGCCCAGTTGCTTGTGTTACCAAATTTAAAGATGAGGCAGAAGCATTAGAAATAGCTAATGATACACTTTATGGATTAGGAGCAGGTGTTTGGACGCGAGATGCTCATCAATTATATCAAATACCGAGAGCCATAAAAGCAGGTCGTGTTTGGGTAAACTGTTATCATGCGTATCCTGCTCATGCACCATTTGGTGGTTACAAAAAATCAGGATTTGGAAGAGAAAATCACGTTATGATGATGAGTCATTATAGACAAACCAAAAACATGCTAATTTCTTACGATAAAAATAAGTTAGGATTCTTTTAGAATTGAGTTAATAGCAATATGGCTGAATTATTACTATAATAGTTCAGCCTTTTTAATATAATAAAATATGAAGCGTATAGAGATTACAGATAAAGCAAGAGAAGTTGTAAAGCAATTAAAGGAAAAACATGGAGCATTAATTTTTCATCAAAGTGGAGGCTGTTGTGACGGAAGTGCACCAATGATTTTTGAAAAAGAAGATATGTATTTAGATGAAAGTGATATACTTCTTGGTCAAATAGAAGGGGTTAATTTTTATATGAATCAAGATCAATTTGAGTATTGGAAACATACACATTTAACAGTAGATGTTACCGAAGGACGAGGCGCTAGTTTTTCTTTAGAAATACCTTTAGGATTACGTTTTTTAATTCGTTCTAGATTATTAACTACAGAAGAAGCTTCTTTTTTTAATTCAAAATAACTACCTTTTTAATCTAAAATAAACTAATATCATAATGAGTAATTACCACATAAAACATTTAGAAGAATATTATCAAGTTTATAGAAAATCAGTGAGAAATCCTGAAGTGTTTTGGGAAGAAATAGCAGAAGAACATTTCTTATGGCGAAAAAAATGGGATAAAGTTCTTAGTTGGGATTTTAAAAAACCCAAAGTAAAATGGTTTGAAGGTGCAGAATTAAACATCACTGAAAATTGTATAGATCGTCACTTATACACAAGAGGAGATAAAACAGCCATTATTTTTGAACCCAATAATAAAGAAGATGAAGCGGAACATATTACCTATAAGCAATTGCACGAGCGTGTTTGTAGATTCGCAAATGTATTATTAGATAAAGGAATAAAAAAAGGAGATCGCGTATGTATTTATCTTCCAATGATTCCAGAATTAGCAATTGCAACATTGGCTTGTGCGCGTATTGGTGCAATTCATTCTGTCGTTTTTGCAGGTTTTTCTTCCACAGCATTGGCTACTCGAATAAATGATTCTGAATGTAAAATGGTTATAACAAGTGATGGTTCTTATCGTGGTCCTAAAACAATAGATTTAAAAGGAATTGTAGATGAGGCCTTAGAAGATTGTACAACCATTGAATCTGTTTTAGTTGCCAAACGCATTAATTCTGATGTTCAAATGAAAGCAGATCGAGATTATTGGTTACAACCACTTTTAGATGATGCTTATAGTGATTGTGTGCCAGAAATAATGAAAGCAGAAGATCCCTTGTTTATTTTGTATACATCAGGTTCTACTGGGAAACCTAAAGGGATGGTGCATACAACTGCAGGCTATATGGTTTATACCGCTTACACATTTAAAAATGTTTTTCAATATACAGAGAATGATGTGTATTGGTGTACCGCTGATATAGGCTGGATTACAGGACATAGTTATATTGTTTATGGCCCATTGTGTAATGGTGCAACAACGGTAATGTTTGAAGGTGTACCAAGCTATCCAGATTTTGGTCGATTTTGGGAGATAGTTGAAAAGCATAAAGTCAATCAGTTTTATACAGCTCCAACGGCCATAAGAGCACTCGCAAAAGAAGGTATTGATCATTTAGAAAAGCACAATTTATCTTCTATAAAAGTATTAGGTACTGTAGGCGAACCTATAAATGAAGAAGCTTGGCATTGGTACGATGATAATGTAGGGAAGAAGAAAGCACCTATCGTTGATACCTGGTGGCAAACTGAAACAGGAGGTATTATGATTTCTCCAATAGCGTTTGCGACACCTACAAAACCAACTTATGCAACCTTACCTTTTATAGGCGTGCAGCCTGCTTTGATGGATGAAAAAGGTACAGAGATAAAAGGCAACCAAGTAGATGGTAGGCTTTGTATTAAATTTCCTTGGCCAAGTATGGCTAGAACCATTTGGGGAAATCATCAGCGTTATAAAGAGACCTATTTTTCGGCATATGACAATATGTATTTTACTGGTGATGGCGCTTTAAGAGATGAAGTTGGTTATTATAGAATAACTGGTAGAGTAGATGATGTTATTATTGTTTCTGGTCATAATTTAGGAACGGCTCCCATTGAAGATGCCATTAACGAACATCCTGCCGTTGCAGAAAGTGCGATAGTTGGTTTTCCGCATGACGTTAAAGGCAATGCCTTGTATGGTTATGTGACATTAAAAGAAACTGGCGAAAGCAGAAATCACGATAACCTTCGTAAGGAAATTAACCAATTAATTACCGAGCAAATAGGACCCATTGCGAAGCTAAATAAAATTCAGTTTACAAACGGATTACCTAAAACAAGAAGTGGGAAAATTATGCGACGTATTCTTAGAAAAATTGCATGTAATGAAACGGATCAATTAGGCGATACAAGCACATTGTTAAATCCAGAAGTTGTTCAAGATATTATGGATAATGTTTTGTAAATAACGTTTTAGATAAAAAAGATAGGTAGTAGTCCAAATACTACATTTTACTCGTACATATTACAAGCCAAAAAAACAGCAGGTATTATGAAGTTACATCTACTTATCTTTTTTTCAGTATTCTTTTTTACTAATTATGCGCAAGATTTATCTCAAGGTTATATTGCAAATGATCTGGCGACGCATGCTATGCAACCGTTAGATAAACCAGATTACCTTTCAGGTGTAACAGATCCTTCTTTTCCAAGTACCACTATTGTAAGAATTTCTGATGCCGCTCCAGGAGGCTATATTACGCCAATGTATAGTACAATCCAAGCCTGGAATGCCAATGAAAGCTTGTTAATTTTATATTCTAATGCAAATGGTCATCAACTTTTAAACGGTACGGATTATACCTTAATTAGAAATTTAACAGACGTTTCACCAGATGATATAGAAACCATTATTTGGCATTTTACCAACCCAGAATTGTTGTATTATCATGAAAATTCTACAGACGATTTTATTGAATACAATGCCGTAACACAAACAAAAACTACACTATTTAACTTCAATACAATTTCTGGATGTAATGAGGGCATATCGTTAGGTAATAACATACAAATGATGTCGTGGGATAGCGATGTTGTTGGATTTAGATGTGGTAATTCTTCAGTGTACTATTATAGAATTTCTACAAGCACATTAACAGAGTTTAATATTTCAGATGTTGCGTACACCGCACCAATGCCATTTCCAAGTGGTAATTTGTTTTTTCATCAAGGCAACGTTTATGATATTAATGGAGATTTTGTGAGGTCATTTAATGTCAGTGGTCTAGAACATTCTTGTTTAGGAAAACTAAGTAATGGTGATGATGCCTATTTTGCTATTGGATTTGAAGTCGGACCAAATGGAGGATGTCAAGGAACTCTTGTGGCACATAATGCTACTAACGGAAATTGTTTTCCGGTAACGCCAACATCAGATTATGGTTATCCGCAATCTGGTACACATATTTCATCCTTAGCACATAAAAACACTGAAGGTGGTTGGGTTGCTGTAAGTATGATGGGTTATGACTTAGATGGACAAGACTTACTAGATCAAGAACTGTTTATTGCTAAAGTAAACGAAAATGATGCTAACGTTTATCGTGTTGCTCATCATAGATCTGATGAAGAAGACGTAGACTACTTTGGAGAGCCTCACGTTACCATCAGTCCTAGCGGAACACGTTTGTTATTTGGGTCGGATTGGAGTGGAGTAGAAGATGGTGTTTCTGTAGATAGTTATGTCGCTGAGTTAAATGCTTATACGTTGTCTCAATCTAATTATAGTTATGAATCTGTTTCAATTTATCCCAACCCAGTAAACGATGAGTTATCCATAAAACCTAGTCATTTCATATTAAACAGTTATAGAATTTACAATATACTTGGTGAAGATATATTAAGTTCAGATTCTGTTTTAGACAATGCTATTAATGTAGAAAATTTAAGACGTGGTATTTATTTTATACAATTAAATACACAAAATGAAAATCAGGTGTTGTTAAAATTTATAAAGCAATAATTCATAGTTCACTACGATGAGTTAGAAGCATCGTTCTTTGCTTTTGCTTTTTCAATAATTGCTCTTAATCTTGCCTTTCGTTCTGCATCTTTTGATTTAATTTTATTCTTTTTCTGAGCAATAAGTTTACTATGTTTCGCCTTGTTATTGGTGTTTTTTTCTTTACCCTTTTTTGCCATTATAGATTTTTCTTTAATAATGAAATTTCTCGTTGCACTCAAAAAGACACTTTACTATCTTCGTGGCTAAATTAATATATTTTATGCTCAAAGCTGTATTATTCGACATGGACGGTGTTATTGTAGACACAGAACCTTTACATCGTAAAGCGTATTTTCAAATGTTTAACGATGTTAATATAGACGTTGATGAAACGCTTTATGAATCATTTACAGGACAGTCTACCATTAATATTTGTAAGCGCTTGGTAGATCATTTTAATTGTGATACATCACCAGAGAATTTGGTTAAGATAAAACGCAAACATTTTAAGTTTTTGTTTGAACACGATTCTAGTTTAGTCTTAATTGATGGTGTTTTAGATCGTATAAAAGATTATTATGTCAATGGCGTGAAATTGGTTGTGGCATCTTCGGCATCCATGCCAAATATAGAGCGTATATTCAATCGATTTGATTTAAATCCATATTTTATGGGAAAATTTAGTGGCGCAGATTTAGAAAAATCAAAACCACATCCCGAAATATTTTTAAAAGCAGCCCAACATACAAAATGTGAAAAATCTGAATGTATGGTTATAGAAGACTCTACGAATGGTATACAAGCCGCACATGCTGCAGGTATTTTTTGTGCAGGATTTAAAAGTGAACATTCATCTGGTCAAGATTATACATTGGCTAACATTGTAGTCTCTAGTTTTGAAGAGTTGTCTTTCGATAAACAAAAAATATTTTTCAAATAATTGAAGTTATTGGTGCAATGTGAGTGCGGGATTTTAACAAAAAATTAAATATTCATTTCTGATTAATTCTATATCTTGTTGAAATTCAAACTAATCAATTATAATCATGAGTATCAAAAGACGAACTGTCTATAGAATTTTTTCTATAGCCTTAGTTGTTGGAGCTTTTATGGCACCACAAAATGTAGAAGCCCAAAAGAAAAAGAAGAAGAAAAAAGATAAAACGGAAGCACCTGCGCCTAAACCTAAATCAAAAAAGAAATCAATTAAAGATCTTACTAAATCTAGTGAAAAGATTGATGGACTATTTACAATGTATCGCGATACAATAACTGGTGCATTGCAAATGGTAATTAGTGAAGAGCATTTAAATAAAGATTATATACATTTTAATCAGATCTCAAATGGTGTTGTAGATGCAGGTCGCTTTAGAGGTGCTTATGGAGGTTCTAAAATTTTTAGAGTAAAAAAGTTTTATAACAAAATAGAATTTGTGACTCAAAACACATCTTTTTATTTCGATCCAGAGAATGCGATTTCAAAATCTAAAGATGCCAATACAAGTGAAGGCATTATGGCAACGGTAAAAGTTGAAGCACATGATGAAAAGGAAGGGTTATATTTAATTAAAGCAGATGGCTTATTTTTAAAAGAAACATTATCACAGATAAAACCACCTCGATTTCCTGGCTCGAGTCCTATGGCTTTTAAGCTTGGAAACTTAGATAAAACGAAATCAAAAATAAATAGTATCAGAAACTATGAAGACAATACCAATCTAGAAGTTGAGTATGTATATTCTAGTCCTTCTGTATTAAATGGAGGCTCTCAAGCGGTAACTGATGGAAGAAACGTAAGTATTAAGGTCTTTCATAGTTTTATAGCGATGCCAGAAAATGATTATGAGCCATTAATAGATGATCCTAGAGTCGGTTATTTTACAACGCAAGTTAATGACCAGACGGCAACACATTCTACACCATATAAAGATTTAGTGCATCGCTGGAATTTAGTTAAAAAAGATCCTAATGCGGCAATTTCAGAACCTGTGAAGCCAATAACTTGGTGGATGGAGAATTCAACACCAATAGAATGGAGAGAAACTATTACTCAAGGCGTACTGGAGTGGAATAAAGCTTTTGAAAAAGCAGGATTTAAAAATGCTATGGTCGTAAAATTACAGCCAGATGATGCCGATTGGGACGCTGGAGATATTAATTACAATGTATTACGTTGGACCTCGTCTCCAAACCCACCTTTTGGAGGTTATGGACCAAGTTTTGTGAATCCTAGAACAGGAGAGATTATAGGTGCTGATATCATGCTAGAATATGTGCATTTTACCAACCGTGTGTTCTACGACCAGTTATTTGATCTCGCAAAAGCAGATGTAGAGTTTGATGCTTCAGACTATTTAAAAAAGAATAAGGTCTTATGTTCTTTTGGGCATGTAATGCATGAAAACACAATGTTTGGTCAGACTGTATTGGAAGCTGCTGGAAGTTCAGATATTGAAATGGAACGTATGAAAAAAGAGGCCATGTTAGCATTAATTATGCATGAAGTAGGCCATACCTTAGGATTGAATCATAATATGAAAGCGAGTCAGTTATTTTCGCCAGAGCAGCTAGCTGATAAAGATTTTATTGAAGGAAAATGTTTAACAGGTTCTGTTATGGATTATGCAGGTATAAACCTAACGAACAACAAAGCCAATCAAGGCCAGTTTTATGATACGTCTGTTGGACCATATGATGTTTGGGCTATTCAGTTTGGTTATACACCATTTAAAACAGAAGCAGAAAAAGTGGCTTTGCTAAACCGTTCTACAGAACCAGAATTAATTTTTGGTAACGATGCAGATGATATGCGTGCTCCTGGTAAGGCTATTGACCCAAGAGTAATGATTGGCGATTTATCTAATGACCAAATAGGGTATTCAATTAATAGAATAAAACTAGTGGACAGTATGATGAGTAACATAAAAGCCAAGTTTGCCAAAGAAGGAGAATCTTATCAAGAATTAAGACGTGCGTATTATATTTTGAGTAGTCAGCGTGCAACGGCAGTTAATGTTATTTCTAGATTTATTGGAGGTGTTTATGTAGAGCGTTCAATGATTGGTCAAGATGGTGGAAAGCAACCTTATACACCAGTTAGTTTGGTTGACCAAAAGCGAGCAATGAATGCTTTAAAGACCTATGCGTTTGCGCCAGATGCTTTTAATGCGCCAAACGATTTATATAATTATTTGGCACTGCAACGTAGAGGTTATAATTTCTTTAGAGGTCCTGAAGACCCAAAAATTCATTCGCAGGTATTAACGTATCAACGTAATGTATTACGACATATTTTGCATAGTAATACTTTGCAAAGAATCTCTGATAGTGAATTATACGGAAATAAGTATGCATTGTCAAAATATATGACAGATTTAAATGCTGCCATTTTTAAATCTGATATCTATGGTAACGTAAATTCTTTTAGACAAAATTTACAAATAGCTTATACAGATATGTTAATAGCAATGTTAACAGGTAAGCAAAGTAGTAGATATACTAATACAGCTAAATCCATGGCCTTGTATAATTTAAAACAAATTAGAAATATGGCTGCACCAAATGGAAATGTTTCTAGTAAAGCTCACAAACAACATTTACGTACATTAATAGATAATGCGCTTAAAGAAGTGAAATGATAATAAGGTATTAATAATAAAAAAGGTGCAAATATATATTTGCACCTTTTTTTATGGCCTTAAAGACGTCTTGCGTTTAGCCTTCAAAATCGATATCATCGCCTCCATCAGAATTTCTTCCAGAACGTTCACGTTTATTTAATTGTTGATTAAACCTGTAGGTAAATGATAAATTTATTTGTCTTTGGCGTCGTTGGTATTCGTTATAACGGCTAAAGAAATCTGTAGTTGTTGTTGCTACATATTTTCTAGAATTAAATAAATCTCTAACATTTAGAGCAATCGTAGCTTTGTTTTTAAGTAATTCCTTACTAAACGCTAAGTCTAAAGAAAAAATACCTTCTACATCAGTCTGAGCTTCTTGTCTTGGTCCTCTATAAAATGCACTAGTTTGCCAATCGATTGCTAGAGGTAGTGTTACTTTAGAACTAAAACGTGCAAACCAACTTGTGTTTTTAGCACTATAATCTATGCCGTTAAAATCGCCTTCAGTTTCAAACTGAAAGAAATTAAAACTAGTATTTAAGCGTAACCATTTTGCAGGACTATATAAAGCGCCAAGCTCTGTACCTATACGTATGTTTGAGGATAAGTTTATTGGTATGGTTCTAATAATATCAATACCATCTGTAGTTTGGGTACCAGTGTTTTCTTGAATTCTTTCAAAGGCATCAGTTTCATATTGATAATACACTGATGAGGTTAAGGTAAATTTCTCCCATCGTTTTAAATAGCCTAAATCAAAAGTACTAGAAAACGCAGGATTTAAATCTGGATTTCCTTGCCATATATTTGTTCTACTAGATCGTGAAGGAAATGGATTTATGTATCTGCCTCGCGGACGATTAATTCTACGATTAAATCCTAAAGTAATACTTTCTTCAATATCGGAGTCCGCTTTATTAAGATTATAAATTAAGTTTACTGTTGGAAATAGACCTAAATAATTTTTATCAAAATCTAATTCATCTTCATCGATAGCATCAGTGTGTGATTCTATTTTTCCTTTTAACTGCGTGTGTTCTAATCTTAAACCAAGTAAAAAGGAAAATTTACCAAATTTGGTTCCATATTGGCTATAAAGCGCATTGACGTTTTCTGTATAATCAAAAATGTTTGATACGTCTTCATTTAATAAAAATTCGCCTGTGGTAATATCTTCTTGTAATAATTCGTAATCTGTATTACTGTTTTTAAAATTTCCACGATAACCAGCTTCGAATCGAGAATGATCTCCTAAGGGTAAAACATAATCGGTTTGAAACAAATATTCCTTTTGCTTTTCATCTGTAAATTCTTGTTCTATTTGAAAAGCTTCAGGATCTGTTTGATCTGTGAATACATAGTCTTCATTTAAATAGGTGTAACCTTCTTCTTCGTCATTTTCATATTGAAAATCTATGGTCAGCTTATGATCTCTATCGTCTCCAAATTGTTTCTGATAATTAAGAGCAATTTGGTAGCCATTATCCTTTTCTGTTTCTCTTTCTCTTCTAAGTGTGTTTTCTACAATGACATTATTATTAATACGCTCACTTGCATTTAGTGCTACATCTGCGTCATTTCCAAAATTATAAAATAAACTTCCGGTTAGTGATGAAGATTCATTTAAAAAATACTCCATACCAAGATTCGTATTGTAATTTCTGCTTAAACGATCTTCGTCTTTACTTTCTATGATACGTCTATATTCGGGCTCTACGGTTACACCATTTTCTATATCATCAAAGTAGTCTACATCTATAAACGTGGTTCCTGGTGAATTAGAATAGCGCCAGCCAAAATTAGAAAACAGATTGTAGTTTTTTGTTCTATAATTTAATGCTGCTGATACACCTGCATTGTCTGGGTTACCCGCTGTTAAAGTTAAAGAGCCATTAAACCCTAAGGTTTCCTTTTGTCTTAATATAATATTTAATATGCCTGCTGTTCCCTCGGCATCATATCTGGCTGATGGTGATGTAATCACTTCTACGCGTTCTATTGCTTCTGCAGGTAATTGACTTAATACATTACTATCACCAAAACCTGCCATAGCAGAGGGTTTGCCATTAATTAGAATACGTACGTTTTCATTACCTCGTAAACTTATAGCACCTTCTACATCTACGGTTACCGAAGGTACGTTGTTAAGTGCATCACTTACAGTACCACCTGCTGTTGTTAAATCTTTACCAATGTTATAAACTTTTTTGTCTAGTTTAATTTCTACGGTTGTACGTTCGGCCACAACCATAACTTCATCTAAAGATTCTTCATCTAAGGCTAAGCTTATGGTGCCTAAATTAATATCACTTGTTAATGTTTTTTCAGGAAAAGTTTTTGTCTGATAGGAAATGTATTCTACTGAAATGACGTAAGTTCCGGATGGTACTTCTACTTTAAATTTACCTTTAGTGTCGGTAATTCCACCTGTAATAATTTTGTTGTCAGATTTTGTTTTAATAACAACGGTTGCATATTCTAAAGGAATATTGGAACCTTCTTCTACAACAATGCCCTCAATTTTTATATCTTTTTGTGCAAAAGAAAATGAGATGGTAAAAATTAAAAATAGAGAAGCGAAAAAACTTAATTTCATTACAAATGGTTAAAGGTTAAAGGTTAAAGTTACTTAGACTCGCAAAAATACCTTTAGTTCAATTGTAATAGGTTAATCTTTTGTTAAAGCAATTCTACAAAAAACCTAGTTGTCATTTTAAGGATCAATAACGGTTAGTCATTGTCCTCATTTTCACCCTTTTTACGTTTTTTCTTCTTGCGTTTCTTTTTCTTTTCTTTTACAACTTCTTTTTCATTAAAACCACCTTTGATCATGTCTTTGATTTTTTTCATATCATTTTCTGATATAAGTTCTTCTAAATCTTTGAAATGGGTGTTTTCTAGGTGTTCTACCGCATTTTTTCGGTCAATACTATGTTCATACTGCGTATTGAAAATGGCAATTTTAGCTTCAAAAAAACTTTGAATATTTTGTTTAATTATATGTTTTTGAAACTCATCACCTTCTAGAGTTGAAATGAAGTTATTGATGTATTCTTCTTTTCGTTCTTCTAATTCTCTTGCATGTTTTTCAAGTTGTTCTTTAGAAGGTTCGCTACTAGCTTGAGGAATTCTGTTTTGGTTAGATCGTCTTTGTGCATGTAAATTAAGACAGATTAACGTTGTGAAAATAAGTATTACAATATGTTTCATGCTATGCGTTTTAGATTATTTCATTGATCGCTTCTGCAGGTCTACCAATAACCGCTTTTTTGTCATTGACAACTATAGGTCTTTCTATAAGTTTAGGGTTTTTTACCATAGCTTCAATAATTGCTTTGTCAGTTAGAGATTTACCTTTGTAATTGGTTTTCCAAATGGCTTCGTTTTGTCTTACCAAATCAATTGGTTTAATGTCTAATTTAGCGATTATTATTTCTAAGGCTTCAGTTGTTAATGGATCGTCTAAATATTTAACAACTTCAAATTCTTTGTTAGAAGCTTCTAATAGTGCTACGCCTTGTCTCGATTTTGAGCATCTTGGGTTATGGTATATTTTAATCATCTTAGTTTGTTAATTACAATTATAATGCCGAATCTTCTTTTTGGCCCATTAGCATCAAATAGGCTTTTAAAAAGGGCTCTATATCGCCATCTAAAACAGCATCTACATTTCCGGTTTCATGAGCAGATCTTACATCTTTAATCAATTTATAAGGATGTAGTACGTAATTTCTAATTTGGCTTCCCCATTCAATCTTCATCTTACCAGCTTCAATATCGTCACGTTGCGCCATTTGTTTTTGCAATTCAATCTCATATAATTGAGATTTTAACATTTGCAAAGCGCGCGTTCTATTGTCTTGTTGAGAACGTGTCTCAGAACATTGAATTTGAATACCAGAAGGTTTGTGTCTCAATTGCACTTTGGTCTCCACTTTATTTACATTTTGTCCTCCTGCACCACTTGATCGTGCGGTTGTGATTTCAATATCAGCAGGATTAATGTCTATTTCAATAGAGTCATCTACTAAAGGATAGACATAGACCGAAGCAAAACTAGTATGACGTTTGGCATTGCTATCAAACGGAGAAATACGGACTAATCGATGTACACCATTTTCGCCTTTTAGCCAACCAAAAGCATATTCGCCTTCAATTTCTATAGTGACTGTTTTTATACCTGCAACATCGCCATCTTGTAAATTGAGTTCCTTAACCTTAAAGCCGCTTTTTTCTGCATACATAAGGTACATGCGCATTAACATACTTGCCCAATCACAAGATTCTGTACCACCTGCACCTGCAGTGATTTGTAAAACTGCACTTAAACTATCACCTTCTTCAGAAAGCATATTTTTAAATTCAAGTTTTTCAATAGCATTAACGGATTTTTCAAAACGTGCTTCTACATTTTCCATAGGAGCTTCGTCTTCTTTGTAGAATTCGTAAATGACTTCTAAATCTTCAAAAAGGGATTTGGCGTTATTATAATCATTGACCCAACTCTTTTTCTCTCGGATGGATTTCATAACCTTTTCGGCTGCTTTAGAATCATTCCAGAAATTAGGGTCGAAAGTTTGTTCTTCTTCGTTAGAGATTTCTATGAGCTTAGCATCTAAGTCAAAGATATTGTCTAAGTATGTCTAGACGGGAATTAAGATCTTTTATGTGATCTGATGTTATCATATATCATTGTTATTTCTACAAATATATACAGTGGATTTAAAGTGCCATAATTTTGAATTGTTTTTTTAGTTTTTCCGTAGTTTTATAGATTTAAATTAGAGATGTAAGCCATGATTATAGATTTAAGAAGTGATACAGTTACAAAACCATCAAAAGGCATGTTAGATGCTATGATGTCCGCGCAAGTTGGTGATGATGTTTTTAGAGAAGACCCAACGGTTAATGTATTAGAAGAACGTTTGGCTAAAATGTTTGGTAAGGAAAAGGCGTTGTTTTTCCCTTCGGGTAGTATGGCTAATCAAATTGCGATAAAATTACACACCAATCCTGGTGAGCAGGTGATTTGCGATAAGTATGCACATATCTATAATTATGAAGTTGGAGGTGTCGCTTTTCACAGTGGAGCTTCTTGTAAATTAATAGATGGTAATCGAGGTATGTTTACAGCAGAACATGTTGAAGAAGCCATTAATCCATCAGAATATTATTATAGTCAAACCAGTTTAGTGGAAGTTGAAAACACAACCAATAAAGGCGGAGGAGCTTGTTGGGATTTTACGGAGTTTGAAAGGATAAAGGACGTTTGTAAAAGCCATAATTTAGGTTTTCATATTGATGGTGCACGAATCTGGAATGCTATGGTGGCTAAAAATGAAACGGCCTTACAATATGGTTATACTTTTGATACTATTTCGGTTTGCCTAAGTAAAGGTTTAGGTTGTCCTGTGGGTTCCGTTTTAATTGGTGACGAGGAGATTATGAAACAATCTTTAAGCTTAAGAAAACTATTTGGTGGCAATATGAGACAAATAGGTTATTTGGCAGCAGCAGGTTTGTATGCTTTAGATAATAACATAGAACGCCTTGCGGACGACCATAAGCGTGCCAAGGAAATAGGAGAGGTGTTGGCTAAATTATCCATTATTAAAAAAATAGAACCTATTGAAACTAATATCGTAATTTTTGAATTAAACGATGATGTGGATGAAACGCAATTCCTAAACAATCTTAACGAAAAGAATATTAGAATTATAGGCATGGGAAGCAATAAACTGCGAATGGTCACACATTTGGATTATACTGACCAAATGCATAACAAGCTATTGGAAGTTTTAAAGGCTTTATAATAAGTATAAACCTTTAAAAAAATTACTATTTCCATAGTATTTTTAAAGGATAAGTTTTCCCCTTCAGGGAATTAAAGGGGCTTCTATTTAAACATATCCATACCAGGAATGTTTGGCATGCCTTCTTTTGCAACAGCAGCGACTTCAGTCTCGTGCACGTTAGTTGCTTTTTCTATGGCTTTGTTAAGTGTAAGGATTAAGTAATCTTCAAGCATATCTTTATCTTCAAGTAATTCATCTGCAATATCAATAGACTTAATAGTTCTATTCGCAGTGATGGTTACTTTTAATTTATTATCGTTACTTGCTTCGTCAATTAAAACGGTGTGTAAACGTTCTTTAGTTTCTTCAACTTTTTTCTGAGCTTCTTTTAATTTGCTCATCATTCCCATCATATCTCCAAACATATATTGTGTCTTTTAAATTTTTACGATGTAAAATTAGTAAATTGCGCGACTTTTTAGATTAAAATTTTCTTAAAACAAATGACAAAAATTTCAGATATAAATCCACCCATTGCCAAAAAGATTCCGCATCAATTAGAAAAGCATGGAGACGTGCGCGTTGATAATTATTTTTGGATGAAAGACAGAGAACATCCAGAAGTTATAGACTATCTCAATGCCGAAAATGCGTATTGTGACGCGAAAATGGCACATACCAAAACGTTTCAGAAGGATTTATTTGAAGAAATGAAAGCCAGAATAAAGGAGGATGATTCTTCTGTACCTTATAAATATAATGGCTATTGGTACATTACTAAATTCGAAAAAGGAAAAGACTACCCAATTTATACACGTAAAAAAGACAGTTTAGATCATCCTGAAGAACTGTTATTTGACTGTAATAAAATGGCAGAAGGGGAATCTTACTTTAAATTAGCAGGTATTAGTATAAGTCCAGATAATAAAAAAGTGTCCTACGGAATTGACAACACAGGACGACGTAATTATACTATTTACGTAAAGGATTTAAAAACACATCAAGTTGCAGACGATAGGATAGAAGGCACAACAGGTTCTTCAAGTTGGGCAAATGATAATGCTACGTTATTTTACACTAAGAAGGATGAGGTAACACTTAGAGCATTTCAAATTTACAAACACCGTTTAGGCGATACATCAGAAGACGAACTTGTTTTTGAAGAAGGCGATGATACGTTTGGCGCAGCGGTTTACAAATCTAAATCTAGAAAGTATATCATTATTGCTTGTTATAGCACATTGACAAATGAGTATCATATTTTAGATGCGGATAATCCTGAAGGGAAATTTCAAGTATTTCAACCAAGAATAAGAGGTTTAGAGTATAGTATTTCTCATTATAATGACCATTTCTATATATTAACCAATAAGGATAAGGCTACCAATTTTAAACTCATGAAAACTTTAGAAAGCCATACTAAAGTAGAACATTGGGAAGAGGTAATTGGACATAGAAAAGATGTGCTCCTTGAGAGTATTGATATCTTCAAAGATTATTTAGTGGTCAGTGAACGTAAAAACGGACTCAATGAGATTAGAATAAAGCGTTGGGATAATACAGAAGATTACTATTTGCCATTTGATAACGAAACGTATACAGCCTATACAGGCACCAATGTAGATTTTGATACTGAATTATTACGTTATGGTTACAATGCTATGACAACGCCTTCGTCGGTTATTGAATTTAATATGCGCACAAAAACCAAAACGGTTTTAAAAGAACAAGAAGTTTTAGATAAGAATTTTAATAAGGATAATTACATTTCAGAAAGAATATGGGCAACAGCAGAAGATGGCACTAAAATCCCAATGTCTGTTATTTATAAAAAGGGCATTAAAAAAGATGGTACTAATCCCTTATTACAATATGCCTACGGCAGTTATGGATCTACCGTAGACCCTTATTTTTCAACCATAAGATTAACCTTGTTAGATCGTGGATTTATTTATGTGATTACGCATATTAGAGGAGGTGAATATTTAGGACGCGATTGGTACGAGGACGGTAAGTTGCTTAACAAGAAAAATACATTTTCAGATTTTATAGCATGTTCTGTGCATTTAATTAAGGAACGTTATACATCTTCTAAGCATTTATATGCCATGGGAGGAAGTGCAGGTGGTTTATTAATGGGAGCTATAACTAATGAAGCGCCAGAATTGTATAATGGTGTTATTGCAGCTGTACCTTTTGTTGATGTGATTACAACCATGTTAGATGATTCAATTCCATTAACAACAGGTGAGTATGATGAATGGGGAAATCCTAATGATAAACTTTATTACGAATACATAAAGTCATATTCGCCATATGATAATGTCCAAGCTAAAGCCTATCCAAACATGTTAGTAACCACAGGTTTGCACGATTCGCAAGTGCAATATTGGGAGCCAGCAAAATGGGTAGCCAAACTTAGAGAACTGAAAACAGATACAAATCAATTATTTTTAAAAACGAATATGGAAGCTGGTCATGGAGGCGCTTCCGGACGATTTGAAAGCCTAAAAGAAGATGCAGAAGAGTTTGCATTCTTATTAGATTTAGAAGGAATTACGTCCTAGTTGAAAAAAAATGTTACCTTTGCGAGGTTTTAGGTGTCTAATAATAATGACTACTGAAAATTTTTCATTTTATGAACAACAACAAAAATGTATTTGATAATGTGTTACAACTTATAGGTAACACGCCTTTAATCAAATTAAATCGAATGACTGCTGACTTCAATGGAGACTATTATGCCAAAGTAGAAGCGTTTAATCCAGGTCATTCTTCAAAAGACAGAATCGCTTTACATATTATTGAAGAAGCAGAGCGTCAAGGAATTTTAACTCCAGGTGATACTATTATTGAGACCACTTCTGGTAATACAGGATTTAGTCTTGCCTTAGTAAGTATTATAAAAGGGTACAACTGTATATTAGCAGTGAGTTCTAAATCTTCGGCAGATAAAATAGATATGTTAAAATCTATGGGTGCAAAGGTCTATGTTTGTCCTGCACATGTAAAAGCTGATGATCCACGTTCGTATTACGAAGTTGCAAAACGTTTACACGAAGAGAATAAAGGTTCAATTTATATTAACCAATATTTTAATCAGTTAAATATAGATGCACATTATAATTCAACAGGTCCAGAAATTTGGAATCAAACCGATGGAAAAATTACGCATCTTGTAGCTTGTAGTGGAACAGGAGGAACTATTTCTGGTATTTCAAAGTACTTAAAGGAGCAAAATCCTAATGTTAAAATCATTGGTGTAGATGCTTATGGTTCTGTATTGAAAAAATACCACGAAACGCGTGAGTTTGATGAAAAAGAAATTTATCCTTACAGAATAGAAGGCTTAGGGAAAAATTTAATTCCTACGGCAACAGACTTTGATTTAATAGATAAGTTTGTTAAAGTAACCGATGAAGAAAGTGCGCATACAGCGAGAGAGGTTTCTAATACAGAAGGTCTTTTTGTTGGATATACAAGTGGTGCAGCAATGCAAGCAATTAAGCAATTAGAAGAAGAAGGAGAATTTAAACCAACAGACAAGATTGTAGTTATGTTTCCAGATCATGGATCGCGATATATGAGTAAAGTATATAACGATAAATGGATGGAAGACCAAGGATTTTTTGATTCGAAATCTGAAGTACAAGCAACAATTGAGTACGTAAAATAATAAAATACAATTTTAAAAAAGCCTATCATAAAAGTTATGATAGGCTTTTTTTATTTAAAACTATGTTAATAGTCAATAGTTAGAATAAATAAATTATGCAGTCATAATATTATTAAGTAATTTTGCAGATACTAACTATATTGAATTAACTAAAGTTGATGATGTGTTTATAAGCTTATTTTAACCATAGACGCATAATTGATAGCAATTTTAAAGCATGAAGGATTTATTTGAAAAGATTTATAGAGACAAAGGACCTCTTGGAAAATGGGCTGCACAAGCAGAAGGCTATTTCGTTTTTCCCAAATTAGAAGGTGAGATCTCTAATAGAATGAAATTTCAAGGTAAGGATGTAATTACATGGAGTATTAACGATTATTTAGGTTTAGCAAATCATCCTGAAGTCAGAAAAGTAGATGGAGAGGCAGGCGTTAAATATGGATCTGCTTATCCTATGGGAGCACGTATGATGTCTGGTCACACAGAATTACACGAGCAATTACAAAATGAACTGGCTGCCTTTGTTAGTAAAGAAGCGGCTTACCTATTAAATTTTGGATACCAAGGAATGGTTTCTACCATTGATGCCTTAGTAGCCAAAGATGATATTATTGTTTATGATGTAGATTCACACGCATGTATTATTGATGGTGTGCGTTTACATATGGGTAAACGATTTACCTATAAACATAACGATATTGAAAGTTTAGAAAAAAACCTTGAGCGTGCTTCTAAAATGGCAGAGCAAACAGGAGGAGGTATTTTGGTTATCTCTGAAGGTGTGTTTGGTATGAGAGGTGAGCAAGGCCGTTTAAAAGAGATTGTAGCGCTAAAGAAGAAGTTTAATTTTAGATTTTTTGTAGATGACGCTCATGGGTTTGGTACACTTGGTGCAACAGGCGCAGGAGCAGGTGAGGAGCAAGGTGTGCAAGATGATATCGATGTGTATTTTGCTACTTTTGCTAAGTCTATGGCAAGTACAGGAGCTTTTATTGCTGCAGATCAAGAAATTATTGACTATTTAAAGTATAATTTACGTTCTCAAATGTTCGCTAAGTCTTTACAAATGCAACTTGTTGTAGGTGCATTAAAGCGTTTAGATATGTTGCGTACAATGCCAGAATTAAAGACAAAATTATGGACAATAGTTAATGCTTTACAATCGGGATTAAAAGATCGTGGGTTTGATATTGGTACAACACAAAGTTGTGTAACACCTGTATACTTAAAAGGAAGTATTCCGGAAGCCATGGCTTTAGTACGTGATCTACGAGAAAATTACGGAATCTTCTGTTCTATAGTAGTTTATCCTGTAATACCTAAAGGATTAATTTTATTAAGAATGATTCCTACATCAACTCATACATTAGAGGATGTTAAGGAAACTTTAGATGCTTTTGAAGCGATAAGAAGTCGACTTGAAAACGGAACTTACAAAAGAATGTCTGCGGCTCTAATTGCAGCTATGGGAGAATAACTTTTTTAAGTTTTTATAAAATAAAACGGTCATTACAACTTTGTAATGACCGTTTTATTTTGGAGTATGCTAAATGGCTTTTTTAAACGTTTTTCGCCTAGCGTAGACCTTTGGATCAAAATGTTTCCATATTTGCTTTATGGCATAATTGTCTTCTAATTCTGGCGTTCTGTAGCAGGTTTCAATGCCTTTTGCCTTAAAGGTTTCATAATATTCATTAAATATCACGGCATGTACACCTTTGTTTTGATAATCTGGATGAATACCTATTAAATAAAAGATAACATCTTTACTGTTCTTTTTAGCTTTAAGAATATGCGTAAATCCAAATGGAAATAATTTACCATTAGTTTTTTGAATGGCATCTGCAAATCTTGGCATTACAATAGCAAATCCAATAAGTTTATCGGATTCATCGGTAACAAATTTTATGTATTCGGGATTTATAAAGCTTATAAACTTCTTTTTAAAATAGTCCTTTTGAATATCCGTAATTTCTACAAATGAAGATAACGAAGCATAACTTTCATTAAATAAATCAAACATGCGGTCAGCATAAGGCATAACTTCTTTAGTTGTAGTTAACTGAAGCGCTTTAATCTTATATCTACGCTTTATAAGTTCTTGTGCCTTTTTAAAGAATTCAGGTTTTACATTAGAAAACGGAAATTTACTCTCCGAGTATTCTTTTTCAATTTGTAAATTATATGATTTATAATGCTTTATATAATACGGATGGTTGTACCAAGTAATCATTGTTGCAATATGATCAAATCCTTCGGTCATTACACCAACTTTATCTAAGTTAGAAAACCCAACAGGTCCTTCCATATAACTAAGTTGATGCTCTTTACCAATAGCTTCAACGGTATCTAAAAGCATTTTGCTAACGTCTAGGTCGTCAATAAAATCAAACCATCCGAAGCGCATTTTTTTTATATTCTGCTTTTTTACTTCTAGCCAATTAATAATAGCAGCTATTCTACCGACAATTTCTCCTTCTTTGTATGCTAAGAAAAAACGTGCATCAGCATCTTTAAAAATAGGGTTTTTGTCCTTGTTAAAGGTTTCTAATTCTTGTTTAATAATTGGTGGTACCCAATATTTTGAATTTTTATATAGAGAAAAAGGAAATGTAACAAATGCTTTTAAATCCTTTTTTGATGTGGCTTCTTTTATTGTAATCATGTAGTTAGGAAAACTGTTGGTTAAGAATCAAAATCTTCTTCTTTTTTCTTGTTCTTTTTCTTTTTGTTTTTTCTCATTTTTCCGTTTCCATCTTTTGCAGAATTGCCATTGTCTATTTTTTTGTCTTTATGGAAATCCAAGCGGTAAGAGGCTCCAAAAGCAATATTAAAAACAGTTGGTGTATCTTTTGTGTTAAATGCGATATTAGCATCTAGCTGAAAATCACGTGTCCAAAGATAAGCACCTCCAAATCTAAAAATGTTATCTGCATAAAAATCGCTTTGAATGCCCTGTGTTTCTCCAAAAACAACCCATTGCGGTGTAAATGAATGTGTTAAGGTTAGAATGTATGAAAAATCAGATTGATCTGTTCCAATTCTATCTTTTATTAAGTTCATTACAAAAACCCAACCACCATTAAAATTGTTTTGCGTTGCAATCATTATTTTAGGACTAATTCCTTCTATTCCAAAATCGGTGTATGGATTGCGTTCAGAGTCAAAATTCGCGCCAGCATAAATAGAGACTGCCGGTATTAAAGATTTCCAATTGAATTTTCTATTGGCATGATAGCTATAGAGATTTGGTTTAGCTTCTTCTGCATTTTTATAGGGATCGTAGACTAAATATTTCGCACCAATTGTAAAGTGTTTAAAATTAGATCGAGAATCTTCATCAGGTACTAATCCGTTATAATCAGTAAATGTATCATTTTGATAGATGCCATCTAGAGATAATTCTAATTGTTCAAACAATAGTCCGTATCGCAATGCAAAATCTAACCCAAATCCAGAAACCTCATAATTTCTTAAGGCATGTTCTTCTTTTACTGTATAAGCACCAGCTTCAAATTGTACAATACCTGTACCTACTGAAAATGCACTTTTGGAAACACCTGGTCGATTAGAATTTATTACTTCTGTATATTGAGCATGAGCAAAATGACATGCAAATGCAGTTAATACTATAAGGGTAGATTTGAGTATTCTCATGTTATATAGGATTTAAAACCGTTCTGTTTGTTGAAGATTTGAGTCAAATATATAGATTTTATACTTTTTTTAAGGAATAATAACGTAATATAAATACTGATAATTGTATTTTTGAATAATAATAAATTTTACTTACAAGAAGCTTAGTCCATGGGATTACTCAGAACTATATTAATTATTTTATTGGTTTACTTCGGTTTTAAAATTTTAGCGAGACTTTTTGCGCCTTTATTAGTGCGATTTGTGGCTAAAAAAGCGGAGCAAAAATTTGGACAACAATTTGGTGGATTCCAAAACCCAAACCAACAACGCGAACAACAAAAGCAAAGAGAAGGCGAAACAGTCATTGATAAAATGCCAAATCGTAATACCTCTTCTAAAGAAAAAGTAGGAGAGTATATAGATTACGAAGAAATAGATTAACGCATTCATTTCGGTTAAAGAATTTTAAATTTCTTTCGAAAAAAATATTTACTTTTCAAAATCGTTCAACTTAAAGCATTCTCATGTCATTTTCTATAAAACGTTTTTTGCCTCATGTACTTGTATTAATAGGGTTTGTTGTAATATCATTAGCTTATTTTAGTCCTGTTTTACAAGGCAAAAAAATTAATCAAAGTGATATAATGCATTATATTGGTATGGCTCAGCAACAAAAGGAGTTTGCCAAAACCACAGGAGAGGAAACCTATTGGACCAATAGTGCATTTGGAGGAATGCCAACGTATCAATTAGGCGCAAAATATCCACATAATTATATTAAAAAATTAGATTTAGCCTTACGCTTTTTACCAAGACCAGCCGATTATCTATTCTTATATTTTATTGGTTTTTATGGCTTGCTATTAGCATTAAAGGTTGATTTTAAACTCGCAGCACTTGGAGCTTTGACGTTTGGATTTTCAACGTATCTCATTATAATACTTGGTGTTGGTCATAACTCTAAAGCACATGCTATTGCTTATATGCCTTTGGTGTTGGCCGGAATTGTACTTGCCTTTAGAAAGAAATATATACTTGGTTTTTTACTCACAACGATTGCCTTAGGTTTAGAAATTGTTGCCAATCATTTACAGATGACCTACTATCTATTATTATTGGTTCTAGTTTTAGGATTGGCTTATTTAATAGATGCCATTAGAAAAAAAGAGTTGCCACATTTTTTTAAATCCGTTGGTTTATTAACTGTTGCTGCTGTTTTAGCTGTTGGACTTAATGCCACAGGTATTATGGCTACACAAGAGTATGCAAAGGAAAGCTCACGTGGACAGAGCGATTTAACTATAAATGCAGATGGTTCAGCAAAAGAAGTAACAACAGGTTTAGATAGGGATTATATTACCGAATATAGTTATGGGATTTTAGAAAGTTTTAATCTCTTTATCCCAAAGTTTATGGGAGGAGGGAATTACGAAAATGTAGGTAAAGATTCTAACACCTATGAGGCTTACATCAATTTAGGAGCTTCGCCAATAGAAGCTTTAGATGCCTCAAGAAATGCACCTATGTATTGGGGAAATCAACCCATTGTAGAGGCTCCTGCTTATGTTGGTGCTGTCATCATATTTTTATTTGTACTTGGTTTGTTTTTAGTTAAAGGTCGCTTAAAATGGTGGCTTGTAGGCGGAACCATTTTGTCATTGTTGTTGTCTTATGGTAAAAACCTTGGATTCTTAACAGATTTCTTTATCGATTATGTGCCATTTTATAATAAGTTTAGAGCCGTAAGCTCTATACAAGTGATCTTAGAATTATGTATTCCGGTTTTAGGAATTTTTGCTTTGTCTAGATTATTTAATGATTTTCAAAAAGATGAAGACAAATTTAAAGCATTGTATTATTCTGTAGGTATTACAGCAGGTTTGTCTTTGATATTTTTGTTGTTTAAATCGGTATTGTTTGATTTTGAAGGATTAAGAGATGATCAATATATTGGTGCATACGGACAAGGGTTTATAGATGCTATTATTGAAGATAGAAAAGCGCTTATGGCAACAGATACCATTAGAACCTTAATTTTAGTCTTACTGTCTGCCGGAACACTATTTTTCTTCTTAAAAAAGAAATTATCAGAACCCATAGTGGTTGTTGTTTTTGCTGTATTAATTCTTTTCGATTTGGTTTCTGTTGATAAAAAATATGTGAATAATGATGATTTTGTTTCAGCGATAAAAGTAGATCAACCTTATCAACCTAACCAAGCAGACAAAGAAATATTAAAAGATAAGAGCCATTTTAGAGTGATGGATATGTCTACTGATGGACAAAGAATGCCAGGAAAAGCGGCCTATTATCATAATTCATTAATGGGTTATAGTGCCGCAAAGTTAGGACGCGTAGAGGAGTTGTTAGATTTTCATGTGTATAAAAATAACATGAATGTTCTCAATATGCTTAACACTAAATACATTATTGCAGAAGAACAAGGTCAAATTTTTCCGTATACTAATACAGAAGCAAATGGTAATGCTTGGTTTATCTCAAAAATTAAAGTGGTTGAAGATGCAAATCAAGAAATTTTGGCTTTAGATAGTTTAAATACTAAGACAGAAGCCGTAATGAGTAGGTCTGTATTTAAAGCATTTACGAGTACTTTACATGCTACACAAGCTAATACAATTAAAGAATTTGTTTATAAATTAGATTCAACTTCTGTGATTAACCTAGAAACGTTTCAACCTAATTATTTAAAATATAATAGTAATAATAATAACGATGGATTCGCAGTTTTTTCCGAAATCTATTACAAGCATGGTTGGAATGCTTATTTAGATGGTGAATTAACAGATTATCAAAACGTAAATTATGTTTTAAGAGGTTTAAAAATTCCAAAAGGAAAACACACCATAGAATTTAAGTTTGAACCACAAGTTGTTGCCACAGGCAGTAAAATAGCATTGGCTAGTTCTACTATTTTGGGTATTTTGTTGCTTTTAGGTATATTCTATTCCTTCAAAAATAAGAACGACTAATTGTTATCATTCCTGTATAGACAGGAAACTGCATTTAGATGACTAGTTAATAGATTGCTGCCTTAGCAGGAATGACAGACATGAACAAAAACAAAATACTCATAATAACCTATTATTGGCCACCAGCAGGAGGACCTGGTGTGCAACGTTGGTTAAAATTTGTAAAATACCTACCAGAGTTTGGCATTGAGCCGATTGTTTATTGTCCTGAAAACCCAAATTATCCAATATTAGATGAGAGTTTGGTTAATGAAGTTTCAGAGAATATTACCATTCTAAAACAGCCTATTAGTGAGCCTTATGGTTGGGCAAGTTTGTTCTCTAAAGGCAAGTCAAATAAAATAAGTTCAGGCGTTATTCCTAAACCAAAAAAACAAACTATTGTTGAAAAAGCTATGCTTTATGTGCGAGGGAATTTTTTTATTCCTGATGCTCGAAAAAACTGGATAAAGCCTTCGGTAGAATTTTTGGCTCAATATATAAAAGAGCACAGCATTTCAACTATAATAACCACAGGACCACCACATAGTTTACATATAATTGGTTTACAATTAAAAACTAATTTGAGTGTAAAATGGTTTGCAGATTTTAGAGATCCTTGGACGACAATTGGCTATCATAAAGATTTAAAACTCACAGCTTCTTCAAAAGCGAAACATGTAGAGTTGGAGCAAAATGTTTTAAATACCGCAGACCATATTATTGTGACAAGTCATCATACTAAAAACGAGTTTCAAACCAAAACAAAACAGCCGATTACGGTAATAACAAATGGCTATGATAAACATAATAATAGCATAGAAGGGAAGGATGACAAATTTACGCTTTCTCATATAGGCTCATTATTATCTGAAAGAAATCCGCTGGTTTTATGGGAAACACTTTCAGAATTAATTGAAGAAAATACAGAATTTTCAGACGTGTTTAGGTTACAATTAATTGGTGTGGTGAGCGATGATGTAGTTGAATCTATTCATCAATTTGGGTTAAAAAATCATTTAGATGTCGTAGGTTATGTGAGTCATGATGACGCCATAAAGTTTCAAATGAAATCGCAATTATTGTTATTAATAGAAATTGATTCTGAAGACACCAAAGCGATCATTGCAGGTAAAGTTTTTGAATATCTTATTGCTGAAACTCCAATATTAGCATTAGGTCCTAAAGATGCTGATGTTGAAAAAATTATCACTACAACCAACACAGGTACCTATTTTAATTACAATCAAAAAGCGGAATTAAAATCGCAATTATTGACGTATTTTGAAGCATTTCAGAATAAAACATTAAAGGTAAATGCTATTGGCTTACAGCCATACAGCAGAAAAGCACTAACAGAAAAGTTAAGTCAACTTATAAAAGATAACTGATTTTCTCATCGAAAGTCTGAGATTGTGTCTTTGAAGGGATTTTTATTGTTTTTAAAAAACAGTATACAATTTGAACTTTTATAGTCGTATTTTGCCTCACTATGGGAATCGTATTAAATCAATCATTTAAAAACACAATTACCACCTACTTGGGCTTTGGTATTGGCGCGATTAATACGCTTTTTCTTTACACTAATTTTTTAACAGACGACTACTATGGTTTGGTGGCTTTTTTACTGTCTGCAGCTAATATTATGATGCCATTTATGGCATTTGGTGTTCATAATGCTATTGTAAAATTCTATTCAACGTTTAAATCTAAACATAGCATTAACAGTTTTCTTACATTGATGTTATTTCTTCCTGTTCTGTTTATTATTCCTGTGGGATGCATAGGTTATTTTGCTTATGATACTATTGTCAATTGGCTTTCTAACGAAAATCAAATCGTAGAAAATTATGTATGGCATATTTTTATTTTAGCCATCTCTATGGCCTATTTCGAAATCTTTTTTGCGTGGACTAAAGTGCAAATGCAAACGGTATTTGGAAATTTAATGAAAGAGATTTTTCATAGAGTGTGCATTATGCTTTTGTTGTTGGCAGTCTATTTTGGTTGGCTAACTATAGATAATTTTATTGTGGCACTCGTTGCTGTATACGTTATTAGAATGTTGATAATGAAATTGTATGCCTATTCGGTTAGATTTCCGAAGTTGAAATTCCAAAAATTAGAGAATCAATTTTCTATTTTAAAATATGCTGCATTAATGATAATTGCAGGTTCTGTTGCTACGCTTATTTTAGATATCGATAAATTTATGATTGGTTTAATGTTGCCAGATATTGAGCAAGTTGCGTATTATAGTGTTGCTATTTTTATTGCTACTGTCATTGCGGTTCCGCAACGTGCTATGCATCAAATTATGCTACCCTTGTCTGCAAAATATCTTAATGAGAATGATCATGTGGCATTAGAAGATTTGTACAAACGGAGCTCCATGACACTTTTAGTGGTCAGTGGGTTTATATTTTTATTAATTATTTTAAATATTAATGAACTGTACGAAATTCTTCCGGAGAAATTTACAGGAGGACTTTTTGTAGTTATAATTGTGAGTCTTGCCAAATTATATGATAATGGTTTAGGTAATAATAATGCCATATTATTTAATAGTGATTATTACAGAATGGTCTTGTTTTTTGGAGTGTTATTGGCTATAATGGCGATTTTGCTTAATGCATTTTTTATACCTATATATGGCATTGAAGGTTCTGCATTGGCTACATTTTTAGCCGTGTTTATTTATAATACTGTGAAAATTATTTTTGTAAAGCAGAAGTTTAATATGTTGCCCTTTACTAATGGTACGCTTAAGATTGCGATGATATTAATTGTATTAACTGTAGGATTTTATTTTTGGGATTTTCCATTTCAACCTGTGGTAAATATTTTATTAAAATCTATAAGTGTTTGCTTAGTATATGTAATTCTTATTTATCATCTCAATGTGTCTAAGGATATTACTGAGCAGATAAGAAAATATTTAAGAATAAATTCTTAGAGGTTTTTAGGATTCTATAACTTAAATCTGTAACATAAGAATGTCCCGAAAGGTGCAATTAAGCATACATCATTCGGGACATCCAACCAACCAAAAATATTATTTTTATCCTCTAGATCGTCTTGTACTTGTCTTTGTAGAAGCTTTTTTATTGCTTTGTCTACTTGTATTAGATCTTGTTGTGTTACTAGATCTAGTCGTACTTGTTCTAGGTTTACTTGTAACTGTTCGTTTATTAGACACAGCGTTGTTGCTTCTGGTCACTTTATTTGTGCTTCTTACTGTTCTATTTGTTGTCGCGTTACTATTACGTGTTGTCCTTGTAGGTACTTTTGTCTGTGTTGTAGTACGCGTGTTTATAGTTCTATTAGTACCAGTTGAACCTGTTGTTCTCACTCTGCTAGTCGTAGACGTTCTTGTTTGAGATCGCGTTGGCGTTGCATTTTCAGAAACTTTTCTGGTTCTCGTTTGTGTTGTACTATTTCTATTAGATCTTATCGTTCCAGTTTCATTTAAACGTGTCGCTCTTGTTGATGCAATTGTTTTGTTTTGACGTTGTACGCGAGTTCTAATATTTCTTTCTGCTCTATTTCTAGGTGTTTGTGCATAACTACGTATATTTCTTGTAGAATTAGCACGTCTTGTAACATGACCGTTGTTTCTTCTTACAATGTTGTAATGTCTTACATTATTAGTGTATGGTCTGTAATAGATATGTCTTACAGGTGAGTAAAATTGTCTATAAGGATTTACATGTACGATACAGAAATTAACATGAGGTATAGCATAAAATCTGTGCCATGGTCTGTATACATAAGCTCTGTTATATGTATTAATAAAACCGTCATATCTCCAATACACATTGTTTCTGTAATAGATGTTTAAACCTCCAATTCTATTTATTCTACCATTACCGTTGTAGTTAATGAAAATGTTTCCTATTTGATTAACACGTCCATAATAATCATAATATATAGGTGTGTTTTCTATTTGAATAATAGCACCATACTCATCATACTGAATATATGGATTGTAGTTGTATCCTGAATTGAAACTTAAACTGAATCCTGGAGTATCGATATCAACATCTACATTTGGTCCGTAATTTGGCATGTAAAAATCAAACTGACCATCTGCAAATACTGAAAATTCAATTCCTGCTTCAGTAAATATGAAAGACTTACCATAACCTCTCACATAGTTGTTAATTGAAGCTTCCGCTTCTGATGTTGTGTTAGTTGTTGCGAATGCAGTTGTGCTGATAGCGACTAAAGCTGCAAATAAATATAGTATTCGTTTCATAATAAATGGGTTTTAAATTAAACTCGTAAAGTAGTAAACAAACAGCGTGCCAAAATATTTAAATAACTGATTGTTAATGGTTTGATGTGATTTGTTTAGTCTAGTTTTTTTGTTTAAGTAACTTTCTTGATTTCTATTCTATAGAATTTTACTATTTTTAAAATTGATTCACTTATCGATATGAAAACCAACCAACAGAATTGTAAAAATTGCGAAGAACCTTTTGAGAAAGGTTTTCAATTTTGTCCGCATTGTGGACAAAAAACAAACGACGAATTAACCATTGGCGTTTTATTTTACAATACGATAAGTAATTATTTTTCATTTGATGCTCGCTTTTTAAAAAGCTTTATTCCTTTATTATTTAAACCTGGATATCTTGCTAAGGCGTTTATAAAAGGGAAGCGACTCTTGTATCTTCATCCTGCTCAGATGTATTTGTTTATTTCTGTTGTTTTCTTTTTTATATTTTCTTTTACGGTTAGAACACAAACTGAGCAACTAAACGAAGAATTAAAGAAAACATTAGATAATGGAAATGGTGTAATAGTTGATGCTTTAGAGGATAAGAAATTAGATTCGTTAGAACGCATAAAAATTAGAGAAACCTTAATTGAAAATCAGTTTTATACGAGGATGACAGATCGTGAAATTGATTCTATTGTTTCCTTAGAAAACTTACCTAAAAAAACGGATATTTCATTTGGCTTTAATGAGGCTCAAATAGATTCTTTAATTACTGTAAAAGTATCGGATTCTGAAATATATGAATCCATGGGTTTAAAAGAAGACGATGGTTGGCTTAAAAGAAAAATGTATGCTCAGGCACTAAAGTTTTATAAAGCTAGAGATGGTGGTAATATATTGCATGCATTTTACGATACTATACCAATTGCTCTGTTCTTTTTATTACCAATATTTGCATTTATCATTAAGTTACTTTATTTCAAAAAAGGACGTTATGCACATCATTTGGTGTTCAGTTTTTACTTTTTCTCTTATCTGTTTACGGTTTTCAGTATTATTTTTGGTTTAAATTTAATTTGGGATATTCCAGATTGGATAGACTGGCTTGTGGCCTTGTCTACATTCATTTACTTAATGATAGCCTTAAAACAATTTTACGGTCAAGGTTGGTTTGTAAGCTGGTTTAAATGTAGTGTAGCCACCTTCACATTTATGGCAATAGTATTACCAACATCTGTGGTTATAATACTGTTTTATGCCTTTTTGTTTTATTAATTGATGGCACCAGCATGCCAAATAGGTACGTTTAAAAATTTACTTATAATTTCGGCATCAATTATAATTGATTTTAAATTACCATGATCTACAACGTTTTTTCTAGAGCAATCATTTAGTACTAAGTTAAGCTCAAAACTTTTGTAAGATCCTTTGTCGCTTTTTACATGCTCGCCAATAATTTGTAGAGCAATTATAGTATTTAATGGAATATATTTTTTAGTAGTATCCTTTTTTATTTTGTGAATATCAATAGTATAAGCCTTATAATAAATTCCTAATTGTTTATCAAAAACACGAGGTTTATAAAAACTATAAAACAGAAAACTTCCCGCAGCAAAAAATATAAGACCAAAAAGTAATAAAAACCAATTTAAGGATTCTATTTCAGTTGTTGTTTTAAAGAATTGAAACAAGCCAAAGAATAAACATCCAAGACCAACAGCAAAAAATAAGAAACTAAAGATTGCTGCACCAATAGATGGTTTGTATAATAATTTAGAACTTGATTTTTCTACGAGTACGTTCGTTTTAAAATTTGAACCACCACGTTTCAATGGTGCTGTAGACACTTTAGATTTTACATCAATAAGGTTTGTCTGAAATGCATCTTCTCTAAAATCGATATAGACGTCCTCAAAATTATGACCTAATTCCATGTTACAATTTCTCTTTGAGGTAATGACCAGTTATGGAATGTTTGTTTTTTGAAAGTTCTTCTGGTGTTCCGGCAGCTACTAATTGTCCACCATGTTTACCACCTTCTGGGCCTAAATCTATGATGTAATCTGCACATTTAATCAGGTCAATATTATGTTCTATAACTAGTATTGAATGCCCTTTGGCAATCAATGCATTAAAAGATTTTAATAATTTTTTAATATCATGAAAATGTAGACCAGTAGTGGGCTCATCAAAAATAAATAACGCACTATTGCTTTTACTGCCTTTGCCTAAAAACGTCGCAAGTTTTATACGCTGTGCTTCACCACCAGATAGTGTTGATGACGATTGTCCTAAGGTTACATAACCTAAACCTACGTCTTGGAGCGGTTGTAATTTTCCTTGTATTTTAGTTTCTATATTAGATTTAAAAAATGCTATAGCATCGTCAATGGTTAAGTTTAAAATATCATCAATAGATTTACCATCTACTTTTACTTCTAAAACTTCTTTTTTAAATCGCTTTCCGTTACACGTTTCACAAGTTAAGTGTACATCTGCCATAAATTGCATTTCTATGGTCACTTCGCCTTCGCCTTTACACGTTTCACAGCGACCACCATCTACATTAAAACTAAAATGTTTGGCCGCGTAATTTCTAATTTTACTAAGTTTTTGGGAAGCAAATAATGTACGAATATCATCATATGCTTTTATATAAGTAACAGGATTAGAACGCGATGAACGGCCAATTGGGTTTTGGTCAACAAACTCAACATGTTTAATGTTGCTATGGTTCCCTTTTACCTCAGAGACTTGACCAATTTTATCACTAAAGCTTGTTAATTTCTTTTGTATCGCAGGAAATACAATTTTTTTTATCAAAGTACTTTTTCCACTTCCAGAGACACCTGTAATTACCGTAAGCATTTCAAGCGGAAAATTAACGTCAATATTTTTTAAATTGTTTTCACGAGCACCAATGACTTCAATGTTATATTTAGATGTTCTACGTGTTTTAGGAACTTCAATTTCAAGTTGACCATTTAAATAATTTGCCGTTAAGGTATTTGCGGCAAGAATGTCTTTAAAGTTGCCTACAGCCATGACTTCGCCTCCAAAGGTTCCGGCTTCTGGTCCTATATCAATAATGGCATCTGCTGCTTTCATTATATCCTCGTCGTGCTCTACTACAATTACAGTATTACCTAAATCACGTAACGATTTTAACACCTCAATTAGGCGTTCAGTGTCTTTTGGGTGAAGGCCAATACTTGGTTCATCTAAAATGTACATTGAGCCAACTAAACTACTGCCTAAGGATGTTGCTAAGTTAATGCGTTGACTTTCTCCACCAGATAATGTATTCGATTTTCGGTTTAGTGTTAAATAATTGAGGCCTACATTGGTTAAAAATTGTAATCTCGAATTAATTTCGGTTAAAAGACGTTTTGCGATCTTTGCGTCGTATGCATTTAACTTTAAATTTTTAAAAAATACCGTTAGTTCATCTAAGGGTAAGTCTACCAAATCGGTTATGGTTGCATTATTAATTTTTACATAGTTGGCTTCCACTCGTAATCGTTTACCTAAACACACATTACATTTTGTTTTTCCGCGATATCGAGAGAGCATCACACGATTTTGTATTTTATACGCTTTTGACTCTAATTCACTAAAAAATGCATTTAAACCTTCAAAGTACTGATTGCCTTCCCAGATTAATGCTTTATGTTTTTCACTTAATTGAAAATAAGGTTTGTGAATAGGAAAATCAAAATGATGCGAGTTGTTTACCAATTGATCTTTGTACCAACTCATGGATTCTCCTCGCCAAGGAAAAATGGCATTTTCATAAACTGATAATGCTGTATTTGGAATAACTAAATCGTCATCGATACCAATAACATCGCCATAACCTTCGCATTTAGGACAAGCGCCATAAGGATTATTAAAGCTAAACAAGTGTGCATTGGGTTCTAAAAATTGCATACCATCTAACTCAAACTTATTATTGAATATGGTCTGTTTTTTATCTGCTAAGGATTCAATGATACAGGTACCAAGTCCTTCATAAAAGGTTGTGCCAATAGCATCAGCTAATCTGTTTAAAAAATCTTCGTCATTTTTAAAAACAATTCTATCTACAACTAAGAATAGATTTTTATCTGCATTTAGTTTTGTTTTAAGCGCGTCATCGATTCTAACAACATCATCATTTATTTTTACACGAGCGTATCCTTGTTGCTGTAATGTGTTTAATTTATTTGCTATGGTTCTGCCTTCTTCTAAAATAATAGGAGCCAAGAGAAGTAGTTTAGATCCTTCTTTAAAATTAGATATAAAATTAATGACGTCATTGACTGTATGTTTTTTAACCTCTTCTCCCGAAATAGGTGAGAAGGTTTTGCCAATTCTAGCAAATAATAATTTTAAATAATCATAAATCTCAGTGGTAGTACCAACGGTAGACCTCGGATTTGTAGAATTAACTTTTTGCTCTATCGCAATAGCAGGTGCAATACCTTTAATATAATCTACTTTAGGTTTATTAAGACGTCCTAAAAATTGACGTGCATAACTACTTAAACTTTCTACATAACGTCGTTGACCTTCTGCATATAGCGTATCAAAAGCCAAACTAGACTTGCCCGAACCAGATAATCCTGTTATAACAACCAATTTATTTCTTGGTATTACAACATCTATATTTTTGAGATTGTGCAAATTTGCACCTTTTATAATGATATTTTCTTTAGGATTTACATCTAATACAGTAGTACTCATAGGAAATAATCGGTATCTAAGTTTGCAAAGATAATATAATAGGCAGTAAGGAATACATAATGTAATACTAATTCTTGTAGTTAGCTATAGCAATAAATGTTCTCCTTTTGGTGTGTTTTTATCAAGATTGAGAGGTTATTATTAAAAATGGTGCTTATTTTTAACTAAAAAGATCTGGTTTTATCCATAAAAGGAGCTCTTTATCCGACAAAATGTTAAAATTTACTGGTTTTTTTTGTTTTTTCGGAATGATTGTTGTTATATTTGACATCTATTCATCTAATTAAACTACTGCGTATAGCATAATATTACTTTAAAAAACAGCTTTTTAACCCCAAACTTAATAGGAGACTATTCAGTTTTAAAGTAATTATTATGAGAAGAGAACTTATCCAAGACGCAGAGTTGGTTACCAACTACATTAAGGGCAACGAAAATGCACTTTCAATTTTAATAGAAAGGCATAAGCAAAAAATTTACAGCTTTATTTATTCTAAAGTGTTTGATAGAGATGTTACTGAAGATATTTTTCAGGATACCTTTATTAAAGTGATTAGAACATTAAAACGAGGAAAATACAATGAAGAAGGTAAATTTTTACCTTGGGTTATGCGTATTGCTCATAATTTAGTGATAGACTATTTTAGAAAAAACAAGCGTATGCCTAAATTTCATAATACAGGTGAGTTTAGTATTTTTTCTGTGCTAAGTGATTCTAGCTTAAATGCAGAGAAGACCATTATAAAAAATCAGGTAGAATCTGATGTGCGTCGTATTATTGAGGAGTTACCAGAGGATCAAAAACAGGTGTTATTGATGCGTATGTATCAAGATATGAGTTTTAAAGAAATTTCTGAAAGAACAGGTGTAAGTATCAATACAGCATTAGGAAGAATGCGATATGCACTTATAAATATGAGAAAAGTAATTGAACAAAATAATATTATTTTAACAAATTGATACAATAAAGTAGTTCGTGTTACGTTTTTGCTATATATAAACTGATAAATTATAAAAATGGCAAAAATTTACTCTAACGCTTCTCAAACAAAAATGTATGACCTAAATCCAAAAGAGGAAACGATTAACTTCCTTTTAAATTACTCTAAGGCTTTGAGTGTTATAAATCATAATAAATTGAAGTTTGAAGCACTTCTAAATTAACTTAAACATAAAAAACTGATAAGAAATTATCAGTTTTTTTATTTAGTATGGACTATTTAAATATTCGTTTTGCAAAATTTGTAAATAGTCTAGAATTAGTTTTTGATCTTCATGGTTTGGTGCTAAACAATTTTTATCAAAAGCATCAAAAACAGTAATGGCTATAAACCAATGACCTTTACGTTGCACATAGTTATCATTAAAAAGAGGATCGCGATCATTCGCAAGGCGTGTGGCATCAATTGCAAGGCCTAATAAATTGAGTTTTTTATCTGGTATTTCGGATTCGTAATAAGTTAAATAATAGGTATTGTTGTCTATAACTAAAGGAACGTTGAGACCAACATCAGTATCATTTAGTAGAAATTTTTTATTTATGTAATTATAAAATTGATTGGCATCTTTTGGGTCTTCAAAAATGAAAGCTAATTCTTTAGGAAATTGACGTTTAAACTTTTTTGCTATTTCTACTTTATAAGTAAAATATTCGGGCGCTTTTCTTAAAGTAATACATGAGGAAATACATAAGAATAGTATTATTAATCGTAATTTCATAAGGGTTGAATGGTTTACTAAACGGTCACAATAATTATACCATTACCTCTTATTTTTTGTTTTTATAATACGCTTCAATAACGGTCTTTCTACCAATGGTTTTAGTAATGATATCTTTTTCTAAATCCCAACCTCGAGCAGGAGAATATTGTCTTCCATACCAAATAATTTGCAGATGTAAATCATTCCAAAGTTCTTTAGGAAATAAACGTTTAGCATCTTTCTCGGTTTGTACAACATTTTTGCCGTTGGTAAGATTCCAACGATACATTAAGCGATGAATGTGTGTGTCTACAGGAAACGCAGGAATACCAAAAGCTTGAGACAAGACTACAGCTGCGGTTTTGTGTCCTACTGCAGGTAAAGCTTCTAATGCTTCGTAGGTTTTTGGTACTTCGCCATTGTGTTTATCAATTAATATATGAGATAGGCCATGAATACCTTTACTTTTCATAGGCGATAAACCTACAGGTTTTATGATTTCTCTAATTTCTTCGACACTCAATTTTATCATGTCGTAAGGATTGTCGGCACGTTCAAACAATAAAGGCGTTATTTGATTTACACGAACATCTGTACTTTGAGCAGACATTAAAACGGCAATTAATAATGTATAAGGATCTTTATGATCTAGAGGAATCGGAATTTCAGGATATAATTTATATAAAGTATTTATAACGAAATTAACTTTTTCTTGTTTTGTCATTTTGTATTTTTACGATTAAGACATGATATACAAATTTACACAATATGACACACTTAAAAGTAGGCGATAAGGCTCCTAATTTTTCTGCCTTAGATGAACAAGGGAATACCATCTCATTATCAGATTATAAAGGGAAAAAATTAGTGGTATTCTTTTACCCAAAAGCAAGTACACCTGGTTGCACTGCTGAAGCCTGTAATCTTAATGATAATTTTGAGCGTTTTCAATCTTTGGGCTATGACATTATTGGCGTAAGTGCGGATAGTGCTAAGCGTCAGTCTAATTTTAAAACTAAATATGGATTTCAATACCCTTTGTTGGCCGATGAGGATAAGGCTGTTATTGAAGCTTTTGGTGTTTGGGGACCAAAGAAATTTATGGGAAAAGAGTACGATGGTATTCATAGAACCACTTTTGTAATTGACGAAAATGGTGTTTTAACAGATGTAATATCTAAAGTTAAGACTAAGGCTCATACTGAGCAGATTTTGGATGTTTAGATTTTTTTTTTTTTGAATAATTAAAATATCAACGCAACCTTTTATAGTGTTGTACATCTACTAAATAAATGGATATATGAAGAAATTAGTATATATCTTATTGGTAATCATAACGTTGGTGTCTTGTAGTGATGATGATACAGAAGATGCAGATTTAATTGGGAATTGGAAATTGATAGAAGTATTGTCAGATCCTGGAGATGGAAATGGAACATTTCAAGATATTGATAGTGAAAAAACGATTACGTTTTTTGAAGATGGAACATTTAGTAGCACTGAAAGTATTTGTAATAGTGCAACTACAGATGATTTATATATAGGAGTTTATACAGATTCTAATTTAACGCCAGATAATTGTTCAGATAGTGGTTGGGCTTATAATTTTGTTATAGATGGCAATACGCTAATTTTAAGCTACCCTTGCATTGAACCTTGTAAAGAAAAGTATATAAAGTTATAACAGAAGACGTAAAAAAAAAGCGTATTGAAAATTTCAATACGCTTTTTTTTAAAATATAACTTAGCTTAGTTTTTATGCAAAACCTCTTCGGATTCACAGCCAAATAAACTTTTTTCTTTAATTAGTTTTGCGACACCTTCTGGTAACATTTTTTCCCAGCCTTCATCATTATTTGCAATCATTTTTAGTACAATTCTAGAGAATACTGTTAAGTTAGACGTGTCAAAATCTGCAATGTCAACAACTTTACCATTGTACTTAAAGAATTTATATAATTCTTTCATACGTGGGTGAACTTTTAAGTTTTCGCTCGTTGTTAAGCTACCATCTTTGTTTTGCATTGGATAAAGATATACACGCAAATCTTTATAGAATAGCTTACCAAAGGCTTCTAAAATTCCACCACTTAAATGACGGTAATATTTTTCATCAAAAATATCAACTAGGTTGTTAACTCCCATGGCTAATCCCATTCTCGCTCTAGAATATTGAGAGAAATACTCCACTAATTTATAGTACTCTTGGAAATTAGATATTAATACCGTTTGACCTAGAGAACATAATAATTTTGCACGATCCATAAAATCTTGCTCATCAATTTTTCCTTCGGCTCTTAAATTAGATAAGGTAATTTCAAAAACAACCTGAGTTTTTTCTTTATCTACTTTATTTTCTTTAATGAACATTTCGTAAGATTTCTCTAACATGTCCATATTTACTTTAGTAACTGGTCTAAAACTTCCTCTTAAAGTTAAAATGTTCTTCTTATACAGAACTCTTGCTGGTAAAACATTGTTACCATCTGGAGCAAACATTACGGCATCAGTCATTCCGTTTTTAACCAATTGTAAACTCATTAATCGGTTATCTACATCTTTAAACACAGGTCCAGAAAAATTAATAGTGTCAATTTCTAGTTGATCTTTGTCTAAGTGATCGTATAAATATCTTAGAAGTTTTCTTGGCTGATTATACTTGTAAAAAGCACCATACACCAAGTTAGTTCCTAATTTACCTAAAGTTTCTTGTTGTAAACGTGCATCGGTTTCTTTAAATCTAACATGAAGAATAATATCATTATACTCCTCATTTGGTCCTACTTGGTATTTTATGCCTACCCAACCATGTCCTTTATATTTTTTAGCAAAATCAATAGTGGCTACTGTATTTGCATAAGAGAAAAATATTTTATTAGGATTAGTATCTCTGGTAATACGCTCTTCCATTAAGCGCACTTCATGGTTTAGCATTTTACGAAGCCTAGCTTCTGTTACATAGCGTTTGTCATCTTCAATACCGTAAATGGCATCACTAAAGTCTTTATCATAAGCAGACATTGCTTTTGCAATAGTTCCGGAAGCACCACCAGCTCTAAAGAAATGACGTACTGTTTCTTGTCCAGCACCAATTTCAGAAAAGGTACCATAAATATCTGCATTAAGATTAATACGAAGCGCTTTGTCTTTTAGCGATGGAATATTTTCAATTAAAGTATCACCTTTATACGTTATTTCCTTCATAGAATTGGGTTTACATCGTTTTCGCAAAGGTATTAATTTACTATTGCAAACAAAAAAATAAGTTTATTTTTGTTTTAAACCAATTTAGTTTGAAAATTACATTTTTAGGAACAGGTACGTCGCAAGGAATTCCTATAATAGGAAGTGATCATCCGGTTTGTTTAAGCAGTAACCCAAAAGATAAACGTTTGCGAGTTTCTGTATTAATAGAGTGGGATGATTATACATTTGTTATTGATTGTGGTCCTGATTTTAGGCAACAAATGCTAACGGCTAAAGTGACAAAAATAGATGGCATTATTTTTACCCACGAGCATGCAGATCATACCATGGGATTAGATGATATTAGACCATTTTTTTTTAGACAAGGCGATATAGATTTGTATGCACATCAGCGTGTTTTTGAATCCTTAGAAAAACGATTTGATTATATTTTCACAACAGGTGAGAAGTATCCAGGTGTACCAAGTGTAACCAAACATTATATTGAGAATGCTTCTTTTTTGGTTGGCAATATAGATGTGCAACCTATAGAAGGATTACATTATAAGCTTCAGGTGTTTGGTTATCGTTTTCGTAATTTTGCTTACTTAACAGACATGAAAACGGTTAGTGAGGAAGAGATTAAAAAACTAGAAAATTTAGATGTATTAGTCATTAATGCCTTAAGAATCAAATCGCATATTTCTCATTTTAATTTAGAAGAAGCCTTAGCGTTTATAAAGCAAGTAAAACCAAAACGAGCGTATTTAACACATATTAGTCATTTATTAGGTTTTCATGATGATGTACAAAAATCATTACCAGAAAACGTTTTTTTAGCATACGATAATTTACAAATTTCCATTTAAGCATGAAGAATAAAATTTTAATGTATCTATTTATTTTTACAGTATTGTTATTGATTTTTCAATATGTAAATTCAAAAAACATATTAGATAAATATGAAGAAGATATAGTAAATGTTAAATCACAACTCAAAGCAAGCGAACAGAAAATAAAGGACATGGAGGAGCACAATTTTGAAATGAGTTATTTCAATATTGATGGAAATGAAGACGCCTTAACATATTTTGAAGCCCAAGGTTATAATACAACACAGCTCATACCTGCGATAAAAGAAGGTTTGTATAATATGAATGATTATGAAGGCGATGATCATCCAATTGTACCATATGTTTCCATGACGAGTTCTAAATTATTAATAAATAATATTAGAATTTTAAACCACAAATGGATTATTGCCAATTTTACTGATGGCGAATTTTGGGGCGAAATTTTTGTGAGCTATGAGATTGACGAGGCCAATAATCTTAAATATAAATTGGTAGAATATTTAATGTATCCTTCAGTAAATTAATCTAAATATGCTTTTCTAGCCAAGCCTTTAAATCATAAAAATTCTGAGGTGCAACACCATGTCCTACAGGATATTCAGAATATACATGATTAATATCTAAAGCGTTTAAAAACACAGGTGCTTTTTGTGCCCAATCAACAGGAATAACTTGGTCTACAGAACCATGAGAACAAAAGAAGTTAAGATGCGAAACGTCTGCTTTATTTATAGAAGCCGGAATAATATCTTCATTCACATAACCACTTAAAGCCACAATGTTTTTTACTTTATCAGGATAAGTTAATGCTACAGCATAACTTAAAATAGTCCCTTGGCTAAATCCTAGTAAGGTTACGTTTTTAGAATCTACAGCATTGGTATTACAAGCATAATCAATAAACTCCGCAATTTTACCAACCGATTCTTTAGCCTGTTCGTTATCACTCCATTTGCCTTTATCAGCATCAAAATTTATAGCATACCACGCATTTCCGTATGGTTGCATAGCGTAAGGTGCTCGTAAAGAAATAATCATTAATTCTTCTGGTAATTCTGAAGCAAAAGAAAACAAATCATTCTCATCACTTCCGTAACCATGACACATGATTAAAAGAGGTGCGTTTTCTTTTAAAGAAGAAGGTCTTGTGATGTAGTGTAATTTCGACATAATTATTGGCCTATAGATTTAAATATAGTTTGAAACACATCTCCAATGAATGGAATTTTATTCATTTTCCCTGAAATCGCTCCTATTAAACCATAGAAATATAGAATTGAAAAAAAGAGCCAAAATGACATACTTACCATCATGCTATCCATGCTACTCACTCCAAAAGCAATAATCATATAAAGAATACCTAAGCCTAAACCTTGTCTAATATGAAAAGCCGTAAACGGATTCTTTTTGTCTTGGTTCATAAAAAACGCAATCAGCGTACCCAATAAGGTTAAGTAAGCTACTAAACCTAAAGTTTTGCCTTCGTCTATGGTATTTTGGTTCATTATTTTAATGCAATTTTATTGTTGGCAATAATGCCATAAGTATTCCCTTTTAATTGAGTTCCCAAAAACATACTGTTCTTAGAACGAGAGGTAATATCGCTCTTACTAAACTCATAAGACGTATCTGGATTAAATAAAGCTAAATCGGCTAATTCACCTTCGTTTATTGTGGTTTCAGAAATGCCAAACCTCGATTTTCCTTGGGTTAAAAGACTAATTGTTTTCTTTGTTGTAAATAGCGTTTGTAGCGCTCCAAAAGCAGATTCTAAACCAATAGTTCCGTATTTGGCATAATCGAATTCTATCTTTTTGTCTTCAATATCAATTGGGTTATGGTCTGTAGTAACCATATCAATAGTGCCATCTTTTAAACCTTCAATTAAAGCATCACAATCGGTTTGTGTTCTTAAAGGTGGCAATACCTTGTAATTGGTATCAAAACTGTGTAAAACGTCGTCTGTAAATAGTAAATTATGAATGGCAACACTACAGGTTACATTTAACTTTTTAGCCTTTGCTGCTCTAATCAATTCTACTGATTTTGCTGTAGAAATTGTTGGAATGTGCAGTTTACCTTCGGTATATTCTAACAAAAATAAATCTCTAGCGACTTGGAGTTCTTCAGCTAAAGCCGGATTTCCTTTTAAACCTAATTTGGTACTATTAATATGTTCATTGGCAACACCAAGACCAGAAATTTTAGATTCTTGTGGAAAAGAACACACCAAGCCATCAAAATTACTTGCGTATTGCAACGCAATTTTCATTAAGTTAGGATTGCAAATTGGCTTTTGGTAATCGTAAAAAGCAACTGCGCCAGCATTAGTCATATCAAACAATTCCGCTAAGTCTTCACTTTGACTTCCTTGCGTCAACGCACCAATAGGATAGAGGCTAACCGCATGATCTTGGGCTTTAGATTTTACAAACGTAATGTCTGCATAACTATCAATCACAGGATTAGAATTGGCATTTAAAGCCACACCCGTAAAACCAGAATTCGCTGCAGTTTTTAAACCATTGCTAATAATTTCGCGTTCCTCATAACCAGGTTCGCCAAAAGAGACACTACTATCAAACCAACCTTGCGACACATGCAAATTGTCCAGTTTAATTTCTTTGTAATTTTTGGGATTAGTAATGCGTTTTGAAATCTTGGAAATACGACCTTTTTCAATTAAAATATCAACCGTTTCATTGTGAAAATCACTTTTAGAATCAACGATGGTTGCAGATTTTATGAGTGCGTTCATTTAAGATATTTTAGAAGTAACATTTCAATTATTAGAAATAGTAGTGCAAAAATAACAAACCATTTCCATAACGCATTAATACTTGTGTTACTTTTTATATTATTAATTGCCGTTGACAAACGTGTATCTACATCTGTGTCAGTAAAAGCATTTAAATCGTAATAACTAAGGTTGCTTTCTGCTCTGTTGTAATTAAAACTGAGGTTTTCGAGTATGCTTTCTTTATTCTTAACGTTTAAAATTCCGGCTACATTAGGAAAATCTTCAGTTTCTAGCACAACCGATTTGCTGTATGTTTTTTGAAGCGGAATCACAGACGTTTCTTCAGAGTCTAAAGTTAAGATGTCATCTTGACCAATTGAAGCTTGAATAGCAATAGAATTTGGCTGACCAATAGTGTAATACAATTTTGAAAGTTTTAAACTCTGTAAACCTAAATTATACAATACAGGAATTATTAATTGTGAATTTTTAAAGTTTGAATTATCAGAATTTAAGGCCGAAGAAAACGCGTAAGTATGAGTGTTACCTACTAAAAAAGGCGAACCATCTTCATAGGATAAAACGGTGTTAGCATTTGAAGCAAAACGATATGATTTCTCAACCTTTGGATATTGAAAATTAGTCACTTTAGAATAAAAAGCATTAGCCAAAAGTGGATGATTATAGTTAATGCTAGTAATGCGTTTTTCATCAGAATTTGTTTTGGAAAAAGTCCTAAGTTTTAAATCTCTAAATATTTGATTATAAGAATTTAAGTCAATTTTAGTTGAAGGAATAATTAATAATTTTCCACCATCATTTTTAAACGCCATTAAAGCGGTTTTTAAAGCATTAGAAATGTTATTTATTTCATTGAGAATGATAAGGTTTTGTTCAGGAATTAAATTAAAATTAAGAGCGTTTAGTTTAAAACTTTTAAAGTTGAATTCATCTTCCGTATAAATCCGATTTAAAAACGCATCATCTGCAGCGTCATTAATCGCTAAAATTTTAATTTTTGGTTTTGAATTAATGTTAAAATAGAAGGTATTATCATATTGCAAACCTGCATCTTCAATCGTTATTTTTCCATTAATGGCTTTGTTATTGGCCATGGTAAAAATGGCTTCTGCTTCGTCTTCAATCGCTACTGCACTTTTTGAGAGTAAGACATTATCATTAAATAGTGAGATGGTAACGTTGTCAACTGGTTCCGCTTGGTTAGATAATCTTACATGTAAATCTAAAGTTTCAGAAGTAGCATTAGAAATAAATACACTGTCAATGCTAATATTTGAAACTAATGTCGATTTTGGTTGTACTAATTTTAGCTGAATCGTAGTGTCTTTTTCAAAATTTAAAAGCGATTCATTTTGCTGAAAATCGGATACCAATACCAAATTTTTTGTTGCGGCTGCTGCATTAGAAAACAACTGCTTTCCTTTTAAGTAAACGGCATCATAGTTGAGCTGGTTTGGTGAATGTGTTAATTGAATTAAATCATTTTTTAAGGCTTTAACCGTTGTGTTTCTAAAGGTTTTATCATTGGTGTAAAGACTTATGGTTTCGTCCTCAGGAATTGTATTTATGATATCTTGAATAGATTCATTGAGTAATGTTCCGTTATTTCCATTGGCTTGCATGCTAAAAGAATTGTCTAGATATATAACGGTTTCTTGGCTGTCATTATACGCTTCCGTGTTTGGAATAAAGGGTTGGGCAAACGCTATGATCGCACAGGCTAAAAGTAACATTCTCGTAAAAAGTGTTATCCATTTTTTAAGTTGAGAACTTTTACGTGTTTGTAGTTTTACAGATTTTAAAAACTTAACATTGGTAAATTCAACTTTTTGAAAACGACGAAGCTGAAATAAATGTATAAGAATAGGAATAACCAGCAGAAATAGTGCGTAAAGTAATTCGGGATTTTTAAACTGCATTCGTTGTTGTTATAGTTGCTAATTTAAAGACCTAGCAGATTTCAAAAAACTAGTAGGTATCAATTGTTCAAATATAAATAATCATTACAGATAACCTTGTTCAGCTTCTGAGAAATTTAACAGAAAAAGAAATAATCAATCATGGATTGCATATTTTGAATTTCAAAATAATTTGTTATTTCTTCTTGTGCTTTGGTGTTAGCAACAGTTACAATACTTTGAGGATTTTTAAGTTCGGCCAAATAATCAAAATTATAAAGCGCTTGGTCGTAAATATGTTTTCCTATTTTCTTTGGGTTATCACAAATCCAATAAAACGGAATCTGTTGTTTCAATAATATTTTGGCTAAGGTTTTGCCTTTGTGTCCTGCGCCCCAAATGGCTAATGGTCTAGAGGCATCGTAATTCAACTCTAAAAAATATTTCACTTTTAGGTCTAAAAATGAATTCTCTGCATAATGCTCGTGCGTTCTAGAGGTTCTTGTGCTGTAATCTCGCCAGTGTAGTAATACTTTATCGCAAGGAATGCAGGTATAATTTGCTTTATAAAATCGGAATGCTAAATCGTAATCTTCAGGATAAATCTCAGAATTAAATCCATTACAAGCATCAAAATCATCACGATGAAGCATCCAACAAGGCGACGGAATTACGCATTCTTTATAGATTTCAGAATAATTTGTGCCTTTAATTGTTAGTTGATTGAGCCAAGCTTCATATCGTGCAAACCCATCACTAAGTCCATCTGCTCTAAAATAGTTTACTTGTCCTACAGCTAAATGCCCTTTGCCATATGTTTCAAGGCTAGTAACCATAGTATCCAATCGAATAGATGTCATTTTATCATCACTATCCATTCTGGTAATATAGCTGCCTGAACTATAAGAATAAGCCGTTTGTAAGGCGTCTATAATTCCTGAGTTATTATTTCTGAAAACTTTAAGTCTAGAGTCTGTTTTGGTATAATTTTCGACTATTTTGTACGAATTATCATCGGAATTATCATCAATGAAAATAGCTTCCCAATTGTTGTAAGTTTGATTTAAAATAGACTGAATACACTCAGCAATAAAGGCTTCCGTGTTTTTAAAAGGGATTAAAATACTAACTAAAGGTTGCGACATATTGCGAATTTAACAAAACCTTTAGGTTTTTAATAGTAACACATTGTAGATTTGTGCGTCTTATAAAAAAATTAAAAATTTAAACATGAAGAATTATTTAGCCATGCTTGGCTTAGGTGTCGTTTTAGTAGGTTGTGGATCTGCAAAACAAACAGTAGATGATTTGGCCATTAGCAATCCTATTGTTACAGCGTTAGATTTAACAGCTGTAGATAATGATAGAGTACCTGTAACCATTAATCCAGGTCGTTTTACCGCAGAAACAGTAACTTACAGATTACCTAGAGTGGTACAAGGAACGTATTCGGTAAGTGATTTTGGTAAATATGTTGATGATTTTAAAGCCTTGGATTACGAAGGAAATGAATTAATTGTTACAAAGGTAGATACTAATACTTGGACTATAGCTGAAGCAACTAAATTAGATAAGCTTCAATATTATATCAATGATACTTTTGATATTGAAACAACAGGTGGCATAGGAGGTGAGCAACCTTTTTCTCCAGCAGGTACCAATATTGAAAATGAAAATTACGTGTTAAACCTACACGGTTTTATTGGTTATTTTGATTCTTTAAAAAACAATCAATACGCATTAGATGTTACAGCACCAGCAAATTTTGTTAGAACATCTGCATTAGAAGATAAGGGTGTTAAATCTAGCGAAAATGGTACTGTTATTACAAGCAGTTATTTTGCTCAACGTTATTTTGACATTACAGATAACCCAATGATGTATGGGAAATTAGATGTTGAAGAATTTATGGTTGGCGATATAAAAATTGTTTTAAGCTTGTATTCTCCAACAGGTAAGCATACTGCGGCAAGTTTAAAAGAAACTGTATATAAAATGATGGAAGCTCAAAAGAGCTATTTAGGTGATGTAAATAGTACACCACGTTATGATATATATGTGTATTTATCTAAAGGAGATGAAACGTCTCCAAAAGGTTTTGGTGCGTTAGAACACCATACATCTACAGTCGTTGTTTTTAGTGAAAACAGCCCTTTAGAAGCACTTAAAGCGTCTATGATTGATGTTGTAGCACATGAGTTTTTTCATATTGTAACACCATTATCTGTGCATTCTGAAGATGTACACTATTTTGACTATAATAAACCAACATTTTCTAAGCATTTATGGATGTATGAAGGTGTTACTGAATATTTTGCGCAACATTTTCAAGTTTATGAAGGATTAGTTGATGAAGCAACATTCTTTAACTCAATGCAGTCTAAAATTTCAATTTCGAGATCGCGTTTAGATGATGCTATGAGTTTTACTATTATGAGTGAAAACGTATTAGATGAACCTTATGCTTCTCAATATTATAACGTATATATGAAAGGTGCATTAATAGGTATGTGTATTGATATCTTAATGCGTAAAGAAAGTGATGGTCATAGAAGTATGTTAACTTTAATGAAAGAATTATCTGCAAAATACGGAAAAGAAAAACCGTTTGAAGATGATAATTTAATTGCAGAAATTACAGCAATGACCTACCCAAGTGTTGGTGAATTCTTAAAAACGCATGTAGAAGGAGATGTGCCAATTAATTACGAAGAATTTTTTGCAATGGCAGGTTTAAAAATGGGAGCATCTCAAGTAGAAACGAACTATATTTTTGCAGGAGGCCAAAATGTTATTTTTGATGGTGACCAAGAAAAAGGTATTATTTTCTTTTCGCCAATGGTAGAGAAAAATTCGTTTTGGAATGAACAAGGTGTAAAAGCAGGTGATGTTATTAAAAAAGTTAACGGAACAGATTTAACTTTAGCCAATGCGCAAGGTGTTATTGGTGGTATGTTTGGGTGGCAAGAAGGACAGGAAATCACTATGGATTTAGAACGTGATGGAACGCCAATTCTAATAAAAGCAACGTTAACCAAAGCGTACGCATCTGAGGAGAAATTGATGGATGATGAAAACGCAACTGAAAGTCAAAAAGCATTAAAGTCAGCTTGGTTAAAGGGCTAATTTAAAATACTTTAATTCATAAAAAAAAGGTTTCCACATTGGAAACCTTTTTTTATACGCTGTTCTTAGATTTAAAAACCTTCAAAAACACCTAATCCAAAAAGAGCAAAATCATACTTAACGGGATCTTTCGGGTCAAATTGCCTTAATGATTTGTCTAATTCTGCTAAGGCTTTACCATCATTTTGTTTGCGATTTAATAGTCCTAATTTTCTAGCTACATTTCCAGAATGTACGTCTAAAGGACAACTTAATTGCGATGGTGAGAGTGAATTCCAAATTCCGAAATCTACACCATTGTTGTCTTTTCTAACCATCCAACGTAAAAACATATTGATACGTTTAGCCGCTGAGTTTTTTTGCGGATCACTCACGTGTTTTTTAGAACGTTCTAAATGCGGCATTTCAAAAAACACATTTTTAAAATAATGGATACTATTTTGTAGCGAATTATTTTCAGCGTGTTTTGCAAAGACGGCTTCAAGACCTTGATGTTCTCGGTAAATATGCTGAAGGCTTTTTACAAATTGTTTTAAATCTTCACTGTTAAATGTTCTGTGAACAAATCCATCAAAACGCTTTAAGTCGTTTTGTTGGTGTTGCATAATAAACTCAAAAGGGGAGTGGTCTAGTAGTTGCATCATACGATGCGAATTTTTTATAATGCTTTTTCGATTTCCCCAAGCAATAGTAGCTGTTAAGAATGCAGAAATTTCTATATCTTCTTTTTTAGAAAATAAATGAGGAATTTGAATTGGGTCGCTGTCGATAAACTTTGGGTTGTTATAAAGTACAACTTTCTCGTCTAAAAAATCTTTTAAGTCTTGTTTGGTCATTAGAATTGTAAAAATATTAAAACTTTTAGAAACTCTAATATTGCGGTTTAAATTGTAACTTTCATTTTGAACCAAAGTGAATTAAAGCCAAAGTGATGAAAAAAATACTGATCTTACTAATTGTATTGCCATTTAGTTGTAAAGACGCAACGACATCGAACATTTCAAATGCATTAGATATTGAACAAGATACCTTGGCTGCGTCAAACTTACAAGACAACATTGATCAAAGTGTCATTGATATTTGGCAAGATTATTTGAAAGAACATCCAGAATTTAAATCGGATAGAATGCCAGAGTCATGGTTTTTTCATAATAATGAAGCCGATGCCAACCGTTTAGCAGAATTAGTTTTAAAGGGGAAAAAGAAAGCCAGTTCTGGTTTGTATTACATGTATAAAGCGGCCAATGTAGGATTGCCAGCCATTGGAACAAAGCATATTATTACTGATTTTTCGGGAAAAGCAAAAGCAATAATTCAAACTACTAAAGTAGATACAATACCTTTTAATAAAATTTCAGAAGCATATGCAGCTTTAGATATGGGAACTGATATTGAGCCTTTGGATGCTTGGAAAAAAGCGCATTGGGAATTTTTTTCCAGTGTATTTAATGAAAATAACACTGTGCCAACAGAGAATATGTTAGTCGTTTGCGAATGGTTTGAAATGGTGTATAAACAGTAAAAATAAAAGAAGTAATGTTAGTGTTTATTACGAATTATAAACCTGATTCTCTTGTTCTGCTACGCGAATAAATGTTGTACGTTTTGTTAATTCTTTTAAGCGTTCGGCACCAACATAGGTACATGTGCTTCTAATGCCTCCCAAAATATCTTGTAAGGTATGTTTAACGTCGCCTTTGAAAGGCACTTCAACCGTTTTGCCTTCGCTTGCTCTGTATTCTGCAACACCTCCTACGTATTTATCCATAGCAGTAGAAGAGCTCATAGCATAGAATTGTTTGTATTGTTCGCCATTTTTTGTAATTAATTCGCCGCCACTTTCTGTATGCCCAGAAAACATACCACCAAGCATTACAAAATCTGCACCTGCACCGAAAGCTTTTGCAACATCGCCAGGTGTGGCACAACCACCATCGCTTATAATTTGACCTCCTAGACCATGAGCAGCATCAGCACATTCTATAATTGCTGACAATTGCGGATAACCAACACCAGTTTTTACACGTGTTGTACACACACTTCCTGGTCCAATACCAACCTTTACAATATCTGCTCCAGATAGGAGAAGTTGTTCTACCATTTCACCAGTTACAACGTTACCAGCGATTATTACTTTATCAGGATATTGCGCTCTTGTATGCTGAACAAATTCTACAAAATGTTCTGAGTAGCCATTAGCAACATCAATGCAAATAAATTTTAATTGAGGATTGCTATTAAAAACAGCTTTTAATTTACTAGAATCCTCTGGTCCTGTACCTGTGCTAATAGCGATATAATCTTCTATGTTTTTTGGCGCATTGGCTAAAAAGGAATGCCATTGCTCTACAGCGTAATGTTTATGAATGGCTGTAAATAGTTTTTGTTTAGATAATTCTAGAGCCATTTCAAACGTGCCTACTGTGTCCATATTGGCTGCCATGATAGGAACGCCTTTCCAGCTTGCTGTACTGTTTAAAAAAGTGAAATCGCGTTCTAAAGACACCTGAGATCTACTTTTTAATGTAGAGCGTTTAGGTCTAATCATTACATCTTTAAAACCTAATTTAATATCATGTTCTATGCGCATTTTTGAAGCTTAAAAGGGGTTGGTAAAAATTACATTTCTTCATTCAAATTGTTTCCAAAGGCAATAAGAATGATGATTTTTGCGACTATTTAATAGCAATCATGCTAATTTCAACATTCACGAATTTTGGTAAATTAGCAACTTCAACCGTTTCTCTTGCTGGCGCAGTAGCTTCATCAAAATAGGTTCCGTAAACTTCGTTGATTTGCTTGAAGTTATTCATATCGCTAATAAATATGGATGATTTAATAACGTTTTCAAAGCTCATGTCTGCAGCTTCTAAAACGGCTTTCATATTTTCCATAACCTGTTTGGTCTCCGTTTTAATATCGTCTGTGACTAAGGCCATTGTCTCTGGGTGTAGAGCTATTTGTCCAGATGTGTATAATGTGTTACCAACTAATACGGCTTGATTGTAAGGTCCTATTGGAGCAGGTGCTTTAGGTGTATTTATTATTTTTTTCATAATATTTCTCAAAAATGAGAAGGCGTTTAAGTTATACAATACTTCAAATTTAATGTATTTTTTAAGAAAATTTAAAGTAAAGTTATACTTGTTTTAAATTAGCTAAAACTAAATATGGGCTTTTAAATAATGAGAAAGTAATTAATTTCCAACGCTTCTATCAGCACGTTTTCTTTGGTCGTATTTTAAGTCAGAAAGCATACTTGATTTAATACCAATAAAGAAATTCCATGAGCTTCGATCACTGAAAGGGATCCAAGAAAAATTCATACGCCAACTCAATAAATCACGTTCAAAACGTAATTGGGTATACGTAAACCCTTGATTTAAAAAATCATATCCAGAAGAAGCACCAACACTCCAACGTGGTGATAAGTCTACATCACCAGAAAACATTAATGAATGCGATGAAATTTCATTTTGGCGTTGCGTATTGTTATAGTTAGCCGAATAGGCTAATCTTAAACTCCAAGGCATTTTGTAGTTATAAAAATCGTTCTTTTCCTCTTTTTTATCTTTGTTTTTGTCTTGGTCAGAGAGGCGTTTGTCTGCGTAGTCTTCAGATCTTCCAAATAAATCATCAGTTCGTCCACCTGAACGCGCAGACTCTCTAGATGCTGCACTGTCTTCCGCAGATTCATCTCCAGAAAAACTATCATTAGATAAGGTGTAGCTCATCGTTAAATTTGCAGATGTTAGTCTAAATAAACTTCCGCCATTGTCAATATTAAATGTATTAACCACATTATTATTGCTATCGAGAGCATATGGATTTAACGTCATTCCAAAATTAATACTCATTTTATTATTGAGTATTTGAGTACCACCACTAACTCTTACAGGACTTATATTTAACGAATCTGCAGCCAAATCATATGCTGTAGAAAAGTTTAAATTATTTAGTATAAATACTTTTTCTGGCTCTGTTTTAGTAGAATCTTTAGCTCTGATTTTTGCTTCTAGATTATTACCAATAGATAAGCCAACACTGCTAGAGTAGCGATTACTAGGACTGCCGTAGAGGGAATTTTCAAAACGTGTATATTCTACTTCAGAGGTCGTACCATCTGCATCAACAACATCATAGGTTTCGTAATACTGATCAAAGGCTGGAGTAATAGAGTAGGACAAAGATGGTCTTATGACATGCCTAATGGCTTGAATTCTTGGGTCTTTTCCTTCTTTTTCAAAATTAAACATTCCGTAAATGGTTGTACCAATACTGGCACCAACATTATAGGTTAAGAAACGGTCGAATCCATTTTGGTCGATAGAAACTTCTTCTTCATTCGTTTGGTCGTAGTATTTTTTAACGGTTTTTAGCGTCCAATTTTCATCTAGGTTAGCATTTGCACTCACACTAAAATAATCAAACACTTTAAAATTAGTTGTAATAGGTAAGCTGTGTTTCATACCTACTTTGGCGTCATCAAACATTTCACTTTTACCAAAAATACTGTCGTTAGTAACGATTGAATATTCGCCACGTGATGTCACTTGAAAGTTTATATTTTGAATAACCCCTTTTTTTGAACCCGTTTTTGGAGCAAATGGATAAACTCTACCTATAGATGTTTGTAATGTTGGTAAGGTTAAATTAATGTCGCCCGTATTGGTGTTTTGACTATGTGAAGCTGTTAAGCTTAAATTAACCTGAGGTTCTCCAGCAAACGTTTTAGAATACGACACAGAAGAGGCTAAAGTGTTATTTAAAAAGTTAGATTGATTTAATTGGTTTACAGATTCTTGATAATAGGAGCTACTTCCTAAATTTACAGAAGCAGAAAAACGAGCATTTGGGTTCGCCTTAGAGTCTTGGCTATGTGACCATCTAAGGTTGTAAATAGTACTCTGAGTAAAGTCTGAAAAACCACGTTCACTATTCAGTAAGTTTTCATATCTAAAACTAACGTTTCCTCTATATTTATAACGTTTTGCATAATTGTTCTCTATGCGTAATCCATAACTACCATTTGTGTAATAATCTCCTAAAACTGCTAAATCTAAATAATCATTAATAGCAAAATAATAACCACCATTTTGAATAAAATACCCTCTGTCATTACCAGTGTCTTCACCAAAGGACGGAAATATAATTCCTGAGGTTTGTTTTTGTGTCATAGGAAAGAATGCAAAAGGTAATGCAATAGGTGTAGGTACACCATAGATTTCCATATATGTAGGTCCTACGATTACCTTTTTGTTAGGGACCAATTTCATTTTAGATGTCACAAACTGGTATTCAGGATCTTCTTCATCTTCGGCAGTAGTGAATTTACTGTTTTTCATAAAATAGACCGAGTCATTTTCCTTTTTGGTTATTGGCGAGTATACCTTAAATCCTTGCTGTTCGGTTTTAGAGTTAAAAACGATAGCTTTTTTAGTTTCCGTATTAAACACAATAGAATCTGGTTCAATAACATTTTCCCCTTGGGTAAACACAGGACGTTGCGAGTAACCTGTAGAGTCTTTTATTCGGCCAGCATATACAAGGTTTTTGCTATAATCAATTTCAATGATACCAGCTTTTATTTCCATATCTTCATACAGCACTTCGGCTTCATTGTACATATAGATTTTTTGCTTCTTTTGGTTCATAGAAACATAGTCTGCTGCTCTATATTTTACAATACCAGTTAAAAACTCTTTCTTTTTTAAAGAGTCTTTTTTTGTAGAATCAGTCTCTGTTGTGTTTACTGGGAGTTTAACAATTTCGCCTGCCGTTATTTTAGTGGTGTCTATAGGCTTTTTGGCAGGAATTGATACGCTAGATTTAGGTAATTCTTGTGCAAAGCTCAACGTGTTTATAAACACTGTAAAACTCAATAAAAAAAGTATGTTTATTCTATTTGTACGCAATCCTTTTAAATGTATTTTTGTAAAAGTATGGCTCGGTTTTTGAAACGCCAAAAGTACAGTTATTTTTTTGTGATTGATTTATTAAAATCATAAAGTTGAAAAATAGGCTGTAGCAATTATAACTATGTAATAAACCGAGATTATAAATCGTTAATAAAAATATGCAAACGAAGCAAAAACACTTAATAGTATTCTTACTACTTTTATTTATAAGTTCTTTAACATCTCAAAGTGATTTATATGGACAAGACGATAGATTTGTGGTTGTGTTAGACGCTGGTCATGGCGGAAAAGATCCTGGTCGACCTACTAAAAATGGTTATAAAGAAAAGGATATAGCGTTAAAGGTGGTTTTAGAATTGGGTAAACAACTCGAAAAAGATCCAGATGTTAAAGTCATTTACACCCGTAAAACAGATGTGTTTTTAGAGTTGCATGAACGTTCGGCAATAGCAAACAAAGCAGATGCAGATTTATTTGTTTCGGTACACTGTAATGCACATAATTCACAAGCCTATGGCACAGAAACTTATGTTTTGGGTGCCAAAAATGACGAACGAAATATGTCTGTGGCAAAAGCAGAAAATGAAGTGATTTTTTTAGAAGATAATCACGAAGAGCATTATGAAGGTTTTGATCCTAGTTCACCAGAGTCTGTAATAGCATTAGGAATTGAGCAAGAGTTTTATGTAGAGCAAAGTATTGTATTGGCTCGTAAGGTAGAAGATAATTTTTCAGGAAAATTAAAAAGAAAGAGTAGGGGAATTAAGCAATTAAGTTTATGGGTATTGCATAATACTTATATGCCAAGTGTTTTGATAGAAACAGGGTTTATAACCAATAAGACCGAAGGTGCTTTTTTAAATTCAAAAAATGGCCAAACAAAAATAGCCACAGCGATAAAAGATGCCATTATAGAGTATAAAAAAGAATTAGATTTAAATGTAGGCACCTCGTTATCAATTGGAGAAGGGGAAGGCGTCGTTCAAAAAAAGGATGAGACACCCAACATCGTTAAGGATGTAACCTTCAAAGTTCAAATTTCTGCGAGTTCTAGAGCATTAGAGCCTAAATCCTATAATTTTAAGGGTCTTAGTGATATAAGTAGAGAAAAGGCAGGCAATCTATATAAATATTATAGCGGTAAAACTTCAGACTACACTAAAATTCAAAATTTGCTAACAGAAGCAAGAAAAGCCTATTCAGAAGCTTTTATTGTCGCTTTTAAAGGCGGTAAAAGAATTAGCATGACGGAAGCGTTGAAATCCGCAAAGGATTAAGAATATTATTTATATATTTATTCATAATTTTGTTTTAAACCAAAGAATAGCCCATTGAAAATTTCAAGAGAAGTTAAAACAGCCGTACTGGTCATTGCTGGTATCGCTTTTTGTATTTATTTATTCACGTATTTAAAGGGTGAAGAATTATTTACAAGCACAAATACCTACTACACAGAATTCGATTATAATTCGTTGTCTATGGCTTCGCCAGTAACGGTAAAAGGTAATAAAATTGGAAAAATTAAAAACATTCAGTACGATTTTGAATCCGGAAAAACAAAAGTTGAATTTAAGGTTACACCAGATTTAAAATTTTCAAAAAACAGTATTGTAAGATTGTATCAAGATGGTTTAATGGGTGGAAATGGCTTGGCTATTATAGATGCCAATGATGGTGAGATTGCTAAAGATGGTGATTTTATAAAATCGGAGATAAAACCTGGTATGATTTCTTCTTTAGAAAAGAATTTTTCGGGAATTAGTGATGACTTAGGCGCAACACTTCGCTCTTCAGATACGTTATTAACCAACTTAAATGCATTGGTAAATGACGAATCTGATCATGGATTAAAACAGACCATTGCCGAATTAAATTCTACCTTAAAGACTTTTAAAAGTTTGGCCTTTTCTGCAAATAGATTGATACAACAAAATGACGAAAAAATTGCGGCGATGCTTAGTAATTTTGAAACGTCTAGCCAAGAGTTAACCAATTTAACAAAAGGACTTAACGAGGCTAACCTTGCGCAATCTATTAAAAACCTAGACGACACGGTTCTAAAATTTAAGCAATTAGCATCTGGTTTAGAAGCAGGTGAAGGTTCAATGGGTAAATTATTAAAAGATGAAAAGCTTTACGATAATTTAGAAAGTGCCACCAAAGAGTTAGAGCTTTTACTTTTAGATATAAAGTTACATCCAGCACGTTACAGACGTATTTTATCTAAAAAAGAAATCCCTTACGAGGAACCTACAGAAGCAGAATTAAACAACAATTAGATCTTTCCAACTATGGAATACTTACCAAATATCATTTTTGCTATAATATTAATAGCAGGTATTGGCTACTTTGCTAATAATGTAAAAAAGCTCATCCGAAATATAAAATTGGGTCATAAAGTTGATGCCAGTGATCATAAATCTGAACGCTGGAAAAACGTTGTAAATATTGCCTTAGGCCAAAGTAAATTGGTAAAACGACCAGTTTCAGGAATTCTTCATGCTATTGTTTATGTTGGCTTTGTGATAATTAATATGGAAGTCCTAGAAATTATAATTGATGGACTTTTTGGAACACATCGTATTGGGTTATCTGTATTACCAGAATCAGTTTATGGATTTCTAATTGGCGCTTTTGAGATACTAGCCGTTTTGGTTTTGGTTTCTGTTACTGTTTTTTGGATTAGAAGAAATGTGATAAAAATTAAACGTTTCTTAAGTTCAGAAATGAAAGGATGGCCAAAAAACGATGGTAATTTTATCTTGTATTTTGAAGTTGTATTAATGTGTTTGTTTCTAGTGATGAATGCGACAGATACCACATTTCAAAATCTAAACTCAGGCAATGTGATTTCGCAATTTATTGCACCTTGGTTTAGTGGCTTTGAACTAGAAACATTACATACCATTGAAAGCGTAGCATGGTGGTTACATATTGTAGGTATTTTAATTTTCTTAAATTACTTATATTTCTCTAAGCATTTGCATATTCTTTTAGCGTTTCCGAATGTGTATTACGGAAGTGTAGCGCCAAAAGGAAAATTCAATAATCTTGAAGCCGTAACGGCAGAAGTAAAATTAATGATGGATCCAGATGCAGATCCTTATGCCGCACCTCCAGAAACTGCAGAAGATGAAGTGCCAGCTAAATTTGGAGCAAGTGATGTAATGGATTTAACACAAGTACAATTGCTAAATGCCTATACATGTACTGAGTGTGGTCGTTGTACGTCATCATGTCCTGCAAATCTTACAGGCAAGAAATTATCGCCTCGTAAAATTATGATGGATACCAGAGATCGTTTAGAAGAAGTTGGTAAAAATATAGACCTTAATAAAGGTAAGTTTGTTGATGATGGCAAACAGCTTTTAGGCGATTATATAACCAACGAAGAACTTTGGGCATGTACCACGTGTAATGCTTGTGTAGAAGAATGTCCTGTGAGTATCAATCCTTTATCTATCATTATGGAAATGCGTCGATATTTAGTAATGGAACAGAGTGCAGCACCAATGGAATTAAATAACATGATGACCAATATAGAAAATAACGGAGCACCTTGGCCTTATAACCAAATGGACCGATTAAATTGGAAGGACGAAAACTAACAGAGCGTTTAAAGTTATAATGTTACAAAGTTGAAATATTATAGAGTAGGGAAGTAGATGTAAAAACTTTTATGCTTTTAAATATTTAACAAAAAAACGAATAGAATGAGCGAGCAACTAAATGTGCCAACGATGGCAGAAATGATGGCAGAAGGTAAGCAACCAGAAATTTTATTTTGGGTTGGTTCAGCCGGAAGTTATGATGATAGAGCAAAGAAAATCACTAAAGCTTTTGTAAAGATTCTTAATAAAGCAAATGTCAATTTTGCTGTTTTAGGTACAGAGGAAAGTAATACAGGTGACGTTGCTAAGCGCGCAGGAAATGAATTTTTGTTTCAGATGCAAGCGGTTATGAATATTGAAGTTTTAAACGCTTACGACGTAAAACGTATTGTAACCTGTGATCCGCATTCATTTAATTGTTTAAAAAACGAGTATCCTGGACTTGGCGGTAATTATGATGTTATTCATCATACACAATATATAGAAGAATTAATTAGCTCTGGTCGTTTAACAGTAGATGGAAATACCTTCAAAGGCAAACGCATTACCTTTCATGATCCATGTTATTTAGGAAGAGCAAATAGTATATATGATGCACCTAGAGACGTGCTTAAAAAAACAAATGCTACACTGGTAGAGATGAAACGACATAAAGGAACAGCGTTATGTTGTGGAGCAGGAGGTGCACAAATGTTTAAAGAGCCAGAAAAAGGAGATAAGGACATTAATGTGCTAAGAACAGAAGATGCTTTAGAAACCCAACCAGAAATTATAGCTACAGGTTGTCCGTATTGCAATACCATGATGACAGATGGTGTAAAGTTTAAAGAGAAAGAAGCCGATATTAAAGTAATGGATATAGCAGAATTGATTGCGGATGCATAGAAAACGTTTAAATTCTGTTGATTGATTATAAATATAAAAGGCGGATATAGTTAATAACTATATATAATTGTTGGTTACAATTGCCACGATAAACTAAATGAAACAAATCAAATTTCCCATAGCACAATTTCATCATAAATATGACACAATGGACTTTATGAATTATAAAGTTTTGATGGGAGATAAAAAATTTGTTGGTGAATGGCTTGCTGATATAATCGATTCAGATGGATATCTGTATAAACTGAAATCTGTAAAAGCAAAAGGTAGAACTAGGGTGCTTGATAGTATAAAATTAGTTGGGAACATTGTCGAATACGAACCTGTTTTGTGTGAACCTGAAAAACCAATAGATTTGGCTGAATTTAAAAATAAGGCAATTGATTTTCTAAAACGTAAGAATAGCTATTACAATGCATTGGATGATTATAAAAATCTAATTAATCAAATCAATTCTAAAAACGATTTTGAAGCAATAATGAAAATTTTTGTTGCTTAAAAAAACTGCAACCAACACCGTGTATAATTAATTGCTTTTTACTTACCTACTTGCGAAAATTCCTGCGGAATTTTCTCGGGTTCGTAAATGTTTGTTAACTTAGTTGCTTGACCACGCAACTAACCATACACAAACACGTTGGCAGTCATTTAACGCAACCAAACGGACAAAAGACCATCTACTAAAAAACAGTATTATGAAAAATTATATTTTAACTTTATTAATTGGAATTATATTAATTGGTTGCTCTAATGATGATGAAACTGAACCAGTACAAAGCAGTTGTGATTTTATAAACTTCAAATATTATAACGGAACTCAAGACTTTTTGGGAGAAATGTCAAATGAATATATTTTAATAGCTGTTGATACTACTTATAGTGATAATGAAATCGAAAATTTTATTTCAACAACAAACATATTTGACCAAAACTACAATTACACTATTCATAATATTACCCAATATAAATTTAAGGAAATACCTTTAAAACTTAACACTTCAAAAAATTGCGAAGAAATAACACAAATAATTTCGGACTTAAATGAAAATACCATTATTTCATATACACATTTCACAATGATAACCGATGATTGCAATAATGCGATATGGGAACCAATGGGAGATTTGTGCATAAATACTTATGGTAGTAATTTTTATGTAAAAGTTTTTGACGAAAACGATTTGACAGATTTAAACCAAATGATTTCTGAAACAAATACTGAATTGGTAGAGCAAAATCAATTTATGGAAAAATGGTTTGAACTGAGAGCAACTAAAGAATCTAATGGAGACGGATTAGCAATGGCTAACTATTTTTATGAATCTGGACTTTTTGAACATAGCGAATCTGGAATATCAAAATATCCTGTTGAATAAAAAACGAACTGCCAACACCGTGTATAATTAATTGCTAGGTCACTGCCGACTTACGAAAATTCCGCTGGAATTTTCTATCTGTGATTTGTTTGTTAACTTAGTTGCTTAACCACGCAACTAACCATACACAAGACCGTTAGCAGCAATAGGCACTCAAAATTTACCAGCTTCCTTTTTTCGCGATTTTTTTTAGATTTTTAAGTCAGATAAACCATAACTGGAAACCAAAAATTCCCAATTCTCACGCAGGACAGGTTCCTCGTCCGAGTAATTCGTGCGTTGCGAGTTCATTAAAGCCTATTTGCCTCACTACGCTGGACTTTTAATCTCTGCGACCAATCTAACCCTTTATTCTAAAAAAAACTGCTGCTAACAAGGTATATAATCCATTGCTTGGTATTGATTACTCACGAAAATTCCGCTGGAATTTTCTCTGGTTCGCAAAAGTTTGCTAAATTAGTTGCTTAACCACGCAACGTATTATACACGAACCGTTGCCAGTAATATGAGGAAACCGAAATCAAATGAAAATAATGAACTATAAAACTATCTTTCTGATTTTTGTTTCAACAATTATGTATTCCCAAAATGCCGAAAAAAATATGAGCGATAAAGTACCTAATAGTGTTGAAATTGTTGACAGTCATTTAGACCAATTCTTTGATGAAGATGCCGACATTGTAGTATTTGACGAAATAGAATCTGAATTAATTCACAGAGACATTTTTTTTATAAAAGCTACAGAAGATAGACCGTATCACATTTTATTGAGCTGTGGAATGAGTGCTTTACCAATGAAAGTTCCTGAAGACATAGAATCGTCTGAATTTGCAGAAGTTATGATTTTGCTACCAAAAGAATGGAATTTAAACTATGAGTCTTTTAGCGACGAACGTAATTATTGGCCAATTAGAATAATGAAGGAATTAATGATGTTACCACATCCAAATAAAACTTGGTTAGGTTTTGGACATACTTTTGGACACGAAGATGATGATGAACTTGCAGAAGGAATTGGATTTAATTCAGTAATGTTAGCCAGCTCAATGGAATTATCAGCTGATTTTACTGAAATTGAACTTGAAAACGATAAAACTATTGATATTTATACATTAATTCCTCTTTACAAAGAAGAACTTGAGTTTAAGAAACAAAATAGTGCGACTGATTTACTTGAGAAATTTGACAAATTCGGAATTAAAGAAATTGTGAAAGTTGGAAGAAAAAATGTCTGCAAATAAAATACTACTGGCAACACCGTGTTATATTAATAACATCTTTAAAGTATTGTATTTATTGACTTTAAATAAATATTATTAAAATAGGTACAACATAGGTATAACATTTTAAACTTCATAATTAAGTGATCTATAAGCATAAAAAAACCGCTTCTAAATTAATAGAAACGGTTTTTAATATGTATTTAAACTTAAAGTTATTAAGCTGCCGTACCAGAGCCTAAATACACACTATTTGATACTTGTGTACCATCAGCCGAAACAAACGCCATAAATAGCTCTACTGTATCTCCTGCATAGGTATTTGGTATTGTAACCACTTGCGAGCCTACAGTTCTATCAGCACCATCCAAAATGGAAATTGATTCTTTTTTACTTGGATTGTAAACTAATACCATCGCTTTATCAGTTGCATTTGCGTTGCCTTCTGCCGAGTTATCATCCCAATCAAAACTTACTTGTCCTGCGGTTGCTAAATCGGTTGTGCCATTTAATACACCAGATAAAGAACCTCTACTCAATAAAGCTAAAGAATAATCAATCGTAAAGTTGGGTGCAATACCTCCTACCGCATTATTTAATACATAAGACATTGCTGCATTAAATTCTGTTTTCTTGGTTGCAAATGACTTATAACCGATTTTAATAAAATCTTTAGTCGCTTGCAAATACTCCAAAGTAATAGTAAATTTATTACGCTGATTCACTTGTCCCTCTGTTCGAGGATTCGCCACACTTGCTGGCTTAATTCTGATGTAGTCGATACCTTTCCAACTACCTCCAATAATACTACCTACCTTACCCGATAAGCTTCCTAAAATACCCTGTGGAATTTTTCCCATCTCTATTACAATTTAAAATTAATATTTGTTCGGATTTGGTACGGACTTGATATTGCTTTTAAACTTTGTTTACTTGTCTAATATAGCTATAATTATACCGATTAAAAGCTTTACGATGCCTTTGCATTAGGCTTCTTTACTTTGCATTAGTTTGAAACAATTACGTATATATGCGACCTTTAAAACTGCCATTTTTTCAATGACATTTTGTAACTCTTTTTCTTTTTTACTGATAACCTCAACCGCTTTAATATGTTTTTGCATCATATCGTCTACATTACAATTTGATTTTAAACTACTTTTAAGCGTTTTTCTGCAATCATCTATTGAGATAAACGGAATAACACTTCCTTTTAAATAGTAAGCGTAAAAACCGCCTATTTGTAGCATCATAGATAAATGAAAAAGCGTGTTTTTTTCTTTTTCGGTTGAAGTTTGCAATACAAAACAATTAGGACAAGGATTTGAGAGCGGTTTTCCGCTGTTTAGTCCTTTGTTTAGGATGAAAAAATGAGGGTTTGAGTAAGTTTTTCCTGTACGGTGTGTTTTCAGTTCAAAAGTTGACATAGCTATCCAATTTAAAATTGCTCGCTACGCTTCGCTACATTATTTTTTTTGAAAAGAATAAAAAGATAGCCATAGTTGTTGTGGCGTGGGTAAGGCTGTCAAGGTTTTTGGATAAAAGTTTTTTGAGTTAAAAATTTTAATGAAAAAGAAGAAATATTGTGAAAAAAGTTTTATTCAAAACCCGTAGGGCTTGACCTTTATAGCCTTGTGCGGCTGGCAGAGGAAGCCACATATATTTGCTGCCTTTTTTTATTTTAAACCTATAAATGCGAATATTACTATAATTATCAGCATAACTATTGTGAAAACTTTTGTTGTATATGAATCGTCGCCTTTAGGATTGTCAATTTCAATACCGTTTTCATCTATATCTTTAGGAAAGAATAAATCAAATAAATCTTCAATCATTTTTTTCGTACTATAAATTTAACTTTTCTGGGGAAATAACACTTAAAAAAATAGGTTTTAATCTTTTACTGTGCGGTGGATGAAGCGTTTGTATAGGTATTGGTTTAAATAGTTGTTTGATAAAACAGCATTTAAATTAATACTTATACAGGACTTTTAGACGATAGCTTTTTGTTTTTTTGAGGTACGAGAAAAAGCAATATGCTATGGCGTAGTACTAACTTTCTTAAACCTATTTTTTTATATCCTATTTCTTGGGTGGTGGGGAAAAGTGGACTTTAATATTTGTTAACGAAATGAAACAAACAAAGACTTGAGTTAAGGAATACTTGGACTTAATGATGGTTTTGTGCAGTTGAATGAGATAACGAATATTATTTTCAATTATCTTAATCCTTTAATTGTTCGACTGTTTAATGTTTGTTCAAAATGTGGTTATATGTTCGGATGTGAGCGTTGGATAAGCGGATATTTTACATAATACCAGTTATAGCGACAAAAATATAATAAAACGCCGTAGGCAACCATTGAAAGGATTTTTGTTCCTATAACTTCTATTATGTAACTTAGCTTTGGGTTGGTTTTGTGGCGGAATAGTTGTTTTGAGCGTTGGCAATAGCTCTTTGCTTTTTTATTGTACTAATTTATTAAAATAGATACGTTTAAATAAAACAAGCAATGTGCTATTATAGCGTTGGCTACAACTATTGTGACATAAAACCAACTATGTGGTGGCGCGCGGAACAACACAAAAGACAGAGGATTTTGAGGTACGAAAAAACTGGGTTTTGGGTTGTGGGGAACTATAAATTATTTCTTTAATTGAAGCTTAATAATCTTATATAAGACAAGAACACTTCTAAAAATAGTCAACGTAATTAAAACTATTGGAATTATACAAATGAATGCATAATATTCTAAAGAAATTTTACTAATAAATAATTTCAAAAATGATAGCATCAAAAATAAACCTAAATAGATAAATACTGCCCAAGTAAAAACACCTACTATTCTACCATAATGCTTACTTGAAAAAAGCAAAGCTATACCACTTGATTTCACTTCCTTTTGATTGGTATCGTCATTCGTGACATCACTATTTATTACTTCTGTTTTTTGACTAATATTATCCTTAAACGTTACTATTATTGTTAATGAAGCTAATACAAAACCCGCTAATGATATACTAGTACTAATCAAATCAGAAAGTATTGATGTTATTATATTTATATCAAAATTAAAGCTTAGACAAAACTTCTTAACTAATAAACTGTATAAAAAACATATAGCTAAGGTGATAATTATATCCCAAAGCAAAGGTCTTTTTATATATGTATTTAGTATTGTTTTCATTTTAATTAGCAAATTCTTTTGTAAGTGCCATATTCATTTTTAATAAAATATCTGATGTTATAATAACTCTTGATTTTTCTTTTCTCTCAACACTTAAGCGAGTTTTTACCCATATATTTAATAAATCAAATTCTTTTAATTTATTGTTTAGATTTTCATCTTCTGCTTTAACTTTAAATTTAGCAAACACATTAAGCATCTTTTTATCCTTTACTAAAGTATCTATTATATGCATTACTTTATTTTTAATTTTAGAAGTTTCGGATAACTGTCTATAATCGTAATTTAATTGTAAAGTTACGTATTCTGCATCAGATAACCTTTCAGCCGTTTCGAATGCATCGAATAGCTCTGAATCAAACTCGTTTATTCTTTTAATATCGTTTTTATGAACTTTAGCAATAACTGATGACACCCTATTCATTCGCCCTCTATAGGTATCAAGCTCATCTCTTACGAATGGCGTAAAATTTATCTGTGAAGATACATTTAAGCGAATTGATAAGTTTTCTAAATAATTTACAAAATCTGTAATACGAGGTCCATATTGATTATACTCGAAAGATAGCACTAATTCTTCTTTTAAATAAGATAATATAAAATGAGACGTTTCTATAATACCCTCATCATCATCTGCTTCAATATCTCTAATTTTATCATCTGATGTTTTCATTAATTCTGGAAAACTATCCATTCTAATATTTAGAATTTTCCCCGAAATTCTTTTTTGATTCTCATTAAAAGACAAACCAGTAATATATAATCGTTTATCACCATTAACTACAAATCTATCTTTATCTTTAGTAGACGACAGCCTATCTATTTCTGTAAAAAGACCTATAAAGTCATTATAATCCTTATCATCAAAAAGTGAAGGTGATATTTGAAAATAGTTTATTGTACGTTTAACTTTTATAATACTCATTTGAAATTGTTATTGTTTAATTATCCACACCATTAATAAAAGTTTTTACGAAGTCTTTTATTTTTTCTGTTATTCTGGTGCTTATTGATTCTCTTTGTAGGACACTTGGTTGTTTTTCTAATGCTTCAATAACTTCATCTTCTGTTGCCATTCTTCCTGTGAAAAGAAAATCGTTTATGATGTCTTCTACTTTATCTGGTTTTAATGCTTCTGCTGTACTTAAATCTTGTAAGGCTTTTTTAGTTTCTTCTTGCCAATAGTTTTTAAATTCATCTTCAATAGCTTCACTATCATTTATTTTAGGAAGATTATTTTGAATGAACTTTTCTATTAAAACACGTTTACTTCTTAATTCAGATTCACCAGCAATTAAATCTATTATTTGTTTTTTCTGTTTTACCTGGTCTTTTGGTTTCGCATCTTTTAATTGTGCTAATAGCTTCATTATGTAAGCTACATTAATTTCATCACGATGTATTAACTCTAATTCAAAATCAATTTCATCTAAGATAGATACTGTTTCCTTTTGGTTATTTGTTTTTATCTTATCGTAAAGGTCTAAATATTTACTTGTGTAATCTGCAAACTCTTGGTCTTTCATATACGTATCATCAAAAGAAAATTCTACAAATGATGATAATATATTTTTTAATCGCATTATTTCTCTAAATGCTTTAGCAAATTCTAATTCGTCTTCTTCAGTAACTAAATCGTTTACACTATCTACAGTTGGCGCAATACCCATTAACACTTTATAAGCTTCATTAAATTTCGTTATTTGCTCATCGTATGGTGCTATAATTATAGTTTCTTGAGCGTTTTTATCAGAAAACAAAGCGATAGCATCGTCTGTGTTTTGTTTTAGATTACGGAATGCTAAAATATTACCTTGTGATTTCTTTTCGTTTAAGATTCTATTAGTTCGAGAATATGCTTGTATTAAACCGTGATAGTTTAAGTTTTTATCTACATATAGCGTGTTTAAAGACTTACTATCAAAACCTGTTAGAAACATATTAACGACTAATAATATATCAATCTGCTTGTTCTTAACACGTTTAGAAATGTCCTTTTTATAGTTTAGAAATGCGTTACCATCTTTAGCTGATTGTTTGGTACTAAACTGCTTATTATAATCTGCTATAAATTCATCTAACTTATCTCTTGTATGTTTATTTACAGGTGCATCATCATTTACATCTTCTTCTTCTATTTGACCGTTTGCATCCTTATCTGGTTCATTTACATTATAAGAAAAGATAGTTGCAATATTTAAACGGTGTTCTCCTGCTTCTTTTTTAGCTTTTAATAACTCATAATATTTAATTAGAATATCTACACTACTTACACAAAACATTGCTGTAAATGCTCTGTGATGTGTTTTTCTGTTATGATTTGCTATTATATAATTTGTAATAGCATTTAGATAATCTTCACTTTCATAGACTTCTTGTTTATTTATATCTTCTACTTTGGTATCATCTACACCTTCTTTAGATTTAAATACATTGTAATACTCTATTGAGAATTTTAATACATTTTCGTCTCTAATAGCATCTGTAATTACGTATTGATGTAAACACTCGTGAAATAGGTTTGCAGTTGTTTGTTTGATGCTCTTTTTACTAATCGCATTTTTTACAAATATGGGTGTTCCTGTAAAACCAAATAATTGGTGATTGGTAAAGAAGTTTACAATACGTTTGTGTGTATCTCCAAATTGAGAACGATGACATTCATCGAATATAAAAACTACTTTTTCATCTTTTAAAGCTTCAATCTGTTTTCTAAACTTTGCTTTTGAAATAGCACTATTTAGTTTTTGAATGGTTGTAACTAATAAAGGTCTGTTATTATCTAAAAATTGATTGATAAGCATTTTTGTATTTTCAGTACCATCAATACTTTCTTTGTCGAATGCTTGAAATTCTCTAACAGTTTGGTCGTCTAAATCTTGTCTATCTACAACAAACACCACTTTTTTTATTTTAGGGTTGTTTGTTAATATCTGACTTGCCTTAAATGAAGTTAGCGTTTTACCTGAACCTGTAGTATGCCATACATAACCGTTTTTATCAGAATTTTTAACTCTTTCAATAATAGATTCTACTGCATAATACTGATAAGGTCTAAGTATCATTAGTTTTTTATCACTTTCGTGTAAAACAGTATACTTTGTAATCATTTTAGCAATATGACAAGGCTCTAAAAAGATACTTGTAAACTTATCTAATTGTGTGATTTTTTTATTCTTTTCATCACTCCAAAAAGATGTAAACTTAAAACTTTGTTTTTGACTATTTGCGTAGTATTTGGTATCTACACCATTACTAATTACAAATATTTGCACATAATTAAATAGGGCATTATTAGATGCAAAAGATTCTTTTTGATAACGCTGTATTTGATTAAATGCTTCTTTAAGTTCAATTCCTCTACGTTTTAATTCTATTTGAATTAATGGTAACCCATTTATAAGAATAGTAACATCATAACGGTTTTCTCTTTTACCGTTAATTGTAATTTGATTGGTTACTTGGAATTGATTTTGACACCAGAAGTCTTGATTAATAAACTCTATATACGCTTTCTCACCGTTATCTTTATGTAATACATATTTATCTCTTAAAGATTTAGCTTTATCGAATATATTCCCCTTAGAAAGGTGTATTAGTATGCGCTCAAACTCGGATGCAGTAAAGGTTATTTTATTATGCTTCTCTAATTGTGATTTTAGATTGCTTAATAAATCCTCTTCTGTTTTTATAACAACTGATTTATGGCCTAATGCTATTAATTGACTTATTAAATTATTTTCTAATACTTGTTCTGGTTGTGTTGTCATATATTAAACGAACATCTTTTGTAAAAGACCTTTTTTAAAGGCTTTACTGTTTTCTATTTGGGTATTTAAAGCTTCAATTTTTATATCTATATCTGATAAGAAATTGGCTATTTTGGTTTGTTCTTCTAAGCAAGGGATTGATAATTTCAATTTCAATAAATCTTTAGTATAAATAGCAGCAACACTTGTCGTTCCTGTTGCATATCTTTTCAATCCTTTAATACCATCGTATGAATTAAGTCTATAATTCATAAAATAATTATTATTAAACTCAAACCTCATTAAATTAGAATTATAATATGCTAATGGAAGTTCATCCCTCCAAATAGCAACTTTACCTACTAAATCTAAAGTATTTCTTGTATTAAAAAATAAATCACCTTTTTTTATTTGATCATCTTCATCTACCACTTCACTATCATCGATATACTGAACCTTATTAGTAAGAATATTACCTCTTCCAAGATTCCCCATCTTTATTAATGGTCTATCTGTAATTTTATCCGAATTAGAATAGTTTCCTCCTAATTTAAAACTTATCAATAATTGTTTTAAGGATTTCTCTTCCCATTCAGGAAAGGCATTACCATTTTCATCTTTAAACCTTAGTTCTTGATTAAAGATTTTTTGCATTATACCTTTTTTGTATTGCTCTAAAAGGGTTTTCTTTTTAGTTAGTTTGGTAATTTTATCATCTACATCTGTAAGAAATGCTGCTATTTTTTGTTGTTCTTGAAGTTTTGGTATTGTTATTTTTATATGATTTATATCATTAGGTGACAAGTTAGGTGGATCACTACCTGCAATATTATTTTCAATAGACTTTATTAACCTATCTCCTTTTAGTAAATTATATATAAATGATGAATTATTATCTGTTATTAATTTAGCAACTCTTTGATTCAATAAAGAGTTATTAAAATATTCATCAATTCTTGCTATTTTTAAATTACCACTTAAAATTGGTCTTGTTAATGCGACTACATAATCGCCCTCATTTAAAACAAACTTTTTATATTTTTCAACATATTCATATGGTAAGTATGATAAATTATCTGTTTTCATTTTATCAATACCTACGTCTGCAATTTTAACCCATAATGCTCCATCAGAATTTAATGAATCAGAGCTTGAGAATGCATAACCATTAAAAAGTTTAAAAGTATCACCTATTTTACATTTCTTCCAATCATCACTAAACTCTGGAAACCTCAATTGTGGTGTTAATTGTTTTTCCATAATTAAAAAGGTGTTTTAATATTTAACTCCTCACAATATGAAGCAATGCGTTTATTTGTTTCTTCAATATCTACATCTAATGCTTGTATTTGTTCTGCAACAGCGTTAATATCAATAGGTTCTTCTTCTTCAAAAGTGTCTACATAACGTGGTATATTTAGATTATAATCATTATCTGCTATTTCTTGTAATGTTGCTCTGTGGCTGTATTTATCTATTATGGTTCTATTAGTATAGGTTTCTACAATTTGATTGATATGCTCTGGTAATAGCTTATTATCTTTACCTTGTTTTTCAAAATGGTTAGAAGCATCAATAAACAATACATCTTCATTAACTTCTCTACATTTTTTTATAACCAAAATACACGTTGGTATCCCTGTACCAAAAAAGATATTTGCAGGCAAACCAATAATTGCATCTATATAGTTTCTGTCTTCAATTAAATAACGTCTAATATGCGCTTCTGAAGAACCTCTAAACAATACACCGTGAGGTAATACGGTTGCCATTATACCGTTTTCATCTAAATGATGAATCATATGCTGTACAAATGCAAAATCTGCTTTTGTCTTGGGTGCTAATTTACCATACTGACTAAATCTATCATCTGTACTAAATATTCCTTTTGCAGACCACTTTGCAGAAAATGGCGGATTCGCTACAATAGCTTCGGCTTTTAAGTCGATAGCCATATGTTGTGGTTCTTCTAAGGTATCTTCTTGTTTAATATCGAACTCACGATAATTTACATCGTGTAGTATCATATTCATACGTGCTAAGTTATACGTTGTACGGTTTAATTCTTGACCGTAAAACATACCAACATCGTCTACTTCTTTAGCTACACGCAAGAGCAACGAGCCACTCCCACACGTTGGATCATACACCGATTTTAAACGTTTTTTACGCGTAGTTACTATTTTTGCTAATATGATAGATACTTCTTGAGGCGTATAAAATTCCCCTGCTTTTTTTCCTGCACTTGCAGCAAACTGCCCAATTAGAAACTCATAAGCATCACCTAATAAATCGCTGTCATTATCCTCTAATCTAAAATCAATTTCATCTAAATGGGTTATGATTTTTGCAATGGTTTCATTTTGTGCTTTTACAGTTCTTCCTAACTTACCAGAAGTTAAATCTAAATCTTCAAATAGTTTTACAAAATCATCTTCTGATTCTGTACCCATTGTACTTTGTTCAATATTGGTAAGAATACGCTCTAAGTCTTCAATAATAAAGAATTGCTTTGCTTCGTCATTATCGTTGGTTACTATTTCTGAAAGGTTATTTCCTTTTTGAGCAATAGAGGTAAATAATTCACTTGGTTTTAAGAAGTAACCTAACTCTTTAACGCAGGCTTTTTTAACTGCTTCAACATATATTTTACCATTTTCTGAATTTTCATCTAACTGCTCATAAGTTAAACCATCTGGTGCTAATATTTTATTAGCGTATAAGTGTAACTTCTCTGAAAGATATTTAAAGAATATAAAGCCTAAGATGTAGTTCCTGTAATCATCAGCATCCATTTTACCTCTTAGTAAATTGGCAATAGCCCACAATTGTTTTTCAAGTAGTTTTTTTTGTTCTTCGGACATTTAGTTTGATAGTGTATTTTGAATTGTTAAAAATATAAATCTTTTAAAGATAAATAGCAAGGGAAATGAGGAAAGTGAGGGAAATAATACTAAACATCCTCAGTTCCCTTATTCCCCTCATTATATTCTTTTGATGGGTTGTAATAATTACCTTGTGATTCTCTTACTATAAAACCATCTTTACATAACTGAGTAATATAACGTTCTGCTGTTTTTTGAGTAATATCATAACTCATTGCTGTTGTATAATATTGCTGTGTTGTAAAACGTAATGGTAAGCCTTCTATAAATTGCTCTTTTTTGTTTTTGTAATTAACCTTTGTATTATCTACAGGTAAACTTGAATACACTTTACTACTATGTTTAATTAATGCTTTAACCATTGTGAGCGTTGTTTGAAAATCGTTATCAGAACAATACAATTGAACAGATATATCTCCTGTTTCTAATATTCTAATTGCTGTTAAAATCATACTAATTCTAAATGCAATTATGCCTAACCTTTTTACTGTAGCATCATAATCTAATGGATTGACATTTAAATAATACAGATTTAGTTTAGGAAAAAACTCTAGAAACTCTTGTTGTTGTGTTTCTGTGTATGAAAATCTTATAGGTTGATTTGATTTTAACGTACTGTACAACTCGTAAAACTGTTCTCCTAAAACATCATAATACTCATTTAAACCACCCTTAGTACTATTTGCAAATACATTTCTCCACTTCGTATTACTTGGCATTTGATAGAACATAAAACGACTAAATAAACCGTTTTCTGCATTTGGCATTAATGACAAAACTTGTTTTGGTGTACCTGTTAATACACAAGATAAACAAGGCTCTTTCATTTCTATATATTCGCGTTCTGTTTTACGATAATATGATATTGGTTCGTGATGAAAAGCATTTCTAAAACCATCTGAATAATCGCCATAATCTTTTGCGAAATTTTTAGCCAAAGTATCTGCTTCGGTTTCAAATATTAGTCCTTTTCCTTTGTTTTCATACAATAATTGAAACATACCAGACGAACTATTATTTGCAGGAATGTACAACATTTTTAATGGTGGTTTTTGAGGCTTCTTTATTGATGCGTCTTTGCCTTTATTCTTATTATAGAGTGCTAATTGTGTATTATATTCCTCTTTCATTAGTTTTGATTCTTCCTGCATATTATTATGAATACGATTTACTAAACGTTTACAAAATTTCACTTTTCCTTTTCCTGAAGCCGCTGGTGCTGTTACGAATAAAAATAGGTTAGGATAAATTTTATCTCCATCGTAGACGCCATATAATTTAGGTAAACAAGCACTAATAGTTGTTATTGAACCTAATATCATTAAATCTTGTTCTTGTTCTGATTTAGTGTGCTTAACCATATCTTGAAGCAATTGCGGAAGTTGAGGAATTAAGGAATTTGAGAATGTTGGACTACTTTCAAATTCTTCTTTTAACTCCTCTTTTTTAGTTGTTAAAACTTCTTCTTCAATAGGTGTTTTATACGGTTTTATATTGTTTTGATGTGCTAAATAATAAAACGTAGATATACTAATCCCTGTACCTTTAGCTTTTAAGCATTTATTATACTGCTCATTACATTCTTGATAATTGTAGTTGATATAAAATCTGCTGATTCTGTGATAGTATTCTCTTCCTACTTCTCCATATTCTTCTGAAATTGCAAAGCCTAAGTTTCTCCACGTTTCGTAATTACCTGTAATATCTGTAGCAGTTTGTTCTATTTCGGATATATAAGTTTCTATATTATTACTTATTGGTTTGAATTGTTTTACTGCTGGTGCTATTTCTTTTGGTTTTGAAATTACCTCAAAAATGTCTGAATTATTATTGATAAAACAATCTTTATCATAAGACACAAAACAAAGTCTACAAATATCGCTTCCAGAAGTGTCTATATTTATACTTAAAGCTTGTTCGTAATAGGCTACAACTTGTTTGTAGGCTTCTTTATGTTGTTCTTTATTAGTATTTACTTTAACTATTACCTTTATACCATTACCACTTGGGCTAATAAATGAAGCATAAGTGTACGGTGCTAAATGTGTAAGATTTACTAATTCTTTTAATCGTGTTTCTGATAGTTTATCAATATCTAAAATTACATATTGGCTATACGTTTCTATTTTATCGATACTTCTACCATTGTTAAAAGTACCTGATACTGTAAAACCTTTTAATTGCTTTTTATGTTGGTCTGCGCTGTGTTTATTGTTATTAGATAATAGGTTTCTTATTGTGTTTATTTCGACTTTATAAGTCCCTATTTTGATGTCATTAAGGATTTTTTCTAAAGGCTTATCCTCAATCTTGTTTACGAAGTCTTTAAAAACTGATACGGCTGCTTGCATAACTTTAAGATTTAAAAATTACGCTTTTTGCTAGAAAAAGCTTGTTTGTAGTTTTTATCTAAAAGCTTTTGTACATCGCTCATCCTATAATAGATTTTTGAGCCTATTTGAGAGAATGATATTTTCCCCTCATCTCTCCAACTCTGGCACGTTCTTTTGCTAATATTCATTAGCTGTAAAAACTCTTGATTGTCGAGAAATGTGTCGGTTGGTGATTTCTGTTTTTCTTCTAGTTTTTTGTTTAGTGTGTCTAAACGATTTACTAATTCTTTGTACTGTTGTGCACTTAAAATGATTGCTTCCATTTACTTCTTTTTTTTAATGTTATTATTAAATTCTGAAGCAAATATTGGATAAGAAGTGAAGCAAAAACAGTTACATAGGGTTATATAACCCCACACAAAACCCTTATAAACATTGAGTTTTATAGAAATAAATTATTTTAATTTTCTTGATTCAGATATCATTGTACGTAGATGTTTTTCCCAAAATTCAATAGCTTTTAAATTTGGGGTATTAAATTCGTTTCTTAACTTTTGAGTACTAATTCCTTTTTCTGAAGATTTTTTGGTTTGGAAATTAGCAGATATGAAACGGAATAATTCGGCATCTGATTTTGTATTAAATATTTTAGGTTTTAAGTCATTTATCATTTTAAACAATAATGCTAATTGAGGAACAGAAAGGTCTGTTTTAAGTTTTGGTGTGCACTTAGTTTGAGGGTTTACAAGTTGTTCTTTTTCTTGAATTTTACTTAACTCTGCATTAATTAAACCTTGCAATTGATAAATAGGAAAAAACTCCAACGGAAAGAATAATTTTTCTTTATTGATATAATAAGTTGGAAGATTGGAATCATCCGACAATATTCTATTTTTAGGATATTTACTTATGTAGCCTAAACCTAACAAATCATCTTTAGTGTGCCCTTTAGCTTTTAAGTCTTCTATTGCTTGTTCCGCTGCATCTTCTGAATAATTACCTTCAAGGTCATCTTTTTCGCCAAACAAATACATCTCTATATCTTTATAGAAGTATTGTAAAGCATCTTTATTTAATTGTGTGCGTTCTTTTACTATATTATATAATTGTAAGTCTGTATGGTCTTTATTTCTAATAGTATTTAGTAAGGTATAAATCTCATTAGTATCTTCTGATTCGGTTTCTTCTTTATGATATTGTAAGAAGCTTTTGAAAGTGTTTAACCTTTCAGCTATTGCCATATATTTAACAAAATGACTTACAAATACATAGTCAATCCCATAATACCCTTCTACTGTTGCTTCTTCCCAAAACAATTCGTAAATATCATCTATCTCTTGAATGCTTTTGAATTTCATATTTAATACTTCTAGAACATCATTAAACTCTTGAAATAGAAAATTTTTAATTAACCTTTTTCTAAACTCATCTAATGAATCATCTTGCATATCAAACTCTGAAAGATTTATATAACATCTTATAAATTCTGCTATATCTGGACTACATTTTGTGAGCTTTTTTTGCATCTTCTTAATTTCAGCTTTAGTGTAATCGCTTTTTTCCTCTTCATTTACAAATGATGAGAATAGCATTTTATCTTTATCTGTTTGACCGTTGATTTTTAATGAAATAAATTCGTCAATTGTTACGATAAACTTATCTATTAATGCAATATCTATTTTTGAATATTCTTCCATTTTTTAATTAATATATTTGTCTACTGCGTTATCTAATTCACTACTAATAATTTTTGCATATACTTGCGTAATACCTATATCTGAATGGTCCATTAATTTAGATACGTGTTCTATACGCATACCTTTATTTAAAGCTCTAGTAGCAAAAGTATGTCTGCTAATATGGAATGATAGATTAAAAGGTAACTCTAACCGTTCTCCCATTTTTCTCAAATACATATTACTTAATGCTATAGCTCTGCCTGTTAATAAACTTCTATGTTCTTTATCTGTAAAATAAGCTTTATCAATTTTAGCAAATGGGAAAATTATATCTTCTTGCCTCTGGTCTTGTTGTTGGTATCGTTCTAATATTTCAACCGCTTTTTGACCTATTCTAACACTGTGCTGTCTGTTCGTTTTTCTAATGATTTTTGTAATTTTTCCATTTACTCTATCATAATTTTTCCATTTAAGTTCTATCATATCTCCGAATCTTAAACCTCCCGCAAAGACTGAAAAAATAAACATATCTTTAATAATCTGCGCTTTGTCTTTATTTGGAACTTCTAAATTCATAAAAGCCTCAAATTGTTCGTTAGTTAAATAGCGTTTTGTACTCTTTTCTTTTTTTACTGTGAACTTGTTAAACGGAAATAAATCTAAAGGTATCAAATCTTCTCTTTGTGCCTCTTTGAACATTATCTTCATAATCTTTAAAGAAAAATTGATAGTTGTATTATTATTACCTAATGTTGAACTGCAATAAGACGCATAATCTTTTAAAGTGGTTACTGTAATATCTTCAAACATTAATTCACGATGACCTACGAATTTTTCAAACTTATTTAAATATGTTCTGTAAGTCTTGTAAGTTGAATACGCTAAAGTGTCTTTTAGCTTCTCACAACGATTATTTGAATAGTCAAAGAAGTTTGTTAATGGTTTTCCTTTTATGGCTTCTTTTAGCTTCCTAGCTGTTGTAGATTGGTTTCTTCTTTCTAAATCTGCAATTTCTCCTTTTGCATCTGCTACCTTTTGAGATAGGTAAGCGTTTAAGCGTGTTGAATTACTGTGATTCTTTTTTACTTTTTGTTTATCTTCATCCCATTCATTAAGCTTTAGTTTTAGACTTAAAGAAATGAATTTAGTTTTTCGGTTTTTTATAACTCTTAAATAAAGAGGTGCTTCACCTGATTTATCTATCTTGTTATTTCTTAAAATTAGTTTTATTGAAGACATAAAGTACTGGTTTTAAAGGTATGCAAAGCGGTGCAACCGAGTACTAAGGTACAACATTAGGTATAACAAAACAAGCATTTTATTGCATTTTGATGCATTATCTTACTTTACTAAAAATCTGTAAAGTACTATACATAAAGGGTTTTGATGAAATTTAGAGTAATTGAGTGAATTATCTATATAACACCGTGTATAATTCATTGCTGGTACTCGCCTACTTGGAAATTCCTTCGGAATTTACTCTGGTTCGTTTTTGTTTACTAATTTAGTTGCTGAAACACGCAACGAAATCATACACAAACACGTTAGCAGCAATAGTCACTCAAAATTTACCAGCTTCCTTTTTCGCGATTTTTTTTAGATTTTTAAGTCAGATAAACCATAATTGGAATCCAAAAATTCCCAATTCTCACGCAGGACAGGTTCCTCGTCCGAGTAATTCGTGAGTTGAGAGTTCATTAAAGCCTATTTACCTCATTACGCAGGACTTTTTATCTCTGTGACCAATCTAACCCTTTATTCTAAAAAAAACTGCTGCTAACAAGGTATATAATCCATTGCTTGGTATTGATTACTCACGAAAATTCCTGCGGAATTTTCTCTGGTTCGCAAAAGTTTACTAAATTAGTTGTTTAACCACGCAACGTATTATACACGAACCGTTGTGCAACATTTGACAAACATATAGATAATATGAAAATATACCTTTCAAAATCTCATTCTGATGATGACGGATTTTTTCCTGATGAAGGAAAATCAGGAATTATCTTTTCATCAAAAGATGATATTTTAAAATTATGCGAATTTTTTGAGAAGGTCAAAAATCACATTGAAAATAACGACAATTGTCATATGCATTTTAGAGATAGTTTTTCGGAATGGAAAAAAGAAAAGCATATTGATTTAGAAATTAATATGGACAATTAATTATGAAAAATAATCTGAAAGAACATATCAAATTCATTCTAATTGATGCAATAAATGATAGTATTCAAGGAATTTATGAACTGCATAATTCTGTGAAAAAATATTATCCTGAATTAGAAACTAAAAACGTAACTGACTTTGTTTGTGGAAAAATATTGTCTGAACTGATTGCTGACAATTATGTACGAGTTTTCAAAATGACCAACCCTGAATTTGAAAAAATTGAATCTATTAATAACGAAATCGGACAAAAAATTGCATCGGAAAAAACTAATTGGACTGAATACCAAAATGACTGGATTTACGGAGTTGAAAGTGTGAATTTGAAAAAATCGGTTGAATTGGAAAATAAACTGTTCGAAAAAATAAAAACGTTGCACAACACAGTGTATAATTAATTGCTTTGGCAAGTGCTTATTTGGAAAATTCCTTCGGAATTTTCTCTGGCAAGTATTTGTTTACTAAATTAGTTGCTTAACCACGCAACTAACCATACACAAACACGTTGTGCAACATATTGACCCGTCCTGAATAAAGGCTACATAATTTTAAACATTATGTACAAAAATGACAAAGTAATTAGACGGTATTCAGAACCTTTTAAACTGAAAATTTTAGACGAACTTACAACTGGAAAATTAAAC
>NZ_JABRWP010000013.1 GCF_013249045.1 Winogradskyella eckloniae
ACCCATTGTATTTTACACCCAATGGAGATGGATTTAATGAAACTTGGAACATCGCAGGTATTGGAAGTAATGCAAAAATTTATATATTTGACAGATACGGAAAGTTGTTAAAACAATTAAGTCCAGAAGGAAGTGGTTGGGATGGCACGTTTAATGGTAATAAAATGCCAACGAGCGACTACTGGTTTACAGTAGAGTATGACGAGCCAGGCACTGATATCCGTAAAGAATTTAAAGCCCATTTTACCTTGAAACGATAAGGTGAAATCTAAATCATAAGCACCAAAAAAAAGCCTGAGTATTAATTTACTCAGGCTTTTTATTGATATATGGTTGCAGTATGTAATCGTATAAATTACAGCTTAATGGCGATTTATTAAGGTATCTGTCTGATTAATTAATATCAATAAGATGTCATATCTAATTGCAACTTATATTTAATCTTAGGAAATAAAAAACCAGAGTATTCATTATACTCTGGTTTAGTGTATTTAGTACGTCTATTCTTAGATATCAAAACCTAAGGTTAAAATGAAATCTGAGTATTTAGTCTGTAAAGCAGCAGCATCTGTAAGTCCTACATTGTATAATTGCTGATTATAATCTCTTTCAGATTGACTATAAGCAAAATCTAAATTGAAATTACCAAAGTTATAGCCTAAACCTAATGAGTACCCATTTAAATCACCATAAAAATTAGTGTCTTTGTATGGGCTCTCTTCAATATGGTACCCAGCTCTAAAGCTAATCTGTTTGTAGCGGTATTCTCCACCAATTTTATATGATGCAGAAGTAGTTAATTCGTTACTTATTTCATTGTTTAAACTTGAGAAAAGTATATCATTTGTAGGTTTAAATTTTGAGTTTGAGTAATCTTTTACGGCGTAATCAAAACTAATTAAACCAGTTTTTCCAAAAACATATGCTAAACTACCTGTTAGTTTAGCAGGACTTTGTAATTTATATTCTTCATATATATTGATAACATTACCTATATAATTAATTTCAGAATCGGCATTGTCAGAGTCTATTCGTTGTGTTAGTTCATCACTAATTCTATACCAAGTTGGAGAATTATAGGCTAAACCTACTCGTAAGTCCTTTGTGATTTTGGCTATGGTACCCAATTGAAATGAAAAACCACTACCAGTTGTATGTAATAAATTTTCAAAAGCAATGTTGTTAACTAAAGATCCACTATTCGAATTTGTTTCTCTAAGACGTGTTAATTTTTCATAGTTAATAAAATGACTATTTAAATTTAAACCGAAATATATTTTTTCGTCATAATCAGTGGCAAAATTAAACGCAAGTTTGCCATTGTATCCAGTAGATGCATACAAGTAATTTTGATTAAATGAACCTGGTGCAACGTTTGATATGTAATTAGTTTCATCATCGTTAGTGTCATCATCTAAATTTTCAGGATCTAATATTCCTGACCAATACCCTAAAAACGCTTGTTGAATTGAATAGCCATTTTGCAATGTTCCAATATCGGCATAGGCGTCTTCAATAAATTCACCAGGTAAAAGTTTTAAGATGCCAAAAGGAATGCTATTGTTATTAGTATATGATAAAAAATAACTATCAATAGAATTTGAATTTGTGCCACTAGCAATCCATTCGTCATCGAAATCTGATGAACGATCGTATGCAATACTTAAGCTGAATTTTTTCCAGTTAGAATTTGTATTTGCATTTTTAAAAACAAATACAGCTCCCAATTGATTTAAATCAACAGTAGCATTTGAAACTGCATTTGCATTATTGAAGTAATTGATGTCATTAGATGTATTGAAAAGTCCTAAGGACAAAGAAACTTCACTATTGTTAAAAATAGCAGAACCAGCAGGATTAATATTTACGCTAGAAAGATCTCCTCCTAATGCGCCAAATGCACCACTCATAGCTCTAAACCTTGCAGTCCCTTGAATCTCGTCTTGAGAAAATCGAACTGCATCTGAAATATCTTGCGCTAAAATATAGGACGAGCTTAACAAGCCTATGCCTAACATAAGTAACTTTTTCATAATATATTTTTAAAATTTGGAATTAACTTTAGTCTATCCTCTTCTGCTACTAGATGAACTACTACCTCTACTGCTGCCACTAGATCTAGAACTAGAAGATGATGATCTTACGCTTCCTGAAGAGGAACTTCTAGATGATCGAGTTGATCTCGTTGTAGTTGATCTTGAGTTACTTCTAGACGGAGTCGTTGATCTAATTGTTCTGCTAGACGTAGATGATCTTGAAGATCTCGTACTTGGTCTAGTCCTTCTTATTGTAGTACTAGATCTCGACGATGGATTAGAAACCCTTATACCTGTTCTTCTAGTACCGCTACTTCTAGTTGTTGTTGCATTAGAATTTGACAATCTCCTAGAAGTGGAGTATCTATTTGACAGTGCATAATTACTTCTTCTCGATAATGCTGCATTACTACTACGACTTAAATTTCTGTTATATAACAATCCTCTTCTAGAATTAATGTAAGTATATCTGTTTCTATACAAGTCTCTAAGATATCCGCCATACCAATAGTTGTAACCAAAAGCAGGTATTCCCCAACTGTTGTAACCCCAGCCAAATCCGCCGTTCCAAACCCAAAAGTTATTATAGCCAGACCAACTATAGTCTATATAATTCACAACCACAGTATTGCTGTTCTGTCCCCAACCACCGTAAGGTGTTTCTTGTTCTAAAGTATTATCAGTCGTTTCAATATAATTACCTTCATAAGAATCTATATCTGTGAAAATTTCACTTTCTTCACTAATAGCATCTAGTTCAGCTACATTTTCAGCAAAGTAATTTTTATAATAATTAGAATTGTTAGTTGACGTTGTGACAACTGGTTCTTCAGTTTCATTTGCCTCAGTAGAATAAATACCGTCATTATCGTATCCTGCGTATTGAAATGAGCCACATGATGTCATAAAGGAAGCTAATCCAAGTACAACAACTAATGGTAATTTTTTGAATGTCGTAGTTTTAGTTTGCATATCTTTTTTATTTAATTGTTGAACAGTGTAAAAATAGTTAGTTTTGCTGAACTATTTTATTATTTAACATAAGCACAATTTTTGTGCCAAAACATAAAAAATGAGTAAAAATCTTACTAGTAGAGCCGAAGATTATTCAAAATGGTATAATGAATTGGTCGTAAAAGCTGATTTAGCAGAAAATTCTGCCGTTAGAGGGTGTATGGTAATTAAACCATATGGATACGCTATATGGGAAAAAATGCAGGCGGAATTAGATCGCATGTTCAAGGAGACAGGGCATCAAAATGCTTATTTTCCATTATTTGTGCCAAAAAGTTTATTTGAAGCAGAAGAGAAGAATGCAGAGGGTTTTGCTAAAGAATGTGCGGTTGTTACGCATTATAGATTACAAAATGATCCAGATAATGAAGGGAAATTAAGAGTTGATCCTGAAGCAAAATTAGAGGAAGAGCTTGTGGTAAGACCTACTAGTGAAGCCATAATTTGGAATACCTATAAGGGCTGGATTCAAAGTTATAGAGATTTACCTATTTTAATAAATCAATGGGCAAATGTGGTACGTTGGGAAATGCGTACACGTTTATTTTTACGTACAGCAGAATTTTTATGGCAAGAAGGTCATACGGCTCATGCTACAAAAGCAGAGGCTCTTATCGAGGCAGAACAAATGAATGATGTCTATGCAAAATTTGCAGAAGGGTTTATGGCCATACCTGTAATTAAAGGTGTAAAAACAGAAAGCGAACGTTTTGCAGGTGCAGTAGAAACCTATTGTATTGAAGCTTTAATGCAAGACGGTAAAGCACTTCAGGCTGGAACTTCTCACTTTTTAGGTCAAAATTTTGCGAAAGCGTTCGATGTTAAGTTTACTAATAATGAAGGAAAATTAGATCATGTTTGGGCAACATCTTGGGGTGTTTCAACACGATTGATGGGAGCATTAATAATGACGCATAGTGATGATAAAGGTTTGGTTTTACCACCAAATTTGGCACCATCTCAAGTTGTTATTGTACCAATATATAAGAATGACGAGCAATTGAGTCTGATCACTGAGAAGGCAGAAAGTATAATTAATGACCTTAGAGCATTAGGTGTGAGTTGTAAATTTGATAAAAGAACAACGCATAGACCAGGTGCTAAATTTGCACAACATGAATTACAAGGTGTACCATTGAGAATTGCAATCGGTCCTAAAGATTTAGAAAATAATACGATTGAGTTGGCAAGACGTGATACATTAACAAAGGAGATTGTTCCAATGGATGGTTTAGCGACTACGATAAAGGATCTTCTTGAAATAATTCAAAATGAATTATTTAATAAGGCATTGACTTATAGAGATGAACATATAACAGAGGTAGATGATTTTGAGACCTTTAAAAAGGTCTTAGAAACGAAAACTGGATTTATATCAGCGCATTGGGATGGCACGGCTGAGTCTGAGCAGAAGATAAAGGAGATAACAAAAGCAACTATACGTTGTATACCAATGAATAATAAAAAGGAGGAAGGAGCCTGTATTTACAGTGGAAAACCATCAATACAGCGTGTACTTTTTGCAAAGGCTTATTAATTTTTTTAAAAAAATTTGATAAGGTGTTGCAGAATTTAAAAATAGTTGTATTTTTGCATCCGCAATGGAAACGTTGTAGGTTCATTTAAATAATAAAATAACCAAAATGGCCCGTTCGTCTATCGGCTAGGACGCATGGTTTTCATCCATGTAAGAGGGGTTCGATTCCCCTACGGGCTACAATTTTAATAAGAAGAAATACAATGGCAAATCATAAGTCAGCATTAAAAAGAATCAGAAGTAACGAAAAAAAACGTGTGCTTAATAAGTATCATCATAAAACAACTCGTAATGCTATAAAGAAGTTACGTGAGGTTACTGATGCTGCTGAAGCTCAGAAAATGTTACCTTCTGTAATTAGTATGATTGATAAGTTAGCTAAAAAGAATATTATTCATTCTAATAAAGCTGGTAACTTAAAGTCTAAATTGACTAAACACGTTGCTGCGATATAATTGTAGTTTCTACTAGAAAAATAAAAAAAGTCTTTCCTTATAGGAAAGACTTTTTTGTTTTATAACAGTTAGATAATATCTAACGTATATGGTGTTTAATTTTATGGTTTTGAATTTTTAGTAGCGATTATCTGATTATTAGGTTTTAGTGAGCCTGAAATTGGTTATTAATCTAATGAAGTACATTTTATTGTTGAACAGGAGAAAGAGCTTTTAGACCACCACGGTGTTACAGTCCATTTTGTTGATGCAGGCATAGATACAGGTAATATTTTATATCAAGATACTATTGTGGATGTTATCACTAAAAAAGATAATTTTATGACATATACGTATCTTCAGTTAGCAAAAGCATTGCCTTTACTAAACAAAGCCATAAAGGATATAGAATTAAATAGGGTTAAGTCTATTGCAAATTCAGAAGAACAAATTAATAATGCGCTATACTACCACCCAACGCTATGGTTTTATCTATATAATAGATGGTTTAGAGGAGTAAAGTAGTATATTGTTTCGGCTTCAAAGAAAACGGATTATATAGAAAATATCTAAATAGGTATATTACTTTAAAGATTGTAACTTTGTTGCAAATTTTTAAAGATGCACAAAGCTGGTTTTGTAAATATTATAGGTAATCCAAATGTTGGGAAGTCTACATTAATGAATGCATTTATTGGTGAGAAATTGTCAATAATTACATCAAAAGCTCAAACAACAAGACATCGAATTTTAGGGATTGTGAATGGCGAAGACTTTCAAGTAGTATTAAGTGATACACCTGGAATTATAAAACCTGCATATGAGTTACAAACTTCAATGATGGATTTTGTAAAATCTGCTTTTGATGACGCAGATGTGCTTATTTACATGGTAGAAATTGGTGAGAAAGCATTAAAAGATGAAGCTTTTTTTAAGAAAATTACAAATTCAAAAATTCCTGTTTTATTATTACTCAACAAGATAGATACATCTAACCAAGAACAGTTAGAAGAACAATCAGAGTTATGGCAGAGTAAGGTGCCTAATGCTGAGTTTTTTCCTATTTCTGCTACAGAGGGTTTTAATGTTCAGAATGTATTTAATAGAATTATAGAGTTATTACCAGAGTCGCCAGCCTTTTACCCTAAAGATCAATTAACAGATAAACCAGAACGTTTTTTTGTGAATGAAGCCATTAGAGAAAAAATACTAATGCATTACAAAAAAGAGATTCCGTACGCTGTAGAAGTAGATACGGAAGAGTTTTTTGAAGAGGAAAATATTATAAGAATGCGCTCTGTAATCATGGTTGAGAGAGAAACGCAAAAAGGTATTATTATAGGCCATAAAGGATCAGCTCTAAAAAGAGTAGGTGTAGAGGCGCGTAAAGATTTAGAAAAGTTCTTTGGTAAGCAAGTACATTTAGAACTCTATGTAAAAGTGAATAAAAACTGGAGAAGCAACCAGAACCAGTTGAGGCGTTTTGGCTATAATCAAAAGTAAGATTATTTAAGCTTCATTTTATGAAAACTTATCGATAAGGGTTAATGATGTTATTCATAAAATTATGCAGTTGCTGCATTTCTGACTTGCCTTTAGCTCTTCCTAGTCTTCCAAATAGGTATAATACAAACCATAAGACCACCATTAATAGTGTAAAGGCTAATTGAATTGAATAGGTGTTGTTTAATGAGATATTTGTATATGTCCAAATACCGAATGCTAAAAATAGGCATGCTACAATAAAATGGAAAAACATAAATAGAGTCCAAACCGTTGGATTTGGACCAAAAAGTCCTAGAATAATGGATTTGTCTTTTTCTTCTTGTGTAATTTCAAGATGCAGTTGAGGCGACCAAAAATGCTGTTTAATTTTTGGATATTTTATAAATACGTGATCATCTATTCTACTGACGATAAATTCTGATTGTGTGGTCTTTGTGTATTCAAATGCCTTCAAGACGACTTCATTATCTGTTGAGAGTTCAATTTTAAATCGTGGTCTTAAAACAATATCATTTGATAATGTCATAGCATAGAGACTAAAGTTTTATTTTAAGATTAGGAATTCTACACGTCTATTTATAGAATGCTCTGTTTCTGTACAATTATCACCACAAGGTACTAATGGCTTAGTTTCACCGTATCCTACAGAGGTAAGTCGGTCTCGCGATATGCCATTTTGCACTAAATATTCTAATGCAGATTTTGCACGTTTATCAGATAATTCTAAATTAAATTGAAATCCTGCTCTAGAATCCGTATGTGCACCGAGTTGAATTTCCATTCTAGGATACTTAACTAAAAGCGCAACTAAGACATCTAGTGTACTTGCAGCTTGAGGTTTTATATCCCATTTTGCAAAGTCGAAATAAATGTTTTCTAACTGAATAAAAGTGTTCCCGAAATCATCATCTGTTACAATTTCTTCGGCATCTTTGTAAGATTCAATTTCAAGTTCAATATTAAATTCTATATTGCCCTTATCATTAGTATCAAAATATTCTAACTGTGGTATATATTTTGGTTGAAATCCTTCAACTGAGTATTGCTGATTTGGTAAGGTTGATAATTTGTATTTTCCATCTTCTCCTACAATTTGTTCTGCTACGACATTACCATCTTTATCAAATAATGTTACGGTAGTGTTTGGTAATATGTCTCCAGTAACTTTATCAGTCACTAAACCTTCTATAAAATAGGTTCGCTCTGTATCAATTCTCTTAAAGGTGTAGATATTATCTAATCCAGATCTATTAGAGGATAAATAACCTGTATTTAATGAATCAACTACAACGAAGGCAAAATCATCTTTTTCACTATTAATAGTTTCACCTAAATTAAGTGCGTCTAAGAATTTGTTGTTTCTAACAGAACTAGAAAACAAATCTAAGCCACCAAAACCATGTTTACCATTAGAAGCAAAATACAACGTACTATCTTTGGCAACAAAAGGATATTGTTCTCGTCTTATCGTGTTTATGTTATTTCCTAAATTAACTGGCTCTCCAAATGTATTATCGCCTAAAATGTCTACATAATATATGTCAAACGAACCAATTGAACCTGGCATATCACTAGAGAAATATAATTTAGTCTCGTCTTTATTTAATGCAGGATGCATTGTTGAGAATTGATTGCTAGAAAATGAAACAGGTTCTATGTTTTTCCATTCATCATCTACTAATTCTGCTTTAAAAATACTAACAACAGCTATTTTAGTAGAATCTAAATCAATTCTGTTTTTAAGATTTCTTGAGAAATACATGGTTTTACCATCTTTAGTAAATACGGCATTGCTCTCATGTTGTTTTATTGTATTTATTTTCTTGCTTAGTGGTACAATACTATCTAATGTAATCGTGTCTCCTGTTGTAACTTTAGCTTCATAGAGATCTAAATATGGTTTTCCATTCCATTGGTAGTTAGGATTCTTAATATTTTTTGTTGAAGCAAATACAATTTTATCACCATTTAATCCCACACCAAAACTTGATCCGCCAACATCTGCAGTAAGATTCACTAATTCGTATTCATAAGGAATAATACGCTTTAATAATGATTTAAAACTTTTAGTATTAAAAGGGTTATTTAAATGGTTAGTGGTAATCTCATCGGCTTCATCATATTTTTTAATGCCTTTTAGAACATCAAAATATTTAAAATAGAAATCCTCGGATAACTCTGCACTATCTTTTAAGTCATATACTTGTTTATAGGCTTTGTATGCGTTTTCAAATTCAGAATTATAATAGTAACAGTCTCCGAGCTTCTCTAAGTTAGATGCTGTTTTTGGTAAACTTGTATAGATTTCAGCAGCGTCAACATAGGCTCTGTTTTCGTATAAAATATCTGCCTTACTCTTTGATTGGGAGAAAGAAAGTGCACTAGTTGCTAGTAGCGCTAATAGAATATAGTGTTTAATCGTTTTCATTTGCTTTCAATTAGAAAAATCTTGGGGATTTATCGTAACCTTTTCCGAGCTTACCAATATTAAATAATAGAAATATTTCGTGAGATCCGGAATTAAAACGACCTAAGTTAGATAACGTATGGTCATAGGCATATCCTATTCTAACAGCATCAGTCATGGTAAAATTCATCATGCCACTAACCGAGTCCTCAAAGCGGTAACCTACTCCAAATTCTACTTTATTATGAATTAAAACATTAGCTGTTAAATCAACCGATAGACGTGCGCCATCGACGTGTTTTGCCATAAAAGCATGCTTAAATTTATAATTTTCCCCAAAATCAATTACATAGCCACCTGTAAAAAAAACGTGAACTTTATCGACGCCTTGAGTTACGATACCACTGTCTTCCTGCAGATATTTAGTTTCTAATAAATTCGGTGCAGAAAGGCCTAAATAATAATGTTCTGTGAACAAAAATAGACCTGCTCCTATATTAGGAAATATATGATTTATATTTTCAGCATAAGCCGGATCAGGCAATGGATCTGAGTATACAAAACCGTCAAAATTGGTACTAAAAAAAGTGGCACCAGCCTTTATTCCAAACGATAGTTTTGTCATCTGACCAATTGGAAGCACATAAGCAAGATCTGCATAGGCATTGGTTTGTTTTACAGCATCTCCAATTTCATCATGTACAAAGGAAATTCCTCCTTCCATTCGATCCGTAATGGTTGAATGTGCAAAAAGTGTACCTGTGGTAGGACCTCCAATGGATTGTGCCCATTGCGATCTATAAAGTAAACCCAAATTCATTTTAGAATTATCATCTGTAGCGTAAGCAGGATTTATTACACTCATATTATACATGTATTGTGTATACTGAGCATCTTGCTGAGCATGAGAATATAATCCTATCACTAAAATTATAATTACACTGCTATATGTTTTTATTTTATTAATCATTTTAATATTTCATAATTATCTATTTAAATAGACTCTTCCTTGAATAGCTTCTGTTAGGCCATCATTAAATTCAAGTATATAAAAATAAACACCTACAGGTAAAACAGTATTGTTGTTTTTCCAAGTCCCGTCCCATTTTGGTGAATTAATATCGCCTTCATAAAGTATGTTACCATATCTATTATAAATACTTAGTTTAAAATTTGGATATAAATCATCTAAATATAGAATTTCAAATACATCGTTAATGTTATCGCCATTTGGAGAAAAACCGTCTGGGATTAATAAATCACCAATACATTCTATAAAATTAATACTGACCTCTAATCGTATGTTACTTTCGCAACCGTTAGTGGATCTTAAAGCAGCATAATATATAACGCCTTCTTGCAATAATGTACTTGTAGAGTATAAGGTTCCGTTGATAGGTTCATCGTACCATACTATATTTCCACCTTGGATAATTCTATCTGATAAATCTGCTATAGTGGATTCTTCTTCTGAACAAAATTCGGTTCCATTTTCAATAAGTTCTGGAGTTTCAACGTCTTCAACAAATAATTTAATAGGTTCAACAAGACTTGTATCCGCATTACAAGATTGACCTAGTAAAAATAATTGTAATAATGCCACTTCCGTTTCTCCAGGATTTGGCAGTAAGGATTGAGGAATTGTAAAAGTAGCATTTCCATTAGATACGGAAATAAGAACAGTATTTGTAGATGAATTTGCTAAACTTAATTGATAAACGATGGCATAATTTCCATCTGCTAATAGCGAAGCTCCTGTAATATTAATAACAGCATCTTCTTCTCCAAAGCAAACCACATTACCACCATCTGCTTCCATGGTAAGACCTGTCACATCTGGAAAATCAACAATGTTTACTTCTACAGTTGCGATACTTGTAATGCTACATTCTACGGTTGTAATTGAATAGGTATAAACACCAGTAGGGTCTACAAGCGGATCAAAGACACCAGTGCCACTTGCTAATGTCGGTGACCATGTACCTCCAAGGTCTGGTGCACCGCCCAAATTATCAAATAAGTCTATCTGGTTAGTATTATCAATACAAATATTAAGAATGGCATCAGTCCCTGCATTAGGTATAGTAATAATTGAAACTACAACTTCTGCACTAGCCGCAGGACAAGATGAAGTGCTGTCGGAAACGGTGTATGTGTAAGTTCCTGGAGTATCAATTGCTGGGTCAAAAACGCCAGTGCCACTTGCCAACGTAGGTGACCATGTTCCTCCAGCAGTAGGAGTTCCGCCCAAACTGTTGAATAAATCACTAGCTACATCATTTGCACAAAGGGCTATAGATCCATCAGCTCCGGCATCATTTACTGAAGAAAAAGCAATATCAACTGTAGCCGAACTTGTACCACACGATGTGGTAATTGTATAAGTATATGTCCCTTCTAGGTCTGTATTTGGATCAAATATTCCGGTTCCACTTGTAAGTGTTGGCGACCATGTTCCACCTGTTTCCGGTGTTCCTAAAAGGCTATCAAACAAATCAACAGAACTGACATATAAACATAAATTAAGTGTGCCATTACTACCTGCATCCGGACCTTCAGTAAAAGTCACAACCACAGTAGCTGAAGCTGGAGGACAACTAGATGAATTACCTGTAATAGTATAGGTATATGTGCCAGCAGGATCTATTGAAGGATCAAATTCACCTGTGCCACTCGCTAGGGCAGGAGACCATGTTCCTCCTACTTGTGGCGTGCCGCCTAAACTATCAAATAAATCCGTTAAAGGATCTGTGTTACAAAATTCAATCGCACCATTTGTACCTGCATCATTTAAGGCAGAGAAATTTACCGTTACTGTTGCAGAACTGCTGCCACATGAATTTGATATTTCGTAAGTATAGGTACCTTCTAAATCCGAGTTAGGATCAAAAATTCCTGTACCACTGACTAGAGCAGGTGACCATGTTCCTCCTAAGTCTGGGTTCCCTGCAAGACTATCAAATAAATCTACGGTTGCGGTACTGTTACATAAATTAAGAGTGCCGTTATTTCCTGCATTTGCGATTTGATCTATTGTTACAGTTACTTCTGCCGAAACTGTTGGACAATTAGAAGCACTGTTAGTGATTGAATAGGTATACGTACCGGCCATATCAACTAAGGGGTGAAAAACGCCTGTACCACTATTAAGTGCAGGAGTCCATGTACCACCAACATCTGGTGTGCCTCCTAAACTATTGAATAAATCAACTGGTGCATCTGTGTTACAAAGTTGAATACTTCCATTTGTTCCTGCGTCATTTAATTCTGAAAAAGTAACTGTTACTGTAGCAGAATTTGTACCACAAGAATTACTCAAGGTATATGTATAGGTGCCTTCAGCATCTAGATTAGGATCAAAAACTCCTGTACCACTGGTTAGTGTTGGCGACCATGTTCCACCTGTTTCTGGCGTTCCAGATAGGCTATCAAATAAATCAACGATGGCTGTACTATTGCAAAGGTTTAAAGTGCCATTATTTCCAGCATTTGGACTTTCAGTTATCATTACTTCAACTGTTGCGGATACACTAGGACAGTTTGAAGCATTATTCGATATTGTATAAGTATAAATACCTGGATTGTCAAATGCAGGATCAAATATTCCGGTTCCACTAGCAAGTGCAGGCGACCATGTTCCTCCCAAGTCAGGTGTTCCACCTAAACTATTGAATAAATCTATTGGTGCATCTAGGTCACATAATGCAACAGAACCATTTGTTCCTGCATCGTTTAAATTAGAAAATGAAACTGTAACTGTAGCAGAATTAGTACCACAAGAATTACTTAAAGTATATGTGTAGGTGCCTTCAGGATCTATATTAGGATTAAATATTCCGGTACCACTTGTTAATGAAGGCGACCATGTTCCACCTGTTTCTGGTGTTCCAGATAGGCTATCAAATAAATCTGATGTTGCTGTGCTATTACATAAGTTTAATGTGCCATTATTACCTGCATCTGGGTTTTGTAAAACACTAACGGTAACATTTGCAGAAGTACTTGGACATAATGAATCTGTACTTGAAACGGTGTATGTATACACACCTGCAGTATCAATACTTGGGTCAAAAATACCAGAGCCACTATTTAAGGATGGTGTCCAAACACCACCTGGATCTGGAGTACCACCTAAACTATTATATAAATTAATACTCGCATCTCCTGCACATAATTCTACGGTTCCATTAGTACCAGCATCATTTAAATTTGTAAATGATACAGTGACCTCTGCTGAACTCGTGCCACACGAATTTGATATTGTATATGTATAAACACCTTCTGGATCTATATTTGGGTTAAATATACCTGTTCCACTAGCCAATGTTGGAGACCAAACACCATTAGTTTGCGTTACGTTTGTTAAACTATCAAACAAATCTACTGTTGCAGTATTGTTACATAAATTTAATGTTCCATCATTACTGTTGTCAAGTTCTTCAGGGAAAATTACGGTAACGTTTGCACTGTCATCAGGACAAATTGAAGCACTATTAGAAACGGTATATGTATAGACTCCGGCTAGGTCAAAAGCGGGATCAAAAACACCTGAGCCACTATTAAGAGAAGGCGACCAAGAACCGCCAGAATCTGGTGTTCCTCCTAAACTATCAAATAGATTTATTGCACTATCATCAGCGCATACTTCTACGATGCCATTGGTTCCGGCTTGATTAGCATCATCTACATTAACGGTAACGGACGCTGTACTATTTCCACAATTGGCTGTAGTTATGGTGTAGGTATATATTCCTGCGGCATCAATATTTGGATTAAAAACGCCTGTTCCACTATCTAATGTTGGCGACCATGTTCCACCTAATTGTGGTGTGCCATCTAAACTATCAAATAGGTCAACCGTAAAATCTAAACTACATAGTAATATACTTCCGTTGAGACCAGCATCTGGAGATACTTCAATAGTCACATTTACGGTGGCGGAATCGTCAGAACAAGGACCTGTGCCAGAAGTCGTATAGGTATAAATGCCTGCCGTGTCTATTAAAGGGTCAAAAATTCCTGTTCCACTATTTAATGTTGGTGTCCATACGCCACCTGCAGTTGGTGTGCCTCCTAAGCTATTAAATAAGTCTATAGGTCCATTTTCAGTACATGCGGTTACGTTAGCATCTAAGCCTGCATTTGAAAAAGGGGTAACGGATATCGTTACCGTTGAGGATGCATCTTCACAAGGTAATGTGCCTGATACTATATAGGTATAGGTGCCAACAGGATCTATTAGAGGGTCAAAAATACTAGTACCACTGTTTAATGTTGGAGACCAAGTTCCTCCAGTATCTGGTGTTCCATTTAAGGTCGTAAATAAATCAATAGTACCATTGTTATCACAAAGGTTGACTGTTGCATTAAGACCAGCATCAGGTTCTTCGATAATAATAATTTCAACCTGAGCTGAAACATCTGGACATGGCGCAATCCCAGATATTGTGTAGGTGTAGATACCAGGAGCATCAACTGAAGGATCAAAAATACCAGTGCCACTTGACAGCATTGGCAACCATGAGCCTCCTGTTTCAGGAGTACCGTCTAAAACAGTAAAGAGGTCAACAGTGGCTAAATCATTGCTACATATCTCTAGCATACTGTCAATACCAGGATCGGACAAAGGGTTAATGGTTACAGTTACTGTAGCTGAATCACCAGGACAAGGTCCGTTATCTGAAAAGGCATACGTATAAACACCAGGCGCATCCAAAGAAGGATCAAATACACCTGAACCGCTACTAAGAGTAGGAGTCCAAGTACCTCCAATAGCAGGTGTTCCGTTAAGACTATCAAATAAATCTATACTGGTAATATTATCACAAATTTCAATAGTTCCATTCTCTCCAGCATCATTGTATTCTATAACAGTAACGTTAACTGTCGCATTAGCATCCATACAAGGCAATGTTCCACTAACGGTATATGTATATATACCAGAGATGTCAACAGCTGGGTCAAAAATATTTGTGCCACTTGCCAATGTTGGTGACCAAACGCCTCCTGTTTCAGGGTTGCCACCTAGGCTTGAAAATAAATCAATGGGATCATCAATGTTACATAATGTTTCTGATGCGTTTGTTCCTGCATTAGGTGCATCAATAAATGTTACTGTTACAATAGCAGAATCATCAGGACAACTATTGTTAGATGGAACGGTGTATGTATAATCACCTGGTAAATCAATATTTGGGTCAAAAATCCCTGAGCCACTAGCTAAAGCAGGAGACCAACTACCACCCGTATCAGGAGTGCCTCCAAGTGAAGCAAATAAATCAAAAGTTGAACCTGTTTCGGTTTCACAAATATCTAAAATTTCATTTTCACCTGCATCTGGTCCTGTGTCTAAAATGACTAAAACACCTAATCTACCTGGACTTTCACAAGGCGGATCGATTGTGGTCGCATAATAGGTTTGACCATTTATTAAGGGCGTTGTAGGTGGTAAAGGAAACGATGAGAACAACGAAATATACCAATTATTTGTACCACTGGCTTCTAAATTTCCGACAGTAGGAGTGGAACCAGATGACACACAGAATTCTTGAATCATATCACCAGTTGGTGTAGGGTTTAAACCTACATTAACCAAAACTGCCAACCTCGATGTTCTACAGCTTCCGTCAGGACTTGCTTGATCTGCATAATAAATGGCATTATCAATTAAAATATCGGTATCATTTAAAGGCACGCCACCAGTAGAAGATAAATACCATTGTACGTCATTACCAACCGCTACAAGGTCTGCAACAGTAGCTAAATCGGCAGATTCAACACAAAAGCCTTGAAAGTTATCACCAGCGGGTTGTATGTAGATGGTAATATCCACTCGAGCACGAGAACCACATGTACCTGTATTATCATCTGCATAATAGTCCTCACCATTAATAAGATTGTCTGAGTTTGATAAAGGCACCGTAGAACTTGCAGTATCATACCATACGACGCCTCCTCCGTTATCTGTTGCGATTAAATCGCCAACTAAAACAGAATCTGTATTACATAAAAACTGATTGCTATTTGTAACTGTAGGACATTGTGCGTTAACAGTAGTTAATGAACTGAAGATTGAAATAAGAAGAAACGCTAATAGTATAGAATAACTTTTAATACTGTACTTTTTGGCTTTCATTAAAAAAATTTAAAATAATTACTTTTTGTTGAAATCGATGCCATGGATTAAGAACAGCAAGTTCAAAATAAAATCGTTGTCTTGCTAATTTGTCAGATAAGGGGGAAACAAATATATGTAAATAGCATTTACATAGCAAAATAATAACAAGTCAGTTTTGAAGTATTTTAATATTTTTTTAATTTTTATGTTAATCTACTTCAATTAATCCTTCATTTGAATTGTATTGTAACAAATGTAAACCAGTGTTTGAATAGGTAGAATCATTTGATTTCTTGTATTCAAATCGTAAGTGAGGGTGTTCCGAAACAATGGTGTTTATCGTGTTTTCAAAAGAACTGTTTTGAGCTAATCTTAATAAGACATCTAATGTAATGTCAAATCCTAATTTAGCATGTCTTGAAGGGCTAATATCAAATACATCTTTATAACTACGATCAAAATCTTTAATATCTTTTTTGTTTTGAGGATCTAAAACAGACGGAAAGATTAATTTAAGCACACGAAATCTCATATCCGAAACCTGTCCTTGTTTTGGTATTAATGCAGATTCAAGTATCGCTAATTGTATATTGTAATTGGATAGTTTGCTCATTAATGCCGTAGTTGAATTAAGAAAAACACTTGTTTTGTCACTATCTAGAATCACGTAATTGAGTTTGCTTGTGCTTAACGCATTCTCTAGTACATTTGGACTAAAATTACCAGAATTGTCAACTTTTAAAAATTTAGCGTTAGGAATAATACTTTGTACTAATGACTTGTTTTTAGATTCTTCCTCCTCACTGACTACTATGACGCGAGCATTTTGAATTGCTAAATAATTTAAGGTCTTAATTTTTTGGTATTCATCACTAGGTAAAGTTTTATAGATTTTACTACTATCCTTTGACACTAAATTAGATTCTATATCAATTAACGCTAATTCTTCGTTTGAATTTATACTCGGAAAATGTGAGGCATTATCTAAAAAAGGGATGAGTACTGCATTTTTTTTATGACTACTATTTACGTCTATTTTTGTTTTTGCGATGTTTTTCTTTATTAAGGTCACATCGAAATCGATATTTAATGCTTTAGCAGAATCAATGGCAATCTGTGCACCTTGGAAAAAATCAATATAAAATTGTTTATCAGGATCTGCATTAACCATATTTTGACGTTCCGTAGGAGAACTTAGTTCTTGACTAGAAAATGGTGTGTAAAAATACAGGCCAGTTGCAGTTTCTGTATTTAAATTTGAGAGTAGTTGTGTATTTCTATTGCTCGTATTAACCAAGATTTCATTTGTAGTATTATCTAAATTAATATCATTAGTTGTGCTGTTTTCATTTAAGTTTCGAGGCATTTTAATAATATCTCCTTTGTTAACAGCAACTCTTAAGCTTGGGTTTAGAGTCATTAAATCCTCCATAGACATACCTGCTTTTCGTGATAAACCGTAAAGTGTTTCTTGCGGTTGTATCGTGTAGTCTACGTAATCCCCTTCATTAATAGTATTATTTATTTCTGTAATTGTATTTGTCTCGGCTACATTAGAGTTTTCATCAGTACTCGTAATGCTATTCGACTTATTAGTACTGATACGATGACCAGCCATTAGCATTTCTACAATATGTGGATTGTTAGCCTCGAGTTCAGCAATAGTCATATTAAATCGTCTTGCTAATTCATATTTGGTGTCGCCTTTTTGAACTAAATATTCTCCATTTGTTGAGGTAACGGCGTTTTTGTCTGGTATGATTAACGTTTGCCCTATTTGTAAAAATTCTGAAAGCTGATTAGAATTGGCAGCTTCTAATTGCGCAACAGTGATACCATTATTTCTCGCTATTCCCCATAAAGTTTCGCCTTTTACAACAATATGTTCTCCAGGTCTTGCAACAGGTGCTTGTTCAGCAATAGAGGTATCAACATTAATCACATGTCCTGCTTGTAACATCCTTACAATATGAGGGTTTTGTTGTTCTAGCATGGCAATGCTTACGCCAAATCTTCGCGATAACCCAGATTTAGTTTCGCCGCGTTGCACCACATAATTTGAAACACCATTTGAGGTAACCTGAGTATTAGATGCTGTTGTCGTGTTATTATTTGAAGAATTAGGAATCAATAAGGTTCTACCAGCATATATGACATCTCTAGAACCAGGATTAAGATCAAAAATGGCATTTATACTTACGCCATATTGTCTAGAAATTTGATAAACACTTTCTCCTTTTTGAATAGAATGGACAATATTATCTTGTTGAGCAGTTGCAAGTTTAGATCCTAAAATTAAAACTATGATCACCGTAAAATATTTCCCCATTCTAATTTAATTTTTAATAGTTTATAGTACTTGAAGCAAGTAAACAAGTACAATGTGGCTAATATGTCATCTCAATAAGACTGCAAGAAAAGGGGCTGATTCTTGACCAATATTGGTCGTAATTACCTTATGTTTGATGTTGTAAAAACCATATTTTATACAAACATTAAAATTACTAAAAATATAGGTGATATAGTTTTATTTAAGACTTGTTATCAACAGGATATTAACAATGTTTGCTGTCGTGATTTTTGTCTTATATAATGGTCTCGAAATTATAGAGAAGAGAGTTAAAAGGTATTAATAGTTGATAAATACTAAGCTTATATACTATCTTTGTCATCTTAAATAAAAAATATGAGTAATATAGTAGCTGTTGTAGGTCGTCCTAATGTAGGAAAGTCTACATTTTTTAATCGTCTTATTAAAAGACGTGAGGCTATAGTTGATGCCGTTAGTGGTGTAACTAGAGATAGGCATTATGGTAAAACGGATTGGAACGGTAAAGAATTTTCTTTAATCGATACTGGAGGATATGTTGTTGGAAGTGATGATATATTTGAAGCCGAAATCGATAAGCAAGTAGAACTGGCTATTGATGAAGCTGATGCCATTATTTTTATGGTTGATGTAGAATCTGGAGTTACAGGAATGGATGAGGATGTTGCTCAATTATTAAGAAAAATAAAAAAGCCCGTCTTTTTAGTCGTCAATAAAGTTGATAATAATAAGCGTTTAGAAGATGCTGTAGAATTTTACGCTCTTGGTTTAGGTGAGTATTACGCTATAGCAAGTATAAATGGAAGTGGTACAGGAGATCTATTAGATGCTGTTGTAGCTGCTTTGCCAGAAAAAGAAGAGGAAGAGCAAGACGAGTTGCCGCGATTTGCGGTAGTAGGACGTCCAAATGCAGGAAAGTCTTCTTTTATTAACGCTTTAATTGGCGAAGAGCGCTATATCGTAACCGATATTGCAGGTACTACTAGAGATGCTATTGATACAAAATATAATCGTTTTGGTTTTGAGTTTAACTTAGTTGATACAGCCGGCATACGACGTAAATCTAAAGTAAAAGAAGATTTAGAATTTTACTCCGTAATGCGAAGTGTTAGAGCAATTGAACATTGTGATGTATGTTTAGTTGTTGTCGATGCTACACGTGGTTTTGATGGTCAGGTTCAAAATATTTTTTGGTTAGCTGAAAGAAATAGAAAAGGGGTTGTTATTCTTGTTAATAAATGGGATTTAATTGAAAAAGATACCAAAACCGCTAAGGATTTTGAAAAACACATAAGAGAACAAATAGCACCATTTACAGATGTGCCCATTGTTTTTATTTCTGTACTCAATAAACAACGTATCTTTAAAGCTATTGAAACGGCTGTTGAGGTTTATCAAAATAGGGCTAAGCGCATTAAAACGAGTGTGCTTAATGAGACCTTGTTACCAATAATAGAACACCAACCACCACCAGCTTATAAAGGTAAGTTTGTGAAAATAAAATATATTATGCAGCTACCAACACCACAACCTCAGTTTGCATTTTTTTGTAATTTACCTCAATATGTTAAGGAGCCTTATAAACGCTTTTTGGAAAATAAATTACGTGATCAGTTTGATTTTAATGGTGTGCCTGTAAGTGTTTATATGAGAAAAAAATAGGAATAATTATGCAATCAAGGTTTTTCATTTTCATTTTTCTCTTGTTGCATGGTTTTGTTTATTCGCAAAACTTTCCTCCAGAGATTAGTGTTACTGGTGGCCAAACGTATTGCCCAAATGTTCCGGTTTCAATAGTAACTTCTGTAACAATTACAGATCAAAACCCAGAAGACACTAACTTGGCTCAAGTTTTTATACAAATTTCTGAAGGCTATGAAATCGGTCAAGATACTCTAGAATTATTAGGAAGTCATCCTAATATTACTTCGGCATGGAATGCTGCTGAAGGTCGATTAACACTTATTGGTCCTGCCTCATTTGATGCATTTACAACGGCTATAGAAAATGTAGTGTTTAATACAAGTCAAGTGAGTTTTTCGCAGAATCGTGAATTTTCAATAAACTTAGGTGAAGCAAATTATCTGCCTAGTACAGGTCATTATTATTTTTATGTTGCCCAAACTAGCATTACATGGTCAGAGGCAAGAGACGCAGCTGCCGCACAAAGTTATTTTGGGTTGCAAGGCTATTTGGCTACGATAACTACGGAGGAAGAATCTCAGTTAGCAGGAGCACAAAGTGCAGGTACTGGTTGGATAGGCGGATCTGATGAGGAAAATGAAGGCACATGGAAATGGGTTACAGGACCAGAAGCTGGACAAGTATTTTGGCAAGGTGTTTCTAATGGATTTGCACCAGATGGTATGTTTGCATTTTGGAATTCTAACGAGCCTAATGATTTTAATAACGAGAATTATGCGCACATAACAGATCCTTCTATTGGTGTTTTAGGGTCTTGGAATGATTTAGGAAATTCTGGCGATGTAGATGTTAATAGTCCATATCATCCAAAAGGTTATATAGTAGAGTTTGGTGGCATGCCAAATGAACCCGAAATTAATCTCTCAGTAAGTAGCACTTTAGTGATGCCAAGGGTAAATAGCGAAGCAGTGACCTTTTGTGGTTCAGGACAATACACGTTGAGTGTAGAATCCTCTACTAACGACGTTTGGTGGTTTGATAACGAAAGCGCAATAACACCTATTCATTCTGGCTTAGAGTACAGTCCTAACCTTAATGAAACAACCACATTTTGGCTGTTACCTGTAGTTCAAGGCTGTCTCACAAATTCGGAAAAAGTACCATTTACAGTAACCATACAGCCCAATCCGATTGTTTCAGATATTGTCATTACCCAATGCGAAGATCATGTAATGGATGGTGTTTCAAACTTTAATTTAAGTGATTATTTAGAGGAAATAGTTACAGGAAATTTAGCCGATTTTGATGTTGAATTTTTCGACACTGCTGATTTGTCGACCGCCATTGATGATCAAGTGTATACCAATTTAATGAACAATCAAATTGTATATGCCTTAGTGACTCATACATTAACGGGTTGCCAAAGTAGTGCTGAGGTGGTACTCAACGTAAGTTCGGCAGTAGTAAGTGGTGCTAATTTAAAGGTGTGTGATAGTTTTGACGAAACAGGTTTTGCTGATTTTGATTTGAGTTTAGCAGAAGCTCAAATTTTAGATGCATTGGCTTCAGATATTTCAATATTAGGTTATTTTGAAACTTATGAGGATGCCTTGTTAGAAGTCAATAGCATAAATAGTATGTATACAAATACAGAAGCTTATAGTCAAACCGTATTTGCAAGACTAGAGCAAAATGGAAGTTGTTATAGTATCGCAGAAATTAATTTATTGGTAGAAATGCTACCTAATTTGCGCGCAGATGAAGTCGTTTATTATTGTTCAAATAGTTTCCCGGAACCTATTGTTTTAGAAGGTGGTATTCTTGAGGACATCCCAAATAATTATTATTACAACTGGTCAACGGGTGAAACCACAATTGCTATTGAGGTGAATGAACCAGGGACTTATACAGTGCAAGTAACAAAACCATTTGGCTGTACGAACGAAAGAGTTATAACAGTATTACCTTCAAGTACGGCAGAGGTTGAAGCCATTGAAATTTTAGATTTATCCGATAATAATACGATTTCGGTTTTGGTTTCTGGTGATGGTGAATACCTCTATAGTTTAGATGATGAAAATGGGTTTTATCAAGACATCAATACTTTCATAAACGTATCTGCAGGCACGCACACAGTTTATGTTAAAGATATAAAAGCCGATTGTGGTAGTATAGCTGCGGAAATTTCGGTGTTAGGATTTCCAAAATTCTTTACGCCCAATGGAGATACTATTAACGATGTTTGGGAAATAAAAGGTGTAGCCTTTGAAGAGCACGTCATTGATCGTATTTCTATATTTAATCGTTATGGAAAACTAATAGCTCAATTAAATGCCGATAGACTGTATTGGGATGGAACTTTTAATGGTGAATTATTACCAACAGATGATTATTGGTTCATTGCAGAATTGTTAGATGGAAGAAAAAGTAATGGTCATTTTACCTTAAAACGATAAAAGTTTTAATACCATTTCATATCTTATTACGTTTTACCTCTTAATCATCAATCAATTCATATGAAGAAACTAATTTTAGTTTTTACATTTTTATTTTCATTGCTGTCATTTGCTCAAGAAAAATCATTTGAAATTGTAGGTTCACTAAAAACGGAAGATTCTAATTCTCCTATAGAATCAGCCACGGTTTTTTTACAGCGAATAAAGGATAGTACAGTGGTGTCTTATACCATTTCGGATAAGGATGGTAAATTTAAACTAGAGAGTTCTACTTATGATAAGGCATTAAATTTTTATGTGTCTTATGTTGGTTATGGTACCTATTTTAAAAAAATAGTAATTGATAAAGATAAAATTGATCTTAAACTAATTACCTTAAAATTAGAAAATCAGCTCGAGGAAGTTTTAGTAAAATCCACAGCGCCAATTACAATTAAGAAGGATACGTTAGAGTTTAATGTAAAGTCTTTTAAAACAAAAAAGGATGCCAATGTCGAAGATTTATTAAAACAATTGCCTGGTGTAGAAGTTGATGATGCCGGAAATATAAAAGTTAATGGTAAGCCAGTAAATAAGATTTTAGTGAATGGTAAACCTTTTTTTGGTAATGATCCTACCATTACCACAAAGAACTTAACTAAGGATATCATTGAGAAAATTCAAGTGGTAGATACAAAAACGAAGTCAGAAGCTTTTACAGGAGAAGAAGGTGATAAAGACAGTAAAACTATCAATCTCACTATAAAAGAGGAGAATAATAAAGGTGTCTTTGGACGTGTGTCTGCAGGAGGAGGTACAGATGAGCGATATGAGTTTGCAGGCATGGTAAATCTGTTTAATAATGATAGAAGAATTAGCGTATTAGCAGGAGGGAATAATACGAATTCTCCTGGGTTTAGTTTTGGCGAAATTCACAAAATATTTGGAAGTGGTGGTGGAATCTCATTTAACAGCAACGGTTCTTTTTCATTAGGAGGGCGATCATTTGGTGGAGGTCAAGGCATTGTGACATCGCAAAATGTTGGTGTCAATTATGCAGATATTATTGGAGAGCATACAGATATATCTTCTGATTATTTTTATGCGTCAAGTCGATCAAAAAATGAAACGTCATTAGAGCGAGAAACCATTTTATCAGATTCTAGATTTTTTACGAATTCCGATACCAATTCAGATAATGATTCACATAACCATTCTGTAAATCTTGAATTTGAAATTGAAACGGATTCTACATTTCAAATCAGTTTTGAACCTTCCTTTAGTTTTTCAAAATCACAAACACGTTACTTTAGTAATGAAGAAACTTTAGATGAAAACTTTGATTTAACCAATCAATCAGAGGTTAATTCCTTTGTTGAAAGTTATGCGAACACATTTTCTAATACGTTTTCAATGACTAAGAAAGTAGGTCATAAAGGTTCTTATTTTAAGTTTGAGTTAGAAACAGATGTTAATGATCAAGATAGTGATGATTTCATAAATTCTGATACAGAAGTTTTTGGGAGTGCTCCAGAAATTATTGAACGCAATCAGTTTACACTTGGCGACGATCATAGTTATGGCGTGTCTGCAGCGTTGTCTTACAGAATCGCATTAATTGCTAAAAAATTATTTTTAAATTTTGAATATGAGTATGCAAAAGACATCGATAATAATTTAAAAAGTACTTTTGATTATAATGATTCTACACAAGATTTTTCAGATTTTAATACAGACTTAAGTACTGATTTTAAATATTCAGATGTGCGTAGTATACCAACTATAGGTTCGAACTTTAGAGGAGAAAAGTTATCTCTTTACTTTAAAATGAGCTACAATAAGAGATCACTTAAAAATGAAGATCAGCTTAGGCCACAATTCAACGTAGAAAGAGCATTTGAGGCTATTGAGGCGAACTACAGAGTGAATTATAGGTTTAGTCCAAAATCTTCAATTTATGCGAATTACAGATTAAGTAATCGGCCTCCAGCACTGAGGCAGTTGCAAGCGTTTGAAGATGTTTCTAATCCGTTGGTTACTATTATAGGAAATCCAAATTTAGAACCTTCAAATAGACATAGTGTATATGGTGGTTATAATGGTTTTGATTGGCAAAAACGAACAGGGTTTTATGCAAATTTTAATGCCAATGTTAGTAATAATCAAGTCGTTTCTAAATCCGTAGTCGATCCAGAAACATTAAAACGAACAACCACCTTTGAAAACGTTGATGGCAATTATAATTATGGTGTATCTGGGAACTTTACTAAGGATTTTAAAATAGACACAGTACGAACCATTAAGTTGGCTATAAGAACGCATTATAATTTTAATAAGCGTATCAATTTTAATAACGATATAAAATATTCTAGTGAGGTGCAAACTATTTCTCCGCGCTTAGGTGTGGATTTTATTTGGGCTAAAGTCATGGAATTTAAACCCTATTATCAACTCAGTTTCACTAATAATACGTATGATATCACATCGTTTGAGGATATTGAATTTACAACCCATCATGCAGGTTTACGAACGGCAACTTTTTTACCTAAAAATTTAGAATGGCGGAATGATATTAATTTTAATTATAACCCAAATGTAGCCGATGGATTTCAGAAAAGTGCTTGGTTTTGGAATTCTACTTTGGCGTACAGTATCTTTAATGAAAAAGCAATCATCACCTTAAAAGTGTACGATTTATTAAATCAAAATACGAATGCGAGACGAATTGCTACACAAGATTATATAGAAGATAGTCAGAGTACAGTATTACAACAATATGTGATGTTGAGTCTCAGTTACAAGTTTAACAGTCTTGGAAGTAAAGGAAACACCACTGATGGTGATATTATTTTTATAGACTAATATCTAGGACGTATTACCAACTGCCACCAGCACCTCCTCCAGAGAAGCCTCCACCGCCTCCGAAGCCACCACCAAAGCTGCCGCCACCTGAACTTCCGCCAAAACCACCTCCAAAACCACCTGAAGATGAGCCTCTAGAATAGCTGCCACGACCCATATTACTAAGAATAATAGCTTCTAAGATACTTCTACTGTCTGTTCTGTTGCCGCGATTTCCACCGTTTCGGCCACCACGAGATTTAGAAATGGCAATAACAAAAATTATAAATATTATAACTAAGAACAAAATCACTTCAAACGGAATGCCAGTTGTAGCTTGCCTGTTATTTTTATATGCACCACTCAAGATGTCGATTATAACGTCTGTTCCTTTGTCTAAACCGCTGTAATAATCATCTTTTTTAAATTCAGGAATAATAACGTTACGTGTAAGTTCTCCCACAATACCAGCTGTAAGACGATCCTCTACGCCGTATCCTGGTGAAATCCATATTTTTCTGTCTTGTCTTGCCAACAGAATAAAAACAGCATTGTCTTTTTCGGCCTGTCCAATTCCCCATTTTTGTCCCCATCTTGGCGTCAATAAACCTATGTTTTCGCCTTTTGTTGTAGGAATAATAACTACAATTATTTCTGTTGAAGTACTGTCACTATAACGTTGAAGTTTTTGAGTTAAAGCAGAAAATTGATGTTGTTTTAAAACTTTGGTACTATCTATGACAGGAGGAATAAATTTTGGTTTATCAGGTACATTATATTGTGCATGGACAGTATAAAAGAACCCTCCTAATAGGCTCAGTAGCAATGTAAATACTAAAGTTCTAATTTTAATCATTAGTGTTTTGAAATTGTATTATCAAGTTCATTAGTATCGCCATGTACCCAAGGAAAATGTTTAGATAATTCCTTTCCGGCATTATCTATTCCATTTATAAGTCCTTCGACAAAGTTACCTTCTTTAAAGTGTTTAGAAATAATATCTCTTGTTGTATTCCAAAACTCTTGATTTACCTTAGCATCAATACCTTTGTCTCCGTAAATCATAAACGTTCTGTCTTCAACGGCGACATAAATAAGCACACCATTTTGCGCTTTCGTATTGTCCATTTTTAAATAATGGAAAACCTCTAAAGTATGCTCAAAAATATCCTGTTTACATTGTTTTTCTATGTGTACGCGGATTTCTCCAGATGTGTGTTGTTCTGCTTTTCGAATTGCTTCTACGATTCTCTCTTCGTCTTGTGCACTTAGAAAATCTTCAAGATTAGACATTTTAATTGCTTATTAAAGGTCAAATTCTACTTCAACAGGTTTTTCAGCACCAAGTTCAGCATCAAAATAAGGTTTCTCGTCAAAATTTAAAAAGCCTGCTAAAATGCTATTTGGAAACGTATTAACATGAATGTTATATGGCTTTATCTTTTCATTATAACGAGTTCTCGCTGTCTGAATTGTATTTTCTGTACTTGTTAATTCATCCTGTAGTTTTAAGAAATTTTGGTTGGTTTTTAAATCAGGATATTTTTCTACAGTCACTAATAAACGGGATAATGCACTACTCAAACCACCTTGTGCTTGGTTAAATGCTTTTAACTGTTCTGGTGTTATATTAGAAGGGTCTATTGTTGTTTTTGTAGCTTCAGATCTTGCTTTAATAACAGCTTCTAAGGTCCCTCTTTCAAAATCAGCGGCACCTTGTACTGTTTTAACTAAATTACCAATAAGGTCATTTCTTCTTTGGTAAGAAGTTTGCACATTTCCCCAAGATTCTTTTACATTTTCGTTAAGTGTTACTGCTGTGTTATTAAAATTCTTACCCCAAGAATATAATCCAAATCCAATGATTGCAATTACGATAACAGGAATTAGCCATTTTTTCATAATAGTTTAGTTTTAAAGTTGTGTTTTTATTTTAGTAAGTTGTGCTTTTATGCTTTCTAGTTTTTCAATGATTTCAAATTTGTCTAAAGCCTGTTTTTTCTCTTCTTTTAGATGTGTTTTTGCACCTTCGAGGGTAAATCCTCTTTCTTTAACGAGATGGTATATAAATTTTAAATTCTTTATATCCTCTGGTGTAAATTTACGGTTGCCTTTGGCATTTTTTTTAGGTTTTAAAATGTCAAATTCTTTCTCCCAAAACCGAATTAAGGAAGCGTTTACTTTAAATGCTTTGGCAACTTCTCCAATGCCATAATAACGTTTTTCTGCTAAATCTATGTGCATCTTAATCGAGAGATTGGTTTTCTAATGACGCTTTTTTGAGTAATATATCGTATTCTTCTGCAGATAAATTGCCATAGTAAAAGTTAATTGGATTGATGCGCTCGCCATCTTTAAATACTTCGTAATGCAAATGTGGCGCTTCTGATCTACCTGTACTTCCTACGTAGCCTATTAAATCGCCTCGTTTTACACGTTGATTTACTTTAACGTTGTATTTGTATAAATGCGCATACAACGAAATGTAGCCATAACCATGATCTATTCTAATATGGTTACCATAGCCTGTAGAACCATTGTCTGCTCGTTTAATAACGCCATCGCCAGAGGCATAAATTGGTGTGCCTCTTGGTGCAGTGAAGTCCATACCAAAATGAAATTTTCTAACCTTTGTAAACGGATCTGTTCTATAGCCATAACCAGATGCCATACGTGTTAAATTCACATTATTAATAGGTTGAATGGCTGGTATAGCTTCTAAAAATTTTTCCTTGTCTTCTGCGAGTTTCGCGATTTCATCTAAGGATTTAGATTGTACCACTACGGCTTTTTCTAATATGTCAATGCGTTTAAAACTTTCGGCAATTAACTCAGAGTTATTATAGCCTTCATATTTTTTATATCTATTTATACCTCCAAATCCAGCTCTACGTTGCTCTGTTGGGATTGGGTTGGCTTCAAAGTAAAGTCTGTAGATGGCGTTATCACGCTCTTCAACATTTTCAAGAGCAGCAAAAGCATCATCGGTTCTTTTATTTAATATTTCGTATTGCAATTGCATATTTTCTAATTCTCTTGCCATTTGTCGTTCCTTAGGAGATTCAACATATTGACTGACAATGAAAAAAGATAAAAAACCAAATAGAGCTGCTGCAGTTAAAAATAAAGCAGCATACTTAAACGTTGTTCTTTTCTTCCGCTTTATTTTGCGGTAAGACAGCGTTTCAGAATCATAATAATATTTTACTTTAGCCATGTTTGAATTTATGCTATTTTTGCAGCTTATAAGTCCACAAAGTCATGGTCTTAATATTAGCGTAACGACCAAAGATAAAAAAATGTTTTGCATTTACGTAAATTTATTAAAAACAAGCTCTAATTTCAGAATATGAAGTCTCAAGACATACGATCTAAATTTTTAAATTTCTTTGAAGGTAAGCAACACCTTATAGTGCCTTCAGCGCCAATGGTATTGAAGGATGATCCAACATTAATGTTTGTAAATTCTGGTATGGCACCATTTAAAGAATATTTTTTAGGAAATGCTGCTCCCAAGAAAAACAGAATTGCAGATTCTCAAAAATGTTTGCGCGTTTCTGGTAAACACAACGATTTAGAAGAAGTAGGGTATGATACATATCATCATACACTTTTTGAAATGCTAGGGAATTGGAGTTTTGGAGATTATTTTAAAAAAGAAGCGATTGCTTGGGCTTGGGAATTGTTAACAGAAGTATATGGCATAGATAAAGATATTTTATATGTTACTGTTTTTGAGGGTAGTGATGACGATGATAATCTAGATATGGATACTGAAGCCTATGATATCTGGAAACAATTTATTTCTGAAGACCGCATATTAAAAGGTAATAAAAAAGACAATTTCTGGGAAATGGGTGACCAAGGTCCTTGTGGTCCTTGTAGTGAAATTCATGTAGATATCCGATCCGCTGAAGAAAAAGCTAAAGTAGATGGAAAATCTTTAGTAAATATGGATCATCCTCATGTGGTTGAAGTATGGAATTTGGTCTTTATGCAGTATAACCGTAAAGCCAATAAATCATTAGAACCATTACCAAATAAGCATATTGATACTGGTATGGGATTTGAGCGCTTATGTATGGTTTTACAAAACGTGCAATCTAACTATGATACTGATGTATTTACGCCAATAATTAGAGAAATTGAAACCATTACAGATAAACACTATGGGAAGGTTGAAAAGGTAGATATTGCAATACGTGTTATTGCAGATCACGTAAGAGCGGTTGCTTTTTCTATTGCAGATGGACAATTACCTAGTAATACAGGTGCAGGTTATGTGATTCGAAGAATTTTACGAAGAGCAATTAGATATGGATTTACATTTTTAGATAAAAAGGAACCGTTTATATTTCGCTTAGTTGAGGTATTGAGTAAAAAAATGGGAGAGGCTTTTCCCGAGTTGAGGACTCAAAAAACTTTGATTGAAAATGTGATTAAAGAAGAAGAAGCTTCATTTTTGAGAACCTTAGATCAAGGTTTAGTCTTGTTAAATCGTATTGTTGAAGAAACAAAAGGAGATACCATTTCTGGAGAGAAAGCATTTGAGTTATACGACACATATGGATTTCCTATAGACTTAACGGCTCTAATTTTATCTGAAAAGAATTTAAAATTAGACGAAAAAGGATTTAAAGAAGAATTACAAAAGCAAAAAAATAGATCGCGTTCTGCAAGTGAAACTTCTACTGAAGATTGGATTGTTTTGTTTGAAGATGATGTACAAGAATTTATTGGTTACGATACCGAAGAAGCCACGGTAAAAATTGCAAAGTACAGAAAAGTAACCTCTAAAAAAGATGGCGAAATGTATCAGTTAGTCTTTAATCTAACCCCTTTTTATCCTGAAGGAGGAGGACAAGTAGGTGACAAAGGTTTTTTAGAAGATAAATATGGCGATGTGGTTTATATCTTAGATACAAAAAAGGAGAATAACGTCGTATATCATCTCACAAAAGAGTTGCCAGATCATTTAAATGAGAGTTTTAAGGCAGTTGTGAGTAATGAGCATAGAACGTTATCCTCTAGTAACCATACAGCAACCCATTTATTGCATCAAGCATTACGAACCATTTTAGGAACGCACGTTGAGCAAAAAGGATCTTTAGTAAAACCTAAATCATTACGTTTTGATTTTTCTCATTTTTCTAAAGTAACACCAGAACAGCTTCAAGAAATAGAAGATTTTGTTAATGCAAGAATTGAAGGGAAATTACCTTTAGAAGAAGGCCGAAACATCCCAATGGAAAAAGCAATTGAAGATGGTGCAATGGCTTTATTTGGTGAAAAGTATGGCGATACAGTAAGAACAATACGATTCGGGAATTCTATAGAGCTTTGTGGAGGAATCCATGTAAAAAACACAGCAGACATTTGGCACTTTAAAATAATATCTGAAGGTGCAGTTGCAGCAGGAATACGCAGAATTGAGGCTATAACTAATAAATCGGTTAGAGATTATTTTTCGGAAAATAATGAAACCTATGTAGAAATGAAAAGTCTGCTCAATAACCCAAAAGAGCCAGTGAAAGCTTTAGTAAGCTTACAAGATGAAAATGCAGATTTAAAGAAGCAAATAGAAGGCTTATTAAAAGACAAGGCAAAACATATTAAGGCCGACTTAAAAAATGAAATTACCGAAATTAATGGTGTTCAATTTTTGGCTAAGAAATTAGATTTAGATGCAGCCGGAATTAAAGATGTTTGTTTTGAATTAGGTAGCCAGTTTGATAATTTAATGCTCTTATTTGGCGCAGAGAATAATGGTAAAGCAATCTTATCTTGTTATATCTCTAAGGAGTTAGTGGCAAGTAAAGATTTAAATGCTGGTACTATTGTGAGAGAACTCGGTAAGCACATCCAAGGTGGAGGAGGAGGTCAGCCTTTCTTTGCTACAGCTGGTGGAAAGCTTCCTGCAGGTATTGAAGCTGCTTTGGAGGCTGGGAAGAATTATCTTTAAGCTAGATAGTTTATCTCGCTAAGATGCAAAGTCGCAAAGAAAAAAAGAGTAAACATATCGTCACTTAAAGACGCTAAGTCGAAAAGAAAAAAATTAGTTTATTAATTTGAGAGTATGCCTTTGCGACTTAGCGGCTTAGCGTGATTAAAAGATGGCATTTTTTTTATTCAGAAATTATAGATGTAAAAAAGATTTTTATTTTTAAACAAATAAACCTTTCAACCTCTACGTCTTTGCGTGAAAATATGAATTATGACTGAAAACCAAATTTCTAGAATTATAGTCGATTTATGTTATCACATTCATGTAGAACTCGGACCAGGATTGCTAGAATCAGTTTACGAAGAAATCTTATACACAGAGTTAAAAAATGAAGGATTAATTGTTGAAAGACAAAAGCCTTTGCCTGTTATTTGGAGAGGAAAGCAATTAGATTTAAACTTCAGAACAGATTTAATTGTAGAAAATAAAGTAATTATTGAGGTAAAGTCAGTTCAAGAGATTCATCCTGTACATCCAAAACAGTTATTGACCTACCTAAAGCTTTCAGGCTTAAAATTAGGATTACTAATTAATTTTAATAGTCCATTAATAAAAACTGGAATTACAAGAATAGTAAACAATTTATAACCTTTAATATAATTGAGTAGGCCTCTGAGTCTTTGGGATAAAAAATGAAGCTAGTAACAGAATTACCATTAAAACCACAACAGCATAATCAAATAGATTATAGCTCTAATTTGCTTTTATTTGGTTCTTGTTTTTCAGAAAATATAGGTAAGCAGTTTGACTTTTTTAAGTTTCAAAATACTGTAAATCCATTTGGTATATTATTTCATCCATTAGCGATTGAAAATTTAGTGACACGATCTATTAATAAAGATTATTATTCTGAAGATGAATTACAATTTCAAAACGAGCAATGGAGTTGTTTAGATACACATTCAAAATTAAACACAACTTCAAAAGAAGAATTATTAGATAGTTTGAATACTCAAATTAATGAAACTTATAATTATCTTCAAAGTGCAAGTCATGTTATAATTACATTAGGTACAAGTTGGGTTTATAGACATATTGCTTCAGATAAAATTGTTGCTAATTGTCATAAGTTACCTCAGAAGCAATTTTTAAAAGAATTACTTTCAGTTGAACAAATTACAGAATCATTAGAGGCAATTGTCAGCTTAATAAAGAGTATAAATCCTAAAGTTTCGTTTTTGTTTACAGTATCGCCTGTAAGACATATTAAAGATGGCTTTGTAGAGAACACCCAAAGTAAATCACATTTATTAACCGCAATTCATCAGATTGTAGAGCCTAGAGCACAGCTTTATTATTTTCCGTCGTATGAAATTATGATGGATGAATTAAGAGATTACCGCTTCTACAATGAAGACATGCTGCATCCTAATACTACAGCTGTAAATTATATTTGGGAAAAATTCACTACAGTTTGGTTATCTAAAGATGCTTTAGAAACACTAGAAAAAGTTAGTTCAATTCAGTCTAGAAAAGCACATCGACCGTTTAATTCATATTCTGAAGCGCATCAAAAATTTCTTTTAAAACTTCAATCAGATATTGAAAGTTTAGCATCGGAATTCCCATTTATGAAATTCCATTAAGTTAAAGCTCATTGTAAAATAGAGATTAACATATCGGTTTTTTAAGCCGTTCTTTTACACGATCAAAATATTGCTTACTCGCGCGTTTCCAGCGGTAAATAGTATGTTTTTTAGTCTGTCTATTAGGTGTTTTTATTTGGTCACTCTAACACTCTCAGGAACTAAAACGGTATAATCTCCATTGTTTCTGAGTACATCTCTTACAATAGAAGATGAGATAAAGGACGTTTTTGCAGCAGTTAGTAAAAAGACTGTTTCAATTTTAGAAAGTCTTCTGTTGGTGTGAGCAATAGCTTTTTCAAATTCAAAATCGGCAGGATTTCTTAAACCTCTAAGTATAAATTTGGCATCAATTTCCTCACAAAAATCAATAGTTAAACCTGTGTAAGTCACTACTTTTACTTTTGGTTCGTTCTTAAACGCGTCTTCAATAAATTTTTTACGTTCTTCTAATGAGAACATGTATTTTTTTTCGGCATTAATACCAATAGCAACTACTACTTCATCAAATAATTTAATACCACGTTTTATAATATCGAAGTGTCCGTTTGTAATAGGATCAAAAGATCCAGGAAAAAGTGCTCGTTTCATTGGTAGAGTTTTACTGCTGATAAAATGTTGTCTTAATTAAATCAAATATAACTATTAATTTTTGATGGTTTCTTCAATAGCATTTTCAAATAAAGCTTCCATACTAATACCAGCCTTGGCAGCTTGTTGTGGCAAAATACTTTCGTTAGTTAAACCAGGTACTGTATTCACTTCTAGCAAATAAGGTTCATCGTTTTTAAAGATAAATTCACTTCTAGAGAAGCCTTTCATTTTAAGAATTTCATAAATACGTTTAGCTTCAATATTTACTTTGTTGGCATAATCATCAGAAATACGAGCAGGTGTGATTTCTTGAGATTTCCCTTCGTATTTGGCTTGGTAATCAAAGAAATCATTCTCTGAAACGATCTCTGTAATTGGTAAAACTAAAGTTTCGCCTTTATAAGAAATAACACCAACTGAGACTTCAACACCATCTAAAAATTGTTCAATAATAATTTCGTTATCTTCTTTAAAGGAGTTGTCTATCGCTGTTTGTAATTCTTCCTTTTTATACACTTTAGAAACACCAAAACTACTACCAGCTTTATTTGCTTTTACAAAACAAGGCAAACCGACTTTGGCAATTATCGCATCTTCATCTATGGTGTCTCCAAGGTTAAGCGGATAACTTTCAGCTGTTTTAATACCATAAGGTTTTAGGGTTGCTAACAAATCGCGCTTATTATAGGTTAATGCAGCTTGGTACATGTTGCAACTGGTTTGCGGAATGTTTAACAATTCAAAATAAGCTTGCATAAAACCATCTTCGCCTGGCGAACCATGTATGGCGTTAAACACACAATCGAAAGTGATTTTTGTGCCATCTACTACCACCGAAAAATCATTTTTATCAATCGGAAGTTCTTCATCTAATTCATTAACAAAAACCCATTTCTCTTTAAAAATATGAATACGAAATGCATTATATTTAGTCTTATCTAAGGTATTGTAAACCACATTACCACTTTTTAGGGAAATTTGGTATTCGCTAGAATAGCCACCCATTATTATTGCAATATTTTTTTTCATCTTTAATGGCCCAAATAAATGGGTTTATATTAGTTTAAATAAGTGATAGTGTAAATGTATAATTTATTTTTAATAAACTAAATCTGTTATTGATACGTATTTTATTTGAGAGACGTTAAAATAACGTTAGAATTTCTTAGTTTTGTCTACAATTATATAGCTTATGAGTTTAGTTAAGTTTCTTACCAGTAAAGTATTTTTTAAGCAAATAGCTTTGGCTGTAGTTGCGTTAGTTGTTTTATGTTTTGTTGTTTTAAAATGGTTAAATATTTCTACCAATCACGGTGAATTTGTAATTGTACCAGATTTAAAAGGTAAATCTTTAGAAACTGTTGGTATAGAATTAAAGGATTTAGACTTAACGCTAAAAATTCAAGATTCAGCTAATTATAATCCAAAATACCCAAAGTATTCTGTAATTGAGCAAAAGCCAGCAGCAGGTTCTCAAGTCAAGGAAAACAGAAAGATTTATTTAATCTTAAACCCTTCTGGTTACCAAAAAGTAGAAGTGCCAAATATTTTGAAATTTACCTTTAGACAAGCAAAGCCACAATTAGAAGCACTTGGCTTTAAGGTAGGAGAAATTACCTATAAAGATGCCATTGGAGAAGGTGTAATGTCTATGTCTTACCAAGGTAAGCCTCTAAAAGCAGGTACATTATTGCCACTAACATCTAAGATAGACTTGGTGTTAGGAAACGGTAAATTATAAAACAAATCAATGCCAAATATTCCTGATATTTCAGACGACCAAGAAAACGAACTTTACGAGCATCATGCTTTTAGAGTAGTCGCTGGTCAGCAGCCACTTCGTATCGATAAATACTTAATGAATTTTATAGAAAACGCGACGCGTAATAAAATTCAAGCTGCAGCAAAAGACGGAAGTATTTTTGTGAACGATGTGCCTGTAAAATCTAATTACAAGGTAAAACCTAACGATTATATTACGGTAAAATTTGAGTATCCACCACACGAAAATCTTTTAATAGCAGAAGATATTCCTATAGCAATTGTCTACGAAGATGATGATTTACTGGTGGTAAACAAACCAGCAGGTATGGTGGTGCATCCAGGACACGGCAATTATTCTGGTACGTTGATAAATGGATTAATTTTTCATTTCGAAAATTTACCAAACAACTCAAGTGAACGACCAGGTTTGGTGCATAGAATAGATAAGGATACTAGCGGATTGTTAGTAGTTGCCAAAACTGAAAAAGCCATGGCGCATCTCTCAAATCAGTTCGCAAAAAAGACAAGTGAGCGCGAATATATTGCACTTGTTTGGGGCACTATTGAAGAGGACGAAGGCACTATTGAAGGTAATATTGGTCGACATCCAAAAAACAGATTGCAGAACACGGTGTTCTTAGAAGACGAAGAAGAAAAAGGCAAGCCAGCCGTAACACACTTTAAAGTTTTAGAACGTTTGGGTTATGTAACATTGGTGAGTTGTAAGCTCGAAACAGGACGTACACACCAAATCCGTGTACACATGAAACATATTGGCCACACCCTTTTTAATGACGAACGTTATGGAGGCGAACGCATTTTAAAAGGCACTACATTTACAAAATATAAGCAGTTTGTAGAAAACTGTTTTAAGATTTTACCAAGACAAGCCTTACACGCTAAAACGCTTGGTTTTGTGCATCCAACCACAGGAGAATTTATGAAATTCGAATCTGAAATTCCTGAGGATATCGCGCAATGTGTGGAGAAGTGGAGACAATATGCAAAGCATGTCTAAATTGCTGCAATAGCAGGAATCTCTAAGTGCAAATCAAAAAGCAATAGTCTAACCAGAATTTTTTTTGGCGTTTTATTTTTTTAAACCTTGCAGGAAAAAATAACCAGGCTGTCCACTATATCTTTTTTTCGTGCCTCAAAAAAGGATGCCGTTTCCATCCTTAACGCGCTTTCCCAGTGTAAGTGAATTTAATCTGTCGTGTCGAATAGAATTGCTATTTATTTTTTATATTAAAAATAAAATCCATATAGATATTTCTTATAGTGATATCGATTTTAGTATTCGCAATAATTAGAAAATCTTTCAGATACATTGTATTTTTACTACTGAAAAAGAAAAAGTGTTTAACCAAAAATGAAAGGCCTGCAGTAGCAGTAAATACATATGAAATTAGTACTATCACCAGCAAAATCCTTAGATTACGAAACAAAACTGCCAACGACTAAAACGACAGAAGGTCAATTTTTAGCAGAATCAGAACGTTTAAATAAATTACTGAAAAAGAAGTCGGCCAAAAGTTTATCTAAGCTAATGCATATTTCAGATAATTTAGGGCAATTAAATTATGAGCGCAATCAAGACTGGGTATTACCATTTACAGCAGACAATGCAAGGCAAGCCATATATGCATTCAGTGGTGATGTTTACAGAGGATTAGATGCCTATACAATTGATACGGATAAATTAGATAAAGTAGAAAATACAGTTAGAATATTATCTGGTTTATATGGTGTTTTAAAACCATTAGATTTAATTCAGCCTTACCGCTTAGAAATGGGAACTAAAATGCCAGTTGGTAAAAACAAAAACTTATACGAATTCTGGAAAAAGAAAGTCACTAAAGCGCTAAATGATGATTTAGACGATAACGAACTTTTTCTTAACCTAGCGAGTAACGAATATTTTAAAGCCATAGATACAAAAGCCTTAAAAGTGCCTGTTGTAAATGTTGCGTTTAAAGAATTTAAAAACGGACAGTATAAAATTGTTGCCATTTTTGCCAAATTAGCCAGAGGATTAATGGCAAGATATATCATAGACACAGATGCAAAAACTTTAGAGGATGTTAAAGGATTTAATTTAGAAAACTACGGATTTAGTGAAGAATTATCTTCCGAAAATGAATTGGTGTTTACAAGATAGTTGTTATCTTTAGATACCTAATTCTAAACCATGTATTACTATTTAATTGTTGCGCTTCAGGCATTTTGTATTTATCATGTTTATAAACATCAAAAACCTTATTATTGGTTTTTTCTTATCTTTTTTATTCCTGTTGTTGGTTCAATAATTTATATCATTACGCAAGTCTATAACAAAAATGATGCAGATAAAATTCAAAGTGAATTAACGAATATTATCAACCCAACTAAGAAAATAAAAGATTTAGAAAAGAAGTTAGAATTTTCAGACACGTACACGAACAGAATTGATTTAGCAGATGCTTATTTTGCTAATAATGACATGGCTAATGCTATTAATCAGTATAAACAGACCTTAGAAGATACGTCTCAAAATAACTTATATGCACATCAAGAACTTATTTTGTGCTATTTTAAACTTCAAGATTACGCAGGCGTATTAGATAGTGTAGAAGTCATAAAAAACAAACCAGAATTTAAAGGGTCTAAACAACAATTTTGTTATGGTTTAGCTTTAAAAGAATTAGGTCAATTAGAAAAAGCTGAAGCACAATTAAGACAAATTGATAGACCATATTCTAATTATTCTGAACGTTTAGAGTTAGCCAAATTCTATTTAGAAAATGATAGAATTGCAGAAGGAAAGGATTTATTAAATGAAATCTCGGAAGAATCTAAGCATATGACCAAGCCCAATCGACGTCTATATAGAGGTACAATTGCTGAGGTGGAGCGTTTGTTGAAATCTTTGTGATTAATAGTGTTATATTGATTAAGGCATTTAAGTCCATTGTTAATAAAAAGTACTAGAGCTTATAGTAATACAATTACAGGTTTTATTTTTTGTAAATGCGTTATTTTTTAAGAATTTAACTAAGCAAATGAGGAACCTAATGATATTTAGACTGTATTAAAGTTAATTATGCTCTAAGTTGATTTAAATTTTAAGAAAGTACACGAGAAAAGGATTATCGGGTAAATTAAGTGTAACTTCGCGCTCAATTAAAGGAGTGACCTAAAAAAGATATAGAGTTTGCTTCATAAACACTATATATGTCATTTAAAGCATTGGGCTTATCTGAGCCCTTATTAAAAGCAATCCGTAAAAAAGGATACGAAACACCATCTCCAATACAAGCAAAAGCCATTCCTTCAGTTTTAGAAGGAAAAGACGTTTTAGCTTCAGCGCAAACCGGAACAGGTAAAACAGCAGGTTTTACATTACCATTATTACATCTGTTATCGGAGAATCCTAAACAGAAGTTTAGACCAATTAGAGCATTAATTCTAACACCAACACGAGAATTAGCAGCTCAGGTGTTTGCTAATGTAAAAGAATATAGCGAATTTCTTAATCTAAGAAGTGCTGTGATTTTTGGTGGTGTAAATCAAAAACCGCAAATCGCAACCATAAGAAAGGGTGTTGATGTCTTAGTAGCAACACCAGGACGATTATTAGATTTACAAAATCAAGGTGCATTATCTTTAAAACGTGTTGAAATATTTGTTTTAGACGAAGCAGATAGAATGCTAGATATGGGATTTTTACGTGATATTGAACGCGTCATGAAATTGATGCCAGACAAGCGACAAAATCTTTTGTTCTCGGCAACATTCTCTAAAGACATCAAGAAATTAGCCTATTCTATTTTAAATAATCCGGTTCAGGTTGAAACAGCAAGACAAAATACTGCTGTAGAAGTTATAGACCAAAAAGTTTATAGAGTTGCAAAAGGCAAAAAGACAGGTTTAATCATTAAATTGATTTCTGAAGGCAATTGGAAACAAGTTTTAGTTTTTACAAGAACCAAACATGGTGCTAATAAACTTTGTAAAAAGATGATTAGTGCTGGTATTACAGCAGCAGCCATTCATGGAAATAAAAGTCAAGGCGCCAGAACAAAAGCCTTAGCAGGTTTTAAAAATGGGTCTGTTAGAGTTTTAGTAGCTACAGATATTGCCGCAAGAGGAATTGATATTCCGTTATTACCACATGTTATCAATTTTGAATTGCCTAATATTTCTGAAGACTACGTGCATAGAATTGGTAGAACAGGAAGAGCAGGAGCAGAAGGTCAAGCATTATCTTTAGTCAGTGCAGATGAAACGAGTTATCTAAAAGGTATTGAAAAGTTAATTGGAGAATCTATAGAAGTAGAAATTGTAGAAGGTTTTGAACCAGACCCAAATGCGTCTACAGAACCTATAAAGCCTGGTCAAAATAGAAATCAAAATAAAGGAAGAAGAACTAATAGCAGAAACTCTAATTCTAAAGGTTCTGGAAATAGCAGAAATTCTAATAGAAATAAAAGCCGTAACCGAAACCGAAATACTGATAGTAAACGTAATTAAATTATAATGACTGATCGTTTAAAACAAAAGATATTAGAGGTCTGCGATAAGAAAATTGCACAAAAAGGAACTAACGTTGGCATTTCGTTTTATGCCTTTTTTAAGAATAAAAATGATACTCCAGAACTGTTAATGGAAGCTGCTACGTGGTGGATAAAAACACATCAGCTAGACCATTTTGAAAAAGCCGTTAAGATTAAAGCTTTAGTAAATAGCATATAATATGTCTACACAACCCAATAACCCATTGCATGGTAAAAAGTTGGCTGAAATAGTTACAGAACTACAAGCCCATTATGGTTGGGAATATATGGGTTACCAGATTAATATTCGATGTTTTACACATGATCCTTCAGTGAAATCGAGTTTAAAATTTTTAAGACGAACGCCATGGGCTAGGACTAAAGTAGAGCAAATGTATTTATCCTATTTAGAAAAGAATCCAAATTTAAAATAAAACGAATTAGCATAAAAAAATCCTCATTTAGAAATGAGGATTTTATTTATGTTTCAAGCAATAATTAAGACTTACTCTTTTTTTAGTGTTGCATTAATGTCTTTTTCAGTCTTCTTAATTCTCTCTTTTTTACAGATTTCTTTTTCATTTCGAAGGCTACAGTATATTCTTTCATGCTTATTGATCCATTTTTATCTGTATCCATTTCAGAAAAGCTTTCTTTCGTGACAGATTCATTATAAGCTTTATCTTTCATTTTTACAGCTTTAAATTCCTTTAAAGAGATAGCTTCATTAAAATCGGCATCAAAAGTTTTAAAACTTTTAATTGCTTTTTCATTCTGAACTTCTTGTTTTTCAATTTTCTGTTGAGCATTTGTAAATGAGAAAGATGCTATAGCTATGAAAAATATTCAGGTCTTTATTGTTTTTGTAATCATGATATTTAATTTTAATTATCCATTAATAAGATCAATATATGGTAAAAAGCTTTAAAATTTAGTTAATTTAATAAGTTGTTACATTATGTCTTTAATTGCCTTAAACCTTCATACACTATTATACTTACAGCATTTGCTAGGTTTAGACTCCTAATAGAATCGCTATAAAGCGGAATTTTAAATAATTTCGATTTATGTTCTTCTAATAAGGATTTTGGTAAACCTACAGACTCTTTTCCAAAAACTAGAAATAAATTATCTTCAAATTGAATGTCCCAATGGCTTTGCGTACCATGACTAGATAAGAATACCATTTTTGCTTTAGTATTCTTTTTGAAAAAATCATTTATATTCTCATAATATATAACGTCTAAATGTTGCCAATAATCCAATCCTGCACGTTTAAGACGTTTATCATCTATTTCAAAACCAAATGGTTTTACTAAATGTAATGTGGAACCTGAAGCTAAAGCCAAGCGACCAATGTTGCCAGTATTGTTTGGGATTTCGGGTTCAATGAGGACTATATTTAGTGCCATTATAAAATTTAATTGAGAATAAAAAAATGCCTATTCAATTTATAAGAATAGGCATTAAATATAAGTTTTTAATTGTTTTGTTTAAAGTATAAAACTTAAACAGTAACATTAGAATCTGTTTCTTTTGGGTCAGGTCCATAAGCATTTGGTCCTTTATCACCTTCTGTTGCGAATAATACAATGAGCCAAATTCCACCAATAAGTGGTATTAAACCAACAAGGTAGAACCAACCACTCTTTCCTATGTCGTGTAAACGTCTAACAGCTACAGCTAAACTAGGAATAATTACACCAAGTATGTAAATAAAATATATACCTGCAAATGCTCCGATTTCTGTCATAGCTACTAATGCTCCAGCTACAAGGACAGTTGCAAAAGCAAAAAGTATATTAAATAATACAAACATCCAATATTCTTGACGTCTTGCTCTACCTGTAAAATTTGCGTAATTATCTCTTACGACTTTTAAATACCATTCCATAAATTTTGATTTTAGTTGGTTAATGTGACTCAAATATAAACTTTAATTTAAAATAGAAGAATTGAAGTTTAATATTCTCGATAAACGTTGGGTTTTATAAATAATCTAATAATTAAAATTCGAATTAATAGAATAAATGGAAATCCATGCAAGAGGACATCAAACCAATCATTTACAGTCATGCCATTTGCACCTCCTGCAATCCATTTTATTTTTCCAAGGATATGAGGTTCTGGCAAGAATGGCGCTAAACCTAAGGTTAAGCATAGAAGGATGATTAGTTTCCAGTCGTTTAAGAATTTCATATTATAAAATAGTAGCTACAAAATCGTCGATATTATCGATACCAGAATTCGTTAAGTGTTTTACAAAAGCACTACCAATAATGGCGCCTTTAGCGTATTTAGTGGCTTGTGTAAATGTTTCGTTATTAGAAATTCCGAATCCAACAATTTGCGGGTTTTTAAGATTCAGGTCTGCAATGCGTTTAAAATATTTGGTTTGAATATCTCCAAAACCAGATTGACTACCTGTAACACTTGCAGAACTTACCATATAAATAAATCCGTTTGAAATAGAGTCGATATAGCGAATACGTTCTTCTGAAGTTTGTGGTGTAATTAAGAAGACGTTAATTAAGCCATATTTTTCGAATATAGATTTATAATTATCATGATACACATCTACTGGTAAATCTGGAATTATAAGCCCATCTATACCAACTTCTTGGCATTTTTTACAAAATGCTTCGACACCATATTGTAACATTGGGTTAAAATAGCCCATTATTATTAACGGAATAGAAACTGTATTACGAATGTCTTTTAATTGTTCAAAAAGTCGTTCGCTAGTCATGCCATTATGTAAGGCTTTGGTAGAACTAGCTTGAATTGTTGGTCCATCAGCTAAAGGGTCACTGAATGGTAGTCCTATTTCAATCATATCTATACCAGATTTTTCAAGATTTTCAATGACTGAAACTGTATCGTTGATGTTTGGATATCCTGCTGTGAAGTATATGGATAATAGCTTTTTATCTTCTTCTAGTTTTTGGTTTATTCTATTCAAAATATTATAGTTTTTTTATTCCTGAATTAGCAGGAATTCATTTTATTTAATTTGTTCATTTTGTCTTGAAACAAAACGAACCAAAAGTTCAAAGCGATTCGCTTTCAGGATTTCATGCTTAAAACTACGCTTTGCAGTTTCATCCTTTCGCTCATTATTTCTGAAAATCGTTGCTTCCGACTTCGTCGGAATTTGGGACATTAATTTTTGCTGATTTTTATTTTAATCCCAGTTTTATTAATTTTTGCTAACTGCTAACTGCTAACTGCTAACTGCTAACTGCTAACTGCTAATTTACAACTTAAAATAGTCAATATAATTTTGTAAATCTTTATCGCCTCGTCCTGATAAATTTAGAACTACAATATCATCTGGTTTAAACGTTTTGTGTTCAAAAACAGCTAAAGCATGAGAACTTTCAATCGCAGGAATAATACCTTCTAATTTACATAAATCTAGTCCTGCTTTCATAGCATCATCATCAGTAATGGCAATAAATTCTGCGCGTCCTGTTTTATATAAATTGGCATGCATTGGTCCAACACCAGGATAATCTAAACCTGCTGAGATAGAGTATGGCTCTGTAATTTGTCCGTCTTTGGTTTGCATCAATAAGGTTTTACTACCATGAATAATCCCTTCTTTACCTAATACAGATGTTGCTGCACTTTCTCCTGAGTCTATACCATGTCCTGCGGCTTCAATGGCAATAATATTTACAGCTTCATTATCTAAATAATGGTAATATGTGCCTGCTGCATTACTTCCTCCACCAACACAAGCCACTAAATAATTTGGGTTTTCAGTGCCTTCTTTTTCTAAAAGCTGACGTTTTATTTCTTCTGAAACCACAGCTTGAAATTTAGCAACCATATCTGGATACGGATGAGGTCCAACCACACTACCAATAATATAATGTGTGTCTACAGGATTGTTTATCCAATCTCTAATAGCTTCGTTGGTGGCATCTTTTAAAGTACGACTACCAGATAAAGCCGGAACAACAGTTGCGCCTAACATTTTCATTCTCGCAACATTTGGTGCTTGGCGCGCAATATCAATTTCTCCCATGTAAACGATGCATTCAATTCCCATAAGCGCACAAACGGTTGCTGTTGCGACACCATGCTGACCTGCTCCAGTTTCTGCAATAATTCTGTTTTTGCCTAGACGTTTTGCCATAAGGATTTGACCAATAGTATTATTGATTTTGTGTGCTCCTGTATGGTTGAGATCTTCACGCTTTAGATAAATTTTAGTATTGTATTTTTCTGAAAGGCGTTTGGCGAAATAAAGTGGCGAAGGGCGACCAACATAGTCTTTTAATAAGGCATTAAACTCTTCTTGAAACGAAGGTTCTGCCATTATTTTAAGGTAATTTTGTCGTAATTCTTCTACGTTTGGGTAAAGCATTTCTGGAATGTATGCACCTCCAAATTCTCCGTAATAGCCTTTTTCGTTGATGTTGTAACTCATTTTATTTGTTTCTTTATTGCGAAATTGAATTGTTATTCAGTGTTGCAATTTGTTTTCTTTTTTATTTTGTTCATTTGCCTTGATGCAAACGAACCAAAAATCACAATCAAAATATAGGAAATTCCTTCGGAACACTCGCTCTCGTAATTTCGTGCTTGAAGCTTCGCTTCGCATCTTCATTCCTTCGCTCATTATTTCTGAATTTTGATGTTCAATTCTCTGAATTGATTTGGGACATTAATTTTTACTAATTTTTGTTCTTTCCCAAGTTTTTTTTAATTTTTGCTTACTGCTTACTGCTTACTGCTTACTGCTTACTGCTTACTGCTTACTGCTTACTGCTTACTGCTTACTGCTTACTGCTTTTTTAAACTTTTCTAATTCTTCAATATTCTTCAATCCTGGTTCTATTTCAAATTTACTATTAATATCGATGGCGTAACAATATTGAGATTCCTGCCTTTGCAAGAATGACTGAACGCTTTCAATTTCATTTAATCCAATACCTCCACTTAAAAAATACGGTTTAGTGGAGGGATAGTGGCTGAGTACATTCCAATTGAAGGTGTAACCATTGCCTCCTGGTAATTTGCCTTTGGTATCGAATAAATAATAATCGCATACTTCTTCGTAAGGCTGAAGCACATCAAAGTTAAATTCGTCTTTGATGCTGAATACTTTTATCACTTCAACATTAGAAATTTGCGCGCAATATTCTGGTGTTTCATGGCCATGAAGTTGCACAGCTTGTAAATTATATTGTTCTATGGTTTCTTTTACTGTTTCTAGTTTTTCATCTACAAAAACTCCAACTTTTTTAATCGATTTTGAAATGTTAGGCATTATTGAATCGAAATTTCGAGCGGATTTATCGTAAAAAATAAAGCCTAAGAAGTCGGGTTGCAAATTTGCAACAGCTTCTATATTGTCTTTATATTTCATTCCGCAGATTTTTAACAAAAGCCCCTTTTGCCTGTCGGCATTTTCCCCAAAAGGGGAAAGGTGTTCGTTAATATTTTTAAGTTCGTTTTTCATAACAGTGAGAGTTCTCCTCCTAATGGAGGAGTTAGAGGAGGCTTTTAATGAATTGTTTTGCACTCTCTCCAGGATTATCGGTTTTCATAAAATTTTCGCCTATTAAAAAGCCTTTGTAACCAAATGGTTGTAATTCTTTTATAGCTTCAACTGAACTTATTCCGCTTTCGGACACCTTTACAAATTCATCAGGAATTAATTGACTCAATTGTTTTGATGTTTCTAAACTGACTTCAAAAGTTTTTAAATTTCTATTGTTTACACCTAACATATCTAATGAAGGCATTATGGATTTGTGTAACTCTTCTTCATTATGAACTTCTAATAAAACATCTAGATTTAAACGTTTTGCAAACTCCGAAAATTGCTTAATTTCTTCTCTTGTTAGTATTGCTGCTATTAATAAAATAACATCAGCTCCATATGCTTTGGCTTCGAGAATTTGATAGGTATCAATGATAAACTCTTTTCTCAAAAGTGGTACATTAGAACTGGCTCTGGCCAAGATTAAATCATCTAATGAACCACCAAAATATTTACCGTCAGTTAAAACAGACATACCACAAACACCTGCAGTTTCGTACCCACTTGCCACATCTTGCACATTTAAATTGTGATTAATTACAGATTTAGATGGCGAACGTCTTTTATGTTCTGCTATGATTCCTGATGTACTATGTCTTAAATTTTGAGCTAGGGAAATAGTGTTGCGTTCAAATAGAATGGATTGTTCTAATTGACTTACAGGAATTAGAGATTTGCGTAAATTAACTTCTTTACGTTTGTCTATTACTATTTTGTCTAATATGTTCATATTAATGCCTGTGAAAGGCGGTTTCTTTTTAATTCATTTTCTTATTTATTCATTTGCCTTGATGCAATCTTTTCCATCAACCATCAACCATCAACCATCAACTACTTATCTCAATCAACTTATCTAATGCTTGTTTTCCTTTACCATTCATTAGTGATTCTTTTGCTAGTTCAAACCCTTCTTTGTGCGAAATTTGTTTTGCGGTTGCAATAGCTAAACCTGCATTGGCACAAATAACATTATTTTGTGCTTTAGAACCTTTACCACTTATAATTTTGGTAAATAATTTAGCGGCTTCTTCAACCGTGTTTCCTCCGAATATAGCCGATTGCTCTACAGTGTCTACACCTAATTCATAAGGCTCAAATAAGGTTTCGGTTGTATTGGTAATAACTTTAGTTTTTCCGGTTAATGAAATTTCATCATAACCATCTAAAGCATGGACTACAGCATAATTTTTATCGGTTTCTTGATATAAATAACCGTATAGTCTTAACAATTCAAGATTAAAAACACCTACCATTTGATTTTTTGGAAATGCAGGATTTACCATTGGTCCTAACATGTTGAAAAAGGTTTTTACACCCAATTCTTTTCTTATAGGTGCTACGTTTTTCATAGCTGGATGAAACAATGGTGCGTGCAATACGCAAATGCCGGCTTCGTCTATACTTCGTTTTAAAAAGTCGATATCATTTGTGAACTTAATACCTAAATTTTCCATGACGTTAGATGAACCACAAGCCGAAGAAACGCCGTAATTACCGTGTTTGGTAACTTGAACTCCTGCACCTGCTGTAACAAATGACGATAAGGTAGAAATATTAAAAGTGTCTTTGCCATCGCCTCCAGTTCCGCATAAATCGATGGTATGATAACCATCCAATTCAACAGGAATACATAATTCTAATAGGGCATCTCTAAAGCCTCTAAGTTCGTCTAAAGTGATACTTCGCATCATGTAGACGGTTAAGAATGATGCGATTTGACTTTGATTGTATTGACCTGCTGAAATATTAACCAAGACGTTTTTTGCTTCTTCTGTAGAGATGCTTTCTTGATTGATTAGTCTGTTTAGTAGTTGTTTCATATTTAAGGTCTGCTAATGCAGGTTTCTATTATTTTTCTTATTTATCTGTTTATTTGCCTTGATGCAAACGACCCAAAAATCACAATCAAAATAAGGAAATCGCTAAAGCGACAATCGCTTTCAGAACTTCGTGCTTGAGGCTGCGCCTCGCATCTTCGTTCCTTCGCTCATTATTTCTAAATTTTGATGTGTCCGACTATGTCGAAATTTGGGACATTAATATTTACTCATTTTTTGTTCTTTCCCAAATTATATTTTATTTTTTGCTAACTGCTAACTGCTAACTGCTAACTGCTAACTGCTAACTGCTAACTGCTAACTGCTAACTGCTAACTGCTAACTGCTAACTGCTAACTGCTAACTGCTAACTGCTAACTGCTAACTGCTAACT
>NZ_JABRWP010000014.1 GCF_013249045.1 Winogradskyella eckloniae
TTATTTCAGTTCTGTGTTCAGAGGCAATCCCTGTTATGGTTTGACGGCATTCAGATATTGTAAAGCTATAAATATCATCGCCACCTTTCCCTTGCGGTCTATTAGAAGAGATGTATCCTTTTTGAGTATCATTATCAATGAAGTATGCAAAATCATCATAGCCACTATTAAAAGGCGCTCCAATATTTTCGGGATCAGATTTAGAATTTTTTTCTTTCAGTATATTAGATTTAAAAACATCTAATAAGCCTAGGTTTAAATGCCCATCAGAAGAAAAATACAAGGTGCTGTCTTTGCTTATAAAAGGAAACATTTCACGACCTTCAGTATTAATTTTTTCGCCTAAGTTTATAGGTTCTCCATAGGTACCATTAGCGTTAATGGCAACAGAATAGATATCGGTTTGTCCCATGCCACCTTCACGATCAGAGACAAAGAATAATGTTTTATTGTCTACACTTAAAGAAGGGTGTCCAGTAGAAAAGACATCATCATTGAAGGGTAATTCTTCAGGATTAGTCCATTGTTTTCCCACTAAAGTTGCTTTGTAAATTTTAAGGTGCGTAGTACCTTGTTTATCATATTTTAAGCGTTGGCGTTGGTTGATATTATCTCTAGTAAAATACATGGTTTTACCATCATTAGTAATGGCAATAGAGGCTTCGTGATAGATTGTGTTTACTTGGTCTCCCATGATTTCGGAAGGCGATCCGTAGGTTTCAATGATTTCGCCTTGCTCATTTTCGTCTTGGGTAATAGGGATTTGAAAAATATCTAAAAAAGGTTCTTTGTTCCAGTTATAGACTTTTTTATGCTCGCCTCTGGCAGAAGCAAAGTAAAGAGTACTGTCTTTTACATAAGAACCAAAGTCTGATACTTCAGAATTAAAGGGCAAGTTTTCTAGAGTAACGACAAGGTCTATATTTTTAGAGGTTAGTTGATCAAAAATATCAATATTATCAGGATCATAGCCTTTTAAACGACTATCACCTTGTTGTGCTTGGCTTAATTTTTTAAACCAAATATCAGCTTCTTTATAATCACCAATACTTCTAAGAGATTGAATATATTTATAGATATACTCAGCGTCAATGTTGGCGTATTTACTTAAGGCTTTTTGATACCAATAGACGGCTTTTTCCGAATTAGAATTGTTGTAGTAAGCATCCCCAAGTCTAGTTAATACGTGAGCATCTTCTTTTCCTTTTTCGACTACTTTTTCGTATAATTCAATAGCTTTTACATAGCCATAATTTTCAAAAAACTTATCGGCCAGTTTTGTTTGCGCAAAACTGAAAGAAGAGCCTAAAACTAATAAAAGGAATAATAATTTAATTTTCATATTAGAATAGTTTTTAGAAATACCTAGGCGATTTAATACGTTTACTTTTAAAGACTTCAAACATTAATAATACTTCATGCGTACCACTGGTGTAAGCTGCTAAATCCGAGATAGGGTATTCGTATGCATATCCAATTCTCATTTGCTTAGATATTTGAAAATCAGCAATACCACCTATAGCAGCCGCGTTTTCATTAATTCTGTATGCGCCACCGATCCAAAATACTTCATTAAACAAAAAGTTAGCTGAAATATCGAAAGATAGAGGAGCGCCATTCGTTGCTTTAAGTAAAACCGAAGGTTTTAGTTTAGTGCTTTCACTTAAATTAAAAACGTATCCACTGGTTAAATAATAGCTAATACGTTCTAAAGCGACGTATTCTAAGGTGCCATTCCGTCCTTTGTTGTAATCTGTGTTTAGAATTCTAGGAGCAGATAAACCGACATACCATCTAGGTGCATGTAAAAATAGTCCTGCACCTACATTAGGACTCCATCGGTTAGAGACATCATTAAAAAAGGGATCGTCTACCACAGAAGGGTCGTTAAGTAGCGTTTCATCTAAACTATAATGTGTTACTCCACCTTTAATACCAAAAGCTAATTTAGTGTTTTGGCTAGTTTGAATAGTATAAGAATAATCCGCATATAAATAGGAGAAGTTTTCATAACCTAATTTGTCATTGATAAAAGATATCCCTAGTCCCATATTTTGGTTTCTTAGTGGCGAGTGTACAGATAAAGTTTGAGTTTCAGGGCCACCTTCTAATCCTACCCATTGACTTCTATGTAAGCCAACGACACTCAGTGTTTCTCTACTACCTGCATAGGCAGGATTGATAGAAATAGTATTAAACATATATTGCGTAAACTGAGGTAACTGCTGAGCAAAGCTCATAGATACACTAAAAAAGAGTATAGCAATACAGATGTATTTAGATAACTTCATTGGTTAAGTTTTAATTTGTTGCTATGTAGATAGGGCCAGTGAAAGGGGCTAAGCCACTATCTTTTAAATGAACAATATAATAATACGTACCGGTAGGAACCTTTCCAGAATTTCCTACAGATGACTCATGAGATAATCCACTCCAATCATTACGGTAGTTGTTAGATTTATAAATTTCAGCACCCCAACGATTAAAGATTTGAACTTCAATTTCAAAGTCACATACTTCAATACCCGTAATGGTAAAGAAGTCATTGTAGCCATCACCATTAGCAGTTACAGTTTTAGAAATAACGACATCTTCTTCTCCACACAGTAAAACCACACAATCATCATCAATAGCAATATTTACTTCGATCTCAGTTTGGCAAGGGCCTTCTGTAATGGCATAACCAAAGGTATAATTACCGACCTGATGTAAACCAGGATCAAAATAACTACCATTTAAGGTTGCATTACCAGCAATGACACTCCAGTTACCATCAGTATCAAAGTCACCAGCTAATAATTCAAAGAGATCAAATTCCGGATCTAGAGTACATCTTTCGGTGTCAATAGCTTCTATAAGGTTTCCGACTTCTACGGCGATATTTTGCGTAAATTCAGCTTGATTACCACAATCATCAGTAACCGTCCAAACTCTAGTAATGTCATAGAATAAAGGATCAATACCTTGCGTAGATTCTTCGTAAAAAGTAACATCAATATTATTAGAACAGGAATCTTCAAAAACTAAATTAGGCACAGGAGGTATGTCACTACATAATACAGATATAGAAGAGTCAAGTGGCGTTAACATTGTCGGTGCAATATTATCTTGCACAGTAATGATTTGTGTATGTACAGCTTCATTGTTACATTGATCACTCGTAGTCCATGTTCTAACAATAAGATAATCGCCAATACATGAGCCTTGAATAATTTCTTCTTCAAAAGTAACATCAGCAGAGCTACAGCTGTCAGTCGCAGTTAAAGTTTCAGCACCAGGTATAGCGTCACATTGAGTTGTTAAGTCAGCCGGAAGCTCTTGGTCAAAAGTAGGAGCAGTGGTGTCTTGTACAGTAATCGTTTGTACTAAAGAAATTGTGTTATTACATTGATCAGTTAATGACCATGTTCTTGTAATGACAGCCTCTCCAGGACAGCTACCAGTAACAATGCTATCAGTATATGTTGCGTCTAACCCACTAGCACAGTTATCCATCTCATCAGTAACATCTCCAGTGATAGATACGTCAGTAGCATCAACATTACATTCAATAGTGATATTTTCAGGAACCGTAAAGGTAGGAGCAGTGGTGTCTTCAATAGTTAGTGTTGCACTAATTGTAGATGTATTATTACAATCATCAGCAACGGTATAAATTACAGTAATAGTTCCACTAGCTCCACAAGTTGAGACTAAATTATTAAAGTCATAGTTAGAAGTCACTACATTGCTAGGGTTGGTGTCACAGGCGTCAGTACCACAATTTTCAAGCGCAGCAATATTCGCATTATTCCAAGCAATAACAGCGTTTTCAGTTTCAGAACCCGTACACTCAATAGTTTGATCAGTAACCGTACATCCAGATAAATCTGGTCCAGTTGTATCTTCAATGGTTAGAGTAGCGGTCAATGTTGTAGAATTATCAGTAGCATCGGTTAATGTATAAGTCACTGTGATCGTTCCACCAGATCCACAAGTAGATACTAGGTTCGCAAAAGCGTAGTCAGAAGTTACAGTAAAGTTATTATCACAAGCGTCAGTAGCACAATTTTGTAATGCTAAAATATTATCCGCATTCCAGTTGTTGGCATTGATTTCATTATTGATACCATTACATTCAATAGTTTCATCTTCAACGCTACAATTAGAAGTGTCAGGCGGTGTTGTATCCTCAATTAACTCGGTAGTCGTTTGAGAAGAAGAAGAGACAGTAGTATTATTAACAACTTCTTCAGCAGTAACTGTAGCCGAATTAACGACTTCCGTATTATCAATATCTAATTGGGTTACTAAATATGTCGCAGTGTATATCCAAGTTTCGGTAGGGTCTAAACGGTTATCGTTATCTGTGTCCCCAGAAGTAAAATTAATGCTAACAACAGGTGTAGAGTTGGCTAGCAACGGATCAGTAATTGTTACGTTAGCTAATGCGATATCACCAGTGTTAGTTAGCGTGAACGTATATGTGATGGTTTCACCAACTTCAGTACAACTATTACCATTGTCATTATTGAAAACTCCTGTTTTTACAAGTTCTATTCCAGATTCATTACAAAGTGTAATATCCGTACTGTTAGCATCGATGATGTAAGTATCAGTGGCAACAACCGTTGTTGTCCCATCAGGTTGTAGACCATTAGCAGTCACATTGTTTGTGATATTCCCCGCATCAACGTTAGCTTGAGTAATGGTATAGTCAGGTGCAGTAAAGACCCATGTTTCAGTAGGATCAAGAATACCATCTCCGTTATCTCCAGTAAGAGTTAAAGACGATGTGATATCACCCCCTAATAAATCATCGTTAATAGTTATTGTGTTAATAGATACATTACCTGTATTTGTTAGCGTGAACGTATAGGTAATAGTATCACCTTCACCGACACAACCTGTAGTTGAGCTTGAAGCTGATTTTACAATATTAATACCACCATCATTACAAAGTGTAACCTCAGTATTATTAGCATCGATGATGTAAGTATCAGTGGCAACAACCGTTGTTGTTCCATCAGGTTGCAGACCATTAGCAGTCACATTGTTTGTAATATTACCCGCATCAACGTTAGCTTGAGTAATGGTATAGTCAGGTGCAGTAAAGACCCATGTTTCAGTAGGATCAAGAATACCATCTCCGTTATCTCCAGTAAGAGTTAAAGACGATGTGATATCACCCCCTAATAAATCATCGTTAATAGTTATTGTGTTAATAGATACATTACCTGTATTTGTTAGCGTGAACGTATAGGTAATAGTATCACCTTCACCGACACAACCTGTAGTTGAGCTCGAAGCTGATTTTACAATATTAATACCACCATCATTACAAAGTGTAACCTCAGTATTATTAGCATCGATGATGTAAGTATCAGTGGCAACAACCGTTGTTGTTCCATCAGGCTGCAGGCCATTAGCAGTCACATTGTTTGTAATATTACCCGCATCAACGTTAGCTTGAGTAATGGTATAGTCAGGTGCAGTAAAGACCCATGTTTCAGTAGGATCTAATAGGTTATCAGCATTAGTATCTCCAGTAAGAGTTAAAGACGATGTGATATCACCCCCTAATAAATCATCATTAATTGTTATTGTGTTAATAGATACATTACCTGTATTTGTTAGCGTGAACGTATAGGTAATAGTATCACCTTCACCGACACAACCTGTAGTTGAGCTCGAAGCTGATTTTACAATATTAATACCACCATCATTACAAAGTGTAACCTCAGTATTATTAGCATCGATGATATAAGTATCAGTGGCAACAACCGTTGTTGTCCCATCAGGTTGCAGACCATTAGCAGTCACATTGTTTGTGATATTACCCGCATCAACGTTAGCTTGAGTAATGGTATAGTCAGGCGCAGTAAAGACCCATGTTTCAGTAGGATCTAATAGGTTATCAGCATTAGTATCTCCAGTAAGAGTTAAAGACGATGTGATATCACCCCCTAATAAATCATCATTAATTGTTATTGTGTTAATAGATACATTACCTGTATTTGTTAGCGTGAACGTATAGGTAATAGTATCACCTTCACCGACACAACCTGTAGTTGAGCTCGAAGCTGATTTTACAATATTAATACCACCATCATTACAAAGTGTAACCTCAGTATTATTAGCATCGATGATATAAGTATCAGTGGCAACAACCGTTGTTGTCCCATCAGGTTCTAAACCATTAGCAGTCACATTGTTTGTAATATTACCCGCATCAACGTTAGCTTGAGTAATGGTATAGTCAGGTGCAGTAAAGACCCATGTTTCAGTAGGATCAAGAATACCATCTCCGTTATCTCCAGTAAGAGTTAAAGACGACGTAATATCACCACCTAATAAATCATCATTAATTGTTATTGTGTTAATAGATACATTACCTGTATTTGTTAGCGTGAACGTATAGGTAATAGTATCACCTTCTCCAACACAACCTGTAGTTGAGCTCGAAGCTGATTTTACAATATTAATACCACCATCATTACAAAGTGTAACCTCAGTATTATTAGCATCGATGATATAAGTATCAGTGGCAACAACCGTTGTTGTTCCATCAGGTTCTAAACCATTAGCAGTCACATTGTTTGTAATATTACCCGCATCAACGTTAGCTTGAGTAATGGTATAGTCAGGCGCAGTGAAGACCCATGTTTCAGTAGGATCAAGAATACCATCTCCGTTATCTCCAGTAAGAGTTAAAGACGACGTAATATCACCACCTAATAAATTATCAATAATTGTTATTGAATTAATAAGAACACTACCCGAATTGGTAACTGTAAATGTATAAGTAATAGTATCACCTTCCCCAACACAACCAACAGTTGAGCTCGAAGCTGATTTTTCTATACTAAGACCAGCAACCCCATCAATAGTAATGTATACAGTGGCTTGATCACAGGCCATAGGCGTACCGTTATCACAGATTGTATATACGAATGAATCCGTACCCGAATATCCAGCATTAGGGGTGTAAGTAAACTCTCCCGTATTAGGATCAATGTTAACAGTAACACCTTCAGCTGTTGTTACAGTAGTAGACGTTACGGTTTGTGTATTGCCTTCAATATCGTTATCATTAGATAATACATTACCATTTAGGATACTAGTAGGAGTAACATAATAAGCATCATCATTAGCATTAGTGGTGTTAGGCGTTCCAGGATCTTGAACCGTTACAGTAACAGTTGCTGTATCACAAAGCGCAGGAGTGCCATCGTCACAAATCGTATATGTAAAAGTGTCTTCACCTATAAATCCAGGGTTTGGTGTGTATGTAATGGTTCCATCAGTATTAAGGGTTACAGTTCCATTAGTAGGATCCGTAGTTGCAGTAATAGAGATAGGATCAGCATCTGGATCAAAATCATTAGCAAGTACCACAATATCGATAGGAGTTCCTTCCGGTGTAGTTGCCGTATCCGCATTAGCAATAGGCGGTTCATTAGCAGGGCTACTTTCAGGTAATACTTCAATATATACTATAGCCGTATCACAAGCTTGAGGATTACCATCATCACAGATCGTATATTCAAAGGTATCTTCCCCAATAAACCCAGGGTTTGGTGTGTAGGTGTAAGATCCATCAGGATTCATTACTACAGAACCATTAGCAGGGTTGGTATTGGCAGTCACTGTTTGGTTATCGCCTTCAAAGTCTTCATCGTTAGTTAATACATTACCAGTAACCGGTTGATCTACAAAGGTATTGTTAATGTCAGCAATAGCATCAGTTGTATTGGCAAGTCCGCCAACAGTGATATATACAGTAGCTTCATCACAAGCGACAGGCGTTCCGTTATCACATATGGTATAAACAAAAGAATCGGTTCCTGAGTATCCAGCATTAGGAGTATAGGTAAATTCTCCCGTATTAGGATCAATAGTTACAGTAACCCCTTCAGAAGTAGTAACTGTGGTTGTAGTTACTGTTTGCGTATGCCCTTGAATATCGTTGTCATTTGATAAAACATTACCAGTGACATCGGCATCAGGAGTTGTATTGTAAGCATCATCATTAGCATTAGTGGTGTTAGGCATTCCAGGATCTTGAACCGTTACAGTAACAGTTGCTGTATCACAAAGCGCAGGAGTACCATCGTCACAAATCGTATATGTAAAAGTGTCTTCACCTATAAATCCAGGGTTTGGTGTGTATGTAATGGTTCCATCAGTATTAAGGGTTACAGTTCCATTAGTAGGATCCGTAGTTGCAGTAATAGAGATAGGATCAGCATCTGGATCAAAATCATTAGCAAGTACCACAATATCGATAGGAGTTCCTTCCGGTGTAGTCGCCGTATCCGCATTAGCAATAGGTGCTTCATTTTCAGGTCCACCTTGAGGTAATACTTCAATATAAACAGTCGCAGAATCACAAGCTTGAGGATTACCATCATCACAGATCGTATATTCAAAGGTATCTTCCCCAATAAACCCAGGGTTTGGTGTGTAGGTGTAAGACCCATCAGGATTCATTACTACAGAACCATTAGCAGGGTTGGTATTGGCAGTTACCGTTTGGTTATCGCCTTCAAAGTCTTCATCGTTAGTTAATACATTACCAGTAACTGGTTGATCTACATACGTATTATTAATATCAACAATAGCATCAGTACAATTAGAAAGAATTTCAGCAGGAATAGAAACCAAACAGTCATTTGAGTCTAATACTGTAATCGTATAATTACCAGGCATTAAGTCAGAGAACGTTCCGTTGTTTTGAGATGTAGTTCCACCATCTATAGAAAAAGAGTAAGGGGCAGTACCTCCAGTTCCCGTAATGGTTAATTCTCCAAGGCCTACACATATTATATCCGTTTGAGAAGTTATAGAGGCCGAAAGAGCAGCGCTAGGTTCTGTAATTTCAATACTATGTACAACAGGATCACAAGACGATCCGTCCATAGTAACACTAACGGTATAGTTCCCCGCAGCGACATTAGAAATCGTACTAGTCGTAACACCAGCATCGGTAT
>NZ_JABRWP010000015.1 GCF_013249045.1 Winogradskyella eckloniae
AATAAGCTATTAAAACAAGCCTTTGCTATTGCTAAATCTGGATTAATATATGATGATACTTATAGAAGTACTTTAGTGAAAAATTAATGAGTTTTTACTTGTTTTTTACCACAGTACTTTGTTGTGGCTAGTGCTTTATTCGCCATTCGGAATGTTTTTATCTTTACAATACTTTTCAATTTCAGAATCATTCTCAAAATAGCCGTCACAAAATTCGTCAAGCTCTTTTTCAGTCGATTTGTAATAACGCTCTTGAGCTGTCATTAATCTGTCAGTTTGCTCAATGAATTGTTCAAATTCGTTGTTTATTTTACATAGTTTGTCAATTGTCTTAAAATCGAGGTCTTTGTATATTGCAGGAAATAATATTTTACTTTGATATGGATTAGCATTTAGTTCAATTATTCCAATTCCGAAAGATTGATTTAGTCTTTCCATTTCGTCCGACAAACTATCACTGAACTCAAATGCTACTAAATATCCGTAATTCGCCCAACTTGAATTTGAAACTGCTTGAAAATAGGCTTTTTTCAATTCCGTGTCCGAGTTAATTTCCTTTTTTAATTCGTAAGAGCTTAATTTAAAAGTATCAACTCTATTAATTGACTTTAAGAAATTCTGACTGACTTTGGTTTGCAAATTCAAAAATTTAACTCCAACCATATCTGGATGTGTCCAAATTTGGTTGCTGTCTTTTCCGTTCTTAGAGTGTTCGTGGAAAATTGTTTTTGAATATATTTTGGTATTCTTTAAGTAACTGCTCAAAAGTCTATGTAAATCTCTTTCGTTATATGATTTAGCTTTTACTTTAGGAAGTTTTACAGAAGTCGTTTCTGTTGAGCCTGATAAGATTTCAATTCCAATATCTTGTTCATTTTTGGTCAGGTAATATGCGTATGAACCTCCTTCTTGTTTTATTCTTTTAACACGAGAATCTCCATTTCTTATGAAATCTCCTAAAAGAGCAGAAATTGTTGCAGGTGGCGTTTTTGCAGGACCAAAGTCATAATATCCATTTTTAATAATATGGTCGTGAACTTCCATATAGTTTGTCAGTCCGTTTATATCGTCAAGACTTTTTAAAATGGCTTCTTTTATTGTCATATTTTTAATTCATTTTCGATGGTTTCTCGCATTAGCCACAACGGTTCGTGTATAATACGTTGCGTGGTTAAACAACTAATTTAGCAAACTTTTGCGAACCAGAGAAAATTCCAGCGGAATTTTCGTGAGTAGTCAATACCAAGCAATGGATTATATACCTTGTTAGCAGCAGTTTTTTTTAGAATAAAGGGTTAGATTGGTCGCAGAGATTAAAAGTCCAGCGTAATGAGGTAAATAGGCTTTAATGAACTCGCAACGCACGAATTGCACGGACGAGGAACCTGTCCTGCGTTAGAATTGGGAATTTTTGGTTCCAGTTATGGTTTATCTGACTTAAAAATCTAAAAAAAAATCGCGAAAAAAGGAAGCTGGTAAATTTTGAGTGACTATTGCTGCTAACGTGTTTGTGTATGGTTAGTTGCGTGGTTAAGCAACTAAGTTAGCAAACTTTTACGAACCCGTGAATATTCCGCAGGAATATTCGCAAGTAGAGAAGAATACAGCAATTAATTATACACGGTGTTGGCAGTAGTATTTTATTTTTACATTCCGATTCTTATTGATTTAATATTCAATTTTTTTAATTCCAATTCAAACTTGTCAATATTGTCTTTTGTCGTCTCAATTCTGAAGGAACTACTTTTGTTTTTTGAATCTACTATTAAATGTGAACCGCCAAAACGACCCTTTATTTTGTTGAATTTAATTTCTTTAATCTCGTTCAGAGGATAATTTTCGGTCGCGATTATAAATGGGAAAAGTGGTCTTTTTATTATCAAGTCAGTTTTTGTCAAATGAAAAGTTTTTATTTTTCTAACTAATTGAATTAGTCCGATTAAAACGAAACCAATTCCAACAAACTTTAGAGTTAGTTCAGAGAACTTAAAATACAGAAAAATTCCGATTTCAATTCCAATAATTTCGTCTAGAATGAACGCTATATTTTTTGATAAACTTACCTTAATTCGAAAATGTTCTGTCATTTTTTTATATTACTGCCAACGTGTTTGTGTATGGTTAGTTGCGTGGTTAAGCAACTAAGTTAACAAACATTTACGAACCAGAGAAAATTCCGCAGGAATTTTCGTAAGTAAGCTCAAAAAAGCAATTAATTATACACAGTGTTGTGCATAGTTATTTATTCCGTTCAATATATATATTTTCAGTTCGCGTTTCGATTAGCTCATCGTTTTTATCAAAAGTTTTGATAATTGTTTTTTTCTTTTTGTTCTCATATAATTCATAGCCTTCTGAATCTCCATTTTCATTATAATAATTAATCCTCTTATAATCGAGTGTCAGATTATCATAGAAGTGATGAGTCATTAATTCGCCACTTTCCCAATAGTGTTTTATGTCAATTGGTTTTCCATTTTTATAATTTCCTTCAGTCCTCTTATTTCCATTAGTGTAAAAATCAGTTTCATTTCCATCACAAACTTTTTCACAATTTAAGTAAGTCCAACGTTTTGAATGTAATTCATTTCCTCCAGCGAACAGAATTTTCGGAATTCGTATCGTGTCATTTTTAGTTTTTAAAGTAGTTGAGTATTGAAGCGTCCAATCATCAATTTCCTTAAAAATTGTTATGAGGTCGTAAGTCGTATGTGGCATATATAAAACCTCAAATTCAGGTTTAATTATTTGATTTGAACAGTCGTCATAAAAAACTAAATTCAAGTTTTCTTTTCCGCTGTTTTGGCTAAAACACGATAAGCTTATAGTTAGCAGAAAGATTGATTTTAGTACTGTCTTCATAATTATGCACAACGGTTTTGTATAAGATTAGTTGCGTGGTTTAGCAACGAATTTAGCAAATACAAACCGAATAGAAAATCCGTGAGGATTTTCGTAAATAGGCTCGTACCAAGCAATTAATTTTATACGTTGTTGGCAACTGGCTTTTTATTTTCAGTTAGTCCCATATTTGCGGTCGTTCAATTCCAATTGTTCTCAAATAACTCAACATTTGTCCTGTGTGAACAGATTCGTGATATGCGATTCGGTTTAGATAATCTCCAAGTTTTTTACTTTGTCCGACTTCTTTTCTCTCAATTCTCACATTCTCCAAGTCAGATTCTTTCAGTCCGTTTATCATACTCAAAAATTCCGTTCGATATTTTTCGGAAAAAGCCAATTCATTTTTTAAGTCCGAATATTTTAGTTCTTTCCAAGGCGATTTGTAATTTCCTAAATTCCCACGATTTTCTATGATTTTATGGAAAAGATGTTCGCCTTCTAAAACGTGTCTTATCATTTCGATAATCGTGAACGCATTTTCGTCAGGTTTCCAATTCAGGTATTTATTAGGAATTCCACTCCATAATTTTATACTCCGTCTTCTAATTTCGGAAAAGTTTAATAAAATAATTTCAGTTGAATTCATTGTTTAGATTTTGTTTTTGAGTTCGGTTTTCAGCTTGTTGCCAACGGTCTCGTATAACCGTCAGTTACGGGTTAAATTAGCGATTATTTTTGGTTTAGCACAAGCCTTAGCAATTCCGAGTGGATTCGGACGTAGTCGAATCCGCCGTAATTGCGGTTATACATTGTTGTGCGTTCGGCTTTATTCATTTTCGTTATCGAGACTTTCTAAAAACTTCATCGGGTCTTTCAAAAAACTATGAGCGTCCGAATTCCGAATACTTTCTTTGATTTCTTTAAAATCAGCATTCATTAATTTACCTTTTCTGTCCATAAACATCCAGTCGTTTTCTTTTCCCAATTCAATCATATTTTTCAAAAACTTAAATCCATTTTCTCGCAAATCCGCTCTAAAGGAAAATTCAGTTATCGACAATGTTTCTTCATTCAATCCCATAAAAGCATCATTGTCCAAAGTTTCAGTATATGTTTTCCAGTTAAAACTTGAACTACTATTTCCCCAATCAGCTCTTTTTACAATTGAGTCAATTTTTGGTGTTATTTCCTCTGCTTTTTTGTCAATTTCTTTCCAATATAATTCAGCATCAGATTCAAAGTATCCAGTTTCGGTACAAACTCCAATTTTGGCTGGAATCAAATCGTGTTTTTTTAGAATTCCTTCTTTAGGAACAACTGCTAAATTGCCATTTGTTTTCGGTTTCTTCAGCTGACGCACAACGTGTTTGTGTATGGTTAGTTGCGTGGTTGAGCAACTAAATTAGCAAACTTTTACGAACCTGCGAAAATTCCGCAGGAATTTTCGCAAGTAAGCACATAAAAAGCAATTAATTATACACGGTGTTACCAACCGTGCTTTCTTTTCGGTATTTTATGTTTAATTAAAACTACTTCATTTTCTAAAACCTCTATTGTATTTGGAATCTCAGGTTCTTTTCCGGATTCTTCCAGTTTTTTTCTATTCTCATCTACTTTTTTTTCACGTTTTAAGATTTCCGATAAGTTTTCTACGTATTCAACTTCTATATCTATTATTGAATATTTGGTATCAAGCTGAATTGTTGCTGTACGTTTTAAATCAGCAAAAATTAATTCGGCGCTCTGTATTTCGGAATATCTTGGAATTGTCCCTAGGTTAATTTTAAAAATACTATCTCCGAAAATCGATTTGTAATTGTATTCAGGTATAGAGGAAGTTGTTTTCAATAGTTTTCCATTTATTTTTAATCCAACGTTTGTTTTGTTTCCAAAGTAACTGATTCTGGTCAAGTCAGAAGTATCGGATTCTATGTCTTTTTTCTTTTCCGAAATATTATTCCTTATTTTTTCTTTAGTCTCTGGTTTTAATATTTTCCATTTTAATGCAATCCGTGACTTTTTAATATTTATAGTATCGGTTAATGTTTCGTAATTCACACGAATATCAGATTCAGATATTGGTTTGTATTCAGATTCTTGACTGTAAAGGTCAAATCCGAATATCAATATCAATATTAGAGTGAGTTTTTGCATTGTTGGTAACGTGTTTGTATATGGTTTGTTGCGTGGTTGAGCAACTAAGTTAACAAATAAAAACCGAATAGAAAATCCGCGAGGATTTTCGTAAGTAGGCTAGAACCAAGCAATAAATTATATACAGTGTTGGCAATAGTATTTTATTTTTTTATAATTGGTTCGTATGGAATTCCAAATAACCCTTTCTGCAAAGTAATTCCGAATTCTTTTTTCTGTTCAATTTTTGTATAATCATTTTTATCCATAAATATTCCGTCAACATCATTATCATAGGATTTGTCTGAAACTCTTCCACGAACTTCGTATTTATCTGCCGATTTAATTACCCAAGGTCCTGATTCCGTTAATTCTCCATTAGAAGTTACTGTGAAAGTACTCATAACGAAATTTTTATTCAACTTTTCGGTTTTTGATATTCTGTTTACTTTCAGAACAATGGTTGTTAATAAGTCAGAAGTAATTCCGAAAATCAAGTAACTCATAATTCCTATATAACCAATATAGATTGCTTTGGACCATTTTCTGCCATTATATTCAGTTTTGTGAAATGCAATCAGATAAGCAAAAACAATGGAAAAAATAATTGAAATTGGCAAAATAGAATTTCGTAATTCAGAAATATCACTTTTTAAATAGAGTTCCGATTCTTTCGGCAAAAAGTGAAAACTACAGAGCAATGCTATTCCAAGAAATGCAATTCCGATTATTGTTCTGGTTCGTCTTTTCATATTATTGCCAACGGTTCGTATATAATACGTTGCGTGGTTAAACAACTAATTTAGCAAACTTTTGCGAACCTGAGAAAATTCCAGCGGAATTTTCGTGAGTAATCAATACCAAGCAATGGATTATATACCTTGTTAGCAGCAGTTTTTTTTAGAATAAAGGGTTAGATTGGTCGCAGAGATTAAAAGTCCAGCGTAGTG
>NZ_JABRWP010000017.1 GCF_013249045.1 Winogradskyella eckloniae
AATTATCGGACAGAAGAGCTAAATCTACTAGAGAATATATTATCTCTAGAGGTATTGAACCTGACAGAATTGAAAGCGCTAGAGGATTTGGTGAAACTAGACTCCTTAACGAATGTGCTAATGGTGTAAAATGCTCTGAAGAAATGCATCAAGCCAATAGAAGATCATACTTCTATATTGTGGATAAAGAAGAGTAAAACTAATTATCTTTACTAAACGCTTAATTTGGTTTAGAGCAAGCTATATATAGCTTGCTCTTTTTGCTTTGATGTATTCTACTTCAACAAACCTCTAAAAATAATAGACTTTATACTTAATAAGGGATTGATAAAATTGATCAATATTGTCCGAATATGACATAAATATAAATTAAGTAATAGTTCATTTTACGTTCTTTTTCATCGATTTTACCATTTTTTTATAATTTCTAAAAATTCTTTTATAAATCATTAAAAACAATTTTAAGCTACAAAACGACACTATCAAAAACGATTAACAGTTAATCTATAATCTTTCATTTCCTCAGTAAACAAAGGCCTTTATCCAAATTTACTACTAGATTTCAAACGAAATTATTATGTCAGAAAATTACCCGAATCTCAACAATAATATCGTTTAAATGCATTTTTTTCCGACAAAAGGTTGTAAATTTCAAATATTACATTTAAATTGCGGCCTTAACTCTAATGAATGCTTATGATTATAGTAGAATAATCTTTTGTTACTTAAATTAATGCTAATGAAGCCCCCTTAAAAATATATTAATCCATAATATTTTTCATTGCATTAAACATCCCTCCTTTTTGTTAACAAAGAATAGATCATTGAGTTGATAATAACATTTAGTTAAACCATTGAACTCGCTAAAAGATGTATCTATTTAGTATTGGCTGCATTATTTGCATGATAAGTTAATATGTATAATATGAAATTAAAATTACCTACGTTGCAATTCAAAAATAACTTAATAGGTTTATTCATTGCATTGTTCTGTTTTTCAAGCTTAACTGCTCAAATTACTCCATTTAATATGAGAGTTATTCCTACAGATGAAGTTTGTACTGGTAACGGAATCCTTACAATGGATATTACGGATACTCAAAATGGAGCCGAGTTTGAGTTTGTAATATATCAATTACCTGACACCGCAACACCCTTTAGAGTTTCAAACGGCATTAGTCCCACAGGACCAGATTTCTCTATATTCGAACATGAAGAAACATCGTTTCCCGCAGGTAATTATCGCGTTGTTGCAACTCAGACATTAGGGACCCAAACTAATCAGCAAATACAAGATGCTACCATAAATGACAACACAGAAGACTTAATATTTACGGCCACTGAATCAACAATTTGTGATGGTGCCGATATTACAGTCAATGTTACAACAGGTACAGCTGTTTCCTATGAATTACGAGACTCTTCTAATACAATTATTATTTCCCCTCAAGCATCAAATGTATTAACATCAGTAACTCCTGGCGACTATATTGTTGTGGTTACAGATTCTTGTGGAGATGAATTTACCCAAGGTATTACTATTACATCTCCTGAAGCCAATTATTATTTTTATAGATATATTTGGTCGGATAATACCAGTGGATTTCGCGTTCTCCAAGATTGTAATAATTACTTACATACTGAACGTATAAGATTTAATGGATCATATACTATTCCTGATTATATATTTCCAATAGATATACTGATTACGGTTGAAAATCCTGCAAATCCAAGTGCGCCGACTATAATTACAGATACGTGGACTAGTAATTTACAAAATGAGTCCGCATATTCAATTCCGTTTTATTCTGGAGAAACATATGATTACACTATTGAAATTACAGATAACTGCGGTAACAATAGGATCAAAAATGAAACTATTGAAGCAGAATCTCATGTTGAATTCCAGGCAGACACTACTCCAAATTGTGGGTTAGAATATTTTAGCATTAGTCGATTTGAAGGCGTTATCGCACCTTTAGATATCACATTTACAACCTACCCTATTGGATTCGACCCAAATAACTACAGATCTGAATATGCTTTAGGAACTTATACTGCTCACTATAATAATGTACCATGGTGGTTAACCTTTGGCGGCACATCAAATCCTGTACCTAATGGCACCTATAGCATAGAAGTTACAGATTCTTGTGGTGTTACTTTTACCAAAACCATTTCACTCGGTAGTGCCCTTAATTTAGATTTAAGCCAAACATTAGGTGGTGGTTGTGGTGCAGACGAAGGAAATGTATACATGTATATTAGAAACACAAATGTTGATTGGAATCAAGCTGCAAATATTACTGCTATAAGTATTACTTCTGCTCCTTCAACTTATCCAAATCCCTTGCCAGATAATGTAAGTGCAAATATTACTTCAAACGGACGTTTTGCAATGACTGCTTTACCTTCTGGTGAATATACTTTTGAAGCCACTACTAGTTGTGGTATTATAGTTTCCAAAACATTTACAGTACCTCCTGGAGAATTCACACATACAGTTACACCCGAATTAAATTGTGCCTCCTTTAATGTTTCTGCATCTGTAACATCTTGGTTAAACAGAGAACAACTATGGTTGCAAAAATATTATCCAGATTCAAATCAATGGGGACATCCTGAAACTGAGGTTTTACATACTACAGGAACAGAAATATCCGATACAAATGCTATGGCAATAGGAAATATTGAAACGTCTGGCAACTCTCTTAGAACTGTTAGTGGAGAATTAAACAATGTATTGAGTGATGGATTAATGAGAGTCGTAGTACAATCTCAAATCTATAGAGATGGAGAACATACCAGAAGTGTTGACTGTAGAACAACAGTAGATACTTTTACTGTACCTACCTCTGGAGTAAAAGTAGACAGTTACTATTTAGGAAATTGTTCAAATGGAAATAGTGAGTTAGTTATTGCAGCAACTGGAGTACCACCATTAAATTTCTCTATTATAGAGTTTAATGGATCAGCTATTACGCCTATTGATAATGGAGACAATCCTGTATTTTCTGATTTAACACCAGGGGAATACACTGTTCAAATTGAGGACAGTTGTTTTAATGTCATTAATATTGAATTAAATACTGGTTTAGCAATACCGCCTACAATAGTGGCTGAAGATCTTTGTGATGGAGAAAATGGGTTTCTATTTGTTCAAGGCGTTTCATTTTTGGATATCGAGTGGACAAAAGGTTCAGACCCAACAGTATTAGGGACTGGAAATACTCTAAACTTCTCACCTTATGATGAATCAATTCACGGAGGTACGTATTATGCAAATTTATCTTATGCCTCAAATCCAGGTGCTTGTGCTAATCAAACATTAAGTTTTACAACACCGCTAAGTTCATTTCCTGATGAACCTGAAATAAATGTCACGTGTAATGGTGGAAATACTTTTGATATTGAAGTTACGTCTCCAACAGGACCAGATTATGAGTACAAATTAAATAGCGGTTCATATCAAAGTTCTAATGAATTTTCAGTTAGTGCTGGCTCTTATACTTTAACAGTAACAAACACAAATACAGGTTGTGAAAAAATCTATACAAGTGATGTTATTGATTTATCAGATATGGAAATTATTGCTTATAGTTCAGACGTTACTTGTAATCTCGACAATTCTGGGTCACTAAGTGTTAATATAAATGGAGGTACCGCACCATATACGTATTCTTGGAGTAACTCTGAAACCACACCTTTTATATCTAATTTATATGTTGGTAATTATACACTAACAGTCACAGATGCATATGGATGTACTGCCATGGGCACATTTTCTGTTCAAAATGCACCTGATGCCACATTAGATACTGATTCAGATGGTGTATATGATGCTTGTGATTTAGATGATGACAATGACGGGATTTTAGATATTGATGAGTTGGCCGACCAACTTAGAAGTCATCAGGCTCCAGAAGGCAGTGGTCTTACTAGTTATTATGTTTATAATTTTAGTGGAAATTCAGACGCTGTTAATTACTATAGAGAACCACAGTTATTAGCTTGGATGTTTGATAGTGCTCCTGTAGATTTAGCCTACAGTGGGATAACTGCATCATTTTCTGGTAGCCAAAAAGTGGTTTCTAATATAGATGCGGAAACTTTTACAGAGGCAAAATTAAACGGCGAATATTTTGAGAGTACTTTTACAACAGGAACAAATCTTGTAGATCCTTACTTAAGACAAGTTCATTTAGAATGGAATAATCTGAATGAAGCCGATAATTTCACAGCGCTTTTAGAAGTTATTGTTGCTGGAAATGTAGTTTACACTTCACCTGAAAAAAGAATTACACCAAGTTCAGCTGATGTTTACTCAGGTAATAGAGGTTTTTACGCGGTAAAACCAGATTTGCAATCACATTGGTTAAAACTTAATGACAATACTACATATACGGTACGAACTTATTTATACGATGTCGATGCTAATAGTTCTAGTAATGATTTTATTATTATTGATGATGCTACCTATAGGTTCGCTGCTGCATTAGCTAATTACACTGACGCAGACAGTATGCCAGATCACCTAGACCTTGATAGTGATAATGATGGATGTAGTGATGCAGATGAGGCTTATAATAATTCTGACGCTGATGGAGGAGACTCTGGTCTTTATGGAATTGATACTCCAACCATTTCTAATGGAGGGGTCAATTCTAATGGTTTAGTTATTGCTGCTGGTATTCATAGTTCGGGAGAATCTTATACAAATACGATTGCTCAAACTGCAAATGGAAAAAACACCTTTCAAGAGGCAATTCAAATTGATATTACCAAACATGTTGAAGATGAAACCGTTTGTGTTGATGACAATGTTAGTTTTTCAGCTATAGCAACTGCAACTATTTTACCTACAACACCAACAACTTCTGCTAGTACAGATATTAACTATCAATGGTTACTTAGCATTGATAATGGCGCCAACTTTAATACTATTTCTGGCGAATCAGGAACTGTTTCAAGTGGTACCGAAGTATTCTTGCATTTAAATAACGTTACCACTACTCTAGATGGTTATATATACAAAGTCATTTTTACAAGTGAAGCAAATATTTGTGGTGCCGAAAGCCAAGGTACTCTTAATGTACCAGACGAATTAGAAATTACAATGCAATGGAAAAAGAATGTCTCCTGTAACGGAGGTTCTGATGGCGATTTTAAAGTTATTGGTTCTGGTGGTACACCTCCTTACAACTACTCGTTAGATGGTGGT
>NZ_JABRWP010000018.1 GCF_013249045.1 Winogradskyella eckloniae
GAAGGAAAAGAGAGGGGATTTTCAATGTTGACGAAGTCTTAAGCTTCTACGTGTATTATAACCTTAATCCTCTCTTTTGTCTTTTCTTGTTTATTGTCTAATTTAATGAATTGTAAACTTAAGACGTATATAATTTATTGCTAGTTCTAGCCTACTTACGAAAATCCTTGCGGATTTTCTATTCGGTTTTTATTTGTTAACTTAGTTGCTTAACCACGCAACAAACCATATACAAACACGTTGTAAGTAATTTAAACAAACCGTGATAATACGAAAGGAAATAAAGGATGATAATGAACTTTACTTATATTTCAATGGAAAATTGATTTATAAAAGATGGTTGAATCTTGGCTATTCTAAAGTCTTTGATAAAATGGCTTATGGAAAAGATACTTTCGTAAGTATTGTAACAGACGAAAACAGAAAAACGAGACATAAGAGAAAAATATTTATAAACGGAGAATTTTGTGAATCTAAACAAGATTTTTGGAATAAATACGTTGCGGAAATCGACTCTGAATCGGCAAAACATTTTGGAAAAAATCTTGATGCTTTTAATGACGCTATAACAGCAGAAGGTCCAGGTTTTCCAGGAGATTGTATTATAGAAATAATTGGAACTGAAAAACTGGAAAAAGTATTCGGAAAAGATGATTATGATTTTATTATAGATTTATTAAGAAACGCTGAATTCGTAGATTTAATAGTGGAAAAATCAGAGGTGTGAAATACAAAAATATTCCTTCAGCAATTCACAATTTTGGACATAGTTTTTTAAGCTATGAAAATTATGTTGATTCTGATTTCGTAATTGATGAATTGAATAAAATAAGTGGAAAGAATTATGACATAAAAATTGATTGGAAAACTAAAGAATTCCAACCAAGGACAATGATTTCTGACCGAATTACTAAGTCAATTGGTTATTGGTATGATAACATAAATGAGCATTTCAAATCACAAAACGTGGAATTTGACTCTCTAAAATCATTTGAATTAATTTGGGAAAATGGAAAGAGACCAAAAGTTATTGCGACTGACGATAGAGGAAAATTTTACGAAAAGGAAATAACAAATACATTATAAACTGAATAAAAAACTACTTACAACACCGTATATAATTTATTGCTATTTCTAGCCTACTTACGAAAATCCTCGCGGATTTTCTATTCGGTTTTTATTTGCTAACTTTAGTGCTTAAACACGCAACAAACCATATACAAACACGTTAGCAGCAATAGTCACTCAAAATTTACCAGCTTCCTTTTTCGCGATTTTTTTTAGATTTTTAAGTCAGATAAACCATAATTGGAATCCAAAAATTCCCAATTCTCACGCAGGACAGGTTCCTCGTCCGAGTAATTCGTGAGTTGAGAGTTCATTAAAGCCTATTTACCTCATTACGCAGGACTTTTTATCTCTGTGACCAATCTAACCCTTTATTCTAAAAAAAACTGCTGCTAACAAGGTATATAATCCATTGCTTGGTATTGATTACTCACGAAAATTCCTGCGGAATTTTCTCTGGTTCGCAAAAGTTTACTAAATTAGTTGTTTAACCACGCAACGTATTATACACGAACCGTTGTACACAAGCTACCGAATGAAACGAAATCTGATATTAATATTATTGACTTTGACTTTTACAAGTTGTTTTTTTAGCGACTATGAAAGTGAAAAGACCCAATCATCAACTGGAAATTTTGAAATTTACGCAACCGTAAATCGGACTGACAAAAATGCGGATAATTACGCTGACGTTATCATTCACTTATATGATAAGAAAAATGAAAAACTAACTGAATTGAATACTGGAGCTGGAGATGCGAATAAATGGACAATTGGCTGGACTGAACTAGGAGATACAATTGTACTACAAAGTAGCGATATCGGAAATAAAGCGTGGATTTTACAAAACGACCAACCTACTGAAATAAAAATGACGGATGAATTGAATGAACGTGCTGAATTTCTGAAATCAATAAAATATGAATAAAAGCCAGTGTACAACAAAGTACTGTGGTAAAAAACAAGTAAAAACTCATTAATTTTTCACTAAAGTACTTCTATAAGTATCATCATATATTAATCCAGATTTAGCAATAGCAAAGGCTTGTTTTAATAGCTTATTAC
>NZ_JABRWP010000019.1 GCF_013249045.1 Winogradskyella eckloniae
TTGGATCCATATCATCTGTGCCATCGCCATCTGGTGAGTCTACGGTCTCATTGTTTGGTATCGCATTTCCGTTTGGATCTACATCTGTATCAGAATCATCACTGACATCATCCGTACCACTTGGACTGTCGCCTGTTGCACTTGCACTGTTCTCTAAATATCCATTCGCTATGTCTGTCGCTGTAATCGTTTGACGTACTACAAACGTCGCACTAGCTCCTGATGCTAAACTCGCTATTGGGTTCGTGCCTGAAATAAAGGTAACATCTGCATCTGTAACTTCTACATTGGTTAACGTGACGTTACCCGTGTTGGTTACTGTGATCGTGTAATCTATTGTGTCTTCTAATAAACCAGCTACACCTGCTGATGTAATTGTACCATCTGTCGTCTTAGTGACTGTTAATTCTGGATTATCATCTAAGTTCGTTACCGTTGGATCATTCGTTGGATCCATATCATCTGTGCCATCGCCATCTGGTGAGTCTACGGTCTCATTGTTTGGTATCGCATTTCCGTTTGGATCTACATCTGTATCGGAATCATCACTGACATCATCCGTACCACTTGGACTGTCGCCTGTTGCACTTGCACTGTTCTCTAAATATCCATTCGCTATGTCTGTCGCTGTAATCGTTTGACGTACTACAAACGTCGCACTAGCTCCTGATGCTAAACTCGCTATTGGGTTCGTGCCTGAGATAAAGGTAACATCTGCATCTGTAACTTCTACATTGGTTAACGTGACGTTACCCGTATTGGTTACTGTGATCGTGTAATCTATTGTATCTTCTAATAGACCAGCTACACCTGCTGATGTAATTGTACCATCTGTCGTCTTAGTGACTGTTAATTCTGGATTATCATCTAAGTTCGTTACCGTTGGATCATTCGTTGGATCCATATCATCTGTGCCATCGCCATCTGGTGAGTCTACGGTCTCATTGTTTGGTATCGCATTTCCGTTTGGATCTACATCTGTATCGGAATCATCACTGACATCATCCGTACCACTTGGACTATCGCCTGTTGCACTTGCACTGTTCTCTAAATATCCATTCGCTATGTCTGTCGCTGTAATCGTTTGACGTACTACAAACGTCGCACTAGCTCCTGATGCTAAACTCGCTATTGGGTTCGTGCCTGAGATAAAGGTAACATCTGCATCTGTAACTTCTACATTGGTTAACGTGACGTTACCCGTGTTGGTTACTGTGATCGTGTAATCTATTGTATCTTCTAATAAACCAGCTACACCTGCCGATGTGATTGTACCATCTGTCGTCTTAGTGACTGTTAATTCTGGATTATCATCTAAGTTCGTTACCGTTGGATCATTCGTTGGATCCATATCATCGGTACCATCGCCATCTGGTGAGTCTACGGTCTCATTGTTTGGTATCGCATTTCCGTTTGGATCTACATCTGTATCGGAATCATCACTGACATCATCCGTACCACTTGGACTGTCGCCTGTTGCACTTGCACTGTTCTCTAAATATCCATTCGCTATGTCTGTCGCTGTAATCGTTTGACGTACTACAAACGTCGCACTAGCTCCTGATGCTAAACTCGCTATTGGGTTCGTGCCTGAGA
>NZ_JABRWP010000001.1 GCF_013249045.1 Winogradskyella eckloniae
GCGAAGGAAAAGAGAGGGGATTTTCAATGTTGACGAAGTCTTAAGCTTCTACGTGTATTATAACCTTAATCCTCTCTTTTGTCTTTTCTTGTTTATTGTCTAATTTAATGAATTGTAAACTTAAGACATGTATAAATAATAAGGGTTTTAGTGCTAAACCGAAAGTTAATACTTATTTATAAAGTCCTCCAAATTTGAAATTATTGTATTTTCACTCCCTTACTATTCATACACAAAACGTTATAGCCAATTTGTGGGCTTATAATAAAAAGCGGACCATTTAGATTTTTAAAATATTTTATTACTTAGTATGTATAAAAAATTACTCATAAAGACAATATCATTATTTACTTTGTTAACATTTCAAAGTTATGCACAATCCAAAAATCTTCCTCTTTCTGGCTATTATGTTATAGACTCTATAAATCATAATCTTGAAAATACAGATATGATTAGTGATGTAAACCATTCATACTCATACTTAAATATGGATGAAAAAACATTAACAAGCTATGAATTTCCTAAAACAAAAACAGGGTACTTAGACATTGAAAACAAAACATTAAAAAATGATTCTGATGCCTTAAAAGCAGCACTTATTTGGAAAGACAAAAATCATTTTGCTATACACATACAAGATACCATTTTTAAACCTATAAACATCTATGCAGAATTAAAACGAGTTGAAAAAAACGACCCAATAATTGTAAAAATAAATGCAGATATAGAACAAAAGCATCAACAAAGACAATTAAAACATACCGCATTAAAAAAACAATTTCTTAAGCCTATAAATACGCCTTTAGGCTATTTGCATCCTATTCCTGAAACAGACTTTGGCTTATCAAAACCATTAAACGTTTATCAAAACACGTATATAGACCAAAATTTCAATTACCAATTGGTCTATTTAGAAAAAGACAGCCTGATAGAAAAAAATAGCATTGTTTTTTATGGTATTTACAAACATGAAACAAACACAAACTCTTTTGATGGATTAAACCTTGCCATTATAAAATCTGAAAAACCGTTTACATTACATAGTTTTATAAAAAAATTGAACTTAAAGCCTCTAACAATCGTTTTTAAAACCGAAGAAACCTTGCTTTTAAAAAATAATTGGGGTCAGTATATTTTCTTTACAGTTAAAAAGCTAAACAAAAACAGTTATGCTGTAGCAAAGGGTATTTCTACGACGTTTGAGTACTCAAAAAAGCAATTTCAACTTTTTTCTTCCATTGAAAAAGCAGAAGATGTAAAGTCGTTATCCATAAAAAAAATGTTTACAGAGCAACCTTTAACCAAGGTAGATAGTGTTTTTGAAAAAACGACAGATTTAGCACTAAAAAAACAATTTGAGCCCTATCGTTATATAAATGCAACGTTTGTTGATGAAAAATTATACGCAGAACAACTCACACTTCAAAACGCTTATTTAGAATTAAAAAAAGAGTCTATTGCTACTATTATAAAGTCTATTAAAGCAAGCCATAAGGCCTATACTATAATACATCAAGACGAAAATAGTTTCGTTTTTAGGAATAAAAAAGGCCACTACAACGTATTTGTTTTAAAATCATATAATACTTATACCGTTGTGTTTCGTTTAAGCCAAATTAAAGCGTTTTTCTCAGTAAATAAACCTTTACAATCGGCTGTTTATTTCTATAAAAATGCAAAAAACGTAAGGTTAAATGCGTATTCAATTTCTGAAAATTTAACACCCTATTTTAATTATTTTAAAAGCGTTTGGAAGGTTCATAATACAAAAGACAACTTATTTATTGTAAGCAACAAAGAAAAAAAAGAAGCTGTACTTTCTATAACAGGAAATTATGTACTTCCTTTTATATATGATGATATCAACTACTCTCAAGAAAGCAAAGGTTTTTATGTAGAAACTTTTAAAAGGCAAAGAGTTAAGTCTAAACCAGGAGATAGCATACAATTTAATTACATAAAAGAAATCAACAAAAAAAGAGGTTGGGTAAGCGAAGACGGAAAACAAATTATTGAGCCACAATACCACGGCATCGGCAAAATTAATTATACCAATTTTATGCACGTTTATGGTTTTAATGATGAAGAAGGCATTTTAGATATTAGTACAAAACAGTATGTAATTCCGTTTAAAAAACACGACATTAGGCATTATGACCAAGCAAAACACTTTCTTATTTCAGAAAGGTATGACATTCAATATTTAGCCAATTATAAAGGCGATATAAAAGGTCCTTTTGAGAAATTAAAATATAATCATGGTGAATTTATAGGCATTAAAAATGGTAATGAAACTAAGTTATTATTTGATTAATTAGAAATAAAAAGTAGAGAATTTAAAAAATAAGATATGGAGAAATAAATTTATAGTTTTACTATAATAGTCAAAATTGAAATTTAAAAAACGTAGGCATTAAGAGCAATTTAAAGGTAAACTGGCTAAAACAATGGCTATAAGTAATTGCTTATTCTCGCCTACTCATGAAAATCCTTATGGAATTTAAGTTTGGTGTGTACTTGCAAAATTAAGAACTAACCCACACAACTACTCATAGCCGCGACCGCTGGCAATAATGTTGAAAATGCGCAAAGGAATCATAATTTCAGCTTATTTAATTACCTTACCAATATATTTGGACAGAATATGAATTTACCCAAAGACTTGACGAGATTTTTAAAATCAAAATCGGAATTGATTTACGACCACAAAACTGTGGAACCTGACTTTGTCGGAATTATTGACTTTGACAAATTAGAACTCGGAAAAGTATGGATTGAGGGAAATGTTAGTGGAAAATCTTATTATGAAATTCCTGCAATTAATCTGACTGACGAGTGTAAACATTATGACCCTGAATATATCCTACTCTACTTGCCAAATGAAAAACTTTACGGAACTTGGGATTCTGACCATTGGAAACTTTATGTTTTCCCAAATATTAATTGGGCAGACATTGCTGAAAATCCAGCAGAATTTATAAACCAACAGTGGAATCCAAAAAAAGAAATCGGAATTGAATTTGACCCGAAAGCGAATTATAAAATAATAAATGGATGGCCATTTTAACCGAAAATAATAACACTATTAGTAATTTGATAAAGAACCAACTCATATGCATTTTAATGTTAACTTTTTTCATTTCAAGTTGTAAAAATAAACTCGAAAATGAAAATATTTTTCCTGATGTAAAGAATGTGACAGCATTAAAAAACACGGACTTCGTTCCTACATTAGAGAGTTCATTTCAAATAGAGAATAATAACATTTACGCCGCAACAATACCATTAACCTGGAACGAAATTAGAACTGAAATAGGCACAACATTAACGCATTTTTCAAGCAAGCAACTCAAAGAAATTAATAGTACAAAAAGTTACTTAGATGTTTTAAAAGAGAATGCATATGACATCTCAGCAGAAGTTGATGGAACTGAAGTAAATGCAAAAGCTATTTTCCGAAAATCATTACCCTTTGATCAACCACTAACAAAATTTAGCAAGCCTCTAACCTTTGGAAATTCTAAAGTTGAATCTTTTGGGTTTTGGGGAAATTGTGAATTTGCAAAAATAAATTACTATACCAATGAAAATGAGTTCTCCATATCGCTTTTCCCTAAAGACAAGGAACACGAAATTATTTTAATAATGGATAAAAGAAGAGAAAAGAGCTTTAAAAATCATATTCAGAACTATTATCAACGGAAAGAACTACAAAAAAATAAAAGAATACACTTCAATACTAATGACAAGGTAGAAATACCAATATTAGAATTCAATCTTGAAAAATCGTTTGATCACATTATTGATAGCACTTTTAAATCAAATGACACCACTTATACCATGTTAGAAGCATACCAACGTAATGCTTTTATTCTAAACGAAAATGGCGCAGAAGTTGAAAGTGTCGTTGAAGTGGCAGCTGATGCCACCGAAGAATTAACAACACAACATCCTAAGATGATGCTTTTTAATAAGCCCTTTGTAATTTTATTAAAACGGAAGGATGCCAAAAACCCTTACTTTGGGATTTATATTTTTAATGAAGAATTACTAAAAAAAGTATAAAATCACAACCAGTAACCATAGATAAACCATGATTAGACAAGGCTACATACCAAAATTCTTAGGAATACTCTATTCGGTTTTTACTTGCGAGATAAGGTCACTTACCTACACCTCAATTAACGCAATTCAACTACAACAATCCATTAGTTAGTGCTATAAAAAACGGATTCCTAATGTTTTATAATTATAATAATTAGTATCTTGTAGTAACAAAACTAAGATTATGCGCAAAAAATGTCCCGAATGTGGAGATGTAATTATTGGTAGAATTGATAAAAAATACTGCAGTGATGGTTGTAGAAATGCGCAAAACAATCGTCTAAATAAAGATTCTAAAAACCTTGTAAGAAATACCAATAACCGTCTAAGAAAAAATTATAGAATTCTAGAAGCACTCAACCCAAATAAAAAGATGAAATGCTCTAGAGCAAAACTGATTGAAAAAGGTTTCGATTTCAATTACTTCACAAGCATTTACACTACAAAATCAGGTACCGTTTACTATTTTGTTTACGACCAAGGCTACTTACCATTAGAAGGTGAGTATTATGCCTTAGTAAAGCGCGACGACTAAGCGTTACCCTTTAGTGGCACTGTTCCAGTTTTCACCTTTTAACTGTAATGCCGCTTTTAATATATCTTTTTGGCTAATTTGACCAATTAACTTACCATTTTCAACAATAGGAAAACGTCGTCTCTTAGACTGTAAGAACTTATTTGCTGCATCAAAGACATCGAGATTAGCGTCTATAGTTTCAACATTTGTAGCCATGCGTTTTTCAACATTGTCATGATCTAATGGCATATTATAATACCGACTCTCACTTAATTGTTTTAGACAATCACCTTCAGATATTATTCCAACCAATTCTTGGTTACTATTAACTACTGGTCCTCCAGAAATTTTGTTTTTTATTAGTGCCTCAACAACCTCTTGTACAGACTGTTCTGGTCTAAACGTTATGAGATTAGTAGTCATATAGTCTCTCACTTTTAACGCTACTGTCTCTGATGAATTTTGTTGCTTACGAGAACCTTGAAAACTTTTTACTGGCATAACTTTTAATTTTAGAGTGAATACTAAAGTTACTGAAAATTAATTGGTTAACCAAATTCAAACACTTTAGGTATTATATTTTGTACCTTTATTCCTAATATTATTGGGATTAGTGTTTTATAAAAATAGCGCGTTATCCATTACACTATCAAATCATAATGTTTTGATATACAGCATATTTTGTGTTATAAAAAGGCAATCACAATCCAATAATCATTTAAAATTCTATAATCATTATTTTATCTACTATAATTTATCTTGAAAACACAAATAAGCGTCATTGGCTGTGGATGGTTAGGTTTACCATTAGCAAAAAAATTAATTAGCGAAGGCTATTTAGTTCACGGCTCTACAACCTCAGCATCAAAATTAAATACCTTGAGTGACTTTAAGATTAGTCCTTATTTAATCACATTAAATGAAAACGGAATTTCAGGCAATTTTGAAGCGTTCTTAACATCAAGTGAAACCATAATCATTAATATACCACCAGGATTACGTAAACAGCCAAATAAGAATCATGTTGCAGAAATAAAACACTTAATGCTTGCTATTGAACACAGCACCATTAAAAATGTGTTATACATAAGCTCTACCTCAGTGTTTCAAAATGAAATAGGTTGTCCGACCATCTCTGCAGATACCAAACCCAATGCAACTACGAGCAGTGGACGTCAACTTATTGAAATAGAAAACATGTTATTAGAAAATTCAAAGTTCAATACTACCATTTTACGATTTGGTGGCTTAATTGACAACCAAAGACATCCTTCTAAAATGTTATCTGGCAAAACCAATGTTGCTCATCCAGACGCACCTATTAATTTAATCCATAAAACAGATTGCGTAGATATAATCCATAAAATTATAGAACACAAACTTTGGAACACAACCTTATTGGCAGCATATCCTAAACATATTAGCAAAGCAGTGTATTATTCAGAATACTGCAAACAACATAATTTGCCTTTACCTCTATACAATACGACTGAAAAAAGTAAAGGAAAAATTATTGATAGTTCTAAAATGGTACAACTTTTGAATTATACGTTTAAGATAGAACCATAGAAAATCATAGATTTATAAGCTCTTTTCTTATAATTTTTTATAGATTTAGCCCATTATAAAACTAATTTAATACAAATGAAGACAATTATTATTGCATTTCTTATGCTATTTTCTGTAAGCTTAATTGCGCAATCAAATACAGAATTAAAAGCGCACTACGAAGCCTATTATAAACAAATGAAAAAACAAGGCGATGTTCAAGGCATAATAAACGCTATGACGCATTTAGAAGTGATAGAACCATCGGTAGCTCGTAGAGATACTATTGCTTACATTTACCTTTCAGAAGGAAAATATTTGCAAGCATTAAACACTATTGGTGTAGAAAAAAATGAATCCGACTCTGATATTAATGTCGAAGTAAAAGCCTTAGCGCTAAAAAATCTTAACCAGCCAAAAATGGCATTAGAGCATTTTGAAGTTTTATTTATACGTAATCCTAATGTGTATTTGGCTTATGAAATGGCTGATATGAAAATACAAGTGAAAGACTTGGTTGGAGCAAAATTAAATATTGATTATGCTTTAGCAAACGTTAAAGACGAAGACAAGCGTGCCTTTTACGAAAGACAACAACCTTATGAAACTTCAATGAAAGCCGCTTTGTTATATTTAAATGGATTATTAAAGTTTAATGAAAATAATGTAGCTAACACTGATGCTGCACTACAGCTATTTAATGAAGCATTAGCTATAGATCCAAATTTTAATATGGCAAAAATTAGCAGAGAAGCATTGGAAGCTCAAAAAGCAAAACGTGCAGCAACCGAAAAGAAAAATTAAACCATTTTTCTATCGTTTTTATACAAAAGAAGCCGCTCAATGAGCGGCTTCTTTTGTATTCTATTCTGGTTGAATATCATTATACATATCACGTTCTAACTTTTTATTAAGCTGGTAATTAAGATTAGAAAACGCAACAAAAACATCTTTAATTCCTAATAACTTATCTTTTCGAGATATATTATCTAACGTTAAATACTCATTGAGTTTTAACAGCGACGTTTCTATAATTACGTTTCGAGATAAGATCGGGTTCGTATTAAACGTATTGGGCAAACTGGCTTTAAAACCATCTATAAACTTTTGCAACGGCTCTATCTCATCATTAAAAAATGAAAAGTCGCCTTTCTTTAAAAATTCTATTTGCTTTGATAATTCTTGATATGGAGCCCAAGAGCTAACTTCTAGTTCTGCCTCAGGACTTAAAGCATAATCCTTATAGTCAATACTTTCTATTGTTTTTGCCGTAATTTTATTATTTAAATTGTCGTTTTCAATAATGACCTCTTCTGTTGTAATCTTTTTTTCATCACCACAACTTATAATCATAAAACTAATTAGCATAACAACAACATATGAAATTTTCATAAACAATTGTAATTTGAGATTGTAAAGGTAAATAAACAAAGTTATTTAAGATTTAGTATTAACATACCATATTTAAAGATTATAAATTTCTTAACAAAACAGACTTTTTGCTAAAAAAAATAATATTACAGCATATAAATTCTTACTATTTTTGCGAATAAAATAGTTAAGCACAAATGTCTTCAAAAATATTAATCATTGGTGCCTGCGGGCAAATTGGTACAGAACTTACTACCAAACTAAGAGAAATTCATGGTGTAAATAACGTCATTGCAAGTGATATTAATACAAGAAAATTAGACTTGGTTAATGCTGGTCCATTTGTAATTTTAGACGCCAAAAATTTTAATGCCATTAAGGACTGCTGTATAAATAACAACATTGATACGGTTTATCTCATGGCTGCCTTATTAAGCGCTACAGGCGAAAAATACCCAATGGAAGCATGGGACTTAAATATGAACTCGCTTTTTCATGTTCTTAATTTGGCCAAAGGCGGACAAATAAAAAAAGTATTTTGGCCAAGTAGTATTGCCGTTTTCGGTCCAACTACTCCAAGTTTAAATACACCTCAACATACCATATGTGAACCTACAACCGTCTATGGCATTACAAAACAAGTTGGTGAACGTTGGTGCGAATACTATTATAACAAATATGGTGTAGATGTTAGAAGTATTCGCTATCCTGGTATAATTAGCTATAAAGCTATGCCTGGAGGAGGAACCACTGATTATGCTGTTGAAATCTATCACCAAGCAATTAAAGAAGGGAAATACACCAGTTTTTTATCTAAAAACACCAACTTACCAATGATGTTTATGGATGATGCGATTAAAGCTACAACAGATATTATGGCTGCGCCTGCTAAAAATATATCCATTAGATCATCTTATAATCTTGCTGCTATTAGTTTTACGCCAGAAGAGATTGCAAATAGTATTAAAGCTGAAATACCAGAATTTAATATTAGTTATAAACCAGATTTTAGACAAGCCATTGCAGACAGTTGGCCTGCCTCTATAGATGATAGTGTGGCTAGAAACGATTGGAACTGGTCTCACGAATTTGATCTTAAAACCATGACTGCCGAAATGCTAACGCAACTTAGAAAAAAGTACAACGGTTAACTTTTAAAATAGCATTAAAAGCACATTAAATATCCTAGGCATTTGCGCTAGGATATTTTTTTGCATAGTATTATAAAACACAAAAAAGCCACTACTTTCGTAATGGCTTTGTTTGCTCCTCTTCTTAGGCTCGAACTAAGGACCCTCTGATTAACAGTCAGATGCTCTAACCAACTGAGCTAAAGAGGAAGGTTATTTTTCGCGTTAGCGGATGCAAATATAAATTATTTTTTTCATTCTTTCCAAATGAAATAATATTTTTTTAATGTTTTTTAAAAAAATTTTAATCTGTTATCGCCTTAAATATATCATTTCCGTTTGCAAACAACACTAATGCGATTAAAATAAAGAAACCTACCATCTGTGCACGCTCTAAAAACTTTTCACTTGGTTTCTTTCCAGAAATCATTTCGTATAATAAAAACATAACGTGTCCTCCATCTAATGCTGGTATCGGTAGTAAATTTAAAATAGCTAGCATAACAGATAAAAAGGCTGTTAAACCCCAAAAATAAGACCAACTCCATACCGGAGAAAACTGATCGTAAATAGCCTTAAATCCACCTAATCCTTTATAAGCACCTGTACTTGGATTAAAAATAGCTTTTAATTGATCAAAATAATTAGTGATGGTTTTTGTAAACTTACGTCCACCTGCCGCAAAACTTTCTCCAAAGGTGTATTCTTTTCTAAATACATCAAAATATCCTAAGTCTTCAAATCGCGATGCGTTATAACCTGGTCTTATGCCAAATTTACCATCTTCATCTAGCTTTAATTCTTTGCTTATAATAGAATTATCTGCCTTTAGAATTTCTACAGTTACCGTTTGGTTATTTAAATCTTTAGTGAATTCTTCAACTTGATCAAAATACGTTAACGCCTTACCATTTATACTTTTAATAATATCACCTTGTACTAAGCCTTTATTTACATTTAATGAGGTATCTGCCACTTTATCTACCATAAAAGGCATTCTATATTCAAAGTTAAGTTTACTTTTACTTGAAGAGTATTGTCCTAAAAAATCTTCTGGTAAAGTAATAACTTTCTCCTCACCTCCTCTATTAATTGTAATCGTTTCTGCGCTTATTAGATTATATCCTATATCAGAATCGTTTATAATTGGTGTATCGTTAATTGCTAAAACCTTATCTCCTGTTTTAAATCCAATCTCTAATAAAGCAGGATTATTAATCCAATACCCATCTTTTAGACTATCTACTTTAACATCTGCATCACCATAAACAAAAGACATAACGACATAAATTATGTATGCCAATATAAAATTTACTGTAACACCTCCTAACATAATAATTAAGCGTTGCCAAGCCGGTTTAGAACGGAATTCCCACGGCTGTGGTGGTAATGCCATTTGTTCCTTATCCATACTTTCGTCAATCATTCCGGCAATCTTTACGTAGCCTCCAAGAGGTAACCAACCAATACCATACACGGTATCACCTATTTTCTTTTTAAAAAGTGAAAACTTTACATCAAAAAAGAGGTAAAATTTTTCAACTTTAGTTTTAAAAAGTTTTGCAGGTATAAAGTGCCCTAACTCATGTAATACAATAAGCAATGATAAACTGAGTAAAAATTGAGATATTTTTATTATAAATTCCATGTAATTTTTTTCAAAATGCGATGCGCAAAAGTAAGGTATTTATATCAAAAGTTTAATTTATTTAAGCGACATAAATTTTATGTGCTTCGCTACTAATTTTTAATAATACGTTTGTTAATTATATGATCTTCTGTTTGAAACTGAATAAATAGCAATCCAGGAGCTAAGGCTTCTAAATCCATTTGTGCTTTCCAATCGTTTTGAAGTAACAATTGCCCTAAGCTATTGTATATTTTAATGCCTTTTACATCTAAAGATTCTGGTTTTATAAAATTAACAACAGAAGAAGCCGGACTTGGGTACACAGTTATATCCGTATGCAATTCAAAATCTGCTGTGCTTAACGTTGCCGTGTTATTTTTTGAAATAAGATGAACATCTGGATCAACCAACACCTCTTGAACCGTAAAATTTACTGTTTCAATAAATTGTTGATTGTTTATGGTATTGTCTAAAACGACATCTAGGGATTCACCTAAAGTTCCTATTAACCTAATTGGCACACCTGCTTCAAAAAATGAAACAGAACTGTGACTTTGGGATTGCGAAACCGTTAAGCCTAATTGGTTTCCATTTTGTTCCCAATTTACACTGTAACTTGGATACCCTTGATTGTACAACCAATCATCAAAAAATTCATCTAAATTTCCACCTGTCGTAGCTTCCATCACATCAACAAAATCTTGGGTTTTTGCATAATTAAAAGCCAAATCTGGTGTTGCTAAATAATCTTGTAAACCTTGATAAAAATCAACATCTCCAAGCTGTCGTCTTAGCATATGTAAAACCATAGCACCTTTACTATAACTCAATCTACTATTAAAAATACGCTCTACTAGAGTTGTATCTTGATCCGTAAGATAAACCGCTCCTCCTGGTTGAGACGTCACACTATTTACGGTTTGTTGTCTCCAATTTTTAAAATTAGCTTCACCGTCTAAATCTTCTATTACTAATGCCGCCAAATACGTGGCAAATCCTTCGTTTAACCAAATATCTTTCCAACTGCCACAGGTTATTTTGTTACCAAACCATTGATGCGCTAATTCATGTGCAATAAGACCTCGACTAAATCCTCCCATAAAGGAAATGGTGGTATGCTCCATGCCGCCTCCCCAACCAAATTGCGCATGACCATATTTTTCGTCCGCAAAAGGATATTCTTCAAACAAATCTGTAAATATTTCCATGATATCTACTGTGATTTCTGTGCTTGCCTGAGCACTTACCAAACTTTCTGGGTAAACATAATTTACAATATCAAAAGGATTTCCGTTGTTGGGTACTTGATGTGAATACACTTCGTAATTGGTAACCGCAAAGGCTATTAAATATGCTGGAATAAGGTGTTTATGCTTAAATCTTGTCGTTTTCTCAGAATTTTGAATGGCCTGACTTATTTCTACACCATTTGAGGCTACAACATAACTTTCGTTATCAGCATTAAACTCTGGCGTGGTTACATACACATCTACAGAATCTATTTTATCGATTAAATCTTGTTTGCATGGCCACCAACCTTTTGCACCATAAGGCTCTGAAAGGGTCCACATAATAGGATCTCCATTGTGCGTTGTTTGCTCAAACGATCCAAAACCAGAACTAATAGGATTACCAGAATAACTTACCGATAGAGAATCTAAAACACCTAATGCTTGCGTTGTGGGTAAAGTAATGACTAACTCATCATCTGCATTTTGCACAAAACTTAAACTATTTCCACGTTGTAAAACCTGAGATACAACCATATTGTTGGCTAAATCAAATATGACAGAAGTTAAATCGTCTTTAGCTTCAAAATAGGTCGTAACAACACCACTAATTTGAGACACCGAAGGATCTACATTTAACTCTAATCTATGATATTTTACATCATAGTTACCTGTATTAGCATTTTGACTATTTAGCATTTGACTTAACGCTAAATTCGCTTCAGAAGACCGAATTGCATTTAAAGTTTCATGATAATCTTGAGCACTGATTTGAAAAGCAGATATCAATAGTAAACATCCCAAAAATCGTTTCATAACACACATTTTTAACGTTAAAAATAAAGCTTTTATTGAGATTGGGTCGTATTTTTGCCATTCAACTTTCTTTAAAATCGGTTTAATGTCATTTCTTTCATTTTTTAAAGGCTATAAAAACTTTGGAATCTTTTTTTCAATCCTCTGTATTATAATTATTACTATTATATACAACATTCTTAATGTAAAGCAGCCTTTAAATATTTATCAACCTGCTGGTGTAAGTGTTGAATTGGTAGATAGTACCATTCAACATATTGCAAAATATCATAAGATTGCAGATTTTAGCTTAACCAATCAGAATGGTAAAACCATTACACAAGACGATTATAAGGATAAAATCTATGTTGCCGATTTCTTTTTTACAACCTGTCCAACAATTTGCCCAATAATGACAAAAAACATGGCGCAAATACAAAAAGCAATTCTTAACGATGACGAGGTAATGTTGCTATCACATTCCGTTACTCCTAAAATAGATAGTGTTGCACAGTTAAAAAAATATGCCATAGAAAAAGGCGTTATAGACCGAAAATGGAATTTAGTTACTGGAGACAAAAAACAAATCTATAAGCTTGCTAGAAAAAGCTATCTCGCTGTTAAAACAGATGGCAATGGTGATGCCTATGATATGATACATACCGAAAATTTTATGCTCATTGATAAAAAACGTCAAATTAGAGGGTTTTACGATGGTACAAATTCAGAAGAAATAGAGCGCCTTTTAGATGACATTGAAACCTTAAAATATTTTGGAGGTTCTTAAAAAAGGAAAAAGCAATTAAATATTCATTCTACCGCTTTTTACACTAACAATTTTCGCTTATTTTTGCTTCTTTAAAATTATTCTAAATAAGGAAATATTGACGTTAGCAGAATTAAAACGAGGCCAACAAGGTATAATAACCGATGTGTCTTCAAATCATATTCCATTAAAATTACTCGAAATGGGCTGTTTGCCAGGTAACGCTGTAGAACTTTTACAGGTAGCGCCATTTGCAGATCCTATGTACCTCAACATCAATGGAACACATTTAGCAATAAGAAAAGAAACTGCTGTTCACATTTTAATTGAAGCTACAAATGAGTAAGCAGATCAACGTTGCATTAATAGGAAATCCTAATACAGGTAAAACATCTGTTTTTAACGCCTTAACAGGCTTAAATCAGAAAGTAGGTAATTATCCAGGAATCACTGTAGATAAAAAAGAAGGTATCTGCAAATTACCTCGTGGTCTAAAAGCTCACATTATTGATTTACCTGGTACGTATAGCTTAAATGCTTCTTCTTTAGATGAAAATGTAGTGATAGAATTATTACTTAACAAAAACGACAAGGATTATCCAGATGTTGCCGTAGTTGTTAGTGATGTTGAAAATTTAAAAAGAAACTTATTATTATACACACAAATTAAAGATTTACAAATTCCGACAATTTTAGTCATAAACATGTCTGATAGAATGGAATACAAGGGTATATCTTTAGATATTTTGTATTTAGAAGAACAATTAAAAACCAAAATTGCTCTTATTAGCACAAGAAAAAACAAAGGCATAGAGCAATTAAAAGAACTAATTACCAAATACAAAGAGCTTTCAACGGAAGCTTGCTTGGATACTTCAATTATAGATGCATCTTATTTTAATAGTTTAAAAAAAGCGTTTCCAAATCAACTGGTCTATAAATTATGGTTGGTAATCACTCAAGATGTTAATTTTGGTAAAACCGACAGAGCTACCTTTGATAAGGTTGAAGATTTTAAAACAAAATCTAACGCAGATTTAAAACGTCTTCAACAGAAAGAAACCATAAAACGTTATCAATTTATAAACGAAACCTTAAAGAAAGGACAAACGATAGACTTAAAATCTGCCAAGGATTTACGTATTAAATTAGATAGAATTCTAACACATAAAGTTTGGGGCTATGTTATCTTTTTCTTTATTCTGCTTATCATGTTTCAAGCGGTTTATGATTGGGCATCCTATCCAACAGATTTAATTGATGCCGGATTTTCTAATTTAGCTAATTGGGTACAACATACCTTGCCAGAAGGTGCATTTACTAATCTTTTAGCAGAAGGAATCATTGCTGGTATAGGTGGCATTATGGTTTTTATACCACCAATTGCGTTCTTATTTTTATTTATTTCACTGTTAGAAGAAAGTGGCTACATGAGTCGTGTCGTCTTTTTAATGGATAATATTATGAAACGCTTTGGCTTAAGTGGAAAAAGTGTGGTGCCTTTAATTTCTGGAAATGCCTGTGCAATTCCGGCAATTATGGCAGCAAGAAATATAGAAAGCTGGAAAGAACGTTTAATTACCATACTTGTTACACCATTTACAACCTGTTCTGCACGATTACCTGTATATGTTATTATTATTTCATTGGTGATTCCCGAAGGCACATTTTTAGGGTTAAGTTTTCAAGCGCTTACATTAATGAGCCTATATATCATTGGATTCTTAACAGCTGTATTTTCAGCGTACATATTAAATAAGATACTTAAAATTAAAAGCAAATCTTATTTTGTTATAGAAATGCCTAGTTATAAAATTCCATTATTTAAAAATGTACTGCTAACCGTTTTAGAAAAAACCAAAACGTTTGTCTTTGAAGCCGGAAAAATTATCTTAGCGATATCTATTGTTTTATGGTTTTTAGCCTCTTATGGTCCAGGTGAACCATTTAATAATGCAGAAGCTATTGTACAGCAAAAACATCCTAATCTATCTGAAGACCAACAAAACGATCTCATTGCAGAACAAAAATTAGAACATTCTTATATTGGTATTGTAGGAAAAGCTATTGAACCTGCCATACGTCCATTAGGTTATGATTGGAAAATAGGTATTGGTCTCGTTACCTCTTTTGCTGCAAGAGAAGTATTTGTGGGTACTTTAGCCACCATTTATAGTATAGGAAGTGCTAATGATCTTGAAGACGAAGATGAAGCTATGTCTACCATAAAAAACCGAATGTCTGAAGAAGTTTATAGTGATGGCAGCAAAGTCTTTACCTTAGCTTCTGGTATTTCTCTTTTATTGTTTTATGCTTTTGCTATGCAGTGTATGAGCACGTTAGCTATTGTAAAACGAGAAACCAACTCTTGGAAATGGCCAGTTTATCAATTAGTGATAATGAGTGGTTTTGCCTACATTGTAGCATTAATTGCGTTTCAAGTATTAAAGTAAATATGAACCATTTTATTCAGAACATATTAGTTGTTATCGCCTTAGGATTTGCAGTGTTTTTTCTAATTCGAAAGTTTGTATGGACACCTAAGAAAAAGTCATCAAAATCTTGCGGAAATGATAATTGTGGCTGTAGCTAGTCTTTTAGATATTTAATTTTTCGGCTTTTAATTTCAGTTGTTTTTTTCTTCTGGCCGTCAATTTGTATTTTTTTGATTCTTGTCCAATTTCCATTTTCATCATATTTATACGTTATTACATATTTAATATCCGTACTTGATGTTGGCCAATAAAACGCGGTCAAATCTCCATATTCATTTCTTTCTATTTCATAGTCTTTTTTAAACCATTCCGTTTTATTAAGAGCTACTGTACCATCTTCTTTATAAACTGTATAGGTATACCTATTGGTCTTATAATTATATTCTGCAGTAGACAACCCAATTAACTGACCATTAGTATTTAGAGTTTTAATTTCGGTAGGATTGTGATTTTCGTTATAAAGTACTCGCATTGTGTAATTCAATGTACCATCTGAATTGAGCATTTTTAAATCCTTTGTATTTTCTCCATATACAGTTTCGTATTTTGAAGTTGTCCATCCTAAAGTTTTGTATTTAAGCCTTACTGTATTTTTAACAACTCTGTTCAGAGTATCTAAAGAAAATTCTCTTGTTGATTCTAATTCTGAATCTTTATATCGTTTTATCCTAACTATTGAATCTTCTGGAAATGTATAATTTGATTTTTCGATATACGAGAAATCTCCACCAGGATTAACTTTCCTTGTCACAATTATTTCTTTGGCAATACCGTTCTCTAAGAGGTAATCTTTTGGTAAATCAATTCGGCTTATTTCAGTATAAATTGATGTTTGTCCCGAACAATAAATACTAAACAATAGCAAAAATAGTATTTGAAGTAAATGTCCTTTCATCATAATAATTACATTGATTTTTTTTAAAAATTAACGGTATTGCTTAAACACTCAATTTAATAAATACCGAATGAAAAATCTACAAAAACCAGAATTAGCAAACCAGAATTAGCTATAAACAAAATGCCGAGTTTGTTTTCTAATTTTTAGTTTCTAATCCTTAACAATTCCATGTCTAACTCTTCTTTAGATTTTTTTTCAATTGTATTTAGTGACGAATCTAAAATGTTGTTTTTTTCGTAAGGATCATTAATTAGGTTGTACATTTCTTCATTTCCATCTGCAAATACTAATAATTTAAAGGTGCCATTACTAATAGTCCAAGCATCATTTTTTTCATTCTTCATTTCAGAATATTGATACTTTCTAATTGACTTCTCTTCTGTTAAAAGCGACTTAAAGCTTTTACTATCATTTATTCTATCAGTGTCTACGCCTGCTATTTCGGCTATGGTAGCAAACATATCTGTTGTAGTGATTAAATTATTATCGCTTCCTTTTCTTTCAACCCCTTTACCAGACACAAATAATGGCATATTTATACCACCTTGATAAAGACTTCTTTTTACTTGATTTTTTTTATAAGGATCTTGAGTAACTATAGGTTCTATACCGTTATCACCCATAAAAATGATAATGGTATTTTCCCTGTCTTCTTTTGATAATGCATTTAAAAGTTCTCCTATTTGATAATCCATAGCCTCAATAGAAGCCATAAAATATGGTGTAGGATCTACCTCTTTGGTATAAGGTGGTAAATTACCTTGGCTATGCATCTCTAAAGGAGGCAAATGAAAAGGTGTATGTGGCGCATTATAAGCTAACCACATAAACCAAGGTTTTTCTTGTTTGTTAATCCAATTGAACGCTAAATCTGTAAATTTCTTGGTAGTATATTCTGTTGCTACTGTTTGTTTTCCGTTTTCTGATAAAGGCCAGTTGTAATAATCTTTTACAGAACCTTTAAATATACCTGCGTAATAATCGATGCCAAAGGTTTCAGGATTAATAGTTGTATCGTAACCCGAGAGATGCCATTTACCAACTACAGCTGTGGCGTAAGCACTATCCGTGTTTTGGTTAATGTATTTTTGCAATAAAACTTCACTTTCACTCAATTTTTGATTGGCCCAACGCACATCTGTTCGATAACCATATTTACCTGTAATCATGGAAGCTCTAGTTGGTGAACAGGTTGGATATGTCCAGAAATTGTTAAAGCTTAAACCTGTTTCTCTAATAGCATCTATATTTGGTGTATGCGGTTTTATGGTGCCTTCATTATATCCTGCCAACGCTTCTTTTCCCATATCATCTGCTATTATAAACAATATGTTTGGTGCTTTGCTAGATGTTTTTTTATGGTGGTTTGTTTTACAGCTTAAGCATAAGATTGCTATTAAAATGTATAGTGTATTTTTATTCATTAATATCTTTAAAATTGTCAACAAAACATTTCGATTAAACCATAAAGCATTCAATGCTGTTTCTTGATTTCTATGAATATTGTCTAACACGAAGTACAACCCATAATTTTATTTTTCAACAAACCCTTCAGGAATATCAAATGTTGTTGGTGCTGTGGTTACAAATTTAGCACTTCTAATAGTAGCATCACCAATAACTTTTCCTATACCATTGGCACTAGACCACTCATAAAACTCCCAATTATGAGCTACAGGTATACCATCAATCATTTTGTAATTAGAATATCCTATGGCATGCGGATCTGCTTCTGCTGCTTCTGTAGATTTATTCACTGTAACGATATAGGCTACATAGTCCATTAAATGAGTTTGTGGGTCACTGTAAACAATATACCAATCATCTGGCGCATCGCCTGTGTTTGCTTCAAATGTTAGTCGTTGAGAATTGTACGTTTTATTATTAAGTTTTGCAGATTCTACATCAGACCAAATTGTACCTTGATCATCTAATTTATTTGGAAATAATAAAAAATACATCCAAGTATAAGCATCAAAACGGGCTGCTTTTTCATTTTTTAAATCGGCCGAATGAAATACTCTTGCACCATCATAGTATATTGAAGAGCCATCTTTTAATTCAATTTTCCCTTTAGTAGAATTAGTTAGATAGGTCATTTTAGCATCTAAACGTACTTGACCTCCAAAACTAATAACCATATCTACTTCAATGGCATTATGAGCCAAAAATTTATCTTTTTTATAAGCCTTCTCAATAGCTTCTATTGACGATATCGCTTTCTTGGCTTCTGTTTTAACTGTAGGCGTTTCTAATTCTGGTGTTACTTTGTTTTCATTTTTACAACTTGTGGTTAACGCTAAAACCATGAGACACGCAAAACCCAACTTAAAGATAGATGACATATATTTTTTTATTAAAATTGATTCAACTCCAAAACTAGAGCCTATTGATCACAATAAGGTGTTCTATTCTCTATTTTAAGAGAATTTTAAGTTTTATGAGGGATTTAAGACTCTACTTTTTTTAAATAAAGGTTTTTAGCTACATTTTGTGAAACCACAATTGCCGTATCTCCTAATGCGATTTTTACAGAATTATCATAAGGTTCTTTATGTAATACACTTATCACAGTACCCAAAGCAATTTTATTACTATCTAAATACTTTAAGAAACTAGACGAACTATCATCTACACCCACGCATTTATATACGGAACCAACATCTGCTTTTGCCAAAATAATCTTTTCTATATGCTGAAACTTTCCTTCTTTGTCTGGTATGGGATCACCATGCGGATCATGCTTAGGGAATTCTAAAAATGCATCTAATTGATTAATCAGTTTTTCGGATTTAATATGTTCTAAATGCTCTGCGACTTCATGCACCTCATCCCAAGAAAAATTTAGCTTTTCTACAAGAAACACTTCCCATAACCGGTGTTTTCTAATAATACTAACCGCAACTTGCCTACCACGTTCTGTTAATGTTACACCTTGATATTTCTTATAATCTGCATAATTTTTCTCTGATAACTTCTTTACCATATCTGTAACTGAAGATGCCTTAGTTTGCATGGCCTCTGCAATAGCATTTGTGTTCACGGACTCATTTCCATTGCTTCCTAAATGATAAATGGCTTTAATGTAATTCTCTTCTGTAAGTGTAATCATAAATTTCTAGTGTTATACAAATATAAAAAGATATATTTCTTAATTTATTTTTAGACTAGTCTAAATTTTATTTTAAATTTGCACAAAAAAACAATGAACCTCATAAAAGTGTTTCTGTTTCTATTTGGAGCTACACTTTCGGCTCAGACTACATTTACTATTAACGGAAATGTTAGCACTAATGGTAAACCGTTAGCTTATGCTAATATTTATATTAAAAACACAACCAAGGGCACAACCAGTGACTACAATGGCGCATTTACAATTTCTAATTTAGAACCAGGAACCTACACCTTAGTGGCATCGTTCACAGGATATTTAACTCAAAAAAAAACCATTGCTATTATAGATAAAGACATCAGTATTAATTTTAATATCGATGAAGATGATTCCCTAGACGAAGTAATTATTTCAGGAACTTTAAAAGCAGTCTCTAGACTAGAAAGTCCAGTGCCTGTAGAAGTGTATTCAACTACGTTTCTAAAGAAAAACCCAACGCCTAATATTTTTGAAGCCCTACAAAACGTTAATGGTGTACGTCCACAACTCAATTGTAATGTTTGCAACACTGGAGATATTCATATCAATGGTTTAGAAGGGCCTTATACCTTGGTTTTAATTGATGGAATGCCAATAGTAAGCGGCTTATCTACAGTATATGGTTTATCTGGAATACCAAATTCACTCATTGAACAAATTGAAGTGGTTAAAGGACCTGCATCGTCTTTATATGGCAGTGAGGCGGTTGGTGGCCTAATTAACGTTATTACTAAATTACCAGAAAATGCTCCACGTTTCTTTGCTGATGGCTTTGTTTCAGATTGGGGTGAATTAAATTTAGACCTTGGATTTAAAGCTAAAGTAGGAGAAAAAGCAACTGTATTGGTCGGAACTAATTACTTTAAATACGACAATCCAATTGATAATAATGACGATAATTTTACAGATCTAACGCTACAAGATCGTATTTCTATTTTCCAAAAATGGGACTTTAAACGTACTAATAACAGAAAATTCTATTTAGCTGGCCGTTACTTTTATGAAGATCGTTGGGGCGGAGAATTACAATGGAACAAAGGATTTAGAGGTGGAGACCAAGTTTATGGTGAAAGTATTTATACCTCACGATTTGAGATTCTTGGAAATTATCAGTTACCAATAGAAGAAACAGTAAACTTTCAATTCTCGTACTCCGACCACGACCAAAATTCAGTTTATGGCAATACACCATATTTAGCACAACAACGTATTGGGTTTGGACAATTAGTTTGGGATAAAAAGATCAATAATCACGATTTATTATTGGGTACAGCGCTTCGCTATAATTACTATAACGATAATACAACAGCGACTATAGAAGCAGATGAAGTTACAATACCGTCTGTATTTATTCAAGATGAAATTAAATTCAACAAAAAACAAAGTCTCTTATTAGGCATGCGTTATGATTACGACAGCAGACATGGTAATATTTTTACACCAAGACTCGCCTATAAATATAAACCAACCGACAATGACATTATAAGATTAAATGCTGGTACAGGCTTTAGAGTCGTTAATCTATTTACAGAAGATCATGCTGCTTTAACAGGTTCTCGTGATGTCATCATAGAAGAAACCTTAAAACCAGAAGAATCCTACAATGTAACGCTTAACTATCTTAAAAAGTTGTATCTCAAAAGCGGCATGTATTTTACTTTAGATACCTCAGCTTGGTACACTTACTTTACCAATGCTATATTACCAGATTATGATACCAATCCAAATCAAATTATATATGATAATTTAGATGGTTATTCTACATCAAAAGGTTTAAGTTTTAATATAGATACTGTATTAGGAAGCGGCATAAAAGCATCTATAGGCGCAACGTACCAAGAGGTTTCACAAACCGAAAACGGAATACGAACGGAACAAATTTTAACAGAGAACTTTTCTGGTGTGTGGTCATTTAGCTACAAACATTACGGCACAAACCTAACCTTTGATTACACAGGAAATCTCTATGGACCAATGCGATTACCTTTATTAGGTGAATTAGATCCTAGAAATGAATATTCACCGACATGGAGCATACAAAACATACAAATTACCTATGATGGATTGCATAATTTAGAAATTTATGGTGGTGTAAAGAACTTATTAAACTGGACACCAAATAAAGGAAACCCATTTATTATTGCGCGAGCTCACGATCCTTTTGATGAAAACGTTACATACAACGAAACAGGCTCTACACAAACTTATCCTGTACCAAATTCTACTAGAACCATTGAAGTTGAAAACGGAGCCGTTATTCCAACATCCAACAATCCATACGCTTTAACGTTTGACCCAGCTTATGTCTATGGACCAAACCAAGGAATCCGATTATTTTTGGGTTTAAGATATAATTTAAACTAAATCATTGAATTTTATTACTTTCACATTAAATATACAGATATGAAAAAATTAATACTCCTTCTTACTATAACGCTTGTTTTTAATTGCAAAAACGATAACGAAACAAAAATTAATAAAAAGCTAAATGTGGTAACCACAACTACAATGATCACTGATTTAGTGAAAAATATTGGTGGAGATTCTATAAACGTGCAAGGTTTAATGGGCTCTGGTGTAGACCCTCATCTCTACAAAGCTAGCGAAGGCGATGTGACCAAATTAGTAGAAGCCGATGTTATTTTTTATAACGGCCTACATTTAGAAGGCAAACTTGTTGAAGTCTTTGAAAAAATGGCAGGCACAGAAAAAACACCTGTCGCTTTAGCTGATGAACTAAATAAAAAACTATTAATTGGTTCTGAGTATTTTGCTTCTAATTATGATCCGCATGTTTGGTTTAATATTGACTTTTTCAAACAATTCACAGAAAAAGTAACACTTGTGCTAAGTGAAAAAGATCCTAAGAACGCAGATACGTTTAGGGCCAATGAAAAAAGATATTTAGCCGAATTAGATAAACTAAAAGAAGATATTCAAGGTGTTGTGAATGTACTTCCTAAAGAGAGAAGAATTTTAGTAACAGCCCACGATGCCTTCAATTATTTTGGCAATGCTTACGATTTTGAAGTTGTTGGCTTACAAGGCTTATCTACTGCCACAGAAGCTGGTGTACAAGACGTACAAAAATTAGCCGCATTTATTATTGATAAAAATATTAAAGCTATTTTTATAGAAAGCTCAGTCCCAAAAAGTACAATAGAAGCCTTAAAAGCAGCCGTAAATGCAAAAGGACATAAAGTTGAAATTGGTGGAACTCTATATTCCGATGCTCTCGGAACAGCTGGCACAGCAGAGGGAACATATACTGGTATGTATCGCTATAATATTAAAACGATTGTAAGCGCATTATAATAAACGTAAATAATACAGACCGATTAAAGTGAATTCTAAACCCATTGAAAAAAACAATACGACCTCAGCAAAAAAAATTGCTGTAAAAGTTGACGATTTAACTGTAGCTTACAACTACAAGCCAGTACTTTGGGATATCGATTTAGAAATCCCAGAAGGTGTTCTTATGGCAATTGTTGGGCCAAATGGCGCAGGAAAATCTACACTAATTAAATCTATATTGGGCATTTTAAAACCTATCGCAGGAAGTGTTTCTATCTATGATAAACCTTATGAAAAACAAAGACAACTGGTTGCTTATGTTCCACAGAAAGGCAGTGTAGATTGGGACTTCCCAACGACAGCCTTAGATGTTGTTAAGATGGGAACTTATGGGAGTTTAGGTTGGATTAAACGTCCTGGACAAAAAGAAAAAAAAGCCTCGCTTGAAGCGTTAGAAAAAGTTGGCATGTTAGCGTTTAAAAGCCGGCAAATAAGCCAACTTTCGGGAGGACAGCAACAACGTATATTCTTGGCAAGAGCATTAGTCCAAAATGCATCCATCTATTTTATGGACGAACCGTTTCAAGGTGTAGACGCAACCACAGAAATTGCAATTATCAACATATTAAAAGAATTAAGAAAAGCAGGAAAAACAGTAATCGTGGTTCATCATGATTTACAAACTGTGCCAGAATATTTTGATTGGGTAACATTTTTAAATGTAAAGAAAATTGCTACAGGTCCTGTTAAGGATATTTTTAATGATGATAATTTAACGAAGACTTATGGTATTAATTATAAAGTGAGTATTCAGGAGTGAAAAATAGTTAGCAGTATTCAGTAAACAGTTGGCAGTGTTAACTTATACTGATGAAAAAAAGGCTTCATTAAAAAAGTAAAAATTCGAGCCCAAAATTTCGCCATAGTCGGAAAACATCAAAATAAATAATGAACATAATTTAGAAAAAACAGATTGCCACGACTTAAAAAAGTCTCATTCTTAGTCTTCTATTATTAATGTCAGTCTAAGCGCAGTCGAAGACCCTTATTATAAAATTGAATTTTAAATATGAAATACGCATACACTATTTTATACGTAGCAGATGTTGAAAAGACTTTAGCATTCTACAATACTGCATTCGGGTTTCAAAAAAAATTTATGACACCAGAACATGATTATGGCGAATTAGTATCTGGCGAAACAACCATTGCATTTGCTGCTAATGAGCTAGGACAATCTAATTTCAAAAATGGCTTTGAAAAATTAGATTTAAATAAAAAACCTAACGGAATAGAAATGGCATTTACAACAAAACATATTGAAGATGATTTTGCCAGAGCTATAAAAGCTGGCGCCATTCAATACGAACCTATTATAGAAAAACCTTGGGGACAAAAGGTTGGCTATTTAAGGGATATTAACGGATTTCTTATAGAGATTTGCACACCAATAAAGAATTAGTAAAATAAATGCAATTTAAGATTCTGAAATACATTCAGAATTACAAAATGGACATTACAGAATACATAGAATTAGTCTTCACAGACTACACCCTTAGAACCATTACCCTTGGCACAGCAATTTTGGGTGCTGTAACGGGTATGTTGGGAAGCTTTGCCGTGTTGAGAAAACAAAGTTTATTAGGTGATGCCATTTCTCATGCAGCTTTACCTGGCATTGCCATCGCCTTTTTAATTACAGGCACAAAAGACAGTAACACCTTATTAATTGGCGCTTTAATCAGTGGACTTATTGGTACATTTTGGATTAGAGGTATTATTACCAAAACCCATTTAAAGTCAGATACAGCTCTTGGCTTAATTTTATCTTTATTCTTTGGATTTGGTATGTTGCTATTAACCTTTATTCAAAAACAACCTAATGCAAATCAAGCTGGTTTAGACAAATATCTTTTTGGACAAGCGGCAACTTTAGTAGAAAGTGATGTTTGGATGATGGCTATTGTCACAGGACTCTGTTTAATTGTAATGCTTACATTCTGGAAAGAATTTAAAATACTTTTGTTTGATGCTGACTACACCAAAACCCTTGGTTTTAACACCAAAATCATAGACATCCTCATCACATCATTTATAGTTTTGGCTATTGTTTTAGGATTACAAACCGTTGGTGTGGTGTTAATGAGTGCCATGCTTTTAGCACCTGCAGCAGCAGCTAGACAATGGACAAATAGTCTATCCGTTATGGTCTTTTTAGCAGCCATTTTCGGAGCGTTTTCTGGTGTATTTGGAACGGCAATTAGTGCAAGTCAGAATAATTTATCTACAGGACCAGTAATTGTATTAGTTGCGGCTGTTTTTGTGGTGTTCTCATTTATTTTTTCACCGAGTCGTGGTTTACTTTTTAAACAAATTCGGTTTATTAAAAACCGTCGTGATTTAGAACTACATAAAACCCTAACGTTTATGCATCATATTGCAAAAACACACGAAGACATTTCGCATCCTCATGCCATTAAATTACTCAATAATTTTCAAGGTTACACAAAGAATACACTTCGGAAATTAGTAGAAAAAGATTACGTACAGCTAAAAGGAAACATGTGGAGTTTAACCAAAGTTGGTTTTGAAACTGCGGCCAATTTATACACCAAACAAACTACAGAAGATGAGTAGCGCACAAATAGAAATACAACTAATAGCATGTATAGTTGCTATTGCCTGTGCTATTCCTGGAACATTTTTAGTGTTAAGAAAAATGGCTATGATTAGTGATGCTATAAGCCATTCTATTTTACCTGGTATTGTTGTCGGTTTTTTTATTACTCAAGATTTAAATTCGCCACTACTTATTCTTTTGGCAGCACTCACAGGCATAATTACCGTAATATTAGTTGAGTACATTCAAAAAACAGGACTAGTAAAGGAAGATACAGCCATAGGATTAGTATTTCCTGCGTTATTTAGTATCGGTGTCATTATGATCGCTAAAAACGCTAATGATGTTCATTTAGATGTCGATGCTGTGTTATTGGGCGAATTAGCATTTGCTCCTTTTGATCGATTATTAATTGCCGGAACTGACGTTGGACCTAAATCCCTTTGGGTCGTTGGTACGATATTAATCATTACAATCGCGCTTTTAATACTCTTTTTTAAGGAACTAAAAGTGAGTACGTTTGATAAAGGTTTAGCCGCTTCATTAGGCTTTTCTCCTGCCATCATTCATTACGGTTTAATGTCTGTTTCTTCCGTAACAACGGTTGGTGCTTTTGATGCTGTTGGTGCTATCTTGGTAGTTGCTTTGATGATTGCGCCTGCGGCTACGGCTTATTTATTAACCACAGACTTAAAGAGAATGCTTGCTTTAGCTATTGGTTTTGGCATTTTTAGTGCCATTTTTGGCTATTGGGTAGCGCATTGGCTAGATGCTTCTATCGCTGGTTCCATTACAACCATTCTCGGATTGGTGTTTTTATTTGTGTATTTATTTGCACCTTCTAAAGGCATTATCGCTGTGATGTACAGGGAAAAACAACAACAAACCGAAGTCTCTTTACTTACATTTTTATTACACCTAAAAAACCATGACGAGTTAGAAGAGCGACACGTTAACCATCTCAACGAACACATAAATTGGCAAAAAGTACGCGCTAAGACTGTTTTAGATTTAGCTCAAAAAAATAATATGATTCATATTGAAAAAAATATAGTTTCCCTTACCAAAAAAGGCGATGAATTTACATCTAAAGCTATCGATTATATTATTACTAATGAAGATGCCCAAATTGAAGACATGAAAGATGACTTCTTTTTATTTAGAGGGTAACTTTATTTTAAACAAAAAGAAAAAAATAATTAAACCCGAAAGCTTTCATTCTTATTACGACTATTAAACCCTAAATTATAATTAATCAATGGAATTATTTGAATATTTTACAGGCAAGGCAGGCTTAATCTTATTAGCTTTTATTGTCCTTTGCGTTTTTATTTATAACAAATACAAAACACAACGATACTTTAAATATATAGAAAAACAAAGGAAAGGTAAAGACTCACAACGATCTTAAGTTACTTAAACCCACGTTCTTTTTGAATATGCTCATAGGCTTCTTGCACTTGTCTAAACTTAGCTTCCGCACCTTCCTGATGTTCTTTTCCTAAATGACCAACGCGATCTGGATGGTATTTTTTAGCCATAGTTCTATACGCTTTCTTAACCTGGTCATCTGAAACCGATTTATCAATTTCTAGAATTTTGTACGCATTATCACTCGTGTTATAAAACATGGCTTTAATGCTTTCGTAATCTCTATTGCTAATACCTAAATAACCAGTTATGGTATAAATTTGTCTTAATTCATCTTCAGTTACCAATCCGTCTGCTTTGGCTATGCCGAACAAAAAATGTAATAATTGCAAACGCGAAGCATGATCCATCATTTGACGAATTTGTGTACAAACCTGACGCGTAGAAATATTCTGTTTACTAATACGCTTAAACAGCTCAAAAGCCTTATTAGCTCTTTCTTTACCGTACATATTGCTAAACTGCTGACGTACAAAATCTAATTCTCGTTGATCTTGTTTGCCATCTGCTTTAATTACTATTGAAGCCAAAATTAAAAGACTGACTTCAAAATCACCAGATTGTGTTTGCGGTCTAGACGATGTACGTCTTCCAGAAGTAGTGGTTTTTCTATAGGTGCCTCCCTGACTTCCTGTTTGGCCATCTCCTAAAAGTGGTGTACCTCCAATAGTTAAATTATCAACAAAACTACCAATAGCCAATCCTATAATTGCACCAATTGGTCCACCAAAAGACCAACCTAAAGCACCACCAATCCATTTTGCAAAACTCATATTTATTTATTTTTATGAAATTCAAATATACTATTTGTTAGTCTATCTTTTAATGTTTTTGTTACTATTCAAAACTAAAATAGTTCTATTGAGACTACGTACTAAAGACCGTGTAAAGCGCATAAATTTTCATTATCTTTGCACTTCAATTTAAGATTAATTAAAATTAAAAACATATGTATCCAGCAGAATTAGTAAAACCAATGCGTGAAGATTTAACTAGCGTAGGTTTTGAAGAATTACATACATCAGAAGCTGTAGAAGCAGCATTAGCAAAAGAAGGTACAACACTAGTGGTTGTTAATTCTGTTTGTGGTTGTGCGGCAGCAAATGCAAGACCAGGTGCCAAAAGCAGCATTCAGAACGACAAACGACCAGATCATATCTTTACTGTTTTTGCAGGTGTAGACAAAGAAGCAGTAGACGCAGCGCGAGCGCATATGATTCCGTTTCCTCCTAGCTCACCAAGTATGGCTTTATTTAAAAATGGAGAATTGGTGCATATGTTAGAGCGTCACCACATTGAAGGTAGACCTGCAGAATTAATTGCAGAAAATCTAAAAGATGCGTATAACGAGTACTGTTAAGATATTATAACACGATTAAAAAACCACGAAATATTTCGTGGTTTTTTTGTGCATAAAAGACATTAAATTACATTTGTAATATGAGAAAACTAGTAGCTTATCCGCTTTCCGTTTTATTTTATTTATGCTTTGGTTTAACCTTAGTTATATTTCATGGTATACAATGGTTTTCTCACAAAGTCTTTGGTTATAAAGGTCTTAAATTAGCAGTTGATGGCTTGCAATTTGTAATAATGCGATGTCTTAATCTACTAGGCACCAGAATTTCGTTTTACAATGCGTATAACATTAGCACAGACAAACCCTTAATTATAGTGGCGAATCACCAAAGCATGTATGATATCTCACCAATAATGTGGTATCTGCGCAAACACCATGTTAAGTTTGTTTCTAAAAAAGAATTAGGTAAAGGAATTCCTAGTATTTCATATAATTTAAATCATGGTGGATCCGTTTTAATCGATAGAAAAAATCCAAGACAAGCTTTACCTGCAATGATGAAATTTGGAGAATATATTGAGAATACTAAACGAGCAGCTGTCATTTTCCCTGAAGGCACCAGAAGTAAAGATGGTGTACCCAAGCCATTTAAAACCAAAGGACTAGAATTATTGATGAAAAAGGTTCCGTCTGCCCTTATTGTACCTATAACCGTCAATAACTCTTGGAAAATGTTACGTTACGGAAAATTTCCTATGGGAATTGGAAATCATATGACATTTACTGTGCATAAGCCCTTAGAAATTGTTAACTTTACAGATAAGGCTGAATTAATACAACAAGTTGAACACACCATTGTTGAAGCAATAGAACGTTAACCATCAAAAATAACCATCAAGATGTCGTTAAAAAATATAAGATTAGAAGTGATGCAACATCTTGAAAAAGATGTACAATCTCTTATTGAAAAATATTTAATTCCTGTAGAAAAAATTTGGCAACCAACCGATTTCTTACCAGATTCTAAAAAGGATACATTTTTTGAAGAAGTTAAAGAAATAAGAGAATTATCTAAAGAATTACCCTATGATTTTTGGGTCGTATTAGTTGGTGATATGATTACTGAAGAAGCATTACCTACGTACGAATCTTGGCTTATGGATGTAGAAGGTGTAGATCAGGTAGAAAAAAATGGATGGTCTACTTGGGTAAGACATTGGACCGGTGAAGAAAATAGACATGGCGATGTTCTTAATAAATACTTATACTTATCTGGCCGTGTAAATATGCGCGAAGTCGAAAAAACAACCCAGTATTTAATTAATGATGGCTTTGATATTGGTACAGATAGAGATCCTTATAAAAACTTTGTTTATACGAGTTTTCAAGAACTAGCAACTTACATATCACATAACCGTGTGGCCAAAATTGCAAGACAAAAAGGAAATAAACAATTGGCTAAGATGTGTAAAATTATTTCTGGCGACGAAATGCGTCACCACCATGCTTATTCCGAGTTTGTAGAACGCATTTTTGCAGTAGATCCTAATCAAATGATGATGGCTTTTCATGATATGATGAAACGAAAAATAGCCATGCCAGCTCATTTTTTAAGAGAGTCTGGTGAAAGTTTAGGCGCTGCCTTTGAGGAGTTCTCAAATACAGCACAACGTATTGGTGTATACACATCTACTGATTATGTAGATATACTACAAAAACTTTTAGATCGTTGGGATATTGGAAATATGACAGGTTTAAACGAAGAAGCCGAAAAAGCTAGAGATTACTTAATGAAACTTCCTCCTAGAATGTATCGTTTGTCTGAACGTATTAAAATACCTGAGAATTCATTTCAGTTTAAGTGGGTAGATCCTGCATAATTATTTGGCATGACAGTTTCTGAATCACAACTTATTGAAGCAACGATAAATTTCGTAAAATCTGAGCTTAAAAACGCAGAAGGTGGCCACGATTGGTTTCATATTGAACGTGTTTACAAAAACAGTCTGTTAATTGCTAAACAAGAAAAAGTAGATATCACTGTGGTTTCCTTAGCGGCATTGCTTCATGATATTGCTGACTCTAAATTTCATAAAGGTGATGAAACTTTAGGATCAAAAATTGCGAGCACCTTTTTATTAAAACATAATGTTGATAGCGAAATCATTGAACATGTTACTCAAATTATTGATAATATGTCGTTTAAAAACTCTTTTGATTTAAATACTTCTTTTTCATCTAAAGAAATGGAAGTTGTTCAAGATGCTGATCGTTTAGATGCTATAGGTGCCATAGGAATTGCTCGTTGTTTTAATTATGGAGGCTTTAAGGATAGAGCACTTTATAATCCAGAAATAAAGCCTAATCTCAATATGACAAAAGCCGAGTATAAATCGTCTAATGCACCAACGATTAATCATTTTTACGAAAAATTGCTGTTATTAAAAGACCAAATGAATACTAAAACAGGACAACGTATTGCATTAGAGCGCCATAAGTATATGGAAGGCTTTTTAAAACAATTTTATGCAGAATGGAACGGAGAAAAATAACGGTCTTAATTCATTTTAGCCACTTCTAAAGCGGTTAACTTATATTCTATAGCAGCCATTTCTTCACCATAGTGAATAATTTCATCTGCCGTTAAATTTTTATTGGTATTTACAGCATCTAAAATCTCTTGCCCTTTTTTTGTATAATACGCTATGGTACTATTTATTTTATCGTCCATACCTGTAAAAAATAAATTATTGAACCATCATTTTTAGTTCACCTCTATATTTAGAAGCACTTTTTCCTGTAAATTCTTTAAAGAGTTTATTAAAATGTGAAAAATTATTAAATCCACATTCAAAACTTACATCAGCAATGCTCATTTGACTTTCGGATAATAATTTTGTTGCGTGTACTACTCTATATTCGTTTACAAGCTTGGTAAATGTTTTACCTGTTACTTTCTTAAAGTAGCGACAAAACGCAGGAACCGTCATACTTACCTTCTCTGCAATCTCATCTAAACTAATATGCTCTTTGAAATTTTGGTTAACATGCTTAAATACAATATCTATCTTAGCACTATCTTGTGGCTCGGTTTCAAAAGCAAAACCATCTACATTTAATAAGGTATAATCTTCTGACTTAGCTAAACCATGCAATACTTCAAGTAGAATTAGAATTTTTTTAAATCCTTCCTTTTCATTAAGCTTTTCTATTTTAGCACCAAGCTTCTGCTTTGTTTTTACTCCAAAAAGAATTCCTTTTTTAGAACGCTCAAATAAAAGGTTGATTTTTTCCATCTCTGGAATATCAAAAAAATGATTTCCCAAAAACTCTGGTTTAAATTGTACTAAGGTTTCAGATCCATTAATAGTTAAACGGTCTGTAAAACCATTATGCGGTAAATTGGGTCCTATTAATAATAACTGGCTATTGTTAAAATAAGATAAATGGTTTCCTATATGTCTTTTACCTTGACCTTTGTTAACATACACCAATTCTATTTCTGGGTGAAAATGCCAAAATGGTTTATTCTCACCTTTATATACATCCATTTTGTGTCGCCTTACTTTTAAGGAACTACCAAACTCAGGACTAATTTTTTCTAATGTAGGTTTTCTTGCTTTCATAACATATTAATAAGTGCAAATTTAAGTTATATAATTCTTACATTCTATGTAAAATTACCAAAAACATACACAAAATTAACCTTATTACATAATTAACACCCTCGAAAGGTTAATTTTGTATATAAATTTGACAAAATTGATGTTTTCTCCGACGAAATGCTGCTCTAAATTTGCAGTGTTGATTTAATTGAACTGTGACTCATATAATTGTCACTAAACGTAAAAGACAATTTTAATTTCAGTTCTCACTTAAAAACAAAACATTATGAAAACATTATTTAAAAACATTTTAGTATTAGCAGTGATGTTAGGAACATGCACTACTTACGCAAATGCAACCTTAGACAATTCACCAACATTTAACAATGTAAATGAAGGCGATTTAATTTCTGTAACAGACGCAAAAGGGCAAATCGTTTATAACGGTCGCATTAACAACTCAGGTAACATTCAAAATCTTTATGATTTTTCTCAATTAAAAGATGGCGTTTATACAATAGAAGTAAATAAAGATTTTGAAATTAAAATCAATAAGGTTCAGGTTTCAAACAACATCGTTACTTTTTTAGAAACATCTGAGACCACTATTTTTAAACCAGTTTTTAGATCAGAAGATTCTAAACTTATTGTTTCAAAATTAGCGATTGATACTGACGAGATGGAAATAGAATTATATTTTGGAAATGATTTAATCCATACTGAAACAGTAAAAGGAAATGAAATAATAAACCGAGTTTACCAATTAGATAAATCAAGAAAAGGCGAATATACTGCGATCATTAAAGCAAATGGACGTGTATTTGTTGAAGATTTCAAATTATAGATTATTGTTTACACATTAGTTTTATTAGTTGAAAAAGTGGGCCAGAAAGCCCACTTTTTTAATTTTATAAAGTAACAACCCATCACGTTATTCTTCGCTTAACTTTTTTTATTAAAAAGTGTCTATTACTATTTTACTCAACGTCCTTTTTCTTCTTAATTTTTTAATGTAACAAACACTTCATATTGGTCGCCCATTTTACCATGCGACTCAACGTTTTACTTAAAAACAACTGTTGCTTAAATTATCTCAAAAATATACTATTTTAACCTAATAGTTTTACCCAAATAATTATACGGTTAATTTTGTATAAAAATGTACCAAAATTGATGTTTTCTACAAAGCAAACTACCTTTAATTTTGTACCTGTAATCACTTAATACAATTTATTATGAGAACAGTATTTAAAAAATTATTAGTAGTAGCATTAGTGTTTGGAACATTAACAAGCTACGCCAACGAAGTTGTAGATGTTAACACAACTATGAACTACGTAAAAAAAGGAAACCACATTTCTGTATCAGATGCTTTTGGAAAAATCATCTATAGTGGAGAAATTAACTATAACGGAAATCTTACATCACTATATGATTTTACCCAACTACAAAATGGTTTATACGATGTAGAAGTTACCAATGGCTATAAAATAGAAATTAGCACTATTGAAGTAATGAACAATAAGGTTTCTATCGTAGATGTTAACAAAACAGTAATCTTTAAACCTGTTGTTAGAAATGATAATTCTCAATTAATTATTTCTAAACTGGCTTTAGATCATGAAGATATGGAAATAGAACTTTTTTATAAAGGAGAACTAATCCATACAGAAACTGTTTCTGGAGAAACAATTCTAAACCGTGTGTACAAATTAGATGCCACTCTAAAAGGAAATTACACAACTATTATTAAATCTAATAATAGAGTTTTTGTTAAAAACTTTAGAATATAATTCCGTAGTCACTTCACAATTATTATTAACCTATATAAAAGGTAAGCGCAATGCTTACCTTTTTTTATTTATAGATTTTATAAAAGTGTTTATATAAGGTAGTACCTATTTAATAAATACAGCGTCTTTTGCATTCTTAGTTTACTTAACACATATGAAGACTCCCAAACAATTACTTCCCATAATTTGTGTTTTTATGGGATCTATTTATCCTGTTGGTTGTTTTAAATGATAAATACCTACTTATATTGTGACATAACATAGATCATAAATTATCTATGTGTATGTTATTAATGTCATTTATTATCAAAATTGTATAGTCAAAAACCAATATATAATTCTACATCTTTTTTGGGCCATTTTTAAAAGCTATGGAAAATTACCATTAATATATGTTATATTAACCCATAATATAACACCTTTACCTTACATGGTTAATTTAACACACAAATAAGCCAATTTCGATGTTTTCTACACTTCAAATACCCTATATCTTTGTATCAGTATTAACAAATACATTTTTATTATGAAAGCAGTATTTAAAAAAATCGCAATAGTAGCCTTAATGTTAGGAACATTTACAAGCTACGCTAACGAGATTGCAGAAGTAAAGTCTTCTTATTACCGTGTTGAAAAAGGAAATTACATTTCTGTGTCAGATGCTTTTGGTGAAGTAATCTATAGTGCAGAAATCAATAATAATGGTAACTTAATTAAGCTTTTTGATTTTACTCAATTAAAAAATGGTGAGTATAACGTAGAAGTTACTAAAGATTTTGAAATTGAAGTTAACACTATATTAGTAAAAAACAATATTGTTTCCATTTTAGATTCTAACAAAAAAACAATTTTTACACCTGTAGTAAGAAATGAAGAGTCTAGAATATTAGTATCTAAATTAGCCTTAGATGCAGAAAAAATGGAAGTTGAAATTTATTTTGAAGATGAGCTTATTCATACTGAATCAGTTGAAGGAGAAACTATATTAAACCGTGTGTACAAATTAGACGAAACACTTAAAGGGAATTACACAACCGTTATCAGGTCTAACGACAGAGTGTTCGTCAAGAATTTTAGAATATAAATTGTTGTTTATATATTATTAGTTTATTTATTTAGTTAAAAAAGTGGGTGGTAGAGAACCCACTTTTTTTTGTTTAATACTTTCATAGAAAATCTACTAATACACAAAGACAGATATTAGATCTATCATCGTTTTAGCTTAGCATTTTATTTTCCAGGAAAATTTGCTTTACGTTTCTCCAAAAATGCCGTAGTACCTTCTACAAAATCTTCGGTACCAAAACACTTACCAAACTGTTTTATTTCTGTATTGTAACCATCTTTACCATCCTTAAAATTTGCGTTAATTGCTTTGATCGCTTTTGATATCGCAACAGAAGAATTTCGCATAATTTTACCTGCTATTTTCTCCGCAAAAGGCAACAATTCTTCTTGAGCAACTACATGATTAATTAACCCATAATTAAGTGCTTGGTTAGCATCAATCATTCCTGCGGTCATAATCATTTCCATAGCTCTACCTTTACCAATTAATTGCGGTAAGCGCTGTGTCCCTCCATAACCCGGAATTACTCCAAGAGAGGTCTCTGGTAATCCCATTTTTGCATTGGTACTTGCCACTCTAAAATGGCACGCCATAGCTAACTCTAATCCGCCTCCTAATGCAAATCCATTGACAGCACCAATCACTGGCTTACTTAAGTTTTCTATAAAATCAAATAATATTGATTGCCCTAATGCCGCCAATTTCCCACCTTCTTTAACGCTAAAATCAGCAAACTCGCTAATATCAGCTCCAGCGACAAATGCCTTTTCTCCACTACCAGTTATAATCACAACCTTAGTGTTTTTATCATTTTCTGCCACATCAATAGCATCATGTAATTCTTGTATGGTATCTTTATTTAAAGCATTAAGCTTTTTGGGTCTATTAATTGTAATTGTGGTAATACCAGCTGCGAAGTTAGAATGTATGTTTTTATAAGCCATATATTAATTAGTTTTATTCTCTAGGAAAAGTTACAATAAAGGTTGTGCCTTTACCTAACTCTGATGTAAAGGTAATACTTCCATTATAAGTTTCTACAATGTTCTTTACCATAGCTAAACCTAAGCCCATTCCACTCGATTTGGTTGTGAATTTAGGTTCAAATATTTTAGTCTTTGTATCCTCTGCTATACCTGTACCATTGTCTTCTATAGAAATTTTTACATTGTCTTCATCGTTAAGAACACGTACTTCTATTTTCGGGTTTTCAACACGATCCGGAATTGCTTGTATACTATTTTTTACCAAATTGGTAACTACTCTTATTAATTGAGTTCTATCAAACTTTGCAATTATTTCTTCCGTTTCTGGTTTAAATTCTATGTAATGTTCGTTAAAAATATCGAGTGCTAACTTTATAATATTTACAACATTTAAGTTTTCGCTTTTTTGCGCTGGCATTTTAGCAAAGTTCGAAAAAGCCGAAGCTATAGAACTCATCGTATCGATCTGCTCAATCAAAGTATTGCTATATTCGTTTATTTTCTGATGTATATTCTCATCAGTAGGATCAAATTTTCGTTGAAAACTTTGAACCGTTAATCGCATTGGTGTTAAAGGGTTTTTAATTTCGTGAGCCACCTGTTTTGCCATTTCTCGCCAAGCTTGCTCTCTTTCATTGGTAGCCAAAACAACTGCACTAGCTTCTAACTCATCAATCATGCTGTTGTATGAATTCACTAATGCTTCTATTTCTTCACTAGTAGATTCTATCTGTATTTTTTTATTTCGTTTTTCTAAACGTGTTTCATTCATTTTGTCACTTATAGTTTTTAGCGACTTTGTAATAAATTTTGAAATAAAATAAGCAAAGACAATGGCGACAAAAATCAATACTAAATAGGCATAAGCTAAACGCATTAAAAACTCCTTTAGCTCTTTGTTTAAAAAATCATCGTTTTCTAAATAAGGTAAATTTAAAATAGCTAATGTCTTAAACTTCTCATCTGTAATATAAGTGTATGAAGACTGAAATGTTAATCCGGCTTCTTTATTTTTTATAACATATCGATGCTCTAAGGTATTGGCTAAAGTGTTTAAAATCTCTGGTTTTAAACTAATTTCTGTGGTATCGCGCTGTATGGTTCGCTTTGAACTCTTTAACAATTGACCATCTAAATCATACAGATTAATCTGAAGGTTGTGAATGGCATCAATATCAAATATCTCATCTTTAAAAATTAACGGAATATTCTCTGTAGTTACAGGATAAGTAGTCTCTTTTATAACAAAGTCAATACTTTGCCTAATCGCCTTTTCTTTTCGTTCTAGACGTTCTTTATGGTAATCTTTAGCCTCTTCCCTATACTGATATATAGTCACTGCAGCAATTAAAATTGAAGCCACTAATACCAATAGAATCATATTGATATTAATCCGAGCTCTTAAGGAAAGACGTTTTTTATTCATTGAAATAATCTTGAACGCTGAGTTTTATTCTGAACTTTAAGTTTTAAATATAGCAATAATCAATCCAAACAAGTGAAGTCAAAACGCCAATTTAAGAATACTTTAATTTTTAAAACAAACCTTTATGCTTCAGGATTTTTAGACCTTATGTTTTTATAAAGCTTAAAGCCCAACATAATTAAAACACCTAAAACCACTAAACCGATAATTCCATAAACCCAATTGATGGCACTTTTAAGGATGACTAAAAACACAACGGCAAATAAGATAAATGTTGCGCCTTCATTCCAAATACGCATATAACTTGAGGTTATTTTAACCTCATCATTTTGAAGTTGTTTAAAATATTGATGCGTCTTAAAATGATAAATAAACAACAAAAACACAAAAAACAATTTTACATGCATCCAACTTTGTTGCAACCAAAATGGATTTAAAATCATTAACCAAATAGCAAATAGTGTTGCTAATATTGCTGAGGGCCATGTGATAATAAACCACAATCGTTTTGACATTAACTTTAATTGCTTACCCAAAATTTCCTTTTCTGGCGATGGTTTATGAAAGGCTTCTATTTGATAAACAAACAATCTCGGAATATAAAACAAACCAGCAAACCAAGTTATTACAAAGATGAGATGTAAGGATTTTATATAGCCGTAATATTCCATGAGATTAAACAGTAAGTTGAAAAATTATGTAAAATTACAGATTAAAAATTTTACGCTGTTGTTTTTGGGTTAAGATTTAAATTGACTTCGCGATATAAAAAATAGGCGGTAACTAGTGTAGACAATAAATCTGCAATAGGAAATGATAACCAAATACCAAATTCACCCAAATACAAGGGCAATATGTACATGAGTGGAATAAAGAATATGGCCTGTCTCGTTAACGTTAATAACAAAGCTGGCAATGCTTTACCTACAGCCTGAAAATATGCAGCACCTATTAACTGAAGCGCCAAAATAGGCACAGCAGCAAATGTCCATCGCATATTATTTGGTGTTTCTTTGATCACATCCGCATCTGTTGTAAACCATTTTGTAATCACTTCCGGAAAAAACATTAGTGCTATAAACACAATTGTTCCTAAAATGGTTGCATACTTTATGGCAGTAAAAATAACCTCTTTTACACGATCGTACTTTTCTGCTCCAAAATTATAGCCTGCAATTGGTATAAACCCTTGAGTTATCCCAAAAACAGGAAATAAGGCAAACATACTCAACCTTCCTATAATCGCATAAGTCGTTACCGAGGTTTCGCCTCCAAAATTGTAAAGTGCATTATTAACTAATAAAAATGTAACACTAACAACGGCTTGCCGTGCTAAAGTCACAAAGCCTAATGAGCCAATTTCTGACACTATGGCTTTACTAAAGCCAAAATGTGATAGATTAATTTTTAATTCAGAGTGCTTAGATAAAAAATACCATAATATAAATAGAAAAGCCACGATATAAGAGCCTGTTGTTGCCCATGCAGCTCCTGCCATACCGTAGTTGAGAACATTAATAAAAAGATAATCCAAAACTAAATTACCAATAGAAGGAATTAACATGGCATACATCGCAAATTTTGCATTGCCTTCTGCCCTAATAACGTTATTCCCCAACATTACAAATCCCAAAACCGGTACACCATACAGTATAATTTCATAATATACTTTTGCAGGTTCAAAAATATTTCCTTTCCCTCCAAATGCAGGAATTAAGGTGTCTACAAAATACAATCCAAAGACAGCAAAGGTTATTGTAAATATAAACGTAAGAGACAATTGATTTCCAAAAGTTTTAAGTGCTTTTGGTTTATTGTCCGCACCTAAGGCTCGCGATATTATAGAAGATCCACCCACACCAATCGCCATACCTAAAGCAGCAATAAAAAATGACACAGGCAAAACAACATTTATGGCCGCAATGGCAATGGCACCTATCCAGTTACCAACAAAAATGGTATCTACCAAAATATTTAGCGACATCACTAATATACCTATGGCAGCTGGCACAGCTTGTTTTACTAATAATTTACCTATTGGTTTTGTCCCTAAATCTTGGGAAGTTACATGAGACATTAGGCTTCAACATTTTTTGAAGTTGCCCAATTGTTTATCCATTTTACTAATAAATTTACCCATTCTGCATCATCATTTAAGCATGGTACAGTTGTAAATTCCTTACCTCCCATTTCATGAAAAATCTCCTCACCTTCCATGGCAATTTCTTCTAAAGTCTCCAAACAATCACTGACAAAAGCTGGTGTAACAATTGCCATTGTTTTAGTACCTTGTTTTCCCATACGCTCTATTGTTCTGTCTGTATAAGGTAATAACCATGGATCAAAACCTAAACGCGACTGAAAGGATGTAGAAAAACTACCTTCGGTTAATTTTAGTTTTTCACCAACTAAACGAGTCACTTCTAAACATTGATGTCTGTAACAAAACTCATGTGCCTTACTAGGCGTTACACAACAACTCCCATCCATTTTACAATGTGATTTTGTGATATCTCGCTTTCTAATATGTCGTTCTGGTACACCATGATATGAAAACAATACATGCTCATAGGTTTTACCTTCTAAGTGTTTAGCTATGTTATTAGACAATACTTCTATATAATCTGGTCGGTTATAAAATGCTTTTAAGTCAGAAATTTTTAAATCCGGAAAAAACTCTTGCTTCAACTCTTCAGTTAATACCGTTATGGTTTCTGTCGTTGCCATTGCAAATTGAGGATATAATGGCATTAAAAAAACTTCTGTCACACCCTTATCTACTAATTCTTGCAAACCTTTTTTTATGGTCATACTGCCATAACGCATTGCTAAAGCAACCGGATACTCTATATTTTTCTGAATCTTAGCTTGTAAACGTTCAGAAATTACTATTAACGGAGAACCTTCCTCCCACCATATTTTTTGATATGCTGCTGCCGATTGTTTTGGACGCGTATTTAGTATTATTCCTTTCACTAGAGCAGTCCTTGCTGCGTACGGAATATCAATAACACGCTCATCCATTAAAAACTCACCAAGATATTTCTTTACATCCTTTGGGTTTGGGCTTTCTGGAGAACCTAAATTGACTAATAAAATTCCTTTTGACATGCTTGTTTTTTTTCAATAACAAAAATACAATTCTAAAACCAATACTAACTGATGAAAAGTATTGGTTTTATTTATAGTAGTATTCACCAATATTTTAACAAAAATCGTGTTAATAAAATTAAAATAGTCAACCGTAATTACTACTTTTTAACGAGTTTTACTAATTATACATGGCTATTTAAAGTAAATAAATATCTTTACAAGCCTTGACCAAAACATATTATGAAAAAAAATCTATTTATAGCCCTCACATTTTTTACCGTCTTAGCATTCTCACAACAACAATATCAAAGCTTACTCTGGAAAATTTCTGGCAACGGACTAGAAAAACCATCCTACCTGTATGGCACTATGCACGTTAGTAAAAAAGTAGCATTTCGTTTAGATGACGTTTTTTATAAAGCACTTAACGAAAGTGAATGTATAGCTCTAGAGTCTGACCCAACAACATGGCCAGGTTTTAATTACGAAATGATGCTAGACCAAATGGCTGCCTATAACAATTACAGTAATGAAGTTTATACCAACTTATTTAAACTAACACATCCTGAGGAAATGGCTATACGAGGATCTGTAAGAATGGATAATAATGCGGTTAACGCTTATTTGTACAGAAAAAATTATGGGTCAGATAATTTTGAAGAAGAAACCTACTTAGATATGTTTATTTTTCAAGCCGGAAAGAAAAATAATAAAGAAATATATGCCCTAGAAGATTTAGCAGAATCGCGCTATTTAACCACAAAAGCAGCCTATAATGCTAACAAAAAAGAGCTCGACCCTTGGGTACAAAAACTATACGCAAAAGAAAATCCTTATTTAATTCAAGAAAATCTATATCGCGATAGAAACTTAGACCTTTTAGATTCTATTGGTGCTGGTGTAAATACTGAATTCTACAGAGAAAACATGTTATACATTCGTAATAAAAACATGGTTGTATCTCTAATAGACTTAATGCCAACCAAATCTGTATTTGCAGGTGTAGGTGCGGCACATTTACCTGGTGATCAAGGGATGATTAATATGCTACGAAAAAGAGGATATACCGTTACATCGTTAACATCAAAACAGACCGACTATAGTAAAACTGAAAAAACAAAACTAGATAGTTTATTTATTGCTCCTGCACTAAAAAAACACAGTACACCAGACCAATTTTTAAGTATTAATTCTTACGATGAATTACGCGAATTCTCCTATGGTGGACAAAAATATTACTTAGATCCAGATATGACTAATGGTGCTTATTTAACCATGAATAGAATCAGTCGTTTCAGCTATTTACCAAACGAAAAAGAAAACATTACCCTTAAAGATATTGATCATTTATTATATGAAGATATACCAGGAGATATCATAAGAAAAGAAGAACTTACAACGCCTTATCCTGGTATTAGTATCGTAAATAAAACAAAGAAAGGGGAATTTCAGAAATACCATATCTACCAAACGCCATTGGAGATTATTATAATAAAATTTGCCGGACGAAGTGATTTTGTATTAAAACACGAAAGCAAAATCTTTGAATCTATTACATTGAAAACACCTTCAGACCAATCTCAATTATTCGTTTCACCAAATAAGAAATTCCAAGTAGATTTTCCAGAATATTATGTATCTAGTAATGTAAATAATTTTGGTAAAAAACTAATTGAAGGTTATAAAAACAATGCTTTCTATTTTGTTGAAGAAGCCGTTTTAAATGATATTTCTTATATCGAAGAAGATAGTTTTGAAGCAAAATATTTTCATCATGCTTTATATAAAAACTATAAACTCGTGGAAGAAGATGGCGGATTTAAAGCAGGCGATTACAAAACTTATGAATCTAAGGCAATTTTAGATTCTACAGCAAACAAAAGATTGCATCTAAAAACAATAGTAAAAGACGGAAGCTATTATTTATTAGGTTACGTTGGTAGCAATGAAGCCGATAAGACTGCTTTTTTTAAATCCTTTAAATTTAACAAAACAGAGTATTCTGGGTTTAAAAAAGTAATTGATACAACATTGCACTTCTCTATAAATACAAATTCTAAATCACCTAGTCCAAACCCTTATGGATATGGCTATAATAGCAGAAAAAAGGACAAAGATTACGAACAAAAAATAAACGAAACTACGTATTCTACACATGCCAACGAACAAATCTCTATTTCTAGAACAAAATTTCATGACCTGCAAATGTATCATAACATTGATAGTCTATGGGCAGGACTAGAAAAGAAGGTAAATTATGGTTCGTATTATTATGATGAAAACAAAGGTTTTAAAATTTCAAACCGTTCATCTACCTATAAAGATTCTATATACACCAACCGTTTTAGTTATACAGATTCTGCAAGCGCCAAGCAAGTTTTAGTAAAAAACATATTAAAAAAAGGCGTTCTTTTTGAATTAAAAACATTAGTAGATTCCATCAGTGGACCATCAAAATTTGTCACGGAATTTTATGACTCTTTTACACCAATAGATACCCTTATGGGCAAAAGTGTCCTTAAAGACAAAACAAAACAGTTTTTTGAAGCTCTAAGAGCAAAAGACAGTATTATCTTAGAATCTTATGGTTTAATAAAATTTAAAAAACACAATAGTAAAGAGATTGTTTCAGTACTAAAAGATTTTGAGTTCGAAAAAGAACGTTTAGATATTAAATCGCATTTAGTAGGAGAACTTATAAAAATTGATCTCAAAAACAACTTACCTTTTATTAAACAACTGTATTACGATAGTTATTCAGATACGCAAACGCAAACTGCCATACTAAACGGATTGTTTAGTTCTAATAGTAAAGAAAATTATGAGTTAGCCCTAGAATTAATGGAACGCGATTTACCTTTGGGTAGCGTAAGTTCTATGTTTTATAACTATCAAGGAAAAGATTCTTTAGCACTAAAGGCAACGCTATTTCCTAAGGTTTTAGAATACACTACTATTTCAGAATATAAACAACCGCTTTACAATATATTAGCAAGAGCGACAGATAGTGGCTTTATTAAAAGAAAATCTTACAAGAAATACAAAAGCCAACTCATCAATGATGGTAAAATTGAAGTTAAGCGTAACTTAGGAAACTCTGGTTATGGTTATAATTCGTATTCGTATACATTGTCTACTTATGTTAGGCTTATTTTTCCATACAGACATGAGCGCTCAGCACAAGATTTCTTTGAAAAACTCCTTAATGTAGATGACAAAAACGCCTTAGTAAAATATTACGTACTATTAACTAAGGCCAAAGAAAGCATTCCAGAAAAATTAACTGAAAAACTAGTCGATGATGAAGAAAACCAATATTTATTGCTAGAAGAATTAGACGATGCCAAACTATTAAAAACCGTAAAGTCATTTAAAATAAATCAGCAACAATTTGCAAAATCTAAATTGTTAGCCACAGCAAACTTTGAAAAAGAGAAAGACTCCATTCAGTTTCTTTTTAAACGTGATTTCATAACTGATAAAGGCCATAAAAATGCTGTGATGTATTTCTTTAAAGTAGATAAAGATGATGACTATTCTGGTAAAGTTGAGGCCTTGCATTACATCTCGTTTATTAAACCAAAGGACCCAACAGCTTTAGTTGTAAAGTATTATTCTAAATCAGATAGCTACGGAACTATTGTAGACAAAACTAAAGAGCGCGAAGAGCAATATGCTGAGATTATTAATTTAGCTATCTATAAAGATCGTGAACGCGTAACACCAAGTGGGCGAGATAATTTTTATGATTATTAGGAAAAGGGGAAAAGAAGTCAATGATGACATAATTCTAATGCTAATAAAAAACCTAACTTATAAAACTATTCCTAAAAAGTATATTATCACTTCTAACTAGAAGCTGTTATATACTTTTTAGGCGTAGTACCAAACTTCTTCTTAAAAGCGGCTATAAAGTGACTTCCTGTGCTATACCCAACTTTTAAACCAACTTCGTTAACGTTATAATCACCAGATTCTAAAAGCTTGCGAGCCACTTCCATTTTATAATCAAACAGAAAACTAAACACCGAATCGCCATAAATCTGCTTAAAACCTTCTTTTAATTTTTTAAGGCTTAAATCTATGTCATCTGCTAATTCTTGTAAGGTTGGTGGCTCAGCCATGTTGGCAATAATAATGTCTTTTGCTTTTTTAAGTTTGGCTACATTTACCTCATCAACTAAATAAGGACATTGCTCAATATTAGCATCTTCACTTCGGTTAAAAAACAAACTTAATAACTCATAAGCTTTACCTCTAAAATATAACGACCGAATAGAAGTATTTAAATTAAAACTAATCAACTGGTTTAAAACCACAGCCATAGATGGCGATATTTTACCATCTTTGTAATATTTTTTGTCCTTATTGTCATCCGTTAAAAAAGTGACATAATTAGCATCTTCAGAAAAAAGTCCATGAAATTTTTTAATAGAAATTACCAATGATACTAACCAAGAATGTGGTTGTAATTCTAAATGAATAGGTAAATCGCGTTGCGGATTATAAAGCAATAATGAGGTTTCTTCATCTATATTTAAGGTATAATTCCCTTGATTAAACATAAAAGCCGCAGAACCTTTGGTACAAAAATGAAATTGAATATAACTGCTATCAATCTCACGTTCAAGAACTTTAAAGCTGTCTCCATCATTTTTGCTCGTTAATATAAAAAAGCCTTCTTCTATTTTAACCTCATCAAAAGTACCGTTAGCGTTACTTTTAAAAGCTGTTTTTTCTGATTTCATTTTAAAGTTATTTAGATTCGTTCTAAACAAAAGCCTTAAAAACCCTTGATTACACTACAAAAGTATGATATTTATCATGTTTTAATAAAAAACATTCCTAAAAAACCCGAAACGATACTTTAAGTTCTTCTAGCGTTGTTTTTTTTTGAAAATCAAATTTACATTTGCGCTGTTACTTTCCTAAGTCAGGTAAACGAGTAAAGCAACACATGCCAAACAGAAGCAAACATTTTTACGCTATAGGTCTCAGCTATAAAAAAGCTGATGCACGCGTACGTGGTCATTTTAGTTTAAGTGATGATGCAAAACAAAACGTTTTGTCTCAAGCTAAACAGAATAATATAGAAAGTCTAGTCGTTATTTCTACATGCAATAGAACCGAACTTTATGGTTTTGCAGAACACCCTTTTCAACTCATTCAGTTATTATGTGATAATACCAAAGGAACGGTTGAAGAATTTAGAGAAGTAGCCTACGTTCATAAAAACAAAGAGGCCATCAACCACATGTTTCGTGTTGGTTCTGGTTTAGATAGTCAAATTCTTGGCGATTTTGAAATTATTAGCCAACTAAAATTTGGTGCAAAAGCATCTCGTAAAGTCGGTTTATTAAATTCATTTACGGAGCGTTTAGTGAATTCTGTCATTCAAGCCAGTAAACGTATTAAAAATGAAACCGAATTATCTTCTGGTGCAACGTCTGTATCGTTCGCTTCGGTTCAATATATTATGAATAACGTAGATTCAATTTCTGAAAAGAACATTCTACTCTTCGGCACCGGAAAAATAGGAAGAAACACTTGCGAAAACTTAGTAAAACACACTAAGAATTCACATATTACTTTAATAAACAGAACCAAAACTAAAGCGGAAGAAGTTGCTGGTAAATTCAACCTAGTTGTAAAAGATTATGAGAATTTAACCGAAGAACTTAATGTTTCAGATATTGTTATTGTGGCTACAGGCGCACAAAATCCAACGGTTTACAAATCTTTAATTTCTACCGAAAAGCCATTATTAGTTTTAGATTTATCAATTCCTAAAAATGTCAACGACGATATTAGAGACCTTTCTAATGTTACCTTGATACACTTAGATGATTTAGCTAAAATTACAGACGATACTTTAGAAAAACGCAAAGCTTTTATTCCTGCAGCAGAAGCTATTATAGAAGACATTACAGCCGAATTTAATGCATGGTTAGATACCTTAAAATTTGTACCAACCATTCAGGCTATAAAACATAAATTAACAGATTTTAAAAATTCTGAATTTAACACACAACGTAAAAAATTAGCGGACTTCAATGAAGACCAAGCAGAATTGATTACAACTAATTTAATTCAGAAAATCACAAATCAGTTTGCACATCACTTAAGAGAAGACAGTAATTCTTCCGATGAAAGCATTGAACTTATCAAAAAAATATTTCAGTTAGAAACTACCGATAATGTCTAAAATAATTCGCATTGGCACACGCGACAGCCAGCTCGCTTTGTGGCAAGCAAAAACTGTTCAATCACAACTTGAAAGATTAGGACATAAAACCGTTTTGGTTCCCGTAAAATCCACAGGAGATTTAGTATTAGACAAGCCCTTGTACGAACTAGGAATTACAGGTGTTTTTACTAAAACCCTAGATATCGCCATGCTAAATGGTAGTATTGATATCGCTGTGCATTCTTTAAAAGATGTACCTACGATTTTACCAAAAGGTATTGTACAAGCTGCTGTATTAAAACGAGGCAACATCAATGACACTTTGGTTTTTAAAGACAACGAAGAGTTTTTATCTGCTAGAGATGCTGTTATAGCAACCGGAAGTTTAAGACGACGTGCACAATGGCTCAACCGTTACCCAACGCATACAATAGTTGGTTTACGCGGTAATGTTAATTCTAGATTAGAAAAACTTGAAACCAATGAAGATTGGAATGGCGCTATTTTCGCAGCTGCTGGTTTAGGACGATTAGGCATTACACCAGAAAATTCAATTAATTTAGGTTGGATGATACCTGCGCCAGCGCAAGGTGCTGTAATGATTGCAGCCTTAGAAGCCGATGAAGAAACCAGAGCAATCCTTGCAGAAATTAATGACGAAACCACTCAAATTTGTACCACAATTGAACGCGAATTTCTAAACCGTTTAGAAGGTGGATGTACGGCTCCCATTGGAGCAATTTGCTACATCAATAAAGAGGAAGAAATTAATTTTAAAGGGATTCTTTTAAGTAAAGATGGCACCAAAAAAATTGAAGTTACTAAAGTTACTCCTTTAGGCAAACATGAAGACATAGCTGAATTTTGTGCGGATTATATCATAGGAAAAGGTGGTAAAGTTCTAATTGACGAGTTAACCCAAGGCGATAAAATCACCAATATATATTCCACCAAAAAACTAACCAATGACCAAATTGCTAAGTTTCATGATGATGTAGTTGCGCAAAGCAATGATGCTGTAAAAATTAATCCAAACCGATTAAACAAAAGCATCATTCGTAACGAAATTGAAAATGTGATTATAACGAGTCAGAACGCTGTTGAAGCCTTGTTAACTAACTTTTCGGCTGTAGAATTACAGTTCAAAAACATCTATTGTGTAGGTCGAAAAACCAAGCGTATGGTTGAAAAACGCATCGGTAAAGTGAAGCATTACGAACAAAATGCAAAAGCCTTAGCTGAGCATATGGTAGAACTAATGGATGGTACAGAAGCAACCTATTTCTGTAGTAATTTAAGATTAGATACAATTCCAGATATATTATCAGAAAACAATATAAAAGTCAACGAAATTGAAGCCTACGAAACAAAGTTTGATGCAGATAAAGTAGAAGGCGATTTAGATGGTGTAATGTTTTACAGTCCATCTACGGTTCAAAGTTTCTTAAAACAAAACAAAGCAAAAGGTATTGCCTTTTGTATTGGAGAAACAACCGCAACAGAAGCCAGAAAGTATTTTGAGGATGTAAGAGTAGCAAAAGTTCCTTTGGTGGAGCGTGTTGTGGAATTGGTAAATGCGTTTTATGAGTAGCGGTTAGCTTTTGGCCCTTGGCTGTTGGTACCACTGTTGTCATTCCTGCGCAGGCAGGAATCCAAAAAAAATAAAGTAGAATTAAATAGATTCCTGCCTTCGCAGGAATGACAGAAACATGATAAAAAACGATTTATTTCTTAGAGCATTAAAAGGCGAAACTGTAGAACGTCCACCAGTTTGGATGATGCGCCAAGCAGGTAGATATTTACCAGAGTTTATGGAAATCAAAGCGAAATACGATTTCTTTACGCGCTGCCAAACTCCAGAATTAGCAAGTGAAATTACCGTACAACCGATTCGTCGTTACGGAATGGATGCTGCCATTTTGTTTTCTGATATTTTAGTGATTCCTCAAGCAATGAATATTGAGGTACAGATGAAGCCGAACTTTGGACCGTATTTACCAAATCCTGTACGTTCTCAAAAAGATGTGGATAATGTTATTGTTCCTGATGTCAAAGACGCTTTAAACTATGTTTATGAAGCTATAAAAGCGACTAAAGAAAAACTAAACGATGAGATTCCATTAATTGGTTTTGCAGGTTCACCTTGGACCATTTTATGTTATTGTGTGCAAGGACAAGGTTCTAAAAACTTTGATAAAGCCAAAGAGTTTTGTTTTACAAATCCGATTGCTGCACATGGTTTATTGCAAAAGATTACAGATACAACTATTACTTATTTAAAAGAAAAGGTAAAAGCAGGTTGTAATGCGGTTCAAGTATTCGATTCTTGGGGAGGCATGTTGTCGCCTTTAGATTATCAAGAATTTTCTTGGCAATATATTCAACAAATCATTGATGCTTTAAAAGAGGATGCACCAGTTATCGCATTCGGTAAAGGTTGTTGGTTTGCCTTAGATACGATGGCAAAATCTGGCGCTTCAGCTTTAGGTGTCGACTGGACATGCTCTGCAAAAAACGCAAGATATTTAACAGGAGGAAATATAACACTTCAAGGTAATTTTGACCCAACACGTTTATTTTCGCCACCTGCAGAAATCAAAAAGATGGTAACCCAAATGATTAATGATTTCGGAAAAGATAAATACATTGTTAATTTAGGTCATGGTATCTTACCAAACATACCTTTAGAGAATGCTAAGGCATTTATCGATGCTGTAAAAGAATATAAAAGCCCATCCTAGCCTTCCCAATTGGGAAAGAACTCAAACTCGGACGGCTTACTCATTTTAAAAAAGTGCTTAAATATTCCTAACTTTTGAAGTGAACTTTAAAGCATAGCGAGTTTAGTCATCAATTATTGTAACTTGAAGCCTCTTTTTGCGTCTTTTAAGTAATCATCATCAAAAACAATAATATGATAAAGAACATATTAAAAGGTATCCAAGCCTACACCGGAACTTTCGCGCTAATTTCAAAATTGAAACTTTGGAAATACTTCGCAATTCCTATAATTATTAGTGTAGTTACAGCATTTATAATAGGATTATCCGCTTATGGATTGTCAGACAATATTGGTCGTTTTATTGCAAAAATTTGGTTTTGGGATTGGGGAAAAGAAACGTTCACATCCATCTCAACCTTTATTGGTGGCATCGCTGTTATTGCAATTGGCTTAATTCTGTACAAACACATTATCATGGCATTTTCTGCGCCATTTATGAGTCCGGTTTCAGAAAAAATCGAACATCATTTAACAGGAATAAAACCGCACAATCACAGAAACACCACGTTTCAAGAACAACTGTGGAGAGGTATTAGAATAAACATCAGAAATTTAGGAAAGGAATTACTATTTACCATTCCATTATTGATTTTAAAATTTATTCCGATTATTAATATTTTTTCAACAGTTTTATTATTCCTGTTACAAGCATATTACGCGGGTTTTGGTAATATGGATTACACTTTAGAGCGTCATTATAAGTACAGAGAAAGTGTAAAATTTGTCGGCAGACATAAAGGTATTGCTATAGGAAATGGTATTGTTTTTATTCTGTTTTTACTAATTCCTGTAATTGGAGTGATTCTGGTATTACCAATGAGTGTTACAGCCTCTTCGCTTAATACTGTAAAATTAATTGAACAAGAGAAAACACTAAATCAAAATACAGTAGTCGTATAATGATTGTACAATTTAACGGTTTTGAGATTAGCCCAATCCATGGTGGAGACGCTTGGAAAGTTTGTAATTTCTGTGTTGCCAATGAAGACCGATTAAAACGCTATTTCCCCAAAACTTTAGAGCAAAATCTCAACCCAACATTATCTAATTATTTTGTTGAATCAAAAGTGAAAGCCTTTGAAAATAAAGAGGAATTTCTATTCACATTAAAACATTCTGAAACTAGAGCACTTGCCGGATTAATCTATCTCAAAGAACTCAATTGGGAAACCAAACAAGGCGAATTTGCCTATTGTATTGGATACACGTTTGAAGGGAATGGCCTAACCACAAAAGCTATAAAACATCTATCTGAATATGCTTTTAATGATTTAGGCTTAGAAACACTTCAAATCATTGCACATAAAGATAATTTAGCTAGTGTAAATGTAGCTTTAAACAATAATTTTAAGTGGATAAAAACATTGATTAATGAGTTTACACCTGCAGGAGAAAAGCCTTTGGATATGGAACTTTATGAATTAAAATCTAAGACCTTGCAGGTTTTAAAAACCTATTAACAATTATTACAATCCTGCAAGGTTTCTAAAACCTTGTAGGTATAAAAACTAAATCAAATATTTAAATCAAAAGATAGTACGATACACTTGTTATTAATCTACCTGTGAATTCAATGAATAAACAGGTTAAACTAATATCAACACCTACAAGGTTTTAGAAACCTTGCAGGATAGCGAAACTAAAAATTAGACTTAAAATGAAACTAGAGACTTTAGAAAAAGACCTTTATTATCATATATACAATCGCGGAATTAATGGCTGTAATATCTTTAATTCAGATGAAAACAAGCGCTATTTTTTAGAATTAACAGGAAAATATTTAGGAAGCAAAGTAAAAATTTCTGCTTACTGCCTTTTAGATAATCATTTTCATTTCCTAGTTCAAATTAATGCTGAAACAAAGGAAGCAACTCAGGCTTTTTCTAACCTTTTTAATGCGTATTCTAAAGCATTCAACAAACAAAACAATAGAACTGGCAGTCTTTTTGAAAAACATTTTAAACGAAAAATAATAGGTTCAGAAGACTATTATAAAACTGTATTTTGCTACATTCATAGAAACCCATTAAATGATTGGCAAGGTTATAAATTCTCTTCTTATTCTTTCTATCTTCAAGAAAACACACCAGAATATTTTAATTTAGACAAAAATTATAGCTTGGATTTATTTAATGGTTTAAACAACTTAAAATATATCCACACACAATATAAAACAGAAGACCTACAAGGTTTTGAAAACCTTGCAGGTCGTAAACCCGAATACAATAAAGAAGTGAAAAATAAATTCTTCAACTACATCAACCAATTACAAGACAGCATAACCTCTAAACTTGAAGAAGTAGATGGCAAAGCCAAATTCCAAGAAGACCTTTGGGACCGACCTGAAGGTGGTGGCGGAAGAACACGCGTTATTGAAAACGGTAACGTTTTTGAAAAAGGTGGTGTCAATATCTCTGGTGTTCACGGTAAATTACCAGACTCTATGCAAAAATACTTCGGTGTAGAAGATGCCGATTTCTTTGCCTGTGGACTAAGTTTAGTCTTGCATCCTACAAATCCAATGGTACCGACGGTTCATGCGAATTGGCGCTATTTTGAAATGTATGATAAAGATGGAAACATTGTTGACCAATGGTTTGGTGGTGGACAAGATTTAACACCATACTATTTGTTTGAGGACGACGCCAAACACTTTCATCAAACCTGTAAAACGGCTTGCGATAAGCATAATCCGGAATTTTACGCCAAATACAAAGCCCGTTGCGATGAGTATTTTTACAACGCACACCGAAATGAAGGTCGTGGCTTAGGTGGTTTATTCTTTGATTACTGTAAAGTTACCGACCAGATGAGCATGCAAAACTGGTACGACTTCGTCACTGAAGTTGGCGATAGCTTCCTAGAAGCTTATGTTCCTATTGTTGAAAAACGAAAAGATTTAAACTACACCAAAGAACAACGCGACTGGCAAGAAATAAGAAGAGGCCGTTATGTGGAATTTAATTTGGTGCATGATAAAGGCACTTTATTCGGATTAAAAACTAATGGTCGAATTGAAAGTATCCTTATGAGTTTACCACCACATGTACAATGGGTTTACGACCATCATCCGGAAGCCGGAAGCGAAGAAGAAAAACTGATTAAAGTGTTGCAAAATCCAGTGGATTGGGTGTAAAAAGCCCCTTAATCCCCAAAGGGGAAACTGTTATGCCGAATTAGCCTAACTAAGACCTAGCAGGTTTTAAAAACCTAGCAGGTCTAACAACAACAAACACCTGCAAGGTTTCCAAAACCTTGTAGGTATCCATCAAAGACATATTATAAATTCAACCATGAACTGCTACTGCGGAACCAATAAAACTTATCAAGCGTGCTGCGAAGTTTTCCATCTCAATAACGGAAAAACAGAAACTGCAGAACAACTCATGCGTTCTAGATATTCCGCCTTTGTCCTTGCCAATGGTGATTATTTAATGGCAACGCATCATAAATCCACACGACCTACAAAAGAGAAAAAAGCGATTGTAAAATGGGCAAAATCGGTACAATGGATTAAATTAGAAGTTTTAGACACTTCAAAAGGTTCTAAAGACGATGCTGAAGGAACAGTTACCTTTAACGCCTATTTCTTTGAAAATGGAAAAGTGGATGTTATCCATGAGAAATCGGCTTTTGTAAAGGAAGACAATCATTGGTATTACTTAGGATTAAGTAGATAAGCAACCAGACCGCAGGTCTGTAAACTATCATTTCCACACCATAACTTCCTTAGTCACTTCTTTAAAAGCATTATACACATGAAACAATCTTGCTTTTAATAACAGTTTTCTGCCTTCAACACTTCTTGTAAAAACCAGTTTGTTTTTACCTAAATAGTTTGTCCAATGTTTTTGAAACACTAAAGCATTATCCTTTTTATCGCCAAATAATTCCGGAACAGGATAGAAATTTTCAACATCTAGTTGTTTTCTGAAAAAATTGGTCTTTACAATTAAATATCTTGGCGATTCAATTGGTTCTAAAAGCTCAGTCAATGCTTTTGCGAATAGTGAATTTTCAAGCGCATTGGCACCAACCAGATTACAAACCACATCGCCTTTTCCTAATACATAAGAATTCACGCTTATATTTTCTCTACCTGAAGTGATATAACCCAACTCATCTAAAGTATCTAAAATGGCGAATCCCATTTTCCCAATTTTCTTATACAAATAACCATGACGAATATAGAGTTTTAGCGCTTTCCAAAGCTTATAGCCAAACATAGCAACAAACGCAGCAATAAATGCATAGACAAAATACAACACGCCTCGTTGTAAAATAAGATTGAAACTGCCTGCTATAAATTCCACATAAAAAAGCGTGATGGTAACTAACAATTCTACCACAAAAAACCGAAGCACATCAAAATAATAGATTTGCTTTTGGCGTTTATAAGGGCGTTTTCCTTGATGTAAAATCTTAACTTCTTTGGTTAGCTTCGTGCCTTTTCCAATGGCATTATTCCATTTTTCGGTCGTTAATATTCGTTTGGTTGCAACATTTAAGGTTGATTCATTTAAAGCATCAATCTGTTCCACCGGAATCTCATCAGGAATATTTAAACGTTCAAAACCGTTGGAAATAAACGGAATCGTACTGTTGGTTACACCCACAAAAGCTTCAAAGCGTCGTTTTAAAGTATCTACTTCTCTTCCTCCATCTAAATCCGTTGGGTCCACACAGGCCAAATGCCAAATGTTTCCGGTTTTTTTTGGTGCATTGGCATCTTTCCGAATGGCGCGTCCTCGCATTTGATTAGACGATACAAAAGACCCAATGAAAGAAGCCAGAATTAAACTATTAATCGATGGTGCGTCCCAACCTTCGCCTAATAAGGATTTTGTACCAATTAAAACTCTAATATAACCTGCTTCAAAAAGTTGTGTAATAATGCTAACAATAGAATTTTTCGGTTTTCCTTTTGAAGTTACTAAGAGGAAAGATTCATCTATTTGTAAAGGCGAAAATGAAAAATAATCTAAAGATTCAATCGCCTCAAAATGTCTTAAAATAGATTGATGAATAATAACAATACTGCCAGAAAGCACCGCTAATTCTTCAGGTTTATCGCAATAATAACGTACATATTGAAAAATAGGCAGTACACCAATTTTGTCTATACCTTCTATTTCTTCAGTTTTAATATTCAAAAATTCCTTTCGGATATAATCTGTTAGAATTACGCATCTTAAATCGCGTTTTAAGCTTTCGCGTTCTGCCTTTACAATACTGACGATGCTTTTTAGCTTACTCGGACTGTTAGAAAGAGATTTATACAATAAATTTTCACCAATAAAATCGACTGAATTTCGCTCAAAAACATGAAGGCGTCTAAGTCGTTTTTCTAAAGTAGACACATACTTTTCTTGCTCAATTAATTGTTCTCTATCGGAAACTAATAGGTTCTGAAATAAAATACCTAACCAATGTAAATCGAGTTCAGGGAACTGAATCATTTCTTTTTCATCGAACCCTAAAACTTCTAATTTTTGATGGTCAATTTCAAAGCCACAAGCATATAAAAATATGAGAATGGCAGAAAAATATTCGGTATTGGCATAAAGTTCATCTAAGTGCCAATTTGGGTTTTTGTAAAACCGATGGTCAATTAAAAAATCGATAAAGGTTTCGTCCTTTAATAATTCGTCTTTAAAATCTGAAATGTTTCGTCTATAATCAACAATAAAATTAATCTCTAAATCTTCGGGTTTTGAGAAATAGACAAAATCTTGATGTGGACTCAAATCCTTTTCGCGTACCAAATCTGGCACTGCAATTTCATCATCTACTTCGCCACAAAGTGTGAAATATTTAGACACCTCAGCTCTGCTGCTGTCGTAAGGTGGTGTAGCTGTGAGCGCAACAATGTAAAATTCAGTATTGCGTTTTAAGTCCATTAAGCAATTCCACCATGCATTTTTTAAATGATGTGCTTCGTCTAAAACTAAAGTTTCAATTTGGTGTGTTTTGAAGAATTGGTAATAGTCGTTTTTATCTTCAAACGTTTTATAAAAAGCGTGCAAAGATTGGTAGGTCGAAAAGGTAACATCGCTTGGCGATTTAATATCAAATGAAAAGGCTTCAAAATCACAATTCTCGGTAAAAAAGTTTTGTAATCGGTCTTCCCATTGATTTCTAATGGTCAGCGTTGGTGCCAACACCAATGTTTTCTTTCCTAATTTTCTAACTATTTCTAATCCCAGAATGGTTTTCCCAGAACCTGGTGGTGCAATAACATGAAAATGGTTATCTGCAATATGACTATTAAAGTGCTTTAAAAGTTCGGCTTGGTAGCTTCGCCATGGAAAAATAAATTCTAAATCATCTAAGGATTTGAGCACTCTAAAATGGGTTTAAATCGTTAACTTTGTATTTGATAAAAGTAATCATAAAGACCTTAATGACCTAGCAGGTTTAGATACTGAAATAAATTCAGCATAACACCTAGTTGGTCTAAAAAAGCATGGAATATGTTCCCAATTAAAAGACATCGCAGACTAAGAACAAACGAAGCTATTAGAAGTTTGGTTAGAGAAACGTACATTACACCAAACGACTTTTTAGTTCCACTTTTTGTGGTGGAAGGCAAAGGTGTAAAAGACGAAATTGCATCTATGCCCAACTATTTTAGGTACAGTTTAGATTTGCTTGAAAAGGAAGTGAAAGAATTATGGAATTTAGGTTTAAAAGCCGTTTTACTTTTTGTTAAAGTTCCGGATAATTTAAAAGACAACAAAGGCACAGAAGCTTTAAACTCAGACGGATTGATGCAACGCGCTATTAAAACGGTAAAAAATGCTTGTCCGGATATGCTAGTGATGACAGATGTTGCGCTAGACCCATACTCTTCGGTTGGCCACGATGGTATTGTACAAAACGGTATGATAATTAATGATGAATCTGCCGAAGTTTTAGCAAAAATGGCATTAACACACGCCCAAGCAGGTTCTGATTTTGTTGCACCAAGTGATATGAATGATGGCAGAACCTTACAAATTCGTCAATTACTAGAACAAGAAGGTTTTAAAAACACTGGTATTATGGCGTACACCGCAAAATATGCGTCGTCCTTTTATGGCCCTTTTAGAGATGCACTAGATTCTGCACCTGTAGATATGGTAGATGTTCCAAAGGATAAAAAAACGTATCAAATGGATTTTGGTAACCGCATAGAGGCCGTTAGAGAAACCTTGATAGATATTGAAGAAGGTGCCGATATTGTGATGGTAAAACCAGGCCTTTCGTATCTTGATATTTTAAGAGATATTAAAAACGAAGTCGATGTGCCTGTAGCGGTTTATCAAGTGTCTGGTGAATATGCTATGATTAAAGCTGCTGCAGAAAAAGGTTGGTTAAACCACGACCAAGTGATGCTAGAAACCACGATGGCATTTAAGCGTGCTGGTGCCGATATCATTACTTCTTATTTTGCTAAGGATGTGGTGAAGTTGATAAGTTAATTATTAGTCCTTTCCAAAGGGATCACCACAGAACTCTTTAAATTCTTCTTTGGTCATTAAATCGCCTTCCACTGGCTCTATAATATCATCAGCTTCTGGGCTTTTAAAATCTAGCTTAATGGCTTTCCATAAGAAAACAACGTCTTCGATTTCTAAAATTAATCCAGGTAAACCATTAAATCCTTTTGGCCCATGTTTCACTGGTATTTCTGGCGTGTACCACGCTTTTAATATTTTATCATTAAGCTTATCAATGGTAGCTAAATAACAGGTATAACCATCAATAACTTTAGACTCTTCGGTAAGTATCCATTCTTTAGGCTTTTGAATCACTCTTACTGTTGGACCCATTATTTCATTTTGAGTAATAGTAAAATCGCGACTCAGGTCATTAAAGTATACAGAACTACCACCAGCTAATGACCACGAAATATTATGTTTACTTTTAGTGATAATAAGACCATCACTACCGTTGTTCCAACCAGGAATATCAATTTTTGGCTCAACATTATAAATAGAAACGCTATCATTAAATATCAAATATCCCTCAACAGGTTCAGAATCTTGAAACATTTGTAAAGCCATATTTTTCGCTTCTGAGTTTTCCAAATTTTCAAAAGGCTTCTCAATGCTATCTTTAATAACTTCAATTCTGTAGGTTATTTTTCCTTTATTCTGAGCAGTTAAGCTATAGATCCCTAAAAAGCAGATTGTTAAAATAAATTTTTTCATTCTTAAATTTACAAAAAATAACAATACTCAAATATTAAGTATATATTACAACTTAATTATATCTCTAAAATTAGCTAGCAGATAATTAGTATTCATTTTGTAACTTTGCACATCTAAAACTTCAAAATATTAATGGGCTTACTCATTTTTTACGCTGTCATTTCCATCTTCTTTTCATTTCTATGTTCTATTCTAGAAGCTGTACTCCTAAGTATTACGCCAACTTTTCTTAATCTTAAAAAGAAAGAAGGCAAAGCGTATGCTACCGAATTAGAAGAATTAAAAAAAGATGTAGACCGTCCTCTAATTGCAATTCTAACATTAAATACAATTGCGCATACCGTTGGTGCGATTTTGGTTGGTGTACAAGCCGAAGCCGCTTATGCAGATTTATATGGTACTGAAAAGCAAAGTCTATTTGGCTTTGAGTTTACGGAAGACATTATGGTTGGTGTAGTCTCTACTATAATGACCATACTTATATTGGTGGCTTCAGAAATTATCCCAAAAACTATTGGTGCAACATATTGGAAAAAATTAGCAAATTTCACAACCAAAGCACTTAATGTTTTAATATTCCCATTAAAATGGACAGGTATATTATGGCTGTTACAACTCACTACTAAATTAATTGGTGGTAAAGGTCACGGCAGTGTATTAAGCAGAGAGGGCTTTGTTGCCATGGCAGATATTGCGCAAGAAGAAGGTGTTTTTGAAGAAAATGAAAGTAAAGTCATTAAAAACTTGCTCAATTTTAAAGAAGTGAGAGCCAAAGATGTTATGACACCTAGAACCGTTGTAAAAACGGAAAATGAAAAAATGACCATTGAAGAATTTTTTAATGCAAATTCTAACATTCGCTTTTCTCGAATTCCCGTTTACACGAATGACGCAGATAATATTACGGGCTTAGTTTTAAAAGCCGAAGTCTTTAAAGAAATGGCTTTAGGTAATGGTTCAAAATTATTATCAGAAATTAAACGTAGTATCATTATAGTTAATAGAGACTTATCTATACCAACGTTGTTTGAACAATTAATAGAAAGCCGAAACCATTTGGCCTTAGTCGTTGATGAATACGGAACCGTAAGTGGTTTAGTGACTATGGAAGATGTCATTGAAACCTTACTTGGACTCGAAATAATGGACGAAAGTGATAACGTATCTGACTTACAACTCTTAGCGCGTCGAAGCTGGGAAACAAGAGCGAAACGATTGGGTATAATTGATAGCGATAAGCCTACGGAATAATGCAAACATGTTATATTGAAACACCTCTTGGACATGCCAAAATCGTAGGAAACGAAAACGGTATTGTCTCCGTTTCAATAGAAAATACATCTAAAGCATTATCAGATACCATACCAGAAGCACTACTAGATTGTGTGATTCAGTTAAAAGAATACTTCTACGAAAAACGAAAAACTTTTAACCTAAAACTAAACCCAGAAGGCACTACTTTTCAGAAAAAAGTATGGAATGAATTATCTACCATTCCTTATGGCAAAACCATATCGTACTTACAATTATCTAAACAGCTAGGTGATGTAAAGGTTATACGAGCTGCCGCAAATGCCAATGGGAAAAATCCACTTTGGATCATTGTACCTTGCCACAGAGTTATTGGTAGCGATGGTAGTTTAACAGGATATGCTGGTGGATTACATAGAAAACAATGGTTACTTAACCATGAAAATGCCTATAAACAACAATCCTTATTTTAATGTATAAAAAAGGTACAGAATTCCTAAAACGCTTTTTTAAAACGTCTACTATTTACAAATATGGCTTTAATTGGTCGCCAATGTACAGACGCACCACAGCAAAACTCATAACCGTTAGTGACGATTTAAGCTATGTAAAAATTAGACTAAAGCCTAGTTGGAAAAACCGCAATTACGCTGGTTCTATTTTTGGAGGAAGCATGTTATCTGCAACAGATCCCATCTATATGATTCAATTAATTCAGTTACTTGGAGAGGATTATGTTGTTTGGGATAAAGCGGTAGAAGCGCGTTATAAAAAACCCGGAAAATCTACAATCTATGGCGAATTTGTTTTTAAATTAGAGGAAATAAAAGCCATAAAAGCATCTGTTGCAACAAATTTTGAAACAGATATCCATAAAACAATGCATCTTGTTGATGATGAACAAAATATTATTGCTACTTTTAATAAAACACTTTATATCGCTGACAAACAGTTTTATAAAGAAAAACTAGCTAAAAGAAATACTAATACTTAAACACGCGCTCTACATGAAATTCTTAAAAAAGACTTTAAAATTCATAGCTATCTTACTCGCTATAATTGTTGCTGCATTATACATCACAGATACAGACTATTTATTAAAAGCAGTAAGAACAATCTACCTCACAGGTCATTCTACAGCCTATTTAGAAGATTATAAAAAATTCGATAACCAGTCAATTGCAGGAAGTAGTACACCACAACCATGGCCTAATCACAAAAACTATAATACTGTTGAAGCTACAGATGCTCTAAAAAAAGCCCATAACGACTGGAAATCCATTGCTTATGTGATTATAAAAAATGACAGTGTTTGGTTTGAAGAATATTACGACGGTTTTAACGCAAATTCTAAAACCAACTCATTTTCTATGGCCAAGAGTTATGTCTCTGGTTTAATGTTTAAAGCCATACAAGATGGTTATATAAAAAGTATAGACCAACCTGTATGTGATTTTCTACCCGCATTTTGTGATGGTAATGCGGCAAAAATGACCGTTGGCGATTTGTCTAGTATGGCTTCTGGTACCAATTGGGACGAAGCTTATTATTCGCCATTATCTATAACAACGCGCGCTTATTTTGATGATGACTTGGCTAAAGTAATGAATGGTCTAAAAATGGAAAAAGACCCAGGACAAGCCTTTAAATATGCTAGTGGAGACACTCAAATGTTAGCCATGGTTGTAGAAAAAGCAACAGGGAAAAAATTATATACATACCTAGAAGAAAGCTTCTGGAAACCTTTAGGTTCTGAAAACGAAACGCTTTGGCAAGTAGATAGCGAAGATCATGATTTAGTAAAAGCCTATTGTTGTATTGCAAGTAATGCTAAGGATTTTGCCAGATATGGTAAGCTATTTAAAGATCACGGAAAATGGAATGGCAAAACCATATTAGATTCTACATTTGTTGCTAAATCCATAACACCAAGATTTTCTGAAAGCCCAGAATACGGTTATGGTTGGTGGTTAAAAAAACAATTTGGAAAAGACTTTTTTATGATGCGTGGTCATCTCGGACAATATGTTATAGTTCAACCAGAAGACAATATTATAATTGTAAGGTTAGGTCATAAAAAGTCACCAGATGCAGGCGTTGGCGTTTTTACAAATGATATTAGCCTATACATTGAAGAAGCTTATAAGATGATGCGTAAATAAATTTGTACTTTGAACCAATTAATAACAAAAGAGCATCTATTATTTTTAGTAATAGGAGGATTTTCAATACTTCTTACTGCTGAATTAGCCTATTTTGTTGGACAAATAGTGAGCGATTCGCTCATAATTGCTAAACTTAATCCTGTATTTATTATTAGCGTTAAAGCCTTTGTTCGCCTAGTCATTTATATACTTTCTGTCTTCTTAATTTTAAAGTTAATAGTTAAACGAAAACGATTCAATAAAGCGAATCTCAAAACATTAATAATTGGGATAATTGTAACTTATGCAATAGTTCAAGTTTTTCAAATTCTTTATGGCATATATGGCATTTCAAGTTTAGAAAACTATAGTACAGCAGCAATCGATTACTCGAAATATCTTAAGGAAAATTACTTTATTCTAATTATTTCATCAATTGTATATTATTTTCAACTGCTACTTTTTGCTCTTATCATTATAAATTATACCATAAAAGATGATTAGTAAACTCAATTTAGAAAACATACTGTTCTTGGACATAGAAACCGTTCCTGAAATGGAATATTTCTCAGATTTAGACAACACCAAACAAGAGCTTTGGGAAGCAAAATCGCGCTATCAAAGAAAGGATGAGTTTACAGCCGAGGCATTTTATGACAGAGCAGGCATTTGGGCAGAATTTGGGAAAATAGTTTGTATTTCAGTTGGGTATTTTAAACTAGAAGGCGCATCTAGAACCTTTAGAGTAACCTCGTTTTATGGCGATGAAATAAAACTATTAAAGGACTTTAAAAATTTATTAATTACGCATTTTAGCTCAAACAAACATTTATTATGCGCTCATAATGGTAAGGAATTCGATTTTCCATACATCGCAAGGCGAATGATTATTCACAACATAGAATTACCGTATAAACTAAATTTATTTGGCAAGAAACCTTGGGAAGTACCACACTTAGACACTTTAGAACTCTGGAAATTTGGCGATTACAAAACCTATACATCCTTAAAATTATTAACCAATGTATTAGGCATTCCCTCACCTAAAGATGACATAGATGGCAGCGAAGTTTATAATGTTTATTATAAAGACAAAGAAATAGATCGCATTATAATCTATTGCGAAAAAGATACCATTGCTGTAGCCCAAATTTTCTTAAGATTACGAGGAGATGAGTTACTTCACGACAATGAAATAAAACATGTATAATTAATAAAACAAGATTAGAACTTCAGTTATGACAAACTTACTAGAGGTCAATAAATTAAACATATCATTCTATAAAAATAATATTGAAAAACAAATTATTAAAAATATTTCATTTCAATTACAACAGAATGAAATCGTCGCTGTAGTAGGAGAATCTGGTTCTGGTAAGTCTATTTCGTCGCTTGCGCTAATGGGTTTGCTACCTAAACGTATTTCAAAAATTACTTCTGGATCAATTTTATTTGAAGACCATGACTTAGTTGCACTATCTGAAAAAGAATTTCAGTCGGTAAGAGGCAACGAAATAGCTATGATTTTTCAAGAACCTATGAGTTCCTTAAACCCTTCCATGCGATGTGGCAAACAAGTAGAAGAAATCTTAAAACAACACTGTGATTTATCGCGTTTAGAACTAAAAACGGAAGTCTTAAATTTATTTGATAAAGTAAAACTTCCAAATCCAAAACGGATTTATGACGCATATCCTCACGAAATTTCTGGTGGACAAAAACAAAGGGTAATGATTGCTATGGCTATTTCTTGTCAACCTAAATTATTAATTGCTGACGAGCCAACGACAGCTTTAGATGTTACGGTTCAAAAAGATATATTAGAATTGTTAAAAAGCATTCAATCTGATACAAAAATGAGCGTGCTTTTTATTTCTCATGATCTGTCTTTGGTCTCCGAATTAGCAAATCGTGTATTAGTGATGTATAAAGGCGAAATCGTAGAACAAGGAACAACAACTGCTATATTTAACGCGCCAAAACATAATTACACTAAAGCATTAATAGCAGCTAGGCCTTCTACAGACTTTAGGTTAAAACAATTACCTACGATCTCAGATTTTATGACCAATAGTGTAAAAACTTCAATAATATCTGAAGCAGATAGAAAATTAAACCACAAGTCCTTATATCAACAACAGCCACTTTTAGAAATTATAGATGTAGAAAAAACGTACATTACAAATACTGGATGGTTTTCTAAAGATTTAGAATTTAAAGCAGTGAATGGCGTAAGCTTTAAAGTGTATCCAGGTGAAACTATTGGATTGGTTGGTGAGTCTGGCTGTGGAAAATCCACATTAGGAAATGCTATTTTACAATTAGATAAAGCTACTTCTGGACAAATATTATACAAAGGGAACAATATCGTTAACCTAAAACGATCAGAAATGCGAGCCTTACGAAAAGATATTCAAATCATATTTCAAGATCCGTTTGCCTCATTAAATCCTCGTTTAACCATAGGCAATGCCATTATTGAACCTATGCAAGTCCATAAGATAGGAACCTCTAACAAGCAACGAAAAGAAAGCGTATTAGAGCTACTAGAAAAGGTAGGCTTAGACGCTTCTGCTTTTGACAGGTATCCACATGAGTTTTCTGGAGGCCAAAGACAACGTGTAGGAATAGCAAGGACTATTGCTTTAGAACCAAAATTAATAGTGTGTGACGAATCGGTTTCTGCTTTAGATATTTCCGTACAAGCGCAAGTATTAAACTTATTGAATACCTTAAAAACACAATTTGGCTTTACTTATATCTTTATTTCACACGATTTAGCCGTTGTAAAATATATGGCAGATCAATTGCTCGTAATGAATAAAGGAAAAATTGAAGAAATTGGAGACGCAGACCACATTTATGCCTCACCAAAACAAGAGTACACAAAAAAGTTAATTCATGCTATTCCCAAAGGATTATAGCATGAATACTTTTTTGGCTAATTTAAAAACATTTGAGACTAACTTCAAAGTGTCTTCTAAAACTGAAAATTCTTGATCTTCATTTAAATTTTTTTCTGGTAGATTTGATTTTGATTTCATAAGCGGTAATTTATGGTAGATTTAGGGCAAAAAGGTAAATTTCGTTTTATGTTAAAAAATCAGGTTAATTCAGTTTATTTGTTTGGGACTGCAATATGACATATATTTTCAATATATCAGATAAAATACATTATAAATCGATGAAATACATCTTTTTTTAACATTTTAAAGATATATTGAGGAAATTACGCACAAAAAAACCACTAAATCTAGTGGTTTAAATCATCTGTCTAAAATGGTTTTACAATTCCATTTCAGGTATATTGCCATCAACAATTAAGTTACCTTCGGTTGCATTTTGTATGTCTTCAACTGTAACACCTGGAGCACGCTCTAATAGCTTAAATCCATTTTCTGTAACCTCAATTACGGCCATATTTGTAACAATTTTCTTTACACAACCAACACCAGTTAAAGGTAGAGAACATGCATTTAGTAGCTTAGAGGCTCCTGCTCTATTGGTATGCATCATGGCTACAATAATATTTTCAGCGCTAGCTACTAAATCCATAGCTCCACCCATTCCTTTTACCATTTTTCCAGGTATTTTCCAATTGGCTATATCTCCATTTTCCGAAACTTCCATCGCACCTAAAATGGTTAAGTCTACATGTTGTCCTCTAATCATAGAAAAGCTCATAGCTGAATCAAAAAAGGATGCACCTGGTAAGGTTGTTATTGTTTGTTTTCCTGCATTAATGATATCGGCATCTTCTTCACCTTCAAAAGGAAAAGGACCCATTCCTAAAACACCATTTTCGCTTTGAAACTCTACTTCAATATCATCTCTCACAAAATTGGCAACTAAGGTTGGTATACCAATACCTAAATTAACATAGTAGCCATCTTTTACTTCTTTTGCGATACGTTTCGCTATTCCGTTTTTATCTAACATAACTATGCTTTTTGTCTTACTGTTCGTTGTTCTATTCGCTTTTCAAAATGTGCACCTTTAAAGATACGTTGCACAAAAATTCCTGGGATATGAATTTCATTAGGGTCTAATGTACCAACTGGTACTAATTCTTCAACCTCAACTACGGTTATTTTCGCAGCACCACACATATTAGGATTAAAATTACGCGCTGTGCCTTTAAAAATTAAATTTCCGGCAGCATCACCTTTCCATGCTTTTATAAAGGCAAAATCTGCCTTAAATGCATATTCTAACACATACATTTTACCATCAAATTCTCTTGTTTCTTTACCTACTGCGACTTCTGTACCAAAACCTGCTGGTGTATAAATTGCCGGAAAACCTGCTTGTGCGGCTCTACAACGTTCTGCTAAAGTACCTTGTGGAATCAATTCTACATCTAATTCACCTGAGAGCATTTGACGCTCAAATTCGTCGTTTTCACCGACATAAGAAGACACCATTTTTTTAATTTGTTTTTGCTGTAGTAACAAACCCAAACCAAAATCATCTACGCCTGCATTATTAGAAATACAAGTCAGTCCTTTTACGTTTAGTTTTACAAGTTCTGCAATGGCATTTTCGGGAATTCCAGATAGGCCAAAACCACCAAACATAAAGGTCATATTATCAGTAACACCTTGCAGTGCTTCTGAAATATTATCTACTTTTTTGTTAATCATATTATTTAAAAATTTAGCTTTTTAAAAATACGAAACTAAGTAGTTACTTTATAATTTATAAGAGTTAAATGTAGGTGTGACTATTACTTAAAATTAGAAATCAGGATCAAATTCATCACTAGGACTGCCATTGCCTCCTATATCGCCTTCATCTCTAGCTTCACAATTGATATCAATTTTTAAGTTTGAAGGTTTTTCAAATTTACCGTCGGAAACATCTAAAGTTTTATCTGCGTAACACGCTTTCATAAATAATCCCCAAATTGGTAATGCCATTGAAGCGCCTTGACCATAGTGAATAGTTCTAAAGTGAGCTGCTCTATCTTCTGCACCTACCCAAACTCCTGTAACCAAATTTGGCACCATTCCCATAAACCAGCCATCACTTTGATTTTGGGTTGTTCCCGTTTTACCAGCAATTGGGTTTTTTAATTCATACGGATAACCTGTCATTATTGATTTATAAACTCCTGATTTAGCTAAATAACTAGAATTATGTCTTAGACGTTTACCAGAACCTGCTTGTGTAACACCTTCCATAAGATTAATGGTTACATAAGCAACTTCTTCACTTAATACGTCCTTACTTTCTGGTGCAAATTGATATAAAACCGTTCCGTTTTTATCTTCTATTCTAGTAACCATAACGGGTTTGTTATAAACCCCTTTATTGGCAAACGTAGAATAAGCCGCAACCATCTCATAAATACTAATATCTGGTGTTCCTAAAGCGATAGCTGGCACAGGAAGTATTTCTGCTGTTATACCCAATTTTTTTGCCATTTGAACTACAGGTTGTGGTCCAATTTCGTTCATTAAACGTGCTGTAACCGTATTTGTAGAGCTCGCTAGTGCATCTTTTAAAGTTTGTTTGCCAGAATAATTTCCGTCCGAGTTTTTAACCGTCCATGGTTCTGGATTTCCAAATTTATTGGCTTCAATAGTAATCTGTGTTCTAGGAAATGAATCACATGGCGAAAATTGTAACTGATCTATTGCTGTAGCATAAACAAACGGCTTAAACGTAGAACCAACTTGTCTTGCTCCTTGCTTTACCATATCGTATTGAAAGTGCTTATAATTCATACCACCAACCCATGCTTTTACGTGTCCTGTTAAAGGATCCATAGACATCATACCTGGTCGCAAAAAGGATTTATAGTAACGCATAGAATCTATTGGCTTCATAACAGTGTCTACTTCACTTGCCTTACCATTAACCCATTTAAAAACGCGCATTTCTGTTGGCTTCTCAAAGGAAGCTCTAATCTCTTTATCTGATTTACCTTGTTCTTTAAGAACTCTCCATCGTTCACCACGCTTCATACCATCATTCATTAACTTCGTAATCTCAGCTTGATTAAGCTCTCTAAATGGTGGTGTTTTATTGTATTTTGGGGTATTTTGAAAGTCAAACTCAGCTTGTAATCTTGGCATATGCTGAGCAACTGCATCTTCTGCATATTGCTGCATACGCGAATCAATGGTAGTAAACACCTTTAAACCGTCACTATATAAATCATACTTACTGCCATCAGGCTTTCTGTTTTTTTCATCCTTTGCCCAATCTTTCATAAACCCTCTTAGATATTCTCTAAAATATGTAGCAATACCTTCACGATGGTTTTCTGGTGTAAAATCTAAATCTAATTCTGTTTTTTGTAATGAATCTTTTACTTTTTCTGTGATATATTCATACTTAAACATTTGAGCTAAGACAACATTACGTCTATTTTTTACACCCACTGGATTTCTTGAAGGAATAGGATTGTATAATGATGAATTTTTGAACATGCCAACTAACATCGCAGATTCTTTTATTTCTAAGTCTCTAGGTTCTTTATTAAAATAAATATTTGATGCCGAACGAATCCCATCACCATTATTTCCAAAATCATAAATATTAAAATACATGGCAATAATTTCTTCTTTGGTATATTGACGTTCTAAACGTATAGCAATAACCCATTCTTTTATTTTTTGGGTTAAGGCTTCAAATACATTACTAGATCTAACACCTACAAACAATTGCCTAGCAACTTGCTGAGATATTGTACTTGCACCACCACTTCCACCTAAGCTTGTAATTGCTCTTAAGGTACCTCTAGCATCTATACCTGAGTGGTCATAAAATCGTATATCTTCAGTAGCCACCAAAGCATCAACCAAATTTTTTGGTAAATCTTCATAGCCTATTGGCGTTCTGTTATCATCAAAATAAAATTTACCTAGAGTTTCTCCATCTGAAGAAATAATTTCTGTAGCTAAATTAGTTTCTGGGTTTTCTAACTTCGTATGATCTGGCATTTTACCTAAAGCGCCCCAAGATGCTAACAGGAATAATAATACAACAGATGCTATACCACCTAAAAATATAATCCAAAACCAACGAATGTATTTTGTAAAATCTAAAACTTCTGATTTAGTTGTTTTCTTTGTTGCCATACTTACTACTTTTGAGCCTGTTCTACTCTAAAACCAATATCTGTTATTCCTTTTAAATTCTCTACACCATTAACGTCTCCATTATTTCTCATAGCATGTTGTATACTAACTGTATATTCTCCAACTTCTTTAAATGCAAATGGTGTTTTATATCCTCTAAACCAAAGTTTATTTTCTTTTATATCAGTAAACCCTGTTCCCAAAAGCTCTCCATTTGGTGCAGCCATTTTATACTCTAAAGTATCTTTAACAGCTTTTCCGTTTGGATAGTTTAATTCTACTAAAAGAAATAAATTACTAAACGCATAATCATTTGTATTTCTTAGATTAACGTACAAGTTGTAGTTATTTATTGTGTCTGGAGCTTTAAAATTAAAACTTATAATAGCGTCTTTGTTCCATTCATTTGGCACTGATTGATACTCATCAAATACAGCATTTGAGTCGCAACTTGCAATGAATAAACAACTGATTACAACTAAAAATAATGATTTATGCTTTTTTAGCATTGGGTTTATCATTGGTTTTGGCTTTTGGTTTTTGTTTGCGATTTCTATTTTGAGTTTTAGCTTTGTTATTGCGGTTTTTATTTCCGTTACTACTGTTACTTCTACTCTTATTATTACGATTGTTTCTAGTATTTTTACGTTTCTTATTTGATTTTGGACTATCGAAACGTGTTAAACTATCTTGGCCAACCACATTCTCAAACTCATTTTTAGTGTCTTGTATATGCTCAGCCGCGTATTCTTCTAAACTCGCAACCTTTTCTTTTTTCTTATTCTTTTCTATAATTTCATTAGCTTGGTCTGTAGTTATAACATGCCAATTCATCCATTCACCTTCATAAGCATACCACATTAATCCCTTAAAAATATCCGTCTTTTGGCAAACTGCATTTCCTTTTTCTGTATATAGCTTTACATCAGATTTAGGAAACGCTTTTAGTGCATCTAAATAGGCGTCTAATTCATAATTTAGACAACATTTTAACTTACCACACTGACCTGCTAATTTTAAAGGGTTTAACGATAATTGTTGGTAACGAGCAGCAGAAGTGCTTACGGATCTAAAATCAGTTAACCATGTAGAACAACACAATTCTCTACCACAAGAACCAATACCTCCAAGTCGTGCTGCTTCTTGTCTAAAGCCAACTTGTTTCATTTCTATACGTGTTCTAAACTCACGTGCAAAAACTTTAATCAGTTCTCTAAAATCTACACGTTCTTCTGCAGTGTAATAAAATGTGGCTTTACTTCCATCACCCTGAAATTCTATATCTGAGATTTTCATCTTCAGATTTAAATCTATAGCAAACTGGCGCGCTTTCACCTTCATTGGTTCTTCTTTGTCTCTAGCAGCAGACCAAATATCTATATCTTTTTGTGAAGCCTTTCTATATATCTTTAATACATTTTCTGCGTCATCTAGTTTTATTTTTTTGCGCTTCATTTGTACACTAACCAGCTCTCCTGTAAGTGTAACCATACCAATATCGTGACCAGACTTTGCCTGTGTTGCCACAATATCTCCAATGCTTAAAGTAAGGTTTTCAGTATTTTTATAATAGTGTTTTCTTCCGTTTTTAAAACGTACTTCTACACCAATAAACGGTTTTTGTCCGTTTGGAAGCGACATATTTGCTAACCAATCAAAAACAGTGAGTTTATTACAGCTATCTGTGCCGCAAGTCCCATTGTTTTTGCATCCTTTTGGTTGGCCATCTTCTCCAGTTGCACAACTGTTACAAGCCATAAAAATTTTATATATTAAATCTAGAGTCTTTAAAAATCTAGATATAGGATTCGTAAATAATTAATGAGTAAAGATAAAATTATTTATGGACTTCTTAAAGTATACTTATTTAAGATAGAATATTTTAATTATTTTGAATCAAAATTATCAAAAATGTTACGGAGATCTTTTTTAAAAGGCAAATGATCTGCTCGTCCCTTTTTAAAAATATCATTACTGTTACCTTGCCCTTTTCTTAAGGCTTTTTGCTCCTCATATGGCAGTCGGTTTATTTCCATACAGTTTGAAGAACAGCAATTTTCCATTTTTTCTTTACAAGACTCACATTGTATAAACAATAAATGACAGGCTTCGTTAGCACAGTTAGTATGTAAATCTGCTGGCTCACCACACTGATGGCAATTAGCAATAATATCATCTGAAATACGCTCTGAACGACGTTGATCAAACACAAAATTTTTACCAAGAAATTTGTTTTCTAAACCTTCAGCTTCAATTTGCCTCACATAGTTAATGATACCACCTTCTAACTGAAAAACGTTTTTAAAGCCTTTATGTTTGTAATAAGCACTGGCTTTTTCACAACGAATACCACCTGTACAATACATTACAAGTTTCTTGTCTTCTTTATGTTCTCTTAAATCTTCTTCTATTAAATCTAATGATTCTCTAAAGGTATCCACATCTGGCGTAATCGCATTTTTAAAATGCCCTATTTCACTTTCGTAGTGATTTCTCATATCTACCAATACCGTGTTTGGATCCTCAATTAGTTCGTTAAATTTTTCGGCATTAACATGCACACCTTTGTTTGTTACATCAAATGAATCATCGTTTAATCCATCGGCAACAATTTTATGACGCACTTTCACTTTTAACTTTAAAAACGCAAAATTATCATGCTCAACAGCAATATTTAATCGTACATGTTCTAAAAACGAAATGGTATCTAAATGCTGTTTAAAAGCTTCAAAATTTTCAGCTGGCACAGAGAGTTGTGCATTGATTCCTTCTTTTGCCACGTAAATTCTACCTAAGACATCAATGGCATCCCAAGCTAAAAATAAATGGTTTCTAAAAATTTCGGTGTTATTAATTTTGGCGTACTTGTAGAAAGAGATTGTTAAGCGTTCTTTTCCGGCTTGTTCAATGAGTTCTGCTCTTTCTTTGGCACTTAAGTTATTGTACAGTTGCATGCTATACTAATTTTAAGGTTAAAGAATTTATTGAGCCGCAAAGATATCACTTTTAGTGAAATGCCTTTATATTAAACAGAAAAAAGCACCTTGAATACTCAAGATGCTTCTAGATTAACTTTCTAACTTAAAACTTAACTTAACAAGTTAATCTTCATCGGCTTCACAATTGTTGAGGGATACTTACAAAATGAAATATTCATTTGATATGACAACAACTGAAACACCTAATACGTTTCTAATTTCTTTTTTTAGATAAGTTCCTTATAGTTTTATACATAAAACCAACCTAAAAACTTAGAGGTTACTAAACCCTAAAGTGAACTTCAGGGTTTAATTGTAACGCTTTTCATAGCAATTTTTTCCTTTTTCATTTAATAGATGCAAAAAGTGTAAAAGGGTTGCGTATAAAAATCGAAAAAAAATAATTTCTTTTAGAGTTATTATTCATCGAGAAATGAAATAAATAAAATAAGCCGTATTTTTGAAGTCAGATTAATTCAGAAAAAAAAGAACAAATGAGTAGCGAAAAAGATGCAAAATTAAAGGCTTTAAAATTAACCTTAGACAAGTTAGACAAAGCATACGGAAAAGGAACAGTAATGAAAATGAGCGATCAAGCTGTGGTTGATGTTGATGCTATATCATCTGGCTCATTAGGTTTAGATATTGCATTAGGCGTTGGTGGTTACCCAAGAGGCCGTGTCATTGAAATTTATGGTCCAGAATCTTCTGGTAAAACAACCTTAACATTGCATGCCATTGCAGAAGCACAAAAAGCAGGAGGCATTGCTGCATTTATTGATGCAGAGCATGCTTTTGACCGTTTTTACGCTGAAAAGTTAAACGTTGACATCGATAATTTAATAATTTCTCAACCAGATAATGGTGAACAAGCTCTAGAAATTGCAGATAATTTAATTCGTTCTGGTGCTATTGATATTGTTGTTGTAGATTCTGTTGCTGCTTTAACACCAAAAAGTGAAATTGAAGGTGAAATGGGAGATTCTAAAATGGGACTGCATGCACGTTTAATGTCGCAGGCTCTTAGAAAATTAACGGCTTCTATTAGCAAAACTAATTGTACTGTTATTTTTATTAACCAGTTACGAGAAAAAATTGGAGTTATGTTTGGTAACCCAGAAACAACCACTGGTGGTAACGCCTTAAAATTCTATGCTTCTGTACGTTTAGATATTAGACGATCTACACAAATAAAAGATAGCAATGGTAATGTAATGGGTAACAAAACGCGTGTTAAAGTGGTTAAAAACAAAGTGGCTCCACCTTTTAGACTTGCAGAATTCGATATTATGTATGGCGCAGGTGTCTCTAAAGTAGGAGAAATTTTAGATTTAGCTGTAGAACATGATATTGTAAAAAAGAGCGGTTCTTGGTTTAGTTATGGCGACACAAAACTTGGTCAAGGAAGAGACGCTGTTAAGCTTTTAATACAAGACAATCCAGATTTAATGGATGAGTTAGAAGATAAAGTTAGAGCCTTCATTAATGAGTCTAACTAATTTAAAAACTAAAAAAATCCTGAAAACTCAGGATTTTTTTAGTTTTAGACGCAACCATTTTGCTTTTTTTACATCTATATATAAATTTGAGGATTTAGTATGAAAAAAATTGCCCTATTATTTATATTTATACTTACTATGACTTCTTGTAGTCTAGATGATAGTGTTAGCGAGAATTTTTATTTAGAAGTTTTACCTATTGAGAGTGTTGACATACCTGAATATTTTGTTCAAGGAGAAAGTTATGAAATCTTTGTTTCATACACTAAACCAAATTCTTGCTATTATTTTAATGACTTTATTTATGAAATAGATGGTCACGAAAGAACAGTTGGTATAGTAAACACCGTATACATAAATAATACAGCCGTTTGTGGAGGTCAACCAGAACAAGTTACGGTAAGTTTTGATTTTTTAGTCAATGGATCTGAAACATATATATTTAAGTTTTACCAAGGTGAAGATGAAAATGGTGAAGACCAATATTATTTAGTAGAAGTTCCCGTTATGGATGGAAGACAGTTTTCTCTTCAAACAGCAAAAGACTAATTATTAACTAAACCCTCGACTCATGTGAGTTTAAATCTACTCATAAAAAATTGTATTAATCAAAATGCTGAAGCTCAAAGCCAATTATACAAGCAATTTGCAAGTAAATTATTTTCGCTTTGTCTTAAGTATTCAAAAAACTATGCAGAAGCAGAAGATAATTTGCATGATGCATTTATAACTATTTTCAGTAAAATAGATCAATACAATAATAAAGGGTCTTTTGAAGGTTGGTTAAAACGTATAGTGATAAACACATCATTACAACGTTATAGAGAAAATGTTGGAGTTTATGATATTATTAATGAAGGAAATATAGAAGATGTATCAGTAGATATTAATGAAGGTGACGTTAGTATTGAATATTTATTAAAAATAATTCAAGAATTACCAGATCGATATAGATTGGTATTTAATTTGTATGTATTAGATGGATATTCGCATGTTGAAATAAGTGAGTTAATTAATATTTCTACCGGAACCTCAAAATCTAACTTAGCGAGAGCAAGAATGATTTTAAAAGATAAAATTGAAGCCTATAACGCGTCTACCCCAAATTCGCAGAGCATATAAAAATGAAAGAGAATAAAAACATAGATCGCCTTTTTCAAGAAAAGTTTAAAGACTTTGAAATAGCACCTGACGATGCCGTATGGAATCGTATAAGTGATAGCCTTCCTAAGAAAAAGAAGAAAAGAAGAGTTGTTGCACTTTGGTGGCAAATTGGTGGTATAGCAGCGGCTATTGCTTTATTATTAACTGTTGGTATTTCCGTATTTAATTCTGATGACAATAACTCAGATCAATTCCCTGTTGTTAATACGGATCAAAACGATACTAATCCTAATTCTGAAAACTCTAATAACACTATAAAAACAGAACAAGATAAGTTAAAGGTTAACTCTACAACCATCGCTAACTCAAATTCTGAATTAGAAGAGACTCCTAATACAACAAACGCTATTAATCACCATAAGGCGACTGAAAACCAAAAAGCAAGCACAATTGCAGAACATTCAAATTCAAAATCTAACAATGTTGTAAATACTTCTAAGACCAAAGCTTCGTCTCTTGCTGCTCAAAAGCGTAATAAATTAGCAGGAAGCACAATTACTAAAGACAATACAGACAAGGTCGCTAGCCAAACGACTTCAAGTTCTATTATAAAGACAGAAAACAAAATACAACTCAAATCTGAAACAGAACGCAAATCTGCAATCAAAACAGCAATTTCCAATTCTGAAAATGTTGTTTACGAAAAGCATTCTTCAGAAAACCAAAATTCGGAATCTACAACTTCAGTCACAAATAAGACAGAGAATAACGACTCAGAGCATTCAATAGATATAGATAAGACTATTGAAAAAGAATCTATTGTAGATGCAATTGCAGAAAACAATGAAAGCATTAATGAAGAAGAAAAAGAAAATGAACCAAGCAGGTGGAGCGTTGCACCTAATGTTGCGCCTGTTTATTTTAATTCTTTTGGTAAAGGTTCTTCAATAGATATGCAGTTTAATGATAACGCTAAAAGCAGTGATATTAATATGAGTTATGGTATTGCTGGTAGCTATTCTATTTCAAAAAAATTAAAAATTAGAGCTGGTATTAATCGTGTTAACTTAAACCAATCAACTTCAGATGTATATGCCTTTACAGGAGCAGAAACTGCTGCTAGAGGTATAGAGGCAGAATATAAGAACATCACTTTTAACTCTAACGAAAATCATGTCTCGTTAATGAGTACTACAATGATGAACAGATCATCTATTCCAGAAGTTTTTAATACCAAAACTGCGGGTGAGATTGATCAAAAATTTGGATTTATTGAAGTTCCTGTTGAACTCGAATACAATGTACTAGATAAAAAGTTTGGCGTTAATTTAATTGGTGGATTTAGTACCTTTATTTTAAATAATAACGAAATTTATGCAGATGTTAATGGAACCACAACATTAATTGGAGAAGCAAACAATATTAACACTACTAGTTTTAGTGCCAATTTTGGTTTAGGTATGGACTATAATGTCTCTAAACAATGGCACATTAACTTAGAACCGACTTTTAAATACCAAATTAACACCTTTAGTAATACCACAGGTAATTTTAAACCTTACTTTATTGGTTTATATACTGGTTTAAGTTATAAATTTTAGGTTATTGCAATGCTACCAATGGTAGATTAAAAAAAGCTATGATGAATGCAATGATTTTAAAAGCTACTCCTGGTTAGAGTAGCTTTTTTTTGTGTTCAAAACAAGCGCTTTTAAAATGAGCTCTCTTGTTTTTTCATTCAATACCTTAGTGTTTTCATTTGTTAAGCCAACTGTAGGAATAAATTTATGAATCTTAGCACGCATTTTTCCAGGACTACCACTAAAAAACGTATAAGAAAAACGCTTTTTGTTATCGTAAAATGTGATAGGCACAATAGGAATTTGATGATTTATAGCTAATCTAAAAGCGCCATCTTTAAAAGCATCTAACAAAATATGTTCTTCAGGTACACCACCCTCAGGAAAGATACAAATACTTACACCTTGCTTTAAACGTCGTTGTGCTCTCAAAAATACAGCTTGCCTACTTTTAGCACTACTGCGATCTACTAAAATACATGTACGTTTATAAAAAAAACCGAATAATGGAATTTTTGCCAACTCTTGTTTACCAACAAATACAAAAGGGTTTTTTACTGCTACCAACATTAACATAATGTCTGCCATAGATGTATGATTGGCCACAAACATATAACTCTTCTTTGGATTTGGAGTTTCTGCTTTTTCTATCTTATAAACAAAACCCATCCCTATTAATATAAACTTAGACCAAAGACGAGCCAACTTAAAAAATAGCGGATACCATTGTTCCCTTAAAATAGAAATAATTAATATAGGAAACATTACAATAATAGGAATAGCTACTAAAATGTAGAACCAAATCCTATATAAAACCCAAAATGGATATTTAAAAACTGCCATAGCACCAAAACTAGTTAATTATTTTAAACGGCTTCTTATAGTTACGCTAAAAAATTTACCTTTGTTTTTTATTTATCAATTTAAAAAGGTACCTGTTTTCGCAGGTAATATTATGGCAAGAATTTTAACAGGTGTACAAAGTACAGGAACGCCACATTTAGGAAATATATTAGGCGCAATTTTACCAGCAATTGAGATGGCAAACGACGCTAAAAACGATTCGTTTCTCTTTATTGCTAATTTACATACATTAACACAAATAAAAAATGCTGAAGAATTAAGATCTCACACATATTCTGTAGCAGCCACTTGGTTAGCCTGTGGATTAGATATAGAAAAAACAGTATTTTACAGACAAAGTGATATTCCACAAGTTACAGAATTATCCTGGTATTTAAGCTGTTTTTTTCCTTATCAGCGTTTAACTTTAGCTCATGGCTTTAAAGATAAAGCCGATCGTTTAGAAGATGTAAATTCTGGGCTATTTACCTACCCAATGTTAATGGCAGCAGATATACTATTGTATGATGCCGAAATTATTCCGGTAGGTAAAGACCAATTGCAACATATAGAAATGACACGCGATGTCGCTTCTCGTTTTCATGCAAAAATGGGAGAAGCCTTTGTATTACCTAAAGGTAAGGTACAAGAAAATAGCATGTTAATTCCTGGTACTGATGGTGAAAAAATGAGTAAAAGTAGAGGGAACTTTATCAATATATTTTTACCAGAAAAACAACTTCGAAAAAAAATAATGTCTATTGAAACAGACAGCACACCTTTAGAAGACCCAAAAGATTGGGCGACATGCAACTGTTTTGCTATCTATAGCTTATTAGCATCTGAAGAACAAATTACAGAAATGAAAGCCAATTACGAGGGTGGAAATTATGGATATGGCCATGCTAAACAAGCATTATACGAATTGGTATTAAAGCGTTTTAGCGAAATAAGAGAACGATACGCTTATTATATGGATAATCTTGACCAAATTGATGCTGCGTTGGCTAAAGGCGCTGAAAAAGCTAAAATAGTAGCTGATGATGTTTTAGAACGCGTTAGAGCTAAGGTTGGGTATTAAACAAGCATGTTTTTAGCGGTTATTTAGAATAAATAATACAATTAAATGTGACCTTTTCTAAATAGCTTCAAACAACTTTCCTGGAAGCGGTCTTACCACACCTTTCAATTCCATATTCAATAAAATGCCAGCAATTTTATACGTTGGCATTTCGCATTTAATAGCAATAACGTCTAACAATTCTTTGTTGTTTTCTTTTAAAAAATTGTAAATAATTTTCTCATCAGGTTCTAGTGCTACAAACAACTGATGTTGCACAGCGGGTTTTTCCTTTGGTTCTAACTCCCAATTTAACATATAAGGCACATCTAAAGGATGCGATAATAAATGTGCTTTTTGAAATTTTATCAAATTATTACAACCTATACTCTGGCTGTCTGTAGTTCTTCCTGGTACAGCAAACACTTCTCTATTATACGAATTAGCGATGTCTGCTGTAACCAAACTACCACCTTTTTCTGCAGATTCTATAACAATAGTGGCTTCACTGAGACCTGCAATTATTCTATTTCGTTTTAAAAAATTATTGCGATCAAAAGGGTCTGAACTCCAAAAGTCGGTATAAAATCCGCCATGATTCTCAATATCTGCTACATATTTTTTATGCACTTTAGGATAGATCTGATTTAATCCATGAGCTAAACAGCCAATGGTTTGTAAATTATGTTTAACAGCCGCTTTCTGAGCCGTAATATCGGTTCCATAAGCAAAACCAGAAACAATAATAGGGTTAAACTGTGATAGCGTCTCTACCAACTTTTCACAAAATGCTATTCCGCTAGTTGTTATTTTTCGGGTGCCAACAATACTAATTATTCGTTGTTGTTTAATATTAATGTTTCCGGATTGAAACAAAATTATAGGGCCATCGAGACAATGCTTTAAGCGTTCGGGATATGTTTCTTCTGTAAAATAATGCGTAACAATGTTATGGTCTTTTATAAATCGAAGTTCATTTTCTGCTTCTACTAAATGCGTTTTATCAAAAAGTCCTTGAATGGTAACGCTACCTATTCCATCAATTTTTAAAAGTTTAGATTTTTTTTCTTTTAATACAGCTTCTGCAGAACCACAATGATTTATTAATTTTTTTGCAGTCGTCGCTCCAATCTTAGGTACGTGTTGTAATGCTAACGCATATATAAGTTGTTGTTCTGTCATTTAAAAGAATACTTTTGCTACTAATTTAACATAACTATTAAAACAAAACTGTAAGTTTTTCTTATTTTTACTTGATAAATAGCAACTTATGAAAATTCATTTTAGTTTTATCTTAATTATTTTGTTTGCTTTTTCTGTTTCAGCACAAACATCAAAAGTTAATCGTATTGACGATGCTATTACAATTAAGCCTAGATTAAATTTAATAGATTTAAGTGATGCGTCGTTATCAATGAATAATCTCCAAAATTTCAAAGATTTTCAATTTTCGCAAAATATTGAAACACCAACTGAAGAATTTAATATGCGTATATCTTATATTGATATTAAAAGAAACGGTGTGTTGGTATTTTCATCTAAGGACTTAAAAAAGAGCTTTTTTCAAGACTTTAACTTGTCTTACAATCGTTCTCAATTAAAACGATTACTGCCTCGTCTTCCGGATATTTCAGATTTTACACCTTGTTTTTAGATCCTAAAAAAGCAAAAAAATGTTGCAGTGTTAATAACTCTATACTTGATTTTTTTTATAGAAGTTAAAAAAAATTAACTTTGCTCCACATGCATTTAGAAAATTACATTAGCGACTTATTATACAGATACGATTGTGTGACTATTCCTGAGTTTGGAGCGTTTTTAACACAACGTGTATCAGCAAAATTACACGAAACTACGCATTCGTTTTATCCTCCTAAAAAGGCTTTGTCTTTTAACGAGCAACTACAACAAAACGATGGGTTGTTGGCTAATTATATAGCTGAAGTTGAAAAAATCCCATACCTAACGGCTTTAAATAAAATTTCTAATCAGGTTAAATCTTTTAAGTCATTTTTGGGTGAAGGAGAAATTGTTCAACTAAAAAATATTGGAGATTTAAGTTTAAATGCAGATGGAAAAATTCAGTTTAATCCATCTAGCCAAATTAACTACCTTACGGATGCTTTTGGTTTATCACATTTTACCTCTATTGATATTGATAGAGAGATTTATTTAGCAAATGTTGAAGAGATTGAGGTAAATTCTCCTATTGTTTTACATCCAGAAAAGCGATCTAATAGAAATTGGATGAAATATGCAGCCGCTGCTGTTCTATTATTGGGACTTGGTGGTTTTAGTGCTATGACGTACTATAATAATACCTCAATAGAAAACCACAATCAGTTGGCACAAGAACAAGCTAATGAGGAACTAGACGCAAAAGTACAAGAAGCAACTTTTGTAATTAGTAATCCATTACCTGCAGCCACTTTATCTATAGAAAAACAACAAGGGAATTACCATATTGTAGCTGGTGCTTTTAGAGTTGAAGCTAATTCTCTAAAAAAGGTAAACCAACTTAGAGCAAAAGGCTATAAAGCACGTGCTATTGGTACAAATAGATATGGATTGCATGAGGTGGTTTATGCAAGTTTTATTTCTAGAGAGGAAGCACAACGCGAATTATATAAAATTCGTAAAGCGCACAACCGTGATGCTTGGTTATTGATAAAAAAATTACAGTAACCTTTTCTTTTTTTTAATTCAGAATCTTTACTCTGCAATATAAAATCAATCTATATTTGCACAAATTCTTAATATCCTTATGCAATCTAGAACTGCGTCTCAATCTAAAACTATTGTAACCGATTTAGTGTTACCAAGTGAAACCAACCCAATCAATAATTTATTTGGTGGCGAATTATTAGCTCGTATGGATAGAGCTGCTAGTATTTCTGCTAGAAGACACTCTAGACGTATTGTTGTTACAGCTTCTGTAAATCATGTCGCATTTAATAGATCTGTGCCCTTAGGAAGTGTTGTAATGATTGAAGCCAAAGTTTCTAGAGCGTTTTCATCATCGATGGAAGTTTATATGGACGTTTGGATAGAAGACAGAGAGTCTGGCGAATGCGTTAAAGCCAATGAAGCTATTTATACGTTTGTTGCTGTAGATGAAACCGGAAGACCTGTAAAAGTACCAGAATTGATACCTGAAACAGAATTAGAAAAGCAACGTTTTGATGCCGCTTTGCGTCGTAAACAATTGAGCTTATTATTGGCAGGAAAAATGAAACCAGATGATGCTACTGAACTTAAAGCACTTTTTGATTAATACTTAGCTAACCAAGGTTCTGGATTAAGAACTTGATCGTTTTTATATATTCTGAAACCTAAAAGTGATTCGCCAGATAATTTGTTAGCGAAAACTTTACCTATTACTTGCCCAGTTTTTATTTTATCGCCTTTCTTAACCTTAACTTCAGAAAGGTTCATATAAACCGTTAAATAACTACCATGTCTTACGAAAATTGCAGGATTACCTCGTTTCATCACGTGGATTTGAGCAACCACACCATTAAAAACAGCTTTTACATCAGAGTTAGCGTCCGTTGCAATGTAAATACTTTTATAATTTTGAGTAATAGAGTTATCTGTTAATGAGCGTCTTTTTCCAAATTTCCCCTTAATAACGCCTCTAGAAACTGGCCAACCTAATCGTCCTCTATTAGATTCAAAATTTGCAGATAGTTTTTTTGCTTCTGGTGTTTCTACAAACTTACCTTTGGCCGATGTTTTACCCGTTTTCTTATTTGCAGCAGCAATGGTTTCTTTTATTAATCGATCAATCTCTTTATCTAATTGTGCCGCTTCTTGCTTTTTCTTTTTAATCTGGGCTGTAAATTTTCCCATTTCAGATTTAATAGAGGTCATTAACTCTTCTCGCTGTTTTAATTCGCCTTCTAATTCACGTTTAGCAACTCGGTTTTCTTCAATTAGTTTTTGCTTGTCTTCTTTCTGCTTATTTAATTGAACATTTAATACCTCTAATTCTTTAGTTTTAGCCTTTATGGCAACACCTTGTTCCTTTTGATAATTAGAATACTGTTTTATGTATTGTAAGCGTTTGTAGGCTTGCTGAAAGTTGCTAGACGACAATAAAAACATCACTTTACTTTGCTCAGACTTACTTTTATAAGATTTTACAACCATGGCAGCATAATCATCTTTAAGCTCTTTTAGCTGCGTTTTTAAACTAGCAATTTCATTTTGATTGCTATTGATCTCTCGCGTCAATAAATTAGCTTGTTCGTTAGTTATTCTTATTAAATTTTTACGAACGCTTACTTTATAGTTGATGTCTTCAATGAGTGTAATTGCAGATTTCTGCTCTTTCTTTTTACTATATAATAATGCATTTATCAGCTTTATTTCTTTTAGTTTTTGCTGACGTTGTGCCTCCAGTTCTTTTTGCTTATTACTTTGCGCAAAACCTATTGCTGTAGAAAATAAAAACCCTAACATAAAAACGATATATGTTAGTTTTTTAATTGTCATATTTCTATGCGATTTCTCGTTGATCATGTTTTTATCTGTCTAGATGACAAACCATTATTTTATTACTATTTCTTTATAACCTGAAGGGATTTTAAATGGAAAACGCACTTCATCGTTCAAAGATACGGATTTAAACGCCATAGCAACGGCAACTTCATTACTATCATCAACGGCAACAATTCTAATGTTTTTAGGAATGATTTCTTCATCTATTTCTTGATATGAAGCGTAATCTACTTGTAGCATTCGTTTTTTTAATGGTTGTTGCAGTTGTAAACTATCCATTTTAAAGTGCGATGGGTTTAATAAATAAAACAAATCCATAAGTGCACTTTGATCTTTAGGACTTACTGCGTAAGAATTTCCACTTAAAGCAACCTGATGTGGTTGTTCTTTAAGGTCAAAAATAGCCTGACCTAATAAGATATTCTGTACTTTCATAAAATCTAATTCAATACCAACAACATCACTTAATAGTTTGTAATCGCCATCAAAATATTCATTATCTATTTTATTATAAAATCTTACTTTATCTGGTGTGATCATCATACGAGCCAAACCCAAAACAGATTCGCTTAACCAAATTACTTTATCTTTTTCTATACGCAGTGTAAAACCTGCACCTTGCGTTTTATCGTTCTGCGTTATGTCTATTTTTACTCTAGCCTTTAGCGTATTAAACGCAGTGCTATTTTTTTCGTGTTGCTTAATGACTTGTTTTACAGAAAGCTTATCACTGGCTTTACCTGAGGCAATTACGTTTTTTGTAGAATTACAACTCAACGTAAATAGAATGAGTAAAATACCAACACTCACCTTTGCTTTTTTATATATTTGGGTTAACTCCATTGCTAATTATAGTTTAAGGGCTTTTGCCTTTTTAGCAAACGTTTCTGATTTACTAATATTATTCAATGCCTTGTGGGCAATACTTAATTCTGAATAAAAATCGGCTTCCATATTTGGGTTATCAATTAAAAACTCTAATCCCATTTCTAAGTTATCAATTGCTTTTTTAGAATAACCTAATTTATTATTTGCCACACCAACTACTAAATACAAAATGGGTTGTGCTGGATATAATTCTAATGCTTGTTCTCCGCCATTTACAGCGCTTGTGTAGTCTTCAATATCTATTTGTAGTAGTAATACGTCTTTTATAAGTTTAAAGTCGTCTGGTGTTTGTTTTAAGGCTTCTTTAAAATTAGTGAGTGCTTTTATCTTGTCACCTGCTTTAAGATAATAATAGCCTAAGTCACTATGCGTTTGTGCATCTTTATTGTCGTCTACTAATGATGTTATATCTATTAAATGCGATTCGTATTCTGGGTTCCTTCCTACAAATGCCACAAAATCTTTAAGCACTTTTGCTTTTGCATCTGCATTGATCTCTGGGCTTGTTAAAACCGTTTTAACAGAACCTATAGCATCTTCTACCTTTCCATCTTGCAAATAAAACTTATACAAAGCCAAATGCACAAATTTAGAGTCTGGCTTTGTTTTTAATAAATTTTCTGCCGCTTTATAGGCATTTTTTCGATCACCTGTTTGGCTATATCTATAAATAAGTTTTAAGTGATTATCCTCATTGTTAGGGTTATTAGCAATGCGTTGTTCCAAGTTTTCTATTCTGTCATCTGCATTACCTGTGATGCTGTAAATATCATTGCGCATAGCATCTCTAGATTCACTCAGCCCAAATTCTGCATCTAACTCATCTAAAATATCTAATGCTTGCTTATATTTTTCTTCTCTAACATAGAGTGCTGCCAGGTCTTCTTTGTAATCTGGATGGTATTTTACCAGCTGTTTAATAGTCTTTAGAGCATTTTTAATATCTTCTTGTTGAAAATATACATCGTAGAGCTCATCTAAAAACCAAACATTATCAGGCTGCATTTCTATTGCTTTTTTTAGATGGTCTTCTGCGGCTCCAAAATTTTTGAGTTTGTTGTAGTTTTTACCTAACTCAAAATAAATAACCGGTTTTTTACTATCGAGATTTAAACATTTATGAAGTGCTTCCACAGCTTTATCATAATTTTCGATGCCTTTCTGTTTTAAGGCTTCAAAGAAATGTTCTTGAAATTCATCTTCATAATTTCCTAAATCGTCATCTGGTCTTTTATTAAAATCAACTTGAGCATAGCTTGCCTGTGGAACGCCTAACATTCCGAAGATAAAAATCAATAATAAGATATAATTCTTATTCACTTTGTTGTTTTTTAAGCAGGTCTTCTATCATTTCAAACGTCTCTAAGACTTCAAATTTTTCGCATGAGGCTCTCATTTTTTCTCTAAAACGATTAGCTTCTTTAGGTAAATTTCCACCTGCATTATCAAACGTTTCTTTATCTGGCCACTGTGCGTATGCAAAATAACTTAAGGCATCTTTTTTGTGTAATCTAGAGCCTAAACTGCCTTCGTTTTTGTATATCAATTCTGTTAAACCTTTCCAAGCTTCAATAAAATCTTCTTCCTGATTGGGTTTTATTTTAATAGTATACAAAATGATATACATCCTTGCTAGATTTTAATTATAAGATGTCTTTCAAAAGTTGTTCCAAAGATTACTCAACTAAAAAAGAGATTCCTGCTTACGCAGCAATGCATTACTCCATAATTGTATAATCTCCTATACTAATCTTAGTAAACTCGCCATTGTACTTAACGTAATTACCGATCATAGCTTCATCTAAATTAGCATTTTTGATTTTGCTTTGGTTTTGTATTAAGCTATTTTTAACGGTTGAATTTTCTATAACACAATCTTTACCTATAGACACATGTGGTCCAACGGTTGTGTTTTTCAAAATGGTTCCTTTACCAATATAACAAGGCTCAATTATTGTTGCGTTTTCTAAAACGACAGAATCGTCAATTAATTGCTCTTCGTTGTCTGCTGTTAAAAAGCCTAACATTTTGGCATTAGTTTCTAAGGTAACGGCTTTGTTTCCACAGTCCATCCACTCATCAACGGTTCCGGTTTTAAATACTTTCCCATCTGCCATCATACGTTTAATACCATCATTAATTTGGTATTCGCCACCATTCATTATGTTTTCGTCTAAGATTTCTTGTAATTTTTCTTTTAAAACGGCAACATCTTTAAAGTAATAAATACCAATTACGGCCTGATCACTAACAAAAGATTCTGGCTTTTCTACAAGCTCAACAATATTTTGATCGTCATTTAATTTTACTACACCATACGCTTCTGGGTTTTCTACACATTTAGTCCAAATCACACTATCTGCAGATGGATCTAGATCAAATTCTGCTCTAATTAAAGTATCTGCATACGCAATTACTGCTGGTCCTGAAAGAGATGGTTTTGCACTCATTATCGCATGACCTGTACCTAAAGGTTGGTCTTGTCTATAAATAGATGCTTTTGCGCCTAAGCCTTCTGCCAATTCTTTTAGACTACTTACAACCTCTTCTCCAAAAAACGCTGGATCTCCTAAAACGAACGCAATTTCTTCTATAGGTTGCTTTAATACTTTTGCAATATCTTTAACTAAACGATGCACTATTGGTTGACCTGCAACCGGAATTAAAGGTTTAGGTACTGTTAAACTATGTGGTCTAAGACGAGAGCCTCGACCTGCCATTGGTACTATTATTTTCATAATTATGCCTGCGAAAGCAGGTATCTTTTAGGTTATACTTATATTTTTTATTCTAACTTAATATTACTAACAAGAGTCAAAATATCACTTTTATAACTCTTTTTATTCGATTTGTAGCCTTGTAATTATTTTACACCTGTACTTCCAAAACCACCTTCTCCTCTATCCGTTTCAGATAATTCTAAAACATCTACCCATTCTGCACGTTCGTGTTTTGCAATAACTAATTGTGCAATACGCTCACCATTATTAATTTCAAAATCTTCGTTAGACAGGTTTACTAATATTACACCGATTTCGCCTCTGTAATCTGCATCTATTGTTCCTGGTGCATTAAGGACTGTAATTCCTTTTTTTGCGGCTAATCCACTTCTTGGTCTTACCTGCGCTTCTGTACCAATTGGTAATTCTATAAATAACCCTGTACCAACAATTGTTCTTTCTAAAGGTTTTAAAATTCTAGATTCTGTTAAGCTTGCACGTAAATCCATACCAGCGGAAGCTATGGTTTCATAATGCGGTAAATCGTGTCTGGATTTATTTATTACTTTTATTTTCATGTTTACTTTTGTCTGTTCAATACTTGTTTTAACTCTTTCTTTTCAAGCATAATAACTAAGCCCAAAAATACAATTAACATTGCAATTCCTATCAAATAATTTTCGCGATAGTTATAAAAAAATGTAAATGAGAATACGATAGAGGTCACAAGGTATAGACTTATTTTCTTGAGATTATATGGGATTGGATAGTATTTTCGTCCAAAATAAAACGATAATAGCATCATAATAGCGTACGCGGAAACGGTTGCAATGGCAGAACCTTTAAATCCTATTTTAGGAATTAAAACAAAATTTAACACCAAGGTTACTAAAGCTCCAAATATTGAAATATAAGCACCAAACTTAGTACGATCTGTAATTTTATACCATACTGAAAGGTTGTGGTAAATGCCTAAACAAAAATTAGCTAAAAGTATAAAAGGTACAATCCACATGGCGTCGTAATAAGCTTCACTTAAAATAATATAAGGCTTTAAAAGATCAGCAAATACAACTACTACTAAAAGAATCACCGAACCAAACGCAATAAAGTATTCTAAAATCTTAGCATAGTTTTTTTGTGGATTTTCAGTCTTAGAATGACTAAAAAAATAAGGCTCAATACCTAAACGAAAAGCGGTTGCAAACAAGGTCATAAATAAAGCGAGCTTGTAACAGGCTGAATACATCCCAATTTGTTGGTCTGCAATATCATCTGGTAAAAGATATTCTAATAAAATACGATCAAAGGTTTCGTTCACAGAATATGCAATACCTGCGATGAGTACAGGTAATGCATAACGCATCATTTTTTTCCATAAAACGGCGTCGAATTTTAATTTAATTTTAGCGTAAAATGGCGCTAATGCTAACAACGTTAATCCGCTTGCTATAACATTAGAAATAAATATATAGCTAATTTCATACGATTCTACATAAATATTATTGAAAATCGTATTCCCTTTTGCAAGGTCTTTTAAATATAATAAGAGGAATATATTAAGCCCTAAATTAACTGCGACATTACAAATCTTAATTATAGCATATCGCATAGGTTGCGCAGTGGCTCTTAACCAAGAAAACGGTATTATTACTAAAGCGTCTAACAGTAAAATAACAAATACTAAATTTAGATACTTTAGGTCTATATTAATGAGTGTTGAGATCTGAGTTCTAAATAAAAAGGCGATTCCAATAAGTGCAAATGAGCTAAATATTAATGTTATTGCCGAGGTACTTATTACCTTTTCTTGGTCTTCTTCTTTATTAAAAAACCTAAAAAAAGCGGTTTCCATGCCATAGGCCAATAAGACATTAAAAAGTACAAAATAGGCAAATATAAATGATACTCTACCGTATTCTTCTACAGATAATACGTCTGGATTGGTATAAAGTGGTACCAGAATAAAACCTAACATCCTTGGCAAAACCGTTGCTAAGCCATAAATGAAAGTTTGTTTAAAAAGTGATTTAAATCCGCTCAAGAGTATTATTATCAGTAAGACTCAAAAGTATTAAATTAATGCATTTTAAACCCAACCCGTAAGAATTAATATCAAAGTATCTTTATTTGACCGTTCTATGCAACACTGATCTAAATAGATAGCATGTATTGAAATCTTAAAATCACAATTGAACAAGGACATTTCGTTTAAACTTTATGCCGTTTAAAAATGTTCTCATGAGTATAGATTTTATAGAGGTAACAGAGGATGCTCTCTTTTGCCGTTCATAGATTTTGGGCGGACCATTTTCGTAATAAACACCTCTTTTTTCATTTAAATCTGATACTTTAACATACTTAACTTCGCCATTTTCTACAAAACTAATAGCACATTCATTATCTTCTAATGTAAACGGAAAGTCTGGGTCTTTTTCTGCTTTTTTAAAGGTATAATATGGTGATTTATTTTTTAAAACTGCTGTATATCTCCCAGAGTCTTCTACCAGTTTTGCTTTTAAATTTCTAAAATATACACTATCAATTTTGATATGATCCCCTTTATTTACAATAGGAACAAATACATTCATACCTGTACCGCCAATTTTAATGCCAGCATACCATTCTTGAAAAGATATGGTCTTTACTTTAAAGGCTGTTGACTCTTGAAAAGTAGCTACAGATGCTAAATGTGAACCCTCACCAGAAACAATCATTGCTTCTCGTCTTCTTTGATACGCTAAAGGCGGCCCATCTTCATATTGAATACGTTCCTTTTCTAAAACGTTAGCAACCTTATGAAACTTTGTTTTACCGTTTTCAATATACCTAATGACGCATTCATTTTCTTGTAAAGTAAATGGATACTCTTCTGATGTGTCTAAATTTTCAAATGTATGATTTGGCGAGTTGTTTTTTAGTACAGCTGTATACCTACCGTAATTTCTAACAAGTTGACCTTTTAAATTATTGAAATAAATACTGTCTATTACAACGTTTTCTGCCTTATCTTCTATAGGTACAAAAACATTAATACCTGAGTTTTCTTCTTCAGTTATTGTATTCCATTCTTGATAATAAATAGGTTTAACCTTAAAAGATAATGGTTCTGCTGCTTGTTTAGAGTTCACTCGTGAACTTGCACACTGAAAATTAGTAGATAAAACAACTGTTACTGCTAAGGTAAATATTACCCTCTTGAGATGTTTCATTTTTTAATAGCTTAAAGATTTGGATGTGCAATATATAAATAAATCCATTAAAGGCAATATAAATCCGATAAACGGTAATATTTTGTAAGAAGTAATGTAAAAAATGTTAATTTTTAGTAGGAGAACTGGGATAATTTATAGTTTGACGCTTCATAACACCAAAAACCTTATGATAAAAAAGGCCTTTTCTGTTCTTAATTTTGTAGCTAATTACACATTCATCGACACTACTATCAAAGGAATAAAAGTTAGATGTTTTTGTTCTAATTTTATGATTATCAGAATGTAAGTTTGCTACATATAAGAGGCTGTCAACTGGGCTATTTTTTAATTTTAATACGTTTTCTCTAAAAAGTACACTGTCTAAAATGATAGTATTTTCATTTAAGCGTACGTATAAATTTATGCCACTTTTACCAGATGCTATGCCTGAGTTCCAAGGTTTATAATAAGCCTCTTTTATAGTCGTAGATGGTATATCTGTCAATTTTGATACTGAAGTGCATTTCATTAGACATAAAGCCACTAGAAGCACAAAACAAATGCCTATTGTTGTTTTCATAAGAATCGTAAAATAACCAATGTTGTTGAAACAAAAAAACCTAACTCTAGTGAGTTAGGTTTTTAATATTTTAAAATTAGATGGCTGCTTTTGCAGGTACTACTTAATTATTTAAAGCTTCAGCTCCACCAACAATTTCTAATATTTCGTTTGTAATAGCTGCTTGACGCGCTTTGTTGTATGTTAACTTTAATTGATCTCTTAATTCTGTAGCATTATCAGTGGCTTTGTGCATTGCCGTCATACGTGCGCCATGCTCAGAAGCAAAAGAATCTCTAATGCCTTTATATAGCTGTGTTTTTAAAGATTTAGGAATCAATTCTTCTACAATCTCTAGCTTAGAAGGTTCAAAAACGTAATCTAAATTTACACTATCATCACTTTCCACAGGTACAATTGGTAAAAACTGTTCTGTCATTACGATTTGCGTCGCAGCATTCTTAAAGTGATTATAAACGATTTCAATTTTATCAAAAGCACCAGAAACGAACTTGTCCATAAGCATTTCTGCAATATCAGCGACATTATCAAACGTTAAATCATCAAATAATTCACTTTTATCTGCTATTACTTTATCCGTTTTTTTAAAGGCATCATTTGCTTTTTTACCAATTGCTAGGTAAGATACCTCTTGGTTAGCATAAGTATCATTAGTAAGTCTTGTAACTTCCTTAATGATGTTAGAATTAAATGCACCAGCCAATCCTCTGTTAGACGTTACGGCAACGATAAGTACATTTTTTACTTCGCGTTGCTCAGAATATTTACTTCCAGAATCTTCATCTAAAGTAGCACTTAAGCTTTGTAGTAATTCTGTTAACTTATTAGAATAAGGACGCATTGCTGTAATAGCATCTTGAGCCTTCTTCAACTTTGCAGCAGATACCATTTTCATAGCACTTGTAATCTGCATCGTAGAAGATACTGATGATATTCTATTTCTAATTTCCTTTAAATTCGCCATCGTATTAGTGTAAAGTATTTAGTACAAATCTATTAATGCTTTTCAATAATGCCTTTGTACTTATTACTAGTTTCTATATTTACCTGAAAGGTCTTTCGCTACACTTGTTAAGGTATCAATAACTTCATCAGTTAATTTACCTGCTTTAAGTGTATCTAAAGTATCTCTATGCTTTGCATTTAAGAACTCTAAATAATCACGTTCAAATTCTTTTACTTTTTCTACAGGAACATCTTTTAATAAGTTCTTAGAACCAGCATATATAATAGCCACTTGATCTTCTACTTTAAAAGGATCATTTTGTGCTTGCTTTAAGATTTCAACGTTACGCTTACCTTTATTAATTACATTTAAAGTAACCGCATCTAAATCTGAACCAAACTTAGCAAACGCTTCTAATTCACGGAACTGCGCTTGATCTAGCTTTAATGTACCAGATACTTTCTTCATTGATTTAATTTGAGCGTTACCTCCAACACGAGATACAGAAATACCTACGTTAATCGCTGGACGTACACCTGAGTTAAATAAATCACCATCTAAGAAAATCTGACCATCCGTAATAGAAATTACGTTTGTTGGGATATATGCCGAAACGTCACCTGCTTGTGTTTCAATAATTGGTAAAGCAGTTAAAGAACCTCCACCTTTTACTAATGGCTTTAATACCTCTGGTAAATCGTTCATTTCTTTTGCAATAGCATCATCATTAATAACCTTTGCAGAACGCTCTAATAGTCTAGAGTGTAAGTAAAATACATCACCAGGATAAGCCTCACGTCCTGGAGGACGTCTTAATAATAAAGATACCTCACGGTAAGCAACGGCTTGTTTTGATAAATCATCAAAAACAATTAAAGCTGGTCTACCAGTATCTCTAAAATATTCTCCAATAGAAGCACCTGTAAATGGCGCATAAACTTGCATTGCAGCAGGATCTGATGCATTTGCAGCTACTATGGTAGTATAAGCTAAAGCTCCTTTTTCTTCTAAGGTTTTAGCAATTAAAGCTACTGTTGAAGCTTTTTGACCTACAGCAACATATATACAATATACAGGCTCACCTGCATCGTAAAATTCTTTTTGATTTAAGATCGCATCAATACAAACGGCTGTTTTACCAGTTTGACGGTCACCAATTACCAACTCACGTTGACCTCTACCTACAGGAATCATAGCATCGATCGCCTTAATACCAGTTTGTAATGGCTCTGTTACTGGCTCTCTGTAAATAACACCTGGTGCTTTACGCTCTAAAGGCATTTCATAAGTGTCGCCAGCTATTGGTCCTTTACCATCAATTGGGTTACCTAAAGTATCTACCACACGGCCAACAATACCTTCACCTACTTTTACTGAGGCAATACGCTCTGTTCGTTTAACCGTAGAACCTTCTTTAACGCCTACTGAAGTACCTAAAAGTACAATACCTACATTATCTTCCTCAAGGTTAAGTACAATTCCTTCTGCACCACCTTCGAATTCTACTAATTCACCATATTGTGCGTTAGCTAATCCGTAAGCACGTACAATACCATCACCTACAGTTAATACTGTTCCTACTTCGTCTAATGAAGCACCTGCTTCAAAACCTGAAAGTTGTTGTTTTAAGATTGCTGATATTTCAGCTGGTTTTACTTCTGCCATCTTTATTTAGATATTAGACGTTAGATCTTAGACGTTAGACGCCTACTCTAACGTTTTTTAATTTAGTGTAAATTCTCTTTTTAATTTATTGAGTTTGTTTGAAATACTAGCATTATACTGAATATCTCCAACTCTTAATATGAAACCACCTAAAATGCTTTCATCAATTATATTTTCTACTTCTGTCTCTTTGCCTGTCAGTTCCTTTACTTTTGCGATCACTTTTGTTTTTAGATCATCTGTCAATGGTACAGCCGTTGTAACTGATGCTATTTGACTTCCTCTTAACTGATCGAATAACTGAGTATAACTTTCCGCAACATCACTTAATAATGCTAATCGCTTATTCGCAATTAAAGTATCTATTAAATTTGATGTAGAAACATTAGCATCTTTAAAAACAGACGTTAATACTGCCTTTTTATCTGAGGATCTTACTACAGGACTTTGAAGCATCTGGTTTAAATCCTTATTTTCCGCAATAGCGTTAGCGATAGTCTTCATATCGCCATTTACTACATCTGCAGAATTTTGATCTGTTGCTATACTTAAAACCGCTTTTGCGTATCTAATGGCTGCTCTTGATCCTGACATGTCTTACTAGTTTAAAGTTGCTTCACCTAACATAGACTCAACTAATTTTAGTTGCTCTTCTTTGTTAGATAATTCGTTACGAACTACTTTTTCTGCAATTTCTATAGACAAGCCAGAAACATGATTTTTTAATTCTGCCATAGCAGACTTCTTTTCGCTTTCAATAGCAGCTTGAGCCTGAGCAATCATAGTGTTTGCCGTTTCTTGAGCTTCTGTCTTAGCGTCTTCAATCATTTTATTTTTTAAATCTCTAGCTTCTTTAAGCATTGTCTCACGTTCTGCACGCGCTTCTTTTAATAACTTTTCGTTATCTGCTTGTAGATTTTGCATTTCTAACTTTGCATTTTCTGCAGCATCTAATGCATTTTGAATACCGTCTTCTCTTGATTGTAATGCATCAAGAATAGGTTTCCATGCAAATTTTCTCATTAATACGATTAATATTAATAAGATAATGGCTTGCATAAAAAATAAGCCTGGCGAAAAATCTTGTAATAACTGATCCATGAAAACTATAAATTAGTTGTTATTTGTTTTTGTTTAATTTTAAAAACAGGTCCTGCAACCAACCGTTACAGGATTCTGTTTTTGTTTTGTCAAGGAAATAGTCTTATTTCCCTAAGATTAATGCACCGAAAGCTAAACCTTCTAATAAGGCACCAATGATGATCATCGCAGTTTGAATTTTTCCTGCTGCTTCTGGTTGTCTAGCAATACCTTCCATTGCTTTTCCACCAATTTGACCTAATCCGATTCCTCCTCCGATTACGATTAATCCTGCTCCAATTAAATTGTACATAGTAATTTGATTTTTATAAATATTAATTAAACAAATTCATTTTAATGATGGTCATGTTCTGCAACAGCCATACCGATAAATAACGATGATAACATCGTAAAAATAAACGCTTGTAAAAACGCTACTAAAAGCTCTATTACCATTATAAATAATGATAACACCAATGACATTCCTGTAGATGTTACTGGCCCAAATGCCTCTTTCATTGTAATCATTAAAGCAATTAAACTCATCACTACAAAGTGACCTGCTGTAATATTAGCAAATAAACGTACTAACAATGAAAACGGCTTAATAACGATAAAACCTACAAGTTCTATAACCGCTAAAATTGGTCTTAATAAATAAGGAACTCCTGGCATCCATAATGTGTGTGCCCAAAAATCTTTGCTTCCGCTAACCATATAAATAATCATGGTAAAAATAGCTAAACATGCTGTTACTGCGATCTGACCTGTAACATTAAAACCTAATGGTGTTAATCCTAATAAATTTAATATCCAGATGAAGAAAAACACAGTTAATAAAAAGCCCATAAATTTGCGGTACTTTTTCTCTCCAATGTTTGGTTTTGCTATCTCGTCTCTAACATAAATTACTAATGGCTCTAAAACTCTAGAAAAACCTGTAGGAATAGATTTCCCTTTTTTAAATCCTCTCGCTAAAGCACCAAAACCTAAAAGCATTAACAAACCAGTTAACAACATACCAAACACCGATTTTGTGATAGAAAAATCGATAACCTTGTGTGCATTAGTTGCATGATGATCAGCATCAAAATTAACTGATGTAGCTCCTTGATCTAATTCGTAAATCTTGCTGTGTATTTTTACTAACTTAGTATCGCCTTTATCTACAATGACGTGTCCAGCATCATCGTGATGAAATGCCGAAGACATAAATGTTTTTAATCCATTGCTTGTCCAAACAATAACGGGTAACGAAAAACTATAATGTCTTCCAGATTCGTTATGTGTATAAAAATGAAAATCGTGAGAATCCTTTAAGTGATGAGAAATATAATCTTTAATCTCATCTACTGTATCTACCTTATTACCAGAAACAACAGGGTCTTTTGTGCTGGTATCAGCCATTGCAACAGCGTTTGCAAAAAGAAATGCTATAAGGACGAAAAATTTAAAAGTTTGTTTAGCTACCTTCATTGTTAAAAAAATCAAAAAAAACCGCGTTTTTTAAATTCCGTGCAAAAGTACGCAATTTATTAACACTACAATATGTTTTTATAGTTATTATTTATACCACGTTTTTTGTAATGATTTTTACGACAAAATACACTTCTAGTACTAAGTATAAAAGAAATGGAATTAAAATACACAACCGTTCTGGTGTATTTAGAGTTTCTAAACTAAAAACGGAACTTTTAAATGCGGCATAAAACAATATGCCTTTAATAAAAAATGTTGGTAAATACACAAAACCTAGTTTGGTTTTTATACTATCTATTAGTGATAAAAGTTGAAGCTGAGCACATATTAAAAAGGAGGCTATGGCTAAAAATAGATTTATATCCCAAAGATTAAACCTTAATAATACATCTAGATCGTTATAGAGATACTCTTGAGAAAATGAAATTATAAAAAATAATAATGCAAAGGATATTATGTAAACCAATACTGTTTTAATCATCTTCTTTTGAAATTTTTATAACCTGAGAAATCACAAGATACATTGAGGCAAAGACAGCAAATAATGAAATCGATGTTTCCCAAAACGCTTTGTTATATTTAGCATCTAACCATTCACCTAAATAGTTGCCAAGAAAAATTGTACCTCCCATTTGAAAAGCAATAGACGTAAACCTTAAAAACTTACTAACGCCCTTTTTATTTGCTTTGGGCACTTTGAGAAAGTTGTGGTTTGCTTGGTTCGTTAGATAGCGACTTTACTGTACCTTTCATGCTACATGTGGCATTAAACGTAGCACCTGGCTCAACAGCTAATTTAGTGATGTGAACTTCACCTTCAATATGTGCCGTAGATTTTAATGATAAGGTACCAGATAAAATAAGTTTACCAGAAAATTTTCCTTCAAAATCTGCATTTTCACCTTGTAGTGTACCTTTAATATATCCTGATTTTCCTACAACTACTTTACCAGAAGTTTTTACATTACCTTCTACGGTTCCATCTATTCTAAATGGTCCTTGACTAGCGATATCGCCTACAATTTTGGTGCCTTGTGCTATTATATTCTGTTGTGTAGTTGCTTCCATTGTTGAGTGTTTTGGTTTTTTGTTGTCTGAAGAAAACATGTTGATTTGGTTTTAAATTACTGCAATTTTAAATATGCATTTAAGTTTTTATGTCTTTGAATTATAGCATAGTTCGGTGACGAAATTGCAAAGAACGGTCTCGTTATTTTAGGTTTAATAGGTCGACCTCTTTTGTCCTTTTCTTCCGTTTTAAGTAATTCAGCAAATCCCTTTCCTCCACCTATACTTTTTAATCCATGAACAACAACAAAGGTAGTGTTTTCATCATAAACGTCCTTTGATGTCTTAAGTTCAAAGTATTTAACTTTAGCGACTTCTTCGTCTAATATCTTAATAAAGGCATCAATATCTTCACCTTGATTGTTTTCAAACTGAAATATTACATTAAATTTATCAGCGTCATCATCTGCTATAAATTCCTTTTTTTCTAATATAGGAAACGCGTTTTCTATAATATCTAGTGCTTTTTTACCTTCTTGTGAATTTCCATAGGTTAAAGCAATATAATTGATACCTTCTTTATAGGCGTCAAAGCCATAAAGTCTTCCTTTGGCAGATGCCTTTAAAATTTCAAATTTAGGCACAAAATCATCACCTTCTAATCGTTTAATCTGTGTTTCTGCTTCTTCAATAACTGCTGCATATTCTTCGTCATTAAACTGCTGGTAAAGTCTAGTGTATATGGCTTCTGGGCTATTTTCGTCTTTAGATAACTCAGATTGCGGATTTAGTAATATTTCCGCATAGCGCGAATCTGGATAGTCATTAATTATTACCGCTTTCATCGCCTCTGCTTTACTATGTAATCCTAGCTCTGAATAAATACGGTATAAATTGTATTTTGAAGGTAGAATGAGTCGATCTTCTGGATTATTATCTAAGAGGTTTTCAAGTTTATTTTTTGCTAAAATAAGTTCCTTAAATTTTTCTTTATATATAATACCTAATTGATAATAGGCGAAATTTCGTTCTTTAGCAATACTATCTATTTCAGTTTGTTCTGTTGGCAAGGATGCTAAGTAATTTTCGGGATTAAATCTAACATCCTCAACCTTTTCAACAGATAAACTATCGTTTTTTACTGTAGATGCTAAATTAGCGCGCTCACTAGAATGTCTCCAATTATCTTGTAGTTTGCGATCACCCCAAATCTTTAAAAATTCAGATTTTCCGTAGGCAACCGTAGAGGTATTGTAAAAATAAAAACTGCTATTTCCCTGACCTAAGGTTCTTGACTGCGTTGCGCCACTAATACCTGGAGGACTCCCTGGACTTCTTAAATTTTGTTGGTTTCTTATTGCGTTGTTTGTCGTTGAATTGGCTTGATTTTTTTGCTTTTTTAAAGCCTCTTCTTGTTCCTTTTTCTCTTCTAAGGCTTTTAATCTTTGACTTTCTGCATACTGCGTATAAATTGCTAATTGCTCTGATTTTGGCAAACTAACCATTCTTAGAATACTATCGTTAGTTTGTGCTATACCTTCATAATAGATAACATCATCAAGGTTTTCGCGTTTCTTTTTAATAATTCTAAAGGGTTTGGTATTTACAACCATAGCAGTTAAAGTAGAATCATAATAAGCACCTGCTGTTTTATAACTATTATTGTCAAAATACATATTACCTAAGGTTTCGTAACTAAGCGACCTAAGGTATTGGTCTGAGGTTGTTTTTCTAAGCGACTTGTTATAATAAACCTCAGCAAGACTATCGTTTAATCTATTTCGATGATGCTCTGCAATACGATAATATATTTTATCTAAAAAGGGTCTATTCTCTCTGTTTTCTTCTAAATCTGTAAGATATTCTTGAAATTCTTCTACATTCACATTTGCATCATCCATATTATAAGACTTTTCAAGATGTGCATTAATATAAAATGAACGCGGTATTTGACGATGCATGTCTATGATAGCATCAAATTCTAAATTGGCGCTATCTTTTTTACCAAATTCATTAAAGAGTTGACCTCTAATAAAATGGTAGCGTGCTTTGTCTCTTTTAATTTTAGTGTGTTCTGCTGCTATGGCTAACTGAGCCATTGCACTATCTTTAGATTTTGTGTTAAGATAAGCCTGAGCCAAAGCGGCTGAAGCATCTGCTAAATCTTGTCCTTCTATAACGCCTTTTTCTTCCTGTAATAATCGTTTTAGTTTTTCTATAGCACCTGCATCGTTATCTAAACGCATATTGGTTTTTTCGCGCCAAATTTTAACCTGATTTATTTTATCGCTTGTAGGATATTTATTTAGAATATTATTAAACGCTGCCATTGCTGGTACAAATCGCTGATCGTAATAACGTGCTTGACCCAAAAGCAAGTATGCTTCGTCTATTTGAGGGTTTTTTTCTTTTCCTCCAATATTCATTCCGTGTACTTGGATGGCTTTGATGGCTTTTTCTTCAGCACGTTCAAAGTCTGCATTTTTGGTCTGGCCAGGAAGAAAAATATCTTCGGACACAGCCATTCTTTCTATTGGTAGAAGCTCCCAGAAATTCTCAGTGAATTCATTGTTTACACCATCAATACCACGTTGTAAGGCAATGTTACCATTGTAAAGCACATTGTATTTTGTGGCTGTAGAATGAAATTTTCTATTTAAGAATTTATCTTTTTTACGTGAACAGCTTTGAGCAATTAACACAACACAAGATAGGAGTAATATATATTTGTAATAGGTTTTCAAACGTTGGTTCTATTTAATTTGATACCAATTTAACATTAAATTACTGCCTATAATTCGTTTCTTTTTCGCCCAAATTTCAATAGAAAATAAAACCGTAGCTATGGCTATGCTTGGATTTTATATTTTATTTGAACAAAAAATAATTCAAATTAATAATACAACAATTCAATATTAAATTGGTATTATAGATAACTGAAAAACACACGGTTTAGTGTGCTACGTGGTAAAAATACGTATCTTTTTGAATTTGGGGCTGAATTTTAGAAGATATTAGATTGCTTTATAGCTTAAGGATTTTATTGAAAACATAAAATTCACGCGAAGGCAGAGAGACGCAAAGGCTCACTGTTACTTAAAAAATAGAATTGTAATTATGAAAAAGCACAACGTACAATACTCGCAAGTTGTGCATATATCAGTTTTCCCCTTCGGGGAATTAAAGGGGCTTTTTTATTCCTCCTCCTGAGAAACCACTGCTCCACTAGCAAAATGCGCTTCTAACTCTTTTAAGGTTGCAGGATTGGTTTCTAAATCTTTTACCACATTTCCTTTTTCTAGTACAACGATTCTCTCGCATACATCTGTAACATGCATTAAATCGTGGCTAGAGACTAAAACCGTTACACCTTGTTTTTCGGCTAAATCTTTTATAATTTGTTTTAGTCTTATTTGGGTTGTTGGATCCAAGTTTGCAAAAGGTTCATCTAAGATAATGACTTCAGGATTTCCAATAAGCGCAGCTACAATTCCGGCTTTCTTCTGGTTTCCTTTGCTTAAATCTCTAAGATATTTTTTCTTTCCTATAATTTCTCCGTTAAAGAAATCTTCAAACTGAGCTGTTAAACTATCAACATCGGCTTTGTTTTGTCCTCTTAATTCTCCAATGAAATAGAAGTATTCTTCTGGTGTTAAGTAACCGATTAAGAAACTTTCATCTATAAACGATGATGTAAAAGGTTTCCAGTCTTCGCTTTGATCTACAACAACATCATTACTTGTAATGTTTCCTGTGGTAGGTTTTATTAAATCTAGTAATAGGCTGAAATAGGTTGTTTTTCCCGCACCATTATTTCCAACTAAACCAAAACTTTGGCCTTTAGGAATGGTTAATTCTTCAATATTAAGAACGGTTGTTCCGTTATATGTTTTTGAAAGGTATTTTGTATGTATCATGGTTGTGTTGTATTAATTATCTTGACTAAACGCGTTAATCATTTTGTATTTTGAATCTAGATATTTCTGTGTAATAGACTTCATTAATTTTTTATGAAAAACGATGCCTACCAATCCTAAAACGATAAGCAAAGCTACTGCAGCTGCAAAACCTACTAACCAATTTACTAGGCCAAACATTACCATTGGCACCAACATTAACGGAATACCAATAAGCCATTGTACAGCGCCTGTACCTTGGTAATTAAAAGCGGCTTTTTTATCTAATTCTATTTTTTTTCGGTTGAAGGATCCTCCCCAAAGTATCACGTGTGTATTCACACCAATATTATAAATAGCTGCAGCGAAATGTGCTATTAAAATTTTATAACCAAAATACACATAAGGAATGCCGAGTACAAAAAGCAACACTACACTAATGACCATTAAAATGAATTTTGAACGTAAATATTGCTCGTATTTAATATTCTGACTCATTAGCAGTTTGTAATACCCACTATCCCAAGCCGGAATGAATTGTCCGAAATTGATAAGAAAGAATCCTGTTGAAAAAATCCCGATAAAAGCAGACATAAAAGTCATTTCTCTATACATGGGTTGCGGATAAAAGAATAAACCGTACAAAACACCAATTAACAATAAAAATGCCATGGATTTGGTACGCTTATTTCTCCAGATGAGTTTTAAATCTAGCTTCATAAATGGCGCAACATCTCCAAAACGTTCTGTCCAAGATAAATCTGCTGCATTAACTTCCGCAACTTTAGATTTTAAAGAACTATCTAAGAAAAGTTTACTTCTTAAAATTTTAAAGTTATAAGCATAACAAGCGGCTAAAATCGCTATTGGAACCAATATTAGAATAGGATTATTCGCTATGCCTAAAAGTGCATCTCCTACTAACGAAGTCATTGGTAATACACCAAAATAATTTAAACCAAATAAAACACCAACTACGGTAATAATTGGTAAAAATGATAATTCCTTTTCTGAAGAAAATGCCTCAATAATAAAGTTTAAAAAATTTGAAATCAGCACCAAAATTATCATGGCAAATAGCCATGTTACTATCATAGAGGTGGCATAACCATCCATAATGAGCATAATACTAAATGGTATTATAGCAAACAAAGGCAACAAATTAAAAAAGGAAGCCACCGATTTTCCTAAAACATAATTAACAACGGTTGACCGTTTAATAGGTAGCGTTAATAAAGGCTTTACGCTCATTACAGGTAACTTTTGTAAAAAAAAGCGCATCATTAAGTCGCCAATAATCCAGAAGAATACATAGCCATTAGCTATTACAAATGGGTCTTGGTCAGGAAAGGTTTTCTTTAAAATTAGAAGAAGTCCGAAGCCTAAGCCTAAAAACATTACAATAAAATAAAGCGCAAAAAACACCATTAAAATATTGATAGCCATGTTTTTTTGCCAATAAGACGAACGGAAATATTGTTTCCATTCTAGATTGAGAAAGTGTTTTATCATAATGTAATGATGGGTTGGTTTATGTAGTAAGTATTAAAAACTAAGAATTTGTTACAAACTAAATTCTGGATAGGTTTCATTTAGTAGTTTTTCGGCTTTGTTTGGGATGATTTGGAAGCTGATATAGTTTATTAAAACTAATGCTGTAAATCCCAAGGAAAAGAGTGTTAAGAATAAAGTGCTCATTTCAAACTTTTCTGGAATTATAAATACATTATACAATTGCGAAAGAAAAATCAATGACGTACCTCCTGCCTGTTTAAAAATCATTTCTTCTAAGAGCCATTTTTTATTAGATATTTCTTTCCGTTTTCTAAATTGCCTATTCAATTGTATACTTTTATACATAGCCCATGCTGTAATAATAGCATACATAACTATAGAAAAAACGTTAGTGTGACCTATTGAAAACATAACATAAAACACCACAAACAAAGCTATGGTTCCAATAATTTGTGGAAGTTCAAACCATTTTCTAAGCTCTGCCCACAAATACTTTCTATAGCGCTTATTCATCGCCTTTTGTTTTTGCTCAATGGCATTCATAAAACCAAAAATGCCAAATTTTTTGAAGGCTATATTTTTGGCGTCTTCAAAACTGAGTTTTGGTTGGTCTTGCCATTGCGTTTCAATATCATTGGCTAAATGATCTACGAGTTCGGTTTGCAAGTCGTAATGCTCTACAAAATGTTGTCTAGTAAAGGCATAGAGGTCTTGTATTTGGGATTCGGTTAGTTTCATGATATTAAAAGCTTGTAACGTTCATTATAAGTATTATAAATCTTAATAAAATTATTTACACTATGCCTACTGAATACAAATAGTAAAGCGAATAAACAGAACAAAATATAATATGGCTTAACCTCAGCATTTTCAAAATTCCAATTAAAAAGCATAATTAACCAATACGGAAGTTGAGTTAATAATAGTGATGACGCAACTGCAGACTGAATATTTAATGATTTAGATTTAAACTTTTTTAAACCTCCATAAAACAATTTAGTGAACTCAGAAATAAAAATTCCAGACATAATCGCAAAGAGTCCAGCTTTGATGCTATATTGATAAGCTACAAAAGTTACTATTGCTAGTAACAGTAATTCAACAAAAAACCTAATCGAAGTAATAAAAGGTACAAATGTTTTCCAATATGCCTTTCGATGCTTTCTTCCTATCTCTTTTTGCTTATTTCTTATAAACTTCTTAAATCCAGCATTGCTCTGATACAGTCCTTTTTCAAAAATCTTATCTTTTGAAACTCCAAATTCAATAAATTGGTTGCCAAAACTTCTATGAACATCTAGTAAAGCTTCATTAAACGAAATACCATCGTTAGTCATTTTATCTTCAACCGCAGAAACAATGTGGTCTAGTAATTCTATACGCACATCCCAAAACTTAACCTCATTTTTAATGAGGTAGTTGTCTATAAATTGTATTTCTTGTTTTGTTAGATTCATTATTTAATAATCAAATTTAGACCTGCTAGGTCAACCATGATTAAGCCAGTTTTGGATTTACCAAAGCTTGCATAGTTTTAATGTACTCCGCTAATTCTTCAAGCTTAGTAACGGTTTCTTTAGTTCCGGTTTCTGTTAACTTGTAATATTTGCGCAAACGGTTATCTACTTTTGCGACTTCAACATCTAATAAACCTTCAGCTTCTAACTTGTGTAACGCAGGATATAAGGCACCTTCTGTAATCTTAAGTTCACCTTTGGTTAATGCCTTTACTTTTTGGGTAATCTCGTAACCATACATTTTATCGTGCTCATTTAAAAGCTTTAAAATAATGGTATTTAAACTCCCTTTATATAATTTTGAATTGCTCATTGTACTACAAATATATACATAATTCTCTTATGTATAAGAAACTTAGGTATGTGTTTTGTAAAATTTTAGACCTGCTAGGTTTTAAAAACCTGCTAGGTCTGTAAGAGTTTGTTTATCTTTGCAAAAAATTATTTTTAATGTCACAATTTCATTCACTCACTATACAATCAGTTGATAAAGTAACAGACAATTCGGTTGCCATTACCTTTGATATTCCTGATACTCTTAAAGATACATTCAGCTTTAAAGCCGGACAATATATTACCTTAAAGACCACTATAAATGGCGAAGATATTAGAAGAGATTACTCTATCTGTGCATCTCAAAATAGTGGAAATGTAACCGTTGCTGTTAAAGCGGTTGAAAACGGAACGTTTTCTAACTATGCCAACACAATTCTTAAAGCTGGCGATATTTTAGAGGTTGCAGAACCTAATGGTCGTTTTGTGTTTGAAGCAAATGCGGCTAAAACCAGAACTATTGCTGCTTTTGCTGCTGGTAGCGGAATTACACCTGTACTTAGTATCGCAAAAACGCTCTTAGAAGAAGAACCATTTAGTAATTTTATATTGGTTTACGGTAACAAAACATTGACTGATGCGATGTTTATTGACCAATTATTACAGATGAAACAACAGTACGATAATCGTTTTCATGCGCACTTTATTTACAGTCAAGCGCAAGAAGAAGATGCCTTATTTGGACGTATTGAAAAAAGCACTGTTAACCTCATTGTAAAAAACAAATACAAAGGTGTTACCATAGAAAATTTCTACCTCTGTGGACCAGAACAAATGATTCATACGGTTAAAGATGTTTTAATTGAAAATGGTGTAAAAGAAAAAGCCATTAAGTTTGAATTATTTACTGCACCTATTGAAACGGAAGCTGAAGTGGCTACAGATTTACCTTCTGGCGAAACTAAAATTAAAGTGGTGGTTGATGAAGAAGAATTTGAATTCAACATGTCTCAAAAGTCAACCATTCTTGATGCCGCATTAAAACAAGATATTGATGCACCATATTCTTGTCAAGGTGGAATTTGCAGTAGTTGTATTGCCAAAGTAACTGAAGGTACAGCAGAAATGCGTCAGAATAATATTTTAACGGATGGCGAAGTTGCAGAAGGTTTAATATTAACCTGCCAAGCGCATCCTACATCTGCTACTATTGCTGTGGATTTTGATGATGTTTAAAATAGCCTTCCCTAACCCTTCCAAAGGAAGGGAACTAGCTACTTATGTAAAAAGAAACTGCAACCTTTTATGTTTTGAAACATAAAAGGTCTTCTTGTGTTAGCTAGATTCTCGATACAAAATTCTAAAAAAAGAATTTCACTCGAACTGACGTTACGTTAGTTGTTTGACCTTAAATCTTTTATTTTGATTTAGAAGAATAAAAACGTGTAACGGGACGTTTTATATAACGGCTATAATTTTTGAAAGGATTGCTTCTTCAGGAACACTACTTGCTGCATTCTCGTAACCTTCAGGGAACTTATTTCCGTAGATTGATGTTGGGATTAGTGGGAATTGTTGTATGTCTGCCGTAAGTGCAAAATCTACAGGTTGATTAAAAGGTGCAAAACCAGCAAAAGGATGCGTTACGCCCCAAATGGTTATAACCTTTTTACCTAACATTGCTGCCATGTGTGCATTTCCAGAATCCATAGCTAACATAAGGTCTACATTTGAAATGAGACTGAGTTCTTCTTCTAAATTTAATTTTCCCGCTACAGAAACGACGTTATTGAATTTGGTTTCAAATTGATTTAAAATGCCCACTTCCTTTTGTCCTCCACCAAATAAAATGATATTGCTATTTTTAGACAGTTCGCTAATCACATTTTCCATTTGATTTAATGGATACATTTTACTTTCATGTGCTGCAAATGGTGCAATACCAATTGTTTTTAAGTCCTTATTTGATATAAACGATTTTAAATTTTCAGATAAAGATTTAGGCTCAGGAAATTTAGGTTGCGATAAATCTACAGAATAACCCAAAGCTTCAAAAACCTCAACATAACGTTGATGTGTGGTTTTTAATTGTTCAAACTTTTTCCCAGACACCAACGCTTTTTTCTCAGCTCTACCTTTATCTAATTGCACCACTTTTTTTCCGAAGAAAAAGAACTTTAAAATTTTACTTCGTAATACATTGTGCAAGTCTGCAACAGCATCAAAGTTTAAAGCTTTTAGTGTTTTAGATAATTTATAAAGTCCTAAAACACCTTTATGCTTGCCTTTTAAATCGGCTTCAAACACCGTAACATTTTCTAAATCTTGAAAGAAAGGTTTAAAAAATGCCCTAGTAACGACTGTTATTTTTAGTTCGGGATGTTGTGCTGTTAATGCACGCAACACAGGTACTGTCATGGCTACGTCTCCCATTGCAGAAAACCTTAGAACTAATATGTGGTTTGGTTTTGGCATTTAAATAATTAGACAGACCTGCTAGGTTCTGGAAACCTGCTAGGTCTTATCATCTTAAACACCACCTGACAGGTTTATTTGGAAAATTATTTTTGTCCTCTTAAAACAGGGTTAAGTTCATCATCATTATACATTTTCATTTGCTTATACACCTTCATGTACTTATCGCCATTAGAAATGTCTTCTAATAAATCATCTATCGCAGTACTTAAATCTACGCGTTGCTCTAATAAAACGTCTAATTTCTTTTGGCAAGCTGCTTTATGGGCATCAGTGGCATCTTCTCTTACGGTTTCGAGATGCATGTGGTATATTTTAAGCGCTAAAATTGATAGTCTATCTATAGCCCAAGCCGGACTTTCAGAATTTATTTTAGCATCAGATTTTACAGTAACGTCTTTGTATTTATCTAAAAAATAACTGTCTATAAATTCTACTGTATCTGTTCTATCTTGGTTAGAAGCATCAATCATACGCTTTAACTTTAACGCAGCAACAGGATCAATGTTTGGATCTCTAATAATATCTTCATAAGCCCATTGTACAGTATCTATCCAACATTTTCTGTATAATAAATGTGCTATTAAATCTTCGTCTTTATTGTATTTATTTGTAAAAGACTGATCTACGGTGTTTAAAACTTTGTACGTTTTTATAACCTCTTGAAATATAGTATTTGCTTTTTCTGAAAACATAATGAAATCGATTTAATTACTGCAAATATAGTTGGAATTATTAACTTTAGCGACAGAACCAAATTCCATATTATGCAAATTCATAACCTTTCTAAAACACCTTCTATTTTAAATACTTTTATGTCTGAATTAAGAGATAAAACGGTTCAAAAAGATAGCATGCGCTTTAGGCGAAATATAGAACGTATAGGCGAAATAATGGGTTATGAATTAAGTAAATCACTTCAGTACGAAACTCACAATATTGAAACGCCACTTGGTGTATCTAAGACCGTTTTGCATAAAAAAGACATTGTATTGTGCTCAATTTTGAGAGCTGGTGTTCCGTTACACAATGGTTTATTGAATTATTTTGATGCGGCAGAAAACGCATTTATTTCGGCGTATAGACAACACAAACACAATCCTGATAGTTTTGAAATAATTGTAGAGTATTTGGCCTGCCCAAGCTTAGAAGGCAAAACCTTAATTTTAGCAGATCCGATGTTAGCAACAGGTCAATCTATGGTCGCCACTTTTGAAGCCCTAAAACCCTTTGGTACACCAAAAGACATTCATTTAGTAAGTATTATTGGTGCGCAAGATGGTGTAGATTTCATATCACATGCTTTTGGCTCTGAGGTAAAACTTTGGATTGCTGCCATCGATGAAAACCTTAACGAAAAGGGTTATATAATTCCTGGATTAGGTGATGCAGGCGATTTAGCCTTTGGTAATAAATTACAACAATAAACTAATAATTGGTGTAACAATAAAAAGTGTAATAAACACTTCTTTAAACCAACGCTCTGAGATTACTTCTAAATAATTTGCCATTATGATAGAAAACGGAGCAAACAAAAACAGATATTCACTTCCATTTTTTATTGGCGCAATAATACCAACTAAAATAGCAATAATAGAAAACCAAGCTATTATAAAATAGGAAGGCCTTATTTTTTTATTCTTGTCAGGAATTCTACGGAAAAAGTAAAATAATGTCCACACCACTGAACTAAATAAAATAGTTAATTTTAAAATGTTCTCCTTACTGTTGTAAGACGTAAAATCTATACTTGCCTGACGCGCAAAATCTTGAGGCTTAAAATACTCATCATAGCAAATAATATTGTAAATTAACAATAGAATCAGTGCTGTTACCACTCCTGTAAAGGGAACAACTACATTTTTAAAGTCGTTAAACGAGTAATAAATTAAGGCAACTATTACCACAGCAAAAAACAAAATAGACCAAAAATAGAAAAATGAAGCAAGGGTTATCCAAAATGCAGCATCAAATAATTTCTTCTTTATATTTAATTTAGAATGTAAACTTACAAGTCGTCTTAAAGCAAATAGAATGAACAAATTGGCTATTAATATATCTAAATGGCTCATGGCTTGCGGAAACATCCCAAATAATAAACCAAAGGTTAGAATAGCATAACTATTTCGCTCAGTTAAATTGTTTTTAGCAACAATAAAATCAACAAGAAAGACTAAAAACAAGGTAATTACCCATTTAAAAAGCATAACTAATGCTGTATTTAAATCCGATAGTAGTAAGGTGTAATTTGATAAAATAAAAAGGAGAGTTACATAAACAGCAACGAATATGAAGTTTATAGGCTTAGATTTACTAAAAACACTTGTAATCATTAACAGTTTTTGTATTTTTGCATTTCAATTCCAATTCAGCATATTAGAATTGGTGTAAATTTATAAAGTTATGACTGATTTCTTTAATGGAATAGCGGATTTATTTGTGAACGTGTTATTTGCACCATTCGATGCGCTAAGAGCCTTAGAACTTGAAAGTTGGTTTACGGCCAACATATTCTCATGGATATTTATGACTATTGGCTTTGTTGCATTTGTGTATTGGATGCTAGAACTTAAAAAATACAATGATAATGGTGAGGAAGATAAAAGTATATCTTCTCATTCTTATCTTTAAGATTGTATTAATTTACAAATCAAAACCAATATCCTTACGATAATTCATCTTATCAAAGTGTAAATGTTTTATACTTTGGTAAGATTTTTTTATGGCATCTTGGTAAGTGTTTCCGTAAGATGTTATTGCCATTACTCGACCACCAGAGGTTACGACCTTACCATCTTGTGATTTTGCACCAGCATGAAACGCAATAGAATCTGTAACTTTTTCGATGCCTGTAATTTCTTTACCTTTCTCGTATGCTTCAGGATAGCCTCCAGAAACAAGCATTATTGTTGTTGCGGCACGCTCATCGATATCTATATTAATTTGAGATAACGTTTGGTTAGCCATCGCTTCAAAAACATCTACCAAATCTGTTTTTAATCTAGGTAAAACCACTTCTGTTTCTGGGTCACCCATTCTTACATTATATTCTATTACTTTAGGCGCATCACCGACTTTAATTAAACCAATAAAAATGAAGCCAACGTATGGCAAATTGTCTTTCTTTAAGCCTTCGACCGTTGGGATTACAATTTGATTTTCTATTTTATCTAAAAACGCTTTTGTTGCAAATGGTACTGGTGAAACAGCACCCATTCCTCCAGTATTTAAACCAGTATCACCTTCTCCAATGCGTTTGTAATCTTTTGCTGTTGGTAAAATTTTATAATCTTTACCGTCAGTTAAGACAAAGCAACTTAATTCTATTCCATCTAAAAATTCTTCGATAACGACCTTTGTACTTGCATCGCCAAATTTAGCATCCACAAGCATACTCTTGAGTTCTGCTTTAGCTTCTTTTAGGTCATTAAGAATTAACACGCCTTTACCTGCAGCTAAGCCATCAGCTTTTAATACATATGGTGGTTTTAGCGTTTCTAAAAATTTATAACCTTCTTCTACATTGTGTTTTGTAAAACTTTCATAGGCTGCTGTTGGGATATTATGGCGAACCATAAATTCTTTAGCGAACTCTTTACTCCCTTCTAATTCTGCCGCAGCTTTTTGAGGCCCAATTACAGATATATGCTTTAAGGCTTCATCTTGTAAAAAGAAATCATGAACACCTTGCACCAAAGGATCTTCTGGACCAACGACTACTAAATCAATTTTATGTTCCAAAACGGCAGATTTAATGGCTTCAAAATCGGTAACACCAATCGTTAAGTTAGTTGCTATTTCTTTGGTTCCTGAGTTTCCAGGTGCCACAAAAAGTGCCTTACAACGGTCGCTTTGTGCTAATTTCCATGCAAATGTGTGTTCTCTTCCTCCAGAACCAAGTACTAAAATATTCATAATTATAAATTGTTAGGACAAAAATAATTGGTTTTGAGTTTAAAAAACAGCTAGTTTTGAAAAAAAACTTAAATGCTTTCTTATAATTCATTTTTAAATAAAATTATCCTTCCTATTGGTGATGTTTTTTTTGGTGGATCGTATACCAAATTTCTTAATGAATGGGCTGAGTACGATAAAAAAACAGAAAGCGAATTAATACAATTACAACATACACGATTAAAGTCTATTTTAGAACATGCCTCTACACATGTGCCTTTTTATAAAAATCAAACTCATTGTGAATTAGATAAGTTTCCTATTTTAACTAAAGATGTACTACGAGAATCTGTTAAAGATTTAGTTTCAAATAAACACCAAATTTCAAATCTATTGGAGAATCATAGTAGTGGCAGTACAGGCGTTCAGTCTTTTACCTATATGACCAAATCACATCAATTCTACCTCAGAGCTTTACAAACACATTGGTGGACATGGAGTGGATATAACATTGGAGATCGTCTATTACAATTTGGTATTTCTCAAAAACGATCCTTTACAAAACGCTTAAAGGATCTATTTTATAGATGTGATTACGTAAAGGCCTTTGGGCTTTCTGAAGAAGAATTATACGCTATTTCTTTAAGATCTTCTCAACGTAAAAATTTATATATTGCTGGTTATCCATCGGTTATTAATGAATTAGCAAAATCTTCTTTAGCACTAAAACCAAGAAACATTAAAGGTATTATTTGTTTTGGAGACAAACTTTTTAGTCATCATATAAATAATATCTCTATGGCTTTTGGGCAAAATACAAAGGTATTAGATACGTATGGCTGTGCCGAAGGATTACTTATGGCTTGTAAAAAAGATTTACCATATTACTACATAATGTCGCCTCACGTTTTTATTGAGATTGTTGATGATAACGGAAAGGCTGTTAGCGACGGCGAAATGGGAAATGTACTTGTTACCTGTCTTACCAATTATGCAATGCCCTTAATTAGGTATAAATTAGGTGATTTAGCAATTAAACTTCCAAAAGAAGAATATCCAAAGAACAGAGAATTACATTATCCTTTGCTTAAAAAAATTATTGGACGAGAAACAGATGTTGTTAAAACAAAGAAAGGTGTTAGTATAAATGTGCATAGTTTTACTGGCATTTTTGAATATTATCAAGACATTAAACAGTTTAAAATTATTCAAAATGATTTAGAGAACATAGAGGTAGAATACATTCTAGATACCAAACACAATTCTACAACATCAGCATTAAATGAAATAAAACGTAAGTTTTATCTACTCACAGATAATAGTATCAATATTTCATTTAGGCAAGTTGAAGTTATTAAACCTTCAAAGTCTGGTAAACCACAAATTATTGAGTCTAATTTATAAGAACCGATTCGGTAAAACCTATATTAATGTAAATGATAAAATATTTGTGAAGCAATTAATGATAATAACGAGTTATTTTCCTCCTGAGATTGGTGCAGCCTCTAATCGCATCTATCATTTAGCAGAAGGTTTAACAACGACCTATGATGTTACTGTAGTTACACCTCTGCCTAACTATCCGACTGGAAAAATATTTAAAGACTACAAAGGCACATTTAGTTCTAAAACAAAAGAGAATGGCATAAATATTAACCGCTTATGGATATACGCTTCTGTTTCTAAGAATAAGTTTTTGCGCTTATTAGCGATGCTTTCTTATAGCTTTAGTTTGATTTGGTTTTTCATGTGGCATAAAATACCTAATAAAGTGATTGTACAATCGCCTCCTCTTTTGGTGTCTTTTACCTGTATGTTCTTTTTAAGGTCTAAAAAAAGAAAACTCATTCTTAATGTTAGTGATTTGTGGCCAAGCGCAGGATTAGAATTAGGCGCATTAAAAGAAGGTTTTGCTTATAGTATGCTAAAAAAGCTTGAAGCTTTTAATTACAAAAAAGCAGATGTGATCTTAGGACAAAGCAATGAAATACTTGCACATGTAAAGTCTATTTCCTTAAAACCGCAGTTGCTTTTGTATAGAAATTTTCCAGAAATTACATATCCTAATTTAAATGAAAAGACGTTGTCAAATGGAAAAATAAAATTGGTTTATGCAGGTCTTTTAGGTGTTGCACAAGGTCTTTATAAATTATGCAATGAAATTGATTATAAATCTATTGAGTTTCACATCTATGGTTCTGGAGCAGAAGAAGAGGCTATTAAAACTTTAATTGAGACTAAAAAAGAGCTCCCTCTTTATTTTCATGGCAGAGTAAAAAGAGAAGATTTGCATAACGTGCTTTTAAACTATGATTTAACGATTATACCGTTGTTAAATAGAATTTATGGCTCAGTACCTTCAAAAATATTTGAATATGCTAAATTAGGCTTACCTATGCTTTATTTTGGAGGTGGTGAAGGCGAAGACCTCATCATAAACCATAAATTGGGTTGGATTGCAAAAGAGAGCGACTATGAGGACTTAAATTCTGTATTAAATTCTATAACTAAGGAAGAATTAAACCTTGATCTCAATACAGCAATACAAAATACGGCCAGAATTCATTTTGACTTTAAACAGCAACTTGAAACATTAAAAAATGTAATCTAATATGCCTTATCATCACCTTTAATGGCATTAACGAAGGTTTGAAAAATTATTTTAATATCTAAAAGAACGGACCAGTTTTCTATATAAAAAATATCAAATTTAACTCTACCAATAATATCTTTATCGGTTTCTACTTCACCTCTAAAACCACTTGTTTGCGCTAAGCCTGTGATTCCGGGTTTCACAAAATGCCTAACCATAAATTTGTCAATCTTTTTAGCATACATATTAGTATGACTTACCATGTGTGGTCTTGGGCCAACTACAGACATATCACCAAAAAGCACATTAAAAAATTGCGGGAGTTCATCAATACTTGTCTTTCTAATAAATTTACCAACCTTAGTTACGCGCTCATCACCTCTTGTAGCCTGATATAAATGTGCATCCTTGTTTGGCATCATAGATCTAAATTTATAGCAATCAAATTCTTTATAATTAAATCCGTTACGTGATTGTTTAAAGAACACAGGACCTCTAGATTCTAATTTTATAAAAATAGCTAAAAGTGGTGTTAACCAAGATAATACAAAAATTATTACGAAACTCGAGAATATAATGTCAAAACTCCTTTTAATAAATGTATTTACCGAGTCTTCTAAAGGAATATTTCTAAGGGTTAAAATTGGTATATAATCATAATACTCGTATTGTAATTTTTTGGCGTAGATTTCTTTACTATCTGGTATAAATTTTAAAATCTTAAGGTTGTTATCTGCAAAATCTACTGTATCCGCGATTTGAGCATTGGTTAGCTCTGAAATAGAACAATAAATTTCGTCAATGTTTTGATCTAATACGTACTGAAAACAATCTTGTAAAGAATATTCATTATTCTTAAAATTGAACGTTTTTTTGTGTGAGTACCCGTATTCCGGGTTCTTGTTAAAAAATTTATCTAGGGCTATTGTTTTTTTGTTGAGTCCAAAAATCACAGTTGTCCTATAATTTCCACCAAATGAAGTTCTGTATTTCTGCAACAAGTAATAAATAGCGAACTTAAAAATAGTAATAAATAAAAAACAAAAAAGCGCGTATTTTACGATTGGTCTTGGGTAGATATTTAACTCATGGTACAAACCAGAAAACGCAAAAACAATTAATAAGTAAAGTATAAACTGTTTTACAATTAACGATAAAATATTAATAGGTCTTGTGTATCTATAAACCTCATAAAAGTTTGAGTAAATTGAAAGAAAAACCCATCCTACAGATATAAACACGGTAAATATTACTGGGTCTTTATCTTTAAGTAAATATAAAATGGCTATAACATTTATAGTTGACAAATCAATTATATATGAAATAGGACGTAAATAACCCGAATATCTTCCTTGCTTAAATAAACTCAATTTATATCTTTAAACCATAAAGGTAATTAGAATGAATTATAACTAAAATAAAAACGAATTTTAATTAATTTTAAAAGGGATTACCTTATATAATTTATTTCATTAATTTTTCTTTAAGAACTAGGTAAATAAATTTTGAATTGCCAAACAAATAACGCTTCCACATGCGCCTAGGTTCTTGAATAAATCTATAAAACCATTCTAGACCAAATTTTTGCATCCATAGAGGTGCTCTACTAACTTTGCCAGCAACAACATCAAAACTACCACCAACACCCATAATGAAGTTGACATTTTTTAAATGTTTTTTATTATCGTAAAGGAAATTTTCTTTGGTTGGAGAACTTATAGCCACAAACAATATATCTGCACCACTTTCTGAAATTTGGGTTGCAATAATAGACTCTTCTTTTTTGCTAAAATAGCCATTTCTGTAACCTGCAATTATTGAATTGGAATATTGTTCAGCATATTTTTTAGTAACAGACTTTACAATATCCTCTTGAGCTCCGAGAAAGAAAATTTTGTATTTTTTATTAAAAGCCATTTCAACCAGTTTTTCCATTAAATCAATACCTGCTACACGCTCTTTTAATGGTTTATTTAAAAAATGGGATGCCCATACAACGGCTTGTCCATCAGCATTGATTAAATCACTGTCATTAACACTTTGACGTAACTGTAAATCATTTTGCATTGCCACTATCTTACCTGCATTTACAACAACGTGATGAATTTGTTCATTGTTTTTAATTGCAGCTTCAATACAGCATAAAGTTTCGGCCATAGAAATATTGTCTATTTCCGTATTTAAAAACTTTTGTCTATTCATTATCTAAATTGTAAAAACTCAAAGCATAAAACATCCAGCCTTGTGCCCAACGAATATATGGAATTCTAGAAGAAATTAGTTTTCTCTTTTGATAAATAAAATAACCTTCTTTTGTTTGCATATTATCAATTGTCCAATTTAAAACTCTGTCCACAACCGTCTTGTTATCACTTAGTCTATTACATTTATGTAACGTAACGATTAATTGGGCAGGAGCATGAATATCAATCGGGTAGGTCTTGTCATTATAATACTTGCTCATCCCTTCTTCAGTAAAAAAAGTATTTAAATAATAGGACATTCCTATTTCTATATTTGCATTAAATGATTCATCTCCTGATATATTTTGATATATTCTTAAACATTCTAAATTATAACCCGTATGAAAATTATCAACCCATTGATGAAACGGCAAAGTACCATATGCCCAAGAGCCATTTTTACTTTGTCTCTTACAAACATAATTAACAACAGATTTGGCAGTCGTTAATAAGTTTGCCTCGCTAGTATACTTATATACAAGACATAGAAGTTTTGCCCCTAATAAGCCTGCATTGTATACTTGAGTTTTGTCTAATGGTGAATAAGAAAATGTAAAATCTCCATCCTTGTCATAAGATCTATTTAAATCGTTTAAAACGAATTTAGAAGCACTAATGGCAACATTTAAATAATTCTCATTCTTAGTGATTTCATATGCTTCAATTAAGGCGTCAGCAATAAATGTAGTCGCAACAACAGTTGGTGTGTATTTTGGCTGAAAGAATGCTCTAGCCTGCCAATCAAAGTTGTAGCCCCAACAATAATTTGAATAATCTTTAGTTCTTAATTTTAAAATTTCTTTCGCTAAAAACTCTATTTTTTCTAAGTAATTATTACTTGGTATTTTTTTATATAAATTGCAATAGCCTATTAAAAAAAGCCCTAAACCTTTAGGATTGTACTCCTTTTTTATACCGAACAATGGTCTTAGGTTAATTGGGTTTCGTTTAAACAATTGAATCCACGCTAATCTAAACAAACGTGAGTTCCCTAGAGGTGTTTTTTGAATTACCCAGCTATTTAAACCATCATACGGATCCCAACCTTTAAACCCTTCTACTTCGCAATAGTCTTTTAATATATCAAAGCTTTTTTTACTATTTAGCACCTTTTAAGTTTATTTATTCGCAAAAATATTAATATTATCTTTATTATTGACTTTATTCATATTTTCGGGTAAGTTTGTATGGTTTAAATAAAATCTTCTATGAAAAAAGCAGTGAAATATATCCTTTTTTTAATATTCGTTTTTGTAGTAAATTCAGGTTGTAAAGAAAACTCCCATGCAATAAATATTGATAAAGATCACTACAATGTAAATAACATTAAATCTGTTTTTGATTTAGGAAATTATAATATAAAATACAAAAAAAACAAAATAATTTTCAGCAAAGAACATGGTAATATTTCAAGTCCGGTTCAATACAATAATCTTAAAAATGAATTCAATTTTAATAATATTTATAGTTTCAAGGATTCATTAGAAAACACCTATTTTTTTAGATTTGGATGGGTTTCATTTAAGGAAAATCAAAGTGTTTTTTCTAATATAGAATGGATTGGTAAAGCACCTCAAGAATTTGAGGATTTTAAAAAGATTAATTTTAAAATCGTTGATATTGACTTTATTCAATTTGGCACTACATCATTATGCACCATTGGTGATAGTCAAACTTGGTGGTCTAACTCTCAAAATTTAAGAAAATACATTAATGATACTAATGAAAACTTAATTTTTGTAGGTAGTAATACTGATATCTTTGGTTATGGACATGAGGGTGAGGGTGGAAATAATTCTAGTGACCTATTAAATCGAATTGACAACATACCTAGCGCTGATTTTTATACGTTATTAATCGGTACTAATGATTGGAAAAATAATATTGAAACTACTTTTACAAATATTATTAAAATAAGCGAGCACTTAACCACATTAAATCCAAATGCAAAAATTTTATATCTAACTCCAATCCCTACAACCAACAAAAAACGGGATTTGTTTAATATAAAATTATCTAAAAAATTAATAGAGAAATTTAAAGAGAATAAGCAAATTATTGTTTTAGATTTAAGAAAGAAAATTCTAGATAATGAAAATTGGGAAAAAGATTATCTAAGTCATGATGGACTTCATCAAAACAAGAATGGTGTTGAATTTACTGCTAAATCAATTGGAAATAAGATAATCGAACTAAATAGAAATTGATTTTTTTTTATCCTAACTCCTCTAATATTCAATTTTAGATTCTAACAATAAATTTTTACCGCTGTTGGTTGTTTTCAACTTATGAACATATTCAATGGTAATTTCTGTAGTGGGAGAAAAACGTTCTGTCATGAAATTAATCAAAAACAATTCGTCCTCATACCTATAAGTATTTGACTTAATAATTTTTATCTTTAACTTACCTTTTGTTTTTTGAAAATACTGTAATCCCTTTATTTTAGTATAAAATTCCCCATGCATATTAAGAGCTGTAGGCGAAACATAACTTTCGTCTTTGTTATAAATTCTTAAATCCTCTCTACGGCTAAGAATTTCATTTAATGTGCATTCTCCATTTGAATTATACTTTTTGTAAGAAGTATAATCTCCTGTTTTATAATTTATTAAGGGATAACCAAAATTATCTAAGCTGGTACCAACTATTTCTCCTACTATATTTTCTTCTGTAATTGAGTTACCGTTGGTGTCAACTAAATCAAAAAATCCATATTGATGTAAAACCTTGTGTTCACCAGTAGCGAAATCTCTATAAATGAGTATTAACCTTTCAGAATGGCCATAAACTGAAATAACTTTTAGATTTAACTTTTTTTCAAATAACAATTGTTGATATTCTAAATAACTTTCTGAACTCAGAAAAACTCCTTTTAAAAATTTTAAATCTAAACTTTTTTGATAACAAAAATTTAAAAAATTGTATGCAGATGAAGGATATGCCTGTAGGTAATTTATTTTAAGTTTTTTAATAATTTTATAAATTTGCATAAAATACAAATCGGTATTTCTAAAGGCGTCAAATACAACTTCTCTTGTTATTGGGTTAATTTTGTAATCTCTATCTTCAGATAAACTCGTATTCCTAAGTACAGCACGTAATTGATTGGTATACCCTAATTTTTCCCAAAGAAAATGAAAATATGCATATTCCTTTTTATATCTGTTTTTAGGTGAATAATATTTTGCAGGTATACCAGTTGTTCCTCCTGATGTTACAACTTCATAATCTCTACTTTTATATACTTTCGAAAAAAAATGTTCCTCCTCATCAACAATTATTTTTTTATTAATAAACGGAAAATCCTTATACTTAATAGTATTTTGATCGCTGTAAAAAGGGACGTTGTTTACAACAAAATTTAGCATACTTTTTAAGGAATCTAATTGAGGAGGTGCTACAAGTGATATGGATCTTTTTATTCTACGATATTCCCTTCCTAAAATGACGTTATTATTAGGTAGAATTAAATAAACTAAATAGGCTAAAGAATTGTTTTTACTCAGTTTTTCGTTAAAAACTCTAGCAATTTTACTTATAAGCTTCATTTTTTTTAAAATTCCAATTTAATATCAAAGATAGTAGTAATGCAAAAATAACAATGCCGTTTTGCCTTTCTAAAATAGACTCAGTTAGCATAAAGCAAATTAACACTATGAATACTGAAAACTGGTATGCATAGTAGTCATTAAATATTTTTTTAATCCAAACCCAAAAACAGAAAAACCAGACTATAATTGCCATCAAGCCAAAATATATATAATATTCTAAAAACTGGTTATGCGCATTATACTTGTGTTTAACACCTTCGACAAAATTAAATTCATTATAGGCCGTATAAACGTGCTTTTTATCCGTACCACTTCCATCACCAAAATATATATTTGTTTCTCCTACCGCATCAATTACAGCTTGCCAATGTAATATACGTGTGTTTAAAGTTGGTGTATTTGTCCCAAATTCATCTTGCCCATCCTCTCTCTTCTGAAAATTTGGAGAAAATAAAAAACCAAATATTAATAAAGCAATAACAGGAACGCTTAATAGTGACTTTAAGCCATATTTATTATAAAATATAGGAAATAATCCAACACCAAGGGCAAATATTCCCATGCGAGAACTTAATAAATACATAAAGAATAGTAGGAACACAATACTTACCCAATAAATAATTTTGTTTTTAATAAACATTATTTGATATATAAAATTGAGTAATACTATTACACAAAACAATGCATAATAAGTCGTATGAATATTTAATAGAGATGCGAGATTTTGATTATAGAAGTAATTACCAAAATTCATGTAAGTAAAATAAGATGCTTTTATCAATGCAAAGACTGCACAACAAATAACAGATATACTAAACCATTTTAAAATGTTTTCTAGCTTTTTTAATTCCATTTCCTGACTAAAAATGACTAATGGAATTGCCAATAATGGAAGGTTTTTTACAATATTTTTAAAGCCAATATCTAAACTATCTGAATAAGTTAAACCAATTATAAACATAAAAAACCAAATAGAAATACTTAAAAATTGATACCTCTTCTGTTTTAAATTTGCAAATTTATTTGAAAAGCCTCCGGAAAATAACCAAACTGCTATCAATATTATTAAAGCTTGAGAATTCAAGCTATATTTTGGCATTGGTAATGTAATAACCACTAATAATAGTGCTAGGTTTTGTAAATAGTCCCAATTAATTTTTTTCAACTCCAATTAATATTAATTTAGCTATGAGCTCTTGCGCTAATTTATGATGTCCTTTATAGTTAAGATGAATACCATCATCTGTAAAATACGTACTCTTATTATATTCTGATATATTGATATAGTGTAACTTACTAGAAACAGCTTTCACTAAAGTATTATGAATAATTATAATTTCTTTCTCCTCATTTAAGGCAACAAATTTCTTTAGATTAGTTTCAAAATCCTCGCGATTTTCAGATAAACCTAAATACAAAATGACTATTTCGGTTTCATTAAATTGTAAATTATTTAGAAAAATGTCATTTGATGTATAACTATTCTCAAAATAATATGGAAAGCCGAAGACATCATTTTTATTGCCTACAAAACGCACATTTAATTTTTCTGATATCCATTTTCTAGTATATTTTCCTTCGCGCCAACCCATCTGAGAATCCCCAATCATAGCAATGCTTATGCCTTCTTTTTGATTTAACACTAGATTACTTAGGCCAAACTTAATATCGCCTTCAAGACGTCTAGGGTACTCGTTAATCCAATGCACACCGATAAAAGTTAATGTGTCTTTATTTGTTTCTATTCTTTCTGAACGAAAGTAATGCTTGTTATCGACTACATAAGTTTTCTGATTATCTAAAATCAAAGTGTTTTCTGTACTTGCTTTGAACTTATTGACTTCATATTCAAGAATTTTAATACTTCCAATATTTTGATTCTGTAAATGATTCCAGCTATAATTTAGCACAAAGAAATCTTCTTTTGCATTTACTAAAAAATTAAGACTCAAATAGCAAAAGAGAGAACCAAATATTAGATACAGGGTTAAATTATTAGGTAACTTCATCTTTGATGCGTATAATTTTTGCGGGAACACCAGCGACTATAGCATTGTCTGGAACATTATCTATAACAACAGCATTTGCACCAACGGTAACATTATTACCAATATGTATTGGTCCTAAAACTTTAGCTCCTGTTGCAATATATACATTGTTTCCAATTTTTGGCACTTCATAATGTTGAGATTTTCCTCCAATGGTTACGTTAGTACCAATAGTACAATTACTGCCAATTATAACTCTTTTATGCAATACCACTCCAATACCACCATACCCGAAACGTGTTCCCTTATTAATTTTACATTGATATGGAATACTAGAATTATATAGTAAAAAACATAAAAGTTTAATCAATTTAGGTACTAATGGGATATTCCATTTATATAAACGATGACTAAGCTCGTAAAGAAAATAAACGTTTAACATAAATAAAGATCAATTATTTTTTTTGACATTAAATTAATATCAAAATCATTAAATTTAATTAAAGAATTATTCGATAGTGTTTGGTAATTATTCTCATTAAAAAATTTGATAGCATTTACTAAATCGGATGTGGACTTAATTTCAATTAATTTACCATTATACTCATCAACTATTAGTTCATCCAATGCATTCCATTTTGTTGCTATTATAGGCATACCCACTGACATAGCTTCAATAAAAATTCCGGGATAACCCTCACCAGGATGAAAAGTAGGCAATACTAATACATCATAACATTGTAATGTACTAATAACCTCATCAGAAGACAATACTCCCTTATAAAACGTTTGTTTATCAAAAGAATTATTATAAAAGTTTCTATCAATTGGTCCATAAATATCAACTGTGTATTTCCCGTCCAATACATCAATTGCTTCGATAATATAATCTATACCTTTATTAGGTGTGACTCTTGATATAAACACAAATTTTTTAGAATATGTTTTTTGCTCACTATCGACTTTATCTCTGCTATTAGGAAACCAAATAAACCCATCTCGTCTTTTATGTTCTTTGAAAAACTCAATCATTCTCTTTGTTTCCATTAATTTATAATCAGATTTCAATATTGTTAAATCTAAATATTTTTTAATTAATTCAGGCAGGGACTGATATACCTTATGAAATTTACCACCAAAAAAATGATAAATTACTTTTTTACCCAATAACCTACTAACAAAAACAATAAAGGGACCAATCGTAAGATGAAAATCCCATGTGGCATGTATACTAATAACATCATACTTATGAATCTTAAACAGAAATCTAAACGGAAAAAAGATATAATCTATAACCTGTCCGTATTTAAACCAAAAAAATCTAATTTTAATGAAATCTAATTCTATTAAATCTGAGGATTTTAATTTTTTTAAAAGAGCATAAGTATATGTATTTGCTCCTCCAATAGAGTTTACATTTTTTCCAGGTATATTTCCAATTAATAATATTTTGTTTTTCAATTTGATACAGATAAACTATTTAACTTTTAAATTAGAATCATAAACTATAGGATAAGCAAATAAAATAGTCATAGCAAGCATTACAAGGTTATTTATTGAAAACGAAAATAAGCCATCAAAAAATAACATCCCATAAATAATACATAGAATCTTAAGTTTAAGATATTTTATTTTATTTAAAACAAGTGGTACTAAAAGAACCATAAAATAAGATAAGCCTCCTAAAATACCCAATTCTACAAACAAGTGTGGATAATAAGTATCTGTAGTCGCTAAAAAATTAGTGTCATACCAATTAAAATCAATTTCTTTATAATACGGAGAATTGTATTTTGTTGATGCTGGACCTCCAAAAACACCAATTCCCTTTCCTAATAAGTTAAAGTCCTTAAACTCATTGAACATAGCTCTGTAGGATTCTGACCTTGCTGAATTTCCTTCAGTTATATAAAGTTTTAACCTAACCTCTATTGATTTTTCGATTGACGTACGTATCTCATTTCCAACTATGAAATATAGGCTTCCCAATATAAAAGGTAATACCAACAAGTACTTTAATTTCTTATAATATTTAATTGCAAGCGTTATTATAAAAAAACCGATTGTTTTAAACGATGTACTAATAAATACACCTATTGTAAAAATGGTTAAACAGGATTTTCGGTACTTACCAAAATAGTAATAATAGGTTATCCAAAACGCAATAAAATTTAGAATACCGTATGCACCAAAAAAGATTACTAAACCAGTCGCTCTTAGAACACCAAATGTTTTTGGTGACCAGTAAACCGTTCTGTTTTGACTCTCAATAAAATACCTTGCATAGAACCATTGTCGCTGTGGATCAATATAAAAATGATAATAATTTTTAAATTGTGCTACAAAATTAATTAAAGTAAAAATAATTATAAACCCAACAAAAAGTTTCAATTTGTGTTTATTATAATAACCATATAAAAGTACTGCAATTGGAAAAAAATATCTAATTCCGTCTTCTATAGCTGCATTATAGTTGAATGATCTTGCGAATGCAATTACAAAAAAAAACAAAAAAATGAATACTGCTAGTGCTAATTTATTAGGTACTCTAATTTTTAACCAGACAGGACAGATTAAAAACAAGCAGGTTAAAACCTTAATTGGAGATGATAAATTAGGATATATATAAGCTATAATTTCGCCCACAAAAACCATTATGATTGGTAACAGTATTATGAAATCATATAGGTATTTCAGTTTTAACTTCATATAATTCTAAATCACACCTTATTGTTAAGTTTAAATAATAATATAAATCTAATGAGCAAGGTTGCTAGACTTGAAACCGCTATACCCATCAACCCAATCTGGCTGTATAAAAAATAACTTAAAACAACATTGCATGATAATGCAAATAGGTTAATTACTAAGTTTTGTGAAAACAATTTTCTTATTATAATTACAGCTCCATAAGATACTGATAACGCTTGAATAAATTTAGCTCCTAAAATTATCAAAAATACATAAAGAACCGAACTATAGTCTTCAAAATAAAAATGCGTTAAAAAGATAAAAATAAAGACTAAAACAATGGTCATTATTAATACCAGTCGAAAGATTTTAACTCTAAGGGTTCGTGCATATTTTAGATTCTTTTTTAGCTTTTCTATATCAACTTGAACCAGGGTTAAAGGTATAATTATTAAAGCATTGGCTATGTTTAAAGAAAAACTATAATTTGCTATTTCTACATCTGCAGAATTAGAAAGTAATTTAATAATTAATATATCAGTATATAAAAACATCATATTGGCAAAATTGCTCACAACTATAGTTAAAGAACTAGATATAAGCTTTTTAAAAAGTGCCCAATACCTTTTTAACGTCCTAAGAACAATATTGTTTTTATAAACGAAAAATACAGTATAAACCAATAATAGAGGCAACAATAAGTAGTTGACGTATACAAATGCTAAGTTGGGCTTGTCTAAATAAAATATTGAAATTAGTACGGTAGAGTAAAATACTAAAGATATGATAGATTTATAAAACGAAGCATAATTACTGCCTTTGTAAGTTAAAATAAATGGAGCTACAATACCATTATTGAAAAAAATAGAATGAAAATAAATTGGTATTATTAGGAATAGATAGTTAAAAACACTAAGAAATGGTGTAATCAATACAGCTAAAGCAGTAATAAACAATAATGAAATGAAAGTAAAGTATTTTTTGCTTTCATTACTTTTTGGGTAGGTCATTATTAATGTAGGCAAACCAAAAGTAAGCATTGCCGCGCCAAGTTCAATTATTTTTTTATAAAATTCTAAACTTCCATAATATTCTTTTGTAAGATAAAATGGAGCTATTAGAAGAATTAAATATTCTAAACCTCTACTAAATAATATTGAACTACCATAAAAAAAATATTTTTTCAAAATTTTTATTTTCTAACACCACAAAAATCCAAAATAATTTGATTTGGTTTAATATTAATTTTTGAAAACTCTTTATGCGCGACTAAAAACACTATAATATCTGCTTTCTCAGCTGCTTCTTCATAATTAGTTAGTTTAAAAACATTATGGTTTTTTATATTGGGCTCAACAATATAATACATTTCATTGTTCGAGTTTTGTAATACTTTTTGAGCAATATATTTAGCAGGAGATTCTCTTAAATCATCAATATTAGGTTTAAAGGCTAAACCCATGAGTGCTATTTTAGGTTTATATCCTTTTTTTATTTCGAACTCTAATTTAGCTGTTTGTACTTTTTCGGCACACCATAGAGACTTATAATTATTAATTTCTCTTGCCTTACTAATAATCTTAGATTCTTCTGGGTAATCTGATACTATAAAATAAGGATCTACAGCTATACAATGTCCTCCTACACCACAACCTGGTTGTAAAATATTAACTCTTGGGTGTTTATTTGCTAATTCTATAAGTTCCCAAACATTTATGTCTGCTTTATCACATATTAAAGATAATTCATTTGCAAACGCTATTTGTACATCTCGAGAGGAATTTTCAACGAGTTTACACATTTCTGCTGTACGTGCATTTGTTTTGTGCAAATCTCCTTTTATAAATTGACTATAAAAGTCAATGGCTTTATTAGTAGAAGCTTCATTTACACCTCCTATAACTCTATCATTATTTACCAATTCATACATTACATTTCCAGGTAAAACACGCTCTGGACAATATGCTAGAAATAACTTTTCTTTTAACTCTGGGCGTTCTGAGTATATTAAACTCATCATTTTCTCAGTAGTGCCTACAGGTGAGGTAGATTCTATAATATATAAGTCACCAGGTTTTAATAAAGGAATAATAGCTTTGGTAGCGGCCTCTACAAATGAAATGTCTGGCTCGTTTTTAGCCTTAAATGGTGTAGGAACAACAACTAAATAGGTATTAGCTTCAACAGGTTTGGTGTTCGCTTTTAAATATCCATTGTTAACAGCATCTGCAACTGCAGTATCTAAATCTGGTTCAATAATATGTATTTTACCTGCATTTATAATTTCTACAATACTTGGGTTTATGTCTACACCATGTACTCGAGTATTATTTTGTGCTATTAATGCTGCTGTTGGTAGACCAATATAGCCCAAACCCATCATTACTACTTCAGGTTTATTCATTTTATAAGTTCAAAATAAATTTAACTATTCGTTCACATGCTTTTCCATCTCCATAAGGATTATGAAGACTACTCATCTTCTGATAACGAACAGTATCTGTTAAAAGTATATTAGCTTCATTAACAATTTTATCTGTATCAGTGCCAACTAATATCACAGTGCCAGCTTCTACTGCTTCTGGTCGCTCTGTTGTGTCCCTCATTACCAAAACAGGCTTACCTAAACTTGGAGCTTCCTCTTGAACGCCTCCACTGTCAGTAATTATTAAATAAGAATGGTTCATTAACCACACAAATGCTGGATACGATAACGGTTTAATTAACTTAATGTTTTCTTGATCACTCAATAACTCAAAAACAGGTTTTTGAACATTTGGATTTAAATGTACTGGATAAACTATTTGCACATCATTATGATTTTGCACTATATTTTTTAACGCTGCACAGATATTAATAAATCCTTCTCCATGATTTTCTCGTCTATGTCCTGTTACTAAAATTAATCTTTTATTTGCGTCTATATTAGTCTTTAAATACTCAATTTCAACATCTTCAAAATTTTCAACATTTACTATATTAGTGCTATATTTTAAAGCATCAATAACGGTATTACCGGTAACTAAAATACTGGCTTCTTTAACATTTTCATTCAATAAATTAATTTTTGCCGTAGGCGTTGGTGCAAAATGATAATCTGACAAACGACCAGTAATACTTCTGTTAATTTCTTCTGGGAAAGGGGAGCGTTTATTAAATGTTCTTAAACCCGCTTCGACATGACATACTTTAGCACCAGAATAAAACGCTGCTATACTTGCAGACATCGTTGTTGTTGTGTCTCCATGAACATAGACAAAATCTGGCTTAAAATCTTCTAATATTGGTTTTAAATCAGTTATAATCTCAGCTGTTAAATTATACAGGTTCTGATTGGGTTTCATTAAATCTAAATCATAATCTGGTATAATCTTAAAAAAATCTAATACTTGATCTAACATTTCCCTATGTTGTGCTGTAATGCACACTTTAGTTTCAAAGTCATTAGAATAATTCGAGAACGCCTTCACCAATGGCGCCATTTTTATGGCTTCAGGACGTGTTCCAAAAATGATAAGATTTTTCTTCTTCATGCAAGAATTGTAGTCAGTATTAAACTTAAAAAAATTATGCTAGACATAGGTATTACAAAAATACTATTATAATTGAGTTGGCCTATAATTTGTAATGCTAAACAACCGTAATAAGCCTATGAATAATTGATATTACGATTTAAATTAGTAATAGCAGTTTCTAGGCTGGTTTTCCAACAAGGAATTTCAATATCTAATCTTTCTTTAATTTTAAAAGAATCTAATACACTATACTTAGGTCGCACAGCTTTGGTTGGATAATCTTTACTTTCTATTTTATTTAAAATGATAGGAGAGTTACTTAGTTTAAAGATTTCTCCAGCAAACTCATACCAACTTATTGCTCCGTTATTACTAAAATGATAAAGACCATAACACTTACTTTTACCTTCAATTAAACACAATATAACATGTGCTAAATCTACAGCATATGTTGGGCTTCCTATTTGGTCGCTAACAACATTTATCTCTTCGCGTTCTTTCCCGAATTTGAGCATAGTTTTTAAAAAGTTATTTCCAAATTCTGAATACAACCAAGAGGTTCTAATTATAAAATGATTATTCAAAATTTTAGAAATTTCTGTTTCACCTTCCAGTTTAGTTTTACCATATATTCCTAATGGATTAGTCGATGCATCTTCAGAATATGGCACAGACGCAGTTCCGTCAAACACAAAATCTGTAGACACATGGATGAGGGTAACATTATGTTTTTGGCAAGCTATAGCCAAATTCTTAGCTCCTAACACATTTATTTTATGAGCTAAAGCGCTTTCCGATTCGGCTTTATCAACATTGGTATAGGCTGCACAATTTATGCAGTAATCAAACTGTTTTGAACTAAATGCAGCTTCTAAAGACTCATCATTTGTAATATCTAATTCTGAAGATGATTTAAAACTAAATTGTAGACTAGGATATTGTTGTGAAATATGCTTTACACATTGTGCCAATTGACCAGTTTTACCCGTAACTAAAACTGTTAACATGTCTCGGCATCTTTAAAATTAGGAAGTATTAGATCTTTTTCTGAAAGAATAAAATCTGACTCTGGTAAAAACCAATTAATGTTTAAATATTTATCATTAAATATAATTCCTGTTTCAGAAGCTTTATTATAAAATTCATCACATTTGTAGCTAAAAATAGTATTATCTTCTAATACTATAAACCCATGAGCAAATCCTTTAGGGATAAACAACTGTGTCTTATTCTCTTCGGTTAACTCAATAGAAAAATGTTTTCCGAAGGTGTCTGACTCTCTTCTCATATCAACAACAACATCCCATACACGTCCTTTAATAACCCTAACCAGCTTAGCTTGACTATACTTGCCTTTTTGGTAATGTAAACCCCTTAAAACACCTCTAGATGACTTAGATTCATTATCCTGTACAAACTGAATATCTAATCCTAATTTTTCATTAAAGGTTTGCTGATTAAAGGACTCTATAAAATAACCTCGATTATCTTTAAAAATTGAAGGTTGTATGATATAACACCCTTTTAGTTTTGATTCTTCTATAGTCATTCTATGCGCTTATATTATTTATAGTTTTTAATAAAACTAAAAGCCTTTATTGATAAAAAAAACAAGAATAAAAATGTCAAAGTCAAAATTGGAAATAAATAGGTATATCGTCTTCTTATATTGTTGTCCTTTTTACCAATTTTATCAAATGGTGTTAAAACATCGTAAATAGTATTTTCTTCAGCAACCGTTAGATTTAGCATATTTAACTCTTTCCTTAAACTGAGTTCTCTTAAAAACAAATCAAATTCCTTTGTTTCTCTTTTTTCTTCTTGAAGTGGCAAAACATTAGATAAGCCTAGTGATATATTTGGGTTTTTAGAATCATTTTTAATGGCTTCTAAATACGTTTTTTGAATACTATCTAATCGATCTAATTGCAGCATTAAAGACGCACGCTCTATATCTGCTAAAGTATCTCTGACGCTTTTTTGATACTCTGAAAATTCATTCTCTAAAGTCTTCTTAAATCCTTTATGTAATTCAGGAAATATGTCAACCTGAATTGATTTTGCTTTAATTGCAAATAATCTACTTGACATTAAGTCTCTATTATTGATATATTCTTTATAACTCAATTCATCAACTAAAGAGGTATCAACTGATTGTACATATTCATCATACTCAATAAACAAATCATTTTGTGATTCAGGGCCAGCATACAATTCAAAACCAACTAATGTTTTAGCTTTAATTGTGTCCATTTCAAAAATGGTCGCTAATTCCGTAAGATTACCTGAACCAATTAAGGCATTAAAATATTCAATATTACTTGCAAGTTGATATTTTGAATCAAAATGCGGTTTAACCACCATTTCAGAATAATATATAGGATCACCTGATTTTTCATATACATAACCCAATATGGCAGTAATTATAAGCGCAGCTGCAACAATTTTAAAATTATCAACTAATGGCTTTATAACATAGATAAATGCTGAGAATATCCCTTTAAAAATACGGCCAAAAAAAGCAAATAATTTTTCAAACAATTTGCCAATAGCATTAAACAATTGCCCTAAATCAACCTCTTCGCTTTGTGGTGGTTGTGGTAATTTTTCACTCATTATTTATGAATTAAATATTTGTTCTAATATCTTTTTTGTAATCACGTATGTTGGTTTTACACCAGAAGTTCCTAAACCTCCAGATGCTAATGTGCTTCCTGTTTCTAATGGGTTATCACTAGCATAGTAAGCATATCTTACCTTTACATCATCATTGATACTGCCTCTTACTCTAGAAGCTGCTTGTATTGCTTTTTGATAATGCGCACCTTCCATCTCTAATCCAATTACATTCCAGGTTGAATTCTTAAAGAACTTCAAAATTTCTTTATTTTGAAGCGACGTACCAAGCACAGTAACCATTGTACCTTCATAAACAGAAACGCCACAATCTTTTAAATCATCTTTTGTTAATTCGTTTTCAAAAGGGTAATTATCTGCCGTACCTTCAAAAATATGAGCATTAGGAATCATTACATCACCTTTTCCGCCTTCTAAAATACCTGCTTTACCCATTATAGATATAGACTTTACATCTAAATGCACCTTTTTACCATCCACTTTTATAGGCTTTAAAAATTCATCTAAGGTTTCATAAGCCTGCTCTCCAAATGCATAGTCCATTACAAAAATAACCGCCTTCTTTTCTACCTTTTCCTCTAAATATTTAAATTCTGATTTTGAAAAATCAATCTTATCGGTATCAAAAATCTGAATATCAATGTTGGTTCCAGATGTATCCTTTATCTGAATCATCCCATTTTGCAACGCTGATTTCTCCACTTTATTGCGCATGGCTGCATTTTTTGAATTACTTAGTTCTTCATAAGTTTCAAAAATATCCTTTTTAGCATCTGCCCCTTTTAATGTACCTTTTGCAAACAAAGAGTTCATTACACTATGCATATTTGCACTAATGATATGAATTGGACGCTCTAATAATCCGTTTTTTTGCAGTGCAGATTTAATGGTATCTGCCCACGCTTCTCCATGTATATGATGCCCTAATCGTTCTCTTAATACTGGACTAAAAGTAATGGTGCGTTTGTTATTATTTACCGTTTCTTCTATGGCTAATTTACCTAACCAATATACAATTTGTAATAAACGTTCTGGCTGATTTTCTGTCGCAAATTTAGGATAGGCTTCTGTTAATTCATTAAACGTTCTACCCAATATATTTGCAGTATGCGTAATCGCAATTTCGCGCTCTTTTTGTGTCAGTTTTTTAGTAGAGGTTACCGCGTTTTCTAATTTTTTCCAATCTCTTACTGTGGTACCTTCTTCGTCTATAATAACACGTTTGCTTATTTTATGCGATTCTACAAATAAGAATGTTAAGTGCGTTAAAATATCGTAAATCTCAGAACGCCCTCTTGTAATTTCTATATTCATTTGCTCATCGTCAATGCGATAGCAATTTCTTCTTCTTTTAGGTGGAATTATAGCTTTAAAATGCGAATTTGCATAACCTTCATCACTTGTAAGGTTAATAAACGTACATTCTTCTATGCCATGAGGTAAACGATCTACAACATAAAGTAAGCCTTCTAATTCTGCTTTTTCTTCTCCTATAGAACCATAAATTTCTGGACGTAAAAGCAATAAAGCTTCGCGTAAGGTTTCTCCAGAAACTCCCATGGGTTTATAAAAACCACGATTAAAAAGATGACGCATCGTAATATACATGCGTTCTATTGCGCTTGAGCTTTCTTGTGCTCTTGTTCTTTCGTGTTTTTTCTTCATATTAATTGTGCCATTTTAACACACAAATATAGGTTTATTTAGTCAGATTAAATTGGTATAAACAGTCTGCAATTTTTCGGTCGTTAGAGAGCCTCGGAATTTTATTTTGCCCTCCCAATTTCCCTATTGATTTCATGTAAGTTTGAAATCCGTCTTTTTTAATTTTAGTGATCTTTAATGACCTTAAAACCTTACCGTCTATTAAATCTAGATAATAAGAATTTTGGTGTTTTAATGACGTTTCTAATGCTTCGATGAATTGGGCTTCATCATCTGGTTCGTGTTCAAACTCAATTAACCATTCATGGTATGGCAAGCCTTCTTCAGGATTTATCTGTGGCGCAACTGTAAATTCGTTTACCGAAATTGAAGTGTTTTCTGTCGCTTCTTTTAAAGCTTGTTCTACTTCTTTACCTATAACATGTTCTCCAAATGCCGATATAAAATGTTTTATTCTTCCGCTTACAATCACTCTATATGGTTTTAATGATGTAAACTGAACAGTATCTCCGATATTGTATGCCCAAAGTCCTGCTGTTGTAGAAATAATCATAACATAATTTACGCTTAACTTTACATCTGCAATTGTGATGCGTTTTGGGTGATCTTCAAAGAAGTGTTCGGCTTCTATAAACTCATAAAAAATCCCTGAATTTAATTGAAGTAACATGCCTTTTTCTTTTTGTTGATCTTGAAATGCAAAAAAGCCTTCACTAGCAGGATAGAGTTCTATGCTATCTACTTTTCTTCCTATTAAGTTCTCAAATTTAGCTCTGTAAGGTTCATAGTTTACACCTCCAAATATGAAAAGATTGAAATTCTTAAAAAGATCACCTACGTTTTTACCTGACTTCTCAATCAATTTTTCGAAATACATTTGCACCCAAGATGGAATACCAGAAATGATACTCATATCTTCATTGATAGTTTCCTCTACAATGGCATCTACCTTCGTTTCCCAATCATCTATACAATTAGTTTCTAGGCTAGGCATTCTGTTTTTTTGAAGATATTTGGGAACGTAATGCGCAACGATACCTGAAAGGCGTCCTAATTTAATACCATTCTTTTCTTCTAAAATTGGGCTTCCTTGAAGAAAAATCATTTTTCCATCTACAAATTTTGCATTACCTGTTTCATGGATGTACATTAATATGGCATTTCTAGCAGCTTCTACATGCGTTGGCATACTTTCTTTGGTAATGGGTATATATTTTGCTCCAGAGGTTGTGCCAGAGGTTTTTGCAAAATAGATTGGCTTACCTTTCCATAAAACATCTTTCTCTCCTGCAACTACGCGTTCTACGTAAGGTTTTAATGCTTCGTAATCTCGTATTGGTACCTGATTTTGAAATTCTTCAATTGTAGAAATTGAATTAAAATTATGGTCTTTTCCGAAGGCTGTATCTTTTGCTTCAGATATTAAGTTGTAAAATACTTTTTGCTGCGTTTCTATTGGTTTAGACGACCACTTTTTTATAGATTTATATACACGTTTTGCAAATGGTTTTGCTAAGGCTGCTTTTATTGATAACATTATGTATTGTACAATTTAAACCTGTTAATAATTAAACTTTGTTGAGCTTTTCTAAATTTGATGCGTGTAAAACGTTATACTTTCAATATAAAAAGAATCTATTTTGTTTTAAAGGCGCTTTAAAAAATTTTCTTCTTGAAATATTATTTTTTGTTTTTATTCACACCAAAAGACAGATAGTGATAGACGAGATCTATTGCGTATTTTTATTCAAAATCTATAAAATTTGTTGGGTCTACAGAATAGCCTTTACTCCACAACTCAAAATGAAGATGCGGTCCTGTGGTTAATTCACCTCCATCACCAGACATTGCTATGACTTCGCCCGACTTTACTAAATCGCCTTGAGATTTAGTAATCGCCGAATTGTGTTTGTACACCGAAATTAACTCTCTATTGTGCTCAATTATTACAACATATCCTGTTTCTATAGTCCATTCTGCAAAGATAATTGTTCCGTCTGCAGTTGCTTTTACTGGTGTGTTTATTGGTACTACAATATCTACTGCAAAATGCTTTTCTTTTAGGTTATAGCCTTCTGAAATATTACCATTTACAGGAGGATAGAGCACGTAGTTAGATTGATCACCAACGGTCTCAAATAAATTATACTTATCTTCTTTTTCTACCTTAAGTCTTAGAAGGGAATCTTCTCGGTTGGTTGGCACCTGTAAAATATCTAAGTCATTTTGTGCTGCTTCCATTAACGAGTCTCTATTAAATTCTAATGAAGACACATCACCTGTTAATACTTTTCTTATTGAAGCAAAATAGAGTTTATCTACTTCTAGCTTTTGTACTAACGAATCTGTTTTTAAGCTTAATTTAGTGGCATCACTCTTTAATTTTGCTGAAGAATATCCTGGAATATATTCTCTAAGTGGTGTAAATGCTATTAGTAATACAGTAAAGAATATAAGAGATATTGCAGAAAGTGATGTTAAAATAAACACGTTTAGACGTGTTAATTTTATAGCAAATCGCTCTTCAAAAGTATCTTCGTTTAAGATTACTAAACGATACTTGTGAAGTAGCTTTTTAGCTAATTTCTTTTCCTTTTTTTTCTTTTTTGCCATTAAAACAAAATTAGTTAAAATACTGAAATGGCAATATATTAAAGTCCTAAAGTTAACATAACAACACTATAATTAAACTATAATTACTAACTTTGCAGCATTAAATTAAAAGTTATGAGTTTAAGCATGTTACCATTAATGATTGGAATGCCTCAGGTAATTCTTATCGCAGTTGTAGTTTTATTAATTTTTGGTGGAAAAAAAATACCAGAATTAATGAAAGGGTTAGGAAGTGGAATTAAGGAATTTAAAGATGCTAGCAAAGATAATGATTCTGCAGAGCGTAAAGAATAGTATTACACTTCTTAGATATAAAAAAAGCCAACTTAAATAAGTTGGCTTTTTTATTATTTTATAGTTATCGATTTTATCATGGCTTCGAGCTCAAAAATATAATCTCGTTTAGGTAGTGATGGTGCATAGACATAGCCATCTGCTAGTAAATATCTGTTGTTAATTTTATCTTCTATTGCGTAAGTAATAAATGGGCCTGCCATACTATAACCTTGCATATCCCACATGCCTCTTACTTCGTAAGCTGGCTTATTGTCTATTATGGTTTTAAACATTGATGGCACATAAGCATCTTCAACAGCCATATAAATGCCGTCTTCACCAGGAATTTTAGTTTTAGTAATATTATCTCTCATTTTTATAATATCTACAATAGTGCTATCGCCTTGAGATATGGTTTCCATAGGCACTTCATATAGCATAAGCTCAATGGTTTTAGAATTTTTTAAGTTTTTACGGATCCAATAAAAATCATCCTCTGCCTTACTAATTCTATATGCCGAAGGAATATCAATAGTTATACCTAATTGGTCTTCCATTTTTTTATCAGCTAATAAAGAAAGGTTAATGCGTCTTAACTTTTCCTTTACCTCTTCCTTATTAAACGCATCTATTATTTTGTCTTTATTTTCATTTAATTGTGCTATAATCTCTTCGTTAGTTTTACCACTAACAACAGCTACCGTTTGAGGTTTAGCATATACGTTATTTAAAATCTTTGTTGTACTTTCTAAATTACCTTTTTCAATTTTTAGAACAATTCTGTTTCTTGCGGCAAAACCGTCGAACACTTGAGGTGGAATTTGACGCATACTAAACATAGGTTCTTCTGTTGGCAAACCATTTAATGGCGCTGCAAAAACATCTCTTATTGATTCGCCAACGCTATCTTCCCACAATATGTTATCTGCCACTATTGAAATTGTATTTAAATTTCCATTAGAATCTGGTAAATACATTTGGCTATCTTTTTTCTCTGACTCGCCACAAGCCATTAACAATACACTTAATAATACTGTATAAAACGCTTTCATAAGTTAAAATTTTTTGATGGTTTATTGAGAAACAATTAATATCATTCCTATTTTTAGTTTATTACTACTAATATCGTTCCAATCTTTAATATTTTGAACAGAAACTCCAGAATATTTTTGTGCAATGGTCCAAAGGGAATCTCCAGACTTTACTTTATAGGTTAGTTTTCCTTCTGTGTTTAATACTTTTTTAGGTGGTTTTGAAGCATTTAAAGCGGCTTGTTTATTGGGATAAATTGTGAGTCGTTGCCCAATTTTTAGGTTATTACTTCTTAAACCATTCCATTGTTTTAACTGACTGACTCTAACGCCATGTTTTCTTGCTATTTTACCTAAATAATCACCATCTCTAACACGATATCTTATTTTTGAGTCAGAACTAAAGACCTGAGGTAACGGTTTTTCGCGTTGATTAAATTCGGCATTTGCAAATGCATAAATTTTATCTTCATTAGTTACAAAAGACCCAACAGCCTCTCTAGGCAATCTTAATGCATACGTTTTGCCTTCAACCTTTGGAATTATATCTAATTTGTAAGCTGGATTTAAAAATTGTAATGCTTCAATTTTAACTCCTGTTACTTCAGACACATGATCTAAGGAAATCATTTGTTTCACATGTACTGTGTCTGTTTGTATGAGTTGAAATGGTGGACGTTCTGGCTTAAAACCATGTTCTTCTGCATATTCAAAAATATACATAGTCGCTAAAAAAGCAGGTACATAACCCGCTGTTTCTCTTGGTAGATTGCTTCTAATGTTCCAATAGTTTTTATAACCACCAGAGCGTCTAATGGCTTTATTTACATTTCCTGGTCCTGAGTTATATGCAGCCAAGGACAAATCCCAATCTCCAAATATGCGATACATTCTACCTAAATATTCGGCGGCCGCTTTTGTAGATTTTATAGGATCACTACGATCATCAACATAACTACTCACATCTAAATCGTGTTCTTTACCTGTACCATACATAAATTGCCAAATCCCAGTTGCACCAACGCGTGAGCGCGCTCTTGGTTTTAACGCAGACTCAACAATGGCCAAATATTTCATTTCTAACGGAATATCATGGTTGTCAAATTCTTGCTCAAACATAGGAAAATAGAAATGACTTAAGCCCATTAAACGTTCTAATGAAGTTCGTCTGTGCTTTAAATAGCTTTTTATTACACTTTCTAGTGAGGTATTGTATTCTACATTAAAAGGCGTTCTTGCGTTAAGTCGTTTTAGCCTTGCCTTTAGTGTATCTGTAGAGAGCTCTGGGTAATAAACCGGTTCGTAATTGAGTTCGGCTACGGATTTATAAATGGTATCGTAAAGTGAATTACTATAAAGTTCGGCTAACCATTTCGCATCTAATTCTGCTGCTTCTGGTAAATCTTTAAGGTTCTTAATACCTGTGGTATCTACTTTTGCTTTAATCTCTTTTCCATTAGAAAATAGATTTCCATCGATTACTTCACCTTTATTTGATATGGCTTCGGATGATCCGCTAGAAATGCTATCGGTTTTAGTTTGGGAAAACCCAGTACTTAAAACCACATACAAACTGGCACATAAAAACGATTTTAATGTCATGATTTACAAAATATTGATTTGTTCTAATGCAACGTTTTGTAAACGCTGTAATCGCTAAAAATAGCGTTTTTTTTGCTTTAAATTTAAAGGTTTGTTTTCAAAATGAACTATTATACTTTTAGAAGCTATAATTTAGTTTTAGTAGAATCCTTTTTCCTAAGGTTAATGAGGTACTTTCTAAACGTGAAAAGGATGATTGAATTATTCTACTATTAATACGATTTGAAAACACATTCTCCCCAATTATTGATAAATCCATACTTTTAATTTTGTTAGAAAGCCGGATTTCAAAATCAAATCTATCAAACACTTTTTCATTATCAATTTCAGAATAATTATAATTCCCCTTAATGTATAACCTCTCACTAAAATTATATCTTGTAGTGGCAGAAAAACCTTTAGAAATAAAATTTCTTTTATTCAAACTAGAATTTTGAAAATTAAAATTATAAAATGGTTTAAAAATAACTTCAGGAATATTTCTAAAATTTAATCTAACTTTTGGAGAAATACTTAGTTTTTCATTAGTAATATTTTGAATTTCATTGACTAGAGGGACTTTTTGTTTAACTAACCTATAATTTAAATTAAGCCCTAATTCCCAATTATTAAATAAATAAAAAAATCTATTTCTCGAGTTTAAAGTATAACCCACATTATCTTGATAAATATAACTTACTAATTGATTAATATCATTAAACTCATATAGTGATGAAAAAACTTTATTAGCAAAACTAACCGTGTTATAACTACTCCATGAGTAATTTTTCATTACATTAAGGTCAGAGTAAGATAATGTTATATTTTGAGTTTCTTCATTGTTTAAACTTACATTTCCGTGATATATAGAACTATAGCTGGAAATGTTAAAATAAGAATCTAATTTGCTTGTAGTAGGATAACCTATGTCTTTAAAATAATTTAAAAAAAAGCTTTTCTTATTGTTTATAACATATCTTATGTTTAGAAAGGGGTTAAATATTCCTTTAGTTATACTTTCCTTTTCAAAAGAGTTTTCAAAATCTAATTTATAGAGCCCTAATGATGAGCCTAGTTTAAAGTCCCATTTTTTTTTATTATACCTATAACTAAGCTTATTTACTTGCTGAATTTTATGGTACTCGGCTAAAGAATTAAATAGTGTGCCCAAATTATTTAAATCATTGTTTTCTAATATTTGACTTTGCGCTGTGGCTTTGTCGATATCACTATACGACAAATTAGCCGCAAATTGTAATGTGCTATATTTATTAAAATCATAATAAAGTATTGAGGATATGATTATATCGAGATTATTAGAATTTGCGTCTTTTTGGATTTTATAATTATTCTGATCTAACCACGGAATTTGGTCAGATAAAAAAGTATTATTACTTCCTAACATATGATTATCATCAACTTCTTTATAGTCAGTTTGTAAACCATAAACTAATTTTGTTTTATCACTTAGGGCTTTTATTTCTTCTAAGATTATATTAAAAGTAATTTTATAATCACTCGTAGTATTGCTAAAGTCTCTATTTCCTAAATTGCTTACAGAATTTATTTTGTTATAAATATCCGATTTATTCATTGAAAATAAACCCACAAAAAGTCTTTCTTTTTTACTTGTATGTAAATAGTTTGTTGTTCTTGCATAGATTGAGCTGGAAGATATGTCTTTTAACTCTTCCTTTAAGTCTACGCTATTGTTGGTTAAAAACTCTTCCGTTTCATTTAGAATTTCAGTAGAGCCTATTTTATTGTAAAACCCTAGGAAATCCCATGTAGACCTGTCTTTAATAATTTTAAAATTAGTAGCACCTAGTTTTGTTTTTGCCTTAGCGAGCTCATTATCATTTAAGTTGGTATAAAAATTTGCTTCGGGTAGCCTAAATAATATAGAGTTAGGGTCACTAAGCGCTTCAGATTCATTAATACCAATACCTTGTTCTGCAATATTATTAATATCTGAAATTACACTTATTTGTTGACGCTTTTTAAATTGAAACAATGCTCCATGTAGTTTATAAAAATTGGTGAAATCTGTTGCGCCTTCAGCGCTACCGAAAACGATAGATTTTCTGTTTTTCTTTAAAACCAAATTTATAACTTGTTGGTTTGTTCTTCTACTACCTTTTAATAAATTAGATTTACTATAATTGGCTATAATTTCTAATTTTTCTATAGCATCTGCAGGAATATTATCTAAGCCTAGTTTTGTACCACCTCCAAAAAAATCCTCATTTTCTACCATTAGTTTTGCTACTTTTTCTCCTTGAAAATAAATTGTTCCATTGCTTTCCAGAGTAATGCCAGGTAACTTTTCTACTAAATCTTTTAGCTTTCTGTCATTATCATCGATATATTTAGATAAATTAAATGAAACGGTATCTCTTTTTATAGTAATTTTTGGCTTAGTGTGTTTTATTACTATCTCATTGAGTTGAAAATCCGCATCTAGTAACACAATATTTATGGTTTCTTTTTCAGTTGTATTTATTACTATTTTTTGATCTGAAAAACTCAAATGTTTAGTTTGTAATATATAAATAGAGTTGTCATCTAATTCTAAACTAAAATTCCCTTCTTCATCAGAAACTAGAATATTCTCTGTTACAGATGGTGTGTTTTTTTTAGAAAAAGTAATTACAACATTGCTTATAGGCTCTTGTAAATTGTTTTTAACGTTTCCTTTAAAAGGTATTTGAGCAAAACAAAAAAAAGGTAAGAGTATTATTACAAGTAACAATCGCATAAAGCTTATTTAAATAAAATGACGTTATTATAAAATAACGTCATTGAAATTACTATTAGTATTTGTAAGCATTAGTTGCCGAGCATTATACGCTTGGCATCTCTTTTTATATCTTCTCTAGAACTAATAAATTCTTCATCTGTATATTGTTTATGTTTTGAAAGATCTATTGGTTGTAACTTATTCTCATAGGTATCTTCGAAACTAATTTTTTTAGCTGTATATCTAACATTCTCAACGTTCATCTCTATAATTAAACCCGGTAAACCATTAAAGTATAAGGGACCGTAAGGCATTGGTATTTCTGTAGTAAACCAAGCGTACGTTGGTTTGTCACTACCATAATCCCACCAAACGTTTTCCCCTAAGTATTTAGCGTAGTAACATTTATAACCGTCAATAGTTTTAGTCTTTTTAAAATCAATCTCCCATTTATCCTTTAAATCTACAATTACAGCCAATTGCTTATACCAATATTCCATACTAGTAATTGCTACATTAGACTTAGCATCGTAACTATAGTCTGCTTTTCCTTTCGCTTTATACATAGCTTTACTTTCTTGACTATCTTTAGAATAATCTTTTAATCTAAAGGATTGGCTTTTGTTGTCTGAAAAAGCGACGCCTAACTCCAAAGAATTCATGATGCTGTCTCTGTATAGCTGTTTGTTATGATATTCCTTATCATCCTTAATAAGGTCATTATAAGTAAAAGACTCCGTGACAGAAACTTGATATATAATATAACCAGTATCTTTTTTTTCTTGTAGAAAAAAAAGTTGAAAAGAAAAGAATACAATTATTGCTAAGTTGAGTTTCATAGAACTATAGATTGAACTAAGTTTACTTAGTTAATACTTTTAAATAAACTTAGTTAGTTAAAAAAAGAAAATTTAATACCACCTATTCTTGTCCTGGAGGAGGTAAAATTAATTGGTCACATCCTCGTTTTTTGACACAACCATTATAATTACTCCTCCAATCTTCTGGGTCAGCACCTCCAGCTTCCATTCCATCTGCATACCCAGAACAGTAAGAACTAGATTCTGGTTGACACGCAAAATAAACATCTTCGACTTTTTCTTCTGTACCAGAAAAAGCTAAAGCAAAAAACACAAACGTAATTTGTAATACTTTCATAACTATAAAATTTTGTTGATTAATATAGTTGAAAGAAAGAAAAGCGGAAAAAAACAAATGTTTCCAAACAAATTTCTCACATTTAACATTTTAGTAATGTGTGCTTTAAAAAATATCTAGTCAATAATAGCCGCAATTCCAGGTAAAGTTTTACCCTCTAAACTCTCTAACATTGCACCACCACCTGTACTCACATAACTTACTTTATTTTCAAAACCAAATTGTTTTACAGCGGCTACAGAATCACCGCCTCCTACTAATGAAAACGCACCATTTTTGGTTGAGTTAGCTATTGAATTTCCTAATTCTATGGTGCCGTTAGCAAAACTTTCTAATTCAAAAACACCTAAAGGTCCATTCCAAAGTATCGTTTTACATTGATTCACCACAGCATCGAAATTTGCAATAGATTTTGGGCCAGCATCTAAACCTTGCCATCCATTAGGAATTTTAGTAACATCACAAACTTGTGTATTGGCATCATTGCTAAAAGCATCTGCTGCAATGACATCTACAGGAATATGAATTTTTACACCTTTTGCTTCGGCTTGCTTTAAAATATCTAATGCGAGTTCCATTTTATCATCCTCACAAATTGAATCTCCAATTTGTCCGCCTTGTGCTTTTATAAAAGTAAATGTCATACCACCTCCAATGATCAAATGATCTACTTTATCTAATATATTTTCTATTACTGTAATTTTTGAAGATACTTTTGCTCCTCCTAGTACTGCTAAAACTGGCTTTTCACCATCTTCCATTACTTTTTTAATACTTTCAATTTCCATTGCAAGTAAGTTTCCAAAGCATTTAGACTCTGGGAAAAATTCCGCCACTATGGTTGTAGAGGCATGTGCTCTATGTGCTGTACCAAAAGCATCATTTACATAGATATCGCCTAACTTAGACAATTGCTCAGCAAAGTTTTTATCACCTTGTTTTTCTTCTTCATGAAAACGTAAGTTTTCAAGTAATAATATTTCTCCAGGTTGTAAGGCTTCAGCTTTTTCTTCTGCCTCTGCTCCAACACAATTTGTTGCAAATTTTACTTCAACACCTAAAATATCTTCAATTTTAGAAATTATATGCTTAAGAGAGAATTCTTCTTGTACGCCTTTAGGTCTGCCTAAATGCGACATTAAAACACAACTTCCTCCATCTTCTAAAATCTTAATAATTGTAGGTTTTGCTGACACAATTCTAGTCGCATCCGTTACCTGAAAATCATCATTTAATGGCACATTAAAATCTACTCTAATTAGTGCTTTTTTATTTTTAAAATTGAAATCGTTTAATGTCTTCATGAGAATTTTAATAAGTGGTGAAAAAAAATATTTTGATGCACAAATATAAAGATTAACGTATTAAATACTAGACTTAAACTAGCGTCTTTTTGGTAATAGTCTACTATTATTTACGATAACCTTTTCGCTAGTACTCATAATTCAGTTTTAAGGGTAAATAAAAAAAACATAGTTTTGCTGCATGCAATTTTCGGACGTTTTAGGACAAAACCATATAAAAAATCACCTTACCACAAGTGTAGATGCTGGTAGAATTGCTCATGCTCAATTATTTGTTGGTCCTGAGGGTTCTGGTACATTAGCCATGGCTCTTGCCTATGCGCAATACATTTTGTGTAATAATACCAATGGAGAAAACTTAGGCGGCAACGACTCTTGTAATATAAAATTTAAGAATTTTTCGCATCCAGATTTACATTTTGCGTTTCCGGTAACAACTAGTGACAAGGTAAAAAGTAAGCCTGTTTCTAAATATTATCTCAATGAATGGAGACAGCTTTTAAACCAACAGCCTTATGGTAATTTATTTGATTGGTATAAGCTTTTGGGAGTTGATAATAAACAAGGGCTAATACGTGTTGATGAAGCGCAAGAAATTATAAAATCGTTAACCTTAAAATCTTATGAAGGTGGTTATAAGATAATGATAATTTGGATGGCTGAAAAAATGAATACACAGTCGGCCAATAAATTATTAAAGCTAATTGAGGAGCCACCAGAAAAAACAATTTTTATACTTATAGCTGAAGACGAGGAGCAGATTATTGGTACCATTAGATCACGTTGCCAGCTCTTGCGTTTTTCTCCATTACCAGAAGAAGTTATAGCTGAAGCCTTGGTAAAAAATTATCAAATAGTGCAATCTGAGGCGACTAAAATTGCACATCAATCTAACGGCAATTACAATAAAGCTTGTGATTTAGTCTACCAAGATAGTGAGGATATTCAATTTGAAAAATGGTTTATCATTTGGGTGCGTTCTGCATTTAAAGCACGAGGTAATAAAGCAGCCATTCACGATTTAATGGCATGGTCTGAAGAGATTGCCAAAACCGGACGAGAAACTCAGAAGAAATTCCTAAAATTTTGTTTAAATTATTTTAGACAAGCCTTACTTCTTAATTATAAGGCCAATGAATTGGTTTATTTAGAGCCTAAATCAGATAATTTTAAGATTGAAAACTTTGCGCCCTTTGTACATGATGCTAATATCATGGAAATTTCTGAAGAACTAGAAAACGCTATTTATCATATAGAACGTAATGGCCATTCTAAAATCATCTTAACGGATTTATCTATAAAACTCACCAGATTATTACATAAAAAAAGCCAAGCTTAAATCGCCTGGCTTTTTTTATGGGTTATTTTAATAATGAATTACTTCGCTTCTGTACTGTCTTTAGACGTTTCTGCTTTAGCATCTTTACTAGCATAAGCATCATTGATTGCTGTTGTAACTACTTCTGTAATATCACTAGCTTCAATACCATAAACAACACTTCCTGCTTGATTTTTTCCTAGAATAAACGCATAGCCATTCTTTTTTCCATAATCTGCTACAAAAGCGTTCATTTTAGAAATAACCGAATCTATTTCTACACTATACATTTGCTCCATTTGTTGTTGTTGCATTTGCATTTGTTGTTGAATAGGTTGCCACTTTTGAGAAAATGCCTGAGATTCTTGTTGCTGTTTTTGTGGCGACATTTTACTCAAACGTTGCTGTATGCCTTGCATTTCTGTTTGATAGACTATAGCTATACTATCTCGTGTTTTGTTAAAACGATCATTCTGAGCCTTAAACTTATCTTCAATGTCAATTTTCATTTGATAACCGTTTATAACTTCTCCGTTATCAATAAATGCTATTTTTTGTTGTTCTTGACAAGAAGCCGCTCCAACTAAAACCATTAAACCTAAAATTACTTTTTTCATTATATCTTGTTATTTACTTTTTATGAAAGTTAAAATCTTTCTTGTTTGTGTTTCAAATTAATTTTTGCAAATGTATAAAAGTTAGTGTCTGAATTACCGAAAATTTTAAATATTGATATTTTCTATAGTAAATGAATATTATTATTTTTAAAATCTATAAAAAACAACTTCATATAAAGCGTTTTAAGCGCATTTCTCAAATTCTCCTTATCTCAACACTTTGTGTTATCAAAAACATCAAAGGAGTATGTTTAAATTACGAATTAGCATTCTTAAGCACATAAATATGTGAAGAATACTCTTTAGACCGTTTGGCTTTGCGATTAGATTGCCATCCTATCCAAAATGCCTTAACAGGATTCATAAATCCTGATTTATATTTTTCTGAAAGTAAACATACATAATACGCATCAAATGTCATTGGTAAAACTTTTTCTAACTGCATCTTTTTCTTTTTGAATAATTCTGAAATCGATATTTTAGAAAAATGCCAAAGATGTCTTGGCACGTCATAAGCTGCCCAAAAGTTTTTGTAATACTGCGCATCGTAACTTTTATAATTAGGAACCGCAATGACCAAAGTACCATTTGGTTTCAATAAGGATTTAAATAATGCGGTGTGCATTTCCAAATCTGGTAAATGTTCGAGCACATGCCAAAGGGTAATTACATCAAAACTGTTTGGTTTTAATTTCGATAATTCTTCAGTTTCAAAAACAGCATTATTGGTTTTGGAATTTGCAATTTGCCTTGCGCTTTCATTAGGTTCTATTCCTGTAATATTCCAATTATCTTTTAAAGCCGTTTGCAAAAAGTCACCTGTTCCACAACCAATATCCAAAAGTTGTTTTGATTCTGACTCAAACGAATTGATTAATTTCAATTTTCGCTTTAGAGAAATTTCTCTCACTTTGTGGTATACAAATTCTAATAGATTTCGCTTTGTATCGGTGTGCGAAATATAGTCTTCACTTTTGTAATATTCTGATAGTTTTTCACCTTTAGGTTCTGGGAAGGTTTCTAACATATCAAGCTCCTTATTATACAATAATTGAAACGCTTCTTTGGATAGAGAATGGTCTTTTAAGGTTAGGTATGTTGGTTTATTATTTGGCACGAATTCGAAGGTAATAATGTTTTATCAAATATTAATTTTGAACTTGAAATAAATTTATTCCAATAATATTAGTCGTTTTTTAACACCCCTAAAGTCCCCTCAAGGGGACAATTGTTCTAATAATATTTAGTGCTTCTGATTATAAATATTTGTTATAAATACACCTCTTATTATCAATTAATAAAATTTTTAAAATATAAATTGTCCCCTTGAGGGGACTTTAGGGGTGTTTTTTTATTAACTATTAAAATCGTTCCACGTGGAACATTAAAATAATAACACATAAAATTAGCTACGCTAAATCTTCAATTTTCTTTTTCAAAGAATATTAGCGACCCAAGTAAACTAATAAAACAGAAATGTCATTTGGCGAAACACCACTAATTCGAGATGCCTGAGAAATGGTTACGGGTTGTATTTTATTTAATTTTTGTCTAGCTTCTATACTCATAGATTTCAATTTTGAATAATCAAAATCAGCAGGAATCTTTAAATTTTCAAGTCTGTTTAACTTGTCTGCATTGTTCTTTTCCTTTTCAATATAGCCAGCATATTTAACTTGAATTTCCGCTTGCTCTATCACTTCCCTATCCAAATTTTGTGTTTGAATATAACCTTCTACAGCTTCAAATTTCCTTACATCATTAATAGTAATATTTGGTCGCGCATACAATTTAAACATCTTATCTTGTTGTTTCACTGTCGCAGAATTTTTCGATTCTAAAACCGGATTTGCTTCTTCAGGTGTTACACTAGTATCTCTAAAAAATTGCACAAATGCTTCCGATTTTGATTGCTTTTCTTCCATTCGTTTTAAACGTTTTTCCGAAGCTAAACCTAACTCATAACCCTTAGGTGTCAATCTAAAATCTGCATTATCTTGTCTTAATAAAGTTCTATATTCAGCACGCGAAGTAAACATCCGATAAGGCTCTTCTGTACCTTTTGTAATCAAATCGTCTATTAAAACACCTATATAAGCTTCGTCTCTTTGCAATGTAAAGGCTTCCTTTTCTTGAACTTTAAGACTTGCATTTATACCAGCCATCAACCCTTGAGAAGCCGCTTCTTCATATCCAGTAGTACCATTAATTTGTCCAGCAAAATATAAACCATCAACTAATTTTGTCTCTAAAGTATGCTTCAATTGTGTCGGTGGAAAATAGTCGTATTCGATCGCATAACCTGGTCTAAAGAATTTTACATTTTCAAACCCAACTACAGAACGTAAGGCTTTAAATTGAACATCTTCTGGCAAGGATGTAGAAAAACCATTTATATAATATTCACAAGTATTCCATCCTTCTGGCTCTACGAACAATTGGTGTCTATCTTTATCTGCAAATCGATTGATCTTATCTTCAATGGAAGGACAATAACGAGGTCCTACACTTTTAATTCTACCGTTAAACATTGGCGAACGATCAAAGCCTTCACGTAATAGATCGTGAACTAATTCACTTGTATAAGACATATGACAAGAACGTTGTTCCGTTAATGGTTTTGTAATATCTAAATAAGAAAATTTTTGTGGATCTAAGTCTCCAGGTTGTTCAATCATTTTAGAAAAATCTAAAGAACGACCATCTACTCTTGGTGGTGTTCCTGTTTTCATTCTTCCAGATTCAAAACCTAAATTAACAAGTTGTTCTGTGATTCCGATTGCAGCTCTTTCACCTGCTCTTCCACCACCGAAATTTTTATCGCCTATATGAATTAAGCCATTTAAAAAAGTACCATTAGTCAACACAACAGACTTCGCTCTTACCTCAACACCAAGTGACGTTTTTACACCAACCACTTTGTGATTTTCTACAATAAGACCAGAAACCATTTCTTGATAGAAATCTAAATTCTCAGTGCCTTCTAAAAGAATTCTCCAATCTTCAGCAAAACGCATTCTATCGGATTGCACTCTTGGACTCCACATTGCAGGTCCTTTAGACTTATTTAGCATCTTAAATTGAATCGCAGAAGTATCTGAAACAATTCCACTATAACCACCAAGCGCATCAATCTCTCTAACAATTTGTCCTTTTGCAATACCTCCCATCGCAGGATTACAAGACATCTGCGCAATGTTTTGAAGATTCATTGTAATTAACAATGTTTTACTTCCCATATTAGCCGCAGCTGCAGCAGCTTCACTACCTGCATGTCCTGCTCCAACAACTACAACATCATATACTTCGTTAAACATAGTAAACTATTATTATGTTCCACGTGGAACAATCTAAATTCCTCCGTAGGCAGGAATCTTATTAATTAATAAAATACGCTTCTCTAAAAATTTTCATTTTCGTTTCTAAAGAAAATCAAAGCCTGCAAATATACAATGAAATTGAAACAGTCCATCACACCTACTTTTTGTAATCTGAATTAAAGATTAATTTTTGAAAGGACTTTATCGCTTCCCTAAATAGTAATCTTCTTTTGAGCGCATTACCATTTCTTCTTCCTCTGATTTATCCTTATAACCACAATAATGAAGTACACCATGAATGATTACTCGTGCCAATTCATCTTCAAACGGAACATTAAAATCTAAGGCATTTTCCTTCACTCTATCCACTGAAATATAAATTTCACCATGTAATTCTTTTCCTACAGAATAATCAAAGCTAATAATGTCCGTTAAGGTATCATGATTTAGAAAATCGACATTTAATTTATGCAAATAATCATCTGAACAAAACACGTAAATGATCTCGCCTTCTTTACAATGTTCTTCTTGAATGGTATTTGAAATCCAGTTCGTAAAATACGCTTCGTTATCTAAATTAAAATCGGTTTCGTAGTTAAAACTAATCATTGGCTTTATTAAAATACTCTTGAATTTTCTTCTTAAAATGATCTTGCAAAGGTAAGGCTTGTCGGTTTAAAATCTCAGTAGTATTAAAATATTGCTTCGCTTTTAATATTTGAGAGGCATTATTCTCATCAAATTCTTTTTCATTGGTTTCAGATTTACGCTTGGTATCTTGTCCTTGCATAAAGGTCGCATTCTCCAATTTTAATAATTGATGCTGTACATCCATCATTTTTTGAAGCGTTTGATTTGTGAATCCTGTGTTTAATAAATCCAATTCAATCTCTTCCATTTGCTTTATTAACTGTCCTGCAGATTCAATCTTTCCTTCTTTTGCGAATTTGTCTTCTAAAGCCTGACGCAATAATTGTTGTTTCTGGTAGATTTTATAAAGTTCACCATTCTGCTCTTCACGTCCTCCTTCTCCATAACCATCGTTCTTTTCGCCTTCACCTTCACCATTACCATCACCTCCATTTTTGCCATTCTTTCCATTCCCTTCACCATTCTCACCTTCTCCTTTTCCTTCTTTACCACCTTTACCATCTTTTCCGTTCTTTCCTACTTTTTGGCCATTTTGGTTGCCTTCGCCTTGCTGTTTTCCATTTTGTCCAGATTTACCTCCTTCGCCAGATTTACCTTGTCCTTCTCCACGCTTTCCGTTCTCTCCACTTTTACCTTCTTTGCCTTCCTTACCAGATTTCCCTTTTTCTCCAGGCTTCTTCCCTTCACCTTCTTTACCATCCTTGCCATCATTACCAGGTTGCTCTCCTTCTTTTCCCTTATCACCTTCTTGTCCTTCTTCTCCTTCTTTCCCTTTCTCTCCTTTTTTGAGCTCTTCTTCCATTTTTTTGTTAAGCTCTTCTTGACTCATTATAATATCGTCTAATTGTGAGTCTCCATCACCATCGCCTTGAGCAGGACTCATTTCCATCTCCATATTATCTAAAACGTCACTTAAAAAGCTAGCCAATTCATTTGTAGATGTTACTGCGTATTGCTGTGCTCCAACACCTTGATATAATCTGTTTTCAGACAACTGTTCTAATGCCTTATCAATATTGAAATACACCTCTGTAATCTGTGAGTTTACTTTCTCGGAAATCTTAGGTTGCCTTAAAGACAAGGCGAACAAACTATCGTCTATATGCTCAAAATGTTCTCTTAAGTTACTTTGCTCAATAATGTACTTCCCGTAATTATTATTATCAATACCAATGCTCTCAAAAGTTACCATAAGTTCTTCTTGGTCAAACGAATACAATAACAAATTCTCTAATATCTGACGCAACGCATCGATATCTTCAGACATTTGCTCGCCTCCACCACCACCTCCAGCTTTCATTTTCATCATCTCACTCATTTGTTTCATTTTCTGAGCGGCCTTCTTTTGCTGTTTTTGGGCTTTTTGCTTCTGTTCTTGTGCTTCTTTTTCGTCGTCCTTAGACTCAGCGTCTTCTTTCTTTTCTAAGGCGTCTTTAGCTTCCTTTTGGTCGAATTTAATCTCATCTTCTAAAAACTCATCCCTTGCAATTTTCATTGGTTTTTGAAGTTGACGGTCTTCACGTTTTAACTCGTCTAATTCTTCTTGAAGTTTATCAAACGCCTTATTTAATTTATCCTGAGCTTCTTTATTGTTTTCTTTGTCTTCTTCAGATAATTTTTCTTGTGCTTCTGAAAGCTTCTCTAATTCACTAGCCATTTTCTCAGCTTTTTTCATCACATAGAAACGCTTCGTTAATTCTAAAAGCTGTTTCATGCTTCGCTTTTTATTCTTGTTTTGTTTGGCTAATTCTTCAAGTTTTTGAGTGAATTCTTCCTTGTTTATTTTATCCTTTAATTCTTCCAATTCTTTAAGCAATTCTTCATCCTTTTTGAGTTGCTCTTCATTTTCTTTTAAACGTTCTTTTAAATCTTCTTTGAATTGGTCGTCTTTCTTTTCGTCTTTTTGGAATTCCTCTAAATTATCTTGCAATTTTTTGTTGAAATTCTTCATTAACTGTTCCTGATTTTTCTGACGCTTTAAAAAGTCTTCAAACTTTTTCTTATCATTAAAATTCAGGCTTTCTTTTTCCTTTTGGGTTTTAGAAAATTCTTCTAGCTTTTTATCTTGTTCTTGAAGCTTATCGAATGTTTTACTAATATCCTTTATCGTTTCATTCTGCTCATTGAGTTGCTTCTGCTCTTCTTCGTCTTTTGTTAATTTTCGGTAACTGAATGTAGAACTTTTGGTACGTTTATAATTATGAAGTGCATCATTATCAAATACCTCAAAATACAATTGGTAGCTTACACCATCTTCTAACTTGAATTGATTTGGAAACGCACTCACAAATTCGGAAAAATTGGATTTTGAAATATGAATCGGTTCTACCACTTTTTTAGACTCGTCGTCCGTTGGATAATACACCAATTGCAGCTTTGTTAATCCATAATCATCACTTGCTTGTCCATAGAAATATAAGCTCTGTTGGTCTACGGAATCCTTTTGAACCTTAATTTTCATTTCAGGATAAGTATCCTTGATGACATTGATGTTGTAGGCTAAATTTTCATAATCTTTTAAATCATCATTACTGGTTGTGATGCTGTAATTGTAGTTTTTGTAAAGTCGTTTTGAGGCTTCAAAATTTCCGTTGTTAGTAGACTTAAAACTTAAAGTATCTTCAGCATAGATTTGAACACCTGTTGTAGATTTTGTCTTTGCTTTCCACGTGATATTTGTACCTTCAGGAATTACGGCTGAACCTGTACTTTTTAACACCTCATCTTGTTTTTTAGTATGCGATGGATAGTCTAAAACCATCTCAAAATTAACCAGATTTGGTGTGTTGACAACCGTTAATTTATAAGGTTTGGACGTGACATCATTTGCTGATAAGGTAAACTCAACTGCTTCTTTTGGAAGCGTAAAAGTATATTGAAATTCGCCTGCTGCGACTTGTTGCAAGAAGTAAGACTGACCGTTGAATTTGATTTGTGCGATCTCAGGAATTACATTTCCTGCTGTAGACACATTTAACTTAAAATCCTTATTTTCAATAGCTTGTAAGTTTTCATTCAATACAAAAAACTGAAAAGGTGCTGGTGGTTCGTATGCTGTTTTGTAGTTTACAACGCGCTCATAACTGTCGCTAAACCAGTTTATCTTTCCTGTTAAAAAGGATAATAAAAGAATTGCGATTGGAATGGCTGCGTACTTTAAATATTTAGTATTCGATTTAAAATTAATCGCAGATTTAAAAGGAATGGGTTGTAACTCTTGAGACTTCTGCTCTATACTTGCTAAAAGTAAATCGGATTGTGTTCCGCTTTCGTTGAGTTGTAAAACGTTTAATAATTTATCGTTGACCTCTGGAAAATGGTTGCCTATGAGTTTAGAAGCCGTTTCGTAATTAATGCCTTGTCGTAATTTGAATAAATGTGCTAATGGAATGGCAATGAATTTTACGAATAAGGCTAATTCTACAGCAACAAAAACCCAAAACAAAATGGTTCTTGCTGTTGGGTTTAGCCACAGAACGTATTCTATGAAAATTGTGATGATAAGGTATAGTAAACCAATAGCGAAGAAAAGTATGGCGCCTTTTAGAAGTTCATTGGTGTAGTACCTTTTTATGAACTGTTCTAGTTTTTGTTTTATGTTTTGGAAATTGGTCAATTTTTATTCTTCTTTTTAATATTTGGGATACCCTTTTTCTCTTTTCATTTTACTCATCTGTTTCCATTGTTTATAGATGAATTCGTGATGTGCTTCGCAGTTGTCTTAATACAAAACGAACCAAAAATTACTCACTTTTCTATTTTATTAAATAGGATTCCGTGAACCTTCGATTTCAAAACGATTTGTAAGGAAATTACTCATCAACATTTAATGTTTTAATTCGGTTTTCGTGAATGCTTCACATTTGCAAGCACATTTCGCTAATGCATTGACAATTGTTTTACTTTTAAAGAAATTTTAATCCAATAAAAATTCAATGTTTCGTTGCCAATTATTGCGTTTTCAATTTTCTAAAAACCGCCAACCAACAACTCCTCACTAATATCAACTGACTAAACTACGATTTTATTTTAAATGTAATTTCGGTAAAATTTATAAGATTCTGTTAATATGTGCTGTTTTTGGTGTTAATTTTGGCTGAAAAGAACATTTTTTGGTGCTTATTGCATTGTAACCAATGTTTAGTTTATCTATTCTTTAATTTAAATAAAACTTCACACTTCGTTCTTCCAACTTAAAATCTATAATTTTATCTTTGCGCGAGATTCTGAAATAAATTCAGAATACCAAACAATTTCTATTTTCCGTTATGTCTAAAAAAGTACGTGTGCGTTTTGCACCTAGTCCAACAGGACCTTTACATATTGGTGGTGTAAGAACTGCTTTATTCAACTATTTATTTGCCAAAAAACATGATGGCGATTTTGTATTAAGAATTGAAGATACAGACCAAAATCGTTATGTGGAAGGTGCTGAGGATTATATTGTTAAATCATTAGGTTGGTGTGGAATTTCCTTTGATGAAGGTCCGAATAAAAACGAAAAATTTGGTCCTTACAGACAAAGTGAACGTAAAGATTTATACAAGCAATATGCCGATGAATTAATCGCCAATGGAAAAGCCTATTATGCTTTTGATACTGCTGAACAATTAGATGCTGAACGAAAAGCTCATGAAGCGGAAGGCAAAACTTTTATCTATAATTGGCATAATCGAGAAAAAGGCCGTTTGGTTAATTCTTTAGTGCTGCCTGAAGACGAAACAAAAGCTAAGATTGAAGCAGGTGATCATTATGTGATTCGTTTTAAATCGCCTCAAGATGAAACGCTGCATTTAACTGATATTATTCGTGGAAATATTAAGATTGATACGAATGTTTTAGACGATAAAATATTGTTTAAAAGTGATGGTATGCCAACCTATCATTTAGCGAATATTGTGGACGACCATTTAATGGAAATTACACATGTAATTCGTGGCGAAGAATGGTTACCATCTTTAGCATTACATCAATTATTATATGATGCTTTTGGTTGGGAAGCGCCTGAATTTGCGCATTTACCATTGATTTTAAAACCAACAGGAAAAGGAAAATTAAGTAAACGTGATGGTGATAAAATGGGATTCCCAGTATTTCCATTAGAGTATACAGCACCAGACGGAACGGTTTCTAGAGGCTATAAAGAAGACGGTTATTTCCCAGAAGCGGTTGTCAATTTCTTAGCCTTTTTAGGATGGAATCCTGGTACAGAACAAGAAATTTTTAGCTTAGACCAATTGATTGCAGATTTTGATTTAGCTAGAGTCAATAAAGCTGGTGCACGTTTTGATCCGGATAAAACCAAGTGGTTTAATCATCAATACATGCAACAACAGTTAGATTTAGATTTGGCTGAGCAGTTTAAAGCGTCTAAAGCAGAATTAGCAGACATTGATGTTAATTACATTGCCTTATGTGTTGGCTTAATAAAAGAACGCGCAACGTTTGTTTCTGATTTTTGGGATTTGAGTCATTTCTTTTTTACAGCGCCAACAGCTTATGATGAAAAAGCGTCTAAAAAAGCACTAAAAGATGGTACAGCAGATATTATGACTAAGGTTATAGAATTGGTTAATGCTACTGAAGATTTTACGGTTGAAAACCTTCAAACTAACATTAAAGGTTGGATTACTGATAACGAAATTGGATTTGGTAAAGTAATGATGCCTTTACGATTAGCTTTAGTTGGTGCTTTACAAGGGCCAGATGTTTTTGATATTATGTTTATGATTGGTAAAGCTGAAACTGTAAAACGTATTGAGCATTTGATTAAACATATTTAATATAACTAAGACCTCTCAGGTATTAAAATCCTGACAGGTCTAAAATTTCAAAAACATGAAGTCTTATTTTTTTATTCTAATATGTATTTTAGGTATAACTACCGCTTGTAAAAGTGAAAAAAAATCTGACTTATCAACGCCTAAAATAGAATTAGCCTTAAACGGCAAACGCGTACTAATTTTAGGAAATAGCATTACTCAAAACGGTCGCTATGTAGATTTTTTAGAATATTATATTAGAAAACAATATCCTAAAAATCAGTTAGATATAATTAGTATTGGCTTGTCTGGTGAAACCATCTCAGGAACTACTGAAGAAGGACGTGAATTTCCAAGACCAAATGTTAGACATCGTCTAGACAAGGCTCTAAATGAAATAAAACCAGACGTTGTCATTGCTTGTTATGGCATGAATGATGGTAATTACTCGCCATTAGATAGTCTTCGATTTGACGCCTATAAAAATGGCATTTTAGAATTGAAAACAAAGACTACAGCTATTAATGCAGAATTGATACTGATGACACCAACCATTTTTGATCCAAATCCTATTAAAGATCGTTTATCAAAAGAAGGTGACACTTATGAATATTGGCATCCTTATTTTAAATATAATGATGTTTTAGAAGCCTATTCTAATTGGTTATTAAGTATTGAAACCGAAGCGCTAAAAGTGGTCGATTTACATCATCATCTCGATTCTAAGTTAACAGCAATGCAAAGCATAAAATCAGATTCAACATTTATACCAGATGGTGTACATCCTAATACGATTGGGCATTTTTATATGGCTCAGAAAATATTGAAGGATTTATATCCCGAAATTTCTATTGAAAATCCTATGACTGAAATTGATCGTTTAGAAGCCGATTCGCTTTATAATTTGGTTCTTAGACGACGTGAATTACGCTCAGATGGTTGGCGCTATTACATTGGTTATACTTCAAAAGAGAAACTATATAAGACAGATAGTATATTGCCTATTGAAATGGAAGTTGAAAAACTAGATTTAGCTATTGAAACACTATTAAACTAGTAACAGTCTTCTTGTTTAAATAATAAAAAGGTTTCTCAATCTGTCTAAATGCAAGCCTATAAAGTAATGTTTAAGGTTAATGCCAGCAGAGATTGATTTCCTTTAAATTTTTCGTTGCTAGAAATATTGAAGTCTTTATCATTTAATTTACCCAACATATTGGTAAATCCATACATGTATTGTGCTCTAATAAACAAACGTCTAACACCTAAGGTTAAACCTACGGTTCCATTGGCATTAAAATTTGAAATTTCTCTAATATCTTCTGTAAACAAATTGTTATAACCCGTTAAAATATAGCCTTCCTTAGATTCGTCCTTTAGTTCTAATTCACTGTTATACTGAAGCATTGGTCCAACATCTAAGGTTAAATTATTACTTATTAATTTCACATGAAGTAAAAACGAAATATCTGCAGTAAACATTTTATACTCTACAAATTCATTGGTTAATAGTCCAACTTTAGAAGCGTTAATATCAATGTGGTTTTGCGATAATTGCATATTATAACTCACATTATACCATTTATTTGGTAAGTCTACAGAAGCAGACATGCCACCTATATAACCTGTATTAGCTTTGGTTTCAAAATTATCGGTTAAAATATCAAATTGGGTCACGCCACCTTGAAGACCAATACCGTTTTTTATTTTATAATTTTTGCGTTGTGCGTAACTAAGTGTAACAAAAGCAACACAAATGACGACTGATAGTATAGATTTTAAATTTTTCATGCTAATTAAAAAGCTGATATAAACAAACGTAAGTAAAAATAATTTAATATTACTTACTTTTAAAGTCTCGTATTCTTTAACTTTAAAAAAACGTGTTATGGGTCAATTTATTTTCGTTCCAATTATATTTATTGGACTTGTAGTTTTAATTTCTTCGTTCTTTGTGGTAAAACAACAAACAGCCGCAATCATTGAACGCTTTGGTAAATTTCAAAGCATTAGACATTCTGGATTGCAATTAAAAATTCCTTTGGTAGACAGAATCGCAGGAAAACTGAGTTTAAAAATTCAACAATTAGATGTAATCATTGAAACAAAAACATTAGATGATGTATTTGTTCGTCTTAAAGTTTCTGTACAATATAAGGTTATAAAAGATAAGGTTTTTGAGGCATTTTATAAATTAGATTATCCTCATGATCAAATAACTTCGTATGTTTTTGATGTGGTACGTGCAGAAGTGCCAAAAATGAAATTAGATGACGTCTTTGTTCGTAAGGATGATATTGCTATTGCAGTAAAATCTGAATTAAATGATGCCATGATGGAATATGGTTATGATATCATCAAAACCTTAGTTACTGATATTGATCCAGATGCACAAGTAAAAGCAGCAATGAACAGAATTAATGCAGCAGATAGAGAAAAAACAGCTGCACAATTTGAAGGTGATGCAGCAAGAATCTTAATTGTTGAAAAAGCAAAAGCTGAAGCAGAAAGTAAGCGTTTACAAGGTCAAGGTATTGCAGATCAGCGTAGAGAAATTGCACGTGGTTTAGAGGAATCTGTAGAAGTATTAAATAAAGTTGGGATTAACTCACAAGAAGCCTCTGCTTTAATCGTTGTAACACAACACTATGATACACTTCAATCTATAGGACAAGAAACTAATAGTAACTTAATATTATTACCTAATTCACCACAAGCTGGTAGCCAAATGCTAAATGATATGGTGGCTAGTTTTACAGCGAGTAATCAAATAGGTGAAGCAATGAAAGCCGCAAAAAACAAAAAAAAGAATGATGAATAAATTAAAAAAAATAGTTCTGTTAGCTTTTATAACTGTAAGTACAATTGCATTTTCTCAAACTAAAGAAAGCGCATTAAACGATGCTACAGCTACTGTAAAAGCTAATTTAAATATGGATTTTGAAACTGTAGTAAAGCATACTTTACCTGCTGTACTAGATATGATGGGAGGCAAAGAAGCCGCTTTAAAAGTTTTAAAATCTACTATGGAAAGTGCAAAAGCACAAGGTTTAGTAATTGAAAAAGCAGATGTTATTAGTGTTTCTAAAATTACTAAAGAACAAGGTCAATCGCGATGTATAATGAAAGGTTATACAGAAATGACGATGTCTGGTCAACGTGTAAAATCTACAATTCATTTTGTTGGTATTTACAATGATGTTGATAACTATTGGTGGTTTGTAGAAGCTAAACAATTAAAAAATGAAGTGTTAGCAAATAAGATTGCTCCAAATTTTGAAACAAGTCTTGAAATTCCTGAAGATGATGTTCAGGTAGAGGAACTTTAATTTATAATTTGACACAAATAAAAAACCTCATAATTTATAGTTATGAGGTTTTTTTATATTTAAAATTGACTTAATGCGCTTCTAAGTATTTATCTCTAATCGCTTTTAATTCGTTAAGATAATTTCTTAAATCCGTATCATTTATGCTAGCACTATCTTTTGAACCTTGCGGTAATGTACTTCGTGTTTCATCTAAATGTTTTTGAAGCTCTGGATAATTATCTTCTATTCTCTAGTTACGGTTGAAATTTCAGTTAATATTTTCTGTGATTCTTTCATAATTTATAGTGTTTACCATAAGTTACAAATTAACAGAACCAAACGCTCTCAATAAACTGTTAAATATCAGAAGCTTCTGCCACTAAGATGTCATTTTTATCTTCTTTTGCTTTCTCAATAAATTCCGTAATAGCTTCATTTTTTTCTAAGCCATTTTTAAGCAATTCTTTTAACGCAATTAAAACAACGATACGTGTACCTGCTTTTTTTACTGCAGTGCCAAATAATGGCTCTAAATCATCATAAGATACATCTTTAGCTAACTCTTGTATTTCAGCTTTAGCTTTTAATTGTTTTTCTTCAGTAAATTTAGTGTATTTCTTTCCAAATTGTTGAATAACGCTAATTGCAGAACGCTTTTGTTGCTGAGGATTTGGTTTATTCTGATTTTGATTATTTTGAGGTTTAGGCTTTTGTTTTGCCCAACTATCTCTTAAGCCAACCGTTTTATTAAATACTAATTTTTCTGCTGTAGAATCATCATCTACATTAAAATAACCTAAACGTTGAAACTGAAACTGCTCTCCTACTTTAGCTTCTGCTAAACTTGGTTCTAAATAGCCTGTTTTTACAGTTAAAGAATTAGGGTTTAAGAATTCCATAAAATCTTTGTCACCATGGCTGTCTGGAGCTTCATCATTAAATAAACGATCATATTCTCTTATTTCTGCAGTAATAGCATGTTTTACAGAAACCCAATGTAATGTCCCTTTTACTTTTTTAGAAGTATCCTCATCATAGGTACACTGAATTTCTAATATATCGCCATTTTGGTCTTTTCTAACCTCATTAGCTTTAATGATGTAAGCATTTTTTAGTCTTACTTCACCTCCTAATTTTAATCTAAAAAATTTACTACCAGCTTCTTCTTTAAAATCTTCTCTTTCTATATAGATTTCTCTAGAAAATGGTACTTTTCTAAATCCGGCTGAAGCATCTTCCTGGTTATTTTCCGCTTCTAACCATTCTTCTTTATCTTCAGGATAATTAGTAATGACCACTTTGACTGGATCTAAAACAGCCATAACTCTATTTGCCGTTTTGTTTAAATCTTCACGAATACAGAATTCTAACAACGAAACATCAATGACGTTTTCACGCTTAGCAACACCTACTTTTTCTATGAATTTTCTAATAGAATTTGGTGTATAACCACGACGACGTAATCCAGAAATTGTTGGCATACGTGGATCATCCCAACCAGAGACCACACCCTCTTCTACTAAACGTAATAATTTACGCTTACTCATAATGGTGTAACTTAAATTTAGCCTTGCAAATTCGCGCTGCTTTGGTGGTAATGGATAGTTTTCCTTACTATATTCATAAACATTATCCTTAAACCAATCGTAAAGTTTTCTGTGAGGTTTAAACTCTAGAGAACATAATGAATGCGAAATTTGTTCTAGATAATCACTTTCGCCATGCGTCCAATCGTACATTGGGTAAATACACCAATCGTTACCTGTTCTATGATGATGCGCATACATAATACGATACATAATAGGATCTCGCATTAACATATTTGGATCTTCCATGTCTATTTTAGCACGTAAAACATGTGTACCAGCAGTGAATTTTCCGGCTTTCATACCTTCAAATAATTCTAAATTTTCTTCAACACTACGCTCTCTAAAAGGGCTGTTTGTACCAACTTGTGTTGGTGTTCCTTTTTGTTCTGCCATTGCTTCAGAAGACTGAGAATCTACATAAGCTTTGCCATCTTTTATCATTAAAATAGCCCAATCGTATAGCTTCTGAAAATAATCTGATGAGTACAATTCATTTTCCCACTTATAACCTAACCAAGCTATATCACGTTTTATAGCATCTACATATTCTTGCTCTTCTTTTGCAGGATTGGTATCATCGAACCTTAAATTAACAGGTGCATTGTACTTCTCTCCTAGCCCAAAACTAATACCAATAGCTTTGGTATGACCAATGTGTAAATACCCATTTGGCTCTGGTGGAAAACGAAAACGAAGTTTATCTTTTGCTAAACCATTAGCTAAATCTTCTTCTATAATATGCTCAATAAAATTGAGTGATTTTGTTTCTTCTGACATGTTTAAGGTATTAGCTGTTAACTATTTGTTGTTAGGGAAAACATCTATACCTAACTCCAATTATCAACATCATTATTCCAGTTGGTAAAATTAAGCAAAATGTAACATTTATTTATCTTTTTAGACTGATAGTATGAATCAAAATCTATAGAAAATAATGAATTATATCTGCCCAAAATGTGATAATACCACTTATGAGGTTAGCGAAATGAGAGCCACTGGTGGACGATGGTCTAAAATATTTGACATTCAGAATAAAAAATTTAGCTCAGTAACTTGTAAAAAGTGTAGTTATACAGAATTTTATAAAGCGAAAACTAGCGCATTGAGTAATGTGTTTGATTTGTTTACGAATTAAAATAGAACAAAGACCGCTTCGCTTTTAGAAACAATAATCAAGACTTTTGCTGAGAACATCTCTTCATCTACGTACAGTGACTAAAATTCATCAAGAAATATTACTTTTGAATCATGGGAATAATAAAAGTTGAAAACATACGCGTATTTGCTAATCATGGTTGTTTAAAAGAAGAAACAGCTATTGGTAGTGATTATAGAGTTGATATTGAAGTTAAAGCTGATTTAAAAAAATCTTCAAAAACCGACGAGTTAGATGATACTGTAGACTACGTTTTTTTAAATAAAGTAGTACGTGAAGAAATGGCTAAACCATCTAAGCTGTTAGAAACAGTTGCGCAACGTATTTTAGATCGTGTTTTTAAAGATTCTTCAATAATTACAAAAGCCACAGTAGCCGTTAGTAAAATAAATCCTCCAATTGGTGGTGATGTTGAGATGGTTACCATAAAAATGAATCAGAAGCGAAAAAAGTAATCCTATTTAGTGAATAACGCATATAATTTTTATATTTGCGCTCGCAATAAGGTGTCGTGGCCGAGTGGCTAGGCAGTGGTCTGCAACACCATCTACAGCGGTTCGAATCCGCTCGACACCTCAAAAAAGAGATACTTTTCAGTATCTCTTTTTTTATTTTCAGTGTTTCATTAAGTTATAAAAACACTTTTCTATTTCGTTTTTTCTTCCTCTAACACGTCTATAAATAATTTCATTTCATCCACTTATTAACGCGGTATTAGCTATATAATACTATAACAGTTTCACGGAAAACAGGGTAATTATCGGTTACAATCTCAAGTAATTTTGAACCATCGAAATGCATATGAATAAACCCTTGTTAAATACCATGAATTCGGATAACATTACATTAATAAGTCCACAAAAAATTTTAGAAAAGATTATTGTTTACAACAAATCGTTAGAAATAAAGACTCAAAAAATTTCTGCGAATATTCACTTTTCTAATGGCACAATTAAAGAAGGAATTCCTATTGCTATTAATGAAACAGAAAAGGTAGTATTACTTCATTGTAAAGCATCTATAATCTACATCAACGTTGCCTTATTAGATCATGTAGAACTTAATTTGTCAACGCATGTTATTGAGTTTCTTACAGATGACAACTATGTTGATCTCAGCAACACTAATATATCTACTTCATTAGAACTAAAACGCTTATTTAAACAGGAGAAAGATAACATAGAAACGTTATTTGATTTTGAACTCAACTCAGAAATTATAATCAATGATCTTAAAACTGAACTCGAAAAATATCAATTTGAACTATTTATTAAAGTTCTAAAAGACATATTAAACACTATTTCTAAAGATAAATTGGGTCAACAAGCCCTGAATAATTTGAAACAGTTAGTAATTAAATCTGCAGATAACACAGCTCTTGAGCTAACCAAAACAACCGAAAACATTACCATACACATAAATTTTAAAACCAAATTTAAAACAGATTTTAATACACATTTAAAAGACGCTTTAGAATCTAAATTATAAATCAATAAATATTCACATTATGGGATTAGCAGAAAAACGAGTAGCAAAGGCATTTGAAGCCAATGAATTTGAAAGCATTTTAAAAGACATTAAAAACATCGTTGGAAAAGATATTACAGTCAATGTAGACTGGAAAACCTTATCTACAGATGGCATGAGTCATTTATACAACAAAGCATGGCCTTCGGTTTATTTTGAACCTTTAACCAATGCACTAAAATCTATTTGCCAAGACGACATGGGAAAAGACGCCTTAAACGATGAATTAGAAACCATTATTATTAAAAACGAAGCAGGAAATTCTAGCGCAAATACTTGGGCAAGTTTTGAGAATAAAACCTTAACACTAGATCATAAACCAACAACGAATGTTCATTACGTAGCAGAACGTACAAAATCATTACAAACGTTATTAGAAAATAATCTTTAGTAACAACAATCACTAAATTACAAAGGCTTCTAAACTTATTTAGAAGCCTTTTTTAATCTTGTAACACTAAATTCTAATACCATTATTTGTGTGATCTATCAATTATAAAATAATCGTATATCAACAAAATACTCAAGAGTAAAATACCACTTGTAAACAATAATGCACCATAAGGCCAATGTTGAATTTTAAAAATAATTCCAAAGAATAGCGCAAAAATTGTCATTGCAATTAACAAGAAGTATAAGGTTTTAAAAAACAAATTCTTCCTGTATTTTCTGTTTTTAAAATAACTTATCCCTTCAATAGAAAACCAATAGATAAAGAGAATAACTAAGAGGATTTCAAAAATATATGGTAAATAAATGATATGAAAAGCTTTAACTAAATAACTAAAAACCCAGAGTAATATGAGACTTAACTTTACATAGTCTAACCTAGATTTATCTGCTTTTTTTAAAAAACGAATGCTATATAAAAGACCTATTGAAACGCTACCAATTAACATTAATTGCGCTGCATATGGCCAATGCATAATTTTGAATAAGGCTCCAAAAGTTAAAATAATAACAGTTAATCTTAGAGGAAACGTTAGAATTTTTGAATTCATTTAAACATAGATTTTACTGCATAGGATTTACCTTCTCAATCTGCTCAATACTTTTCTCATAAACTTTAGGAAAAAGTCCTTGAACCAATAGAAAAATTCCGAAAATTAAGATAACTAATGACACTATTTTTTTAGTCTTAAAAATACGTCGTGGTGTTAACTTATTTCGTAATCGTTTTGCAGCCGCTATCTTAACTAAATCTGCTAAAAAGTAAGACACTAACATCGTAGTAATAAAAATGGTTACACCATTATCTGAAGTTGTAATAGATGTACCAATAACAATAAAACCTAACCAACCTAAAAGCACACCAATGTTAATAAAATTGAGTAAAAACCCTTTTATAAAAAGTTTACCGTAATCTTTTTTTGGCAATTCAATTCTATGATGTTCTCTAACTATAGAGCGAAAAGATTTTGATGTTTTAATAAAGCTAATAAGCCCATAAACCACTAATAAAACGCCTCCAAAAACCAAAAGTTTTGGGTCGTCTTTTATTTTATCTAAAAGTGTATCTGTGCTAAAAAATATGACAAAAATAAAAACAATATCTGCGAAAATAACACCAAGATCAAATATAACAGCACTTGTAAAACCCTTAGTAGCACTAGTTTCTAGTAATACAAAAAAAACAGGACCTATGGTAAAGGCTAAGATTATTCCAAAAGGAATGGCTGTTAAGATATCGTCTAACATGTATAAACTGCTGTTTACACAAATGTAAGAAACTAAGCGGAATTTACATACGTTTTATTGATCCTCCTAAAAGTGTATTTTCATTAATAACTTTAGGATCGCCATAGATATAAACATTACCTCCTGCTTTTATTCTAACATCCACAGAATCAGTTGCATTTACACGTGCTTCACCAGCTGCATTTATACTCACCTCAGTATGTTCTGTAACACATTCTTTTCCATTAAAAATACCACCTGTATAAATGGTAATATCTTGATTTTTAGAACTGCCTGTTACATTTATTTCTCCACCAGTTACAGCTCTTATATTAGCATAAGTTGTAGCTATATCTACAGTAATACCTGCACCTTCTTGTGCTTTTAAATCTATTTCAAATTGTTTAATAGGATCTTTAACCACTATAAACGCACCTTCATTTGCATCTATAACATCTACTGATGTATAATACAAAGTAACCACTGTATCATTACCATCGTAACTTTCTTCAAGATTCATACGTATTTTTAATTTTCCGTTGTTATTAACAACTTCTACGTCTTCTTTATTTTTTCCAGAAATAAGAACTTTGTTTTCATCTGACTGAATCATTTTTACCTGAATTAAATCAAACACCTTAACTGTAGAAAACTCACCTATGGTTTTCTCTATAGAATCTTGAGCATTCACTGTAAAACCAATTATACATAAGAATACAAAAACTAAATTTTTCATGTTTATATATTTTATTTTAAGACTATTACCTTATTACTAAATAGCCATTTTAATTGAATTTCATCACCAGAACGTTTCTTAACTATGCGTCTTTGAGGTGATAATAGAACGGTTAATACAGCAGAAATTGCTGTTAATGCATAGCGATTAATATCACTATATAAAAATTGAATTCCAAACCTTATAACTACGTAAGTTACTAAGAAGATTAAGAAAATATAGATACTAGCTTTTGTAGATGTTTTCATAATTAAACGGCCACTTTTACTGCTGTTCCTGTTACGGAAACCATAGCATAATTATGCGTTGTAAGTTCTATTTCAACTTTAATACCAACGACAGCATTTGCATTTAATTTTGTTGCATTATTTTGTAACGTTTGAAACGCTTCTTCTTTTACATCTTCTATACTATTCTGTATTTTAGTATAGTATTTAGACATGCTAAAACCCATTGATAAAGCCTCTTTATTCATGGCAACACCTGTTACGATACCTAAATAATCTATTATTTTATAGTTTTCTATTGAATTGGTTGTGGTAAGAATCATAATTGTTTTATGGTTTTTATAATCTAAAAATAAATACAAGATGCTGAAATATATTCAGCATTACAAATGTTACTTATTCCGTTTCTGGTTTTCCAACCATATAAAAATCTAAATGTTTCTTAGTTAAATCTGTGTTTTTAACTTTTACAATCACTTCATCTCCAAGTTGATATACAATGCCTGCATTTTTGCCAACCATAGCATATTGATCTTGGTCAAATTGGTAGTGATCATCTTTCATATCTCTAACACTTACCATGCCTTCACATTTATTAGAAATAATTTCTACATAAATTCCCCAATCTGTTACACCAGAAATTACACCAACAAATTCTTCATCTTGATGATCTTGCATAAAACGAATTTGCATGTACTTAATAGAATCACGTTCTGCTTTTGTAGCCAAATATTCCATATTACTAGAATGTTTACATTTCTCTTCGTAAACCTCTTCATTCGCTGACTTTTCGCCATCTAAATAACGTTGTAATAAACGATGTGCCATTACATCTGGATAACGACGAATTGGCGATGTAAAGTGGCTGTAATACTCAAAAGATAAACCGTAATGTCCAATATTGTGCGTGGTATATTCTGCTTTAGACATGGTTCGTATCGTTAATGTATCTACTAAATTCTGTTCTTTTTTACCAACAACATCTTTAAGTAAATTATTTAATGACGACGCAATACTGCCTTTATCTCTAAAGTTTATTTTATGTCCAAAACGTGCTACAACGGTTTGCAATTGGGCTAATTTAGCTTCGTCTGGCTCGTCGTGAACACGATATACAAATGTTTTTTTCTGTTTACCAATAAATTCAGATACCTTTCTGTTGGCTAACAACATAAACTCTTCTATTAATTTATTAGCATCCTTACTAGTTTTAAAGAACACACCAACTGGGTTTGCTTCTTCGTCTAAATTAAATTTTACTTCAACCTTATCAAAAGAAATAGCACCATCTCGCATACGAGCTCCTCGCATTTTACGTGCTAATTCATTCATTTTTAGTACTGCAAAAGCAATATCATTAGACGTTTTATATGCTTTTCCGGTTAATGAAACTTCGGTAGGAATTGTAGTATCAATTTCTGAAATTGCAGCTTTAGTCGGCATTCCAGGATTATTTTCAATAATAGCTTGTGCTTCTTCATAAGCAAAACGCGCATCAGAATAGGTTACAGTTCTACCAAACCATTCGTTTTTAATTTCGCATTTATCATTCATTTGAAACACAGCTGAAAAGGTATATTTTTCTTCGTGAGGACGTAAAGAACATGCACCATTAGATAGAATTTCTGGTAACATTGGTACTACACGATCTACTAAATAAATTGAGGTGGCACGCTCGTAAGCTTCGTCATCTAAAACGGTTCCTGGTTGTAAATAATGCGATACGTCTGCGATATGTATTCCGATTTCGTATAAACCATTTTCTAAAACTGTAAACGATAAGGCATCATCAAAATCTTTAGCATCTTTTGGATCTATAGTAAAGGTTAAATCTTTACGCATATCGCGTCGCTTCGCAATTTCTTCAGGTTTAATTTCTAGATCGATATTGTTTGCATAAGCTTCCACTTCATGAGGAAATTCACTTGGTAAACCATATTCTGCTAAAATAGCATGGATCTCTGTACTATGTTCTCCAGGTTTTCCTAAAACTTTTAGCACTTTACCGTTTGGTGAATCTGCTTTAGATGGCCAATCTTCTAAAGAAACGAGTACTTTATCGCCATCCTCAGCTTTGTTTATTTTATTGATAGGTACAAAAATATCTGTGTACATTTTGTTACTATCTGGTACTACAAAGGCAAAATTCTTTTTCTCATGAATTTGAATAGTACCAACATATTCCGTTTTTGCACGCTTAATAATATTGGTAATTTCCCCTTCTTGTTTGCCTCTATGTTTTCTTTTATAGGCGTAAAATTCTACTTCGTCACCATTTAAAGCTTTATTGATATTGTTTGAAGCTATAAATATATCTTCTTCAAACTCATCACTAATAATATAGCCATTTCCTTTAGACGCTAAATCTAAAATACCTGTATGATATTCTGTATTTACTATAGCTTTAAACTTTCCTCGATCTACTTCTTCAATCTCTTGTTTAGCTTTAAGCTGATGTAGTTTCTTTATAATTTGATTGCGACTACTAGCATCATTAACACCAAGTATAGCTGCAATTTGTTTATAATTAAAAGTTTTGTTTCTGTCTTTTTTTAAAATACCCAGAATAGTATTTGTAAGATTTGAAATCCCTTTTTTAGACTTCTTTTTTTTCTTTTTTGTCATTTAATTTGTAATCATATTCATTTCCTATAAGTGATAGGAATTCTAAATTTAAAACTTAATCAAGGCGAAGAGAGGTTATTAAGTTTGGTACAAAGTTACGTTTTAATTTTTTAATGATGTTTAGGTAGTGTTAAATTAATAAAAATTGATGTTATCAACATATATATACATATTATCATTTTTCTTTTAAAATTTAAAAAATAAAATAATGGTTATTATAGATTGTTAATAGCTAGTATAACTTTTTTAAGTTTTATTTTGAGAAGTGACTTATTAGAATTACTTAATACTTAGTTAACATTAAGTTTACATATAACTACTTCATTTTAAAGCTAATTTTAAAAGCTATTAACAGTTGTTAATAACAGATGTTAATAGAAATGACTCATATGTTTATTTCAAAATCTTGTTCATTTCACTACAAATGATGTTTAATAACTCACTTTAAAAAAACAACTAACTAATTTGCATATCTGAAACGTAATTTGGTTTGAAAAAATAAGTGGATAAACCTAATTTTAATTTTAAAGAGTTGTGAACAGTTATTAACAAGTTATTGGTGATGTTATCAGAACATTTAATTCTTGTAAGAATTAACTACAAAAGACAAATAAAGCCGATTTTATGCTTTTTTATACAATTATTATCGATAAATAACTGATTAATAATAAAATAAAAAAACTTAATATATAATTGTACTCCCTAAATAATCTATTATTAAAAAGTAACTAAAATTATGAAAACAAAACTACTTTATACACCATTATTATTTGGTGTGCTTTTTTTAAACTTTTCTTTTTCTCAACAAACCTTTGTACCAGACGATGTTTTTGAACAGTATTTAATTGATGAAGGCTATGATACCGTTTTAGATGATTATGTATTAACCAGTAATATTAATACTGTAACGACTATAGATTTAGGAGCAAAAGGTGTTAGTGATTTAACAGGACTACAAAATTTTACGGATTTAACAACCTTAGATGTTTCTGAAAATGCACTATTAAATAGTATAGATATTAGTAATAATTTAGCATTAGTTAATCTAAATGCTTGGAATACATCTATCTCAAATTTAAACCTTGTTAACAATACAGCTTTAATGTATTTAAATATCTATAATACTTCTATTAGTAATTTAGATGTGAGCAATAATACATCTTTAGACTATATAAGTGTAGCAAATACAAACATTGTAAATATAGATCTTAGTAATAATACAATATTGAATTATTTAAATGTATCTGATTCTAATCTTAATAACTTAGATGTTTCTACAAATTCTGTTTTAAATATTTTAATTGCTAATAACATGCCTAATTTACAATGTATTACTGTTATGGATGAAGCTGCTGCAAATGCTGGTACAGATATATATGAAGATTGGGTAAAAGATGCAAGTATTGGTTATAGTGAAAGTTGTACATTAAGTGATTCAGAATTTGAATCATCTAACTTATATGTAGGACCAAACCCAATCAAAAATCAATTACATATTGAATTATATAATTCAAGTATTTTAAAAGATATTGTTCTATTTGATATTACAGGTAAACAAATATTAAAAACTACAAATACACAAATTATTACAAGTCAACTACAATCCGGAATTTATTTAATTAGGATTTCAACAAACAACGGAATCATAACTAAAAAATTAATTAAAGATTAAAAGTTAACATTATAGTATTAAAAAAAGCTTGAGATAATTCTCAAGCTTTTTTTTATGTTTTAATTAAACTTTGATTAGAATTAAGCCCTTTTTCAGTATCTATACTTTTTAAAAAATTAGCTCTAAAGAACTTATAAATCAAAAGCGATAAGCCTTTTTTATTTGTAACTTTGTGTTAATAATATATTTCAATTATCATGACAATTTCAATAGGTAACGATCACGCAGGACCAGATTATAAATTTGCCATTGTTAAACATTTAGAAGCACAAGGTTTTACAGTTAATAATTACGGAACCGATACTTTAGATAGTGTTGATTATCCAGATTTTGTACATCCTGTTGCTAAAGATGTAGAAGTAAAAAAGGTAGATTTTGGTATTTTAGTTTGCGGTAGTGCAAATGGTGTAGCTATGACCGCAAATAAATATCAACATGTAAGAGCTGGTGTTTGTTGGACTAATGAAATTACAGAACTAACGCGTTTACATAACAATGCTAATGTACTTTGTATACCTGCGCGTTTTACATCTATTCCTCAGGCTATAAAAATGGTAGATACGTTTTTAAATACTGAATTTGAAGGAGGTCGTCATCAAAATAGAGTAGATAAAATTCCTATGTCATGCTAAACATCTAAACTATCAATTTTAAATTGATACTGCATGAGTCAATCTCACTCACATACGCATTTACATGGACACGATTTAAATGGTCGTAATCTTTTAATTTCAATATTTTTAAATATAGCGATCACTGTAGCGCAAGTTATTGGTGGTTTACTTTCTGGAAGCTTGGCTTTATTGAGTGATGCACTTCATAATTTTAGTGATGTCGTGTCTTTAATTATTAGTTATATCGCTAATAAATTAGTAAAACGTAAAGCCTCTTTAAAACGCACATTTGGATATAAACGCGCCGAAATTTTAGCCGCTTTTATTAATGCATCTACATTAATTGTAGTCGCTGTTCTTCTTATTATTGAAGCTATAAAACGCTTTCAACATCCACAACAAATAGAATCTAATTTGGTTATTTGGTTATCTGTAGTAGCTATATTAGGCAATGGTTTTAGTGTCTTATTATTAAAAAATAATGCTAATGCTAACATGAATATGAAAAGCGCTTACTTACATCTATTAACAGATATGATGGCAAGTGTCGCAGTTTTGGTTGGTGGTCTTTTAATGAAGTTTTATCAAATTTGGTGGATAGATAGTGTACTTACGTTTTTGATTGCTTTGTATTTAATTTGGATGGGTTTTAAATTATTAAAAGCATCTACAAAAGTTTTAATGTTATTTACACCAGATTCAATTCCGGTAGATGAGATTGTCTCTCAACTTAATAATTTTGAAACAATAAATAATGTACACCATGTGCATGTTTGGCAATTAAATGAAGACGAAATACATTTTGAAGCACATGTAGATTTTGAAAAAGATATTTCATTAACAGAATTTGATGTTATTCTTAATAAAATTGAAGATTTCATCTATGATAAATACGATATCAATCACGTAAATATTCAACCAGAATTTGGAAAAAGTGATACCAAAGATATTATTGTACAAGATTAAATATGATAACAATTAAAATAAGCGCATTTAACGCGCTTTCTATCGATGAACTATATAGTTTACTGCAATTAAGAAGTGAGGTCTTTGTAGTAGAGCAAAATTGTGTTTACCAAGATATTGATGGCAAAGATCAAAAGGCATTGCATGTTTTAGGTTTTAAAGCTGATAAATTAGTGGCTTACACACGTATTTTTAAACCAGGCGATTATTTTAAAGCTGCAAGTATTGGTAGAGTAGTAGTGCTAGAAAATGAAAGAAAACATAGTTATGGTTATGATATTATGAAGGCTTCAATAAAGGCCATAAAAATGCATTATAATACTACTGAAATAAAAATTTCTGCTCAATTATATTTAAAACAATTTTATAATAATCTCGAATTTAATGCAATAGGAGAGACGTACTTAGAAGATGGTATTCCGCATATTGCTATGATGCGTTCGTAGTTTTATAAGACCTTATTTTTTTTCGTAAATTTTAGTCACTAAAATTTCTACACGTCTATCTAATTCTGGTTCACCTCCTAATGGAAATTTACGTCGCATTCCGGCAAATTTCATTCTGTAAGGTTTTACACCTGCTTTCACTAAATAATCATATATGTATTTGGCGCGAGCCATAGAAAGATTTCGTTTTTTAGTTTTACGATCAATAGCATCTCTTGTACCTTCTGTACAACACACATGGCCTTCTATTGTAAAATAAACATTAGTACGTTCAACTAAAACTTCTGCAATGCCGTCTAGCACTAATTTAGATTCTTTGGTTAAATAACTATAGCCAGTTCTAAACAATAAGTTTTCTAATAAAATTTTATCGCCTTCTTTTAATTCACCCTTTAAAATATCTTTAGTATTAGGTTTTTCGGGCTTTTCTTCTACAGGTTTTGGAGGATAAACTGGTGTTACAATAATTTCAACTTTACGGTTTAGTCCTCTTATTTTACTAAGATTTTCTTCGTGAATTACATTAACTAAAATTTCACCTTTACCATCTACATTGGTAATTACAGATTCATCAAACTCATTGTTAGAAAATACTTTTTTTATAGATTCTGCTCTGTTTTGAGATAATACAAGATTATAATTATCACTTCCTCTATCATCTGTAAAACCGTAAATAGATATTTTTGCAATATCAATATCTTCAATTTCAGTTAAAAAGAGTAATAATCTACTGTGTTCTGTTTCTGGAATTTCGTGTTTATCAGTGTCAAAATAAACCTCATGTTTCAATTCTTCTTGGGAAAAAGAGAGTTGAACGCATAACATCAAAAAGATAACTAGGGACTTCATTTAATAATAATTTTCTTACTTACAGAAAATGTTTATGACGCTAAATATAGAAAAAAATTACGTTTATCTCAAAATACCAGCGTATTGTGATGGATTGTTAAGTATATTTAATGCCTTTTTTATTTCATTATTGTGAATTAAATAATAGCTATATAATCCTTCACTATAAAAATAACGTTTAATAATTTCGTCTGTAAGTAATGTTTTTAATTGTGTTTTATTGTCATCAATAGCATTAGATTTGTATGCTAATAGTGCTGCAGTTAAATCATTAAATTCTGAATTAATTGCAGTATCTAATTCTTCTTCTTTTGCTACATTAATGGCATTTGTTAAGGCTTTTTCGGTTTTAGTTTCAAAATTAAAACCGCTTGTTTTTATATAGTCTTTAAATTTTTTAAATTCTGAATCTGATAATTCAAACGTCTTTAAATCGTTAACACTGTTATTATAATAATAGCGTGTTGCATAGTTAAAAATTAAGTTTTCATTAGATATAGCCTTAGAAATTGGTGTTTGTTTAGCAAATTCTACTTCAATATCTGGTTGTACGCCTCCACCATCAAATACGTTTCTTCCATTTTTGGTTTTAAATGCATTGTAATTTTCTTGTTTGGTACGTGTTGCATTACCATTTTCGTCTCTATTCCAATAGTCTAAAGCTTGTATACAGCGACCTGAAGGTGTATAGTATCTAGAAATTGTTATTTTCATTTGGGTACCATAGGTTAAAGGTTTAGGGCGTTGTACTAATCCTTTTCCAAAACTTCTTGTACCTACCACAACAGCTCTATCCATATCTTGTAAGGCACCAGAAACTATTTCACTTGCTGACGCGCTTTTTCCATCTATTAATACTACGAGTGGAATTTCTGTATCAATAGGTTCGCGTTTGGTGTAATAGGTTTTATTATATTTTTTCACTTTAGACTTGGTCGTTACCACCAATTGATCTTTTGGTACAAAAATATTGGTAACATTTACCGCTTCATGTAGTAAACCACCAGGATTACCTCTTAGATCTAAAATAAGTTGTGTTGCACCTTGATTTTTTAAGGCTTTAATTGCTCTAATTGTTTCAGAAGAAGCTTTAGCATTAAATTTTCTAAGAACCACATAGCCTGTCTTTTCATCTACCATTGCATAATGAGGAACCGCTTTTATTTCTAAAGATTCTCTTATGATTTTTACTGTATTTGTTTTTCCTTGACGTTTATATGTAATAGAAACTTCCGTACCTGCAGCGCCAAGTAATAAGTTGGCTGCATCATCTTTAAAATCGGCCACTATAACTTTGTCTACTTGAATGATTTCATCGCCTGCTTTTAGTCCTGCTTTATCTGCTGCATAATTTTGATAAGGTTCTACAATCACTAATTTATCTTTTAGCGTTAAAACTTTAGCACCAATACCTGTATAATCTCCAGCATTATTAATTCTAGAGGCTTCTACATCTTGTTCGTTATAAAATTGAGTATAAGGATCTAAATCATCTAACATACTTTTAATGGCAGTATCCATTAAACTACCAGGATTGGTTTCATCAACATAATTCATGTTAATTTCCTTAAATAAGGTTGTAAATATTTCTATCTGTTTGGCAATTTCAAAGAAATCATTTTTGAATGCAGTTGTACCAAAAAATAGGAGTACAGCTAATGCTGGAAATAGTATGTTTTTACGTAACATTTTTTTCATGTGTAAATTTTTATTTTCCTGTTGTCACTAAAACCTTTTTATATAAATAACAAGATGACATTAGTTAGAAGTTTTGTCTTTAAATTTTTTGAACAACAATTTCATACTACCATTAAGTTTATCAAAAGTTGTGCCTTCTTTACTAAGATACAAAATCATAAACGCAAAAGACGTGGAACTATTGTTAAAATATAAGGGTTTATTTAGTCTATATGCTTCACGCAGTAAACGCTTTATTTGGTTTCTAGACACGGCTGTTTTATGCAATCGCTTACTCACAGATACTCCTGTTTTGAGTAAAGAACCATCATCAAATTCAGTTTTGAGATATATAAGTTTTAGTGGATAGGCAGTTACGGCCTTTCCTTCTGTAAAAAGCTGTTCTATTAACTTTTTACTTTTAAGCTTATCTTTTTTTGAATATTTAAAGTTCACGCCTTATTGTCTAGTTTAACAAAAATAGAATTGTATTTGTTACAAGCAACGATTTGGATTAATTATATTAAAAAACCATATCAAATGATATGGTCTTAAATGGTTTATTAGATTATTTTTTGATGAATAGCCTTAGTTCATACGATTATAATAGGTGACTAAGTTACCGTATACTTTTCTTAATTTTAATGGTGAACCAGAAGCTGCAATTGAAGGATGTGTTATGCCATAATCAAAATCATTCTTTTCAATTCGTTCTATTAATTGTCTTGTTTCTCTAATAAAAGAATTCCCTTCTCTGATAAAGGTTGGTAAAAAACTTTTTGCAATACTCGTTTTTCCAAATTCTTTTGTCTTTTGCGTTTCGTCTTTATTTTGCGATTCTAAGGCGTTGTGTACCGTTCTAAAATCAGCGAGTTTTGCTTTTAATTCTTTGATATCTATGGATTTTAAGTTTTCTCCATCTAAGTTACCAATGACATCAAATACCTGATCTGCTTTGTTTAATTCCATCATAAGGTTATATCTAATTAGCTCACCATTTTCTTTGTATTTATGAGCTTCAAATTCCTTAAGACTATTTTGTAATCCTTTAAAGTTAACGTACATAAGGTCATAACTTTTATAGTAGTTTTCAAAAGCCTTTACAAGATCTTTATGTAAATCTTTACCTAGTGCAAAATCATCATCTTTATAGTCTTGTTTTTGATAGTATGAATCTGCCTTATCTAAGGTAGTTTGTAAATACGTAGCATCTTTTAAAACTGCTTTCATTAAGTCATCTACTTCTTCAATTTCTGGGTATTGAGCAATTGCTTTTTCTAGTTTTTCTAGTTCAGAATTACTTAATGTGGTTACGCCTCCAATTCTTTTACTATTGGCAGATGGTCCTTTTTCGTAATCTGCCCATTTAAAATATCGCTCATAAGAATTGCCTACATTTTTATCAAAACGGTTCCCAAAGCCAATGTATATATTGTATTTATCTATAAATTCTTTGGTTTCAAATTTATTTAAGGTTTCAGCGCTGACGCGTTCTGTTGTGGCAGCTTTTTTCTCTTCATTACAACTGGTTACAATACTTAGTAAAACTAAACAGGATAATATTAATTTTTTCATGGTTTTTATAGTGTTAATTACAGTGTAAAATTAATTGTAATACAAAGTCTACTAATAAGCTAGAATGGCGATTTTGGTATCCCAAAATTCAGGGATAAAAAAACCTCATCGTTATGTGATGAGGTTCTTTAATTTGAAGTATGTTTTTGAAATTAGTTTATGGTCAACGTGTTATTTTCTCGTTTCACATCTGCCATCATTTGAGAGGCATCAATCTCTACCGATTTTACTTCTTTATGTGTTGTGAAAGAATACGTTGGCATTGCCCAAGCCCAATCTTTAATAATTGTCGCTGAGGTTGGTTTTTCGCCGCGCATCATTTGTAAAGGAATATAAAATTCTTCTGTTGTACCATCTACATAAGTGACTGAAAGGTCTATAGGCATTGGCATTAAACCAATACGTTCTAGTGTAATTGTGTTAGTTTCTATTGCGTTTACCGCATAATCAATAGTATTTGTAGTTTGTGCAAAATCTATAAAATACCAATCGAGTTCAAAATCTGTTATGCGTTCTGCAGTACGTATGATATCAAATGGTTTTGGATGCTTAAATGAAAAATTATCAAAATAAGATTTAATCGTTTTATCTAAATTATCTTTACCTATTACATAGCCCAATTGTGCTAAAAAAACAGCACCTTTATTATACGCAGCAGCACCATATACTTGATTAAATTGATACCTATCTGAATGTGTGGTTAACGGTTGTTCGTACCCAGAATTAGCTAAACCGATATAACCCTTATAGGTACGTGCAAGAGGATTAGGGTTTTTATCATCTTTAAGAGCATTCATCGCTAAGGTTGATATATAGGTTGTAAAACCTTCATCCATCCACTCATGTTTGGTTTCGTTAGAGGCTAATAAAAATTGAAACCATGTATGTGCTAACTCATGTGCTGTAACACCTAATAAGCTGCCGTATTTACGTTTTCCGGTAATTAGTGTACACATGGCATATTCCATTCCGCCATCACCACCTTGTATTACTGAATATTGGTCGTATGGATATTTACCTACGTTTTCACTAAAGAAATCCATTAGCATAGCTGTTTCTGCCGGAAGTTTTTTCCAATTGTCTAAATACTCTTGCTCTAAATCTTTTTTATAATAGAAATGAAGCATGGGACCATTTGGCATTTGTAGTGTATCATGTATAAAATCTGGATCTGCAGCCCAAGTAAAATCATGCACATTTGGTGCTAAAAAATGATGCGTTTTCTTTCCTGATTTTTTTGTTGGTTCGCCTTGTAGATAACCTGTTCCACCAACCACATAATCTTTATCTATGGTTAATTTTACATCAAAATTTCCCCATACACCATGGAACTCTCTTCCTATGTACGGATCTGCATGCCATCCTTCGTCATCATATTCTGCTAATTTAGGATACCATTGCGACATAGATAAAGCGACACCTTCAGCGTTATCTCTTCCAGAACGACGAATCTGAATTGGTACTTGCGCATCAAAATCCATATCAAAAGTTACTTTTTCACCAGGTTGTATAGGTTGGCTTAGTTTTACTTCTAAAACAGTACCAACGGTTTCATAACTAATAGCGGTTCCATTTTGTTTTAGAGAATTAACTTTAATATAGCCAATCTCATTGGGTTGAAGCTTACTAATACGATCACTAATTTTTGGACTAGGATCTTTTATGGTAAGCGAGCGTACATCCATTTCACTTCCTGGTTGAAATGCATTAAAATACAAATGGTAATACACGCGGTTGAGTACATCTGGAGAATTATTAGTATAAACCAATTTTTGCTTACCCTTATATTGGTGATTTTTGACATTCATATCTATTTCCATAGTATAGTCTACATGTTGCTGCCAATAACTTTGAGTAAGGTTAGGAGATGCTGTTATATTTTCGGTTATAGGATTTGATGCACCACAAGCTGTAAAAAGGACTAGTGAAAAAAGGCTAACTAAGAAATGTCTCATAAAACTTGATTTAATTAGAAACTATTATTTATTGATATTAAACGAAAATGAGTTACTAAGTCATTACAACTTAATAACTCATTTTACAGGATTATAATGGACGTATTAACTACATTTTTGAAGCTAATATTAACGCGTTATAAGCGTTTACAATACGTCCTGTTTTAGATAATTCTGAAAAGGATTTTATATTAGAAGCATCACCACCTACAACAACTTTAGTCGTTAAAGGTAAACCAGATTCTAAGATCACTTGTTTTACCTGTGCAGCTGATAATTTAGGATAATAAGAACGTACTAAAGCAGCAACACCAGCAACAGCAGGTGAAGCCATAGATGTTCCGCTTATACTTTTATATTCGTTTTCTGGGAAAGTAGAATAGATGCCAGAACCTGGAGCAAAGACGTCAACATTCTTCTTTCCGTAATTAGAAAATCCTGAAACCATTTTAGATCCATATTTAGAGGTTAAAGAACCTACTCTAATATACGTGTTAGAGACCTCAACAAAATCTACATTATCATCAGGAAAATTAGGTTCTACATCAATATTTTCGCTAGAGTTACCTGCAGCATGTACAAAAACCACATCGTTATCTGATGCATATTTAATAGCATCTCTTACCCATTCTGAATGTGGAGAAAAAGACTTACCAAAACTTCCGTTTATTACTTGTGCACCATTATCTACGGCATATCGTATAGCTAAAGCGACATCTTTATCGTATTCATCGCCATTTGGTACAGCTCTAATAGACATTATTTCTACATTGTTAGCAACACCATTTGCACCTAAACCATTGTTGCGTTCTGCAGCAATAATACCAGCAACGTGTGTACCATGTGATTCTGATTTTTTAACAGGCTTCACGTTTCCGTTACCATAACCAGTATCTGATAAGTTGTTAATATCATCTCCAGTTTTACGACCAGAGAAATTTTTATTTAAATTAAAATTTAAACGCTCATTGATACTCTCTAATGCATTGTTAATTTCTACATTAGCGTCTGCCAAAGATAAACCATTAGCATTCATTTGATTTGCAATTTGAATGGCTTGAGATAGCGATTCATCTTCCGTTTTTATAGCATTGACTTCTTCAAGTGTATAGTCACTTTTACCTAAATGTTTAGTAAGCGTTTCATGAGCGCCACTCACGGCTTGTGCTATTTGGTCGTACTGTGCTTTACGACCAGACCATAATTGGTAATCTTTATCATATTGCGCTTGTGCAGCCGCATAGCTAGGATTAGACGTGTCTCCAGACGCAATAATTCTTACAAATTCTAATTGCTCATCATAGGCATCACCTAAAAAATTCCAACCATGAACGTCGTCTACATAACCATTTTTATCATCATCAATTCCATTGTTTGGTTTTTCTCCTTTGTTGGTCCAAAGTACACCATCTAAATCTTCATGATCAATATCAATACCAGAATCGATAACAGCAACAATAACTGTTTTTCCTTTTTTGTTATTAATGATTTCAGCGTAAGCTTTATCTACACTCATACCAGGAATTGTATCTTTTACAAGATCTAAGTGTCCCCAATTTTCTTTTTCAGCATCAGTTAATGCCGTAACTTTTAATGGTGATGTGTCAATATTTTCAATTGGAGTAGAAATAATATCTCCTGTACCACAGCCTAGAAATAAGGTTCCTGTAAATCCTAAATAGGCAATTAATTTGTAGTTAAATTTCATTTTTTTTTTAATGTTTAAAGCTTTAGTTAAATAGTGTGTTAGTTGTAAATGTTTCGTTAAGTCTTACACCTTTTTCGGTGTGTTTAACCGTAATAATTTCATTATGGGCATCATGTTCTAAAAATAGATAGAAATTGTGATCTGCTGCCATGTTCAAAAATAATTCTTTTTCGTCTAATGTTAACAAAGGTCTTGTATCATATCCCATTACAAATGGAAGTGGTAAGTGACCAACTGTAGGTAATAAATCTGCCATAAAACAAATGGTTTTTCCTTTGTATTGTATCATCGGAATCATTTGTTTTTCTGTGTGGCCATTGGCAAAGAATATATCAAATCCTAATGCCGAATTTTTTAATATGTTTTTTTCAGGAACGTCAGTAAATTTTAATTGACCACAAGCTTCCATAGGTAAAATGTTTTCTTTTAAAAATGAAGCTACCTCACGTCTGTTCGGTTCTGTTGCCCATTTCCAATGTTCAGAATTGCTCCAAAAATGTGCATTTTTAAAAGCAGGTTCGTAACCTGTTCGGTCTTTGTTCCATTGAATACTTCCTCCACAATGATCAAAATGAAGATGCGTCATAAAAACATCAGTAATATCGTCTCTGTGAAATCCGTATTGGGCTAAAGAACTATCAATACTAGCATCACCATATAAAAAATAATAGCCATAAAACTTATCACTTTGTTTATTTCCCATACCTGTATCTATGAGAATAAGCCGATTTCCGTCTTCAATAAGTAAGCATCGTGCTGCAATATCTATCATGTTATTATTATCTGCCGGATTTGTACGTTGCCATAATGATTTGGGTACAACACCAAACATAGCACCACCATCTAGTTTAAAGTTTCCGGCATTAATAGGATATAATTGCATGTAAATAAATATTGTAAAGTCTTGCAAATTACTAAAAGCGCTAAAACTAATTGTTGTTAGTTACAATTAATTATAGCATTTTTAACAAAATAGGGATTTGTTATCTATAATCTCATAGAAAAATAATTACATTTAGGGCTAGGATCTCCTCAAACAGAATTTTAAACAGTATGTCAAAATCTAAAAAAAACAATTTATTAAATTTTGGGCGCGACTTTAATCCAGATCAAAAAGTAATTTTAAGAGATTATTTAGCTATAGAACGTACACGTTTGGCAAATGAACGTACCCTCTTATCATATATTCGCTCTTCTCTGTATTTGTTATTAGGAGCTATTGCACTTTATCAACTGAAAGAATTTGCAAATTTTGAATATCTAGCCCTTGTAGCGCTCGTTTTTTGTGTCATTTTTTTTATCATAGGTGTGTATAGATTTACACTTTTAAAAAGAAGTTTAAAGAAACTGTATTATAATGCTGAGCAAAATAAGAAGCATTAATACTAAAAAACAGACCTAAGTTTAAGATTTTAAACAAGGTTTAAACCTATAGTTAGCTGTTCGGTTAAATGCCTTTAAAGCACTTATCATTTTAAAAGGCATATAGGTATTAAAGTATTAAGAGCACTTTAATAATTATATATATTTAGTATTTTCACAAAAAATGTAATAAATGTTAGAATTAGCAGGAATAATAATACTTGGTATATTGGCGCAATGGGTAGCTTGGAAATTTAAAATTCCGGCGATTTTACCACTTATATTAATTGGTCTTTTAGTTGGCCCAATAGCAGCAGAATTTTTAAGTGCAGATGGTACTAAATGGATAGAGCCTATTTGGAATGAAACCGAAGGTTTATTTCCTGGTGAAAGCCTCTTTTACTTTGTATCATTAGCCATTAGTATTATACTTTTTGAAGGTGGTTTAACGCTAAAACTAAACGAAATTAAAAATGTTGGTCCTGTTATTACCAAGTTAATTACCGTTGGTTCTTTGGTTACTTTTTTTGGCGCAGCGATTGCAGCGCGTTATATTTTTGAACTTAGTTGGGAGATTTCATTCTTGTTTTCTGGTCTTATCATTGTTACAGGTCCTACAGTAATTACACCTATATTAAGAAACATACCATTAAAAAAAGATGTCTCTGCCGTTTTAAAATGGGAAGGTATTTTAATAGATCCAATTGGTGCATTAGTTGCCGTATTGGTTTTTGAATTTATTAGCGTTGATGCTGGAGGCGAATTCACTAAAACAGCGTTAATAGAATTTGGTAAAATTGTTTTATTTGGGTCTACATTTGGCTTCACGTTTGCACATGCATTAAATTTTATTTTGAATAAAAAATGGGTCCCTCATTATTTAATGAATGTCTTTACGTTAGCAGCAGTTTTAGGCGTTTTTGTATTGTCTGACGCCTTTGCTCACGAATCTGGTTTATTGGCTGTAGTTGTTATGGGAATGGTCTTAGGGAATTCTAATTCGCCACACTTAAAAGATATTTTATATTTCAAAGAATCTCTGAGTGTACTGCTTATTTCAATACTCTTTATATTATTAGCTGCGAATATTAATTTTAATGAATTACTATTAATTTATAACTGGAAAACAGCGATCCTTTTCTTAGTTATTGTCTTTTTAATAAGACCAATTGGTGTGTTTTTAAGCACCATAGGATCAACATTAAAATTCAACGAAAAACTATTTATTAGTTGGGTTGGTCCTCGAGGAATTGTGGCCGCAGGTATTGCCTCACTTTTTGGTCTTAAGTTGGCAAGTAAAGGGGTTACAGGTGCAGAATATATAACACCATTAGTATTTGTAATTGTATTAGGTACCGTTTTACTTAATGCTACTACGGCAAGACTGTTTGCAAGATTAGTTGGTGTGTTTTTAAAGAAATCTAATGGTATCTTAATTGTTGGAGCTTCTAAAGTTTCAAGATTATTGGGTCATTATCTAGAATCTAATGGCAGACATGTGGTGCTTATAGATAGTAATCAAAATAATATTAATAAAGCTAAAGAACTAGGCTTAGAAGCTATTAATACAAATATTTACTCAGATGCATTAACGGATAATATAGAACTTAACGATGTTGGTTATTTAATGGCAATTACCGGAAATTCTGATATTAATAAATACGCTATCAATAAATTTAGAAAGCAATTTGGAGAAAATGGATCGTTTAGATTAGTCACTTCAGATGAAATTAGTAATCCAGATGTCAATCCATCCGAAGGGTTATTTTCTCCTACAGATGATTACACTTCATTATTAGAGGTTACAAGAAAATATCCTTCCATACAAGAAATAGATATTGAAGATAAAGTACAGTATAAAAACCTTATAGAAATCACCAATAAGAACAAGGATATTATTCCTTTATTTATTAAAGATGACGAAGGGGAATTACATATCATCTCTTCATTTAATAAAGACATAAAAGACATAGGAGATAAAAATAAATTGGTGTATTTGGGTAAGCCATTTGATGTAGAAAAAGTGGTGCATGAAGATGATAATTTACCTGATGCTCCTAAAGAATAAAGCATAAAAAATCCCTTTGAAAAAAGGGATTTTTTTATAAAAGTCAATTAATTTATTTAATCATTTAGCTTTAAAACAGCCATAAACGCTTGCTGAGGTATTTCTACGTTACCAACTTGGCGCATACGCTTTTTACCTTTTTTCTGCTTTTCCAATAACTTACGTTTTCGAGAAATATCACCACCATAACATTTTGCGGTTACATCTTTACGTAAGGCTTTTACAGTTTCTCTGGCAATAATTTTTGCGCCAATAGCAGCTTGTATAGGAATATCAAATTGCTGACGTGGAATAAGTTCTTTTAACTTCTCACACATCTTTTTACCAATATTATGAGCATTATCTGCGTGAATTAATGCCGAAAGCGCATCTACAGGTTGTGCGTTTAATAAAACATCTAATCTTACGAGTTTAGATACCTTCATGCCAATTGGAGAATAATCAAAAGAAGCATAACCTTTAGAAACGGTTTTTAGACGATCGTAAAAATCGAAAACTATTTCTGCTAAAGGCATTTCAAAAATTAACTCAACACGTTCTGTAGTTAAATACGTTTGGTTAACAATCATACCACGCTTTTCTATACAAAGACTCATTACGTTACCTACAAAATCTGCTTTGGTAATAATGGTAGCTTTAATAAAAGGCTCTTCAACTCTATTAACCGTTGTAGGTTCTGGTAAATCACTAGGATTATTCACTATAAAAGGAACATCTGGTTCTTTGTTGGTATAGGCATTATACGATACGTTAGGTACGGTTGTAATAACCGTCATATCAAACTCACGTTCTAAACGTTCTTGAATAATTTCCATGTGCAGCATTCCTAAGAATCCACAACGGAATCCAAAACCTAAAGCCGCAGAACTTTCTGGTTGAAACACCAAAGACGCGTCATTTAGCTGCAATTTTTCCATAGAGTTTCTTAACTCTTCGTAATCTTCTGTATCAACAGGATAAATACCAGCAAATACCATTGGTTTTACATCCTCAAAACCTTCAACAATATTGGTTGTTGGATTTGCAAAATCGGTAATCGTATCACCAACTTTTACTTCCTTAGCTGTTTTTATTCCTGTAATTAAGTAGCCAACATCACCAGCTTTTACACTTTGTTTAGGAACTTGGTTAAGTTTTAAAGTACCCACTTCGTCAGCAAAGTATTCTTTTCCTGTAGCAACGAATTTAATTTTTTGTCCTTTTTTAATTTCACCATTAAACACCCTAAAGTAGGTTTCAATACCTCTAAATGTGTTATAAACAGAATCAAAAATTAAAGCTTGAAGCGGTTCATCTGTATTACCTTCTGGTGCTGGTATGCGTTCTATAATTGCTTTTAAAATATCATCTACACCAAAACCTGTTTTTCCACTGGCATGAATCACTTCTTCTGGATCACAACCAAGCAGATCTACAATATCATCAGTAACTTCTTCTGGGTTTGCACTTGGTAAATCTACCTTGTTTAAAACCGGAATAATTTCTAAGTCATTTTCTAGTGCTAAGTACAAGTTAGAAATGGTTTGTGCTTGTATGCTCTGTGCCGCATCAACAATAAGTAAAGCGCCTTCACAAGCCGCAATAGATCGAGATACTTCGTATGAGAAATCAACGTGACCAGGAGTATCAATTAAGTTAAGTACATATTTTTCACCTTCAAATTCATAGTCCATTTGAATAGCGTGCGATTTTATGGTTATACCACGTTCGCGCTCTAAGTCCATATTATCTAAAAGTTGAGCCTGTTGCTCCCTTGCTGTTACTGATCCTGTATAATCTAGTAAACGGTCTGCCAAGGTACTTTTTCCGTGGTCAATATGTGCAATAATGCAAAAGTTACGTATGTTTTTCATGTCTATTTATAAGGCAATGAACTCAGAATATAACGAGTTCTAATATGTAATTTGCAAATATAATCGATTTCTTGTGCTTTAAACTATCAATTATTACAATTAAACACTACTAATTACGGTAAAACCACATTAATATGTAAAAAACAATTAATATATTGACGGTCAATTTATTTTAATGATTTATAATTTTCGTTTATTCGTTTGTTTGTTGTTTTTAGTGCCTAAATCATTACTTTGGGCACAAGAGTCTTCAATTTCAGGACAAGTAGTGGATTCTAATAGCCGTCCCATTTCTTTAGCGAATGTGGTTATCTTTAGTGAAGACGGTCAGTCTTTTTTAAAAGGAACCTCTACCGATGATGAAGGTTTTTTTAGTATTACTAATCTTTCTACTGAAATGTATGTAGTAAAGATTAGCTTCATTGGTTTTGAAGAATTTGAACAAAAAATTATACTTACAGGGAACTTAGATTTAGCAAAAATTCAGCTTCATGAAATTTCCGAAAGTTTAGACGAAGTTACTATTGTTGCTAAGAAACCAACCGTAACGCGTAAGCCAGATCGACTTGTTTTTAATGTAGAAAATACAGCTTTAACAGAAGGTTCTACACTTGGTGTTTTAAAAAGCACACCTGGCATTATTGTTTCTGAAGGCAGTATTAATATTAAAAGCGCACCAGCAACCGTTTTTATAAACAATAGACGTGTACAACTTACCTCTGACGAACTGATTACGTTACTAGAAAGCGCACCTGCAAACAGTATAAAATCGGTTGAGGTCATTACAAATCCGCCAGCTAGTTATGATGCAGATTCTGGATCTGTAATTAATATAATAATGAATAAAAACCTAGTTACAGGCTATAGAGGAAGTGTATTTGCGAATTATACGCAAGGTGTTTTTCCTAGATATAATGGCGGAACAAGCCATTACTTTAAAAACAATAAAATCAATCTTAATTTAAATTATAGCTATTCTCAAAATAAAATAAATAGAGACCAAGACGATACAATTAATTATTTAGATGATTTAAACGAAATTGACCAAATTTGGAAATCTAATATCAACAGAAATACATGGTCGCAAACCCATAACTTAAACCTGAATTTTGATTACTACATTGATGATAATAATACATTAAGTCTTACAAGTACAGGATTATACACACCTTATTATAAATATATTGTAAGAAATAAAACGGATATTTTTGATGAGAATTTTGCGATGCAAAATAATTTTACTGCAGATAATTTATCTAGAGATAATAAATACAATATTGGTACAGATTTAAATTTTAGACATAGTTTTAAAAATGGTGCAAGTCTTGTATTAAATGGTCATTATACAATTTATGATTACACAAGAGATCAAAACGTGTTTACGCGTAATTTTGATGCCAATGACGTTTTTGAAGATAGCTCAGAATTTAATACCTATGCCAATCAAAAAACCAATATCATTAATGGTAAAGTAGATTATAGTTTACCTATAAATGAAACATCGAGTTTAGATATTGGCGCCAAATATGCTAATGTAAATACTGAAAGTGATATAACCAGGTTAGATATTGTTGGAGGAACAGAGGTTTTAAATACAGATAACTCAGATGCTTTTAATTATGATGAAAATGTATTAGCAGCTTATTCAAACTATTCAAAATCTTGGGATAAATGGGAATTAAGTGTTGGTCTTAGAGTAGAACAGAGTCATATTGAAGGTACATCTGTTACTTTAGACGAAACCAACAAGCAAGATTATTTAGATTGGTTTCCTAATGCGAGTTTATCACACCAAATATCAGAATCCGTTGGTGTTACTGCTAATTACAAACGAAGTATTACAAGGCCAAGTTACAAGGACCTAAACCCGTTTACATTCTTTTTAAATGAAAACAATGTAGTTCTTGGTAATCCTAATTTAAATCCGACGTATAGAGATTATTTTTATTTAGGAATTAACTTCTTAGAGAATTTTACGATATCAACATATTATAGTAATTACGATGGTGATATTGTAGAGTTACCACGCCAAGATAACGCTACCAACATTATTGCGTACACACCAACCAATCTCGATAAAAAAGTAGAGTATGGGTTTGATTTAGAATATATCGCAGCACCAGCAAATAATTGGGATTTATATTTTGTGACCTCTTTTTACAATATCGCTGAAGAAGCTAGTTTTGTAGAAGGTTTTGCTGAGCAAAATCAATGGTCTAATTACAGTGTTTTATCTAACAGTTTCGCTTTCTTAGAAGATCGAAGTTTAAACGCCAGTTTAACCTTCACTTGGGTTGGTAAAAACTTACAGCAATTTCAGACTATAGAAGATAGATTAGTGTCAGAACTAAGTGTGTCTAAAACTATTTTAGATAAAAAAGGGATAATCACTTTAGCTGTGGAAGATTTCTTCAATCTTCAAGATTTTAAGTCAAGTACACGTTATTTAAACCAATCTAGCTTTGGTAGTGTTGATACCGACAACAGATTTATTAAACTTGGTTTTAGATACAAATTTGGTAACACTAAACTATCAACGAACGAGCGCACTACAGATGCTGAAGAACGAGAACGACTTTAATCACTAGTCTTGCCATTCTGCAATAAACAGGTTAGTATCGCGTCCACCACCATTATTTCTATTAGAAGAAAATGCTAAATATTTACCATCGTTAGAAAACACTGGGAATGCATCAAACGTTTCGCCATGTGTTACACGTGTTAAATTCTTTCCATCAATATCTATTAAATATAGGTTAAATGGAAAACCGCGTTCTGCTTCAAAATTAGAAGAGAATAAAACCTTATCTCCAGAAGGATGAAAAAACGGACTCCAATTGGCATTTCCTAAATCGGTTAATTGCCTTAGCTCAGAACCATCTGCATTACAAATATATAGTTCCATTTCTGTTGGCTGAACTAAACCTTCAGCCAGTAAGTCTTTGTATTCTTTAATGTCCTCTTCAGTTTTTGGTCGAGACGAACGGAAGATTAATTTACTACCATCTGGTGAGAAAAATGCGCCTCCATCGTAACCTAATTCATGCGTTATTTGTTTAACATCACTACCATCAATATTCATGGTGTATAATTCTAAATCGCCACTTCTTGTAGATGTAAATACAATTTTATCGCCTTTAGGAGATACTGTAGGTTCTGCATCATAACCAACCTCATCCGTTAATTGCTTTACAATATTTCCTTCTAAATCAGCAACAAAAATGTCATAGCTATCATAGATTGGCCAAATGTATTTTCCGTCTTTTTTGAGAGGCGTATCAGGACATTCGTCTTGTTTTAAATGCGTAGAGGCATAGATAATATGTTTATTATCTGGTAAGAAATATGCACATGTTGTTCTCCCTTTTCCGGTACTTAGCATTGGTGGTGCAATACTATCTGTAAAGGTTTCGTTAGCATTCATTAAAAACATTTGATCACAACCAACACCCCATTTTACGTTGTTAGATTGAAACACCAATTGCTTATCGTCAAAGCTCCAATACGCTTCTGCATTGTCGCCTCCATAAGTCACTTGTCTCATAGATTTGAAATGGGTTTCTTCTGGGTAGATTAATGAATCGTATTTTTTTGTAGCACCAGAAGTGGTATCTGTAGTAGCATCTTTAGCGTTAGAACGGTCATTTTTACAAGATGAAAACGTGACTAAAAGAATTAAAATAACAGTGAATCTGTTCATATTGAAAGAATTATAATAAATGGCTATTAATACCTAATTTTGTGTAAAAATAAGATTTACCGATGAAATGAGCCACATTCTATTTTTGAAATTACTTTAAATATTAATGGCGAATTACATTTTACCGAAATAATTAAATAGGTGTTTTAAAATGAAAAAATTAATATTATTATTCCTTTTCGCAGGCGTGTTATCTTGTAAAAACAAACCCAAAGTTGCTGAAAATAAGATTAAAGACGACGTTACTTATTTAGCTGATGATAGGCTTGAAGGTCGACAAACCGGAACCCAAGGTGAAGTTATGGCTTCAAAATATCTTACAGAACGATTTACCACAATTGGGCTAGAACCTAAAGGCACAGATGGATTTTTACAATCATTTTCGTTTAAACCAAAAACCGATCCGCATAGTGAGGTAGAATTTACAACCAATGTAGACAGCACAATTACAGGTCATAATGTTATTGGTTTTATAGATAATAAAGCGAAAACGACCATTGTAATAGGTGCGCATTACGATCATTTGGGTTTTGGAGGCGAAGGGTCTTTGTTTAGAGGCGAAGAAAAAGCGATTCATAATGGTGCTGATGATAATGCAAGTGGAGTAGCAGTAATGCTAAATTTGGCAAGCCGATTAAAAGTGAAAAACGACCAAGCTGAAATTAAAGACAAAAACAACTATTTATTTATGGCGTTTTCAGGAGAAGAAATGGGATTATTAGGTTCTAATTATTTTTCAAAAAACCCAACGATTGAAGCCGCATCTATTAATTATATGATTAATATGGATATGGTTGGTAGAATGAAAGCGGATAGCACTTTAGCTGTATACGGAACAGGCACTTCACCAATGTTTAAACAAACGTTAAAAGCTAATAACGATAAATTTAAAATCGTAGAAAATGAAAGTGGCGTAGGACCAAGTGATCACACCTCTTTTTATTTAATTGATATTCCGGTTTTACATTTTTTTACAGGCCAACATGAAGATTATCACAAACCAGGTGATGATGCTGAAAAATTGAATTACGAAGGGATGCATCTTATTTCAGATTATATTTATAGTATTATCTCTGATCTCGATGATAACGGCGAATTAGCCTTTAGAAAAACTAAAAATGAAAGTGAAGAAACACCGCGTTTTAAAGTCGGTTTAGGTGTTGTACCAGATTATTTGTTTGATGGGAAAGGCATGCGAATTGATGGCACAAGAGAAGAAACTCCAGCGGTAAATGCCGGACTACAAAAAGGCGATATTGTTGTTAAATTAGGCGATAGTACAGTCACAGATATGATGAGTTATATGAGAGCATTATCTGTTTTTGATAAAGGTGATGAAGCCGCAATTTCTGTGAAAAGAGGCGATAACATCATTAATACAAAAGTTGAGTTTTAGAGGATACCAACCTTGATTTCATAAAGAGCGCATGTAAGTATGATAAAATTAGTCCGAGTTTTTTTCTATCTCATAGTAGTGTTATTTATTGGAGATGTAACGGACTTGTTTCAAACCAAACTTAGCATTTTTAAAAGTTTCATTTATTACAGCATATTACTTTTACCAATTCCTCTTTTAATAATGGAATTAAAAGCACATTGTTCTGAACCAATTTTGAGAAAGGCCATTCCAATACTTACTATAGTTGGACTTGTATATTTAAATCCGTTAAAACTATTTTTTAATATCCAGCCATGGCAAACCCAACAGGTTATTCTTATTAATGAAAATTATGAAAATCATAAAGTAGAACTGCAATCTAAGGATGTTGGAGCATTGGGATATGCCAAACGAAAGGCAGAAGTTTTTTATTTAAGCTCCTATTTTTATATCGTACTATCAAAGTCCTACGACGACAGAAATTTCATGGGAATTAACTGGAAAAGAATAGACTCAAAAAAATAATGTAGATTTGTGGTTTAACAAGAAATTAAATTCCCAAACATTATGAAAAAGCTTTTATCTCTATTTTGTCTTTTTACTTTATTAACAGCCTTTACTTGTGAAGATGAGCCATTAGATGATGGTATTAATTCAGGTTCAAATAATGGTGATACTAATGTGGCTTTAATAGGATCTTGGGATTTAACGGATTTTAACGTTACATTACAAACGTCTACAGAGTTTAATGGATTAGGTATTTCCTCAGATATTGAGATTCAAAGTATAGAAGAAAATTATGTACTAACATTTACAGAAAGTAGTTTTACTACAAATGGAAGTTACACTTATGATACTGATATTATTGTAAACGATGAACCTGCCGTTTCAGAATCATATACGTTAGAGAATGTAAGTGGTAGTGGTATTTATTCTACTAGTGGAAACGTAATGACAGTGGATGGTTCATTTTTTGAATTTGAATTTGAAGGCATGGAAGATTCTGTTTTAGAAGGCGAACAAACAGGAACATTTGCCATTTCCGCAGATGGACAAACACTAACGTTTTCTCAAGATGAAACCGTATCTCAAACCGATCCTACAACAGGTACGGTAACTACAAGTGCAACAAGCTCTACATCTGTTTGGACCAAGCAATAGTGTGATTTTATTTTGTCTAGGTTGCCATATAAACTTAGGTCATCATACTACCGCAAATTCCCAAACTAATAATAACATATACAGCAGCTAAAATAAATAAAACTTTAGCTGCTTTTTTATTCTTCTTAAGTACTACGAAGCCAATAATGCCAAGTAAAATTGCAGGACCAAACATAATGGCAACGATTAAAACGATTAAGCCATCTAAGTTCATTCCTCCTGTTGCTTCTAATACTGTTGTCATAGCTATATCTCGTTTCTAAGTTCTTCTAATCGTGCTTTTTTATCATCTCTGTAAAACAAATTCATGGTTTCAAAAGGGATAATTTTATTGTCTTTATCTACAATATGTACGCAAGATTTTTTAATAGCGCGTACATCGAAATTATAAGCATCTATAAATTGCATTATTATAACTCTAAACAAATTATCATAACCCAAATTTGGCGCATCAATATTTGGTAAACAACACATTATAGACTTTAAATTTTCTTCGGCAACCTCAACAGAATTACCTGTACTAAACAATGCAATCATTTTATCTTGAAGCTGTTCATCTTGCTCATAGATAATAGTGTTCTTACTATTATCTAATAAATCATTAGGATTAATATAACGTGTCAGAGGCATTACTTCATCACCTAATTTTAAGGCATAACCCATAACTAACGCATCAGGATTACAAGGTACAGGCAGTAGATCATCTGGATTAAAAATATCGGTTTGTTCCATGATTTTTCGTCGGACTTCGGTAAGCGTCATTCTATCCGTTTCGGGATTAAAATGATCTAAACGACCAGCAATTTGTGTCGGTTGTAAAGTCACACCTCTAACACATTTTTGCTGTAAAGCGTAGTCTATTATTTTTCCTATTTCATTATCATTTAAACCTTTTTGAAGTGTTACAACTAAGGTTGTAGATAAATTAAGTTGGTTAAGATTCTCAATAGCTTGTGTTCTAATATCCTTTAAATCTGCACCTCGTAATTCTCGTAACACACGGTTTTCAAACGAATCAAATTGTAAATAAATTTCAAAATCAGGAGCGTAACTTTTAAGTCTTTGGGCAAAGGCAAAATCTTTAGCGATTTTAATGCCATTTGTATTTAACATTAAATGCCTAATGGGTAACGATTTTGCGTAGTCCATAATTTCCCAAAACTGAGGATGAATGGTTGGTTCGCCTCCAGAAATTTGTACCACATCTGGCTCTTTTTCATTCCTAACAATAGTATCTAACATGGCCTTAACTTCTTCTAGTGTTCTATGTCTTCCATATGTTGGTGAAGAACCTGCGTAACAGGTTGGGCAAGTTAAATTACAACGGTCCGTAACTTCTACTACGGTTAAACAACTGTGTTGCTCATGGTCTGGACACAAACCACAATCGTAAGGACATCCATAATCTGTTTTAGTGTTAAACTTATAAGGTGTTTCGCTAGGTTTATTGTAGTTTCTTATGTTTTTATAATATGCAATGTCATCTGCAATGAGCACTTTAGAATTGCCATGTGTTTTGCAGCGTTTTAGCATATAAACATTGCCGTTTTCAAATACAATTTTGGCATCTACACGTGTTAAACACTCAGGACATAAGCTTAATGTAAAATCGTAGTACGTGTAGTTTCTAACTGGCATTTTTGATATGTTGAAGTATGAATTTGTAATAATACAACCAACAAATTACACATAATAGTTGAATAGAGCTGAGTCCTAAGAGGTAAAAAACATTTGGTTTTAGAAACTCAATAAAAAAACGAAATCCAAAATAGCTTAACATAAAAATTTTGAAGAGCTCTCCGTTTTTTAAATTACGGCGATTTTGTAGTCGTTTTAAAATAATAAATAGCAGAATTAAGAACACCAATTCGTAAAGGGACGTTGGGTGTCTACCTACACCATCACCTAAATTCATACCTAGGATGGATGAGGTTTCAATGCCATAAGTAAACTCATTGGTTCCAGAAAAAAAGCAGCCAATTCTTCCTATAAATATGCCAAGAATTAAAGGCAGCACAAATAAGTCGCCAGAGGATTGTTTTTCGCCAATAATATGTTTGGCGAACTCTACACCAAGCAAGCCGCCAAATAAACCACCCATTATGGTTTTGGTATTTAGTAATTGAAGCAAATTTTGTTGAGAAAACGCTATAAGCGGATTTTCTAAAATACCAACAATACGTGAACCAATTAAAGCTCCTAAAGCAGCACCAAGAATAATGGATAAACGATTGTTAGAAGAAATGACATCGGTTTGCCTTTGTTTCAAAAACACATAATATCTAAAACCAATAAAAAACGCTGCATACTCTAAGATGAGATGTATGTTCAATTGGTGTCCAAATAGTGTAGGCTCAAACGGAATTTGCAAAGTGTTTAAATTTATTAAACACCTAAAATTTCAGCATCTACTCTAAATTTGGTGTCTATAATAATATCGTGTGTTTCACTGATAGTTTCATCAGTAACGGTTTTTACGCGTAAATTAAAACTATCTTTTTTGATGTAGGCTTTTAACTCTTGATCTATTACATCTAAAGAAATTACATTAGAATCTGTGTTTTCTAAATCGTAAATATTCGCAATTTCCATTTCTTCAAGATCGTCCGCATCGATGTAAATGTGAACCTCTTTTAAAAAATTAAAGTTACCACTTTCAGGAGAATCTATGGTAAGTTTTAACTGCTTTAATTTAATGCTCTCAATTAAATCTTTGTGTGTGTTATTACTCTCAAAAGTAGCATCAGATTCTGTAGTAACATCTGGTGTATTTAAACTAAAAGGAGAATTTATTAGAGTCGTTGCCGCAACGGAATAATTGGTTTGATAATCTAAATCAAACTTGGTTAAATCGTCCACAACATCGCAACTAAAAAGCACAACAAATGCTATGAACACTGTAAGTAGGTTATTTTTCATAATAATAGATTTGGCTGTAAATATACATATTATGATTAAATTTCCTAAATCAGGTCTGTTTAATACATGTATACAAAGTGTTGGGTTTAACAAGGTTCATTGTATATTTGCAGCCAAAATAAATTAATTGTAACCATCATGTTTAAGAAATCGCTTACGCTACTTTTGTTATTTGTTGTATTAAGTTCTTGTTGGAAAGACAAAAGTCCAGAAGACTTAATTCGTTTAAAGGATAAATTTAAATCTCAAGTTTCTGATTTTGAAAGCAAAAAAGAAGTAGCCAATAAAAAGGTGTCTCAAGGTTTAGAATCTTTAGGGGAATTAAAATTAGCTTTAGAAGATGCAAAAAATGAAGATAAAGAATTTGCTAAGGTTTATGGCGATTGGGAGAAGGTTGATAAGCGTGTGACCAATCTTAATAAGGAATATGAAGATTTAAAAGAAAAAGCCGCTAATTTATTTACAGCTATGGAAACACAAACCAATAGCTTAAGTGATGAGAAAAGCAAAACCACATTATTAAAAGCAATTAACAAGGCTAAAACAAAGTATAATGTAACCTTATCTAACACCTCTGAAGCAATTGGTAAATTAAGATTATTACATAAAGATGCTGTTGAAGTGGTTAAGGCTTTAGAAGTTGCTGCAGCATTAAATTCATTTGATTCTATAAACGGACAAATGAAAAGTATTGAAGATAGAGTAGATGGCATTATGCAAGAACTGAACGTAGCTGTTGTTGAGAGTAAAAAACTCTACGAGAAAAAAATAATAGAATTAGGCAACGATTAAAAAGACGTAGATTGGTTAAAATAGGCGACATAGAATTACCAGATTTTCCACTGCTTTTAGCACCAATGGAAGATGTTAGTGATCCTCCATTTAGAGCGTTGTGTAAAGAGCAAGGTGCAGATGTAGTATATACAGAGTTTATTTCTAGTGAAGGTTTAATTAGAGACGCGGCAAAAAGCGTAATGAAATTAGATATTTACGAAAAAGAACGACCTGTAGGCATACAAATATTTGGTGCTAATATGGAAAGCATGTTGCAAACCATAGACATTGTAGAAAAATCTAAGCCAGATATTATAGATATTAATTTTGGTTGCCCAGTTAAGAAAGTAGTATCTAAAGGTGCAGGTGCAGGTATCTTAAAAGATATCTGTTTAATGGAACAGCTGACCGCAGAAATGGTAAAACGAACCCACTTACCAGTCACTGTAAAAACGCGTTTAGGTTGGGACCACAACTCTATAAAAATTGTAGAAGTTGCAGAACGTTTGCAAGATGTGGGTTGTGCGGCAATTTCAATTCACGGAAGGACTAGAGCGCAAATGTATAAAGGCGATGCCGATTGGAAACCAATTGCTGAGGTAAAGAATAATCCTCGTATGCATATTCCGGTTTTTGGAAATGGCGATGTTACCACACCAGAAAGAGCTGCAGAGATGCGAGATTCTTACGGTTTAGATGGTGCCATGATCGGTAGAGCATCTATAGGAAACCCTTGGTTTTTTAAACAAGTAAAGCACTTTTTTGAAACAGGAGAGCATTTAGCACCCATTTCAATGCCAGAACGTGTTGAAGCCGCGAGACGTCATCTTAAAATGGCTATAGATTGGAAAGGGGAGACCTTAGGTGTTTTTGAAACGAGAAGGCATTATACCAACTATTTTAGAGGCATACCACACTTTAAAGAATACCGAATGAAAATGGTAACTAGCGATGATTCTAAAGATGTCTTTGCAGCCTTTGATGAGGTTTTAGAAAAGTTTGCAGATTATCAGTTTACCTCTTAAACGTACTTAAGTTTCAAATTTTATAGGTTTTAAAAGTTAATCTAGTAAACCCGTTTGGTTGGCAGATATCTTTCCACTTTAGCTTTTAATTAAGCTAGGAGTAATACGTTGTGACGCTATTTTAGAAGCCACTATACCAAAAGCAAAAATAGTGATAATTACCAAGATAACGTTGAAGAAGTTAAGACGTACAGGGTAAGCCAAATCTGGCGTAAGCATAACCAGCTCAAACGTTTGTTGTAAAAACACAACTAGGACGCCAATTGTAATACCTATAAGGCCACTCACGATAGTCATTAAACTGCCTTGTAAGAAGAAAATAGATTTAATGGCTTTGGTTTCCGTACCTAAATGAAATAAGGTGTTTAGAGATTTCTTTTTGTCTAAAATCATCATAATTATGGCGCCAATGACATTAAACAAGGCAATAATAATGACTAAGGTAAAAATGAGGTAAATGGCAAGATTCTCCGTGTTTAACATTTTGAATAATGCATCATTTAACTCCTCTCTATTTTTTATGATAAATCTATAATTAAATATAGAGTTAAGTTGTGTTCTAATGGTGTTTTCGTCGCTTTCCGGATTTAATTTTAGCTCAATGGCATTTAGTTGATTGTCCTTATAACTCAATAAATGTTTTGCCAATTCAATATCAGCAAACATGTATTTGTTATTTAATTCTTCATTAATTTCAAAGAGGCCAACATTGTTAACATAAACGGCATTATAATACCCTTTTGGCGTGCTTGCTTGGCCCACACCAACTTTAGGAACATAAAGAGATAATGGCTGTAAGTAATTTAAAATACCAAAAGAAAGATTATTAGAAATTCCCCAACCAGAAACAACCTCGTTGCTTCCAGGTGTAATCCAGTTGCCTTTAGTAATCATAGAATCTAAACGCGTTACATTAAGGTAATTTTTGTCTACACCTTTTAGAGTGGCAACAACATTTTTATTATCTGATTTGATAAAAATGCGTTCTTCAATAATTTTTGAAGAAGAACTAATGCCATTAATTTTAAGCAATGAAGCTTGGTCTTCTTCTGTCCATTGAAATGATTTCCCTGTTGCCGGAATTACTTTTAAATCTGGATCTACAAATGAAGAATATTGCAGACTAAAATCTTTTAAACCCGCAAAAACAGATAATACAATTAAAAGCGCAGCAGAAGCAATAATAACACCTCCCGAAGCAATCAACGTCATAATATTAATGGCGTTATTACTGCTTTTAGAAAATAAATATCGTTTCGCTATATAAAGAGGAAAATTCACTTAAGATTTTTTGCGCTTACCTAATAAATCTGGGTTTTCTATAGGGTTATCTTCACCCTTTAAAGAACGTTCAATACCATCAATATATTCTAAAGAGTCGTCTATAAAAAATTCTAATTGTGGCATTCGTCTTAATTGATGACGTGTACGTTGAGATAACTCATGTCTAATAAGAGGTTTATTAGATTTTATGCCTTCTAATAAAGGTTTTGCCTCTTTGTTTGGGAAAATACTAAGATATACCTTAGCCACGGATAAGTCAGTAGTAACATTTACTTTACTTACCGATATTATTACACCACGTAATCCACCATCTGTGGCTGCTTTTTGTAAAACTTGTGCTAAGTCTTGTTGAAGGATACCTCCAATTTTTTTCTGTCTTTGAGTAAATTCTTCCATAATGCCTATTCTAACTTATCTTTTGCAAAAGTAGAGGATATTTAAGGATTATCTTATTTTTGAAGTCATAAAATGTCTATAAAGATGTGGTGTAAATAATTTAGAAATTAATAAGATTTCCGATTTCTTGGTCACTAAAATAGGTTTCAGATGAAAAAAATAGAACATATTGGTATTGCGGTGAAAGATATAGAATCTTCTAATACGCTGTTTACATCGTTATTTGGAGAAGCGCATTATAAGATTGAAGAAGTAGAAAGTGAAGGTGTAAAAACATCATTTTTTAAGTGTGGTCCTAATAAAATAGAGTTACTACAAGCAACCACAGAAGACAGTCCAATTGCTAAATTTATAGAAAAGAAAGGCGAGGGGATTCATCATATTGCTTTCGCAGTAGAACATATAGAAACAGAAATAGAACGCTTAAAAGCAGAAGGGTTTACAATGATCCATGAAAAACCTAAAAAGGGAGCAGATAATAAGCTTATCGCTTTTTTACATCCTAAATCAACAAATGGTGTTTTGATAGAATTATGTCAAGACATAAAGGATTAAAACGAAATATTTTTCTTGTAGAGTTTTAAAATATGTAGTAATATTGCACACTCTTTAGTCATAAAGAGATTGACACTAGTCAATGGTCCTATAGCTCAGTTGGTTAGAGCACCTGACTCATAATCAGGTGGTCCTTGGTTCGAGCCCAAGTGGGACCACTATTAAAATCAAGCCTTACAGAGATGTAGGGCTTTTTTTGTTCTCTAAGGTTAAACATAGGTTAAACATTTTTGGTTTATCTATATTTGTATGAATTATCCAAAACAGTTTTTATGCAGTCTTCAAATTCAGTACTTTCCTTTTATTTTGACATGTTGTTTGTGAATAGTATTGAGTATGTTAAAAGTGCTTTTGTTGGAAATCCTACTATTCAAAAAAACGGATATACCTACCTTCAAAATCAAGACTATCATATTAAAGAAGAAATGGTTGGAGATAATGGAACAATGCCAGTTTTTGTAACAGAAATTATTAGTAGAGAAGATTTTTTAGAACGATTACTAAATTTTGAAAACACTTCTATCTATAAAAATATAGAAACCAATTTTTATACAAAAGAAACAAAGAAAGATAAAGTAACTTACCTTCAAAAATTATATGATGATATTCATGTGCTTTTAAAACGTGTGCTAAAACTTGAAAATGATGAAGTAAGATTAATTGAAGATAAGCTTATAGAAGTCATCCATAATCTAAAGGACAGATATTCTTCCGTCATTGTGTATCATGATGTTTATAAATACTTAATCAAAGAGTCAGATGCTACATTCTTTGAAAACAAAGACCTCAAGTATTCATTTTACAAAGACTTATACGAATTGGCTTATACACTATACTTAATTGATGATACCGAAACAGATGAGATAGATTTCATAAGTGCTTTCAGTTCACCAAACCCACAAATATTGGAAAACAAAATCCGATTTTCAAAAAACAACTATGTTGTTGCTTACTTTTTAGAATCGTTAAAACCATTTTTCAATGGTTTTACTCATACAGCGATTGAAAAGAGTGAAGTCTTCTTAAACAAACAAAATAAGCCTATAAAAAGCACAGATATCTATGCTTCTTTATCTAGAGGTAAAGACAAAATAGAAGATGAGAAATCCAAAATTGATACTCATATTTTAAAACTAAAAAACGAGTACCTAAAGTAACCTTACACTATACCTTACACTTTGTCTTAACCCTTTGTTACACTCTGTAAATAAAGGGTTTTTTGATGCCTTTCTTTGTCTCATTATTAACAAGGATGTGCACATCCATAACAATTTAAAGTTATGGAATTTATCCAGAAAGAATTAAAAGAGATTAAAGAATTGCTGAAAAAACAAACTATTCAGCAGAAAGAGTTTTTAACTGTTAAAGAGACAGCAATATTTTTGGGATTATCAGAGTCTCGTATACATAAAATTACCGCTAAAAAGGAAATATCTTATTGTAAGCCTGGTGGCAAGGTGATATATTTTAGACGTGTAGACTTAGAACAATGGATTCTTAGTGGTAGAGTTGCATCTACCAATGATGTAGATGATGAGTTGGATAGCTATTTAGGTAGAACTAACAAAAATCTATAGTCATGATAGATTTTGTTAGACTACGCTATATAGATAAGCAAAAGATTGAATCTTTTGTTTGTAACAAGGACAACTTCGAGAAACTACATACAGTATTAGAGTATTATTCTGGAGAAATCAACTATCCATTTACTGCTAAAATTGGCAATATGGATGTTAGGATTAATGATAGGTCAGCCTATGTAAAGAATTCAATACATAAGCTTTATAATATGTTACATGCAGATGAATGTCAAAACTATAATGACTTTAGATATACAGCTCTTTGTAATACTATAGATTATCTGGACAGTAAACTAATCGATTTAAGAAAAACTCGATTAACTCAATTGGAGTTTGGTTTAAACATTAAACTTTCACTTCCAGCAGAAGATATAATCAAACAAAGTATTATTCTACATAAGCTTAAGATTCATAATCACAATGAGCAATTTAACGGAAAAGGAGAGTACAAACAGTTTAATCATTCAAACTATTACTTCAAAATTTATGATAAAGCGAAACACTACAATTTAAGTGAGCATATTATAAGATTTGAAATTAAGTATAAGACGAGTAAAGGTTTTAACCCTCTAGGAATTCATAATATTCATGACTTAAAATCTAAAAGTTTATTACAGAATTTGTTTGATGATTTACTAAAACGATTTGATGAATTAACAATAGTTGATAGCATTTCAGCAGGTTCTAAAATAACTCGTAAAGACACAAGAAAGTTAGAATCATATTTAAGTTACAACTACTGGGAAAAGCTTTCAGAAAGGGAAAACAGAAACATTAAACGTGAAGAAAGGAAAGCATTTCAAAGTCTACTAGAGAAAAACAACTTGTTAAAAACAAAGGCTGTTTTAAGAGCAAGTTTAATCCAAAAGTTTAATGAATTACTAAATAGTTAGAACAGGAAGAATGACAAATTCCTGACTTACTATAATGGGAATTTGTCACTTCATAAAAACAGAAAAAGATGGCAAGTATAAAAATATTATTAAGGAATAAACCAAACCAAGAAGGTCAATACCCTGTAGTTTTAAAGGTAATTAAAGACCGAAAAATTAAGGTAATTACATTAGGGTTAACTTGTTTGAAGAAAGATTGGGATAAGGTAAATGCAAAGTTTAAAAAAAGTCAACCAAACTTTATGCAAAGAAATAGAGCTTTACTTAAAAAGAAAGGGGAAGCTCTTAAAATCATTGATGGTTATCTTTTTGAAGGAGTTGACTTTACTTTAAATCAATTTGAAGCTAAATTTAGAGGTAGAAAATCTTCAAAAGTTACTGTATCAGAATTCTGGAAAGAGAAAATAGAAGATTTTATAAAAGCAGGAAGAGTAGGGAACTCAAAACCATATAGAGATACTTATAATTCGTTTTTTAAATTTCACAATAACAAAAATTTGGTGTTTAGGGAAATTACACCTGCCTTTTTAGATAAGTACGAAACCTTTTTAAGAAGTAATAATAATTCAGATGGTGGTATTGGTATAAAAATGAGAACAATTAGAGCTTTATATAACTATGCTATTAAAAGTGGAGTTGTAGATGAAAAATATTACCCTTTTAAAGTTTATAAAATTTCAAAGTTTAAAGCTAAAGGGATTAAAAAAGCCTTGATTAGAGATGAAATGAAGCTAATGGAAGCTATTGACACACAAAAACATCCGCATTTGATTGACACAAAGAATTACTTAATATTTAGTTACTATATGGGTGGAATGAATTTCGTTGATATGATGAAGTTAAAATGGGAGAATGTACAAGGAGATAGAATTCAATATATACGTTCTAAAACTAAAGGGAAATTTACAGTTAAAATGTTAGAACCTGTAAAGCAAATTATAGCCTACTATAAATCTCAAAAGAGACCAACAAATTATGTGTTTCCTATTCTATTAAAGAAAGACTTAACACCTATGCAGATTGAAAACAGAAAACATAAAACCTTAAGGAGATTTAATAAGCAACTTAAAGAGATAGCAAAAATTCAAGGCGTAGAACAAAATGTAACATCTTATGTCATTAGACACAGTTTTGCTACAAACTTAAAGTTTGCAGGAATTTCAACAGATGTTATAGGTAAATCTATGGGGCACGCTGATGTAAGTATTACACAAGCTTACCTTAAGGAATTTAAAGATGATATCATTGATGATGCAATGACAAAACTTCTGGAAGAACCCATTATAAAATATGCTTCTTAAATCAATATGAAAAGGCTCTCAATACAGAGGGTCTTTTTCATTATGTACTGAATCTATTCAGATTCAACTTAAAAATAATTCAAATTAATATTAACCTTCAAAAACATAAATTATGCAATTAAGAAAATCAGAAAGGCAACAAGCAAAAATTAAAATGGCTCTGCAAGGTTCATCAGGTTCAGGCAAGAGTTTAAGCTCTCTTTTATTGGCTAAAGGACTAACTAATGAACAATTAGAAAAAGTAGCTGTAATAGATACAGAGAATGGTTCCGCAGACCTTTATGCTCATCTAGGTAACTACAATGTATTACCATTACAACCACCTTATACACCAGAGAAATTTATAGAAGCGATAACAGTTTGTGAAAAGGCAGGAATGGAAGTGATAATTTTAGATTCTATATCTCAAGTGTGGGATGAACTTTTAGATTTCCATTCTAAACTACCAGGAAATTCATTTGCTAATTGGAATAAAGTAACACCAAGGCAGAAAGCATTTATCAATAAGATTTTACAATGTGATGCTCATGTTATTGCTACAATGAGAACTAAACAAGATTATGTGCTACAACAAAAAGATGGGAAATATGTTCCTGAAAAAGTTGGACTTAAAGCGGTACAAAGAGATGATGTGTCTTATGAATTTACTATAGTATTTGATATAGACATTAAGCACTTTGCAGTAGCGAGTAAAGACAGAACCAATCTGTTTTCAGGTAGACCAGAATTTATGATAGATACTTCTACAGGAAAACGCATTTTAGAATGGTGTACTTCACCTGTAAAAGAGGAAGATGTAAAACAGAGAATAGAAGAGTGTTTGTCTGTTAGTCAGTTAATGGAACTGTATAAAGAATATCCAAGTTTTCAGCTACCATTAAAAGCTTTGTATCAAGCTAAAAAAGATTTATTAGAAAAATTAGTTAAACCACAAAATTTTAGTCAAAATGGAAATAGTATCAGTAACAGAGCTTAACAAGCAACGTAATGGAATAATTAATATTCCTGAAGGTAAGCCGGAAATTGTTCATCCTTTGCAAATACCTTCAGAAAATAAAGTATATAAACATAACCCATTTATTGAGGCTAACACAAAAGAGGTTAGCCTTTCTACTTTAAAGCATGATTGTATCATACCAGTCTTCAGCAAGGATAATGAAAAGACATTAGCACATCAAGAGTTTATTGAGATAGCTCAAGACTGTGTTGGTAAAGTGTTTTCTCATCATACAATTGAAGTGCCAGAGGTTAGAGTTTCTCATCAAATTAAAGGTAGGACAGCTGATGCCATTTACAAGCCAGTAAAAGAGCTTTTAGAGCATGAGAAAACGCAGTATTTTGAAAGAATGGCATTTATCATTAGAATTCCATCAATTACAGAAAACATAAATGGTCATGATGTATCATTAACAGTTGGAGGTGTAAGAGCTTACAACCAAGAAAACCTCTATAACAGAAAAACTTATGAGAAATTTAAGTTCTTCATAGGTTTTCAAAATATGGTGTGTTGTAATTTATGTATTTCTACAGATGGCTATCAAGATGAAATGCGAGTAGGTAACTATTCTGAATTACAGTCTAAAATCATGGACTTAATAGATGGGTATAATGCACAAACTCATTTGCAGGAAATGAAGCAGTTATCTCAACAGAGTATTAGTGAAAAACAATTTGCTCAGCTTATAGGTAGAGCAAGATTATATAACTTTTTACCTAAAGAGGAAAAAACTCTAATTCCAGAATTAATGCTTAATGATGGACAGATTTCTACAGTGGCTAAGGACTATTATTTGGATGATAGCTTTTGTAGAAACGAGAATGGAGATATTAACCTTTGGAATGTATATAATCTTTTTACAGGAGCTAATAAAAGCTCTTACATAGACTCTTTTCTATTAAGAAACGTCAATGCCTTTGATTTTACTCAAGGCTTGGCTAATGCTATCAATGGTGATTCTAAACATCATTGGTTTTTGAGTTGAGTAGAACCCTGCATAATTGCAGGGTTTTTTTAAGTCAAATTCTCAGGTAACATGAATCCCCAATCAATTAAAGTGTTACAAATTTCATCACTTAAATTAGAGTTACCATGTTTCCAGGTCCCGTCTATGTTTAATGCTGATTTATCTTTAAAATGTACTTGAATTAACTCTTCATGAAGTTTTTCACCATTTGAATTTAAAGTTGGAGTGTCTAATCTAATTATTGAACGAGGACATTGATTCCTGTGAATTATTTGTCTAATTTGATTAGGGTCAACTTTTAATTGAGCATTAAAAAATTTTAAAAAATATTTTTTGTTTGCTTTTCTTTCCTCTCTATTAAAACCAGAGACTATATTATAGTGAAATTCCTTGTATGAATCCATACAAGAAATATAATTAGTTATTTCAGCTGACTGTTTAAAACCGATATGATTACAGTTCATGGACTTGCAAATGGTTTTAAAATCATTTAATTCAGTAGTTTCTATACTCAAAGTGTTTTTGAAGGAAATAATAATTTGAATTAAGGTTGTGTGTTGAGTTTGTGACATCCAAGGGAATCTTTCTTTTCTAGTATCACTATCATAGCCATAATATAAAACAAACTCAATAAAATTACCCCACGACAATTGAATTTCATTAAAACTCTTTGTTTTATATAACTCGTCATATTCTTTAGACTCAAGAATTACTTCATTTAATTTGTGGATGTAATCACTTCTATCTAGGCTAGTATCTTCCCATTTAAATGTTTCAATCAAAGAAAGCAAATAACCCATCTTACTTTTTTTGTAATTTAAAAATACTTAACATATCTTGTTGAACTTGGTCAAAAAAATCTTTAGGGAAACTTGATAAATCCCCAGTTTTGTCTAGTATAATTTCTTTTATCAAAGAGTTGTTTCTGTCATCAAATCCGTTAAAAAAATTGATTATAAAATCTTCATGATTGAAATCATCAGATTCTAAATTAGCTCTTCTAAGACCATTAATAACATGTTCGCTATGAGTTTCGATTAAAATTTGTAATCCTGAGTTTACAAGTTTTCCTAAAAAGTAACCAATGTTAGATTGTCCTTTTGGGTGTAAATGAGCTTCAGGATTTTCAACAATAAAAAGTGAGTTTTCTTTAGAGATTAAACCATTTACCACAATAGGTAAAACATAAGAAATACCAAAACCAACATTTGTTGGGCTACTTTTAGAAAATGAAGTGTAAGCTTTTTTTAATTTTCCTTCTAGTTCAGCTATATCTAAATAAAACCCTGGAATAATATAGTCCATCCAGGCTCTTACTTGACTAATTAGTTTTGAGTCTTGTAAATTTTTGAAGCCCCTTGTTTTGAAATTTTCTACACTAGTTTCTTTTCTTTGTGCTAAAATTTGTATTGTGTATTCACCTTGAAAACCTACATAGTCATAATCTAATTGCTCAACATCATAAGATAATCTGGGTCCTAATCGCTCAGAATTCAGGTAATAAAATTCATTTTTTAAAGAAGTAAAATCACTACTTATATTATAATTGTTTAACTCTAAGTTATAAACATCTTGCTTATTATCACGTGCATCAAAATGCAAAATAGCTGCACTATTTCCTGCTTCTGAGATTTTGAAAGTAATTAAATTAGAATTTACATCTCTACTTAAAACTTCTAGAGTATTTCCTAAATTTAAATTGTATTTACCATTTAGAGGGATTTTTAATTTTTTATCAAGTTCAAAATCACTATCCAACTGACTATATTGTTGTAGTTTTTCTACAGTTAATTTGGATAACAATATTGCCTGAATTACCGAAGATTTACCAACAGAATTAGAGCCGGCTAAGACAGTTAATCTTTTTAGGTTGATTTTAAAATCTTTTAAAGACTTAAAATTATAAATTTCAATATTTTTTATCATAATAACTTATTCTTAATCAACAAATCTTTACCAATGTTCATAGAGTCTATAAGGTTTTGCTTGTCACTTGTACCTGTAGTTAATATTGTATAATATTTTTCTTTTTTGTCAAGTTCCTTAGCTAATGAAATTGAAAACTCTCCAAATCCAATTTTATTAGAAATACTTTGATAATTTAGTTTATAAGTAATCATACACCAAGACACAAACATTGCTTTATTAATAAATTGCTTTCTCGCATTTGGTAACAAATGTTCAGATAAACATTTTCTAAATGAATATTCAGCAAATAAGTGGTAACAAATATTCATGCTATTCAGGAATTCTTGACTATATTTTTCTAATTCTAATATTTCTAATTCGTTTATTAAATCAATTGTTTCGTCTAAAAAAGAATTCATGTTCCCTCCATAAACTATTTTATCATCTTGTTCCATTCTAAAGGCTATAAATCGTAATGCTAGTTCTTGAGCATCCATTCTATTGTCATTAACACTATTATTTGTGGCAGTAACGAACTCTGTTGAATTAGCCATTTTTTTAAGAACGCTTCTAACATCATTATTTGCTATACAATTCCTTACTTCTTGCTTATTAAGAGGTCTCCCTCCTGTGTTTAATCTTTTGAAAATATCATATTTAACTTTTTGAGGTGAAGCGTATTCAATCACATTAACAATAAACTGAGCATTTTCTAATCGTCTTGAATATTTTCTTTCAAGAAATTTTCTTTTAGATTTTGGTTGTTTGTCATCCTCCATATAATACTTCCCATTACATTCTTCACCCAAATGCTCAAGTTTTTTTAAATAAAATTCATTATTTAAATATTGTTTAATTGTAGATAATCTTTGTAATCCATCAACTACATTATATCTCCCAGATTTACTTTCAGCAAAATAAAATACAGGAATAGGAATTCCCAGTAAAATAGACTCTATCAAGGCTGACTTCCTTGTATTATCCCAAACTAAGTTTCTCTGGAAGTCAGGATTTAAGTCAATATCATTAGACACAGTCATCATTCTATTTATTTCAAATACTGAAAAATTTTCTCTTCTAACTTTAATGTCATCTGGATTATATGGTTCTGGAATTTCATCATCTGAAATTGATTCTTCTGTTGGTTCAAAACCTGCTGAAATCTCTTCTTTGTATTTTGAGAATGAGTCTAAAATTCTTTCGAAAAGTACAATTCTAGGAGTTGAGATGCCTGATGAAATCGTTAAAGATTCCTCATTTAACGAACCTTCAAATTCATCTATTTTAATTATTTCGTTTGTCAGAGAACCATCAGTAATCCATCTAACTGTTTTGTCATTAATTATCTCACTCATAAAAGCGACCTCTAACTCTTTATCTTCAATATCAATATATATTTTCATCATATCATTTTCTAAAAACTATAAACCTTTCAAAACCTCAATCACTCCTCTAGCAGTATAAGTATTCTCAACCTGTTTAGATTCAAATACCATAAAGTATTTAAAGTTATCTCCTGCTTTTTCAGCCCAAGTTTTACCTAAAATATTTTTATTTCTGCTGTCATCATTATCATACACATCACCTTTGGTTTCTAATAGTATGGAGTTTCCTTTTTTTGTGTAGAGTATAAAATCAGGATAATGGTTAGAGCTAAACCCGTTTAAAGCAAACCCTTTACCTCTTTCAAGGTTTCTATGCCAAAAGACTATGTTTTCAAGTGAAGCCACTTCCATAATCATTTTTTGCTCATAATTGTTCATGCTAGCTTCTCTATCATATAGAGATTTGCCAATGGTAGTACTAGGATTTAAAAAGGTTAATGTTTCAGAGAACTCAAAATTATCTTTTACGATAATCTTATTACTATCTATAAGCACTTTAAAACGCTCTTTTGCATAAGTGCTAGTTAGTTCATTGATTTTATCCCTAATCTTTTTTACATAAATAAAATCATTATCAACTATATCCCTAATTTGCTCACTAGATAGATTATCAAAAACTCGGCTAACATATTTTTGCAGTTCTTGTTGTGAAATAGGTGTCATGTCTCCAAGTTTAGAAACTATGATAATACTTATTTGATTTACTTGTGAAACTTTAGGTTTAGATAATATGGTGTCAACTAGAATGTCCTTTGCTCTCTTACTTACTTTTTGAGCAGTAGCAGTCTTTTTCTGCTCATTAAAATCTACTGCATATATTTCTTTAGAAATATCATCAAAAGTTACTTGTGTGCTGTAGTTTGAAAGCTGAAAACCATCTAACAAACTAACTTTGTTTAGGTACTGGTCTTCAGAATTTAATTCTTCAAACAAACTAACCTCTCCAAGCTCTCCTTCTTCTTCTTCTTCTACTTTTTTAAAGAACTGAGGGAGTTTAATAGCTGTTGCAATAGCTTTAAATTGCGTGTCTAGTTTATAGATTTTTGGTGCAGTTTTCATAATGTCTGTGAAAATAGAAGTGGTATCATCAATTTCAATCTCATTTACTTTTTGCTCAAAAGTTTGCCCTTCAACTTTTGCCTTTTCTGTAATATGAGATACTAAGGTGTTCTGCTGACTAATGGTATCTAATGTAACTTCTTCATCTGGATTAAACTCAACAGCTTCCACGTCAAAATCTTCATCAGATTTAACATAGCTATCAGGTTCAGGTTCATTCGAAAATAAGTTATCTGTAAGTATTTGATTTGGAGTTAACTCTTCCTCTGGAGCTTCTTCTGCATAGTAATCATCTTTGCTAAAACCAGATTCTTGCAAACCTTTAACAATACTATCTAATGTTTCATTGAACTTTGCCGAAGCTGTTAAAACAAAAGACATGTTTAATAAAGCTTCTTTATGTTTTACTACATAAGGCTGTCTTAAAACCCTACCTAAAATTTGTTCAACTTCCACAGGAGAAGATTTGTCTGCCAATGATGCTAATATGTATGCATTTGGGCAATCCCAACCTTCTTTTAAAGCATTTACTGTAATGATATATTTTACAGGACAGTCCTTAGCCATAAGGTCAATACCTTTTAGCTCATCAATGCCACTAGTTTTAATTTTTATTTGCTCCTCTGGAATCTTAATTTTTATTAACTGCTCTTTAATCTTCTGAAAAGTAGTATTGTTTTTTCCTTTAATATTGGATTGAGCTTGGAATAGTACAATAGGTCTTATGTATTTTCCTGTTAGCTTTTCCTCTTCAATAGCTAGTAGTTCTAACTGTCTTTGTAGGTGTAAAGCACTAGTTATAACTTCTTCTTTTTTATGATGATTATAAACCACAACAGGAAGCTTTACCATGCTTTCCTTTTTTAAGGCTAATGCATTTACAAAAGAAATAATATTACTGTTTTCTTTTGGTGTAGCAGTTAAATCCAAAACTAAAGAAGGGTTCAGATTGTTCAGCATTTCAACACTTAAATCACTTTCAGCATTATGGCTTTCATCTACAATTACAATAGGGTTGAGGCTTCTTATAACATTAATTAAAGCAGTTTCATCTGTGTCTGGTAACACAAGGTCTTTATCTACAATAGTGTTTCTAAAAGACTCTAAAGCACCATTTTCTTGAAACACTTTTCTATCATCTTTCTTTCTCGAATTTATACGTAAACTACTAAAATTGAAAACAAAAATATTGAGCTGTTCTGTTACAGAAGTAGGATTAAAATTTGCACCTTGTAATAGTTGGTCTTTTTCATACACTTCAACTCTGTTACCAAATAAACTATTTAGTTTTTCTCTATAGGGGTGGTTAGAGTCTGAAAGGTTTTTTACTGTTTGTTGTAATAAATTAGACCAAGGGACTAACCAAACAACTGCTTTTGCATTACCTTGATAAAAGTGTTTGTTTATAGTATGTATAGCATTACAGGCAATAAAAGTTTTACCACCAGCAGTAGGTACTTTTATAGCGATGTGTAGCGCATTTGGCACATTATCTTTATAAGGTTTCATGCCTGTAAAAGAACCATCTAATTGTGGCGTGTAAGGCATACCCAACTTATCTTCCCAATATTGGTTAAATGCTTTTGCAGGTGTAGCCTCCTTTTGTGTGTAAGACAAAAAATGCTCTAAATCCTTAATGACTCTATGTTGATATGGTTTTAATTCCATAAGATTATATGCGTAATTTATCTTTTGGTTAGTGTGGTAAATAGTTTTTGATTGATATAGTAGTTGCTTTTACCAATTTTAACTTTATTCAATAAGCCATGTTCTGTCAATGCATTTAAGTAACTGCTGGCTGTGTTTCTATGAACTCCTAGCTCTCTTTGAAGAAAATCAATTTTCGTGTAAGGGTGCTTAAATAAAATGTTGATTAAGTCATGGCTATAAAAACTAAACTCCGACCTAATTTCCTTTTTATAATCGTCCATTAATATTTTTATTTTGTTGACTACTTTAATAGTTTCAAGCGCAGTTATTTCCACACCTTTTAGCATCCATATTATCCATTCTTCCCAAGAGTCTTTTGTTCTTACTTCTTGCAATAACCTATAATAATCATTCTTGTTTCTAATAATATAGCTACTTAAATACAGAACAGGAATGTCTAGTAGTTTTTGCTGTACCAAATACAACATATTAATAATTCTTCCAGTTCTTCCATTGCCATCATAAAAAGGGTGAATACTTTCAAACTGGTAGTGTATAATTGGCATTTTTATTAAGCTATCTATGTCATGAAATTCTGGACTATTGATATAAACTTCTAAATTCTCTAATAAAGACTTTATTTCATTATAATTTTGAGGTGGTGTAAACACAACTTCATCTGTTCTAGGATTCTTTAAAACCGTTCCTGGAACTTTCCTTACAGGATGGTTAGGAGCTATTTTTTTTTGTATCTTAATAATATCATTGGTGGTTAAAAGACCTTTTTCTTTAATAACATTGTAACCTAGTTTTAAAGCATCAGCATAATTTTTAGCCTCTTTAGCAGCAATTGAAGTGACTTCTTCGTCCACAGCAGCTTGATATAATTCATCATCTGTGGTTACTATGTTTTCTACTTCATTACTGTCTTTAGCTTCTTGTAGAGATAGTGTATCTATAAGTATTTGAGAGTTTGGTATCTTTTTAACTTCTCCTTTTAATTCGCCAAGAGCTCTACTAGCTTTAGTTAAAGCTTTTAAAATTGCAACTGATTCACAATTTACTATTGGTGGTAGTGGGTTTATGGTTATTTCTGTCATCTTTTTAGGCTTATGCACAATATTAGGTGTTAAATTGTTAATAACACCTGAACACGCACAACAAAATACATATTTTTGTGCATGTGTTAAAGGACGTGCACAACCTTTTTTTAAATTATGTGTTTAAAATCTAGTTATATCTCTTGGTATCTTTTTAAATACGATGTTATACTTATCCATAATGCTTTGGTCTAGCAAACAATTATCTGCATAAACAATGTATTGACTAGCTTTGGTTTTAATAGACCTTAAGAAACTTTCATTTAAAGTAGTGATACTGTCTTTTTGGTAATAGAAATAATAAGCAGTATCATTTTTAGTACCTAATAGATAATCTTCTTTAGGTTTTATAAAAGGAGCTTTAGCTTCACTATACCAAACATACTCTAGTATTTTATCTAAGGCAATATCTTCATTTAAAAAACCATTATCTAAAAACAAAGGTTCTCCTAACTCATAGTATGTAAAATCTCCCTCTGTACCTTCAATAGCTTTTTTATCTTCTCCATAACCATTAATAACTCGTTTTACTCTTTCAGCTGTAATGGTATTTGCATAGTCTTCCATTTCTACTAAAATAAATTTTCTGTTACCACCATCCTGTTTGTTTAGGTTTAGTACTGCGTGAGCAGTAGTTCCTGAACCTGCAAAGGAATCTAAAACTAAATCATTTTGAGATATAGAAATTTTTAAAACCTTCTCAAGAAACTTTGTGGGTTTTGGGGTTTTAAAAATATCTGAAGTTTTTAACTCTGAAAATAATTTTATTAATTCATATTTAGCATTTCTATTGTGTCCAGTATCTTTTATGTCCCACCAAATGTTGGATGGAACAATTCCTGATTGGTCTTTTAGAAAAGTTTTTTTAATAATTCTTGTTTCATCATTTGAAAAAACTACAACCTTATTGGAAATCATTTCTTCAACTCTTTCTTTGTTCCATCTCCATCCATTCTTTGGAGGTTTGATTACATTGCCTTTGGGACTAACTATATCATAAGTAAGGTTTATTCTAGGGTTGGGAGAAGAAATGTTTCCTGAAAACCAAGGACCTCTAGGGTCATTATCTGGGTTTTTGTAATGAGAATTGTTATCTACTGTTCTTTCTAATTTAAATGGATTCCAATCAGGTTTCTTTGAGTAAATTAGAGTGTGATTAAAATCTACTGAAAATTGTTTTGCATCATTATTTGATGAATCAGCAGACCTCCAAATTAAGTCTGTTACAAAGTTCCCAATACCAAAAATTTCATCACAAATCAGTTTTAAGTTAGCTTGTTCATTATCATCAATAGAAATAAAAATAGCCCCATCATCAGCCAATAACTTATGTAATAATTTAAGTCTTGGGTACATCATACATAACCATTTGTCATGCCTAGATAAATCTTCACTTTCTTTACCTACAACTTGCCCTAGCCACTTTTTTAACTTTGGGTCACTTACATTATCATTATACACCCAACCTTCATTTCCTGTATTGTATGGTGGGTCTATATAGATACATTTTATCTTACCTTCATATTCTGGCAATAAACTTTTTAATGCTTCTAGGTTGTCACCATGTATAATTTTATTTTGTGAGGTAGCTTCTTTACTCACTTTACCATTAGTAAAAGTATATTGGGGTTCTAATGTTTTATAGGGTACATCTTGATGATGGTTTATTACTTTTTCTTTTCCTATCCAGTTTAATGTTGGCATACAGTTAGTTCTTTTCTTCTGTTTTAATTCTTTTTAAGGCTATTTTAATGGCATCTATGGCAACATCTTCTCCTTTTACATCTTCATATACTTTCTCGCTAAGCCATAACTTTAAAAGTTTACTATGTTCAATATCTAGTGCAATAGCTAATTTATCTATTTGCTCTCTAGTAGGCTTTCTATCTCCTTTTTCAATTTTACTTATTAAAGCAGTATCTGTGTCTATCATAGAAGCTACTTCTCGCAGTAATAGGTTTTTAGTTTCCCTTTTAGATTTTAGTAATTCTGAGAGTATCATTTGGTAGTCAAATTAGTTCTTGTCAAATATTGTCTAAATCTAACTAGAATTATTGATATAAAAAATTTTTGAAAAATAATTTTTTGGATGCTTTATGTGAGCTTGAGATACCTTGTGCAAAACCCCCACCCATTTCTGGGGATAGAGATTCCCCCACCACTTTATATAGTAAAGATAATTTTCTAGCAGGATAATTAAATTCAAGTTGATAGCTGTAATTTATATTCTATGGAGGGTTGATTTTCTGTGTGGTGTACTACAACTCAAAAATTTTAGAACAATGGTTAGAATCGTAAACTACAAAGAGAGACAAAAAGAGGATGGCTCTTCATTCTTTGTTTTGGAACTGCAAGGAGGAATTGAAATGGTATTAAGCAAGTCTACAGGTAACTTCTACGCTACTGCAAAGCGTGCTTTTATCCCAAGCACATTTGATGAACAGACTTGTACAGGTTTGATTGGCACAGAAATGCCAGGAAGCATCATTAAAGAGGACTGTGAGCCTTTTGAATATGTTGTAAAGGAAACAGGTGAAGAAATAACATTATCTCATAGATGGGTGTATGTAACAGAAGATGCTGTTAAGCCAAAACAAACTGCTGTTAAGTATGAGCAGAATGTTATTGCAAACTCTGATGTGTTTTCACAGAATGGAATTCTTGAGCATGCAGAGTAAAAATATAAGCCTAATCTATGTAAATAGATTGGGCTTTGTTTTTTGAGTTTTAGAATACCCTTACTTTATTATACTTGTTTGCTCATACCTTCATAAATTAAAGATAGTCTAGCTGTAGCTAGTTTACACTATTACTATAAGGATATATTATTAATCTTGAAGGTAAGAATAAGATACTATTAATAGGTTTTAATTCTCTACAAAGAAAGAAAAGTACCAAAAGAAAGAAACTTTCAAAGCTCTTCCCCTCAACCATATTTATATACTTTTTGCGAAGAATTGTTCTGAAGTGTTTCAGAAAGAAACTTCTTTGGCAAAGGTATATGTTCCAAAATTAAAATGCAAGTAAATTGATAATTATTTTCCTAGGAAACTAAATTTTAAAATATGAAAATTTCAGAAATAAGTGTCTCATACTCAAATAGCAGGAGTGATAGACTAAAAATAAGTAATAGTAAGCAGTCTTATGATATTATAAGAGCTTGTTGGAGTGATTCTACTATAGAATTACAAGAGGAGTTTAAGATATTAATGATGAATAGGAGTAACCAGATTTTAGGTGTTTATCCGCTTTCTAAAGGAGGTGTTTCTGCTACTGTGGTAGATGCTAAATTAGTGTTTAGTGTTGCGCTTAAATGTAATGCTTCAAACATTATTATTGCCCACAATCACCCAAGTGGAAATTTAACCCCAAGTGAAGCTGATAAAAATCTCACTCAAAAGCTAAAACAGGCAGGTCAGTATTTAGATATAGTACTGTTAGACCACTTGATAGTAACTAAAGATGACTTTTATAGTTTTAATGATAATGGATTGATAAAATAGTCCTCTTTTTTCCATTTCTATATATAGTGAATTGGAAAAAGTGGGACTTTTTGTCTTTTGTTTATGTGTGAAATAGTGTTTAAGTAGTCTTTTTAGGAGGGAATTTGCAGTTTGAAAGACCTCTAGATTAGTATTAATAGCTAAATCTTACTTTTCATCCTCTAGGTTTACAATATCACATAAAGTGATACCTAAATTATCAGCAATCCTTTTTAAAGTGTATAAAGTAGGGTTGGTTCCACCAGCTTCTAAGCGACTAAAGTTAGATTTTTCAATATTACATTTTGCAGCAAGGTCTTGTTGAGCAATACCTTGCTCTTCTCTTAACATTTTAACTCGCTTTCCAATTGCTACTTGAAGTTGGTCTTTATCATCCATTTTAAAACACTTATTATCTAGTTGTCAAAAATGATAATTAAGGGCAGTGTCTTGGTTATCATAAATGATAAAATAAGTATGTTTGTTAATTATAGATTAATACAGTATGAAACTAAATATTTCAAGAATTACAGTAAATAAGGACTCTTTGAAATCTAAAGAAAATGTTGTTTTGGACCTTTATAAGGATAAAGATAATTTTATTGATTATGAGTTGAAAACCTCTAAAAACAATGCTAATAGTTTGGTTTTTGTGAATACAAACCATAGAAATATGTTACATAAACATTTGATGTTTGAGCATTTTTATGTTGTTCTATTGGCGCTTTTAGTTGTAAGTGGATTAGCATTGTTCAGTAATAGTATTTTAATGATACTACTGTCATTTGTGGGACTTTTTTATATCCCCTATAAAATGATTTCATCTAGTGAAGTGCCTTATAAATTAGTTTTTGAAGGTCTTAATGTTTATGAATTGAATCATGCAGGTAAAAGAATACTAGAGTTCAGTCCAATTAATGTTGAAAGTTCTGATTCTGATAAGTTTGAAAATGACTTTATCTTTTTTAGTGCTTCAAGTAGTAGTAAAGGATGTAAGTCAATCATGGTATATGAAGGTTATTCTTTTAAGGAGAGACAATTGTTTATAGAGTTTTATAATAAACTCAATTTTAAAAACTCTATAAATAGAATAGGTTAGTATGAAGTTTAAAGAGGTAATGGAAGAGCTAGAAGCTCTATTAAATCTTGAAGGTTTTTGTAGTAGGGATAAAGTTGCTTGGTGGTTGCTTAAACATGAAGAAAGATACATTGGTTTAAGTAAAATTAGAGATACTTTAGAAGCTGAATTTCCTTATAGAAACCTAAGAGAGCAGAAATCTTTTATAATAGAATTGCTATTCACAGAGCTATATGAAGATGTAAATAAGAGTTTTGAAAACACAAAACCATTTAGTAAAGAAGAAGTATATCTTAAAGATATTATAATGAAAATTAAAACGTCAACAAATGGACTTAATAGGAAAGATAAAAATTTTAAATGGGACTCAAACCCTAGGTAATAATGGCTTCAGAAAAAGAGAAGTTGTTATTACTACAGAAGAACAGTACCCACAACATATTTTAGTAGAATTCATTCAAGATAAATGTGATTTACTAAATAATTATGCAGTAGGACAAGAAGTAAAAATAGACCTAAATCTAAGAGGTAGAGAATGGGTAAATCCAGAAGGAGTATCCAAATATTTTAATGCAATTCAAGGTTGGAGAATAGAGCTAATAAGTGGTCAAAAACCAATTGCCAATAATTTACAAGAACAAGAATCAGCAAGCTTTATAGATGAAGCAGATAATGACTTGCCATTTTAACAAAAAATCAATTAACCAATAAATAATAAATTATGAAGAATATTTTTTTAGCATTAATAGCCATTTTTGTGTTTACAGCCTGTTCAAGTGATGATGACAATCAAGGAGAAGAACAACAAATTAGTCAATCTCATATAGTAGAGTTTACAACAGGTTCTCTTGAAAGTTGGGTATCTGTAGGGTTAACAACTACATTAACTTTAGAAGATGGTACAGAGTCTACAATTAATTCAGATTTCGATTATACTCAAAGTATAGTTAGTGTCGAGATTCCAGAGAATACAGCAAACTTTGAGTTAGATTTTTATATAGAGGATTCGTCTCAAACTGAAATGCGATTTTTTGGCTCTGTAGATAATGTTAATGTCTATGAAGAAACTATCAGCCAACAGAATTTTCAATATCAATACATTTTTAATTAAGCTATGTACTATTCTTTATTAAAAGAGTTACGTTTTAAGATTGGAGAACAGTACGAGTTAAACGAATTTAATGTTAAGACTATAGAATCAACTTTTAATAATGGATTAGAATATGAGAATTACGAATATATAAAAGGAGATTTTGAAGCTTTATTTGGTTTAAAGCTAATTTATAATGTAATACTTCAATATAATACAGACATACTGTTTGGTGTAATTTATAAATTGGCACAACAAGATTTAGAAAGTTTGGTGCAGGAATTAAATAATTATCTGCCGTTATCTAAAAAGATTAATACAGAAAGCCTTGTTGTGGGTAAAACATTTACGCTTTACAGTTTTTATGAATTTAGTTTATCTATAGATATAGAGCAGGATATAACTTTAAGAATATTTAAATCTCTGGGTTAAACATAGGTTAAACATTTTCGTTATAAAGAACAATCATCTGCAACTAAGTGAAAATATAAAAACCATTAAACCTTTATAAATCAATAAAATGCAAAGAATTGCAAGAAAAAGAAAGATAATAGTTACTGACTCATAATCAGGTGGTCCATGGTTCGAGTCCATGTGGGACCACATTAAAAATTAAGCCTTACAGAGATGTAAGGCTTTTTTTATTGGTTAATGTTTCAATTAGATGTCTTTTTATTGCAATAAAAAAAAACAGTGCTATGTAAACTATTTCCAAGCATCTTCTAGTTGTTCTAAGGATTTTCCTTTGGTTTCCGGAACCAATTTATACGTTACAATTATGATAATTATAATGAAGAAAATAAAAATAAAATAAGGTAAAGAACCGTTCCAAAACGAATTATTATTGGTTTCACTACCAACTACCATAGGAAATGCTTGCGAAACCACATAATTTGCAGCCCATTGCGCAGCTACAGCTATAGACATCGCAACGCTTCTAATTTTATTAGGAAACATCTCTGATAATAGCACCCAAACCACAGGTCCCATTGATAATGAAAACGATGCTATAAAAATTAAAACTCCCAATAAGGATACGATTCCAACATTTTGTTGTTGCAGTGATACACCTATTAGTAAAAAGCCAATAATCATACCGCAACTACCGATATAAATTAATGGTTTTCTTCCAAATTTATCTACAGTAAACATTGCGACGAAAGTGAATACAACATTAATAAAGGCTAAAAGAATTTGCTGTGCTAAAACGTCTTCTTGGCCAAAACCTAAGGCTTTTTCAAAAATATCTGCACCATAATACAATACGGCATTAATGCCTGTAAATTGTTGTAGTACAGAAAGTGTGGTGCCAATAATGATAATACTTAAAATCAATTTTGAAAAGTAGTTGACTTCAGTGTTATGGGCTTTTTCGTGCTCTAAAGACGTTTGAATTTCATTGTAATCCGCTAGAGCGCTTTTTTCATCTTGAAGTTTATTTAAAACCTGTATCGCTTCTTCATTTTTACCTTTTAGACACAACCACCTTGGACTTCTTGGAACAAAAAATAGGAGTACAAGAAATAATGTACTTGGAATTAGCTCTGACCAAAACATTCGCCTCCAACCAAATTCAATATTTTCGGCTTGCGTTAAATTATCGCCAATGAAGTAGGTTACTAAGAATACACTAAAAAAGCCAATTACTATCGCAAGTTGATAATATGTTACCATTTTTCCTCTTATAGAACTTGGTGCAATCTCTGCAATATACATAGGTGCATTCATGGATGCAATGCCTATACCTAAACCACCAATGATTCTAAATATTACTAAAGTTGTAACGGTTTCTGGAAAAATACTTGGTAATCCTGATCCATATGCTGATATAGCAAAAAGAACAGCAGAAATAATTAAGGATTGTTTCCTCCCTATTTTGATACTTAATTTTCCGGCTATTATTGCACCCGCAAAACAGCCTAATAGTGCGCTACCAACAACCCAACCTTTTAGAGCGTCACTTAATTCAAAATATTTACTAAAGTAAAATTGAGCGCCATTAATAACACCAGTATCATAACCAAATAAAAGACCACCTAAAGCAGAAATAATTGTGATTAGTAATAAAAATGATTTTTTGTTCATCATTATTTTTAAATTTTAAAGCAATGACTTTTGTTTTATATCAGTCGATTACAAGTTAATTAAATCAGCATGTTGTATCATTTATTGATACACTCTTACATAATCAATTTCCATAGTATCTTGTGTGAAATTAGGATCAACATCTCCTCCAAGATTTCCACCCATAGCAACATTTAATATGATAAAGAAATCTGCATTAAATGGTAGGTTATTGTTATTTGTCAATGTAACATAGGTTTCATCATCATAAAGGACATTTATAGCCTCAGGTGTCCATTCTAGTGTATATAAATGGAATTCTGATGTAGATGAAGATGCTGTTGTACTATCGCCATAATGCGTATACGAATTGCTAGAACTGTCTTGCCAATGGAAAGTACCTAAAACACTATTTTTATCCCAACCAGTTTGTTCCATAATATCCATTTCTCCACAATGTGGCCATCCTACACTTGAAAAATTTGAACCCAACATCCATATGGCTGGCCATGTGCCTTGAGAAGCTGGTAATTTTGCGCGCACTTCAATTTTACCATAAGTAAAGGCTTGTAGGTTATGTGATTTTAGTCTTGCAGATGTATAGCCAGTTCCATTAGATTTCGCTGTGATTTTAAGAACTCCATTTTCTACTATAACGTTCTCTGCATTATTTGTATAGCTCTGTAATTCGTTATTATCTGGCCAAGGACCATCACTTAAATCGTAGCCCCAATTTGACGCATTTGGCGCACCGTTTGCATTAAATTCATCAGACCATACTAATTGTAATTCAGCAAAGACATATACCGTTATATCATAAGTGGCACTCGTGAAACCTTCAGAATTATATGCTGAAACTATAATAGAATAGTCGTTAGTACCTCCTTGTGTAAAGGTATAACTAAAGGTATTTTCCGTTAACTCTAAAGTTTCATTATTAATTAAAACTCTATAGTAAGATGCATTTGTTGCTGTTATTGTGAAGTTTACAACACCACTACCATCTCCATTTGGGTTACTTCCATCGGCACCAACTTTTACACCAGATATTGATACGTCTGTTGGAACCATTGGTTCATTAGTGTCATTATCACTGCTACTACAAGACACTATGGATAACACCGCTACCGCTAGTATTAATAAGATTCTGTTTTTCATAGATTATATATTTTTGTTTTTTTAATTTAAGTTATTCTAATATAAATTCACTTGACAGCGTTGTATTTGAGCTTCCGCCAACAAACACATTAAATGTGCCTGGTTCTACCATAAACTCACCTGTATTTGTGTAAAATCCAAGCTCTTTTTCTGTTAAAGTAAATGCAATGGTTTGGGTTTGTTTAGGCTCTAATTCTATGAGTTCAAATCCTTTTAATTCTTTTAAAGGTCGGACTACAGAGGCAAATTTATCGTGAATATAAAGTTGGGTTACTTCCTTACCTTTTACGGTGCCAGTATTCGTTAAATCTACAGAAACCTTAATTTCTCTAGCATTGATTTTATTTATCTTCAAGTTTTTATATGAAAACGTTGTGTAACTTAATCCGTAACCAAACGGATATAATGGCGCATTAACTTCGTCTATATAACGTGATTTAAAGACTTCTTCTCTAACTTCTACATTAGGTCTTCCTGTGTTTTTATTATTATAGAAAATAGGTACTTGTCCAACACCTCTAGGAAAGGTCATAGGTAGTTTACCGCTTGGATTATAATCTCCATACAAGACTTGTGCTATGGCATTACCACTTTGTGTTCCTAATTGCCATGCTTCTACAATAGCAGGAATATGTTCAGAAGCCCATGGAATTGCTAATGGTCTTCCATTGGTAAGTACCAACACTATGTTTTTATTTACTTTATACACTTCTTCTAAAAGTTCTTGTTGTACACCTGGTAAATCTATATTTGTTCTACTTCTCGCTTCGCCACTTTGTAAGCCATGTTCTCCTAATACCATAACTACAATATCAGATTGTTTTGCTAAGGCTATTGCGTCGGCAAAACCAGAAGTGTCTGTCTCATTAATATCGAGTTCTTGAGTAAAATGAAGTTTTGAACTTGGTATTGCAACTTTAGCACCTTCAGCATAAGTTATTGAATTGCCTTTATATTCCTTTAATCCTTCCAAAACTGATACTGCAGAACCATTTTCACCTGCCAACACCCAGTTACCAAGCGGACTTGTTTTATCATTTCCTAAAGCACCAATAACGGCTATATTTTGATGCTCTTTTTTTAAGGGTAATAGGTTGTTTTCGTTTTTAAGAAGTACTATAGATTTTTTAGCAATGTCGAGCGCATCGTTTTGAAATTCTTGTTTTCCAACAACTTGTTTTTCATTTTTTTCGTTGCAATAACGGTATGGATCTTCAAAAAGACCTAATTCAAATTTCACTGTTAAAATACGTTTTACAGCATCATCTACAAGGCTTTCTTCAACTTTCCCTTCCTTTACTAGATTGGCTAATTCTTTTACATAAGCGTTAGATTCCATATCCATATCAGAACCTGCTTTTGCTGCTAATTCCGCAGCATGTTTATTATTTTCTGCATAACCATGAGGAACCATTTCTCCAATAGATCCCCAATCTGAAACGATGAAACCATTAAAACCCCATTCTTCTTTTAATATATCACGTTGTAAAAATTTACTACCTGTGGCTGGGATGTTATTGAGTATATTAAAAGCATTCATAAACGTTTTTACACCTGCTTCCGTAGCCGCTTTAAATGGTGGAAATACAATGTTGTATAACGTTGAGGTGCCTATATCTACAGTATTGTATTCGCGTCCAGCTTCAGGAAAACCATATGCAGCAAAGTGTTTTGCGCAGGCCGCAATAGTTTTTGGAGAGGATAAATCTTCGCCTTGAAACCCTTTTACTCGTGCAATTGCAATTTTAGAACCTAAGTAAGGATCTTCACCTGCACCTTCCATTACGCGTCCCCAACGTGCATCTCTTGAGATGTCAACCATTGGTGCAAAGGTCCAATTTATTCCAGCAGCAGCAGCTTCTTCAGCGGCATTTTGAGCTGACTTTTTAATGGCTTCTAAATCCCAACTTGCAGATTCTGCTAATGGTACAGGACTAATAGTTTTATAGCCGTGGATAACGTCAAAACCAAAAATTAAAGGTATACCTAATCTCGTTTCTTCCACAGCAATTTTTTGCAGTGCTTTCACCTGATTTACACCTTTTACATTAAGCATAGAGCCCACTAAGCCTTTTTTTAAGTGCTCATATTTTATAGCTGCTTGATCTCCTGATTTAGGTGTTGGGCCTGTTGCGTCCCAAAACCCAGTGTATTGATTCATTTGACCAACTTTTTCTTCTAAAGTCATAAGCCTTAAAAGGCTATCTACCTTTTTTTCGACGTTAAGTTGATGAGAATAGTTGTCAGCTTTTTTAGAAGTTTGCTTAGTGCTATTCTTTTGCGCATTACATGATAAACATGCAAAAACGATACAAATTAAAATGTTTTTTTTCATGTTTTAGTAAATTAAGGTTTGCATAGCATGCGGTTCAATATTTAAAGTTATTTCTCGGTCTCCAACAATTAAATTATAGTCAATTTTATCATCAGTTTTGTTCATAACTACAGTTACAATAGTACCATTTGGATTTTGAAACGATGAACTTTCTATTGTACTCCTGCTCGTAGTTGTACTGATTCTTAAAGCACCTTTTTTTATGAATTTTGAAAAGTGACCAATATAATAATAAGATGGTGTGTAAATGAGTTCGTTTGTTTTTGTATCGGCATGTATTGGAGCAAAACAAAAGTTTTGAACATGATTTGGTCCGCCCTTTTCATTCAATAAAATATTCCAATCTGTCCAACCAACAGTACCACTATTAAAATCGTTAATCATAGAATTGCCATATCGTTCTGCATTAGACCAACGTTGGTATTGTGTTGGATCAAAGTCCTCTTGGCAACCCTCTGTAAACAGTAAATTGATGTCTGGAAATGATGATTTAATATTCTTTAAGTTATCATATTTTGGTTCGCCTCCTGTCCATGTTTCATACCAATGAAAACCAATTCCCCAAGCATATTTCATGGCTTCAGGATCTTCAAAAATAGTATTGGCTCGTTGAGAAATTAAATCTCTGTTATGATCCCAAACAACGATGTTTTTATCTCCTAATCCGTTGTTTTCAAAAGTTGGACCTAAATAATTCTTTAAAAAATTACGTTCTTCTTCGGCTGTATAAATACATGATTCCCAACGTTGAACAGCCATAGGTTCATTTTGTATGGTTACACCCCAAACAGGTATATCTTCAGCTTCATAAGCTTCAATAAATTTTACGAAGTAGTCTGCCCATACTTGGTTATATTCTGGTAATAATTTACCGCCTTGTAACATGTTGTTATTGGTTTTCATAAAAGCTGGTGGACTCCAAGGACTAGCGTAAAAGACTAAATCTTCATTGATTAGTGCTTGTGCACGCTTAATCATAGGAATTCGTTTTACCTTATCTTTTTCTATAGAAAACGTTTTTAATGCTTTATCACCTTCTTCGATGTAAGTATGACTTCCTAACCCAAAATCACTACTATGAATACTGGTTCTAATGATATTATAGTTAATGCCCTCTTCAGAATAATAGGCATTTAATAATTCGTCTTGTTTGTCTTTGCTTAATTTTGAAAATACTTCGGCTGCTGCATCCGTAATGGCACCTCCAATTCCTAAAAATGCCTGGAATTGTTTTTCTGGATTAACAAAAATTGAAATTTCGCCTTCTGATGGTTGTTTGGCTTTTTCGAATGTTTTGCTATAATCCAATGATAGCCTTTTTTCAGTGTTTTGAGCCGTTGTGTAAACTTGAGCCTCCTGTTTGATTATTGTCACCTTTTTTTCAGTTTTATCCGATTCTGAAATTGCTAAATCGTTGCTCTTTTTTTTATTTTCACAAGCGCATAATAAAAGCGACAAGGACAGAATGTATATTGTTTTTTTTATCATCTTTATTTATTTTTTATGCTACCAAACATAGGTTCCTACTGCACCACTTTTTAACGAAGTTGAAATAGATTCGCCTGGTGTTTTTATATTAAATGATTTATCAATTTGAGTGTTATTTACTACAATGACTACGATATCGCCATCAGGTGTTTTAAAGGCGACGTTTGGCAAGTCCGTTGAATAATTAGATGCTATTCTATGCGAACCTGGTCTTACAAATTTTGAAGCGTGGGCAATGGTATAAAAGGCTACATTTTTTTGTACGTTATTACCATTTATGGTTAATGCACCTAAACATTCTGTACATCCTCCTTGAGTATGAGGCTCTAAATTTGAGTTGGAAGCTAAGTTCCATTCTAAAACTGTTTTACACCAATTTCTTGTCGCACCAACAATCAATTCTCTAGTGTGCCAGAGTAAATTTTCATCAAAATTACTGTTAACACCGACCCATTGTTCTGTAAAATACAGGTTCTTATTTGGATGTGAATTGTGTAAATTACTTAGATTATTAATGCTGCCATTATATAAATGAAATGCTGACCCATCAATATAAGGGTTGGCTTCGGCATCATCTAAGATACTGGTGGCATACCAAGTATTATCTGCATTATGATCCCATATTATGATTTTAGTGGTAATGCCATTTGTTTCGAAAGCAGGACCTAAAAAATCTTTAATAAATAATGCTTGATCCGCAGGTTCCATATACATACTTGGATTATTCCCATCATGATATGGTTCGTTTTGAATTGTAATTGCATCTATTGTAATACCTTCTGCTTCGTATGCTTGTATGAACTTTACAAAATAATTGGCATAGGTTGAAAAGTATTCTGGTTTAAGACTACCACCAATAGAATTGTTATTTGTTTTCATCCAGGAAGGTGCAGACCAAGGTGAACCCATTATTTTTATATTAGGGTTTATTTCAAGAATTTCACTTAAAATAGGGATGAGATGTTCTTGATCTTTAGAAATAGAGAACTGTTCTAAATCCTCGTCCGTTTCTCCAATTGGCAGATCGTTATAGGTAAATGGTGCTGCATCTAGGTCAGAAGCACCAATGCTTATACGTAGGTAACTAACGCCAATATTATTTGCGTTGAAGAGTTCCTCTAATATTGCTGTTCTATCTACAGCAGACATGTTATTTAAATGCAAAGCGCTGCCACCCGTTAAAGAAAATCCAAATCCATCCATTTCTTGATACATAACCTCTGGATTAACCGTAATGGAGAAATTTATATTTTCTGTAAACAATGGTGCACGGTTTGGTTGTAATTGGAATAACGCTGATTTATCTGCTTCAGTTAAATATAAACTAACATTACTAAATGTAATATTTGATCCTGGATTATTAGGGTCAGTATCGTTAGAGAGCGTTCCGTTTGAAGAACAATTTATCAACAACGTAATAGATACTAAGAATGAAAAATATTTATACATATAAAATTGCTTATTTTGATTCAATACGCACTGTTTTAAAGCCTAACATAGTATTAACGCATTAGCGTGTTAAAGAAAAAATGATGATGATCGGTTGTAGATTATTATAGCCCATATCCATTAGAACATGGGCTATAATTAAATAAACTAACAATAAATAATTACTGTAATTAAAGTGATGCTCGCATTTCTACATTATCTACAGATATACCGTCTAAGAGATTTTCACCACCACATTTAATTACTAAATAAATTGTTCCTGTGGCTTCTGCAATAAATTTTCCAGGCTCGCCTGGGTAAACAGTATCTCCACAACCAACTTCAGATAATAAACCGCTAAAAGGCGAATCTCCACAACCAGACCAGTAATTAATTGCTGCTAATATGCCACCAGCAGAATAATCGTTACCATCAACAGGTGGTGTAGATGAAGCATAAACTTCAAACCATGTATTTACAATTCCCGAAGTAGAGCTTGCTAACATATCAATATTATAACTTTGGCCTGCTACAACTTCAATGGCTTGGTAGATGGCTTTTTGGTTCCAACCACCACCTTGTACTGTTGCCTTTCCATCTGCAAATGTCCATTCCGTACCAGAATCACTGATGTTAAGAACAGTCCACTCTGCGATATCATCTGCTGTATCAAATTTTCCTCCTCTTACAATGTTTCCAAATAATGGATCTGATGTTTCTACTGTTAATGTTTGAGTTGCTATAGCAGATGCACCTCCTTTACCTGTGACTTTGTGTTGAATGGTGTATGTCCCAGCATCTGGATAAAAAACGTTTTCACTATTTCCACCTGCATAAAAACCAGCTCCATTACCGATGTCCCAACTTGACGAAATGTAGCTTTCATTTGCTTCTAACACATACCTGTTATTTTCTCCTGAAATTGCGGTTACAGAAAATCCTGCATCCATATCAGTTGCTGTGAGCCCATTACCGTTTCCTAGCTCATCTGGTTGGCAAGAAAAAGTGGCCGTTACTAAGACTACAGAAAGCAGTTTAATAACCCATTTTAATTTTATATTTAATTTCATAATAATTTTTTTAAAATATTAATAATTAGGATTCTGTTCTAACAAAGTATTTTCTAACTCAGCTAGTGGAATTGGTAAAATTTCATTTTTACCAGGTGTAAATCCTTTAAATGCCAAAGCTGTGGCTGCATTACCTGTTCTTACCAAATCATACCATCTGTGACCTTCGCCTGCTAGTTCTAAGCGTCGTTCTTGCATGATAGCATCCATAGTAACAGGAACAGAAGGCAAGCCTACTCTTGCTCTAACCGCATCGAGTAATGCTTGGGCACGCGCTCCAGAACCGCCTAATGCTTCTGCTTCTAATAAATAGGTGTCTGCTAAACGCATCATGTAGGTGTGTTGTTTATAATTTAATTCTACAACACCACCTCCTGTTGATCTATCGGAAGCAAAAGGCAAAAACTTTTTTAGAAAATACCCTGTATTTTGAAAACTTGGCTCATATTCTATTTGCCCTGCATCAGCAAGAGCTTGAATGTCTATTATAGTTTCATCAAACCTTGGATCACCATTTAAGACATCATATAAACCTTGTGTAATGACATTAAAACCCCAACCTCCTGCAAAATCTGTTGCAGCAGAGCCAGATGAATTAACAAAACCTCTTGGCCCTATCATTTGAGCTAAACTATTGCCTTCATCTGCACTAGAACCCCAAAACCACCAATCTGCATTACTTTGATCTGTATGTGCAATTTCAATGATAGATTCCGTGTTATAGATGTTGCTTATTTCCCATAATTCAGAAAAATTATCGAGAAGTCTATATCCAAAAGCACTAGTGGTTCCAGGTGTGCCATTGATTTCTGCTAATTCTGCAGCTGCTAATGTATTTTTACCTTGATATAAATAAACTTTACCCAAAAGCGCTTTGGCTGCACCTTGAGTAAGACGTCCACCTTCATTTTCAATATCTAATGTTACCGGTAAATCAGAAATAGCATCTAATAGATCATTTTCTATTTGAGTATACACATCAACAGGATCTGCCTGAGTAACATTATATATTTCACTAGTAGCTAATGGAGACGTGATTAGTGGAATGTTTTTGAAAAGGCGTACCAATTCAAAATAATATATTGCTCGTAACGCTTTTGATTCTGCTTCAAACCTTGCTTTTGTTGCATTTGGCATATCTACATCGGGAAGTTTTAAGAGCAGTGTGTTTGCTCTAAATATACCTTGATAAAAATCATTCCAATAACTTGTAGCGATGTTAGACTCGCTTATAGTGTAATTTGAAAATGCTTGCAGTTGAGTACCATCTGAAGAACTTCCGCCTCCTGTAAAATGATCATCGGAACCAGAATTTAACAAGGCAATCATATTTTCAAAACCTCTAGATTGTTTTCCTAAAACATCGTAAATGGCGATTAATCCAGAATAGGCTTCGGCTTCATTTCTATAATAGTTATCTTCTAGTGCAGTCCCTAATGGCTGAACTTCTAAATACTCTTCGCTACAAGATGTCACAAATATTAATATTGGTAACCCAATCCATATATGTATTATTTTTCTTAGTTTTTTCATTTTTAACTTTTTTTAAAATTGTAAATTAATTCCAAGTTGATTTGTTTGGGCTTGTGGGTAATAGCCACGATCAATACCAAATATCCCTCCACCAATCTCAGGATCGTATCCACTATATTTTGTAAATGTGAAAAGATTTTCAGTAGTAAAATAGATTCTTATTCTGTCAATTCCGTATTTATTTAATACATCAGAAGGCAGTGTATAACCAATTTGAATAGTTTTAAACCTTAAATAATCACCATCTTCAAGATAAAAATCTGAAGGGTTAGAAAAGTTATTATTGCTATCATTCGTTGTTAAACGCGGATAATCGTTAGACGTACCTTCTCCAACCCACCGTCCTAAAGCAGATGTTTGATAATTGGCGTTAGATATATCTAATCGTCTTAGGCCTTGAAAAATTTTATTTCCTGTTGCTCCTTGAGCAAATACTAAAAGGTCAAAGTTTTTATAGTCTAAGTTTAAGGTAAAACCAAAAGTAAATTTTGGTATTGAACTACCAAGAAAATCTCTGTCATCAGAATCAATATCGCCATCATCATCTAAATCCTTCCATTTAAAATCACCAGGTTGTGCATTAGGTTGAATTACAGTTCCGTTAGAACTCACATAATTATCAATCTCTGCTTGATTTTGAAAGATACCATTGGTTCTAAATCCATAAAAGGAATTTACAGGTTGCCCAACTTGCGTTCTTGTAATTGGAAACGTACTAGATTGTATGGTGGCACCACCAGATAAAAAATCAACGCCATTCCCTAAAAATGTGACTTCATTTTCTAAATATGAAATGTTACCATTTAAAGACAGGTTCACCTCATTAATTTGTTTGTTATAGCCAATTTCTAAATCGATACCTGTGTTTTTCATATCGGCAACATTTCCTGTTGGACTTCCAATAGCACCAACGTAACCAGGTAGTGTAACGGCTTGTAAAATACCGGTTGTTTCTTTTTTATACCAGTCAAAAGCCACTGAAATGTTATTAAATAATTTGGCATCAAAACCAATATTAAGCTGACTTGTTTCTTCCCATTTTAAATCTGGATTAGAAGGTGCATTGGGACTATTACCAATGGTTACAGAGCCAGATGTACCAACGGTATAATTTCTTCCGTCTCCAATTGTAGATAAAAATTGAAAATCTCCTATGTTATCATTTCCTGTGACACCATATCCACCTCGAATTTTTAGTTGGCTTATAACGTCGTTATCTTTCCAAAACTCTTCTTTAGATGGCACCCAACCAGCCGAGAACGACGGAAAATAGCCATATTTGTTATTGGCTCCAAAACGAGAGGAACCATCACGTCTAAGTATAGCTGTAAGTAAATATTTTTCGTCATAATTATAAGTTAGTCGAGAAAACAACGATGTAACGATATGCTCATTACCCGTATATGCAGAAGCCGTGATTTGGTCTGTTGGCACGCTATAATTAAATGATGCATCTTGATAGTTATCTACTGGAATATCAAAATAAGTGACTGTTTCTCCAGAACTTATATTGTCTACATAGACACCTTGTCCTAACAGAATATCAAAAGTATGTTTTTTAATGGTTTTGTTATAAGATACTGTGTTCTCAAGGTTCCAACCAAATCCTTTATTTGTTCCTCTAGACACATTGTTTTGAGTTACAATAGAGGCTGCATTTAAATAAGATACTGGTGTAAAGCTATCATAACCCCAATATGCTAATTTCCCACCAACGGTACTTCTAAATTTAAGACCTTCTATAGCTTCAAATTGTAAATAAGCATTACCTACAAAATTGTCTGCCCAACCAAAATTACCTAATTGTGTTTGTTGATATGCCAATGGATTTGACATTTCTTGAGCTACAAGATTAGATATACCATAAGGATTTCCATTGGCATCTCTCCATACCCCATTGTTTGTATAAGGAGATTGATTAGTTAGTACAGGATCTGTCTCTACAAGCGGTGTAATTGGGTCTAAATTAATTGCCGAAGATAAAGGGCCACCAAATTCACTATTAGTATTTCCGATACCTATAGTTTTTTCGTTAGAATACCCAACGGATTGTCCGAAAGTAAGTTTATCTGTTATTTTATGCGTAGAGTTTAAACGAATATTTTTTCTATTATAGTTAGAAATATCGCTAAGTACAATGCCTTCTTGGTCAGTAATACCAAAAGAAGCATAGAATTTTGACACTTCATTTCCACCACTTAAGCTTAACTCATGCGTAGTTCTTTGTGCGCTATTATTAAAAATGACCGATTGCCAATCTGTTCCTTCACCAAGAGCTTCAGGATTAGAAAATAAAATACTTCCTCCGCCATTCACGGATTTTTCATTTAATAGTGTAGCGTATTGCGTTGCGTTTAGTAAGTCTAACTTCCTTGTAGGAGAAGAAAATCCTGCGTATCCGTTGTAGTTAATACTTAACTTGCCAGACTTTCCTTTTTTTGTAGTTATAAGAATAACACCTGCTGCTGATCTCGCACCATAAATAGCTTGAGATGCGGCATCTTTTAAAACTTCTACCGACGCAATGTCTGATTGGTTTAAAAATCCAATACCTCCAGCGTCTACGACTACACCATCAACAACCCATAAAGGTTCGTTATTACCTAGAGTAGTAATACCACGAACTCTAACTGTAGATGATGAACCTGGTTGTCCTGAATTGGCAGCAATGGTTACACCAGACACTCTTCCTTGTAAGGTTTGTTCTACTCTCGTAATTGGTACATCTTCGAGATCACTTTGCTTAACGCCAGAAATTGCACCTGTTACCACACTCTTTTTCTGAGTACCGTAACCAATAACAACGACTTCATCTAGTTTTGCTAAGTCTTCTACTAATTGTATGGTTAAGTTAGTGTTATTTGTAACTACAATATCTTGTGTGACATAACCAACATAGCTAAATGATAATATAGAACCTACTTCTGTTGTTATGGTAAAAACACCATCAAAATCTGTTGTTGTACCTAAACTAGTTCCTTTTTTAATAATATTTACACCAGGAATAGGGAGTCCTGTTTCGTCATTAACAACTCCATTTATTGTAATTTCTTGGGCAAATGAAAACCAGCTAGAAATCATAAATAAAATCGTGAATGATTTTAAGATCAAATTGTTTTTTTTCATATTAGTTTATATTTAATTTTTAGTTTTCATATTTCTGTTCAATAGAGACGCACTTTATCTTGTTTATATCTTGAAAAACAGGATAAGGTGTTTTAAGAAATACTAATATTTACCGTTTTATTAATTTTCTACTTACTGTTCCATATGCTGTTGAAATTTTAGTGATGTACATGCCTGGAACTAAATTTGTAGCATCAATATTTACCGTTCTTGCATCAGGATTTAGCTGCATTACTTTGGTACCAAGAAGGTTAAACACTTCTATAGATTGAATAGCATCAGTTTTTGTTGATACTAACCATGAATCTACGGATGGGTTTGGGTATATGGCTAAATCTTCAATTTCAAATTCATTATTGCTTAATGTTGTATTTGTTAATGAAAAATTGTCTACAACAACGTCTGTTGTGCCATAGGTTTCTTCCAGTTCTAAAGATTAGATAGTAAGTACCAGAAGTGGTAATTTCAATTTGATTAGGTGGCGTGCCAGGATCACATCCTGCGGCAGAAGCGAGACCATCGTATGTTAGTGTACTGCCACAATCCCAAAAATGAAAAGCTCTCATTAATGTAGTAGCGCCATCATCTCCATTATAATCATCGTTTTGAATTGGTTCGGTTTGTCCTATCCAAACTTCACCCCAAGCATTATTAATATTTGTGAATGCCATATCCATATCGAATTGGTATATGTTGCCGGCTTCTAAGTCTACCGTTGTGTAAATTCCCATATGCTTCCATTCTACATTTGACGTTTCGCTAAAGGTGACATTACCTCCTGCTATGGTTACTGACCCAAACATATTTGAAGCGTCATTATGATTAACAACTGTCCAACCAGTCGCATCATCAAAGGTTCCATTTGTGATTAGGTTTTGAGCGAAAACATATGAGGTCGCAAATACACTAATAATTAATAAAGTAATTTTTTTCATGTCTTAGTTTAATTTTAGTTGTTTTCAATTTTTTTAGAGAGTCTAAATTTTTTGAATTATTTAACAAATTAAACGAAGGCCTTAGTGAAGTACAACGGAAAGTAGTGTTTAAGTAGAATATTATTTGATAATATTTTATTAAACAGCAGTAAATTAGTATTTTATGATTTTTTAAGTGATGTTAAAAAGTAGTGTTTTTATAACGTATTGGTAGATGAAAATATCAATTTAGACTACTATAATGTTAATATATAATATAAATTGGCCATAAAAATGACGTGTTTTGGCTAAGTAATAGTCTTTACTTTGTCTTCAAATTCCTCTCTATTGATAGCTATATTTCTAATTTTTACGCGATAATTATATATCGTATTTACTGAATACCTTAATATTTTTGAAATTTGAGAACTGTTTGATATGCCTAATCTAATTAATGCAAAAATTCGTAATTCTACAGTTAAGGTATTATCTTCTTTGACAATAATTTGCTCCCCTTTTTTTAAGAGCAGATTAAAGTTTTCAATAAAATTTGGATAGATATGTAAAAAGGATTTATCAAAATTTTCGTAGAATAGCTTTAATTCTTCATCTACGATATTTTTTGATTTAATAAGTTCAAGTAAATCATTTGTTTTATTGGTAACAATATATTTTCGAACGGTTTTTCTGTAAACATCGAGTTTATCGATATAATCTGAGTATAAGTTTAAAAAGGTGCCTATATATTGTTCTTTTATGGTGTCTACAGCAGAGAGTTCTTCATATAATCTTTTTAGATCCTTGTTTGTGAAGCTTAACTTTTCATTTAATTCATTGAGCTGTAAATTTGCCGTTTTTAAATGTTCTCTTCCTATTTTAATTTTTTTGTATTGCTTAATTATGAAAAATAAGGCAACCAATAATATAGCAGAAAGAAAGCTAATGAACATTAGTTGTTTTTTAAGTGTATTGTTTTGTTTATTCGTTTCAATTTCATAAGATTTTGATATGGCTGGTAATACATTGGAGATATCTAAGAATCGTAATTTTGAGTTGTAGAATTTGGCGTCTTCAAAAGAAAAACTAATAAATTTATGTGCTCTATCTACATCACCTTCTTCAAAAAATATGACGGCCAAATTAGACATTGAAGCATTATCTTTTACGGAAGATTGTATATCTGATAGTGCTGATAGGATTAAAAACTTTTTTTGGTTTAAGCGATTTCCATCTATTTCATGACTCATATAAGACCGATTAAACGCTACCATAGCATACTCGCGCGTTCCTACCTCTACAAGAGCTAATCTTTTAGCATTAATTTCTAGTGCTTTTTTTGTATTAGATAAATCTCTGTAATTTTGTTCGGCAATTTCTAAATAGAGTTTTGAGTTTTCGCCAAGTTTTGATATTTGTATATCTAAGGAATCTTTATACGTATAATATAATTGTTCGTATTTTTCACGTATACTATTTACTCTTGAAATTGATCTGAGTTCTGAATAACATCTTTTATATATTATAAAATAGTCTGTTATTAAATCTACTGATAATTTTGATGTATCTAATTCTTCAAGTAAGTTTATTGACTCATCATATCTTCCTGATGTAGCTAATAGTTTTGCTAATCGTAAAGTTGATTCTTGGATAAATAAATTATTATCTAATTGTTGCGCTAATTTGAGATTCTTTTCAATGTAATCTAAAGTAGAATCAAAACTATAATATTCATATTCACTAATTAATCTATTTATTAAATAGTATTGATTTTCTAGGGTAGCTTCTGGGTCTTGAAGTAATTTTTTTAAATTATTAATTCTTAATTCCTTAGAGTTGTCGTACTCATTTCTTTTAGACATTGTCGTTTCTAAGGCCACAAGCAACGAATCAATATTTTGAGAATTAGAAACTAAGTGTGTGAGCCCAAATATGAGGGTAAGTATATAAATAGATACTTTTTTATTTGAAGTCATTTTAGGACAATAATTTACTGTACAACTTAAACAAATATCTTAAAAACTTTAGTTATTAATCGAATTTTATAAATAAAAGCAATGAATATGTCTTAATTTTTTATTTATTATTCAATATAAAGTGCTGTAGGTAAGTATGATGTCGCGTTGATGATAATTAATCCCTAACGTTCAATAATTTTATGTAGACTTTAATATAAGGTGAACAATAGTTACCTAAAATTGTATGAAAAACAGATAGCATAGCTTTTTTATAGTAACATATAATTAAAAATTAATTTTAATTAATACTGGCATATGATCGGAAGGGTAGTGTAAGTTCCAGTTATCACTTAAAACGGCATATTTAGAAACAGAAATAGCAGCACTTACAAAAGCAAAATCAATACGTTTTGTTACGGGTTTATCAAACTGAAACCCATTAAATGTACCTTCTGGTCCAAATACCAGTTGTGCAATTTCTTTTGAGTCTTTTAATTCGGTTTTTATATACTCAATGCTCTCATGATCGGGTTCCATATTAAAATCACCTGTTAATATTACAGGGTAATTATTTAAATTTAGTTCATTAATTTTTTTAATTATTAATGTGGCACTATTAGTTCTGGCTTCCGTGCCAACATGATCAAAATGTGTATTAAACACCCAAAACGTCTTTCCAGAATTTTTATCTTCTAATAAAACATAAGTACATACTCTATTACAAACAGCATCCCAACCCATACTTACTTTATCTGGAGTTTGGGATAACCAAAATGTTCCTGAATTGATAACGTTAAATTTATCTGATTTGTAGAAAATTGCAGAAAATTCACCTTCATTTTTACCATCATCTCTACCAACACCAACATAGCTATAGTTTATCAATAAACTATCTATAGCTTTCATTTGGTTGGGCATGGCTTCTTGTACACCCATAACATCAGGTTCGTAGAATTTAATTTGGTTGATAAAAAAAGGTTTTCTGTTTTCCCAGCTGTTTTCCCCAACTTTAGGGTAATCTAATTTAATGTTATAAGACATTACAGAAAAATCTTGAGCAAACCCAAGACTTGAAATGGCCAAAACGATGATAATTAAATATTTCACGGTTTTTTATTTTTAAAAGAGTCTCTAGATTGTAAAATACAATAGAAAGACAAGCTTTACAATTACTTTAAAATGAAAAATAAGTCTCTTACATTTGAAGTGGATCATTACACAACACCTGTTGTGCTTATATCTCAAAAATCTAACAGAAGAATAACAATCAAATAAAGAGACTTATTTCATAATGTGTGACTATTGTGGAGATATTTTCATTGCATTTATATAATAAAATTTATTCCCATTAGTATTGGCATCACCTGCAGAAACTTTTAAAGTAATTTTTCCATCAGCATCAGCTTGTACATTAGAAATACAAACAGTATTGGTGGCATTATTTGCAGCATCTAAACTTGCCGTTTGCGTGGTAGCACCAACAAGCGTATAATCTGTATCTCTATTATCACTTACGCCATTTCTTGAACCAAAGAAACAAAACTCATAAGTACCATTAGATTGAAAACCTGTGAACTCTATTATACTTTCTTCTAATGGAGGGTTTGAGCCCCAAGCCAGTGCATGAGAATAATAGTTAGAACGCGACACTTCATCAGACATATTTAAATCTGTTGTTGTAGAACTTGCTCCTGAGGTATTATTTACGCCTCTAAAACGACTTGTTGTAGTAGCAGCAATACCTGTGAAATCTCCATTTGGATACAGAATATTTGCGATACCAACACCTTCTAAGTGGCTTGAATATGCATTCCATCCTACCGGATTGTTTGAGCTAGCAAAATTGATAAATACAGGTTCTGAAATAATACCGTTTCCTCCTGAGGTTTCGTAGTCTGTTAAAACGGTTATTTCATTTGGGTTTAATACGGCTTCATGGGCAGCCTGTTGTGCTAATTCTCTATAATAAAGTGAAATTCCTTCTGCTTCGTAAGAATTACCTATTACAGACTCACCAAATAACATTTCGAACCAGGTACAAGATGCCACGTATTGACCTAAATCATTTAAGTGATATCCATCACGTGTAAAACCGTCACCTAAAAAACTAGTTCTTCCATTTTGTATAGCAGTACCTGCAGGTATGACCATATTTGTAGGCATTAAATTTACAGCTTGGTTGTAAGCCGAAGTAATACCATCAAACATTGTCATTTGGTCATTGTTATAGTTTGCGAATCCAGAATGGGTTGAGTTTTGCGCATAAGCCCAAGTTTTATGTAATATATACTGAGTACATGGATTTGGGTCATAACCTTTTACAGCGTTATACACAGTCGGTAATGGGTTAATATAGGTGTCAAAAAGACCAGAATCATAACTCGCTTGTTGGAAACTAATAAAGTCCCAGTTTTCGTCGTTTACGGCATCAGATATTGAAAAGTTAGATGTCACAGTTCGGGTTCCGTCTAAAGCAATTTTTCTATAGCTATAGCTGTTTGAATTGCTCGTTGCATTTGATGCGTGCGTATCTAAATTAGCAGAACCTATATACATGTTCCCAACGATTACTTGCTTTCCTGCGGCATTAGCGATACCCCAAAAATAAGCTTCTAAGGCATCTTCTGAAAAACTATTTCCTATGGCTAAAACCTTTAGAATTCCATCATTTTCATCATCAATAATTATTTCCACAGAAGATGAAACCTCACCATCATCGGATTCTAAACTCATAGTAACAGTCCCTTCTGAAAGGGTTTGAATATCAACCGCAAATGTTAAAGGATCTACCGAGAACTCTACCATACCAGCTGGTTGTGCTGTCCAAGTATAGCTTCTCGCCGGAAAAATAACACTATTAAATTCTGGCACAATAGTATATTGGCAACTTGTCATTAAGGTTATGCTTTCTGGTATTATAGCTTCTGTTTCAACATTTAAAGTTTGCTGACTTCCTAATGGTGTAATGTCGTCTTCTTTGGTACACGAATTAAGATTGATCAATAAAATTACGCCAATACAAAATCGCGTCAATTTCATTAAATTGTTGGTTGTTAGATTTTTCATAATTATATTTATTTAGTTAATATTTATTTTTAAATCCAAGTTTAAAAACATCGTTATAAATAGAGTTATAAAATGTTTCATGTTTATTTTACAAATATCACATCACTTGGTTTAGAAATTCCGTTTTCATTATAGGCCTCAATGTTAAAATAATATGGTGTATCACGATCTAAACACCTCATAAAATGAGTATTAGTATCGTAAACTTGCCATGATTGGTACAACTTATTTGGTGCAATGCCCCAACGTATATTATAGCCTTGTGCATCTTTTACTGCGTCCCAAGAAAAGGAGGCATCTCTACGATCTTTTTCTCGGGTTATTTTAAAATTCGTTACCTGTTTTGGTGGATCTCCCAAGCCTAGTCCAAACACTCTTATTTCGGACATAGCAAGGTTATTTCCAGGGACTTTAATATTATGGTATCTTACATATTTGGCTTTCACGGGTTGGTCTAATACGATGTAAGCATTTGGCGTATCTTTAAGACTTTTACGGTTATCTACAACTGTTTGCCAAGTATTTCCATCTTCTGAAACCTCTATAGTAAATTGATGTTTTAACCCTTCTACACGTGTGTAAATGCCAGAATTATGATCGTGGAAATTTAATTGAAGCGCATTTATGTTTCCTGTATTTTGCATTTCAATGATTATCCATTGTTTATCGTTATTAGCTTCTGCAACCCAAAAGGTTTTTGGATTTTCATCGGTTAGTACTTTAGATTTAATATTGCCATGTATATCTTTTTCTGTTGGCAATTCTGTGACTTTTACCTCCTCGTCATTAGATGTAAATTTTTCAACTTGTTTTAAGGAAGAAGACACCGTTACGATGCCTTTATAAGACAATAGCATCCATCCGTTATGTTGCCCAGCTTTTGTAGGATGGTTTGGTCCATAGCGTGGATAATCACCATATTCTGTAATAGAGTACATTAGACCATCGTCATCAAAATAGGTAGGAAACATGCACAATCGACGTTCCCATTGCGCATTAGAAGCTAATGCCATGGTGGCAAAATGCCAATATTGACCGTTGGTTTGTTTTACCGTAATTCCATGACCTGCACCATTAGTAAATCCTCCAGGTTTAAAACTCATAGGATTACTTTTCATATATTCATAGGGACCAAGAGGTGAATCGCCAATATACACGCCATCTGCGTAAACATTAAATTGTGTGCCAGGTGCTGCATACTGAAGGTAATATTTTCCGTTGTGCTTGGTCATAGAAGCACCTTCCATATAACCTTCTTTAAGCGTAGGATGAAAGTTGTTTTCGCCAAAACGTTCCCAACCGTGTTCTTCTTCATTTAGATTTATTAATTCTTTTCTGGTACCAGTTTCTAAAAAACGATCATCTTTATTTAGCATTTTTACATGGAGTGGATGCACATTAGAAGAGCCCCAAAATAAATAGCTTTTTCCATCATCATCAATAAATAATTCTGAATCTTGAATATTGTTTGAAATTGAAGCTGTAGGTGTCCACATTCCTTTTTTAGGATCATCTGTATATAAAATACTACCATAGCCTGCAGGATTGCCAGCAAAGTAAACTAAAGAGTCCTTGTAATTAAAAGCTGTTGGTGCATTGCTGCCTTCAAAAAACCATTGTTTAGGTTTAATAAAATCCCAATGTATCAAATCGGTAGAATGCCAATACCCAAATGATCGAGTAACGAACATATAATACGCTCCTTTAAATTCTATAACTGCAGGATCTGCTCCAGAACGGTAAGATTGATTTCTGCTAGAATTGTAAACCATATATGTATAATCTATATCTAATGGATTGATATAGGTTTCAAATCCCTTTTTTAGTGCTGCTTTTTCTTCCGCATTTAAGGACTGATCTATAGTCTGCTTTTTATCGTTGTTACACGAAAAAAGTAGCGTTATAGTAAAAAGAAAAAGTAATTTTTTCATGATTTATAGTTTAATATCTTTATCTGTAATTGGGTCATAAGAGGTTCCTGTATGGCCTCTTAAACGTTCAAATTGCTTATAAGATCCTTTAATTTTTTCGGTTGAAGAATGTTCAAAATCTGTAGGTGTTACCTCGTATTTTTTTTGAAGTTCTGCAAGTTTTGAAATTAATTTTGATTTAATATCTTCATACTTCGGATTATCAATTTGATTATTAATTTCGTTAGGATCTTCCTCTAAATCATACAATTCCCATGTATCAATATCATCATAAAAATGCATCAATTTATACCGTTTGGTCCGAACACCATAATGCTTTTTAACCATATGAAATGCTGGGTAATCATAGTAGTGGTAATACACAGCATCTCTAAAATGATCACCTTTATAGGTGTTTTCTAATAAGGGACGTAAGGATTTACCTTGCATATCTGAGGGAATATCAACTTGAGCATAATCTAGAAAGGTCTCGGCAAAATCGAGGTTTTGGGTTAATGCATCAATTACTGTACCTGCTTTTATAGCATTAGGGTATGTTACCAATAATGGCATTGCTAAGGATTCTTCATACATATAGCGTTTATCAAACCAACCTTTTTCTCCTAAATAAAAGCCTTGATCTGTCGTATATATTACTATTGTGTTTTCTGTTAAGCCATTCGCTTCGAGAAAATCGAGTACTTGGCCAACACCTTCATCTACAGAAGCAATTGTAGCTAAATAGTCTTGTAAGTAGCGTTGTCCTTTGTAGGTAGCGAGTGCCTTACCTTTAAGATTAGCATTATGAAAAGCATCATTTTTTGCCTGATAAGCATTGTCCCATGCTGTACGTTGTTGGGCAGACATACGGTTAAAATCTGTTTTCCAAGGGTTCCATGCTAATTCAGGACGCCCTTTTGCTTTGGTCAATTTTAAATCATGACCTTCATACATATCTTTATATATCGTTTGTTGTTGTGTTTTAGAACCCAACGAGCCTTCATGAGCTGTAAAATAAGTGTCTGGTAATGGAAATACCACATCGTCATATATGTTGGCATGACGTAAAGCAGGCATCCAATTTCTGTGTGGTGCTTTATGTTGTAACATGACCATAAAAGGTTGGTTGCTGTTTTTTACAGATTCTAAATAAGCTAAGCCATCTTGTGTAATAATATCTGTAGCGTATCCATGAATCCGCGTTGTATCTACAACTTTGGTATTTTTATTGACCGAAATAAAATCGGGATTATAGTAATTGCCTTGATCTGTTAGAATATTCCAATAATCAAAGCCTTGTGGCAAACCATGAAGATGCCATTTTCCTATCACAGCAGTTGTATAACCTGCAGCTTGAAGTAATTTTGGAAACGTTTGTTGTTTACCATTAAATTGATCTCCATTCATCCTAAATCCATTAACTTGACTGAATTTTCCGGTAAGGACAACAGCTCGGCTTGGACCACATATAGAATTGGTACAAAAGTTATTTTTAAAAAGTGCACCTTCATTAGCGATTCTATCTATATTTGGTGTAGGCGCAAGTTTACTAATAGGATGACCATAGGCGCTAATGGCTTGTTCGGCATGGTCATCTGCCATAATGAATACGATATTTGGACGTTGTTTAAGTTCGGGTGCTTCTTCTTTCTTCAGATCCGCTTTACAGGATTGAAAAACTAAAAAACAACACAACAACACAACTAAATATCTCATTACTTTTTTGTTTTTATAATTTTAGTTTGAACCAACTCATTGTTGATTATAGCGCAATCAAAAAAATGAAATACTTTATCTAGTTCTTCGTAAGGTATTCTAGATATTTCGTGTCGTGCTTCTTTTACAATATTGAAATAAAACGACGTGTCAAATTCAACTAGTTTTTTGGCGATAACGTTAGAACCGTCTAATATAATATAACCATCTTTTGAAGGGTCACAGTAATGATGAGGTGCATTATCAAAAGGGACTAATTGATCTTTTGTTCCATGATATAAAACCGATGGCACAGCATTTTCTTTGGTAATATAGTTTGCATCAACGACGGCACCTGCGCATGAAAACATTCCTGCAAATTTTACATGCTTATATTTTTCTTTATCCGTTACAAAATAGTCTCTCATAAATACAGCATTGAGACTACCTTCTGCACCAGCACTGCTACCTCCTGCTATAATTTTAGAGGTGTCTATATGGAGTTCTTTAGCGTGTTCTACAATATATTTTGCCGCATCTAAAAAATCTATTGCGGCTTGTTTAAAGGTTTCTAACTTGTCATCTTTAGGACAATCACAGCCAAATCCTGTTGAGGTACCTTTTCTTAATAGACGATACGAAATAGAAATGCCTATATAATTTTGTTCTTTAGCGGCATATTGTACTAAACGTTCATCATCAATAAAATCTCTACTACCTACAGCAAAACCACCACCATGCATCCATAGTAACACGGGAAGTGAATCTGTTTTTTTTATGTTTTTAGGTGTATAAACATCTAATTTTAAAGTGTCTTTTCCTTTTATGGAATAGGTATACGTAGACTTTGTTTGCCCTGTTAGTTGCAGAGACACAAATGCTAATACTAGTATAAATAGCTTTTTCATTTAGTTTAATTTTTCAATTATCATTCCGCTAATTACGGGTTCACCTTCTATTGGCTTTAGCGTAATTGTTAATCCTTTTTCATCTTTTACGAGAATACTTGTCTCTAACGTAATGCCATATTTATCATTATAATGTTGAGACATATCAAAATGTTTTTCAACTAATGTTTCATTTATATAAATATTAAAAATGCGATGTTCGTTGTCCTTAGTATCTTCAATATCATATTTAAGGTTAAAAATAATTTGCTCCTTACGTTTTAATGTTGGCTCAACAAATAAAAGAGTCACTTTATACTTTCCATGAGGTACATCAACTTTATACGTGCCACAATCTGATAAAATGGTTTGAAAAACGCCTTCTAGATGTGAGTTTTTGATGTTATTTGAAATTAATTGTCGTTTACATTTTCCTGAGTTTTTGTCGTAGCCAAATAAGTTTTCTTTGTAAGGTCTGTCTGCTAAAAATGTTAAACCACTAGCGTCGTCATAAAAATTAATATGCGTACCAAGATTAATGGCCAGCGATTCTATTTGATTAGATTTTAAGTTGGTTATTTTCTTTACATTAAAATTAGCAGTGTCCGCAGTATTCTGGGACTCAATTCTTAAAGTTTGCAGTCCTTCGTTTAATGGTATTTTTATTTTTGCCACGCCAGAATTAAAGTTTACCATTTCAACGATTGTGTCATTTAAGAAAACGTTACCTGTTTTTTGATTTGAAAAAATGGTAAATTCATAAGGTGATTTATTAAATAAGGTGAGTTCTTTTTGATAGTTTGCAATATGAAGAATAGGCGTCTCTTGTTGTAAAACAGATTGATACCAATAATATATTTCTTTTGGTTTTCTATTGTATTGTACTAATCCTTTTTGATTTATATGAGGTTGAGATTCACCTCTAAATTCTGAACCAAAATCGGCAAAATTCCAAGCAGTCATTCCTGCAACAAAAGGGCGTTCTTTTACCTGTTCATAATAGCTTTTATGTAATTTTAATTGGTACTCTTCCGAATAATCATAGGTCATTGGTGTTTGTGTTGAAATTCTAACATCTGCGCCAGGACCGTATTCTGAAATCATAATAGAACGATTGGGAAATCGACGATGTTGGTCGTCTAGAAATTTTCCTAAGTCTTCAATTGTATCATAGTACCAACCAAAATAGAGATTCCAACCAATTAACATTGGTATATTGGCAATTTTAGTTTCGTTATAGATTTCATTAAAATGCAATGCCATAACCGTTATATGGTTTGGAGCAAGTTCTCTTGTGAGTGCTTCTAATTTTTCGGTAAGTCTGTAAGTGTCTTTTTTTAATTTTTCGCGATCTTCAGGTGCCATTTTTTTATCAAATTGTAAGCGTAAAAAGATCTCATTCATATAACCAAACATAACCACGGAAGGGTAATTATAATATTGCTTTAGATGCTCTTCTTGCATTGTTAATGCTGTTTCGAAAAACGCTTCAGAGTTAGTGACTAAATTTACAATTGGCACTTCACTCCATACTAAAATTCCAAGTTCATCACATAATTTATATAATTCTTTTGCGTGAGGATAATGCGCAAACCGAATGACATTTGAACCCATTGCTTTAATGAGCTGAATGTCTTTTTTTTGTAGTGCCATTGGTACGGCATTACCAAAACCTTCATAATCTTGGTGTCTATTCACACCAATTAATTTTAATGGTTTTCCGTTTAAAAAGAATCCTTTTTCTGGATCGACAGAGACCCAACGGAAGCCAAGATTTGAGAATTTTGAATCTAATATATGGCCGTTTTCATCAGTTAAAACAAGTTCTAATTGATATAGATAAGGGTTATCTGGTGACCAAAGTTTTGGGTTTTTAATTTCAGGAAATGTAACATCAATGGTTTTTGAGCTGTGTTTATCTATCTGAAACCGTTGATGTTCTTTTAAGACCAAATTACCTTGTGCATCTAAAATTTTGAGATACACATGATTTTTAGATTTAAGAGTAGCAAAATTATCTATTTGCATGTTTACTTTAACACCAGCCTTTTCTTCTGTTACATTGTAATAATTAACAAAGTAGCCATCTGAGGCAAAATCCTTTAAACTAAAATGTTGTTTTTTTACAGTGATTAATTCTACATCGCGATATATACCACCATAAAAAGTAAAGTCTGCATCTAATGGCGGAATATCTTTATTAAATGAATTATCTACAGTGACCTCAATAAGATTATTAGCGTCTAGTTTTACGAATGAGGTAATATTAAAACTAAAAGCCGTATAACCACCTTTATGCAGTCCTACCTTTTTACCATTAACATAAACAGTTGCGGTTTGGTTAACAGCATTAAATTTTAAGTATAGTATACTGTCACTTTCTTCTTTTGCTATGAAAATTTGTTTTTTGTAATAACCCAATCCACGACGATAACCTGCGGCATCATCAAAAGCATCATCACTGTTCCAGGTATGCGGAATATTAATAGTTTCCCAAGAAATTTTATCTTCAGAAAATTGCCAACTAGAATTTAAACCTTTAGTCTGTGCTGATATAGAAAATAAAGAAGCTATACCTAACGTTAGGGATAAGAAAAAAATTCTATATGGTGTTAAGTATAGCATATCTTGACAATCTAAACTATTATTTTAAGGTCTTCTAACGATTAAAAAACCGTGTTCTTTATGGTTGTTTTTAATTGAATTTTTAGTGTTAAATTTATTTTGTTAGTTCAAATTCTTTCATCAATTTAGTATTAGAATTAGTACCTACAAATACTTGAAATAGTCCTGGTTCTGCAACAAAATCTAATTGCGAATTATAGAATTTTAAATCTTCAACCGTAATGTTGAAAGTTACGTTTTTAGTGTCTCCTTTTTTGAGGTCTACCTTTTGAAAACCTTTTAATTCTTTTACTGGTCTGGTTACTGATCCTACGACATCCCTTAGGTACAGTTGTACAACTTCTTGGCCATCATAATCTCCAGAATTGGTTACATCTACAGAAACCTCAATCACACCATCCACACTCATGGAAGAGTTGCTAATAGTATAGTTAGAATATGTAAATGTTGTATAACTTAAGCCATATCCAAAAGGGTATAAAGGTTCGTTACGGATGTCTATATAATTACTTTTAAATTTTTCAAATTTTCCGTCTTCATTGCCTAATGGTCTACCTGTATTTTTATGATTGTAAAATATAGGAACTTGGCCAACATGTCTTGGGAAGGTTGCGGTTAATTTTCCTGATGGATTAACAGTTCCAAATAAAACATCAGAAATTGCTAAACCAGCTTCGCTTCCAGGAAACCAAGCATTAAGTATTGCAGGAACATTTTCATTTTCTTCGACTAATACGAGAGGGCGACCTGTAAATAAAACTAAGACTACGGGTTTACCTGTTTTTAACAAGGCGTTTAATAAATCTTTCTGTACTTGAGGAATACCCAAATCAGTTCTACTGCTACTTTCGCCACTAAATTCTGCAGATTCACCTAAGGTTGCAATAATGACGTCAGATTTTGCTGCGACTTTAAGGGCCTCATCTAACAATTGTTTATCGGTACGATGATCTCTAGGAATTGTTTTCCCAAACATTGTTGCCCGTGTTTCTAATTCTAAATTGTAATCAATATTACTGCCTTTAGCATATAATAAGGTTGCTTTATTGCCGATAACTTCTGTTAACCCATCAAAGACAGAATTTGATGCGTCTTGTTTTGTAGCAACACTCCAAGTTCCGGCCATATTATTACTAGCCTTAGCTAAAGGTCCTATTAAGCCAATAGTTCCGGTTTTTTTAATAGGCAGTAATTGAGCTTCGTTTTTAAGTAATACCATGGATTCTGAAGCAACTTTGCGTGCAAAAGCTTTGTTTTCTGGAGTAAAGATTTCCGTTTTAGATCTGTTTATATCACAATATTTGTAGGGATCATCAAATAGTCCTAATTGAAATTTTGCCGTTAACATTCTTCTTACGGCATTATCTATGTCTTGTATTGAGACTTTACCGTTTTCATAAGATGCCTTCAAGGTTTTTATAAACGCTGCAGGAATTGATGGTGAATCACCAGCCATATCCATATCTACGCCTGCTTTTAAAGCCTGCTCAGACACCTGGTATTTATCACCAACGCCATGTTGAGTCATTTCATAAATTCCGGTATAATCCGTTACCACAAAACCATTAAAACCCCAATCATCTCTTAACAAATTCGTGAGTAACCATTTGTTTCCGGTTGCAGGTATACCATCTATTTCGTTAAAAGAAGCCATTACAGAACCAACGCCTGCATCAACTGCTGCTTTATATGGTTCTAGATATTCGTTATACATTCTAATTTTACTCATATCTACCGTGTTGTAATCTCTGCCAGCTTCAGAGGCGCCATATAATGCAAAATGTTTAACACAAGCCATTAAGGTGTTATTTTTACTTAAATCATCTTGCTGATACCCTTTAACCATGGCTTCGGCAATTCTACTACCTAAAAAAGGGTCTTCACCATTACCTTCTGATACACGTCCCCAACGAGGATCTCTAGAGACATCAACCATCGGAGAAAAGGTCCAGTTAATACCTGCTGCACTTGCTTCGTTTGCTGCCACACGTGCTGTTTTTTCTATCATTTCCATATCCCAAGAGCTAGATAAACCTAAAGGAATTGGAAATGTGGTTTCGTAACCATGTATCACATCCATTCCAAATATTAAAGGAATACCTAATCTGCTTTTTTCTACGGCTATTTTTTGTACTTCATAAATCTTCTCAATGGTTTTTATATTAAATAAACCACCTACTTTTCCTTCTTCAATTCGTTTCCCAACATCAGAGCCTTTTGCAGAACCTGTAGTTATATCACCCGAAGTAGGTAAGTTAAGTTGTCCTATTTTTTCATCAAGCGTCATTAATTCTAAAATAGAGTCAACTTTTGAAGCAAAAGGGTTATCCGTATCTAGGTTAGCTGTATTTGCTTGGTTATTATTGGTGTTACAACTTGTAAGACATAATATAATAACAGCAATTGTAATCGTTTGAGTGTTAATTAATCTTATCATTATAATTATTTAGAATTTGAGAAAAGCCATTTTAAAAGGTCTGGTTCTGCAAACGCAGGATCCCAACTGTTGTGATTTGCAAAATCGTATAGTGTAAGTTTAGGAAATCCTCCTGCACTTATAAGCGCTGATGCCATATTTAAAGATAATTTTGGGTCTACCACATCATCTTTTGCACCATGAATTATCCATAGCGGAATTGTTTTGGCGTACGCCGTGACAGACTCCGGATTACCACCACCGCAAATAGGAATTGCGGCAGCAAATGTGTTTGGTTTTCTATAAATAATTTCAAAAGTACCCATGCCTCCCATTGATAAACCCATTACATAAATTTGATTAGTATTGGTAAAAGGCTTAGCCGTCATTTCATCTATTAAATCCATAACTAACGACATTGCTGTAGTTGGTTCTTCTTTGTATTTGTAATTAAATGTTGTTGGTTTTGTGGTACGATCTGCCTCTATTTTAGACCAGAAATCATTTCTTGGACATTGCGGAAAAATAACTATTGCAGGAAAAGAATCTCTTGTTGTTTCGTTTAGAAATAAATTACTTCCATGAGCAAGTTGCCTTTTATTATCACGGCCACGTTCTCCTGCTCCATGAAGCATTAGTATCAGTGGATACGTTTTAGATGCATCAAAATTCTTTGGTAAAAGCATTCTATAGTTTAGTGTATCTTGTTCTACTATATGTTGCTCATAGGTAAATAAGTCTTTTGAAGCTTGTGATTGTTGTGCTTTTAAAACACATGAGCTAAAAGACATAATGGCAATAACTAAAATTAAATACTGATGTTTCATGTTATATTATTTAATCTATTAATATGTAAATCCTAAAGTGTTTAAGCCGTTTTGAATGTCTTCATTTTGCATAAAATAATTCCATAAAAGGCCTGTTCTATAATTTTCTATCATAATTATTTCTGGTCCTTGGTCTATTGCCAAATAACGCTGAGTAACCCAATCATTATATTGAGGACTAAAGGCGTCATAAAAACCTGCTGGTCCTAACAAAGTAGATTTCTTACTGTAGAAATAATGCATAGCAGCGAGAGATTTTTCTGGTGTATAGGGTATAGAACTAATCGCTGCTGTAGGCGAAATGATTCCTAAATCATTATTGGGTTGATGCGCAGAATACCCTGTAGACCCATCTGAATTTCTACTATAACTCGCTGTTAATCCCCAACAATTTTCGCCATAGTCTATATAATTATTAGGGTTACTAATACAGTGTTGGTAATTGATGTTGGTATGGTTGAGATTTAAATCCCAATAATTAGCATACTGATCTGAGAGTCCTGTAGGATTTAATCCTAAAAACGAGTAATGTGCCCAAAATAATGGGCCGGTTCCTGAACCTGCGTGGTCTAGAATATGCGGAATATTATATTCGCTAGTTGTCGTTGTTATGCTTCCGTTACTTGCCCAACTCTCATGATAAACTTCTGGAGTTATGGAATAATTAGGAGATGATGCCCCTAAAATAAATGCTATTAACGTTTCGTTATAGCCTTTTAATTCTAGGTTAATTGCGAAACCATTATCTGGACTCCAATGCCAGTATAAGCTATTCTGATTTTGGGTGTACCAATTCCATTCCACACCTTTCCAAAGGGCATCGGCTTGAGTAGCCAAAGCAACTTCTTCTTCAGTTCCATTTTTAAAATATTCTTTAACGCATATTAATCCTTGAGCAAACAGTGCGGTTTCTACTAAGTCGCCACCATTGTCTTGATCGCTAAACGGAATAACATTTCCGTTTGTACCATCTATCCAATGCGGCCATGCACCATGAAAACGGTCTGCGGCTTCAAAAAAGTTTAAAATCTGACTTAATCTATCAAACCCTTGAACTCTAGAAATATAGCCTCTTTCTATACCAACTAGAATTGCCATTAGCCCAAAACCACTACCTCCCGTAGTTACTACGTTTTGACTATTGTTTGGATCATTTGGGTGATATCGTTCTCTAGCGGCACCTGAGTTTGATTCTGCATAATCCCAAAAGTATTTAAATGTTTCACGCTGTACTATGTTTAATAGTGCTTCGTCTGTTATGGTATCTACGATAACGGGATCATCATCAGTTGGATCTGGTTCAATATACCCTTGATAACTAGAACTATTGTCATCTTTACCACAGCTAAAACAAAAAATCACGAATATAAATAGGCTATAAAATCTCATATTTTTAACTCTTTTTATATTTAAAATTTAACTTATCTAATCCTGATTTTACATCTTTGTTTTTCATGAACAAATTCCATAATAAACCTGTTCTATAATTTTCTATCATTACCGGAATTGGTCCTTGATCAATCGCTAAATAACGCGGTTTATACCAATTAGATTCAAAACTAAAAGCATCATAAGGTCCGTATTGACCTATTAAACTGTCATGGTTTTTATAAATATTTTCAAGAACCTTCATACTTTCTTTGGGTGTGTATGGAAATGAAGATAATGCGGCTGTTGGTGCTATTACACCTATATCACTCTCTGGTCTATGTCCATGGTAACCATTAATTGAATAACTAGATGTTAATCCCCAAAGATTATCACCATATCCTTTAAATTGTTTAGGATTATCTACGGCGTATTTGTAATGTATTTTCGCTTGATTCTGAGTTAATTTCCAATAATCAGCATACTGATCAGATAATCCATTAGGGTTTAACCCTAAGTAAGAATAGTGTGCCCAAAATAAGGGACCAACAGGATGGGTATCATGCTCGTAGTAATTAAGCACTAAGGCTTCATCATAATATTTTTTATCTGAAACAATTTTACCATTTTTAGCCCAACCGAGATCATAAACGGATTTATCAATAGGGTAAGTAGGAGATGCAGCCGCTAGAACATACATAATTAAACACTCATTATAGCCGCCTACAGGGAAATTCATATCCCAACCATAGTTTGGTGACCAATGCCAATACAAAACGTTTTCACCACCTTTGGTATACCAATCCCACTCTACAGTTCTCCATAGTTGATCTATCTTATTAACTAATTGCTTTTCTTTATCGGTATTACCATTAAAATACTCAGCTACCGTCAATAAACCTTGAATTAAAAATGCGGTTTCAACAAGATCTCCTCCATCATCTTTTTTTCCAAAAGCAACAACTTTTCCAGTTTCTCCATTTAACCAGTGTGGCCACGCACCATGAAAACGATCGGCATTTTCAAGGAATTCAATATTTTTTAAAAAGCGATCTAAGGCTTCCTCTTTATTTATAAATCCGCGCTCTATACCAACCAATATGGCCATAACACCAAAACCACTTCCGCCAATTGTTATTGTGTTTTTTGGTGAAGAAGGATAGACATCATCTAAATGTAAACGCTCTCTTGCAAGACCAGAATTTGGCTCGGCTCCTTCCCAAAAATAGTTGATGGTTTGGTACTGTATAGTATCTAACAGGCTGTCTTCATGAAGCTCAACTTGAGGTAATGAGGCCATGTTAGCAGCGAGCTTTTCCTCTTGTTTACAGGAAAAGACCATGAAGCCCATGACTAAAATGGCTATATTAAATAGGGAAAATTTCATTTGTTATTTTTAAAATTTAACTGCATCTAATGCATTCTAGATGCAGTTAAATTGAGACTAATTCAAATAATAACGTGTTTTATCGTTTTGTTTTTGAATGTTAATAATTACCAATTAGGGTTTTGTACCATTTCTGGTGTTTGGTTTAATTGTAGTGCCGGAATAGGAAATAACTCGTGTTTGCCTATCTCAAAAGTTTTGCCATCAGAAGACATAGCACTTTGTGCTTGGCCAGTTCTAATAATATCAAACCATCGATCATGTTCAAAAGCCAATTCTAAGCGTCTTTCATTCCAGATATCTTGAAAAGTTGGAGACGTAATAGAAGCAAGGTTAACTCTATTTCTTACTCTATTTAATGGTGTAGATGCATCTGCGCCAATATGAAGAGCGGCTTCTGATTGAATTAATAATATTTCTGCAAAACGAAGAATTCTTACATTTTTATCACCATCGCTAGCACCTGCATTAGCACTAGAGTACGCTTTTTCATTGTACATAGGGTTTTCTGTTGATGCACTTACTTCTCTTCCATCCCACAATGTTTCTCCTGCGAAAATTATAGTTGCATCTCTTCTAACCGCATCACCTGCTGCGTTAAAAGCATTTAAAAGATTTTGAGAAGGAATGTTAAATCCCCATCCCCAACCACTGGTACCTCTGGCACCTTGAACTTGAGAATATTGTTGAACACCATGTGCAATAGATTCTCCTCTTCCTTGTACTTCAAAAAGAGATTCTATGCCGTTTTCTTGTGAAGCCCTCCATAGTTCTTCATAGTTAGGGTGTAAGTCATAGCCACCACCAGTAACCACTGCTGTTGCCATATCATAAGCATCTTGCCATTTTTCTTCATACAAGTAAACTTTTGAAAGTAAGGCTTGGGCTGCTCCTTGGGTTGCTCTTCCTAAGTCTACACTAGCATATTCACTTTTTGTTGGTAATAAATCAATGGCATCTATTAAATCTTGTTCTATAAAGGCATAAACATCTGCTTTAGGTTGACGTATAACGTAATCAATATGTTGCAACGGAACATCACCAAAAGAACGAACTAACCAAAAATAGTTTAGTGCTCTTAAAAATTTAGCTTCGCCAATAAGCCTATCTCTGTAGTTTTGATCTGATAAACCATAATCTGATGTGTAAGTTATTGCTATACTGGCTCTACCTATACTTTTATACCAGTGCTCCCACATGGCTAAGATTGATGGTCCTGTTGTAGTGTGCTCTAATGCATCTAATAAGTGCTTGTCTGCACCTGTATCTGAAGCAGAACTACCTTTATCCGCATTATCAGAAATGATTTCTGTAACTCCTAAATAAGAGAATGAATAGTCCCAATCTGTAAGCATACCATAGATACCATTGACCATTTCCTCTGGCTCTACAACGACACCACTATCAGCAGCATCAATTTCTGCTCTACTGTCTACATCTAAATAATCATCGCTGCAATTTGCTACTAAAAGCAAAGTGAAAAGCGAAATTCCGAATTTTATTGTTTTAAGTTTCATGTTCAATTTTTTTAAAGTTCAATATTTACACCGAATAAAAACGTTTTAAGCGTAGGGTACGCAGATAGTTCTATACCACCTGTACCTGCTGAAGTTCCAATGATTTCTGGAGTAAACCCAGAATATTTAGTAAACATAAATGGGTTTTGCGCTGTTGCGTATAGACGTATAGAATTAACGCCTTTGATGACATCTTTTAATGTATAACCTAATGTTATGTTGTTGATTCTAAAATAATCACCATCCTCTAAGTAATAATTAGAAGCATACGAATCTCTATTAGCGCCTGGATTTGTATTAGTAGATCCTTCACCAGTCCATCTGTAATTAAAGACGTCTGCTGTTACATTTTCACCACCATTAATTCGAGTTCCTTTTAAGCCATTATAGATTTTATTACCTCCTGCGCCATAGCCTTCTATAATTAAATCTAAATTTTTATAATTAAATCCTATAGAAAGTCCGTAAGAGAACGTAGGTAAATAATTACCAAAAAACTTTTTGTCTTTATCATCTATAACACCATCATCATTTAAATCTGAATATTTTAAATGTCCAGGAAGTGCTCCCGAAATACTTGCGTTGTTATCTATTTCATCTTGATTTTGCCAAACACCCTCAACTTCATACATCCACCAAGAATACAAAGGTTGCCCTTCTTCTAATCGTTTTGTAATTTGACCATTGCTTAAACTTCCGCCTACTTGTCCATCATATGCTGATTTTACATTTTCAACATTATTTTTGTTAGTAGAGAAAATAGCACCAACGTTATAAGATAATTCATCAGTGATGTTATCTCTCCATTTTAAATCTATTTCAATTCCTTTGTTTGTAACTTCTGCACCATGGTCGTAAAAACTACCCGAACCTTCCGTAGTATAAATAGGTGTAACTAATAAAATAGCATTTTTTGTATTTCTATCGTAGTAGTTAAATTCAGCACTAAGTCTATTATTAAGAGCTGTTAAGTTAAAACCAGCATTTAGTTCTTCTGTAATTTCCCATGATATAGGAAGGATTTCTGCACCATATGCTGCACCAAACACTAAATCTTGATTTGCACCAAACACATAGTTTACGCTACTACTGCCTGTGGCCGTTGTAATAGTTGTTTGATTAAATGGAACTCTTGAATTACCTACTCGTCCCCAACCAGCTTTTAACTTAAGAAAATCAATAAATGAAACATCAAAAAAGTCTTCATTGGAGATGGTCCATCCTGCACTTATAGCCGGAAAGTTGTCAAAATAATCTTCGCTATTATCATTTTTAAAATTACTTGAACCATCTCTTCTGATGTTTGCTTGTAAGAAATATTTACCGTCATAATTATACATTAGTCGACCAAAGTAAGATTGCTCTCTTGTTGGTGTAGAGTAAAATTGCGAAACTACTTTTTCATAACCGTCATCTGCAAAATTGATACTCCAGTAATTTTCTTGCGAAGGCACGCCGTAACCTAAGGCAAACATTGTAAATACGTCATTTCTTTGCCCTCTCGAAAAACCTGCGACCGCATTTAAATTATGGACGTCTTTAAATGTTTTTTCAAAAGTTAAAAACCCTTCTATATTGTATCTATAGCTTTCTGAGCTTGTATAAGATAAACTGTTGTTTGCATATGTCGTAACTTCGGGATTGTTGTCTTGATTGGTTTGAAATTCTTCATCCGTACGTGTTGGGTCACTTATTAACCAAAGTGCTCTAGTGTCATTAAAACTTCTATTTTGAAAATGAGTTTTTGTAGCGGTATATCTTGTCGAAGCTTTTAGGTAGTCAGTGATTTTAAAATCAGCTTGAATACTACCTTGTAAATCAGTGGTGTTATTTTCTTGGTTGGTGTACGCAACTGCAGCAACCGGGTTACCTACAGAGTTTAAAGACCCAATAACATCTGTGTCAGAGCCTAAATATGTAGCAATACCAGTGGTTTGGTTCCAAAAAGATTGACCATATTGACCGCTCTCATAAAATACAGGAATCACAGGCGCTTGTCTATAGGCTGAATTAAACGCATTAAAAGGTTTTGGTAAAGCTTTAATAAAAGAACCACTTAAGTTAGTGCTAAGTGTGATACGATCATTAAATAAATCTACACTATTATTAGCTCTAATTGTATTTCTGTTGTAATCATGATCCTCTAATACACCATCTTCACTATAATTATTAAAACTAAAAAAATACTTAATATCATCACTTGCTCCAGAGATCGCTATGTTGTTAGAATTACTAAATCCAATATCTGTTAACTCATCATACCAATCTGTGTCATATGGTTGTTCTGTAGATAAAAAGGTAGATGATCCACTCATAAATTGGTTTTCATTAAAATACCTTACGTATTGACTAGAGTTTGCCATTTCTACCGCATTTAAAATAGATTTGGCACTATAGTATGAAGATAATTGAACCTTCATTTTTCCTTTTTTACCACTTTTCGTCGTCACAATAACAACACCATTTGCGGCATTCATACCATAAATACTTGCAGATGAAGCATCTTTAAGAACATCAAAAGTTTCAATATCTTCTGGATTAATATTGGTAATACTGTTCACTTGTACACCATCAACAATATAAAGAATATCACTACCAGCAGATGCTGTACCGATACCTCTAATTATAATATTTGGCTCGCTTCCTGGCGCATTAGTATTAACAATATTTACACCTGTCATTTTACCCTGAATAGACTGTAGAGCGTTTACTGCAGGTTGTTTGGTTATTTCTGCTCCTGATACACTAGCAATGGCACCAGTTACTTCTTTTCGTTTTTGAGTACCATATCCGATGACCACCACTTCGCTTAGACTTTCTATATCATCAGCAAGTGAGACGTCAATTTTTGATTCGTCTTTTACGGTTACAATGGTTGTCTCAAAACCTATATAGCTGTATTCTATTTGATCTCCTTTATTTACTAATAAGGAGTAGTTGCCTTCAAAATCCGAGGTTGTACCAGTATTTGTCCCTTTAATTAAAATACTTACTCCTGGTAAAGGCATTCCATCACTTTTACTTGTTACAACACCATTAATTTCAATTTGCTGGGCAATGGCACAAATTGAAAAAAAGAGCATCAACAATAGACTGATTTTTGTTTTCATAAAATTGATTACTATTTAAATTAGACTGTTAGTTTATTTGAATGACTAAGTTATAATCTAATATTAAAACCTATTATCATCTATTTACATTTTAAATACGTCATACCTATTGCGTGGTGGTGAAAAAGTGTTAAGAAAACACTAATTGACGTAATATAAAACTATAAAAAAAAGGATTTCGATGGCGCGTGAATAGTAAAATGACGTATAAATGACGTAGTAAAAGTTACGAATTAGGCAATTATTTATTATCCATTTTTAATATTTAATAAATAATCTGCCAAAGAAATATCATTTTCTAAATTTAATTTCTTTTTTAATCGATATCGATGAGTTTCAATACCTCTTACTGAGATATTCATAAGTGGAGCAATTTCTTTAGATGAAAGATTCATTTTGATGTAGGCACAAATCTTTAAATCTTTGGACGTAAGTTTGGAATGTTTGGCTTTTAATGTTTCGAAAAACTCATCGTGAACTTGACTAAAATTATTTTCAAAAACTTCCCATTCATCTTTTAATACAATTGAATTATCTAATTTTTTCACAATCCTTTTAAAAGAATAGTAGTTATTAAATCCTTCTTTGTTGGCCATTAAGTCTTTTTTGATGTCTTGAAGTGTTTCATTTTTCTTAACTAAGGCCATGGCATTATTAGCGAGCTGTTTGCTTTTTAATTTAATTTCATTTTGCAAGGACTCGTTTTTTAGCTGTACGATACGTTTTTCATTCTCTAAAGTTTGTTCTCGAAGCAATTTTTGTTGTTCTTTCTGATATTTTATCTTAATAAGACGTTGCTCTTTGGCTATTTTTCTATTGTGTAGCGAGTAGAATATAATGATCACTAATACTGCTAATAGCACATATAATAAATAGCCAATTGTATCTCTATACCAAGGCGGATAAACTTCAATGGCTATAGATTCAATTGCTGATGCATTACCTGTATTATCACGCGTTCTTAACAGCATATTGTAGTTGCCATCTGTTAGGTTGGTTAGTTCTATTTTATTTCCATCTATGTTATACCACAAACTGTCCGTAATATGTTCGTTTTCGGGTGACACTATATATTCAAAATGGTGATTTAAAGATTGTGAAGATGATAATTCTAGGGTTAAACGTTCTTTAAAATTGAATCCCAATCCTTGAGTTATTGCATCTCGTGTAACGGCCGGATTCCCACTAATATGTATAGACTCTAATTTGGGTTTATATAATTTAATGTCGGTGCTTAATGTTCTATTTATCACCATAAAACCGTTATCAAGATTTAAGGCATAGATGGAATCGCTAAGTTTAGATATATTTTCATAGCCAACTATAAATCTGTTTTTAAGAAAAACATCGTTTAAAAAAAAGTCTTTATGTGAATCATTAAAAGATGTAAATTTTATAAATCCATCTTTATATTTTAGGGCAATGAGATTAGTGTCATCTCCAGAAATAATATAACTATTCTTACCGAGTCTTTGATTTAACAAATCATACGGAATTATAGAATCTAAAATAGGTTCATAGCGTTGCCATCCTTCGTTAGTTTTAAAACTGATATTATTACGTATATTATAAACACGTACATTGTAATTAGAACTGAGACCTTTATTTTGGTACGTTTTAACTGAGGTTATAGAACCAAAATTCTCATCAAAAGTAATTTTAGATACACCTTTTGTTGCATGAGCAACCCAAGCGGTTGTCGGGTTTTCAAAAACTAAAAAACGAGCAGGTATTGTAGTTTCTCCAAGATGTTTAACCTTCCAAGTACCTTCAATTTTTTCAAACTTTACTAAACCAGAATATGTACCTTGTATATAGGTGTGTTTTTTTTCTGGTAATTTTTTAATAGTCCATCCTCCTGTATAACTAGAAATTAACGTTAATTTATCCTCATCAACAATAAAGGTACCTTCATTATGACCACAGAAAAGTTGATCTTCAATTATTTTTAAGTCCCAAACCTGTCCTTGTGAACCTTCTATAAAATGTAGTTTGTCATTTTCATTTATTCTAAAAAGTCCAGTATTACTACCTATGTAAATTTGGTCTTTATATTTTACAACATCATACACAGCTCCAAGTTTACCTGTTTGGTCATTGAAAAAATAATGTTGGCTGTCTAGGTTTATTTTAGATATTCCGTTATCTAATCCCAACCATAAATTATTAGATTTATCTATATATTGCCCTAAAACGGTATTATTAAGTAGTCCGTTTTCTTTACTAACATGAAATTTTTTGTTGCCTTGGTGGTCTGTTAAAAACAAGCCATCTTTTATGGTTCCAAAAACCATATCGCCATTTAATAATTGCGAAAACTTGTTAAGTTGATGGTGTTTTATTTCTTCATCTATTTTAAACCCTGTAGGTTTTAGCTCATTATTCTTTAGAAAATAACTGCCCTTTAGTGAGGTCAATAAAAGTAAGTTGTCTTTGTAATTTGTAAGTGAAACTATTTTTGTGTCACGAAGTACTGAATCAAAAAAAAAGGGTTTTAAAGCATTATTTTCTAACGAAAATATTCCTTTATTTAAGGTGCAGATGTAGAGTTTGTTGTCAATAACATTACTAGAGATAATAGCACTTTTAGGACTTAATTGAAGGACACTATTAAAATCATAGATATAGATGTTTAAAAATGAACGAAACACAATTTTATCTTGAAATTTCACAATTTGCCAGATCTCTTCGTTTGGTGAAATTTGAGATTTTATTTTTTCGCTTAGAGAATTGTATATTAAATTACCAAAGTCGTCTTTTTTCCAATAACCAAACTCTTCATAAGAGCCTGTAAATACAATACCTTGATCTGTAAAAACAGAACGTATTGTTGTTTTATTTGGTAATTGATAAAACTTCCAATAGATACCATCATAAGCCAATAAGCCATTGTGATTTGCCACAAAAACATTACCGTCATCTGCTCTTATTATATCCCAATTTTGATTTCCAGCTTTGTATTCGGCTATGGTATAATTATGCGCATTTGGTGAGAATTGACCATAAGCTTGCGTTAAAAACAATATAAAAAAGGATAATATGTATACTGTTTTTCTCAATTTTTAGGGAAATCAATGTTATTAATATAGTGTTTTAATTAGGCCATGAACGAAAGCAACAATTAAGGCGACTCATTATTTATACTATTACTTTAGGTAAAAAATAGTCTTTAAAATTAACAATTTAAAACCATCTATTAAATTATAGTCCTTAGTTATTTTTTAATTTTTAAAAGACATAAATTGAATGCCATCAAAGACATGGTTGCAGTAATTCTTGTTAGAATTCTTAAAATATTGGAAATGAAATTATAATAATATAAAATTTACAGCTTCAATTTCATTTCTAAATAAAAATCAAAGTAGAAGTTTTTAAAACGGATTGCCTTCGTTATATTTGATTAGATATAACGCTCGCATTAGCATGATTTCAGTTCAACAAGCATTAGATATAATTGATAGTTTTCCGAATACTTTTTCTTTTGAAGAAGTGCAGCTTCAAGATGCATTAAATTTGGTTTTGTTTGAAGATGTGTTTTCGCCTATAAACATGCCACCATTTAGACAATCTGCTATGGATGGTTACGCTATTCAATATTCAGAAGCAGAAACATATACGGTTGTGGACGAATCTAAAGCAGGCGATTCTAAAAATTATACACTAAAACCAACGGAAGCAGTTCGGATTTTTACAGGTGCCTTAGTGCCAGACCATGCAGATACGGTTATTATGCAAGAACATGTGGAGCGTGTAGATACATCTATACAAATTCAAAAAATGCCTTCGCAATTTGCTAATATTCGTAAGACTGGCGAGCAAATTAAAACAGGAGATTTAGCTTTAAAAAAAGGCACAAAACTTAATGAAGCAGCTATAGGTTTTTTAGCCTGTTTAGGTATAACCACTGTTTCGGTTTATAAAACACCAAGCGTCGCAATTTTAGTGACTGGTAACGAATTACAACAACCAGGAACAGATTTAGAAATCGGAAAAATATACGAAAGCAATTCCGTAATGCTAAAATCAGCCTTACAACAAGCCGGAATAAAAACGATTGAAATCATCGCTGTAAAAGACGATTACCAAGCAACTAAAACAAGTATAAAAAATGCTTTAGAAGAAAATGACATCCTTTTAGTTTCTGGTGGAATTTCAGTTGGAGATTACGATTTTGTAAAAGAAGCCTTATTAGAAAACGACGTTGAAGAATTATTTTACAAAATCAACCAAAAACCAGGCAAACCATTGTGGTTTGGTAAAAAACAAGACACTTATGTATTTGCATTACCAGGAAATCCGGCTTCTGCGTTGACCTGTTACTATATCTATGCGCTTCCATTACTAAGAAAAATGTGTGGTTATAAGTATAATCACTTACAAAAGGTAATAGCAAAAAGTAAGTCAGCGATAAAAAATCCATCTCAAAAAACGCTGTTTCTCAAAGCTTATCTAGAAGGCGAATGTGTTGAGATACTTCAAGGTCAGAGTTCAGCGATGTTATACACTTATGCAATGAGCAATGTGTTGATTTGTGTCGATTCTGAAACAGCTGAAATTAACTTAGGAGATGAGGTTACCTGTATAAAACTAGACGTATAATGGAAATAAAATCGAGACTTTGGATAGAGAAAGAAGGCAAACCCTTTATTGGTTTTGGGCGTATAAATTTATTGAAGCAAGTTGATAAAACTGCCTCAATAAGTGCAGCAGCAAAAACTTTAAAAATGTCTTATAAAAAAGCATGGAATCTACTCAATGAGATTGAAACTCTAGCAGAACAACCCGTTTTAGTAAAAAATATTGGAGGTAAAAATGGAGGCGGAACTCAGGTTACAGACTATGGAAAATCGTTAATTCTTCAATTTGAAACCTTAAACCAAAACTGTATTAATTTTTTAGAAGCTGAATACAAGAAATTAGAATTATGAACATAATGCCTACAGAAATATGGGTCATTTTCTCTATTGCTTTAATTGGCATAGCATTTCTATACGCAAGTGTTGGCCATGGAGGTGCAAGTGGTTATATCGCTTTAATGGCAGCGTTTTCGTTTCCTGTAGATTATATAAAACCGACTGCTTTAATCTTAAATATTTTTATTTCCGGAATCTCATTTTGGTACTTTAAAAAGCACAATCATTTTAAGTGGAAACTATTTTATCCTTTTGCAGCTGCATCTATTCCTGCTGCATTTTTAGGAGGTTATATTACAATTGATGCGCAAGTGTATAAAATAATCTTAGCTGTTTTTTTATTAGTTGCTATCTTCAGAATTGTGTTTGCGTCTGAAGAAAGTAGAACCATTAAAGTTGAATTTAAAATCCCTTTCGCCTTAGGAATTGGTTTTTTTATTGGCTTATTTTCAGGAATGATAGGTATAGGAGGCGGCATTATTTTAAGTCCAATTATCATCCTTTTAGGTTGGGGAAACATGAAAGAGGCTGCAGCAGTTTCGGCACTCTTTATTTTTGTGAATTCCGTTGCAGGCATTTCTGGTTATGCGTTTAATCATTCCATTTCAGTAGCATCCTTCAAATTAATTCCAATTGCACTTATTGGAGGGTTTTTAGGTGCTGTTTATGGTAGTCATAAAATCCCAAATACAGTTTTAAGAAACATACTTGCCGTTGTATTATTAATCGCTTGTTTTAAACTGACATTGATATAAATGAGTACTAAAAATAACATATCAGTTTATATTTTATGTGGTGGATTAAGCTCACGTATGCAAGAAGAAAAGGGACTTGTTTTGTATAAAAACAAACCATTTGTAGCACATATTATAGAAGCTGTTCTTTCTATTAGTGAAAGTATAGTTCTAGTCACAAAAAACGAAGAATATAAACAATTTGGATATCCTTTAGTTGCAGATATTTACGAAAACAAAGGACCTGTTGGAGGCATTTATTCGGCATTAAACCATTCAGCAAACGAATTCAATCTGATTTTAAGTTGTGATATCCCAAACATAAAAACGGCTGTTTTAAATACGTATTTGCTACAAAATTTTCGAAGCCATTCCATTTCCTATTTAAAAGATGATGAAAGCCATTATCCATTAATCGGAATGTATTCAAAACAAATAACGTCACTTTTTAAGGCGGCAATTTTAGAAAATAAACTAAAGCTTTTAGACCTTATAAAAACGACGGATTATAAAACTATTCAGATTAAACCTGAAGCTAAATTAGCCGTAAAAAACATAAATACAAAAGAAGAATTAACAGCTTTAAGCCAATTAAAATAATGACAGAACACACACAAAAAAGACCTAAGGTTGTATTGGTTGGCGCTGGACCAGGAGACCCAGAATTGCTAACACTAAAAGCCGTTAAAGCGCTCAACAAAGCTAAAGCTGTTTTGTACGATGCTTTGGTAAACGAAACTATTTTAGAGCATGCACCAAATGCGGTTAAATTGTTTGTTGGCAAACGTAAAGGTGCACATGCTTATTCGCAAGATGAAATCAATGATTTGTTAGTAGAATACGCTGAAAAATACGAATACATTGTTCGGTTAAAAGGTGGCGACCCATTTGTCTTTGGCAGAGGAAAAGAAGAAACCGATTACTTAGAAACCTTTGGTATAAGAACCGCAATTATTCCAGGAATCACGTCTGCAATTGCTGTTCCTGCTGCCATTGGTATTCCTGTAACACAACGAACGGTTACCGAAAGTTTTTGGGTTATTACAGGCACTACATCTAGTAGAAAACTGTCTGAAGACGTAAAATTTGCCGCTAAATCTTCGGCTACTGTAGTTATTTTAATGGGAATGGGAAAACTAGCTGAGATTGTTTCCATTTATAAGCAAAACAATCGCGAGAATTTACCCATTGCAGTCATTCAAGATGGTACAAAAACAGACGAAAATTCTGGTGTTGGTACCATAAATACTATTGAGGCTATTGTAGAAGAGAGGCAATTAACAAGTCCTGCAATTATTATCATTGGCAATGTGGTTAATGGTCATAAAAGTGCATTAACTTATTTTAAAGAATCGTTTATGGACGACGATTTTATCTATCAAAATTTAAATATAAATCCATAATATGGAACGTAACGAGTTATACCCAATATTTGTAAAAGTACACGAGCTAAATGTCTTAATTGTAGGTGGCGGAAATGTAGGTTTAGAGAAATTATCTTTTCTTTTAAAATCGAGCCCAAATGCCAACGTAGAAGTCATTTCTATAGCGTTTTTAAAGGAGCTGGTTGACCTTGCTGAGAAGCATCCAACTGTAAAATTAACGCAAAAAGCTTATGACATTTCAGATTTAGAAAAACGTCATATGGTTATTGGTTGTACCGATAATCTCGATGTGAATTTGCAAATAAACAGAGAAGCTAAAGCCAAATATTTATTGGTAAATATTGCAGATACACCAGAACAATGTGATTATTACTTAGGAGGCATTGTCACTAAAGGACACGTAAAAATTGCGATTTCAACCAACGGAAAATCGCCAACTACGGCAAAACGAATTCGACAATTTTTAGAAGATGTCATTCCAGAAGATGTTAATGAAATGGTTCTTAATCTTAACGAATTTAGAAAAACCATTAAAGGCAATTTTGAAGAAAAAGTAGAAAAAATGAATCAGGTAACGAGAGCCTTGGTTAATAAAAAGAAATAATATGGCTGTAATAAAATATTTTGGAGCAATTGCAGAGGTAACAAATTGTAATGAAGAGCAAATTGCGGTTTCAGATTTAAAAGTTTCAGATTGTTTGGCGCTTTTAAATGAAAAATACAACCTCAATCAGTTTGATGTTTCTGTAGCATTAAATCAGAATTTAGTAGATAGAGATAGTACAATTAAATTGAGTGATAACGATGAAATTGCATTGTTGCCACCATTTGCAGGAGGATAATTTTGGAACGCTACAATAGACAAATACAATTACCACAAGTTGGTAAAACAGGTCAGCAAAAACTAAAAGATACTAAAATTTTAGTGGTTGGTGCTGGTGGTTTGGGTTGCGCTATTTTGCCGTATTTAGCCGCTTCTGGTATTGAAAACATCGGAATTATCGATGGAGACAGCATTGAAGAAACCAATTTACAACGTCAAATATTATATACAGAAACGTCTCTTAATCAGCAAAAAGTTGTTGTTGCAAAACAACAATTAGAAGCTTTAAATTCTAATGTCAATATTAAAATTTATAATTACTATTTATCTGGAGACAATGCCTTAGAGCTTTTTAAAAACTACGATATTATAATCGATGCCACAGACAGCATACACACGCGCTATTTAATTAATGATGCGTGTATAATTACCAATAAACCCTTTGTTTACGGTTCTATTTATAGGTTTGAAGGTCAGGTTTCGGTCTTCAATTATAAAAATGGACCAACTTATCGTTGTCTTTTTAAAAACGATAAAGCTAAAGTAACCAATTGCGAAACTGCTGGTGTTTTAGGAACAACTGTTGGTTTAATTGGTATGCTTCAAGCGAATGAAGTCATCAAAATGATTTTAGAAACAGGTGACGTTTTATCTGGAAAATTATTGGTGTATAACACCTTAAATAATACTCAGAATAGTATCAATTTCAAAAAATCTGAAACCATAAATATTGATGAAGCCTTTTTTAATTCAGAATATAAAACACATAAAATAGAAGCGGTTTGTATTAATGAAGCCATTTCTCAGAACCTTATTTTTATAGATGTTAGAGAATTGCACGAAACACCAAAATTAGAACTGCCAAATGGTGTGCAAATGCCTTTATCAACTCTAGAAACGAAGATTAAAAATCTAAATAAAAACGAAAACTATGCAGTTTACTGCCAAAGCGGAAAACGCAGTTTAGAAGCCATTAAATTATTGAAAAAGCATCAATTTCAAAATGTAAAAAATATTGAAGGTGGTGTAATTTCAATGCAACAAAACATCAACAATGAAAAAAGTATTTATTAACGGACCAATTACACCAGAATTCATAGCTAATTCTATAGAAAAACATCAAACTAAACACAGCATTGGTGCACACAATATTTTTTTAGGACAAGTGCGAGCAGACGTCATAAATGATAAAACCGTTGCAGGAATAGACTTTACGTGTTACGAAGAGATGGCGCATCCTATTTTAGATGATATTAGAGAAAAAGCGTTTAAGACATTCAACTTAACATGCATGCATATTTACCATAGTTTGGGAGAAATTAAAGCTGGCGAAGTCTGTTTTTTCGTTTTCGTTTCGGCAAAACACAGTAAAGAAGTGTATGCAGCTACAGAGTATTTAGTCAATATTGTAAAAAAGAAAGTGCCCATATTTGGAAAGGAAATTTTTGAAGATGAATCGCACCAATGGAAGGTTAATAAAGTTTAAAGAAGTAGAGTTATGGTAGATATTACGCACAAAATCAAAACACTTCGTGTGGCAACAGCAGAAGCCACTGTAAAAGTGAGCAAGCAAGAAACTATTGATGCGCTTCAAAATAATACAGTACCAAAAGGCAATGTGTTTGAGATGGCAAAAACAGCTGGTTTATTTGCTGTAAAAACCACGCACAATGTGATTCCAGATTGTCATCCGTTACCGATTGAATACACGGCAATTACCTATAAAATTGAAGGTTTAGAAGTAAAAATCAACTTAACCATAAAAACCATTTATAAAACTGGTGTGGAAGTAGAAGCCATGCATGGTGCTTCTGTTGTGGCCTTAACCATGTACGATATGTTGAAGCCTATTGACAAACAGATTGAAATAGGAAACATACGATTAGTTGAAAAACGCGGTGGAAAAAGTAGTTTTAAAACCAAGCATCGTTCACAATTAATAGCGAGTGTTATTGTGTGTTCGGATTCTATTTCCGAGGGTAAAAAAGAAGATTTTGCAGGAAAAGCTATCATTGAAAAATTGAAGCAAAGTGACATTGAAATTAGTAATTATGATATCATTCCAGATGAAATAGAAGCCATTAGAAACAAAGCCATGTTGTATTCTGAAACTTCTAATTTAGTCATCTTTACAGGTGGAACGGGCTTATCATTCAGAGACGTTACGCCTGAAGCTTTAGAGCCAATTTTAGAACGACGAATTCCTGGTGTAGAAGAAGCCATTAGAAGTTACGGACAAGACCGAATGCCTTATGCCATGTTGTCTAGAAGTGTTTGCGGTACTATTGGAGACAGTTTAATATTGGCATTACCAGGTTCAACAAATGGCGCCAAAGAATCTATGGATGCTGTGTTTCCACATTTAACACATGTTTTTAAAATACTAAAAGGTCAGCAACATTAATAATGCAAAAACCAAACACCATTTTAACAGATACTTTAGGTAGAACACACAACTACCTTAGAATCTCATTGACCGAAAAATGCAATTTGCGTTGCACGTATTGTATGCCATCTGAAGGTGTGCAATTGACACCAAGACAGCATTTAATGAATGCAGATGAGGTTTATGAAATCGCGAAAGTTTTTGTGGCAAATGGTGTAGATAAGATTCGACTAACAGGAGGCGAACCTTTAGTGAGGAAAGATTTTAAAGCTATTTTGAAACGTTTGTCATCACTAAAAACAACCCTTTCCATTACTACAAACGGAATTTTAGTTGACCGATTTATTGACGATTTTAAAACCTATGGCTTAAAAAACATCAATGTAAGTTTAGATACTTTAGATGCTGAAAAATTTAATCATATCACAAGACGAAATCAATTTGCTAAAGCCTACGATAATATTCATTTGTTAATTGAAAATGGTTTTAAAGTAAAGCTAAATATTGTTTTAATTAAAGGTTTTAATGATAATGAAATTATTGATTTTATTGCTTTGACGAAAGCGTTACCAATTTCAATCCGGTTTATAGAATTTATGCCTTTTGATGGTAATAACTGGAATAAATCAAAACTGGTTACACAACAAGATATCTTAGAACAAACCACAAATCATTTTGGAGCTGAGAATTTAATAAAGCTTGAAAATGAAAACAACTTTACATCTAGAGATTATAAAATTTCTGGTCATAAAGGCGAATTCGGAATCATTAGTTCTGTGAGTAATCCTTTTTGTGATGGTTGCAATAGAATTCGTTTAACAGCCAATGGTAAAGTTAAAAATTGCCTATTTTCTAATAATGAAACGGATATTTTAACGGCTTTAAGAAACCAAGAATCTATTGAAGATTATATCGCAAAAGCCATTTATAAAAAGCTTCCAAAACGAGGCGGAATGAACAGTTTTGAGCAACTAAACGACCCAAAACAACACTCTAATAATAGAAGTATGATTACTATTGGAGGATAGTTATTTAACTAAGCTTTTTGGTAAAGGTTTTCTTTTCAAAATTAGATTTAGGCGCCTCACAAAGTGAACACACATAGTTGTCGCTTAAATCTTCAAAAGTAGTGTTGGGTTCAATGTTTTGGGTAATGTCGCCATACGATTGGTTATATACCGTTAAACAATCTTTACATTGGTAAACTTCGTATTCAATTTCTTCTTCTTCCACTTCAAGCGGTTCTAGTGCGTTGCTTTCGGAGCCTAATTGTTCAAAATACAAACGACTGAGTTCTAAAAGTAAACTTGGCAATTCTGCTTTATCAACCTCTTGTACATGCACAATATATTCTCTTGTGTTTGGGTCGAAATTTTTAGCGTATAATAAGTTATACGTGTCTCTAATTTTAAAATCTTTTAAACCCGTAGGAGGAGCATTTTTTTCAATAACAATAGAGGTAAAATAATATGCTTTTTTTGCGTATTCGGTTATACCAAAAGTTAATCCATAAGTACTAATATCATTAGTGTCAAAATAATTAACAAGGTACTTTTTTAGTTCTAATGCGCTTTCGTTGGCTACAGGTAAATGCCAGTTTAACTCTAGCATAGAATGCCTAACATTGATACCGTGTTTACCAAGAAATTTTTCCCAATGCAATTTGGCGGTTCTTGGAATGTCTTTTACAATAAAGGATTTCCAAGGTGTGATAGATATTTTACCAATTTTACAATCTGAACACAAATCGCACATGGCTTTTAAAAATTTTAAATCGTATCGATTATTGCGCCAATATAGTCCAAGCCAGTATTTATCACTTCCTATTCTGTTCATACCTTCATAATAAGGAAACGGATGAAACGGTATATGCAAAGGTTTGTCTATTGTAATGTTATTGGTTTGTATGGCGTCGTTGACCAAATCAAAAATCATATCTACAGTTTCTGGCTCTTCTTTTATCAGATTTTCTATAACGGTTGCTACTTTAGCCATATCCCAACTATAGATTAAAACAGGATAGACTTCCATTTTTTTCCAAAAAGGCAATCTAATATAAAGGTACCAATAGTCTTCTTGCTCTGATGCAATAAAATTGAGATGACCAGTAAATAAAGGAACCAAACGTTGTTTTGGGTCTGTAATGTTTATTTTTAAATTATGGGTTTCTCTAAATTGTTCTAAAACGTAAAGGTATCGATCGCCTGTAAGCCAAGAGGTGTTAGGAAATATATCTGCAGAGACGTATGAAGACATAATGTTTTCTGAAAGATCTCTTGACGGATTTACCATTTGAAAATCTTCTATGGTTTTTGTTTTTTCATCATTTAAAGCATCTGGAAATAAAATGTCTTGTCTAGAGCCAAATGAAATAACATCAGAGCCTAAATCTTCTGCGGATTGGCAAATTAGTTTTAATTCTGCTGGTGATAACACACCGCCTTTTATTATTAATCGATTTAATCTATTAATCATGCTAATTCCTTTTGCGCATTAAGAATTTCTCTAACTTCTGTTTTACAGCTGCCACAACCTAAACCAGCACCTGTTTGTTTACATAAATCTGTAAAATTAGTACAGCCATTTGTTATAGCTTCTGCTAAGTTACCATCACCTACTTGACTACATGAGCATATAAGTTTACCTAAAACGGGTTTGTCATTAGAAGCACCTCTCAATAAAGTGTCTCTTTTATTTGAGAGTTCAACCTTACTTTCAATTAATCCCTTAAATTCTGCAAATTCATTTTTATCACCGACCAAAACAGCACCAACCAGTAAGTCGTCTTTAACGATACATTTTTTGTAATAGCGTTTGCTCATATCTGTAAAAATGATTTCCTCATAGCTAGGATCGTTTTCTGGTACAGATATGTTGCCTATACTACACAGGTCTAAATCGCTAAATTTTAATATATTCATAGCCACAGAGCCTTTATAGATGCTACTAATATCCCCTAAAATAAAATTGGCTAAAATGGCAGCTTGTTCTTCTGCGGCTGATGTTATACCTAATAAGGTTTTATTGAATTCGGCTATTTCTCCTATCGCAAAAATATTAGGATCTGAAGATTGTAAATGTTGGTTTACCTTTATGCCTCGACCACAAGCAATACCAGAAGATTTTGCGATTTCTATATTTGGTCTTGTGCCAATAGCATATACTATAGCATTAGATTTAAATGCTTTTCCACTTTTTAAAGTTACGCCTAATTCATCTGTGTCTTCATCGTTAAAAACAGTGCTAACTTCGTTAGAAAAATAAACTTGTATACCTAGTTCTTGCACATGCATCGCAAGTAATTTACTAGAAAGTTGATCAAGCTGTCTTTCCATTAATCTTGATCCTCTTTGAATGATTGTAATGTTAATGTTTTTATGCTTTAAAGCTGCAGCAAGTTCTAGCCCTAAAAGTCCTCCTCCAACAATTGTTACGTGTTGTTCGTTAACGGGTAGTTGCGTTGCATTTAAGTATGATTTAAATCGGTCGGCATCTGTTTTACTTCTAAGTGTAAACCTACCAGGTAAATCTAATTGTACATCGTTGGGTACAAATGCGCGACTTCCAGTTGCTAATATTAGCTTGTCATAAGTGTGTTTATTACCTTTATTATCAATGGCAATTTTATTTTCCTTATCAATGTCTACAATAAATGTGTTGCCAAATAAATCTATCTTTAGTTTTTCTAGCTCTAGGTCTTTTATTTTTTGAAGTTGCTCCCAAGTTAATTCTTCAGTAACATATTCTGGTAGTAAAACACGGTTGTAAAAAGGATTGTCTTCTTTTGAGAATACACTAATTTTATCGTCTTCATTGTGGTCGCGATAGTTTTGTACAAATCTAAAAGCTGCAGCTCCAGCACCAACCACAATAATTTTTTCTTCTTGCTTTTTGTATTTTGAAACGGAAACGCGTGTGTATTTAAAGTCTGGTTCTTTAGATATAGGATCTATAAGGGTGTTCGTTAAATTGTTTGCTCGATTTAGGTCGCTTTGTAATTGTTTTCCCCAATGCATAGGTAAAAACACTACGCCAAGCCTAACATTATTAGTAAGTTTAGCGCGTACTCTAACAACGCCATTTTCGCTTTTTACCTCAACAACATCACCATCTTTTATTTTATTGACATAGGCATCTGCATTGTTGATTTCTAAAACAGGACTAGAGTAGTGGGTTTTTAATCTTGAAACCTTACCCGTTTTTGTCATGGTATGCCACTGGTCTCTAATTCTTCCTGTTGTTAGTATCAGCGGAAATTCTACATTGGGATAATCTGAAGTGTTTTTTGTGGTTGCCGGAATATTAAAAATGGCTTTTTGAGAAGGCGTATAGAATTTTTTATCCTCAAAAAGTCGTGGTGTACCTTTGTGTCCAGATGTTGGTACTGGCCATTGAAAGGTACCTTCATTTTTTAATCGCGAATAATTAAGATGAGAAATATCAATATTTGAACCTTTTGTCATTGCACAATATTCTTGATAAATCTCGCTTGTAGAATTATAATTAAAGCCCCTAAAATCCATTCTATTAGCAAAATCACATAAGATTTCAACATCTGGTCTTGCTTCTCCTGGCGCTTCAAGTGCTTTTGGTAAGTATGAAATGCGACGTTCAGAATTGGTCATGGTGCCTTCTTTTTCTAACCATGCGGCAGCTGGTAAAACTAAATCAGCGTAATCTACAGTATCTGCATTTTTAGAAATATCTTGTACAACAACAAATTTTGCGTTTTTTAGCGCTTTTTCTATGCGATGAGAATTGGGCATACTAACCATTGGATTAGTGCATATGATCCAAATAGCTTTCATTTTTCCGCTTTCTAAGGCGTCAAACATTTCGGTTGCGGTTAATCCTGGATTTGGCGAAATTTTGTCTACATTCCAAAAATCAGCAACATCATTTCTATCTTTTTCGTTAAGTAAATCTTTATGTACTGCTAATAAATTTGCCATACCTCCAACTTCTCTTCCACCCATAGCATTAGGCTGACCAGTTAAAGAGAATGGGCCAGAACCTGGCTTTCCTATTTGGCCAGTGATCAGTGATAAGTTTATTAATGAAAAATTCTTATACGTACCAATTGCACTTTGATTAAGTCCCATGGTCCACATGCTAATAAAACCTGTGGCATTACCTATCATTGAGGCGGCTTTTTTTATTTCATCTACAGTTATTCCGCAAATATGTGCTGCTTTTTTTAGCGATGTAGATTGCACATGTTTTTTGTATTTTTCAAAATCTTCAGTATGATTTTTAATGAAATTTTTATCAATTTTTTTTCTTTCTATAAGACGTCTTCCTATGGCATTGTTCAATACAATGTCAGTTCCAGGAATAATTTGAAGGTGTAAGTCAGCAGAGTTAGCCGTATCTGTTTTTCTGGGATCTACAACGATAATTTTAACATCAGGATTGTTTTCCTTATGCATTTCTAAGCGTCTAAAAAGAATAGGGTGACAATATGCAGGGTTTGCTCCTGTGATGAAAAAGCAATCTGCCAATTCAATATCTTCGTAAGAAATAGGTACGGAGTCTTCTCCGAATGCTTTTTTATATCCAACAACTGCAGAACTCATACACAATCTAGAGTTAGTGTCAATGTTATTGGTGCCTAAGAATCCTTTGGTTAGTTTGTTAGCAATATAGTATTCTTCTGTAAGGCATTGACCAGATACGTAAAAACCTACACTATCGGGTCCGTATTTGTTAATGATAGATTTAAAAACTCCAGCAGCTCTATTAAGTGCGCTGTCCCAAGATACACGCTCGTAAGGATGTGAGCGACTCCATCGCATTTGTGGGTATAATAGTCTATCTGAAGTATCTTTTGCAACGTAGTGAAGGTTCATGCCTTTAGAGCATAACATCCCTTTGTTTACTGGATGTTCTTTGTCACCTTCTACAGTGATGTTGTCGTTAATATCTTTTTTAACAATGATTCCACAACCAACTCCACAATATGAACACGTGGTTTTTATTTGTTTTTGCTGCACGAGACTTAATTTTTAATGAGAACTTATCTATTAAATGCGTTCTGTTGATAAAATTCAATAGTGACACGTATTATCGTAGTTGTAAGTGGTGTCTTAATTGAGTTTATATTTATAAAAATACGTATTTATACGTAATTTTTTATTAAAAACTAGGTATTTTAAATCGAATTATTAATATGTTAATGAGGACATGATTTTTTAGGGATACAATAAAAAAAGTGCTTATTAATTTATTAAATGAAGACTTTGGGCTTATTCGAAATTAAATTCTGCCGCTTTATTAGAGAGTTCAATGAGGTTCTTTACTTTTAATTTTTTCATGAGGTTAAACCGATGCACTTCTGCAGTTCGTTTACTTACATCTAGTTCCGAAGCAATGTCTTTATTACTGTTTCCTTTTAATACAAGTTTAAGAATTTGTTTTTCTCTTTTGGTTAATTGGTAAGGATTCTCATCTAGCTTCGTTTTAGAAGCTTCAGATTTGATGGTTTTATTGGTAAGATTGTTAATGATAATTGCAGAGATGTCACCAGTAAAATATTTACCGCCAGAAGCGATGTTGTGCAAAGCTTTTAAAAATTCTTCTTTACTTGCTCCTTTTAATAAATAGCCGTCTGCTCCTGCTTCAATAGCATTGAGAACATATTCTTCGGAGTCGTGCATGGAAAGGACCAGAGTTTTTATATCTGGATAATTCTTTTTGACTTCTTTTACAACTTCAATACCATTCATTAACGGCATTCGTATATCAACAATAAGTAAATTAGGTTTTTGTTTTTTTAAGATATCTAAAGCTTCGAGTCCATTGGAAGCTTCATCTATGACCGTAACGCCTTTTTCTTCTTCTAAAAGGGCCTTAATTCCATCTCTTACAAGGACATGATCATCAACAAGAACTATATTTAGGCTATTCATTACTACGTAGTATTTTGAATATCAAAAATAGAATTTTTAAGTAATTTTACCTAATTTTTATATGGGTATGTTTAAGGTAATCCGTGTGCCGTTTTCTGGAGACGAGTCTACAAAAAACCGTCCATTAATATAGGATATACGTTCTTTCATAAACATCATTCCCATACCACCAGATTCTTTCGATTTATTTTTATTGTTGTTAATATCAAACCCAACACCATTGTCATCTATGGTAATGCTTAGTATATTTTGGCTATGTGATAACGTTACAATGATATGACTGGATTGTGCGTATTTAATAGCGTTATTAATAGCTTCTTGGGTTATTCTGTAAATATTTATTTCTACTAATGAGTCTAAGCGTTGATCAAAGTCGGTTTTGTTGTAGAATTCAATTTTTTTATTTGTAAACTTATTGAGTTCTTGTGTTAGTTTGGTTAACGCAGGTATTATTCCGTAGTCACCCAATTCTGGTGGAGCAAGGTTAAATGTAGCTGTTCTAACACCTTGGATAATGTTAGATGATAATTCTTTAAGATATTCAACTTTTACATTTGTTTTTTCTACTTCTTTAGGGTTAATGCTCTCTAAGTTAAACTTTAAGCCTGTGAGCATTTGCCCTATACCATCATGTATATCTTTAGCAATTCTATTTTGTTCTTTTTCTTGGTTTTCAATTATCTTACTAGCGATTATTTTTTGTTGGTTCATTTTCTCCTCGTAACGTTCATTAGAAAGTTTTTCGACTTCTAACTGTGCACTTTTTCTTTTAGTAATATCTGAGGAAATTATTAAAAATTCGGATTTTTCATTAATTCCATAAAACGGAATAATATACATTTCTAACCAAATACTAGTGTTGTCTTTTTTGGTTGCTTTTACTTCACCTTGCCATCCTAGTTTACTGTGTTGCGCTAGAAGATTGTCAATAACTTCTTGTTCGCGTTGGTGTATGGATAGTACTTCAGAAAATTTTAAGCCCTCTTTAAAATGTGGTATTTTAAAAAGTTTAGAAAATTTATCTCCAATATGTATAATGGAACCATTAGAATTTATTCTAGCAAATAAAAGAGTTTGGTCCATGACCTCGTTTAATTTACGAAGTTCTTTAACTGAATTCTCATTTTTCTCTCGTAGAATATCAGCATCACGAGCAATTTTTAGAGCAGCTGTTTCGGATTTTAATAGACGTTTTATTGTAGTTTTTACAAACTTAGCAGAAGGCCAAAAAATAAAAATAAATTCTGCTAACAAAACGGTTAGTGATATGAGCATTAATAATAGTTCTAAATTGCGTAAGCGTTCTACTTTTGCATTAGCTTCAATATTATATTGGTTGACAATTTTATCCATTAGTTGAAGAAATTTACCTTCGTTTTCTTCAACTATTTTAGTTTGATTTTTTAATAAATTGGAAGCGGTTTTCGGATGGGATTCTATGCTTTTAATTACTGTGTTTGCTGCGGTAAGAATAGATTGATAATATGGTGAAATGGTCTTAAACATTAATACGATGGTTTCGCTATTTTCACCAGGAAGTTTTATGCTATCATTACCATTTTGAAGGCCAATATGTGATGTTTTCCATAAATTTAGGGTAACTTTTAATTGGTTTTTTAAGTCAATTTTATGTTGCGTATTACTTTGAGTAGAGATTAATAGCATCTCTTTGGTAATTTTTTGACTTAACATGCGTTGTCTACCAGCAACATTGATTACGGTAGAATCACTTTGTTGGTCATCTAAATAAATTCTTACAAAAAGCTGACTAATGATGACAGAAATTGCTATTGCGCTGAGGGCAAAAATGTATAATCGTTTAAGTTTATTAAACGTACGGTTGTCTAATGAGCTTACATTAGCTGTCATTGTTGTGTTTTTATTCTAAAGCCTTTGTTACAAGTGCTAATGCACGAGGTGATAATTGTAACTTTAAGGCTGTTTCTTGACCTTTAGGAGACATTTTTTTCCATGTTTTTTGAAGAATGTCTATAATTTTTTCGTCAGTGTGTTTTGCTATAAAATCATCTAGATAATAATCCAAAAAAACAACACAAGCAACGTCTTCTAAAGTTTGGGTATCTGCATCTTTTTTTAAGCGTTTTTTTGTAATTAAAAATGACACACGATCGATGAATTCTTTTGAATAACCAACCTCTTCTAAAATCTTTTCTGTAACGTCTGCATGCATTTTTTTAAGATCGTTTCTCCAATTAAAATACCCTATTTTATCCATTGGATAAGCTTTTCGTTGAATAGCCCAACGACATATGTGTTGTGCTCTTACGGCAATTTTAAGTTCTTCAGACGCATTTGGCTTTAAGTCCAAAAGCTTAGTTGTCATTCGTTGAGAATATAGGAGTTCTTTGGGAAATTCAGTAGTTTCAAATACTACGGTATTTGGATCTTCAGAATTTTTTTGGTCTATAATTGCAATGGCTTGGTTAAATTTGGTTTTCAAAATTAAAGTGTTTAAAAGTATTTTCTAAATCTATTCAGAAAATCCAATATACACAATGTTATTTTCAATTTTCACAGGGTAAGTTGCTATAGCTTCTAAATTACCATTAAGGTTTTCTCCTGTTTTTAAAGAGAATGTTTTTTTGTGCATTGGACAAGCTACTTTAGGAATGCCTCCTTGATCTCCTATCATTCCGCGAGACAATACCATTTCTAATTTATGAGGACAAAGGTTTTGACAGGCGTACCATGTTTGGGTTCTATTAAAGTTAAATACTGCAATTTGCTTGTCTTTGTATTTTACACAAGCTCCTCCATCTACAGGGAAATCACTAACTAAAGCTGCTTTAAACCAAACTTTTACATTGTCTAATTCTGTGGTTGTATATTTATTTAGAATGTCTTCCATAATGTTTTAGGTTTTATTTTTACTTCCAAGGTTCAGGCATTTTTTGATCGCGCATTGGCACAAACACCAGGTTGTCATCTTCCTCCTCACTATTGACAAAGTGGTTAAAACGTTTCATCATTTCTGGGTCATTAACGGCCTGTGTCCATTCGCATTCAAACTTATTGACTAGGGTTTGCATTTCATTTTCTAGATCGTCTACAATACCTAATTTATCTTCAATAATAACGTCTTTTAGGTAGTCTAATCCGCCTTCTAATCGTTCTTGCCAAGCGGCTGTTCTTTGTAGAGGTTTTGCGGTTCTCATGTAGAACATAAGATATCTGTCTAGATATTTTATTACGGTTTCATTGTCTATTTGTTCTGCAAATAATTCTGCGTGTCTTGGCGTTGCTCCTCCATTGCCTCCTAGGTAGAGATTCCAACCTCCTTCAACAGCAATTAGTCCAAAATCTTTTCCGCGTGCTTCTGCACATTCTCTAATACATCCGGAGACACCACCTTTAATTTTGTGTGGCGCACGTATGCCACGATATCGGTTTTCTAGTTCAATACCGAATGAAACACTTTCGTCCATGCCGTAACGACACCAAGTTGATCCAACGCATGTTTTTACGGTACGTAGCGATTTACCATAGGCATGACCACTTTCAAATCCATGACTAATAAGTTCTTTCCATATTAATGGTAATTGTTGTAGTGTTGCTCCAAATAAATCTATTCGTACACCACCAGTGACTTTAGTGTATAAATCATATTTTTTAGCAATTTTTCCTAGAGCAATAAGTTTGTCTGGAGTAATCTCTCCTCCTGGAACTCTAGGTACTACCGAATAGGTTCCGTTACGCTGAATGTTTGCTAAAAACCTATCATTAGAGTCTTGTATAGCATACTCTTTGTTGGCAGTATCTGCATTAATAGAAGCCATTAATGATGCCACTAATGGTTTGCATAGTTCACAACCGTGACCACCATTGCCATGGTTGTCTATCACTTCGTTAAATGTAGTATAGCCTTTTACTTGAATGATTTTGTAAAGGTCTTGCCTGCTTAAATCAAAGTGTTCGCAAACCCCTTCTTTAACTTCAATGCCTAATGCTTTTAAAGTTGCGTTAGTGAGGTCTGTAACCATAGGTTTACAGCCACCACATCCAGTACCAGCTTTTGTGCAACTTATAACACCTGTAACATCTGTGGCTTCTCCGTTTTCTATGGTACTACATATTTGGCCTTTAGTGACGCTTTCACAAGAACAGACTTGTGCTTCATCTGGCAAATCAGTAACATCGCCAAAGGAGGCTCCACCTTCACTGGCAGGAAGTATGAGCTGCGCTGGGTCTTCAGGAATTGCCATGCCATTTAAGTAAATTTGATGCAGCATATTGTAGTCTGTAGCATCACCAACTAAAATACCACCAAGAAGTGATTTTCCATCAAGACTTACGTTGATGCGTTTGTATAAATGTTGTGTTTTGTTTTCAAATATGATAGAATGTCCTTTTGATGCAGGCATAAAAGGTTCGCCAAAACTAGCAACATCGACACCAATTAGTTTTAGCTTTGTAGACATGTCTATCTCGTCTGACATTAAAGATTCTGTTTGGCCTAAAATCTGATTGGCAGCAACATCTGCCATGTCATATCCAGGTGCCACTAAGCCGTAAATCATATGGTTGTAGAGAGCTACTTCTCCTATAGCGTATATGTTTGGGTCTGAAGTTTGCATTTTGTTATTTACCACGATACCACCTCGTACGCCCATTTCTAAATCGCAAGTTCTACCTAATTCATCTCTAGGTCTAATACCTGCAGATATAATTAACATTTCTACATTTAGTACATCATCTTCGCCAAATTCCATACCTGTGATATAGCCATCGTTTCCTAAAATTTGATTAGTCGCTTTGCTTAAGTGAATATTTAAACCAATAGATTCTAGTTTTAATTGTAGCACCTGGCTGCTTCTAGAGTCTAATTGTCTTGGCATTAATTTTGGGGCAAATTCTACGATATGTGGTTCTAATCCCATATCCATAACGGCTTTTCCAGCTTCTAGGCCTAATAATCCGCCACCAAGCACAGCTGCTCTTGCATTTGGGTTTTTCTTTTTTAGCTGTGAAGCGTAAGCAAGCATACCTTCTAAATCCTCAATGGTTCTATATACAAAAACTCCTTTTTTCTCTACGCCTTTTATTGGCGGAACAAAAGCTGAAGATCCTGTAGCTAAAACTAAGTAATCATAGGAATATACTTTTTCGTCAACACTTGTAATTGTTTTTTGGGTTCTGTGAATATCGGTAATACGTGTATGTGTAATTAATTCAATACCGTTATCTTCATACCATGATTTGGGTGCCATTTCTAAAGCTTTGGCATCCTGGTTTTCAAAAAATTCACTTAAATGAACACGATCGTAAGCAGGTCTTGGTTCTTCACCAAAAACAATAATTTTAAAATCGCTTTGGTTGTTTTTGGCTATAAATTTTTCGCAAAACTTGTAACCAACCATTCCATTTCCAATAACAATTATGGTTTTCATAAAACTTAAATTTATATATTGAACTCAAAAATAAGTATAAATACGTAATAATTTAAATAAAGTACTTAAATAGTCTTGTTTGTGTACGTATTTTTGCGAATAATTAATTTATTCAACTTTTAAATTATAATATGAGAGTAAAAGGGGCTTTAAATTTTCAAAATTCACAGTCTGTGTAATTGAGTTGTGTTAACTCTGATTGTATAAAAATCAGTTTTGCTCTTTATTTAAAAGGGTTTCGCTATTTGATTGATTGTTGGTTTTAAAAAAATATCGTTGAGAAAAAGCAAAATGTGATACCAATAAAATTAAGTGCGCTTTATTGAATTATTGTGATTTAAGTGGTGGTCTTTTAGTCAATCACATAAAAACCAATCATAATACTTAGTTTTGTGATTATAAAATTGCGTATAAATACGTAGATTCATAAATTTGGTTGTTCAAAAGAAGAAATTATGAATAATCTACAAAATGAAAAGGCTGAAAAATTAGCATTGTTTCAACTCAGTAATGTTTCGATTAAAACCTTTTGGATTACTTCGATTGCATTTTTCTTATGCTTTTTTTCCTGGTTTGGTATTGTGCCATTCATGCCAGATGTCGTTAAAGACTTAAGTTTAACGCCTGGGCAGAAGTGGAATTCCATTATTTTGGCTGTGTCTGGAACTGTGTTTGCGCGTTTACTTATTGGTAAACTGTGTGATAAGTTTGGTCCAAGGTTGTGTTATACGTGGTTGTTGATTTTAGGTGCAATTCCTGTTATACTAATAGGATTTGTTCAGACGCCATTACAGTTTTTAATTTGTAGGCTCTTTATTGGTTTTATAGGGGCTTCATTTGTTATTACTCAAGTGCATACAACCCTTATGTTTTCTTCAAATATTGTAGGAACAGCGAATGCAACGTCTGCAGGTTGGGGAAATTTAGGTGGTGGCGCAAATCGTTTGGGTATGCCAATTATTGCGGCTGCTGTGGTAAGTTTTGGTATTGCAACTGAGGCAAATGCTTGGCGGTATTCTATGATTATTGCTGGGGTCATTTGTTTTATCATGGGAATTGTTTATTACGTCTTCACTAAAGATACACCTAACGGAAATTTTAAGGAGCTCAAAGCGCAAGGGATCATGCTTCAAACCAAAAAGGATCAAGTTGGTTTTGCAGAAGTTTTAAAAGATTATAGAGTTTGGATTCTTTTTTTAGTTTACGCTGCAAGTTTTGGAATTGAATTAACAGTCTACGGAACAATGGATGATTATTTACAGAATACGTTTCAATTAAATAGAGCGACAGCTGGTAATATTGTTTTGTCGTTTGCATTAATGAATATTTTTGCCCGAACCTTGGGTGGAGCACTAGGCGATAAATTTGGAAAATTAAAAGGATTGCGCGGAAGAGTGCTGTTCTTGGTGTTGATCCTTTTTATTGAAGGTGTTGTGTTGTGTACTTTTTCTAGTATAACCTATTTGCCATTGGCTATTGTGTTTTTAATAGCTTTTAGTCTAAGTGTTCAAATGGCTGAAGGTGCAACGTTTTCTGTAGTGCCATTTATTAATAAGAAGGCGATAGGTTCTATATCTGGTATTGTTGGAGCTGGCGGAAATGTAGGCGCGTTTTTAGCTGCAATATTGCTTAAGTCAAAATCTTCTTTAGCTGAGGAACTTGCGATTTCGTCTAATATTGGACAGGCACAATCAGTTGTAGAAGCAGCTCAGGCGTCAGCATCTTCAGCGGCAGTGGCTGGTGGTTTTTTTGTGATTGGAATCGTTATTATTTGTACTGCGTTGTTGGCGTTAACGATTAAATTTTCTCACGAAGCAGAAAAGAATGTGGCCGCAGATGTTAATATAATACCTGTTTCAAATTAAATAGTTTAATGGTTTTGTCTACTGCAAATTGTCATACGTGTGCTAATCAAAATTGTTTGATTAAGAAAAACCTATCTTCTAAAGTTATGTCTAACTTTAAGGAAGATAGAAATGTTATTGCATGTAAAAAAGGACAGCAGTTTGTAATGGAAGGTGCACCTACTAACGGCTTATTTTTTATGTATAACGGAAAAGCAAAGGTGTTAAAAACGGGTATTTATGGCAAAGAGCAAATATTACGTTTTGTGACTAATGGAGAAATAATTGGCCACCGAGGATTTGGGGTAAGAGAAAAATACTCTATTAGTGCTGTTGCGCTAGAAAATAGTGTTTTATGCAATTTTACGGATGAAACATTAAAAAAAATGCTTACTGAAATCCCTAAATTAACGTATGATTTAATGTTGTTTTATGCTTACGAATTAAATATTACTGAATCTAAAGTTAAAGCGATTGCCCAGATGACCGTAAGAGAAAAAGTAATAGACACTTTGCTGTATGTGAATAGAAAATTTGGATCTAATTATAAAGGAATGCTAGATTTGGTATTGAGCAGAAAAGAAATAGCGGCTTTTGCTGGGACAACGGATGAGCAAGTGACTAGAACTTTATCTGCTTTAAAGAAAGAAGACTTAATCTTTACTCAAGGAAAAAGAATTGGAATTGTAGATGTTGGTCAACTTCAAAAAGAAATATCAGAACACAATTATTTTTTAAATAGCTAAACAATAAATAAACTAGTAATGTAAATACTTAGGCGAAGCGATTTGTCTAAGTATTTTTTTTGCGTTTATAAGATGTATTTAATCAGTGTTTTATGGTTTTTTTATGTTTTTTAGCAGCTTTATTAATGTAGTAAAAATGGATATTGTTCATGTATATATCACATCTTATTTAAAATAGCCCTTATATATTTGTTAAAAATAAGTATTAGTACTTAGTTTAATTAAAAAACAAACTTAACATGAAAACATTATTATCAAAATCTACGCTTATTTTATCGATGGCAATTTTATTATTTGCTTGTGGAGGAAATGATAAAAAGGAAACGGTAGAAAAAGAAGCAGAAACGACTTCTAAAACAAAAAGTTTAGAAATTGAAAAACCACAATTAACGTTTGGTTTTATAAAATTAACAGATATGGCACCTTTAGCCATTGCAAAAGAAAAGGGATTTTTTGAAGACGAAGGCTTGTTTGTTTCTGTTGAGGCACAATCCAACTGGAAAAATGTATTAGATCGTGTCATTGATGGTCAATTAGATGGTTCTCATATGTTGGCTGGCCAACCAATTGCAGCAGGTGCAGGTTTTGGTCGTCAAGCCAAATTAGTAACAACATTTTCAATGGATTTAAACGGAAACGGAATTACGGTTTCTAATGATGTATGGTCTAAAATGAAACCTAATGTTCCTAAAGATTCTGATGGTAAGCCCATTCACCCTATAAAAGCAGAAGCTTTAAAACCAGTTATTGATCAATATAAAACAGATGGAAAAGCATTTAAAATGGGTATGGTTTTTCCTGTATCTACGCATAATTATGAAATTAGATATTGGTTAGCAGCGGCAGGTATTCATCCAGGAATGTATACAGCTGATAATGTGCAAGGGCAAATCGATGCTGAGGTATTATTATCCGTAACGCCACCACCACAAATGCCAGCAACGTTAGAAGCAGGTACTATTTTTGGTTATTGTGTAGGAGAACCTTGGAATCAGCAAGCCGTATTTAAAGGTATTGGAGTACCTGTAGTTACCAATTATGATATCTGGAAAAATAATCCTGAAAAAGTATTTGTAATGACAGAGAAGTTTGTTGAAGAAAACCCTAATACAGCCATAGCAGTTACAAAAGCATTAATTAGAGCCGGAAAATGGTTAGATGAGCCAAGTAATAGAGCAGAAGCGGTAAAGATTTTATCAATGTCTCAGTATGTTGGAGCAGATGAAGCGGTTTTAGCGAATTCAATGACAGGGACTTTTGAGTTCGAAAAAGGAGATAAAAGAGATATGCCAGATTTCAATGTATTTTACAAATACAATGCGACATATCCATTCTATTCTGATGGTATTTGGTTTTTAACTCAAATGAGACGATGGGGACAAATTCCGGAGTCTAAACCAGCAGATTGGTATGCTAATACTATAAAAGATATTTATAGACCAGATATATGGAAACAAGCGGCAGCACTTTTAGTTGAAGAAGGCAATATACCAGCAACAGATGTTCCAGAAACAGATGGTTATAAGCCAGCCACGACAGATTTTATAGATGGAACTATATATGATGCAAAGGATCCTATTTCATATATAAATAGTTTTAAAATAGGAAATAAAGATAAAGTAGCGCAATAAGCTTTTATTGAATCATTAAACCGTTAGACATGAGGCAAAGTGTAACATTAAGTAAGGTAACTAAATTTATGGGATTAGGTATGTTTGGTACATTAAAGGATTTATTTACAGGAAAATTAGGAAAAGAAGACTTTAAGAGTTTTCTTAGAAAAACAATTGTTCCAATAGCTTCTATTCTATTGTTCATTGGTTTATGGCATATGGGTGCAAAAGCACTCTATGAAAAGGAGGCAAATTTTAAAATTCAAAAAGCGTTAACAGATCAAGGTCAATCAGCTGCTGATGCAATGAAAGCTTGTATTGCTTCTGGTGACATTAGTTGTAAGCCAAATACATTGCCTTCACCTGCTCAAGTTTGGGATTCCTATAAATCGTTATTAAAAGATCATAATATTATTGCGGCTGATAAAGCAGCTTTTAAAGAAAAAACGGCTGCTCTTAATGAAAAACGTATTGAAGATGGATTAGAAGCCATCACGTATACAGGCAGACCTTCATTTGTTGATCAAATTTTTAGAAGTTTAAAAACTGTTTTTGCAGGATTTTTATTGGCTTTAATAATCGCGGTTCCATTAGGTATATTTATAGGACTTAGTCCAACTTTAAAAAGTTCGTTTAATTGGTTTATACAGATTTTTAAACCTGTTTCTCCAGTAGTTTGGTATTTGCTAGTATTTATGATTGTAAAAACTTTATTAATAGACTCTAATGAAGATAGTTCTTTTACAATATCGTTTATAAGTGTTGGTTTATGTTCTATGTGGGCTACACTTGTTAATACGGCAATGGGAGTTTCTTCTGTGGATAAAGATTATATAAATGTCGCTAAAGTATTAAAATTAGGATCTTTTCAGAAAATATTTAAAGTGGTTTTACCATCTTCTTTACCGCTAATTTTTACCGGTTTAAAAATCACATTGTCTGTGGCATGGATGGTTTTAATTGCTATTGAATTATTGGCTCAAAGTCCTGGTTTAGGGTTGTTTGTTTGGGAAGAATTTCAAAATGGCGCAAATGATTCTAACGCTAAAATAATAGTAGCCATGTTTGTTATTGGTATAATAGGATTTTTGCTAGATCGATTAATGCTTACCATACAAAATTGGGTGTCTTTTGATAAAACAGAAGCTATATAAACAGTTGTAATAGCGCATAAGTATAATAGAAATTTAGAATTCAACACCAGATAAAATGGCATATTTAGAACTAAATAATATATATAAATCGTACGGTCATGGCGATAATGAAACGGAAGTTTTATCTAATATTAACTTATCTATTGAAGAAGGTGAATTTGTAGCCATTGTAGGTTTTACTGGGAGTGGAAAAACAACGTTGGTAAATCTAATTAATGGATTAATTACGCCAACAAAAGGAGAGGTATTATTTAAAGGAGCACCTGTTTTAGGAACAAGTCATGAGCGTGGTGTAATTTTTCAGAATTATTCTTTATTACCATGGTTAACGGTTGGGCAAAATGTACTGATGGCGGTAAAGGAAGCTTTTCCAAAAAAAAGTAAAAAAGAGCTTCAAGAGATCGTTGCAGATTACGTTGAAATGGTAAGTCTAACGCCTGCTATAAACAAACGACCAAAAGAATTGTCTGGTGGTATGAGACAAAGAGTAGCAGTTGCAAGAGCCTTAGCTATGAAGCCAGAAATGATAATTATGGACGAGCCTTTAGGTGCTTTAGATGCGCTTACACGTGGAAATCTTCAGGATGAAATTTTAAATATTTGGGGAAAAGATAAGCGTACAGCGTTGTTAATTACAAATGACGTTGATGAAGGGATTTATATGGCAGATCGTATTATTCCTTTACGTCCAGGTCCAAACGCAACTTTAGGACCAGAATTTAAAATAGATATTGAACGTCCAAGGGATAAAACTGAGTTAAACGATAATGCTAATTTTAAGAAGACGAGAAACGCCATTATTGAGTACTTGATGGATATAGGTGAAGAACGAAAATCGGAATCTAATGAAAAAATAATTTTACCAGATTTAAGCCCAAAAGATTTTGTTAATCAGTTTAAATACAAATTTCTATGAGTATTACGAGCACATCAAATCAATCTAATATTATGACTGACAATGGACTTTTTCCATCAAATGAAGTCATGTTAGATTTAAAAAATTTAAAAAAAGTCTATCCAACTCCAAAGGGTGATTATATCGTATTAGAAGATTTAAATCTTCAAATTAAAAAGGAAGAGTTTGTAACCATTATTGGTCATTCGGGTTGCGGTAAAACCACAATGCTATCTATGATTGCGGGCTTAAACCCAATTTCTGGAGGTCATATTTCGGTGTTAGGAAAACAGATAAAAGGACCAGGTCCTGATCGCGGAGTTATATTTCAGGCACCGAGTTTAATGCCATGGATGACGGCCTTACAAAATGTATTATTGGGTGTAAACCAGGTTTTTCCTCATGCAACAAAGGCACAACGAAATGATATTGCTAAATATTATTTACAAAAAGTAGGTTTAGAAGATGCTTTTAATAAAAGAGCTTCAGATTTATCTCAAGGAATGCAACAACGTGTTGGAATCGCAAGGGCTTTTGCTATTAAACCGAAGGTATTATTATTAGATGAACCTTTTGGTATGTTAGATTCGCTTACACGTGGAGAGTTGCAAGATATTTTAATTGAAATCTGGAATAAGGAAAAAATTACAGCCGTAATGATTACGCACGATGTTGATGAAGCTATCTTTTTAGCAGACAGAGTGGTGATGATGACCAGCGGACCAAAAGCAAAAATAGGTGATATTTTAGATATTGATTTTGAAAGACCTAGAACGAGAAAAACCGTTTTAGAGCATAATGATTATTACAAATACAGAAAGCACTTAATTGACTTTTTAGAGCACTAAAAAGAGAAAAATAAACAAGAATTTATAGTGGTTGAAATAGGCTTAAAAAAAGAAATTTTTTATAAGCCCAGGACAACTACAACCTAAAACAACCAACAAATGATATTTAAAAACTCAAAAAATAATTCAAACTTAAAAACAAGAATCATGAAAAAACAATATGTTTTAATAGGCTTTATGGCTTTGTTTGCACAATTTGCTCAAGCACAATTTAGTCTAGACGGAGAATTTAGACCACGTACAGAATATAGAAATGGCTTTGGTAGTATTATTGCCGATGATGCAGATGCTGGATTTGGCATTTCAACTAGAGCTAGGTTAAATGCAGGATTTAAAACTGACGCTTATAGCTTTTACTTAAGTTTACAAGATGTACTTGTTTGGGGAGAAAACAGACAGATTTTACCTTACGATCAAAATAATTCGTTTGCTGTATTTCAAGCTTGGGCAGATATTAAATTAGGAGAAGGCTTTTCTACTAAAATTGGTCGTCAAATTTTGTCATATGATGATCAACGTATTTTAGGTGGATTAGATTGGGCGCAACAAGGACGTAATCATGATGCCGCATTGTTAAAGTATAAAAAGGATAGTTTTAAGTTAGATTTTGCTTTGGCTTTTAATCAAGATTATAGCAATCCGGCAGGTTTTGTTTCTGTGGGAACTTCATATGATACTACAGGATTTTTCTCTTATAAAACGATGCAGATGTTACATTTAAGTAAAAAATGGTCTAAGTTTTCAGGAAGCTTATTATTAATGAATAATGGATTTCAGGAATATGAAGATGATGGTGTAACTGCTGATGGTACAAGTGGATTGCAAACTATAGGAACACATTTAAAATACAATAGTGGTAAATTTGGTGTAGCAGCAAATGCCTATTTACAAACGGGTCAAAGACAAGGGGAAGTCGATGTAAAAGGTGCTCATTTATTAAGTTTAGATTTAAGCTATAAATCTTCTGATAAAGTTACATTTGGAGCAGGTGTCGAAGTGATTAGTGGCAATGATGGCGATGCTGGTGAAACTGGAGCTTTCTTCCCATTGTACGGAACAAATCATAAGTTTAATGGTTTTATGGACTATTTCTATGTTGGTAATCATGCAAATTCTATTGGTTTGGTTGATATACATGCTAGTGCAAATTTTAAATTAGGAGAAAAGTCTAGTTTATTAGTCAAAGCGTTGAATTTTAGTGGAGAACAAGAATTATCAAGTGGAGAAAAGTCTTTAGGTACTGAGGTAGATTTGGTTTTTAAACAAAAATTTAAAGGTTACGCATTGGTTTTAGGCTACTCTCAAATGTTTGCTAGTGATGGAATGTATGAACTAAAAGGAATTACGGAAGATGCGGCTGCAGGTAGCCAGAATTGGGCTTGGGCTATGCTAGTTATTAAACCAAAATTTCTTTAGATCAGAATACATCTTGGACGCCTGGTTTTGGAAAATTCCACATGGTATTTTAATTTAAAACTTATTTTAACCATATAATAGTTCTTAGTGTTGTTCTAATTGATGTTTTAAATGTAATCCAAGATTTAAGTTGAACCTTTCAAGAAATTGAAAGGTTTTTCTATTGGTAATGTGATGAATTGTAACGAATACAGTAGATTAGCGTCATACAATAAAACGTTATTATGGCTATTATACCAATTTCAATTTCTCCAGAAGACAAAATTTTACTATCCAATGCTAAATCTAGTATGCATAATTTAAGTTGGGCAATTAGAAACATTAATAAAGTAGGAAATACAGTGGAGACAGGTGTAAAGTTTGTGCCAAAGAAAGTACTGTTAAAAGTGCAAAAAATAACAGAATCTGTATTGTTAAAGATTATTCAAGCTAATTTACTTACCATTCAAAAAAATAAAAAATTTAGTAAACCCTCTAAAAAGACTTATAAAGGTATTGTTACTAGTACAGGTGCTATTAGTGGTTTTTTTGGTGCTTCTACAGGTTTCGGTACCGCTATTTTTGCTTCAGAAGTAACGCTTACAACAAAATTTTTAATGAGAACAATTATGGATATTGCACGTAGTGAAGGCGAGGATATATATACGTTAGAAGGGCAAATGGCATGTCTTCAGGTTTTTGCGCTAGGCGGCGAATCTAACAATGATGATGATTTAGACGCGAGTTATTATACTACAAGGCTTACTTTAAATTCAGCAATAAACAATGTGTCTGCGTCTGGTATTAAAGTTACATTAGATAATTTAGCAAAAGGCGCAGGAGTTTTAGGGTCTAATGCAATAGGAAGTTTTTTGTCTAATATAGCATCAAGATTAAGTTTATTTATTAGTGAAAAGTTTGTGGCGCAGGCCGTTCCATTAATCGGAGCACTAGGTGGAGGCGGATTAAACTATGTGTTTGTGGATCATTTTCAAAAAATGGCTACAGCACATTTTACGATTAGACGTTTAGAAAGAAAATATGGAGAAAATAATATAAAACAGATTTATAACACTATAGAAATATAAAGTGTAGTTGTTTAGACTTTTTTTGAAGTGCCTAAAATAAATTACGAATATTACAGTTTTAGTATAAAATAATTAGTGAGAAAGGAATTATTCTAAAGTATTTACTAGGAGTAATGATTTGGGTTAAAAAATAATATTATATTTGCGTTCAGTACTGTGAAATTGTAAGTATCTTCCCTAAAACCATGCAATTTTTAAGTATTTCGTCGATAAATTTTACCGTTCAAAGATGTTTTTTGGTTGAATTAATTTTGTAAACTGATTTTTTTTAATACATTTACACCCATAATCAATAGAATGCAAAACAAAAATATGTTAGCCTCAGTCTTAGTTTTTTTTCTAGGTTTCGCATCTATAGCGCAAGGTACTGCGCCTCCGCCTCCAATTCCACCACCACCTCCTGGATTGCCTATTGATGGAGGAATACTAGTATTGTTTATAGTAGCATTGGTATATGGTACGTATAAAATGGTAATTGCTTCAAAAAAGAAAGCTTAACCTCTTAAGTCATTAAGACGTTTCACGTATTTCCCAATAACATCAAATTCTAAATTCACTCGGTCTCCTATAGATAAAGATTTAAACGTTGTGTTTTGATATGTATAAGGTATTATAGCAACTGAAAATTCTTTTATTTTAGAGTTTAATACGGTTAAACTAACACCATTTACGGTAATAGAACCTTTTTCTATGGTTACATTATTTAGGGTTGGATCGTACTCAAAGGTAAAAACCCAACTTCCATCCTTTTCTGTAATATTTTTGCAAATGGCAGTTTGATCTACGTGGCCTTGTACAATATGACCATCTAACCGATCACCAAGTTTCATAGCGCGTTCAATATTTACTTCTTCACCTTTTAAAAGAGATCCTAGATTAGTTTTATTTAAAGTTTCTTCGATGGCAGTTACAGTATAGAGCTCACCTTCAATATTGATAACGGTTAAACAAACACCATTATGAGCAACGCTTTGATCTATTTGTAATTCTTGAGAAATAGAAGATTTGACTGTAATGTGAAGATTTCCTCCTTCTTCTTTTAGTTGACTTATAATGCCTAAATTTTCAATAATTCCTGTAAACATAAATTGTACTTTATTTAGTTTAAATTTGCAACGACAAAGTTAAAGCCATTTTATGAGAAAACTTTGTATATAACAGAAAACCCAATTTAAGATTAACAATACGTCAGTTTTAATATTAGTTAGTAAATTTTATGAAGCAAATTGAATCGGTAAAAGTAGGTATTTCAATAGGTGACCTTAATGGTATTGGCCCAGAAATTATTCTTAAAACATATGAAGACCCAAGGACTTTAGAGCTTACAACACCTGTGATATTCGCTTCAGGCAAAGTAATGCAGTTTTTTAAAAATCATTTTAAAAGTAAGATTAATTTCTTTACTATAGATGCTCCGGAAAAAGCTGTAATCGGAAAATTTAATGTTGTAAATGTTTGGGACGAGCCTGTGAAGATTGAGTTTGGGAAAGAGAGTACAGTAATTGGAGAATATGCAATTAAATCCTTAGAGGCGGCCACAAATGCATTAAAGGAAAATGTAATAGATGTGCTTGTTACAGCGCCAATAAATAAGCATAATATTCAATCAGAATCGTTTAATTTCCCAGGTCACACCGACTATTTAGCAAAAGCGCTTAATGGAAAGAGTTTAATGTTTATGGTTTCTAACACACTTAGAGTTGGTCTATTAACGGATCATGTACCTCTTAAAGATGCGAGTAAAACCATTACTAAAGAACTCATAAAGGAAAAAATTAATACCGTTACAAAATCGCTTATTCAAGATTTTGGAATCCGTAAGCCAAAAATAGCGGTCTTGGCAATAAACCCTCATGCAGGAGATCATGGTGTTATCGGTGATGAAGATGATACCATTTTAAAACCAACATTAGAATTAATAAAATCCGAAGGAAAGTTAGTTTACGGTCCATATTCTGCAGATAGTTTTTTTGGCTCAAATACGTTTAAAAGTTTTGATGCCATTATAGCATCTTATCATGATCAAGGTCTAATTCCGTTTAAAACCATTGCTTTTGGTAAGGGTGTAAATTATACGGCAGGTTTAGATAAAGTAAGAACTTCACCAGACCATGGCACAGCATATGAAATAGCAGGAAAAGGAATAGCAGACGAAAGTTCATTTAAACACGCTGTAGAAACAGCAAAACAAATTTTTAGAAGTAGAAAAGACTTTAAACATTTTAGTAAAAACCCGTTAAAAAAGCAGTCGAGATAGTTATAAACAAAATTTGTTGATATCTAGGCTTTAAATAATTAAAATTTTATATATTTGCAGGCTCAAATTGAGAGTGATGATGAAGGCATTAAAATCTTATACAATACCTTTTGTAGGTTTAAAAATAGGAGAGCATCATTTTGATTATCAAATTGATAACACGTTCTTTGAGCATTTTGAATACGACGAATTCAACGCTGTTGATGTTAAAATTGACCTTAAATTCGAAAAAAAATCAACCTTATTGGAGTTGTATTTTTCGGCGGAAGGGGTAATTAATCTTAATTGCGATGTAACAAACGAACCTTATAATCAGGCTATTGACGACCATTTTAAACTCGTTGTTAAGTTTGGAAATGAGTACAATAATGATAATGAAGACATATTAATTGTACCACATGGAGAATACGAAATAAATGTGGCTCAGTATATCTATGAACTTATTATTTTGGCGGTTCCTATAAAGCGAATTCATCCAGGTATAGAAGATGGCACATTGCAGTCAGATATACTTTCAAAATTAGAAGAATTAAGTCCACAAGAGGACAACAAAACAAAATCATCAGAGGATATTGATCCTCGTTGGAATAATTTAAAAAAACTATTAACGGATAAATAACATTTAAAATGGCACATCCAAAGCGTAAAATATCGAAAACAAGAAGAGATAAAAGAAGAACTCATTATAAAGCTTCTGTACCTCAAATAGCAACTTGCCCAACAACTGGTGAGCCACACTTATACCATAGAGCACACTGGCACGAAGGTAAATTATATTACAGAGGTCAAATTTTAATAGACAAATCTGTAGAAGAAGAAAACGTAGCATAATTACTATGCACGCATACAAGAAAACGCTCCATTGTGAGCGTTTTTTTTGTTATTATTTTTTGAATAGCGTAAAAACAACTTACTTTGCGCTATTATTTGCCAAAAATTGATAATAATTGAGTAAAACATATCAATATTTGTCAATTTTCTATATTTTTAATTTTCTAAATCCTAACTATGAGTAAAATCACAGCGGCAATTACAGCAGTCGGAGGCTATGTACCAGACTTTGTTTTAACAAATAAAGAACTTGAGACCATGGTAGAAACTAATGACGAATGGATTACTACAAGAACTGGTATTAAAGAACGTAGAATTCTTAAAGAAGAAGGAAAAGGAACTTCCTTTTTAGCTATTAAGGCAGCTGAAGATCTAATACAAAAAAAAGGATTAGATCCTAAAGAAATAGATTTGGTAATTGTATGTACTGCTACACCAGATATGAAAGCAGCAGCAACAGCATCATATACGGCTACTCAAATAGGTGCCACTAATGCTTTTGCTTACGATTTAGAAGCGGCGTGTTCTAGTTTTTTATTCGGCATGTCAACAGCTTCTGCTTATATAGAGTCTGGGAGGTATAAAAAAATTCTTTTAATAGGTGCAGACAAAAACTCCTCATTTATTAACTATAAAGACAGAGCAACTTGTATAATTTTCGGTGATGGTGCAGGCGCAGTGTTGTTTGAGCCAAACGAAGAAGGTTTAGGGTTGCAAGATGAACTACTAAGAAGTAATGGCGAAGGAAGAGATTTTCTACAAGCCACATATGGAGGTTCTTCATACCCAATAAACGAGAATACATTCAACGAAGGAAAGCATTATATTTTTCAAGACGGTAAAACAGTTTTTAAAAATGCAGTTTTTAATATGGCTGATGTTGCTGAGCGCATAATGAAAAGAAATGATCTTAAAAATGATGATATTCAATGGTTAGCAGCACATCAAGCCAATAAAAGAATAATAGACGCTACTGCTAATAGAATAAACTTAGAAGACGATAAGGTAATGATGAATATTCAGAAGTATGGGAATACAACATCTGCTACATTACCCTTATTACTTTTTGATTATGAATCACAATTAAAAAAAGGTGACACTCTTATATTTGCTGCTTTTGGTGGCGGATTCACTTGGGGCTCAATTTATTTTAAATGGGCTTATAATTCCTAAATAATTAACTAACTAAAAATATCTAAAAATTATGGATATAAAAGAAATACAAAACTTAATTAGATTTGTAGCCAAATCAGGTGCAAGTGAAGTTAAGTTAGAAATGGATGATGTTAAAATTACGATTAGAACAGGTTCAGATGATACTACCATTGTACAACAAGTTCCTATGCAAGCTGCTCCTGTGTTACAACAACAACATATTCCGGTTCAACAAGCTGCTCCAGTTCAGGAGGTAGCCAAAACACCAACAGAAGCTTCATCTACAGCTGATGATTCTAAATATATAACGATAAAATCACCAATTATTGGTACTTTCTATCGTAAACCATCGCCAGACAAACCAGTCTTTGTAGAAGTTGGTACTGAGATAAAGGAAGGAGATGTTCTTTGTGTTATCGAGGCTATGAAATTATTCAACGAGATAGAGTCAGAAGTTTCTGGGAAAATTGTAAAAGTTTTGGTTGATGATTCATCTCCAGTAGAATTTGATCAACCTTTATTTTTAGTTGATCCTTCATAAACTTTAGGTTTAGAAGTTTAAGTTAAAAGTTTAAATTATAAATATTTAAACATAAACAACTAAACAATAAACTCTTAAACTATAAAGACATGTTTAAAAAAATACTAATTGCCAATAGAGGAGAAATAGCTCTTAGAGTTATTAGAACTTGTAAAGAAATGGGTATCCGTACTGTTGCGGTATATTCTACAGCAGACGCAGAAAGTCTTCATGTTAAGTTTGCTGATGAAGCCGTATGTATTGGACCACCTTCAAGTAGTGATTCTTATTTAAAAATATCTAATATAATTGCTGCTGCAGAAATTACCAATGCAGATGCTATTCATCCAGGTTATGGATTTTTATCAGAAAACGCAAAATTTTCAAAAATTTGTGAAGAGCATGGCATTAAATTCATTGGTGCTTCTGAGGATATGATTGATAAAATGGGTGACAAGGCAAATGCAAAAGCTACAATGAAAGCGGCAGGTGTTCCTTGTGTTCCGGGCAGTGATGGCGTAATAGAAACTTTTGAAGACTGTGTGAAAATTGCAAAGGAAACAGGTTACCCTGTTATGCTTAAAGCATCTGCTGGTGGTGGTGGAAAAGGAATGCGCGCAGTTTGGAAACCAGAAGATTTACAGAATGCATGGGAATCTGCAAGATCAGAGTCAAAAGCTGCATTTGGTAACGATGATATGTATATGGAAAAGCTCATAGAAGAGCCTAGACATATAGAAATACAGATTGTAGGTGATTCAAGTGGTAAAGCTTGTCATTTATCTGAGCGAGATTGTTCTATACAAAGACGTCATCAAAAACTAACAGAAGAAGTACCATCTCCGTTTATGACGGATAAGTTGAGAAGTAAAATGGGTAAAGCCGCTGTGAAAGCTGCTGAATTTATTAAATATGAAGGTGCAGGTACCGTTGAGTTTTTGGTAGACAAGCATAGAAATTTCTATTTTATGGAAATGAATACGCGTATCCAAGTAGAGCACCCTATTACCGAGCAAGTCATTGATTTTGATTTAATACGCGAACAAATACTTGTTGCCGCTGGTGTGCCAATTTCTGGAAAAAATTATTTACCACAATTACATTCTATTGAGTGTAGAATAAACGCAGAAGATCCGTTTAATGATTTTAGGCCTTCGCCAGGTAGAATTACTACTTTACATGCACCTGGTGGACATGGTGTAAGATTAGATACGCATGTCTATGCTGGTTATAGTATTCCGCCAAATTATGATTCTATGATTGCTAAGTTAATTACTACAGCTCAAACTAGAGAAGAAGCTATTAACAAAATGAAGCGTGCATTAGATGAATTTGTAATAGAAGGAATAAAAACCACTATTCCTTTTCATAGACAATTAATGGATCATCCAGATTATTTAGCAGGTAATTATACCACTAAATTTATGGAAGACTTTAAGCTGAAAGTTGCGGCTGAAGATTAATATAAATAACCCAAACTTAGTAGTTTGGGTTTTTTTATATCTCATTTTAGAGGGTTTGTAGATTTTTGTCTTAAAATGAAAGTAACGCAATTTTTGATAATCGAATAAATACAACTAACTTTAAGGATTGTAAAAAAAATGTAATTATGAAAAAAATTTACTTCATTAAAACGGCAATTATATTTGTTTTGTTTCTTTCAATGGCAGCTAGCGCTCAGAGTTCAGATGGCTTATGGTCTAAGGTTAGCGACACTAAAGCGCAACAAGCCGAAAAAGTATTTAGAAAAATTTCGTTAAAAAATGAGGTGTTTTTTAAACTTAGTTTAGAAGACCTAACGAACACTCTCCAAAACGTTGGTAATAGAGAAAATCCAGGGAATACAATTGTTTCTTTTCCAAATTCAGAAGGGGAATTAAATAATTTTAGAGTTTTTGAAGCAAGCATGATGGAACCTGCACTTCAAGCTGAATATCCTAACTTAAGGACATATGCAGGACAAGGGATAGACAACCCTTCAGAGATTATTAGATTTAGCATAACTCAAAAAGGGTTACATGCAATGGTAATAAATACAGCAAAAGGGACTCAGTTTATCGATCCTTTTTCCGTTGATGGTACCATATATACAGTATATTCTAGAAGTAATTTAAATGTTTTAGATGTTGATTTTGAATGTGGTGTTATTGATGACCCTAATTTAGATCGTATGTATAGCGACGCGACTTCATTAGCTAAAAACGCAAATGATGGCATGCTTAGGAATTATAGATTAGCTGTGGCTTGTACAGGTGAATATGCAACCTTCCATGGCGGAACTGTTACTGGAGCAATGTCTGCTATTGTTGCTACAATTAACAGAGTCAATGGAGTTTATGAAAGGGACTTATCTATAACGTTAACACTTGTTGCTAATAATTCAAGTTTAGTCTATACAGACGATGCTACGGATCCTTTTGATAACGATAGTACAAATTTATTAATTAATCAAAGTCAAAGTGTTATTAATAGTACAATTGGTTCGGCAAATTATGATATAGGTCATACCTTTAGTACTGGCGCTGGTGGGCTAGCTGGTTTAGGTGTAACCTGTAGCAACAATAATAAAGCCAGAGGAGTAACGGGAATTTCACAACCTACAGGAGATGCTTTTGATATCGATTATGTCGCTCATGAGTTAGGCCATCAATTTGGTGCACCTCATACGTTTAATGGATCAGTTGGTAGTTGTTCTGGAGGTAACAGATCAGCATCAAATGCTTATGAGCCAGGAAGTGGTTCTACAATTATGGCATATGCTGGTATTTGTGGATCTCATAATGTACAAATTGGTAGTGATGATTATTTTCATCGAAATAGTATTTTTAGAATCTGGAACCATGTCACGAGTACAGGTGCTTGCCCTGTAAATAGAACGGCAACTGGAAATTCAGAACCTATAGCAAATGCAGGATCAAATTACACAATTCCACAAGGAACACCTTATAAATTAGACGGAAGTGCCTCAACAGATGTTGATGGAACAGCATCTTTAACCTATACGTGGGAACAATATGATTTAGGAACAGCAGGTATACCAACGGAAACTACAACTACAGGACCACTGGTTAGAAGTTATGCTGGAACCTCAAATCCTATTCGTTATATACCAAGGCTTTCAAATATTATTGAAACTGGAGGAGTTTCAACGGATTGGGAAAAATTAGCAATGGTTAATAGAGCCTTAAACTTTACGTTAACCGTTAGAGATAATGACGCGGTTGGTGGCCAAACAGATTCTGATAATATGACAGCAACAGTTACAACATCAGCAGGTCCTTTTACCGTAACATCACAAAATTCTAGTGGAATTTCTTGGGATGTTGGAACGTCACAGACCGTAACTTGGGATGTTGCCGGAACAACGGCTAACGGAGTTAATGAAGCTAATGTAAATATTTTACTATCTACAGATGGTGGATTAAATTTTGACACGGTTTTAGCTAGTAATACACCAAACGATGGCTCTCAAAGTATAACAGTGCCTAATGTAGCATCTTCCAATTGTAGAATTATGGTAGAAGCTGCTAATGGAATATTTTTTAATGTAAACAGTAATAGCATTGCAATTGGTGTAGATGTCGTTTGTACAACCTATGATTCCGGAGCATTAACTTTGTCTATTCCAGATGGTGCAGGAGCCAATTCAGCAGGTACAGCCGTTGGTAATACAATCAATGTATCTGACACTGGTACCATTTCAGATTTAAGAGTGTCTGTAGATATTACGCACTCTTATATAGGAGATTTATTATTGCAATTACAACATCCAGACGGCGTAAATTTTGTTAATATTTGGAATAGAAATTGTAATACAACGGGTTATGAAGGTATTGATATAACATTTAAAGATGGCGAGGCTGCAATTGTGTGTGCAACGCCTACAGTTGGTTTAGCCGCTCCTGAAAATGCTTTGAGTACATTTAATGGTTTAGAAATGAGTGGAGACTGGACTCTTGTTTTGGTGGATTTCTATACTGGAGACACAGGGACTTTAAACAATTGGTCATTAGAGTTTTGTCAAGATGTGCTAAGTGTTTCTGAAAATGAATTAGATAATTTAAGTGTATATCCTAATCCAAATAATGGAGAATTTAATATTGGCTTTAATCCAACATCTGGCGACGCCATTTCAATAGATGTTTATGATATAAGAGGCCGTTCAATTTACAATAAGATTTATAGTAATACAGGTCGTTTTGATGAAACCATTCAGCTTAATAACGCGCAAGCAGGTGTTTATATGCTTATGATTTCTGATGGTTCACACAAAGTGACTAAGAAAATTATAGTAGAATAAAATTATTATGTATATTTTAAAAGCTCCTTATTATAGGAGCTTTTTTTATGGAATAAAATGGCATTATGAATTTATCGTATTGGGAAACAAAAACATGGTTAACACACATTGATTTTACAATTGTAGGTAGTGGCATTGTAGGTCTAAATTGTGCTTTACAATTAAAGCGACGTTTTCCAAATGCAAAGATTTTAATTCTTGAAAAAGGCATTCTGCCACAAGGGGCAAGCACCAAAAATGCTGGTTTTGCTTGTTTTGGTAGTATAAGTGAGATTATTGATGATTTACAAACGCATTCTAAAGAACAGGTTATTCAACTGATTAAAAAACGAATTGAAGGCTTACAAATTCTTCGAGACAACTTAGGAGATAAGACTATTGGTTACCAGAATTTAGGAGGTTATGAATTGTTTTTAGAATCTGATAATACACTTTATGACACATGTAAAAGTCAACTGAAAGAAATTAATGAATTGTTGTTTCCCATTTTTAATGCGAATGTGTTTTCGTTTAAAGACAATGATTTTGGCTTTAAAAATGTAAAATCAGACTATTGTTTTAATCCATTTGAAGGGCAGATTGATACCGGAAAAATGATGAGTGCTTTATTAAATAAGGTGCAGTCTTTGGGCATAAAAATTCTGAATAACATAACGTTGGAATCCTATTCTGAAGATATAAACGCAGTAACACTCAAAACCAACCAATTTGAATTCAAAAGCAAGAATTTATGTATTGCAACCAATGGATTTGCAAAGCACCTTAATATAGAAAAAGTGCAACCAGCAAGAGCACAAATACTAATAACAAAATCTATTGATAATTTACATATTAAAGGCACCTTTCATTTAGATGAAGGCTATTATTACTTTAGAAACATTGATAATAGAATATTACTTGGTGGTGGACGACACCTTGATTTTAAAACAGAAGAAACCACAGCATTTGCGCAAACAGAAATTATACAAAATAAGCTTGAAGACTTATTAAAAACAACGATTCTGCCAACCACAAATTTTGAAATTGACCATCGTTGGTCTGGAATTATGGGTGTTGGAAAACACAAAAACCCAATTGTTCAACAACTATCTAACCACGTGTTTTGTGGCGTACGATTAGGAGGTATGGGCATTGCTGTTGGAAGTATAATAGGAAAAGAAATAGCAGATTTAATCGAATAGATATGTTATGCCTGCATGGACATACATCTACTTTTTAAACCACCATGAATATAAAACAACAATTACATAGCCAATGCCAAGACTTCTTAAACAACCGTTTAGAAGTGATACAAAATACCATTTCAGATATTCAAGTATCTCTAACGTCCGAAACCAAAAGTAGTGCTGGTGATAAGCATGAAACCGGAAGAGCCATGCTGCAATTAGAACGCGAAAAAGCAGGCCATCAATTAGCAGAAATTGAAAAGCAAAAACAAATCCTTCAAAAAATAAATGTCGAAGCTAAACACCAAAAAGTGGCATTAGGTTCTGTGATAAAAACAACACAAGCCAATTATTTTATTGCTGTAAGTGCTGGTAAATTAGTTGTGGATAATACAAGGTTTTTTGCCATTTCTGCGGCAACACCAATTGCACAATTGTTATTGTCTAAAGGTGATGATGATACCATTATTTTTAGAGGGAATGAATTTAAGATAGTTGAGGTTTTTTAAAATAAAAAAGCAGACCAACCGAAGTCAGCCCACTTTTTCCCTTTCTAAGGTTAAATTTTAGACCTAGACCTAGCAGGTTTTTAAAACCTAGCAGGTCTTATTTAAAAATTAATTTCTATTTCTCTTTTTAGAGTTTCTACGTTTCTCTCGTCTAATCTTCCAAGGTGCATTTTTCTGCCAATCGCCAGCCATAATACAACCATAAGGCATGACTTCGTCAATGACTTTACCTAGATTAAACTCATCCATTTGTTGTCTAACCGCTTTGGCGTTTTTGTAAGCCGATGGCAACTCAGTAATATCAATTTCTTTTGAAAAAAACCGAATATCTAATCCACGCGTTTCTTCTTTAAAGATTTGCATAGTTGTACCTGTTTTGCTTTTTCTATGTTGTGTTCTACTCACATTTCTACCTGCGCCATGCGGTGCAAAACCTAAATTAGTGCTTGTGGTAGGTCCTTCAACAATTAATACAGGTTCAGACATGTTTAAAGGAATCAATCTTGGTCCTGTAATATCTGGCATAAACTTAGCATCTAATGGTGTGGCACCTTTAGCATGATAAAATAAATCGCCATCTTTAAAGACAAAGTTATGTTCGTTCCAGTATCTGTTTTCAATTTTAATTTCTAAAGTTTCAGCTATTGAATTATGCAATACTTCATGATTGGTTTTTGTCCAATTTCTTATAATCTGCAAGGCATCCCAATAGGCTTGTCCTTCTTCAGTTTCAAACGGAATCCAAGCATTTTGTTTCTTCGTGTCTGGCGATAATTCTTTTCTGAAACGTTCCGCTATTTTCATGCCTTTTGTGTACAAACGTGCTCCAGGGCCTCTTGAACCATGATGTGTAACCAACATGGTATTTCCTGTTTTTTTAGAGGTTCCAACAAACAAGAAATGGTTACCATCGCCTTGGGTTCCTAAATGAGACCTTGCGATTTGAATCATATTACCATCGTTTAACAAATAATTAGATTCAAAAGCGTCTAAAAGTGCCTTAGGAAATCTAAACTGTGAATCTCTATCGCGACCACCAGGTCCGAAATGAGTAATGGTATGTGCTGCATCTAAAATATCTTTTGGTGCTACTTTACCAAAATCGGTTAGCATTACAGAACAACAAATATCTGCGCTATGCATGCCAGGATGAATGGCGTTTTTGGCCACTGCAACACCTCCAACCGGAATGGTTCCATCTGGACCAGCAGGACAAGCATCTGGCATAATAGCACCATCTACTAATGTTGGTGTTTTCATTAAGGTTTGCATGGAGTTAATGACGTGATCAACATTGACTTTTTCTAAGTCGTTTTCTGCTTTAATGTTAATTGAAAATTCAATAGGTGTTTTATGTAATGCTATTGGGTCTGGCGATTTAAATTGCTCTAAATATGTGTTTAAGGCGTCGCCTTTTAATTCATTTTTGTTGATATAAGTTAAGGCGTCTTTCATCCATTTGCCTTGTTTGTAACCTAAGGCTAATAAATCGTGACCAGTTAATTTTGTATTTGTTTTCATATTCATTTCCCGTGAAAGTGGGATTTTTTTTAATTAATAGTTTTTTATAGATTCCGCATTAAGTGCGGAATGACAATAAATTGTCAATAACACTACAAATATTATAGTGTGTTACGCATTGTTTTTGCGTAGTTGGTTTTTTATCCTGCAAGGCATGTGCTGAACTTGATTCAGTATCTATTCTTGTAGGTATTATTGTTTTTTACCTTTCGTTCATTTTTTTCTTTACGTTCATTTTGTCTTGATACAAACTGCGAAGCACATCACGAGTTCCATAAAATGAAAATTCACGAGTAAACGAACCAAAAAATCACGGTCAAGCCAAGGAATTTTCAGTTTTTCAAACTGAAACCGATTTGAAAACTTCGCGTCGAACTGCGTTCTCCTGATTTCGAAGCTTTTCTTCATCTATTATGCGCCTTGACGTTCAATTCTATGAATTGATATGGGACTTGAATATTTACTTATTTAAGTTTTTAAATCCTTCTTTTTGTTCTTTTACTTGTGTTTATATATTTCCTTGCTCTGCTTTAGCGATTACTCAAGCATCCTTTTTTATTTTTTATCCTGCAAGGTCTTTTTTGACCTTGTAGGTATGAATTGTAATTTGAAAATAAACCTACAAGGTTTTTGAAACCTTGCAGGATTTAGAATTTACTTATTCACAGAGAAAATGTCCTTTAATTGTTCAATAACGTTTCCGTTTCCGGCTACTGTGATTTCGCCAATTTTGTCGGCAATTTTCTCAACATATTCCATCTCTTTTAACTTGAACAACATGCTGTTGTCTTCCATTAATTTCGCGGTATTTAACAAGCTTCTTGTAGAGGCTGTTTCTTCTCGTCTTGTGACCACATTAGCCTGCGCTTTTTTGTGAGCAATCAATACTTGATTCATAATCTCTTTCATGTCGCCTGGTAAAATAACGTCTCGTAAACCAGCATGCAACACATTTACACCTAACTTGTTGGCCTGTGTTTTTACATCTTCTAAAACGGCTTTGGCAATCGTTTCCTTTTGCTCTAACAATTCGTCTAAAGTGTAAGCACCAACAAAGGCGCGCAATGCTAATTGCAAAATAATGTACAATTGCTTTTCGTAATCTTTGCTATGCATTAACGCAGTTTCTACATTGGTTACTTTGTATTGTGCATAGAAGTTAATACGAACGGTTGCTTTGTCTTTAGTCAATAATTCCTGACCTGCAACTTCTAATTGCAACTGACGCATATCTGCTTTAGAGATTTTAATGGTTTGTTCGTTTCTCCAGAAATGATATGTACCATGTTCTAAGGTTTTAACAAACGCGTCGTTAACAATCATAATGGCGCGTTCATATGCAGCAACTTCAAAGGTTCTAATGTATGGACGCAATTGCATAGTGCTAAACAAGACGTTTTTAATGTCTTCTGTGATTTCGATTTTACTTAAATCTGCTGTGACAAATTTGTAGTTTATTAAACCCTTCCAGAAGGTGTAACGACCAGCTTTTAATACGCATTTAAAGTTGTTGTTTTCGTAAAGCAAGACAATTTCGTTATCCTTTACTTCTACAACGTGCAACATGTTGGCTAAAGCCTCATCTTTAAGCAAGATTTCTAATGCTTTTGGTGCACTGAAAGCTTGTGATAAGTCGTATTTTAAGACTTGCTCTCTAAAATTTATCCAATGTTTTCCTGCTGTAATAACGCGAGCGTAATTACCGTTTTTAAACACTAAACCTACTGTACCTGCATGAATTCTTACTCTATACATGATTTCTAATTTTTTGTTCTGAAGTTTTTATTTTTTATTTCAGAACGGTTAAACATTTATAATAGAATTCTCTTTGTGAGAATGACTATTCAATAAAATCCCGCTTTTCAGCGGGATTAGTTCAACCATCAATTTTGAATTCGTCCAAAGACTTTTCAAAAATGGGTTTCACTAACAAAGTGAAAGAAAACCATCTTTCTAACTACGGAAATACTTGCGATTTAAAGGGTTTTTAAGCTTTGTTCTTCAGACGATTTATCAATTTTGAAGCAACCATTGTTGAGTCGTTTATTGAAAAATGAATCTTTAAAAGAAAACCTAAAACAACTTTTAATACATCAGTATTTCAAGGTGTTTCTAGACTGCATTTGCAACGTATTGCACTCGCGAGTTTTAGTTCACTTTGTTTTGCCATTTAAAGTGTGGCACACTTGGTGGTTAGTTTTGTGAGATAACCAGCTCTGCGATATGGATTAAAAGTCCATTTTAAACTGTAACCGAAATACAGCGCGTCTACCAATTCCGCCACAAACCGAAACTCGGTTTGGTAGGATTCGAACCTACATGTTGAATCTACTGCTATAACCGCTTTAGCTACTTCCCGTTAGAGAAGACAGGATTCGAACCTGTGTACATAGATGGTGGTTATTATTTACCAAATAACCCGTTGGTATCAAGTCAAGTTGAATATAAAAACCTCATACCATTTGGTAAGGATTTATACAATAGTGCTATACTGAAACACTTAACAAGACTTGCTTGATGTGGAAGCAGTAGGGCTCGAACCTACAAGCTTAATAAAAGACCTGATTTACAGTCAGGCGAGCCAACCAATTGCTCAATGCTTCCTAATAATTTTAAAGAACTTTTATGAAGCTCTGCCAGATGCCTCGTTCTGGCAGAGCACTACTTTAAAGTCTGATTCCAAAAAGACTTTTTATTAATTACTCTGCAAATATTGTACACTGTTGCGCAATGTTTTTGCGTAGTAAAATATTTTTTAAATTTTATTGCGTTCATACATTTTATCTCTACTATCTATTACGCCTAAGGGACTTCCTTTGAAGGTTAAAATGTTTGTAAACCCATTGCTTTCAGTGATTAAAGAGTCTTGTTCTTTTACAGCTCCAATAGTTTTGTTTCCATAATCTCCAGTGAGTTTATTTGTTGCTGGGTCAACGTCTCCCCAAAGTTTATCTGGTTTTCCGTTGTCTATGGGTTCTATAAAATAGGTAATACCTGTAATTTTTGAACTTACTATAAAGCGTCCTGTTTTGTCTGTTCCTGTTAGGAATCGTTTTAGTAATTCTTGTCGTTTCATAATTCTAATTTTTTAATTGTGGATGCCTGCCTGCGCAGTAATGACAATCAATTGTTTTTCTTTTTTTTCTTCTTTTTGTTTTCAGACTTTTTAGTCTTTTTCGGTTTCATTTTGTTTTTGATTCTTTTAATTTCAGAATCGATGAAACTGGTAAAATTGTTATTGTACACGTGCTTTTTTGATAGCTTTAAAGCTTTTAATGCTTTCTTATATTTTTGATGAATCTCATAAAGTTGCCCTTGAAACAAGTAAACTTCGCCTTTGTTTAATCCTTTTACGGTTAATGCATAGTCAATTAGTTTTTGAGCTTCTTGGTAATCTTCGTTCCACATTAACACCAGAATGTATTTTGAATACACCTTGTGAAAATCTAGTTTATTAGCCAAAGCTTCTGCATAATACTGCTTGGCTTTTTCATAATCGCCAAATTGTTCGGCTTGTAAACGACCCATTAAATACAAAGCATAAGCATTATCGGCTTCGTAGGATAAGGCGTAGTTTAGATTTTCTACAGTTTCTTCTAGTTCGTATGGATAAGCATCTATAGCTTTTAGCACGTAATTGTTTAATAAATTAGTGTCCATGGTTTTAATTATTTAATTGATTACGCAATTCGTTTTTTAGTGCGTATCGTTGTTTTTTAAAATCTTTTACAACTACATTTCTTTTAAAATCTGAACCTTTAAAAACCTGAATAGGATTTCCTCTTTCTATTGATAAGTGGTTTTTCCATTGGTTTTTTATGCCTGATTTTAAAGCGTCTAATTGTAGTTCTGTTACTTTTTCTTGCAAGCGTGTTTTTGCTATTTTTCTGTTTTGATGTTGAGAGCGACTATCCATAACCAGCACTTGTGTTTTGGTTGGTTGATGAATGGCTCTAATAGCAGAACTCACTTTGTTTACATGTTGTCCGCCTGGTCCAGAACTTTTAGTGGCTTGATAGGTAATATCTTTTTCAAGAATTTCAAATTGTTCGCTTTTGCTTACTTCGTACAAACCAACAAACCAGTTTTTACGTTTGTGATTTGGTCTAAATTTTGAAATTCCAATCCATTGAATTGTGCCTATCCATTGACTTAAAAATGCATTTAGGCTTTTGCCCTTGAGCTGAATTGTAACAGATTGCAACGTCATGTTTTCAATGCCTTTTTCGCGTTGTAATATTTTGTAATCAATGCCATTGTCTTTTACAGCTTCTAAAAATTGTTTTAGAATCTGAGCGACAACCCAACAGCATTCTGCTGGACCTCGACCAGAGGTTATTTGTATTATTTTAGTTTTTGTTAATGGTTTTCCCATGATATGTTTTCTCTAGTAATAGCTTTAAGTGTCTAATTATAGACCTTTTAAGATATTTTGATTAGTGACAACATGAAGTAATAATTGAAAATTTTGACTGTAATAAATACAGAAAACATCAATGTAACATGTGTCTTGTTTTTGTAATAACTGTTTGTGGAAATGTGCTTAGCAGGTTTGCTAATGACTGAAAACAAAAAATCCGAAACAGTTTTTAATTGGCTTCGGATTTTTCATTTATAAATTTGAAAAGTTTATCTAACGATAATCACGAAGCATCACAAAAGGCGGTATTCCTTCTGGACAGTTTTGATATGTTATAAATAAACTCATAGTTTCTAATTTTTAATTCAACTTATGTTTTGGTTGAAATGCGATGCAAATATTTAGCTTTTTTTTCGACTTTACAAAATTTAATTTTTCAGTTTCAGAAAATTCATGCCCTTAATACGAAGTATTAACTTTTTTTGAAAAAAGCAAATAATTTTTTTGACAGCGCTTTTTTTTTAGATTTAGGTTCATTTATTTCGACGTTTTGAATTGTTTTAGATACTGTTTTTCCAGATTTTAAAATTGCCTTTTTCTGATTCATATTTTGGCAAGTTTTTAATAAAGAATATGTTTCTAAAGCTAATTGTTTTACATCTGAATAGTAAGTGCTTTCTGAGTAGTGTTGCAGCTTAATTAAGTCGAATTGATCCCACAAACTAAAGAAATTCCACATAGTTTTAGTTTCTGATTCATAATCAAAATGCATCATTATTTTACTTAGACTAGTGTATATTTTATCATAGTTTTCAGTGTGGATTATACGGTTACATTCTTTTTCAATAATTAGTACAATTAATTCATCTTTATCGAATTTTGAGAATGTGAGTTCTTCAAGTTGAATACGCCATTTTTCACTTTTATAATTAATAGTTATTATCTGGTAAATAAAAGTGTTCGTTTTAATTTTTGAAATTATTTCTTCAGAATGATATAACCATGTTTCAAATTCTTCAATGCTTATATCATTAACTAATACTTCGAATATTTTCAGCTTTAAAGTTTCCATTTTATTAATTTTAATCAAATGTCTTTAGATGTTGCGCAATCTTTTTGCGTAGTATGTTTTTTGTTTTAAATTAGACCAGGCGTTATAATAAAATATAAGTTGTTTTACTCAGGCATTAAAGTTGTGGTGTGTTTAGTGATTTAAGTTTTAAACCCTCTCAATCTTATGAAATACATTTTATGTTTTAGCCTTTTATTTTTATGTAGTTTTCAATGTGTAAATGCACAATTAAAAGCTTCAGATAAAGAAAAATTATCAGAACTTTTAACGGAAAAAATTAATGTATTAAGAAAGGCAAAAGGGAAACATCCACTTAAAAGACATCCTGATTTAGTCAAAGCAGCACAATTGCATACGGATTATATGGTTAGTCGTAATTCGCTTAATCATGTAGAGTATAATACTGATTTTCCCAATCCAAAAGAGCGCGTTTTTCATTACAATAAGTCATTTACTAATATTGGAGAGAACATTCTGTATACAAGACCTAAAAAACTACCATTAAGTAAATCTGAATTAGAAAGATTGGCTTACGAGATGTTTAAGTCTTGGCGTAATTCGCCAGGTCATTATGCCAATATGATTTCGGATTCATTTTATTATGCCGATTTTGGATTTGGTTACCATACAACAACCAAACGTGTTTTTGCAACACATGTTTTTGGTAAAAAAGGTCATATAATTGATGGTCAACTTTCTGATAACGCATTTGCTGTTCAGTCTTCGGATGCCACTTGCGACGACCTTGTAGGACCTAATAGTAATATTATTATAAACATTGGTAATGGATTAACAATTATTGATAATGAAGTGATATTGGGTTATCATAGTGTTGAAAATCTTCATGAAATTATTGAAAATAAAAATGATGGATTTGCTATAGATTTAATAGATAGAAATCAATTAATGTGTGGCCAGGAAAATAGACTAGATGCTTCTGATATTTACGAAGGTGTAATGCTAAAACCCGTTTTTAGAGATGAATTATTTGCCTATAATACGGCAGAAAACCCTAAAAGGATAATTGTATCTCTAGGAGAAATTCCGGAACAGCTTAGAGGTAAAAAACTAAGTGCAAATATCATTTTAATTAAAGACGGAAAAAAATGTAGTTACAACGTTCCTTGTTATATACCAAGCCGAAGGTATGCGTTAAGAGATATTAAACCTGAAATTTATACACCAAAAATTGTTTTAAAAACGAAGGGTGTAAATGGTATTTATGAAGTGAGTTTTGATTTTAAAAGCGGAAAAAGCATTCCGGTTACAAATCCAATGCTTGAGGTTGAACCTGAGCAAATTCATTCCATAGACATAAAAAGTTATACCTCTGTAGATGGTAATTCAAAAACGAACAAAATGCTTCACAGTAAACGTGCAGATTATATAAAGAATTATTTAAAAGACCAACTAAATATTAAACCTGAAGCCTTTAAGATTGATGCCAAAGAAAATTGGGAATTATGCTATTACCAAACCGAATTATTGGGATTAGAAAATACTTTAGGTAACAATAAACCTAAGATAAAACGATATTTAGCGGATAATAAAAATGAATTCTGGAAAGAAGCACTCAGCTTACAACGACGTTCTAAGGCAATTATTTACCTCAATGGAAATTGGAAATTAGACGACCCATTAGTACTACATTATAACTTAGTAGACGCCATATTAAATGAAAACTATGATTTAGTAAATAAAGTTTTGGCAGAGATGTATTTAAAAGAGGAAAGCAATCTTTTTTTGTATGAAGAATTTGTGTTAGATTATTTATTTGATGAACCAGAATTGGTGCAAAATGTATCTGCATTACTACTAAAGAACGTTTCCTTTTATTCCTTAGATAACATTGTATTTTTTGTTAGAAATTGGTTATCTAAACCTGAGTTACTGTCCGAAGCTGCTCAAAAAAACCTACTTAATCTTTACGCAATTACCTCAAGACGATTACTAAGTGATTGGGATACAAGTTTAGATGATTTTTCTAAAGTTATGCATCCTGAAAAAGTAGAACCTTTATTTGAAAGTTATAAAAATGAAGATAAAGTAAATCCGTTGTTTTTAAACTACCATATGGCTAGTATTCAGTATTATGCTCAAATAAACTTCAGTTCTAAAATTGACGAATCCTTTGATTTTATAGCAGATTATTTTAAGAGTCAGTCACAAAGTATACAAGATGATACAGATTTAAGTTTATTTTTTAACCGTTGGAGTATGTATCACATGACCATTGAAAAGCTTTATGGGCGTTACGAGTATGATGAATTAGATGAAAATGCTGCATTTGTCTTATTACAAACCTTTGTGCCTTACAGTAAAGAAGGTCAAGAAAGTATATTGTTAGATTTTCATCATTTGGCTATAAAATTCAATAAAGAAAGATGGTGCAAATGGATAGATAAAGATTTTCAGAATTTAAGACAAGATGGTGTGAAAAATCTGTTTTGTAACACATGTAATCAATAATTATGGCAGTAAATAAAAACGCATTAATAAGATATAAAACCATTGATAAATGTCTTCAAAATCAGTTTAGACAATGGACACTGAATGATTTAATAGAAGCCGTTTCTGATGCACTTTATGAATACGAAGGCAAAGATGTTGATGTAAGCAAACGTACTGTGCAATTAGATTTACAAATGATGCGTAGCGATAAGTTAGGTTACAATGCACCAATTGTAGTTTACGACCGAAAGTTTTACAAATACGATGATGCAGATTATAGCATTACAAACAGTCCAATATCTAATCAAGATTTAACCAAACTATCAGAGGCTGTTTCGTTTTTAAAACAATTTCAAGGATTTTCTCATTTTTCGGAATTAGGAAGTATGGTTCAAAAATTAGAAGACCATGTTTACACACAAAAAACACATGAAAAATCGCTAATAGATTTTGAAAAGAACGATAATTTAAAAGGCTTAGAATTTTTAGATGCGCTTTACCAATTTATATTAAAAAAAGAAACGATAGAAATAACTTACCAATCGTTTAAAGCAAGGAAAGAGAACACTTTTTTATTTCATGCTTATCTATTAAAAGAGTACAGAAATCGCTGGTTTTTAATTGGTAAACGCAATAAAAATGAAGGCATTATGAATTTGGCTTTAGATAGAATTATTGCCATTAAAAAAAGTGATAAGCCCTATGTAATTGACCATAATTTTGATATTGAAAACTATTATAACAATGCTATTGGTGTTTCTGTGAGTCCTAATTTAGAGCCAGAACACGTTTTACTTTATGTGACACACAAACAAGCACCATATGTACTAACAAAGCCGTTTCATCACTCGCAAAAAGAAGTGAGTAGAGATTATTATGGTGTAACCATTTCTTTAGATGTGCAGTTAAATTTTGAATTAGAAAAAGAGATTTTAGGTTTAGGCGAAGGCATCAAAGTAATTGCGCCAGAGCGTTTAAAACGAAACATTAAAGAACGTTTATATGATGCTATTGATGCTTATGAAACAGAAATTAATGATAAAAGCTTAAGAACAATTGCAAAACGACTAGAACACAAAGGTTTTGGAATACTTAACCACGTGTACACAAAACGCGATATTAGAAAATTAAAAACTAGGTTCGACGCTTATTTTAGAGAACACAACGAGCCCACTTTTTGTATGCGAGAAGTGTTAAATAAGATGCCAGAACTGAAAGAAATTTTATTCAACAAGAATTTTAAAAAACTCGTAAAATCGATTGATAGAAACGCTTTTTTAACCAAAGCCATTTATTTTGATAAATCGCCAAAAGATAATTGGTATGTAACATGGCATCAAGATGTGCCTATCAATGTATTAGAAAAAATAGAAACAGACGGGTTTACGTCTTGGACCAATAAAAAAGGTGTGATTAGCGTTCGTCCACCAGAAGCGATTTCTAAAAACACATTTTCTATGCGTATACATTTAGATGATACTACTGTAAAAAATGGTGCGCTGAAAGTGATTCCTGGTTCGCATAACAAACAGTTAAGCACTGAAGACATTAAATTAATTAGTACTAATTCTATTCCTTTTGTCAGTGAAGTTGCTTCAGGTGGTGTTCAGTTATTAAAACCATTAGTGTTGCATGCTTCCTCTGAAACAACAGTACAAAAAAGAAGACGCGTTTTGCATTTAGAATTTTCGTCTATAGAGCTTCCAAATGGTTTGAGTTATGCAGAGCGAGAAGATTTATTTGGCAATTGAAATGTAAATTTCTGTACCTGATTTTATTTCCTCAGAATGTTCAATAAAAATTGATTCTGACTTATATTCGGCTTCAATTAACCAGTTACTACCATTAAAATAAGCCGTTTTTACAATTACTTTTAAATTAGATTGTGCTACAATTTTAATTTGATTGGCATATACAATTCCAAAAGGCGCAATGACATTAAATTCTCCAAAAAACGAGGCGATTAAAGGTGTTTTTGGGTTGTTGTAAATGTGTTGTGGTGTGTCTTTTTCTATAATTTTAGAATCGTGAATAACGAGTAATTGGTCTGAAAAACCAAGGACATCATTTTTATCGTGTGTGGCAACAACGCAAGCAATATTATTGTCTTTTAAATATTTAAAAACGCTTCGTCTTAGCGATTGTTTTTTAAAATTATCAATATGACTAAAGGGTTCGTCTAGTAGAAGAATTTCGGGTTGTTTTGCTAAGGCTCTCGCGATGGCTACACGCTGCTTTTGACCTCCACTGAGTAATTTTACTTTGGTGTTGGAAAAGGCTTCTAATTCTACAACTTTTATAAGTTCTGCTGTGCGCTTTTGTTTTTCTTCAGGATAGAAACGAGACAGGTATTTACCAATATTTTCTTCGACTGTAATGAAAGGCATAAGGTCGAATTCTTGAGTCACGTATTTCATAAAATCGTAACCAATCACTAAGTTGTGTTTAGGACCTAAAATTTCTTCGTCTTTCCAGAAAATATGACCTTGTTTTAAATCGTATTCGCCATAAATTAGTTTGAGAAGTGTACTTTTTCCTGAGCCACTTTCGCCAATTATAGCAAGATTTTCTCCAGCTTCAACTTTAAAGTCAACCGCTTTTAAAACCTTAGTTTTAGAATACCCAAAAGTGACATGTTTTACTTGAAGCATAATGCAAAGATAGGTCTTTCAAAAAATTAAATTGCATAAAAAAACCGCTTGATTTCTCAAACGGCTTCTTCTGATTTTTAAAATAAGCAAGGTTATTTCTTTATAAATTTTCGTTTCATAATTTTTCCGTGAGACTCTAATCTTAGAAAGTAAACACCACTTGTTAAATTTGATACATCAACTATGGTTGAATTCAATTTAAGGTTAAGAACGCGTTTACCATTAATATCAAAAACGGTTGCTATTTTGTTGGTAATATCAGCAGTTGTTTCAATATTTAATTCGTCTTCTACAGGATTAGGATAGATAGAAAGATCTGCTAAAGTTTCATCAATAACACTTAGCGCTGAACCTTCTGTAATGTTGTGTGTTGTATTTATTGCAGGATTTTCAATATAATCTACATTTCCAGATGGCCAATATATAGTGATACTATTAATAGTTGTGTTAGTTCCTATTCCAAAATGTGTTGTTAATGAACTCATATATTCAAAACCTTCACCACTTCTTACATCTCTTATTTGAGTTCCGGTTGGGGTTTCTAATTCTACCCTTGCACCAATGCCGTTGATATTACTTGTAGTACCAATGGTGTTTATTTTAATCCAATTATTTGCGTTCGTATTATTTAAATAAATATTGCCACTACGAAAAACATCTAAAAACCCATCATTATTGGTGTCACCAATGGCACCACTTTGTGGCATGTTTTCAGAATAATTTGTAAATGTAAAATCGCCATTATTAAATAATATATCACCATTTGTTAAGATGTCTACAAAGCCATCATTATCAAAATCTGCAGGTGCATTTTCTATGCCCATTGGTGCAGTATTTACGCCAGATCCAGAAGTGACGTCTGTAAAAGTGCCGTCGCCATTGTTTTGCATTAATTTAGAGAGTCCGTTTGTACTACTACTTGCACCAACATAAACATCCATATCGCCATCATTATCAAAATCTGCCCAAGCAGAAGACCAGGTTTGTACATTGTCGCCTAAATTAGAACTGTTGTTATGACCATTTCCCGGATAATTGGTGTTATACCAACCTGTATCTGCGACATTAACAAACACACCATTGCCATCATTTCTCCATAACTCGTTTGTACTAATCGTTGTTGAGCCACCACGACACTTAGCAATAAACATGTCCATATCTCTATCGTTATCATAATCAATCCAAACCGTTCCGTAGTTACCGCCTCCAGGTGTTAATCCTAAGCCATTAGGTAAAACCCCAGGACTTTGTCCTTGATAAAAAGTTAAATTGCCAGAACCATCATTGATGTAATAGACATTTGGTTCTACATCATGGCATACAAAAGCATCTAAATGACCATCATTATTTATATCTATAAAATTAGAGCGTTGGGAAAAAACATAATCCGATCCTGAAATTTCGGTATAAGCAGTTCCTGTATTATTAGCACGCATAAAAGTTACACCACCAAAACCACCATATAATAAATCATTATATCCATTTCTATCAAAGTCACCAGCCGCTAAGCTCCAATTTGGTGCAAAATCTGCTTGTGATGTCGCAATATTTACAACATTAAATCCGCCTGAGAACAATTGATAGTGTATATTAATATTACTTGAACTAACCGATACAACATCATCTAAAAAGTCGCCATTTAAATCCACTAAAGCAATATCGTAAGATCCTGTTGTATTAATTGGGTTAGCAGTAAATATTACAGGAAAACCAGATGTGTCTACACCTGTTGTGAAACTTTGACATTCCCAACCACTATAACCTTCTACATTACAATCGGCTCTTACACAAACTATATAATCGGATTCTGGTAATAAATTTGTAATAGTATAAAGACTTGAAGCCGTTGGTACTCCAGAAGATGGAAGTGGCTCTGATGCAAGATATACTGCTACTTCCCAATTGGTTTCAGTATCTCCTGCTATCCAACTTGCATCAGCCGATGTTGCAGTGATATTATTAATGGTTAATGAATTAATACTTGGACAAGCTGGTGGTGCACTAGAAACAATATTAACAGAATTAACACAAAATCCCCAACCAAAGGATGTATTGTCATTATAAAATATTCGATATTTAAATCCGGATAATTGAGTGCTAGAAAAATTTGAAATATCTAATTCATCACTGATATAAGACGATGACGTACCGTTACAAAAATTTACAGTACTAGATGAGTTTTCTGATAATTGACTTCCCCAATTTGTCCATTCGCTGGCGTCATTATCCCAATATTGAAGGTGTAGTGTTTCTGCTTGATAAATATTTAAAACATATTGAAATGAAACAAATAATTCTGTTTCGTTAGCTGTAAAGGCAGAATTTAAATTAATTACTGGAGATTCCACTGCGACATTATTTACAGAAGAACCACCTGCAAGATTATCATCAAAAGAGAACGATTCACTTGTTCCTGTAGGATCTTCATAAAGGTAATTGGTATCATAAGAACCAGATAACGTCCATTGACTGTTTGGCCAATCTGCAGATTGCTGTATTTGCTGGGCAAAGCCAATAGTAGAAAATAAGACTAAAAGAATTGCGAATAGTAATGGTTTTTTCATATCAGATTTTTTAGTTGCAGTTAGAGTTTAAAGTGTTGATCCATTCTTCAATTAATTCTGCACCTTCTTTATGGACAATAGATCGCGCTAAAAGTGGCATTCTGTCTGAAGGTTCCACGGAATTTATTCTATAATATAATACCGAATTTCTTGCATCTCCAGATTCTACGATATGACCTAAGTCAAAACCAAGGTCTGTATCTGCTTCTACACAAACACCTAAATTGGTTGGGTTGTGTGTGTCTGAGAAATCAAATCTTAAGGGTCTGTAGGCGCAATGTGTTTCTTCAGAATGACAATGTGCACAGTTAACATCTACGTATGCTCTTACACGCAGTTCTAATGTTTCATCACTATCATTATAGTTTGGTAATTTGGCTATAGTATTAGGCAACGTGTTTTCTAAGTAACCAAGGTCTACTAATTTATTTAATTGATTTGAATAACCATCGCTATAGTTATAACTTAAATTTAAGTTTCTTGGTTTTGGACCTATAGGTTTTGGTGTTTCTAATACTTTATGACATGTGTGGCATTCTGCTCCAGAAGGAATTCTATACTGAACAGATTTTACTTCATCTTCTTGTTGCCATTGTAAATCTACAGTACTGCCATTCATATCCAAAACGGCTTCGGTTTGTTCAGTATTCCAGACATAGTTTGCAAAGGTCCATCCGTCTTGTTTTTTAATCATTAATCTAGTTTCAATGATTTGGCGAGTGTTTTCTGGTAGAACGTTGTCAAAATAAAAGTTTTTAACTAAAATAGTGCCGAGAGGAAAGTCTAAAACCTGGTCATCACTTATATATGAAGCCTTACTGTTTATTGGCATCCATAGAAAACGTTGTTTTTTAGCATAATCACTAAATAATGATGAATTTAGAGCATAAGGAATAACACTATTTGTAGGTTCTAGATCTTTAATATCATTCTCAAATAGTTGATATTCTGAAAGTAAAGGGTAAGGCATATTTGCTAAATCAAAATTAACAATTGATGCAGTATCTAATGGTGTTATACCATCATCTTTTCCGCAGGCATAGAGCAGAAAAAGAGAAAGAAGTAAGACAAAGTAATTTTTTTTCATGCACTGCTTTTACAACATTAATAAAACAGTTGAGAACAAAATAATCCTACCTTAAACGGAGACTAAATTGAATTTAAACTTAAGCTTTTTTTGTCTAACTTCAATTTATTATTAAAAATAATATAAATATGAGCGTGTTTTTAGATCTATTTAAACATATTATATTTTAAAAGAAAGAATCGATTTAATACGTTAAACCTAATATATTTATTAAATCTAAAATAGAGGTAAATGAAATACATAGGCGCAAAAAAGGCAATTAGTTTACTTTTATTATAAAGTAATGGCTTAAGTTTTACTAGGTATCTAAAATATTTTTCTGGTGTCATTATAAAACTAATGACACTTTTTATAGGACTATTTATTTTTGGAGGACTGTAAGTAATTCCTACCTTATTGTCTCCTACATTTTGATAAAAGCCATGACTCAGAGTTTCTAAAAATTTTATTTTTCTGGTTTTTTGTAATAGACCAACTTTTAAAGCCATCTTAGAAATAGCATCTTGCATGTCTTCTTGGCTATAGCATAAAGGCTCTAAAGTTGTTAAAAGCATTTTGTGTAGCTTTAACATTTCATCTTGATGTGCTTTTATGTGGTTATCATACAGCCATTTTTCTTCAGGCTTATGATACTCAAAAGAATAGTTTTCTTCATTTAAACGATAGCCTAATGCACTTCCATGATCTGCTGCTGAGAATTGCTCATACAGTTGCATGTTTGCCATTAATATACGATCATTATAATTGACGTATGGAAGCAAAGAAAAATTAAGTCCATAACGTTGCGTTTTAGGTTGAATATCATAAATTTCACCTAAACCTAAATAGTAACCCGTTACTGGAATTTTTCCTTCAAAAAACTTATAAATGGATTCTTGCATGGTGCCTCCCCAACCAATATCTACAAGTGCAATTCCATTGGTTTCAATATTAGAATTAAAGGAATGGATATAGGCTTTAAACGCATCGTGACTTTCTTGTCGATGCGCATTATAATATGATATAAATGTTTTGTTGTCTTTTAAATCTTGAAAACACGAAGATTTAAAAAATTGTTCAATTACTGTTTTGCCTTCAACCTGTATTTCACTGATAATTTTAGCGGTTAAATCTTCAGGGCAATTAATGGTAAAAAGAAAATCTTCTGGAGAAAGGTTGTAATATTTTTTTTGTAAATACCCAAAATCTTCCTGGTCGAGTTCCTTTAATGCAATTTGAAGCGATGCTTGCCTCGATATTTTTAAGTAATGTGTATTAATTTTTTTACTGTCATCTAAGGCTGTAAAGTCTTGATACGAATCGAATAGTTTTTTTAGGTATTGTCCCTCTCGCGATAAAAAGAACAAATCTTTTAAGTTTTGTTTTTTAGCAGTTTCATACATTCTTTCCACAAACGTATGATAATGCATTATATATTCTGTATAAGGTATTGACACACTGCTTTGCGCTTTTTTGTAAACTTGAGTTACAATTTTATTTAAACGCTTTTTGTCGTTACCGAAGTTGTTTCGTTTATTCTTTTTTAGATATTTTTTGTGTGGAAGTTGATAAGCATTCAATCCATTTTTTATGGCATTGGTATAATCACTTCTTAAATTATCACCAATCATCATGACCTCATTGGCATCAATAGATAATTCTGAAAGAATAGGTTGGTAAATTGAACCTTTGTGTTTACTTTTTTCTAATTCTGCTGAACTATAAACATGGTCAAACAAATCTAAAATACCATGATGTCTTAATAGCTTTTCGAATAAAGTTTTAGACCCATAAAAATCGGATACCAAAATGATTTTTCCGCCTTGAGATTTAAAATACTTTATGGTATCTAAAACATCTTGGTTTAAATATTGTACACTAGATTCTGCTCTTACATCTGCAGCCTCAAAAAGTGAAAGAAATTCATCCTTTTCGTTTATAGAAATTATGTCTGCATTGATTAAACGCTTGCAAATTTCATTTTGTAACGCATGGTAAGGAATTTCAACATCTTCAAGACTTAGTTTTTTTATTAAGTACTTTACTGAAGCTTGTCTTGTAAAATATAGCTCATCAATAGAGGCAGACAATCCCATCTCCTTAATCATAAGTTTCGCCCAAATACGCTGTGTGTAGTTTGGATGTACTTTTCTATGGAGAATAGTATCGTAATAATCCGTAAAAAGAAATTTTATTTTTTTCTCTTTGAGTTGTTTATGAAGTGGTTTAAGTGACAATGAACTTGTTTTAATTAATAGCTAGTTAATATTACCCTTTTACTTTTTCTTCTGTTTTAGACGGCAACACTTCATATCCCATATTGTAAAGTGTAAATCCATAGATATCTGCATACTGCTCAATTGTTTTGCTAACAGGTGTTCCTGCACCATGCCCAGCATCGGTTTCAATTCTTATAAGTGTTGGGTTGTTACCTGATTGTTTACTTTGTAATTCTGCAGCAAATTTAAAACTGTGTGCTGGTACTACACGATCATCATGATCTCCTGTTGTTACCATTGTTGCTGGATATTTTACACCTTCTTTTACATTATGTACTGGTGAATAGCCTTTGAGATAGTCAAACATTTCTTTGCTGTCTTCCGCAGTTCCATAATCGTAAGCCCAACCTGCTCCTGCAGTAAATGTGTGATAACGAAGCATATCTAAAACACCTACAGCTGGTAATGCCACTTTCATTAAATCTGGGCGTTGTGTCATCGTTGCACCAACTAATAAGCCTCCATTAGAGCCTCCTCTAATGGCTAAATAATCTGAAGAGGTATAATTTTCAGAAATTAAATATTCTGCAGCCGCAATAAAATCATCAAATACATTTTGTTTTTGAAGTTTAGTACCTGCATCATGCCATGCTTTTCCATATTCTCCACCACCTCGTAAGTTAGGCACTGCATAAATTCCGCCTTGCTCCATCCAAACGGCATTGGCAATGCTAAAACTTGGTGTTAAACTCACATTAAATCCACCATATCCATAAAGAATGGTTGGGTTTTTACCATTAAGTTCAAGACCTTTTTTGTGTGTTATAATCATTGGCACTTTTGTACCATCCTTAGATTTATAAAAAATTTGTTTGCTAGTATAATGATCTGGATTAAAATCGATGTCTGGTTTTCTATATAATTCAGAAGTTCCTTTCTCAATATTATATTTATAAATGCTTCCAGGTGTTACATAGTTTGTAAAAGAATAATATAGTTCTGCATCTTTTTTCTTTGCGCCAAATCCTCTAGCACTACCTACACCAGGCAATTCTATTTCTCGTACTAATTTACCATTATAATCATATTGCAATACTTTAGAAACAGCGTCAACCATATAATTTGCAAAAAAGTAACCACCACCAGTTGAAGGGGTTAAAACGTTTTCGGTTTCAGGAATAAAATCCACCCAATTTTCTGGTGTTGGGTTAGAGGCATCAACGGTAACTATTTTTTCATTTGGCGCACCTAAGTTTGTCATTATATAAAGCTTAGAACCTACATTTTCTATGATATTTGTATCTGAATCTGTGTGTCCTAAAATTTCAATCAATGGCGCACTTGGTTTGGTTAAGTCTTTTATGTAAAGTTTATTTCCAGAGGTTGAAACACGTGGAGAAATCACTAAATAATGATCATCTTCGGTAACACCACCATAGATATATCTATGTTTTTCTTCAGGTGTGCCACCAAAAATTAATTGGTCTTGTGATTGTTTAGTGCCAAGCTTGTGGTAGTACACCTTATGTTGATCTGTTTTTGCAGATAACGCACTTCCTTTTGGTTTGTCGTAACTAGAGTAGTAAAAGCCTTCGTTTTTATACCAAGACATGCCACTAAATTTTATATCTACTAAAGTATCTTCTATGATGTCTTTAGTTTCGGTATCCATTATAAGAATTTTTCTCCAATCACTTCCGCCTTCAGAAATAGAATACGCTAGTGTTTTTCCGTCTTTAGAAAAGCTCGTTCCACCTAATGAAATGGTGCCATCTTCTTTAAAGGTATTTGGGTCTAAAAATACTTCTGCTGTACTCGGATCATCTCCTGTTTTATATCTGTAAATTACATATTGGTTTTGTAAACCATCATTTTTATAGAAATAGGTGTAATCTCCTTCTTTAAAAGGCGAACCAATTTTTTCGTAATTCCAAAGTTTGGTAAGTCTTTCTTTTAATTCTTCACGATATGGAATATTATCTAAATAGCCAAAAGTGCTGATGTTCTGAGTTTTTACCCATGCTTCGGTTTCTTTGCTCTTATCATCTTCTAACCAGCGATAAGGGTCTACAACGGCCTCACCAAATAAGGTGTCTACAACATTTATCTTATTGGTTTCTGGGTAATTTACACTAATTGTTTTCAAATTTTCGGTTTCGTTTTTACAAGAAACAAAAATACATAGTGCCAAAGCAACTAGAAGTAATTTTTTCATAAATATGGTTTTTTTGAAATATAACAAATTCGTTATTTCAAAGATAATATTTTCGTCTTCTGGTCAGTACCAAAAGACGAAAATATTAAAGGTAAAAGGGGAGTGCAATATAAAAATAATTATAGCAATATAATTAATTAATTAGTTGAAACACACGAATTTATCGCTATTTTGAGTTTCGACTATATTATTAATATTTCTTATACTAAATCATTATTAACAAGGAATTCTGCTATCTGTACGGTGTTTGTTGCTGCACCTTTTCTAAGGTTGTCACTTACCACCCAAAGGTTAAGCGCATTTGGTTGTGAACCATCGCGTCTTATTCGTCCAACAAAGACATCATCTTTACCATGAGCATACATTGGCATAGGATAGGTATTGGTGTCTAAATTATCTTGAATGGTTACACCATCTGTACTGTTAAGAAGTTCTTTAACTTCAGCTATGTCGTATTCGTTTTCAAACTCTACGTTAATAGCTTCACTATGTCCACCTGCTGTTGGTATTCTTACAGCAGTAGCTGTTACTGCAATAGAACGATCACCTAATATTTTTTGAGTTTCATTAACCAATTTCATTTCTTCTTTGGTGTAGCCATTATCTTCAAAAACATCACAATGCGGAATTGCATTTTTATGAATTGGGTAAGGATAAGCCATATCACCTTCTTTACCTGCAATTTCGTTTTCTAATTGTTCTACAGCTTTTACGCCTGTTCCAGAAACGGATTGATATGTTGAAACGATGATTCGTTTAATTTTATATTTTTTGTGTAATGGCGCTAATGCCATTACCATTTGTATGGTTGAGCAGTTTGGGTTAGCAATAATTTTATCTGTTTTTGTTAACTCATTGGCATTAATTTCTGGAACAACAAGTTTTTTAGTTTGATCCATTCTCCATGCTGAAGAATTATCAATTACAGTGGTACCAGCTTCTGCAAATTTAGGAGCCCATTCTAATGAAGTAGAGCCTCCAGCAGAAAACAATGCAATGTCTGGTTTTGCCTCAATAGCAGAAGGAATACTAATTACAGCAATATCTTTCCCTTTGAATTTTATTTTTTTACCTACTGAACGCTCAGAAGCGACTAATAATAATTCATCTACATGGAAATTACGTTCTTCTAAAACGTTAAGCATTACATTTCCTACTAAACCTGTTGCGCCTACGATAGCTACTTTCATTTTTTAATTTTTTAAATAAATTCTAAGCAAAGCTACATAAAAAACCTCTTTTTTTTAATTTAACTTTGGCTTATAACAATAAAAAACAAAATGTTAACTATTTAACATTTGCATAAAAAAACCCAGACAATAATTATCTGGGTTTGGTTATTAAAATATAGTGTAGCGGTGTCGCTATACGTGTTTTATTTTTTTAAAGCATCTCTAATCTCAGTTAATAAATCAACTTCAGATGGTCCTGCTGGTGCTGGCTCTTCTGCTGGCGCTTTAGTTTTATTGTATGCTTTCACTATGATGAACATAACAAACCCAACAATTAGTAAGTTGATGATGGTATTTACCCAACTTCCCCACATTATTGCGTTTTCAGGAGTTGTAACTGCACCTGCAGCATCTACGATTGCCTCGTCTAAGACGATTTTTTTGTCTGCGAAGTCCATACCACCAGAAAAGTGACCTACAACTGGCATAACGATATTGTTAACAAATCCGGTAACAACGCCTCCAATGGCACCAGCCATGATAACAGCAACTGCAAATTCTACAACGTTGCCTGTCATGATAAAATTCTTAAATTCTTTTAACATAATTTCAATAGTTATTAGTTAGTAATTAGCTAACAAATGTAGTATAAAAAAGTTAAAAGTTAAAATTAAAAATTTATTTTGCATCAATGACGATGCGCTTAACACGTTGAGAAACAGATGTTATAATTTCGTATGAAATGGTTTTTGCAGATTGCGATAAGTTACTTGCTGTATTTTCAGAATTAAAGATGATAACTTCATCTCCTTCTTTACATTCTATATTAGTAATGTTTACCATTATCATATCCATACAAACGTTGCCAATGATCGGCGCTTTTTTGCCATTGATTATAACAAAACCATTGCCATTACCATAAATACGATTAATGCCATCTGCATGCCCAATTGGTATTGTTGCCGTTTTTTCATTGCTCGTTGCGTTATACGCTCTATTATAGCCAACGGTTTCCTCGTTTTCAATACTATGTATCTGTGATATTACAGATTTTAAACTAGCGATAGGTTTAAGATTTTTGTCTTCTTGTGCAGAATTTCCAAATCCATATAAGCCAATACCAGATCTTACCATATCTAAATGGGCTTCACGATAATTAAGTATTCCAGAGGTGTTACAAATATGAAACCATGGTTGCAACTTTAGTTTTTCTTTAAACTTTTCAGAAATAGATTTAAATTTTTTTATTTGAAGTTGAGTAAATGCGAGTTCCTTAGAATCTTCACTTGCAGCAAGATGTGAAAACACGGATTTTACAATAATTGAAGATGTGTTTTCAAGTTTTGAAACAATAGCTTCAACATCATGTTCTAAAAACCCTAACCGATTTAAACCTGTATTAAACTTAATATGTACAGGATATTTTTGTTGAGATTGCGTCTCTGCAATTTTAATAAATTCATCTAAGACATGATGGCTATAGATACTTGGTTCTAGGCAACGCTCAATAAGTGTTTTAAAATTTAATGATTGAGGATGAAGTACTAAAATGGGTGAAGTAACTCCAGCATCTCTTAAAGCAACACCTTCTTTTACATAGGCGACAGCAAAATAATCTACGTTTAAGGTTTCGAGATGTTTTGCAACAATTACAGAATCACTTCCGTACGCAAATGCCTTAACTACAGCTAAAAATTTAGTGTCTGGTTGTAGTTTTGATTTTATGTAATTGAAATTATGTGTTAGCGCACTTAAATCAATTTCAAGAACCGTTTCTAGTGCTTTAGACATTTTTATTTGGGTCTTTAGAATCTAATTCTTTAGCATCGTTTACTTTTAATTGACGGATTTTATCGCGTTGTATACTTTTGTAATAAGCAGCTCTACTGAGCGGTTCGTATTCATCGACTTCACCAAGTAAAACCAAATCATCGCTTAATGCTTTTCTGTAACTATATTGTGCTAAATTTCCTGTTTTGGTGCATACAGCGTGTACTTTAGTGACATATTCTGCAGTGGCCATTAAGTATGGCATTGGTCCAAATGGGTTGCCCTTAAAGTCCATATCTAATCCGGCTACTATGACTCTAATACCTTTATTGGCTAAATCGTTACAAATTCTAACAATTTCATCATCAAAAAACTGAGCCTCGTCAATACCTACAACATCACAACCATCCGCTAAAATGGGAATATTGGCAGCAGCAGGTACAGGTGTGGAACGGATTTCGTTAGCATCATGAGATACTACCATTTCTTCATCATAACGCACATCTACAGCTGGTTTAAAAATTTCAACCTTTTGTTTTGCAAATTGAGCACGCTTAAGTCTTCGGATTAATTCTTCGGTCTTGCCAGAGAACATCGATCCGCAGATGACTTCAATCCACCCAAATTGTTCTTTCTGATTTACTGTATTTTCGAGAAACATTTTGTAATTTTAGCACTAAATCGAAGTGTATCTTCGTTTTGTATAAAGGTCTCGCAAATTTATTAAAAATCAAAAGTAAAACTTACGAAAAGATGAAAAAGAAATTAGAATCAGAATTAGTTAGCATAGCACATAGGATTCTAAAACTAAAAGGACGAGAGGATGTTGATCTCTTGCATGCGGAAGTTTCTAAGCTTTATGAGAAATTAACGGTTTTAAAATTCGCCCAAGAAAATTTTGAAGAACGTATGCCAACTATTGGTAATGATTCCTCGTTTTTTGATATGTTAGATACAGCATTTAACAATAAAGTTAGTGATAATATTGAAGTTGAAAATAAAACATACGTCAACGTAGATGAGGTTGAAGATGATGAAATTATAGAACCTGTGATGACAAAGATTAAGGATATGTTTGAGCATATGCCACAAGAAACAAAACCCATAGATCCTGTATTAGAAAAAGCGTTATCGCAAGAGGTTGAAACGCCTGCCACAACAATTGAGTTTGAAAATATTACCTCTGGTTTTGAAGATATGCCAGAATTTGAGCCTATTGAAGACGCTAAAAAACGTGAGGCAGAATCTGCAAAGAAATCACTAAATGACAAGTTAAAAGGAAAACGCCTCAATATTGGACTAAATGATAAATTGGCATTTATAAAGCACTTATTTGATGGTAAAAATGAAGATTACGATCGTGTAATTTCTCAGATTAACACCATGCATTCTTTGGAAGATACGAAACAATTAATTTTAGAAATGGTTAAACCAGACTATAATAATTGGGTTGGAAAAGAGGAGTTTGAAACACGTTTTATGGATTTGGTAGAAGGGAAGTTTAGTTAATATATTTATTAGATGAGCAAACTCTACCTTGTCCCAACACCAATAGGAAATTTAAAAGACATTACTTTTAGAGCTGTTGAGGTTTTAAAAACCGTGGATTTAATTTTGGCCGAAGACACCAGAACTTCAGGGAAACTTTTAAAGCATTTTGAAATCACTACACAGATGCAAAGCCATCATATGCATAACGAGCATAAAACGGTTAATCAATTGGTAGAAAAATTAAAAGCCGGTTTAACCATTGCCGTCATTAGTGATGCTGGCACACCAGCTATTTCAGATCCAGGATTTTTATTAGTAAGAGCATGCGTAGAAAACCATATTGAAGTAGATTGTTTACCAGGCGCAACCGCTTTTGTGCCAGCTTTAGTAAATAGTGGTTTGCCTAATGATAAGTTTGTTTTTGAAGGTTTTTTACCTGTTAAAAAAGGACGGCAAACACGTTTTTTACTGTTAGCTGAAGAAACCAGAACCATGATTTTTTATGAAAGTCCACACAAATTAGTGAAGACCTTAGGGCATTTTTGCGAGTATTTTGGAGAAGACAGACCAGTTTCAGTTTCTCGCGAAATAACCAAACTCTACGAAGAAACCATAAGAGGTACAGCAAAAGAAGTATTAGAACACTACACCAACAAGCCACCTAAAGGCGAAATTGTAATAATCGTTGGTGGAAAAAGTAAATAAAATTATGAATTTAGAAGACTTCAAAGAAAAGCTTAAATCTAACCCAAGACAGGTTGAGTTTTTTGAAACCATGATGATCATAAAAGAGTATTATGAGTTTACGCCTACTGCTTTTACTAATGGACCAATAGAAAATATAGAAGATCAAAATTCAGGCTCTTGTAAATTATTTGCTTTTGCAATAGATCAGAATTTAAGTAAAGAAGAAACCTTGGCATGTTTTGGCAAATATTATTTTGAAGATGTGCTAGAAAATCCATCTGGTATTGGTCATTTAAACATAAGAAACTTTATAAAAACTGGTTTTGACAGCTTAAGTTTTAAAGACTTTCCACTAAAAAAGAAGTAACTTGTAATCCTGAATTTATTTCAGGATCTAATTAAAATTATTTCTTTGGAAGATTTACTTCACAGTATTAGTCAATGCACTATTTGCAAAGCACATTTACCATTAGGTCCAAGGCCAGTCGTTACAGCACATATCGATTCTAAGATAGTCATTATTGGTCAAGCACCAGGAACTAAAGTTCATAACTCAGGAATTCCTTGGGACGACCAAAGCGGGAAAAAATTAAGACAATGGCTCAATGTCACAGACGCGCAATTCTACAATACAGAAAATTTTGCCATTATACCTATGGGATTTTGCTATCCAGGAAAAGGCAAAACAGGCGATTTACCACCACGACCAGAATGTGCTCCACAATGGCACGAAGCATTATTAGATATAATGCCAAATGTGGAGTTAATTATTTTAATTGGCGCTTATGCGCAGAAGTATTATCTAAAAGATAAAAAAAACTTGACAGAAAGAGTTGGTGATTACAAGAACTATTTGCCCAACTATTTTCCTGTTCCACATCCATCGCCAACGAATCGATTTTGGCGAAGTAAAAATCCTTGGTTTGAAGAGTTAGTGGTGCTTGAGTTGCAGAAAAAAATAAAAGAGTTGTTATAAAAAACCTCACTATCACTAGCAAGGTTGTCATCTAATTTAATTAAAAGCGAAGCGCTCTCAATATATTAATTTAGATTCCTGCCTTCGCGGGAATGACAAATCTTTTTAATTTGCAATCTGTAATTCGTTCCCAGAAATCCAAGTTTTATTTTCGTCGCCATAATACAGGTAAACTGTACTTGCTGGTGCTTGGTAATGGCCAGCAATATCTGCTTTAAGATCTAGCCTAATATTTTTGGTTTCTGAGGCTCTGAATTCGCGCCAATAAAACACGATATAGTTATCAAAAACTTCGTAGTATGCTGCTTTATGTTCTTCTAATAGCTTTTTTAGTTGCCAAGGTTGTGCCGTTGTACCAGATGGAATACCAATAATAGCTGTGGTCATTGCAAGTGGTTCTGCTTTTGTGTTGGTGACTGCAATAGTGAAACTAACATTGTCGCCAACCGCATAGTCGTTTTCTAAGATGGTAGTTTCGAGCTGTAAAGGACATTGGTAAGAGCTGTTGGGTAACGTGCTATCCCAAGTTAGGTTTAAACTGTATGGAAATTGAGTTTTTGGATTGTTAAATTTAACGACTATGTTTTGCTTTCCGGTTGTTAAATAATATTCAATATTTCGGATCGTAATTTTTCCATCTGTTGTGACTTCTAGTTTTCTTTTTAATGATTTGCTATTAATCATTAAGGTAATGCTATCATTTTCATTGATCATTTTCTGATTTTGCATCTTTGTATAATTGATTAGTGTTTTTAAGGCCATTGCAGTGGCTTGTGTAGAACCAAATCGGTTATACTGTCTTTGTTTTACCAAATAATCAATACCTTTTGCAATTAAGGTTTCATCTAATGTGGCTTCTCGCATTAATGCCAATAAAGTTAGTGCTGTGGTTTCAATATTTTTTGATCTTCCATAAGATCTTGTAATAGTATTTTCTACTGGCAATTCTTCAAAACCAAACTCGTCTATATTGCTTTTAATTTTTTTCATTAAGATTTTAGCATTTTCGGTTTTGTTGAGGTTATAACTCGTCATAGCCAATAAAGCCATTTTATAAGTATCATTACTTTTAAGAGCATCATTAAAAGCTGTGGTATATTCTAAAGAGAGATCTGCTTTAATATTTGCTTCGCTTAATGCGTAAATGATATAGGCATTGGCAACATCAGATGGTGAACTCGCAAAACTATCATAACCCTTTTCACTTTTCTTAAATCCGCCTTTGCCATCTTTTCTACTGAGTAACCATTGTACAGTTCTATTAATCATGTTTTGATTTACGCCTTCATAAATTTCTTTCATTTCTGTGAATTCTAAAATGCCGTAAGCGGTTAAAGTTTCGTGAGGAGGTGTGTTACCAAACCATTCAAAACCACCTTCTGAGGTTTCAAAACTAATGAGTCGTTTGTATCCTTTTTTGATAAAATCCATTGCTTTGGCTTCAATTTCTGGGTTACTTTTTCCTGATGCTTTCAAATATTTTAAAACCATGATATTAGGATATGTAGATGAAGACGTTTGCTCAAAACAACCATGAGGCTCACGAATTAAGGCTTCAATTCCATTCATTACATCACCAATCACATCTGTATAAATATTGAATTCTGCAGAAAGTGAGTTTTCAACCACATGGTTAAGTTGAAATTCAAAACTTTGAGATTTTGAATCCGATAAAGATAATTCTGTTGGAAAGTATGGACTTATAATGGTGGCTTGCTTTTTTACCACGTCCTTATAATTTTCAGACGTTGTACGTATGAGAATCTCAACATCTTCGCCTTTTTCTATGGGAATAACTTTAATGTTTTTTGTAATAGCACTATGGCTATCAATAGTAACGCAATCTTTAAAAGGTTCTACTAACTTTAAATGTTTGGGAAGTATAATTTCTAATTGAGTATCTAGTGTTTTTTCGGTGTCATTAGAAATAGTAATTGGTAATGAAATGATGTCATTTAAAACCATATAATTAGGTGCTTTAAAACCTACATTCAACATTTTTTTGGTTGCATATAATTTATTTTGTTTACCAACAAGCCCATTGTATCCTATACCTTCCGCTATAATTTTAAAAGATGTGATAGCATCAGAATTATAGAATTCTAATTCAGCAATGCCTTCGCTGTTGGTTTGCACAACCGGATTCCAATAAATGGTTTGTCTAAAATCTGTGCGCTCTTCTGGTAGTGCTGTGCCTTCGTATTTTGGCATATAAAAGGTGTTTGGTTCATTTACATTTATGGTATTATAATTATAGAATTGATGTATGGCATAGTTATTATATTTATGGTTGTTTAATCTCTTTTTATTGCCATAACTTAGTCCGTCTTTTGTAGAAATGACGATGACTCCATAAGCGCCTCTACTACCATATAACGAAGTGGCTGCAGCATCTTTTAAAAAGGTAACGGAAGAAACTTGGTTAGAATCTAAATCTGCAAAAACGGATTCCTCATAAGGTACACCATCAATAACAATTAAAGGGTCATTGTTTCCAGAAAGTGATCCAATACCTCTCATTCTTACTATTGGCGCACTACCTGGTTGCCCATTTGCATTCACAATATTTACGCCTGCAACCTTACCAGATAATGCATTAATGACAGAATTAGTGGTGTCAAATTGTTCCGCATTAATATGTGCAATAGCACCAGATAATTGGCTCCTTTTCATTGTACCATAAGCAACGACCACAACTTCTTCTAGGCTACTATCGTCTTGTTCTAAACCAATATGAGCTATGGCATTTTGTTTAATCGGTTTCTTTAATAATTTTTCGTTTTTTATAAACGCTTTAAAACCATCCTTGTTTTCTGAATTATTATTTTCTGTCTCATTGCCATAAGTACCTTTTTGTAAGGCTGTTTTTGTTATTGTTAACCTTTCTCCATTGTCCTTATAAGCCAATAAAGTAAGGTTGCGGTTTTTATGATATTTAAAATTAAAGGAACCGTCTTTATTAGTCTTAAACACAAGAACTTTGGTGCCTTTATCATCAAAGAGCAATAATTTGGCAGTCGTTGGTTGCCCTTTTTTATTTAATACGACTCCTGATTGAATGGCACTTTGTTCTGGAAGAAATTGAGCATTGTTTAATGTTACTTTTGGCTCATCTATATAGGAGCGCCAACCATGTGTTAACATTAAAAGATCTAAGGCTATTTTGTTTTTTGCTTCTTTAGGATTGAAATAAAAATCTGGTTTATGAATCTTTCCTTTTAATTCTGAAGACAATAATAGATAAGACAAAATATGATCTTGTTTATCATCTGCAAATGAGAGTAATTTATGATCTGCTATGGCTAGAGATAAATTGGCAGGAATTGGCTTATTTTTACTGTCATAGGTTCTAATTATAAGCTTTGCCTTTTCTCTAGTTTGATATGTTTCTTTATCTAAAGTAAGATCAATATGCAATTGCTTGTGCGAATTGATGAACACCAAACGCTCAGCAAAGATGCTATTAAACTCATTTTTAATGCTAAATTTTGTAATTCCTATTGGATAATCTTCAGTGTTTAATATCACATTTTTTTGGTTAGAAATTTTCTTCTTTTGAAGGATGCCGTTGGCATTAGAAACTTCTAAAAATAAATTTGTAGAATAGGTTGAAAATAAATTAATCCGAGTCAGAAGAGAATCCGATGTTACTGAAAACCGAACACCATTATCGTGAATTTTTGGAAGCGGAATTAATGCTTCGTCAATAAAAGGTGCTGTGAGTTGAGCAAAATATGATGTTCCCTTTTTAGGATTAAAATGGAAACTTCCCATACCATCGTGATAACTTTCAAAATTTGAAACTATAACATGGTTTTCGTCTAAAATGTTTCCTTTTACATCTACGGGTTTTCCAAATTCATTAAGTGCTTTAAAAGCGACTTTGTTTAAGGTGCCAGCTATTATTTTTCCGCTTTCGGGTAAAAATTGTAAGTCTATGGTATTTAGAACAACAGGTACAGCTCTAGAAATAGACTCTGTGGTGCCTTTATAATCTACTAATACATTTAAAACAACATCTGAGGAGTCTAAATTTTCTGGTAACGTAAAGGTTGGTTTAAGTTGCCCTTTTTGGTCTGTAATTTCGGATTTAGTAATAATGATGTTTCCCTTTACACTAACTGTGTATGTAATGTTAGTATGAGCTAGAGGATTATTTTTTAAATCTTTTACTTCAAAATTAGAAATCACTTGAGACGATTTTCCGTAACCTTCTTTTTCAAATTTCAAATTCATTAAAAGATTAGGTTTTACCACTTTTTGTACTGTGATTTTCTTAGTAAAAAAAGCTTCATCGCCAAAATTATTCATCCAGTTGGTGTAACATTTAAGCGTGTAGATGCCGCCAACCCAATTTTTATCAATATCAAAATCGCCATAGGCATAGCCTTGTTTTATGCTTAGAGTTAACGATTTTACAACGGCTCCTTTAGGCGAAATAAGTTCTGCATGCATTATATCACTCAAAGTAGAAATGGTATGGTCTGTGCCAACTACATAAGATTTAAACCAGATAGTTTCACTAGGAAAGTAGAAAGGTCTATCGGTTTGTGTGTAGATTTTTTCTAATGGATTATTAATGGCTTTGTATGCTTTGAAGGATAAAAATGATAAAGCAAGGCAAACTATTACTGTTAGAATTTTGATGTGTTGTTTTATATAAGTCATCGTTATTATATTTTAAGTTTTGCTCTAAAACCAACTTCCGAAATTATTGGTGTGTTAAAGAAGTTGAGGTTATTGCCAGAGTTCGTATCAAAAAGAGTTGAAAACGGTGTTGCGCCTTTATATTTGGTTATTGTGAATAAATTTGTAGCATACAATCCGATTTCAAACTGTCTAAAAAAGGCATCATATTCTTGTGCGAAATCATAAGAAATTTCGATTGTTTTAATGTTGAAAAAACTAGCATCTTCTATCGCAGTTTCTGCAACACCATCAAATCCATATCGTACAAAACGGTTGTTTTCAATACCACTTGCTGCATTATAAAAATCTACAGATGTGGTATTTGGTGTACCTTGTTCTGTGACACCATTAAACACGTAGTTTGTGATTGATCTTTGATCTGCAGATTGTTGAGATGTTCCAAAATAGTTGAGAACATTTTGTGTGCCATTCCAAACATCGCCACCTTTTTGGTAGTTGAAGGCTAGATTTAGTTTTAGTTTTTTATAGTTAAATGTATTAGAAAATCCGAGTGTAAAATCTGGCGTAGGATCACCAATAATTTGTTGCTCAGCAGCAACAATAGGATAACCATTAGCATCAATAACAATATTGTTTTGTTGGTCTCTTTGGTATGCTGTACCTACAATGACACCTGCAGGTTGACCAACAATTAGGTTTTTTGAAACGGAATTAAAACCTGCAATAGGAACTCGAGAATCGGTATGATAAAGTTCGTCTACCTTAGTATTGTTTGTAAAAAATCGTAGTCTAGGAATCCATTTTATGTCATCGAAGTATTTATAAAACTCAAGATTGAATTCAAAACCTTTATTACTAATATCTGCTATGTTTTTAAGTGCAAAATTGTCGTTTTCTAAAATAGGAAAGACGCTACCTTCTGTTTGAGAGCCAAAATAACTGGCTTCAAAATCCCAGTTAATACCTAAAGCATAGAAGCCAATTTGCGCATTAAATGCATAATCGTGTTTGTTTTCTAAATCTATACTTTCGTTTGTAAATAGGTCTGCATTGCTCGTATACGTTAAACTTTCAGAAGGCGATATCCTTAAACTATTTTGGCTTTGATTCGTGTAGAATAAAGGTAGTCCGCCAACATCAAACGCACTACTTGCGCTTAAATTGATGTACCGAAAATCATAAATATTGATAAGATCTAATACATCTATGCTTAAAATAGATGTTGGTAAAAACCACTTATTTCCTTGTATTGATGATACATAAGAATCAATACTAATACTTAACTTAGAGCCATGAGAATACGAAAACTCTACAAATTGTTTTAGCCTCAAAATATGTTGATAAAGGGAGTTGTTTACTTCGGTTGTATTATTGGGATTTGAAAATGAAAAATCACTAAATCCTTCAGATTCTATAAATTGATACTTAAGATTTTGATGACTATAGGTTGTACCAGAATTTAGATTTAGGTTAAGTTCTCCTAAATCGGTCTCGTAATCTAGAATTAGCGTTGCATTAAAAGTATTTCTATTAATTTGCTTCTGGCTTAAATAGCCATTTTCAAATCCAACTGTATTCGCGACGGCTCCAAAACTTTGTTCGTTTTTAGTGATTTTATAGTTTATATGACTACGAATTTTGAAATCATCACTAGGCTCTATTTCATTTTGAAGACTAACCACAAATAAATCGTTGGCATCATAGTTCTTGTGATGATTAAAAAGCCATTCAGGATTGTTATAGTTTAATGGACTAAAACTTCGTTGTGTATGGTCTGGCAATAAACTGCCTTGAGAATTACTAAAGCTTTTAGGTGTGATCCAAGAATTTAAAAGCAGATTATTTGTAAAACCATTAATATTGGGTTGGTTGTTGTTACGTTTTCCGTATTTAACAAAAGTGTCCCAATTTAGTTGACCTGTTTTATACTTTGTGGTTTTAAAACTCAGCATAACCTCGTCTGTTTTGTAGCGTTCACGTCCAAAAATGTCTTCAGAATTTTTGTTTGTGTAGTTAAGGTTGGTACGCCAGTTTTCAGATTCTACATTGAGGTTAAAATTTTGAGATCTATTGATGGTAGTATTAAAAACAGAGTTGTTGTAAGATTTCGCCTTTTGTCCATTTCCATTACCTAAAGCTACTAATTGACCATTAGCATCAAAATTGTAGTCAGAACCGTCAAATTCTAGATGTGTTAATTCAGGACCATAAGAAAAATAGTTACCAGTTTCTGGTCCTAAAAAAGTTAGTTCGCCATTTTGTGCTGCACCTTGACTAAATTTTGTTTGTAAGTCTGGTAAGTTATTATCCTTTACAAATTGAAAACCTAAAGTTGAATTTAAAGCAATTTCAAAGTATATATCAGGATCAAAATAGGTTAGATTAACTGCATTAGGTTCTATAGCAATCGCCTTAATGCGCAACAAAGAATTATAGTTGTTTTTTGTATTATAACTGTATTTAGAGTCTTCAATATTGGGTATTTTAAATTCGTTCTTTTTTATACCATTTACAGCACTAGCGTAGGCATCAGTGTTTATTGGTTTAATAGGTATTCTGGTAACAAAAACAGTATTTTTTGCGCCAAACATACTTGCTGTTACTTTAATTTCTCTTGGTGTCATACCTATGTAATTAACAACTAGAACATCGCCAACTAAACATGAAATACTGTAATTTCCATCAAAGTCTGTTGTAACACCATTACTTGTTCCTTTAACAATGATTGATGCACCTGGTAATGGTAATCCATCTACTTCTGTTGTTAACACACCTGTTACGATACCTTCTTGAGCAAAACTAAAGAGCGGTATTAAAAAGAAGATAATTAAAGTTTTTAAAGCAGTATTATACATGAGTAAGCAAGTTGGTTTACTCAAATGTAAGTTTGAAGAAGATTGTTATAAATACAGAATGAGTGAACTTACCATTTCAATGAGTAAAGTACACTAAATATAAAACCTTGCTTTTCACAAAATGTGAAGAAGCAAGGTTGTAATCTAATTAATTAAAAAGGGAAGTACTTTAATCGTCTATCAATCTAGAATCCTGCTTTTGCCAGAATAACTAAGTAGACAATGCAGTTATTACCAGAAGCTAAAGACAAACGACGTCTATAAACTAATATTGCGAGCCATCATGCTTACCAACTTCAAAACCATGTTTGCCTAAATATTGGTTGCCACTTTCAACAGCACCTTCTTCAATATTAGTTCCCATAGAATCATTCCAACGATTAAGGTAACCGAAGAGTGAAATAACACCCAACATTTCTACAATTTCGCCTTCGTCCCAATGTTGGTACAAGCGCTCTTTTATTTCGGCATTTACAGCATTTGGGACTTGACTTGCTGCTAAACTAAAATCTAAAGCAGCACGTTCTGCTTCAGAAAACGCTGCGTGTGTTCTATAGTCCCAAATGTTATCTAGCTGTTCTTGCTCAGCGCCATAACGTTCGGCTGCTCTAATGGCATGTGCTTGGCAATATCTGCAACCGGTTGAATTACTACTTACCCAAGCAATCATGCGTTTTAGAGCAGACGTTACACGACCTTCGTTGGCCATGACGGCTTTATTTAAATTTATAAATGCCTTGCTAATCGCAGGTCTACGTTGCATGGTTAATACGGAATTTGGACAAAATCCAAGAGTTTCATTAAAGAATTCTGCTAATTTTTTAGTTTCTAAATCGTGTTCAGCAGACAATGGTGTTACTAATGCCATAATTGTTGTTTTTAGTAGTATTTTTGAATGAACAAGATAAGAGTTCTAATTTTTAAACGATAATAAAATGGCTGATAAAATCACAACACACTGGAAAGGCAACATGACTTTTGAATCTGATAATCCAAGATGGCCTTCAATAATGATGGACGCTTCTGAAGAGTTTGGAGGCACAGGCTCTGGTATGGCGCCAAAAGCAATGATGCTATCCTCTTTAGCAGGTTGCTCTGGATTAGATGTTGTATCTACACTGAATAAAATGAAGGTAGAAATAGATGATTTTAAGATGGAAGTGTCTGGAGAATTAACAGATGAGCATCCTAAAATTTACCATACTGTAACTGTAGATTATCATTTTTATGGTTCAGATTTAAACGAGAAAAAATGCGAACGTGCTGTTAATTTATCCGTAGAAAAATACTGTGGTGTAATGGAAATGTTTAGACAATTTGCAACTGTAAAAACGGCAATTCACTTTCATAATAAGTAATTTATATACAGATTATTTAGTATCTTAATCTTAAAAAAAGCGATGAATTTTAATAAAATATCACTAAGACCATTGCAACGTATGCTTGCGTTTGGTCTATTAGCATTCGTATTAATCGCTTGTTCTTCAGAAAATACTACAGCAGATACAGATGATGAGCAAGGCACTACTGATGACGATCCTATAATAGATGATGAGCCTTCAGATCTTGAAGAGCGTTTCGTCTTTGGAAACAATTTGGTTATAGAACATAGTTGGGATACAAGCGGTTGCGACAGTCCACCTTGTAGTACTAACCAAGATAACTTAAACGCTGTTTTTGATGATACTCTGCCCAACCAGCCGTATTTTTATATGGAAGATGATGAAGAAGAGTTGAATCTTGTTTGTCAATTAGAGAAAGGACGACGTGTAGAATTTAAGCAAATTTCTGAAGGACCATTAACGTCTTATGCTAAAATGGAATTTGAAGGCGTATATTATAATATACCAGATGGCGGCATGACCATAGCACAGGTCCATAATAGAGGCGGAAGTTCTAATAAACCGTTTTTTAGACTTGAGCTTCATGACGATAAACTAGAAACCGTAATCCGTAAAGATCCCGAAGTAAGTTCTAGTGCAACCACATTTAGCAAAATAGATTTTCCATTTGTAAATAATGGAGCGTATACACAATTTCCGCTTAATGTCACTTTAGAAAAAAATAATGGTGTTGTAAGCATTATGGTTATGCAAGACGATGTTGTTCTTATTAATGAAGATTTTGAAGCTGACCCAACGACCAATTGGGTAAATGACTCAGGAATTTCTAATGGATATTACTTAAAAGCAGGCTTATATAATGCAGCGACTACACATACAGAAAATTTAACGCTTGGATATACCACCTTTAAGTTTGAAACTGATGATCATAACTAATTAAAACCGTTAGAGTTAAAATAATGCGTTGGACACTTGAACCAAAACCAGATACTGCTCAAGTCGCAGAAATGAAAAATGCACTTGGTGTTGATGATATAGTTGCAACTCTTTTATTGCAACGTGGCATTGATACGTTTGAAGCTGCCAAAACATTTTTCAGGCCAAGTTTTAGTGATCTACATGATCCGTATTTAATGAAAGATATGGATGTGGCTGTTGCTCGAATAGAACAAGCCATAACAGCAGGAGAAAATATCATGGTTTATGGCGATTATGATGTAGATGGTACTACTTCTGTTGCTTTAATGTCGTCGTATTTAAAAACAAGAATTGATTCGGTCGCCACCTACATTCCAGATCGTTATGACGAAGGTTATGGAGTATCATATAAAGGCATTGATTTTGCAGACGATAACGATTTTACGTTAATTATAGCCTTAGATTGTGGCGTAAAAGCCATAGATAAGGTCGCTTATGCCAAAGAAAAAGGAATAGATTTTATTATCTGTGACCACCATAGACCAGGCGATAAAATTCCAGATGCAGTAGCCGTATTAGACCCAAAACGAGAGGACTGTGATTATCCTTTTAAAGAACTTTGTGGCTGTGGCGTAGGTTTTAAATTAATAACGGCTTTAGCAGCAAACCAAGGACAAGCAGCTGAAGATTTAGTAGCCTATTTAGATTTGGTGGCTACAGCAATTGGTGCAGATATTGTGCCTATTGTAGATGAAAATAGAGCATTGGCTTATCTTGGGTTACAAGTTATAAATACCAATCCAAGACCAGGAATGAAAGCTATTATTGCTGAAGTAAAAAAGGATATTCTAACCATTACAGATGTCGTTTTCATAATAGCACCACGAATAAATGCAGCCGGAAGAATGAAACATGGCAACCATGCTGTAACTCTTTTAACTGAAACTGATTTTAATTTAGCAGCTGAATATGCTGTAGATATTGACCAATTTAATACAGACAGAAGAGAAACCGATAAGCGCATTACGCAAGAAGCTTTAGTTCAAATTGAAGAAAATAACGAGCAAGAAGGCTTTACAACCGTTGTGTATGACGAAACTTGGCACAAAGGTGTCATTGGCATTGTTGCTTCGCGCTTAATAGAAACCTACTACAGACCAACGTTAGTGTTCACAAAAAGTGGCGATAAATTAGCGGCTTCGGCACGCTCAGTAAAAGGTTTTGATGTCTATAATGCCTTAGAAGCATGCTCAGAGCATATAGAACAATTTGGAGGTCATAAATATGCAGCAGGCTTAACCTTACTACCAGAAAATTACGACGCCTTTAAAGCCAAATTTGAAAGTGTGGTAAAAGCAACGATAGACCCAAAATTACTAACACCAGAACTCAAAGTAGATTTAGAAATAGAATTAGGCGAAATCAATGATAAATTGATGCGTATCTTAAAGCAATTTGCACCTTTTGGACCAGGTAATATGTCGCCAACTTTTATGTCTCAAAACCTAAAAGATACGGGTTATGGAAAATGTGTTGGCGAAGATGATAAACATATTCGGTTAACTGTTACACAATCTTTTAACGATAAGATAGTTTGTATTGGTTTTGGTTTAGGCGACAAAATAGATATTATTAAAACGAAAAGACCATTCAGTGCTGCTTATGCTATTGACGAAAATCATTGGAATGGAAACGTGAGTTTACAGTTGAAACTGAAGGATATTAAAGCCTAAGAATACCATTTAAGGTATTTAAAATCAATTAATTACAAAATATAGTTGATTATTTTTTTGATAAATCATTAAACATGAAACATTTAATCTGTACACTTTTCATATGCTATAGTCTGCTTTCAATGAGTCAAAATCTTGTTCTTAATCCTAGTTTTGAGGATTATAAAAGGTGTCCGGAAATTATTGGGCAATTCAGTAGAAATGTAACTGGTTGGTCTATTCCAAATTTAGGTTCCACAGATTTTTTTAGTACGTTTAGCAAAGCTGTTGGTTCTCATAATTATATTGGTTATCAAATGCCCAAAGACGGCAAATCTTATGCTGGTTTTTATGCCTTTTCACCAGATAACTATAGAGAATATATTCAAGGAGAGTTAAATGAATCATTACAAAAAGGCAAAACTTATACGCTGACTTTTTATATAAGTTTGGCGGAGAATTCAACAGACGCTCTAAAAGGTATTCAGGTTTTATTTAATGAGCAGAAGTTGGTATTATCTACTAAAAGTTTTAAAGCCATTTCTGAAACCTATATTAACCCTAAAAAACAAACGAATAAACGTTTTCGTTTATATTCTATAGATTCTGAATTATTTTATAATGATAGAGTTAATTGGACAAAAGTTTCCCTAGAATTTATTGCTGAAGGTTATGAAACTCATTTTTCAATAGGAAATTTTAATAATAATAGAAAGACTGAACTTCAAGAAATATTAAAAACGACTAAAGTTAAACATCAATTTTCTTATTACTACATAGATGAGGTTTCAATTGTACCTTCAGAAAAAGAAGAGATGGAAACGGAAACCACAGAAATAGTTAACATTCCAAAGCTTAAAACCAATGAAATCTACACGTTCAAAAATGTATTATTCAACATTGACAAAGCTGAATTGTTAGAAGAATCTATAGAGGAACTCAATCAATTATATTCACATTTAAAAAGCAATCCTAGTTTTAACGTAGAAATTTATGGACACACAGACAGTTTAGGTTTAGAAAATAGAAACAAAGAATTGTCCGAGGAACGTGGAAAAGCTGTGGCAGAATATTTAATTTTACAAGGTCTAAATACTTCGAGAATAGAATCTTTTGGATTAGGAAGTTCACAACCAATTGCATCTAATGATACAGAAGAAGGACGGCAACAAAATAGACGTGTAACCTTTAAAATAATTGAGTAGAAATTGGCGAAAAACGACCCTTACGCAGCATTAAGAATCAAAGAATTCAACATTTTTTTATTAGTGAGATTTGCCCTAGTTTTTGGTTGGTCTATGCAGTTTGTTGTGATTGAATGGCAAGTGTATGCCATGACTAACGACAAATTGAGTCTTGCAATAATAGGTTTATGTGAGTTTTTACCCGCTTTTTTTCTTGCACCTTTTGCTGGTCATATTGCCGATAAAAAGGAAAAACGAAATCTTTTTGCACTATGTATTGCGTTGTTTTCTTTAATAAGTTTTGGATTGTTTTGGTTGACGTCTAATCAAATTGAATCTTCTTGGTCAACGAATACTATTTTATACAGTATCTATAGTTTGGTGTTTTTTGGTGGTGTTTTACGAGCATTTTTTGGTCCAACCATTTTTTCATTAATCGGATTACTTGTCCCTAAGAAAATTTATCCCAATGCGGCAACATGGAGCAGTAGTACTTGGAAAGGTGCAAGTGTGTTTGGAGCATTATTGGGAGGGTTTTTAATCGCGTGGATTGGAGTACATTACACACTAGGTATTATATTCTCTTTGGTAATGTTATCTCTATTATTAGTGTTTGGTATTACTAAAAAGCCTATTCTAAACCAAGGAAATACGGAAACCGTAAAAGAGAGCCTTAAAGCAGGACTCAACTTTGTATTTAATGATAAAGTGGTGTTAGGAGCCCTAACCTTAGATATGATTGCGGTTTTGTTTGGTGGTGCTGTTGCTATTTTTACAGTTTTTGCAAAAGATATTTTAGATGCAGGACCAAAAGGTTTAGGTATTTTACATGCAGCATTATCATCTGGTAGTATCCTAACCATGTTGGCAACAACATATATTCCTATTGCAAAAAGCACAGGAAAAAAATTACTGATATCAATTTTTGGTTTTGGTCTTTGTATGATAGTTTTTGGTGCTTCAAAATTTATGTGGCTTAGTGTTTCGGCCTTGTTCCTTGCTGGTGTTTTTGATGGGATTTCTATGGTTGTACGTCAAACCATATTACAATTAAAAACGCCAGACCATATGAGAGGGCGTGTTGGTGCTGTTAATTCTATGTTTGTTGGGTCTTCTAACGAACTTGGTGCTGTAGAAAGTGGCATCGCAGCAAGACTATTTGGTGCGCCATTAGCCGTAGTGCTTGGTGGTACTGTAACACTTATCGTTGTTTCTGTTATAGGACTTAAGAATAAACCTTTAAGAACACTAGATTTACAACAAGATATTGAAGAGCACGAAAAAGAAAGTTAATTTATAAAAAATCACTATCTTTAATTAATTAACACCGCAGATAATGACACTAGTTGCAAAGAAAAAGGCTCTAATTCAATGGATTTCATCAGTTAAAGATCCAGATATTATTAATCAGATTTTTGAGTATAAAGCGATTAAAAACCAAAGTTTTAAAGAAGAGCTAAAAGATGCGATATCTTCTCAACAATTAAAAGAAGAAACAACAGCATATATAAAGTCTTTAGATTGGAAAAAGTAACCGTTTACTATAGACCTCAGGTAACAACATATATTAATGAATTGGTCTATACTCTTTATAAACGTCATTACTTCGGTTTTATGGAAGATGCTATCATCTACAAAGATAAATTGATAGATTTTATTGAAAACAATATTTCTAATTTTCCATATAAGAATACACCTTTAGCATTAGCGCATTTTGGAAGTAATTATATATTCTACAATAGTACGAAGAGAACAACTTGGTACATTTTCTTTGAAAGAAGTGATCGTGACTTTCTTGTAACTTACATTTCCAATAATCATCGCCCTATCTCAGAGTTTCTAAAATAGATAGTTTATTTATATTTCTTCAACTCAAAACTAGTTCCATCAAAAACACCATAGGTGTAATACTGAATCCAATCGCCAAGATTGATGTATTTAGATGTTTCGTTGAGGTCAATTTCAAGCGGTAAATGTCTATGACCAAAAATGAAGAAATCTCTATGTTTGTCTTCAAGTTTACGTTTGGCATATTGTGCTAACCACTCGTTAGCTTCACCTAAAAATTTGGCATCATCATCGCCAGATATCATTTTATTTTTAACAGACATATATTGCCCAATTCTAATACCAATATCTGGATGCATCCATTTAAACAACCACTTAAAAAAAGGATTGGTAAACACTTTTTTCATGCGTTTATAACCTTTGTCTTTTGGCCCTAAACCATCACCATGACCAATAAAAAAGGTTTTGTCGTTAAAAGAGAATTCTTGAGGTTTATGAAAAACAGGAATGTTTAATTCGGTTTTAAAATAATCCTTCATCCATAAATCATGATTTCCTACAAAGAAATAAACTGGGATTCCGGAATCTGTAAGTTCAGCTAATTTGCCCAATGTTCTTGTAAAGCCTTTTGGGACTACGGTTTTATATTCAAACCAAAAATCAAACAAATCGCCTAAAAGAAAAATGGCAGCAGCATCGTCTTTAATCTCATCTAACCAAGCCACAAATTTTTTTTCACGCGGTTTCGAGGCTTCAGGTGTTGGTGCACCCAAATGATTATCTGATGAGAAATAAATTTTCTTTCCTTCAGCAAGTGTTATGTGATGTGGTTTATTCATTATCCGAAGCGTACCATTCAGCAAATGAAGATGTAGTTTCTGAAAGTTTTAAAGCGTGTAATTTTATAGTTTCTGGTAAGCGTTTTTTAATTTTTTCTGCAAAATCAATTACCATCATTTCACTTGTTGGTTGATAATCTACTAAAAGTACATTGTGGTCTCTTGCTGCTAATTCTTTCGCTAATTCTACGTGTGGTGTATTTTTATTAAAAACAGTCGCATGGTCAAAAACATCAACAATTTCTTCTTTTACAATTTTCTTTAAATCGCCAAAATCTATGACCATACCATATTTTACATGGTTAGTATCAGAAATTGGTTGTCCAATAACAGTTACGTTTAAATGATAACTATGTCCATGAACATTTTTACACTTTCCATCGTAACCGTAAAGTGCATGTCCTGTTTCAAAAGAAAACTGTTTTGTAATACGAATTTTGCTCATTATCGTCTTTTATTTCGGTTATAGAAGTATATAATAATAAGCACTAATCCTAAGATTAGGAATAAGCCGTTTCCGCCTAAAAAGCTAAGAATATCCATAAAGTTAATTTAATTATCAAATATTAATCAAATTTAAGTCTTTTGAGCAAGAGGAATAAATGTTTTCCGAAATTTTATGATTAATGGTAGTCCTCGAGCTATCATCCACAGTGTAAATGCTATAAAAATGCCATATAGTTTGTAGTTATGAGCATCTGTCCAATAAATTACAGGAATAAAAATCACTAGAGTAGAAAATAGCAAGACGTTTCTAAGGTATTTCATTTTACCTAGTCCTTTAAAAACACCATCAAAAATAAAGGCTAAAGCACATAAGGGTTGCATAGCTAATACAATCCAAAATACGCTGTAGAATGCTGTTAAAACGTTTTTATCGTTACTGAATAGACGACCTAAAGGATAATAAAATAAAGCACCAATTAATCCTATAAATAGGCCAACGAAAATGCCATATTTTATAAGTTTATTACTCAATTCTGTAAGTGTCTTATAATCTTTTGCACCATACAGTTTACCAGATAAAATATTTCCAGCACTAGCATAACCATCAATAAGAAACGCACCAAAAAACCACAGATTTATGGCAATAGTATAAGCTGCAATGTAATTTTCGCCATATTTGGTTGCAAAGCTAGTCCCAAAATATAAAGCAGCATTTAAAGCTAGTGTTCTTACAAATAAATTAAGAATCATCAATGAAAAACGTTTCATTTCGTGATTAAATGGAAATGAAACCAATAGCGGAATATTAGTTTTTTTAAGCAAATAATAAGCCGAAAGGATCGCCATAATAATTTGAGCACTCACACTGGCATAGGCAGCACCTTCAATATGTAAAGCTGGTATTACACCTTGAATTCCATAGACCAATACAAAGTCTAAAATAATATTTGATACAGCACCAGAAATGGCAATTAGCATTGGGTAATAGGTGTTTTGAAGACCTCTAAACGTCCCAAAAACGGCAATGGTAAAAAGGGTAAAAGGGAAGCCAAAAACGCGAATTTGATAATAATCTATGCAAAAATCTAAAATGCTTCCAGATGCATTGTAAAGCTTAAAGATTTGTGATGCTAATGGAAAGGAAATAGCAATAATAATAAGGCTTAAGCTTGTAATGACAAATATAGCTTGTGCTGGTAAGTTTTTTACAGCATCTACATTACCTGCTCCTAAGTATTGAGAAATGATGGAAGAAATAGAACTGCGTGCTTGTCCTAAAACCCAAATAAGCATGGACATAAAGGTACTCACAATACCAATTGCGGCTAAAGATTCTGTGGCATTGAATTCCATATTACGAATTATAGCCAAATCGGTTAACGACAAAATGGGCTCAGAGATTCCGGCAATAATAGCAGGAATGGCTAGTTTATTAATCTGTTTTAAGGTTATACTCACAATACCAATTCGTAACAATGAAAAGGGTATTCACTTTGTTTTGGGAAGTAAATATCGCCTAATCGTTTATAGCCGCGAAGTTCGTAAAACTTTTGGTTTCTTTTGTTTTTAGAAAAGGTATCTAATCTAATAGAGGCATAACGGTTTGTAATGGCAAATTGTTTGGCATAGTTCATAAGCTGTTGTGCATAGCCTTTACCCTGAAAATCTGGATGTACAGCCAAACGATGAATATAAATATTGTTTTTATTTGAAGTTAACCATTTTATAGACTGATACTCTACATCCATCGTGGTTGAGATTACAATTGTACCGATAATGGATCCTTTAATTTCTAAGACAAAAAGTTCGCCATGCTTTAAGTCGGTTTCAAAAGCTATTTTGTTGGGGTAATGTTCGTTCCATTGGTAAATGTTATTAACTATCATAGCATTAGCACAAGCTTTTGTTAATGCTAAAATGGATTCAATATCTTTTTCTTTCGCTTTACGAATCATTTTTAATGTTTATTTTTGTTTAAAATTATTACAAGATGAAAACGATATTAGTTCCTGTTGGGTCTTCAAAAAATGCACAATCACATTTACAATACGCTGTAGATTTTGCAAAAGCTATTGGTGCAAAAGTTTATGTTGTTCAAATATATAATGTTTATACCAAAGCAGGTACTATGATAAAGATAGACCCAATTTTAGAGGCCGAATCTAAATCGTTTTTAGAGTCACATGTCGCTTCAATAGACACTAAAGGTGTTGAGGTGATTATTAGAACATTTAAAGGAAAGTTGATTGATACATTAGAAAAAGTATGTGATGTATTGCAGGTAGATTTATTAGTTTTAGAACCAAGAACTAACTCTATAAAAGAGGAGGTCTATTTAGGTAAAACTTCAGGTAAGATTATTAAGCAAACTCAAATTCCGGCTTTAATAGTACCTGAAGGGTATGTTTTTAAACCATTTTCAAAATTATTGTTGGCTGTAAAATCGGCAATTATCAAAAAGGAGAATGTATTATACCCTTTAAAATCTATTAAAGCGCAATTTGAAGCTAGTATAGCATTACTATTAGTGAAAACGCCACATCATAAAGAAGAAGATTTTGATGTTAATGAAGCGTTGCAATCCATAATTTCTGACACTAAAAGAGTAGATAGTCCTACAACTTTTATGGCATTTTTAGAACATTATAAAGAGAACAATCCAGATTTACTTTGCGTCGTAAGACGAAAGAGAGGTTTCTTTAAAAAGCTTTGGGAAAAAAACACCATTTTAAAGAAGGATTTTCATAGTACTAAAATACCTGTTTTAGTACTAAGTGGTTTAAAATAATAAGATCTATAATAGATAATAAAAGCATCTTGAGTTCATGCTTTTTAAAAGTGGTCTATTTAAAAAATAAGGACGTGCTTATCTAATTTTCAAATGCTACTCAATTTTGTTTTTGTAGAAATGCTACACAGGCATTAATTGTTTCTAACAACGCTGTTGTGAGTTGGTCTTTATCCCAAGGGTGTTTTGTATTAAAGACGTGGTCCGCGTTATTTATTATTTTTAATTCACTATTAGAATTCCATTTATGAAGTGCTTTCCCTTCTTCTAGTTTTACAGAAGTATCATTAGAACCGTGAATTATTAAATGCGGAATAGATAATCGTTTTGTTGCAGATTCTATATCTAAACGCGCTTTATGGATTATGAAATCTTGATAAAACTGATAGTAATGCGGCATTTGTTGTTTAGTTCTTCCGTTTACAATGTACGTAACACCGTTGTGTTTCCATGCTTCTAAATTGCCAATAGTTGCTGTGCGTTTAGCAAAATCACTTACACTTGCTAAAGTAATAAGATTAGTAATTCTATCATCCTCAGCAGCCTTTAGTATTGAAATACCACCTCCACGACTATGACCAATTAATGTTATATGTTTTGTATTAATTTTAGAATGCGCTTTGAAATGGTCTTTAACCCATGTGATAATATCTGCTAAGTCATCGAGTTCTTTAGTGTAATTATTATTACCGAAAGCATCTAAATCTGGAAAATCAATAGGGTTTTCCATGGTACCACCATTATGCGAAAAATTGAATTTTATAAAACAAAATCCTAATTTAGAAAAGGTTTCTGCCATAAGATTCCAACTGCCCCAATCTTTAAAACCTTTGTAACCATGGCAAAAAATTACAATGGGTTGATTATCTATTTCATTAGAATAAAACGCATCAATTAAAATTGGTTTTTTGCCATCTCTTGTTAGAATTATGTTTTTATCAATCGTCATGAGTCAAGTTCTTTTTCAATAAAATTAAGCTTAGGGTCGCAAATTTCAGTAATTAGTTTTTTAAGTTCAATTTCAAAATTATCTAAAGTCTCTTGTGTAATTAGTTGATCTGAAGATTGTGAATTTGGCCTGGTTTTTATTCCGAATTTTAAGAGACCACCTTTAAGGTTTTTAAATGAAATAATACCAGCTTCTATAGGTAACTCTAAACGATTTTGTTTTTTCATCATGTAAGCATAACATAAGATCTGAAAAGATTTACTGTACTTATCATAATCTGTAGTAAGGTCTTCCCAGTCTACAATTTCTACATGAGATTTCTGTACTTTACCTGATTTATAATCAATAACTCTAGGCATTCCATTAAACATATCTACGCGATCTACCTTTCCTTTGAGTTTAACAGGAAAGTCTAGATCTTTGATTTTTATTTCAATTTGTTCATCAGCTTCAATTGAAATTATTTTTATTTCGTTACCATTTTTAATGCTTTGTATTTCTTGATCAAGAAAATTAGAGATGTAACGTTGGGTAATTTCAAAAATAATAAGGCTTTTACCTTTAGAAAAACCATCTTTATTGTATAGCGCTTCAAAGTGCCTTGTAACCGTGTTTTTTGTTTGTTTTTTAAACGTTTTAAGATGTTCAATAGTTAATATTGACCCTTCTAAGGGTTTGTAGAAATCTTCTAATGTATTATGTATTACAGACCCTAAAGTATTGGCTGCAATGTTTTCTTCAACGTCTTCAAAAGCTGTAATGCCCAATACTTTTTCGTAATAAAAGTCTATAGGATTTCTAATATAGTTAGTTAATGATGAAGGAGAATAGCCTTTGTTAGATAGTATTTTTAATTCTTCAATTACCGTTGGTGTTTTTGTGATTTCAATGCGTTTTTGATCTATAATTGGAACTGTTGGCGAACTAACTTTGTGTTGTATGTTATGTAAGTTTTCTATTTCTAATTGTGTAATAAATCTACTTTTTTCACCACCTTTTAAGGCATCAACTTCGGTGTTATAGAGTATGTAAACATTTTTTGCACGCTGTAATAGTCTATAAAAATGATACGTATATACAGCATCTTTTTCTATATAAGTTGGTAATTTGTTTTCTATTTTTAAATCGAATGGAATAAATGAATTATTTGTTTTACCTGAGGGTAAAATCCCTTCGTTTACAGAACTAATAATTACAGTTTCAAAGTCTAAAACACGAGATTCTAACATACCCATAATTTGAAGTCCTTCTAATGGTTCACCTTTAAAGTCTAAAGTTTCTGAAGCTAATAATTCTTTGTAAATAGATTGTAAAGCATCTATAGAGTTGAGGTATCTATATTGGTTATTTAAGGCCGTGAGCTGATTAAATAAGGTGTTAAATCTATAGAGATATTCAAGTTCGAGGTTATGGTTTAGTTTGTCATTTTCAAAATTAGATTTCATTTTAAAAATGAGTTGATGACATTGTTCTAGCGCTAAATCGGGTTGATTGTTCCAAGATTTAAAAAGTAGGTCTATATGGTCTAAATGCAAATTAACAATTTGCTTAATCTCAAGGTTGTTAAGATATACGATATTATTTTTTTGAATATGAGCTATGATATCACCAGCACAATTAGTGGTGTTGGTTTCAAATAATGGATAAACAGAAGGGTGTGAAAGTATACCTATTATGTCTTTATAATAAAATTGTTTAGGGTTGTTTTTGTGTATGGTAAATAAATGATCAAAAAACGAAGCCAATGGTGCAAATTGTAAGGGCAATCCCATGGTTACGTTCAGTTTTTTTATATCCTTTGGAATAGAATTTAATACAGGTAATAAAAGTTGTTCTTCTCCAAGTACTACTGCAATATCGGATAGATTTTGCTTGCCACGTGTTAATTTTTCTAATATGTCACCAATGTATTTGGCCTGTCCTACCAGTTTTGGTACACCAACAATTTGTATGTTTTTTTGTGGTTGAGAGTAATGGTCAGTGATCCAATTGAAAGGATGTGTTTTAAAGTAATCCCATGTTGTCCTATGTTGTCTTGTAAAAGCGCCAGCGTCATGAATACTATCGTCTATAAATGTCTTGTCGATATCCCAATAGATATGAGCAGATAGTTTTGTAAGTATGCGTTGTATGATTGTAGATTCTGAGGTATTAAGTGCATTAAAACCTAGGAAGACATGAGTTTTTAAGTTTATATTTTCTATATAAGATTCAAGATTGTCAACTGCTGTTCTGTAGATTAAACCTTGATACCCTTGCTTTGTTTCAATAAGTTGTTCTGTAAAATGCTTGTAATAATATTTGAGACGTTTCCAAAATTTTAAATGATTGGCAATAAGTTCAGTTTGATTGGTTTCTAAAGACCAATGATTTAGTATTTGAATGTCGGTTAGGTAATCAAATATATGCTCTGGTGAAATGAGATAACGATCAATTTCATTAAAATCTTGTATTAAAATGGGAGCCCATTTTGTGAAGGATTCAAATGATTCTTGGTCATTTTCATCAGTGATATGTTGATATGTTTCATAAAGTCTAAATAATAGATCAGTATTGGGTAATGTCTGCAAGTCAGCTAACTGTTCTATAAACTCTTCTATACTTAGAATTTTTGGAGTAAAAATAGGGGTGTCTATTAATGTAGAAAGGTGATGTTTAAGAAAAACACCAGCACGTTTACTGGGAAGTATAAATTGTAATTCTGCTAGATTGTAATTCTTTTTTTGAAGATCTAGTAATACTGATTTTATAAAACTTATCATGTTATAAAAATAAAAAACGCTCCGAGAATCGGAGCGTTTTTGTGCAATATTTTAGAGTGTTTGTTTGTGATTAGTTTTTCAACTTCACTTCAACACGTCTGTTTTCTTTTCTACCTGCAGCTGTTTTGTTGTTAGCTATTGGAGAATCTTCTCCGAAACCAGCAGAAGTTAATCTCTCAGCGCTAATACCATTAGAAATTAAATAATCTCTAACTGCATTTGCTCTTCTTTCAGATAATGCTTGGTTACTTAATTTAGGACCTTGACTATCTGTGTGACCTTCAATTGAGAAATCAGCTTGAGGATACTCCTTTAAAATCGCTGTCATCGCTTGTAATACTTGGTCAGTAGACTTTTGGAAACTAGCTTTACCAGACTGGAATAAGATTGTTCTTGCATATTCATTTAAAGTCTTCATTACTTCTTCAGTTGGCTTAACTTCAGGACAACCGTTATTTGCAGCTGTACCAGCTTCGCTAGGACACTTATCGTCTTTATCTAAGATACCATCACCATCTGTATCAGGCCAAGGACATCCGTTGTTAGCAGCAGGACCTGCTTCATTAGCACATTTGTCATCTTTATCAGCTACACCGTCACCATCAGCATCAGGACAACCAGCTAAAGTTTTTAAACCAGCTACTTCAGGACAAGCATCATCTTTATCCATTACACCGTCACCATCAGAATCAGGACAACCGTTAAATTCTGCTAAACCAGCAGTGTTAGGACAATCATCTTTAGAATCTTGGATACCATCGTTATCAGAATCAGGACAACCGTTAAAAATTTCTAATCCAGCTTCTTCAGGACAAGCATCATCTTTGTCATAAATACCATCACCATCAGTGTCAGTACCACCAAACTTAAATGTAATACCAACTGAATGTTGGAAATGTTTGTTTGTGCTATTTTCAAAAGCGTGCTTGTACGTAGATTGTAAATTAATACCTACTTGCTCAGAAAGCCATACGTTGAAACCTAAAGTACCATTTAATGTACCAGCTCCAGAATCGTCTAACCAAGTGTAACCACCTCCAAGACCTACATAAGGGTCAATTATTTTAGAGTTAATTACTTCCATTAAACTGTATGATACTCTACCATCTAAACCGTAATAGCTTAAGTCATCTACAGAGTTAGTTGTTTCTACTCCTGTAGTTGCATCACTAAAAGAACCAATTTTGTCAATTTTATTTAAAGAACCTGTAGCTGTGAACGTGAATCCATCACTTAGGTATCTTGAAACAGAAATTGTAGAAAGTGATGGGAATACATTCCAGTGATCCTCTACATTAAAGTACTCGTCAAAATAATCTCCTTGTGGAGCATCTTCTCCAACTGGATAAAAGTCAACAGCGTTAGCTCCAACTGTTATAGCCCATGGATTGTTTTTGTCTTGAGCATTAGAAGTGCTAAAACTTGCAATAAGCACGGCAACAAAAAATAATCTGCTAAGATTTTTCATATTCTAATTAATTTAAATTTTAAGTGTTAATTAAACGCAAAAGTAAGTTGTTAAATGTTATTAACAAAACAAAATATATAAAATTATTGCTATTATACCTTAATATTTCATGTTTGCATCTGTTTTAAATTACTTTCAATGACTTTCCTACTTTTATAAAGGCTGCTATAGCTTGGTCTAGTTGTTCTTTATTATGTGCGGCTGATAATTGTACTCTAATTCTTGCTTTTTCTTTTGGTACTACTGGGTAAAAGAAGCCAATGACATAAATGCCTTCTTCTAGGAGCATATTTGCCATATTTTGAGATAGTTTGGCGTCATAGAGCATTACTGGTACAATGGCAGAGTCTCCATCGACAATATCAAAACCAGCATCTTTCATACCTTTTTTGAAATATTTGGTATTCCATTCTACTTTATCTCTTAAAGAGGTGTCATTTTTTAACATATCAAACACTTTTATGGATGCACCTACAATCGCTGGTGCTAAAGAGTTTGAAAATAAATAAGGACGCGACCGTTGACGTAAGAGTTCTATAATTTCTTTTTTAGCGGTAGTATATCCACCCATTGCGCCACCCATTGCTTTTCCTAAGGTTCCGGTAATGATATCTATTCTGCCTAAAACACCCTTCTCTTCTAATGTTCCGATTCCTGTTGCTCCAATAAAACCAGTGGCGTGACATTCATCTATCATGACCATAGCATCATATTTATCTGCGAGATCACAAATTTCATCTAATGGAGCTACTAAACCATCCATAGAAAACACACCATCCGTTACAATAATTTTGAAACGTGCACCATTGGCATTGGCCGCAATTAATTGTGTTTCTAAATCTGCCATATCATTATTTTGGTAACGATATCTTGCTGCTTTACATAATCTTACACCATCAATAATTGAAGCATGGTTTAAAGAATCTGAAATTATAGCATCTTCCTTAGTTAAAAGCGGTTCAAAAACACCACCATTAGCATCAAAAGCTGCTGCGTATAAGATAGTGTCTTCTGTGCCATAAAAATCGGCTATCTTTTGTTCTAACGTTTTATGTATATCTTGCGTGCCACAAATAAAACGGACAGAAGACATCCCAAAACCATGTGTGTCCATAGTGTCTTTTGCTGCTTGGATAACTTCGGGATGCGAAGACAATCCCAAATAATTATTAGCGCAAAAATTTAGCACGTTTTGTCCAGTATTTAAGGTGATTTCAGCACCTTGTGGAGAAGTAATAATACGCTCTTGCTTAAAAAGACCAGCTTCTTTTATAGATTCTATTTCTTCTTGTAAGTGATTTTTTATGTTTCTGTACATGGTTGTAAATTTTGATTGTTTTGCAAAGGTACTATGAATAATTAGACTTCGAGAACTTCAATTGTATCATTTATATACACTAATAATTTGTGAGTGACGTTAAAGTGCATTGCATGTAATACTGTTTCATAAGCTTGAAGTTGATTGGCATGAAACGCTTTTGCATCTCCTGTTTTATAATCTATAATAATGACGTCGTTATTGGAATTGATATTTAAGCGATCTGGCCTTAAAAGTTGGCCTGTTTGTGTTATAATATCGCGTTCATTATAGATTTTAAAACCTGTATTGTAATACTGTGCTAATTTAGGGTGATTGATAATATCTAAAACTTGATCTTTTAAAGATTCACTATGGTCTGAGGTAATATTTCCCGAAACTAGTAAATCTTTAAATGCTTTGTCCACATCTTCTTCCGTTTTAATTTTAGATAAAACAAGATGTACCAAGTTACCACGTTCAATAGCTGCTTCTTGTTGGGTATCCCAAAGCAATCCAGATTTCGTTACAATATTTAAATTATGGTCTTCTTTAGCCACTGAAATTAACTTTAGTGGACTAGATGCTGTTTCAGTTTCTGTTTGACGTGCATTGGGTTGTAACCTGCCATAACTGTAATTTAATTGGCTGTCGTTCCATTTGTTATCATTAATCAAGAAGTTTATAAAATTGCCAGCGTAGGTTTTTTTATTAAATTCACCTTTTGAATTTATATCTTTTTTTGAAATAATATACAATTGCTCAACAGCTCTAGTTAAGGTCACATACAACAAATTAAAATTGTCTAATTCTAATTGGGACCTGTGTATATTGTAAATTTCAGCGCCTTTATCCCCAAAATGTTCTACGTCTTTATATGAACTTAATAATAAGGTGTTAAAACCGTTGTAATTTTCAGGTTTAACAGGAAACCAAATTTTGGAATCTATTTCTTTGTAAAGATCAAGATCTGCATATGGAAAAATCACAACAGGAAATTCTAAACCCTTAGATTTATGAATCGTCAAAATTTGAACCGCATTCATTTTTTCTGGTGTCACCACACTTAGTTTGTCGGCTTTAGATTCGAAATAATTTATAAAGCCAGAAATGTCTGTATGTTGCTTTTGTGTAAATTCTAGAACCACATCTAAATAAAATTGAAGGTAAGCGTCTGACGTGGAATTTAAATTGAATAATCGAATCACATGTTCTACTAACTCAAATAGTGGTAATTGAAGACATTGGTTTTTATCAATGTAAATATTTAATTGTTGCAGTTGAATAAACAATTCATCTAAAGAACCTTTGATATAGGTTTTAAAAAATTCATGTTTATCTTTAGGTTGGTGCTGTTCCGCGAGAAACGAAAGCACGTCAATTTTTAAATTGTCATTTGTAGGTTGAATTAGTAACTTTAAAAATGAATTGATAAAGTTTACCTTGTCTGAATTTTTTAAAAGTAACGTATCTGAAGAGGTAATTTTTATACCATTTTCGTTTAAGTAATTTGCGATGGCCAAACCTTCTTTTCGTTTTCTAACCAAAATACAGATGTCGTATAATGGAAAGCCGTTTTCTTGACATTGCTGTATGGTCTTTAAAACCTCAGTCGCATATAATTCATAACTATCGTCTCCATTTTTAATATCTAAAAAATTAAGATTCACATAGCCTTCTGAAGCATTGTTGGTATTCTGTTTCGCTTTTTTAAAAAGGTCTGCGTAAGTCTCATTAATGAAAGCGGTTTCACTAAGGAATTCAAAAAATGAATTATTGAATTCTATTATAGCTTTTGCACTTCTGTAGTTGGTGTCTAGAGGTAAGACCTCTGCTTCTATTTGAAACGGGTTATCAACCTTATTATAAAGTTTAATAAATTGTTCGGCTTCGCCACCACGCCATCGGTATATGGCTTGCTTAGCATCACCAACCAACATTGTACTTCCGTTAGCCGAAGAAAGTGCATTGTCTAATAAAGGCACTAAGTTTTCCCACTGCATTTTGGAGGTGTCTTGAAACTCATCTATAAAGTAATGTTTAAATTTTTCACCCAAACGTTCGTAAATAAATGGTGTAGGTTGATTTTTTATTTCTTTACTTATAATGGTATTAAATTCAGAAATCAACATTTTATTTTGTTCAGATTTTAAAATGTCTAACTCGTTTTTTATGGCGTTTAAAACAGAAAGAGGAGTGATGTTTTTATATAAACCTTTTTTTAGTTTTAATTCAAAAATTGAAGCTTTTGAAGCGAGGAAATCTTTAGCCAATTGTGGTTGAATACTTTCAATAGTTGAGGCCACATCGCCAGAAACACGTTTAGGATAAATGGCAAGTCCTTCAATTAATTTATTTTGCCAAACCGTATCAAAACCAACTGTAAATACTTTACCTTTTAATTTTTCAAAATATTTAGGTAACAAACTTCTGTCAAAATCGTTGATTTGTAAACCTGATTCTTCAATTAGTGATAAGGCAGAGCTAGCTATAGTTACAATGTTGTCTTCAATTTGAAGGATTTCTTTTGATAATTGTTGTTTTAGAGTTTTAAAATCGCTTAGTGTTTTTTCTTTAAAACTATTTAGAGCTAAAAGATCATTTTCATTAACTAATAGTTTAGCAATCTTGTTGAAGTCAAAACTAATATCCCAGCTTTTGTCTTCATCTGTTTTCTCAATAGCGAAATTTATTAATACCTGAGTTAAGGTTTTGTCGTTTCCAGCTTTTGCAATAAGACTGTCTACAGCTTCATTTAGCAAGCGATCTTGGTCGAGTTCAACTTCAAAATTCACTGGTAATTTTAAATCGTGCGCAAACGTTCGTATCACTCTATGAGTAAATCCGTCTATTGTAGAAATATCAAAAGCACCATAATTATGAATAATATGCTTTAAAATATGTATGGATTTATTGTGGAGATACTCAGGCGAAATTTTTAATTCTTCGCAAATAGCAACAAACATAGGGTGAGGTTGACTCAGCGTTTTTTCTGATGAAAAAGCATGTAGCATATCAATGATGCGTTCCTTCATTTCACCAACAGCTTTGTTTGTGAATGTTATAGCTAAAATAGACTTAAACTGGTCATAACGTTTAGACTGAATTAGTATTTTAAGGTACGATTTTGCAAGTGTAAATGTTTTTCCACTTCCAGCAGATGCATTATATATTTTATAGGTCGGTTTTTGCAAGAGAAAATTTTTATAGCAAAATAGCGAATCTTAATAGTTTATTAAGAGAAAATAGCAGACAAAATTGTAAATTTGGGATTAAAGAATTAATTAACCAATATAAAACAATACAATTATGGCTTTCGAATTACCGAAATTAAAATATGCATACGACGCTTTAGAACCAAATATTGATGCACGTACTATGGAGATTCATTACTCTAAGCATCACCAAGGGTATACTAATAAATTAAATGCCGCAATAGAAGGAACAGATCTTGATGGAAAATCAATTGAAGATATTTTATCAAATTTAGATATGAGCAATTCTGGCGTTAGAAATAATGGAGGAGGTTTTTATAATCACTCATTATTTTGGGAGGTTATGAATCCAGAAGGTAAAGGACGTTTATCAGGTGATCTAAAAGATGCTATAGAAGCAGAATTTGGTTCTTTTGACGCCTTTAAAGATGCTTTTTCTAAGGCAGCAGCAACACAATTTGGTTCTGGTTGGGCATGGTTATGTGTTCATAAAGGTGGTAAGGTAGAAGTTTGCTCTACACCAAACCAAGATAATCCTTTAATGCCAGGTGTTTCTTGTGAAGGTACACCAATTTTAGGTTTAGACGTTTGGGAACACGCTTATTACTTAAACTACCAAAACAGAAGGCCAGATTATATTGAAGCATTTTTTAATGTTATTAACTGGAATGAAGTAGAAAGAAGATACGCTGAGGCGAAATAATATAGTTTTCTACAGGTATTTAATTTTGTAGATAAAAAAACCGAGTCAAAATATGGCTCGGTTTTTTTGTTTTTAATATTTGAAGTCTCTGACTATTAAACATGAAAAAGGATGAACAGTTGTTCATCCTTTTTGCCCCAAATCTACCATAAACTTAACCTACTTATGTTATGGTGGGTCAAATATAAGAGGACAATAGCTATACAATCAATTTTTTGGACAAACGACCTATAAATTAGTCTAAGCGTGGAAAGCATTCGGATTGGCTGCTGATAAGTGAAAAATAAAGGAGATGTAAAATATAGAGTTTAAAATTGGTCCATAAAAAAAGGTGAACATTGTTCACCTTTTTTTGCCCCAAATCTACCATGAACTTAACCTACTTATGTTATGGTGGTACCAATGTATATTTTATTTGTTGAAACGAACGCAAATATTGGATGAAATGCATTTTTTTTGGATAAAACAACTATTTTATCGGATAAAATGCCATTTCAGTTTGGGTTTAGTACGCGCGTTCTTTGTTTCCTTCGTAAAAATTAATAAATGCTCTGTTAACAACTCTGTTGCCTCCTGGTGTAGGATAAGTACCTGTAAAATACCAATCTCCTAAGTTTTTTGGGCACGCCTTATGTAAGTTATCAACAGATTGGAAAATTATTTTTACTTCAGCTTTTATGGTGTGATCACTTAGTAATTCTGAAATCTTATCCGAAATTTGTTCGTCCGTAAAGTTGTCATAGATTTCTTTTACATAGTTAACAACATTAACATCTTTTAGGTTGACTTGAGAAATACATTTTTTATATACATCCTCTACGATATGATATAGATCGTTGTCCTTTAATAATTCTAATGCCGCTCTAAAGGCAATCAAGGACTCTAGATTGGCCATATCAATCCCATAGCAGTCTGGATATCTAATTTGTGGCGCAGAGGACACAACAATAATCTTCTTAGGATTTAATCGGTCCATCATTTTAATGATACTCTTTTTTAATGTGGTTCCTCTTACAATACTATCATCGATTATAACTAAATTATCTGATGGTTGTATAACACCATAGGTAACGTCATAAACATGTGCCACTAAATCATCTCTACTGCTATCTTCTGTGATAAATGTTCTTAATTTAACATCTTTAATGGCGATTTTTTCAATTCTAGGAAATTCAGATAAAATCTCAGTAACCTTTTCTGCAGACAATTTTCCGCCTCCACTTAATATGGACTTCGTTTTCTTTTCGTTAAGATGATCTTCTACACTTTCTATCATACCAAAAAAAGAAGTTTCCGCTGTATTTGGTATGTATGAAAATACGGTATTCTTGGTATCATTATCAATAGCATCTAACACTTTTGGCATTAATAAGCGACCAAGCTTTTTACGCTCTTGGTAGATTTCTGCATCACTACCTCTAGAAAAATAGATGCGTTCAAAGGAACAAGCCTTACGTTCGTATGGCTCTAGTATTTTTTTAATTTTAGTGGTTCCAGATTTTTTGGTAATAATTGCATGGCCTGGTTCTAGTTCTTTTACAGACTCAAATGGAACATTAAAGACAGTTTGTATAACAGGACGTTCTGAAGCTACAACCACAATTTCATCATCTTTATAATAGTAAGCTGGTCTTATACCAGATGGATCTCTTAATACAAAAGAATCACCATGACCTAATAAACCTGCCATAGCATAACCTCCATCCCAATTTTTTGCTGCACGTTTTAGTATTTTACTAACCTTTAAGCGTTCTGCTATTAAAGGAGAACATTCGTTTTTATTATATCCTTCCTTTTTTAGGTCTCTGTATATTTTAGAAACTGCATCATCTAAAAAGTGCCCAATTTTTTCCATTACAGTAATGGTGTCTGCCTTTTCTTTTGGGTGTTGTCCTAGATCTATTAAATTATCAAAGAGCTCATTAACATTTGTCATGTTAAAATTACCAGCGACGATTAGGTTTCTGTGCATCCAATTGTTTTGCCTTAAAAAAGGGTGTACACTTTCTACACTATTTTTACCAAATGTCCCATATCGTACATGGCCTAACAGCACTTCTCCTATGTACGGAATATGTCGTTTTTGTAATTCTACATTATCTTGGTAGGCATCGTTTTTTGTTAATTCATTATTTATACGATCATTTATTTGAGCAAAAATATCTTGAATAGGTTGTTGAGCAATAGATCGTACACGACTGATATAGCGTTCTCCAGGTTTGGTATCTAATTTTATACTAGCAAAACCAGCACCATCTTGTCCACGGTTGTGCTGTTTTTCCATCATTAAATACATCTTGTTAACGCCATAAAAAGCACTTCCATACTTTTCTTTATAATATTCTAAGGGTTTTAAAAGTCTAATGAGTGCAATTCCGCATTCATGTTTTAAAGCATCGCTCATGTTGTGTTATCTCCTATTGTTAGTGTTCGTTCAAAGTAATTTTGGAATAAAAAAACGCGCTCAATTTTGAGCGCGTTTTTTTAACTTAATTCTATATCAAATTGTGTTAGACTCTTAAATTGGTCTAATCGTTTGTAAATTTCTTTATCGGTTAAATTCTGCATACGCTCTGTTCCAAATTTTTCAACACAAAACGATGCTAAAGTAGAACCGTATATAACAGCGTTTTTCATGTTTTCAAAAGAAAAGTCGCCAGTTTTAGCTAGATATCCAGCAAAGCCTCCTGCAAATGTATCACCTGCTCCTGTTGGGTCAAAAACTTCTTCTAATGGAAGTGCAGGTGCGTAGAATACATTATCATCATGAAATAATAATGCGCCATGTTCACCTTTTTTGATGACTACATATTTTGGTCCCATAGCATGGATCTTTCTGGCTGCAACTACTAAAGAGTATTCTCCTGTTAGTTGCCTTGCTTCTTCATCATTTATTGTTATTACATCTACATTCTTAATTACAGAAAGTAAATCATCAAGGGCAATATCCATCCAAAAATTCATGGTGTCTAAAATGGCTAATTTTGGTTTTTTAGTCATTTGATCAAGAACACCTTGTTGTACAAGTGGATGCAGGTTGCCTAGCATTACCACTTCTGAGTCTTTATAGTTTTCTGGTACAATTGGATTAAAATGTTCTAGCACATTAAGCTCTGTAACCAAAGTGTCACGAGAATTCATGTCATTGTGGTATTTACCACTCCAGAAAAATGTTTTTCCGTCTTTTACAATTTCTATTCCTTCTATATCAATATTTCTATTTTGTAAAAGGTCTAAATACGCTTGCGGAAAGTCACCACCAACGACAGAAACTGCAGCAGCATCGACATTAAAGTTTGAAGCTGATAAACCAATATATGTTGCTGCTCCTCCAAGGATTTTATCGGTTTTTCCAAAAGGGGTTTCAATAGCATCAAATGCCACAGTACCTACAATCACTAATTTACTCATTACCTAAGTTTGAATTAAGTTGCAAATTTACGTAAAATATATTCCTTGTGAAATACTTAATTTCATAAAGCTAAAGTGTACTATTTCCTTCCAAAATCAGCAGGAATTTCTCCCCATGCTTTGGTTTCCCATTTTACTATAGTTGTAGTATACTCATTGGCTTTTAACCATTGTTCTGCACGCTCTACCAAATCAAAAACAGGTTGGTTTTTAGTGTTTCGCTCTATTTTTGAATTACATGTTTTTTTGCGTACCCAACTCATTGCTGTTCTCGAGTCCGTATATATAATTCGATCACTTTTATGTTGTTTTAAAAATGCTAATCCGTGAACTAAAGCTAAAAATTCCCCAATATTATTGGTGCCTTCTTTAAAAGGTCCTTGAATAAATAACTGTTTTTTTGTTTTAGTATCTACACCTCTATATTCCATAATGCCAGGATTTCCACTTGAGGCGGCATCTACTGAAATGGAATTGTAATTGGGTTGACCTATTTTTTTTAAATCTGCTTCAGAAAGGTCACTTTTAAAAGATTTTGATTTTCCTATATAATCATAGTAATTCCCTTTTAAAGCAGTTTTTGCAGCTTCTAATGTAGAAAATGATTTGTATTGCGCGCCTGGAAAGTCCTTTATTTGTGCTTTACAATCTTTCCACTTTTCAAAGACGCCGGTTTTATGACCTTTCCAAACGGTGTAATATTTTTTCTTTTTAGTATTCATTTTCGCGTTTCTACCGGTTGTAGAATCTTAGTTTAATAATGTATTGACCACTATTGGAAAATGTTCCATTTCTAGCAAATGAATCTTTTCTGCGACATCTTCGGCAGAATCAGTAGGCAAAACCTTACATTTTTCTTGAAAAATTATAGCGCCTTCGTCATAATTTTCATTCACGTAATGTATGGTAATACCTGTTTCTTCTTCTTTATTTTTTACTACAGCTTCATGGACATATTTACCATACATGCCTTTTCCACCATATTTAGGTAAGAGCGCTGGGTGGATATTTATGACTTTATTTTTATATTCTTCTATTATAAATTCTGGGAATTTCCATAAAAAACCTGCAAGTATAATGAGATCTGGTTGCGTAGATTTTAGAATATTTAAGACGTCGTTAGTCTTTGAAAAAGCCATTCTGTTAAATGATAATGCACTGACATTTAGTTTTTTACAGCGATCTAATACTTTGGCATGAGGATTGTTAGTTAGTACTTGAGTAACAGACGCCTTATCGCTGTTGTGAAAAAACTTAATTAAATTTTCAGCATTAGAGCCACTTCCGGACGCAAAAATTACAATACGTTTCATTTACAGGTATATTTCTTCTATTATTCAAACAAAAAAAAGAATAATAATTAACAATTAGTAGCAAAAACCAAATACTTTATCTTTATTTTTACTAAAATTAAAAACACATTTTAACGGTAAAGATGAAAATTCAAATAAAGTTTTTTATTTTTGCCATCTAATTAAAACTTAAATTTAAAAAATTATGTCAGACATTGCATCAAGAGTAAAAGCGATTATCGTAGATAAATTAGGTGTTGATGAAAACGAGGTTGTAACTGAAGCTAGCTTCACAAACGATTTAGGAGCGGATTCATTAGACACTGTTGAATTAATAATGGAATTTGAAAAAGAATTTGATATTCAAATCCCAGATGATCAAGCTGAGAATATTGCAACAGTTGGTCAAGCTGTTTCTTACATAGAAGAAGCAAAATAATAACTTTATTTTTATGGAATTAAAGCGAGTCGTTGTTACGGGTTTAGGTGCACTTACACCAATAGGAAATACCAAAGATGAATATTGGAATGCTCTTATTAGCGGTAAAAGTGGTGCCGCACCTGTCACGCATTTTGATGCTGAGAAGTTCAAAACAAAATTCGCTTGTGAAATAAAAAACTTCGAAGTTACTGACTTTATTGATAGAAAGTTAGCACGACAAATGGATAAGTTTTCGCAATATGCAATGGTGGCTTCTGATGAAGCAATCGCAGATTCAAAACTAGATCTAGAAGCAATAAACAAATTAAGAGTCGGAGTAATTTGGGGAGCTGGTATTGGTGGTTTAGAAACATTTCAAGAAGAAGTGTTAAATTTTGCCGCTGGTGACGGATCGCCTCGATTTAATCCGCGTTTTATACCAAAAATGATTGCTGATATAGCACCTGGAAACATATCTATAAAGTATGGTTTCATGGGTCCTAATTATACTACAGTATCTGCATGTGCGTCTTCTGCAAATTCAATGATCGATGCTCTAAACACTATTCGTTTAGGGACTTGTGATGTGATTATTACAGGTGGTAGCGAAGCAGCAGTTACGATTGCAGGTATGGGAGGATTTAATGCTATGCATGCTATGAGTACTCGAAACGAAGATCCAAAAACAGCCTCAAGACCTTTTGATGCGAACCGTGACGGTTTTGTATTAGGAGAAGGGGCAGGAGCAATTGTTTTAGAAGAGTATGAACATGCAAAGGCAAGAGGAGCAAAAATCTACGCTGAGGTTGTAGGTGGAGGCTTGTCTTCTGATGCTTATCATATGACAGCGCCACATCCTGAAGGAATTGGTGTTGTTGCGGTAATGAAAAATTGTTTAGAAAATGCAGGCTTAAATCCTGAAGACGTAGATCATATCAATACGCACGGCACATCGACACCATTAGGTGATGTAGCCGAGTTAAAAGCTATATCTGAAGTATTTGGCAGTCATGCTAAAAATATAAATATTAACTCTACAAAATCTATGACAGGTCACTTGTTGGGTGCTGCTGGAGCGGTTGAAGCCATTGCTTCAATTTTAGCCATGCAGCATGGTATTGTACCTCCAACAATAAACCATGAAACGGTTGACGAAAACATAGATCCAGAATTAAATTTAACACTCAATAAACCTCAGAAACGAGATATTAAAATAGCAATGAGTAATACATTTGGATTTGGCGGTCACAACGCTTGTGTAGTATTCAAAAAATTAGACTAAGTCCCGAATGAGCTTCATTCGTAACATACTAAATTCCCGTACTCCAGAAGACGGGAATTTTTTTTTACAACTCAAAGAAATTCTTGGGTTTAAACCTAAAACCAAATCATTTTACATTAAAGCATTTACGCATCGTTCTATGAACATAAAGGACGAGTTAGGAAATGCTGTTAATTATGAAAGGTTAGAGTTTGTTGGTGATGCTATGTTGAGTGCGGTCATTGCTGCATATTTGTTTGAGAAAGTACCTCATGGCGACGAAGGCTATCTCACAAAAATGCGATCTAAAGTAGTAAGTAGAGAACATTTAAATAAGTTAGGAGAAGAGTTAAATCTTATAAGTTTAGTACAAAGTAGAATTCCTGTTTCTAATTTTGGGAATAATATTCACGGCAATTTATTTGAAGCCTTAGTTGGTGCTATTTATTTAGATAAAGGATATAACGTTTGTGAGAAGTTTATTTATAGAAGCGTTATCAATCCGCATGTAGATATAGAAACACTAGAAGGCAAGGTTATAAGCTATAAAAGTTTACTCATAGAATGGTGTCAAAAAGAAAAAAATACTTTCGAATTTCAAGTCTATGAAGATACTGGCAATGATGAGCTAAAGCATTTTTCTGTAAAACTTTCCATTAATAATAAAATAGTTTCTAAGGCAAGAGCAACGTCCAAGAAAAAAGCAGAAGAGAAAGCTTCAAAACGTGCTTTTTTTGCATTTCAAAACCAAATAACAGGACTTCATTAAATAAAATGCAGTATTAAAACTACGATAACGTTTTCGTAGATTTAATCAAATAAGATTAACCCTTTCTTAATAAAACTAAGCGTTTATTGTACTATATTTACATTATTATGCCGATTAAATATTTGAGATTTTAATTCCATAATTAGAAATTTAATTAGTATCAAAGTTATAAGCGTATGGCTTTGCACAAACTTCAGGTAGATGATTTTTATGATGATGCCTATAAATTAATAGCAATTCATTGTAGGTTGGAAGATTATCGTTTAGCTTATTTGCTCAATACACATTTAGGGCTTAAGTTAGCACGTCAAGAAAGAGATATAGACTTTAAGTATTTAGAGTCGTCTTATAGTATTTTTGAATGGGATAATAAAACGGAGTATATACAATGGAATTTAATTTCTAATGTATGTAAAAAGGAAGAAGATAGTTTATCAAGTACCGGAACATTATTTGATAATCCAGAAAGAGTATTGAAAACCTTTAATCTCATTACTGAGTTTAAAAAAGTAGATTTTTTTCTAAAAATCTCAAATGAAATAAAAAATGTAGAGGAAAAGATTATTTTAAAAAAAATGCAATCTATTCCTCAAATAATAACTAGTTATACGGTAGATCCGTTAAAAATAAAGTCTAAAGACAATTTAATTTTTTGAATCGATGTCAAATAAAAAAACAAAAATAGTAGCCACATTAGGTCCTGCAACAAGTACAAAAGAAGTGCTAAAGGCGATGTTAGATGAAGGATGTAATGTGTTTAGAATTAACTTTTCACATGCCGATTATAAGGATGTTGAGGAGCGTATAAAAATGATAAGGGAACTCAATGAAGAATACGGTTACAACGCATCTATATTAGGAGATTTACAAGGTCCAAAATTACGTGTAGGTGTAATGAAAGGCGAGGTTGTTGTTAATGAAGGAGACGAAATTATTTTTGCAACAGGAGAGCGTTTTGAAGGAACAAAAGAGCGTGTCTACATGACCTATGATAATTTTCCGCAAGATGCCAAAGCTGGTGAACGAATTTTATTAGATGACGGAAAATTAATTTTTGAAGTGGTTTCTACAGATAAAAAATCTGAAGTTAAAGCGAAAGTTATACAAGGAGGTCCTTTAAAATCAAAGAAAGGTGTGAATCTTCCTAATACTAATATTTCTCAGCCTGCGTTAACGGAAAAAGATATAGAAGATGCTATTTTTGCTATTGGGCAACGTGTAGATTGGATCGCTTTATCCTTTGTACGTCATGCAGAAGACTTAATGCAACTTGAGAATTTAATTAATGAGCATAGTGACCATAAAATTCCAATTATAGCAAAAATAGAAAAGCCAGAAGCTGTAGAAAATATTGATAAAATAGTGGCTTATTGTGATGGTTTAATGGTTGCTCGTGGAGACTTGGGTGTAGAAATACCTGCTGAAGAAGTGCCGTTAATTCAAAAACAATTAGTGTTACGTGCTAAACGTGCTAGAATTCCTGTTATTATAGCCACCCAAATGATGGAAACTATGATTACAAGTCTTACGCCTACAAGAGCCGAAGTTAATGATGTTGCCAATTCTGTTATGGATGGTGCTGATGCAGTTATGTTATCTGGTGAAACATCAGTGGGTCAATACCCTGTTCAAGTTATAAGACAGATGTCTAACATTATTCGTAGTGTTGAAGATTCACCATTAATTGAAGTGCCACAATCGCCACCTCATATACGTACTAAACGTTATGTAACTAAAGCAATCTGTTACCATGCTGCAAATATGGCTAATGAAATCAATGCAAAAGCTATTTCTACGCTTACAAATAGTGGATATACAGCGTTTCAGATTTCGGCCTGGAGACCTTCGTCTCATATTTTAGTGTTTACATCAAATAGACGTATATTAACGCAATTAAGTTTGTTATGGGGAGTTACTGCTTTTTATTACGATAAATTTGTAAGTACAGACGAAACTATAGAAGATGTGAACGCAATGGCATGTAAAAAAGGTTATTTAGATGTAGGAGATATGTTAATTAGTCTAGCAGCAATGCCAATTCAAGATAAAGGTATGGTAAATACTTTGCGTGTTTCAGAAATTGAGAGCTGTAGTTTTTAATGAAATAAACTATTAATTATAGATATTAAAACGAGCGATTTAACATAAGTTGAATCGCTCGTTTTTTATTTAGTATGCTTATAAATGGTTAGAAATAGGAAAACTAGATAAATATATAAAGTAAAAAGACAATAATTGCGATTAATATAAGAATAATATAATTTTTATAATTTGAAGTGTGGTCTGAAATAAAGTGTTTACCTCTTGTCCGTTTTACAGATTTTAAGTCATTTTTAAAACGGGTTGTAATGGGCTTAACGATGTTTTTATCGTCATAATAACTCGGATTTAAAGCTAAATTATCGACTATAGTTTTGCAATCTTTTAAACTTAAACCTGTTTTGGTCTTAATAAATTTAATGGCTTTAATTTTATTTCCTTTTTGAATAAAATATAAAATCCGTTGTTTGTCTATGATGTGATCATTGATGTAAATCATTATTTCTTTATTAAAATTCTAACTTTAATTGTACACTAACGTCTAATTTTTTTTGGTTAATAGGCGTGTTGGTGTCTGTATTGAGATTAGATAATGAAATGCCAAGCAGTCTTACAGAATTGTTTAATTTTTCTTGGTATAAAAGCGCTTTTGCGGTTTCGAAAATTATGGCTTTATCACAAATATAGTATGGTAGTGTTTTGCTTCTGGTCTGAAGAGTAAAGTCGCTGTATTTAATTTTTAAAGTTATTGTTTTTCCAGAAACTTTGCTTTTAAATAGGCGTTTAGAAACTTCCTTGGCAATGTGTTCTAATTTTTCTAGCATAAAAATTTCTGATGATAAATTTTTACTAAATGTACGTTCTGCTGCTAAAGATTTTCTAATTCTATTTGGTTTTACTTCACTCATATGAATACCACGTACAACCTTATAATAATGTTGACCAGATTTACCAAAGTGTTCTTCTAAATATTCTAAACTTTTGGATTTTAAATCTCTACCCGTAAAAATTCCTTTTTGATACATTTTTTCTGCTGTTACTTTTCCTACACCATAGAATTTACGGATATCTAAGTCTTCTAAAAATTGTAAAACGTCTTCTGGGTTAACTGTTTTTTGTCCATTCGGTTTGTTATAATCACTAGCAACTTTAGCGATAAATTTATTGATAGAGATGCCAGCTGAAGCGGTTAAACCTACTTCGTTATATATTCTAGTTCTTATAAGCTTAGCTAATAAGGTAGCACTTGGTAAGCCTAACTTATTTTCTGTAACATCTAAATACGCTTCGTCTAATGACAATGGTTCAACTAAATCTGTATAGTCATAAAAGATTTTTCTAATGTGTTTTGAGATTTCAGTATATCTAGCAAAATCTGTTTTAACAAAAATAAGATCTGGACATAATTTTATTGCTAAACGACCAGACATTGCACTTTTTACACCGTACTTTCTGGCCTCATAACTTGCTGCACTAATTACTCCACGCGTTTCTCCACCGCCAACGGCAATTGGTTTACCTTGAAGTTTAGGATTATCCATTTGAGCTACTGAAGCATAAAATGCGTCCATATCTACATGAATTATCTTTCTAATAGGTAAATCGCTAAGCATAATGTAAATTTAGACATTAATTAGCTTATTTGAGATAATAATTGGTAGAACACATGATAGAAATTGAACGTAAATTTTTAGTAAAAACACAACATTTTAAAACCCAAGCGTCTACAAGTTATGCGATTAAACAGGGCTTTTTAAATAGTCATGAGGACAGAACTGTTAGGGTGCGTTTAAAGAAAGACAGTGGTTTTATTACAGTGAAAGGAAAATCATCTTCTAATGGTTTATCTCGTTTTGAATGGGAAAAGGAAATTACAATTCAAGAGGCTGAATCCTTGCTATTACTTTGTGAAGATGGCATTATAGATAAAACGCGATATGAAGTTATTTATGGTACTCATATATTCGAAGTTGATGAATTCTATGGAGAAAATGATGGTCTTATTATTGCAGAAGTAGAATTAAGATCAGAGGAAGAAAACTTTGAAAAACCAAATTGGTTGGGGAAGGAGGTAACTGGGCAAATTGCTTATTATAATTCTCAATTAAGTCAACATCCTTTTAAAAAATGGTAATAAAAAAACCTATTCGTTTTAAGGAATAGGTTTTTTATTTGGTTATTTAAATAATTATTCTGAAGCAGTAGTTTCAGAGATAATTAAAAACTCAGATCTTCTATTTTCACCATGTTGTTCTTTAGTACAACCGTTAGAACAATCTATCTTTGGTTCAGATTCACCTTTACCTTCTCCAGATATTCTAGATTCGTCAATACCTTTAGATATAACGTATTGTACAGTGGTTTTAGCTCTTCGATCAGATAGACGTGCGTTATAAGCTTCAGGTCCTCTTTCATCTGTATGCGATGTTGCTTTAATAACCATATCAGGATATTTATTCATAATTTGAACTAATTTATCTAATTCAAAAGCACCTTGCGCAGTAATGTTAGACTTATCAAATTCAAAATAAATTGGTGCTAAAACAACTTGCTCTGCAACTACAATTTTTTCAATAGGATCTAAAGAAATCTGAACATTATTTTCTTCTTCGTTAGTACCTTTTACTGGGACTTTTTTGCTTTCAAAATCTTCCATGATTACTTCAAGCTCAGTATCCTTATCACATTCTACAATGAATTCTGCAATACCTTGTTCGTTAGTGGTTTTTGTCACCACTTTATTACCTTCATCATCATATAATGAAACAGAAGCTCCGCTGATAGGTTCGCGTGTTTTGTCATCTAAAACGGTTGCTGAGATTAATACATCACATAAAGGTTGTAATTTTTTAATTTCATAGATATCATCACTTCCTTTTCCACCTTCTCTGTTAGAAGATACAAAACCTTCGCCTGTTTCTTCATCTATTACAAATGCAAAGTCGTCTGCATTACTATTAATTGGTATTCCGACATTTCTAATAGGAGCCATTTTACCATCAATTTCCTTTGTGTAGAAGACGTCTAATCCTCCAAGACCTAAATGACCGTTAGAAGAGAAGTATAAAGTGTTGGTACTACTGATATAAGGAAACATTTCTTGTCCTTCCGTATTTACTTTTTGACCTAAGTTTACAGGTTCTCCAAGGGTACCATCTTCGTTTATTGATGCTTTGTAAATATCAAAATCTCCGTATCCTCCTGGTTTATTTGATGCAAAATATATTGTTTTACCATCAGGACTTACCGTTGGGTTTTTAACAGAATAGTTTTGACTATTAACAGATAAACTCTCAACAGTATCCCAATCATCTCCAAGTTTGGTTGCTTTAAATAAATAAAGTTGACTAAATCGTGTTGTACTTAAAGAGTCTTTTTCGTATGCTTTTTCAAAATAACTTTCTCTTGAAAAGTACATTGTATTTCCATCAGGTGAAAACGTTACAAGCCCTTCATGAAATCTTGTGTTTATTTTACTGTTGGCTAAAACTGCTTCTTGATATGTACCATCTGTATTTTTGTTGATAGTGTATATATCTAAAAAAGGTTGATCATTCCAACCGTAAGTCTTACGACTATCGTTACGACCAGACGTTATGTATAATGTAGACCCTTGTAATGTTCCACCAAAATCAGATTGAGTTGAATTAAAATCAGAATTCTGAACGTTAAATTTTTTACCTTGTTCTAATATTTTAGGAAGGTAATCAGGGTTTTTTCTATATGCAGTGGCTCTATCGTCTGAAGGACGCATCGTAGCAAATTTATCCATCTGTACGTTAGATTCTTGATATTTACCATTAGCCTTAAGCATTTGTGCATATTTATAAACCATCTCTGGTTGATCTGATGTTTCTAATGCTTTTGCATAATAACGTTCTGCTGCTTCTGTATTAAAAATGTTATAATAACTTTCTGCAAGTTGGCTATATACATAAGTATCTGCTTTACCATCTTCTACTAATTGATTATAGCTCTCTGCCGCTTTTACAAATTCAAATCTTGCAAAGTGTTTGTCTGCTTTTTTGGTACTAGCGTTTTGAGCAGTTAAGCAAAAGCTACTCATCAACGTAATAAATAATAATGTTTTAAAGTTTTTCATAATTGTTTAGCTTAACTGATTAAAAGTATCTTGGTGAACGAGAAACACGTTTTGGGAAATTAAGGTCAAATAATAAAAAGACCTCGTGAGATGCTGGCGCATATGCTTTAATATCTGACGAAATAAAGTCGTAAGCATAACCAATTCTTAAGGATGGTGTTAATGCAAAGTTTATAAGACCTGAAAAAGAGTCATCTAATCTGTAAGATGCTCCGATTTCAAACTTCTTATAGAATCTAGCGTTGACGTTAACATCAAAAGAAGTTGGTGCATCAAATGCTGATTTAATCATTACAGAAGGTTTAAGCTCTGTGTTTTCTGATAGATCAAACACATAACCACCGGTTAAGAAGTAATGTTGTGTTTCAGAACCTATTTTAAGTCCGCTGTCATCTAAATGAACGGATGATAATAAATTAGGTACAGATAAGGACACATAGTATTTGTCAGTGTAATAAAAGAATCCAGCTCCTATATTAGGTGTAGTTTCATTAATATCCTGATTTAGGAAAGGATCATTTTCATCAATAATGTCAATACCAGCTAAACCGATGTCATGAAATGTAGCACCAGCTTTAATACCAAAAGCTAATCTATGTTCTCCACCTAATTGTAATGTGTAAGATACATCTGCATATACGTTGGTTTCAGTAACAGGACCAATATGATCTGAAATTACCGACAGACCCAACCCAACATTTTTACCGACAGGTGAATGTCCAAAGAATGTCCCTGTTTCTGGTCCGCCATCTATTTTAGACCATTGATTTCTATATAATAATCCAAAAGAAAGATTTTCTTTTGAGCCTGCATAGGCAGGGTTTATTATATTCATATTATACATGTACTGCGTGTACTGAGGGTCTTGTTGCCCATACATTTGAAATGCTAAAAGCAAAACCGCTATAATAGAGAGTTTTTTCATTATAATAAGTTGATTCTGTTAGTTGATTATCTGTTAATATATACCCAAGAACTTTTTGACTTAGCACCACCTTCGTAGACTACAGTATAGAAGTATGTACCAACTGGTAACTCATTACCATCATTGGTTTGTCCATACCACTCATTGCTATAATTATTCTTAGAGTAAACTATTGTCCCGTTTCTATTGAATATTTTAAGTTCAGTAACGTTAAAGCTTCTTAAATCAAAAGTGTCATTCATACCATCATTGTTTGGAGATATTCCTTGTGGGAAAACACAAGATTCTAACTCAACAACTTCAGTTGATATGATGTTTTGACAACCACTTTCGTTAAATGTTATAGTCGCTTCGTAAGTTCCGTTTAGTACAACATTTGTTAATGTTAAGCCGTTTCCACTAAAAGCAGTACCATTACGAGTCCAGCTAACTGATACTTCATTCGCGTTAAAATTAGATGGTATAATACCTATAGTAGTTTCAGTTACTGATGGTGGTGGACAAACTTCATAATCATATTGAGGATCAAAAGATGCTAAAGGCACAATGTTAACTTCTAAGTTAAACGATGTTGTGTTGTAACATCCATTATCTGTGTTTTCAGCACGTACAAAAATTGTTTCTCCACTACTTGAGTAAGGACTTGCAACTGGGTTTGTGTCTGCATCTGCATCTGCTTGAGAGGTATGATATGTTATCTCTACATTGGCATCTGTATTAACTTCATCGTTAATAGATAATAAATCAAAAGTAGTTACGCCATCTACATTTCCATCTAAATCATCACAAATCACAAAATCTGCTGGTTGATTTACTGTTGGTTTAGGGTTTACGGTTAATTCTACTTGAGACAATTGACGGCAACCAAGGAAATCATTGGTAACGGCATCAGCATCTTCAATTCTCATTATTAATGTTTCTCCCGATGAATTATAAGGCGATGCTACAGGGTCAATTCTTTGATTAGCATTTGCTGTACTAGTATAATAAGATACGGTAAATTCAGCACCTAATCCTAAAGACGTAGTCAATGCATCTAAATCAAAATTCTCAGAGCCATCGGCTTCAGGACCATCACATACTGTTATGTTCTGAGGCGCAACCGTACCAGGATCATTATAAAGATTTATAACTACAATTTGAGAAAATGCATCAGAACCACATTGGTTGTCAAACGCTTGTACTTGGTAATTATCTGATTCAGTAACCACAAGTGATGATGAAGTTTCTCCTGGCATTACAAAACCATTTTTGTACCAAATAAATTCATCTGCAAAAGGTGAGTCTGTTAATATTGTTACAGAATCGAATCCACATACAGATACTTCATCAATTTCTGTAGGATCGTTGTCATCTGGTATAATAACCTCTTCACTGGCAATTTGAGCATCAATTTCAGCTTCAATTGTACCATTGTCAGTACTACCTGCGTTTGTTTGTTCTATTGTAATGTCACCAGCACCACCATTAAAGTTGGTAACCAATAGCATATAAATTTCTCCACTAACAGCATTATCGATAGATAAATTTTCTATTGATGCTCCAGAATAACTACAATCAACAATATTACCAAAAGGGTAGAAACCTGTATCTGGATTATTTGAGAATGGACATGTTGGACAATCTTCTAATAGGATGTCGGTACATGCTTGAGTTACCGAAGTAAATGGTCCCCAGATTACAAAATCAACATCTAAACCATTTCCGTTAGCGTCAGTCTGTTCTATTTGAATTTCAATTGGTCCAGATTGACCTACTTGAATGATATTCCATGTTGGGTTAGGAATAGATCCTAAACAAGCCACTTGACCAGTACTTGGAATTCCAATAACATTCGGCGTTGTTAATGCTCCACCAACAGAACAGAAGTTTTCTGCATTATCACAAATAATATTTGTTGGTGCAGGTCTAATACATAAATCAAACGTTGAAGTTTCAGGTTGACTACCTCCACTAAATACACGTAAATAATAAGTATTCCCTACAACCAATGCAGGTGTTACAGTCGCATCATCGTTAGTACAGTATATCTCTGTTAAAGCGCCACATGAACCTTCGTATAATGCATGATCAATATTGGTAGTACCTCCTACAATATTAATTATAGAAATAATTTGAACTTCACTTAAAGCTTCAAATGTAAACCATACATCGTCATTTGTAGAGCCTGTACAACTTCCATCTGGTACTCCAGAAGGTGTAGCCGCTAGAATTGTTCCTGATGTAACCATGTCACACGTACTCGTTGCATTTACAACTGCAGGAATTGCAGTTCCACAGTCATCGTTGGCTGGAGGACAAGCTAATACTTCGTAGGTTTCACTACTAATAACACAGTTTGTATCTTGTTCATTGGTAACAAATACCTTCACTGAACTTCCAAAAGGGAATGGACCAACTTGTTGTATTCCTGTTGCTGTAGCTTGTACAGTAGTAGCATCTAAAGTGTTAGATAATTCTAATGAAGTAGCATCACCTAAACTTGTAATGTTAACGTCTATAAAGAACTGACTATTGTCACAGTCTGGAACAACGGTATAGTCCGCTTCTGCTAACGTACAATTCAATTGTTGAATGTTTACAGTGAAATCTAAAGTTACACCCCAAGATCCATTATAACAAGGTTCAGGAGTTGATTGTCCAAAATCTGCTGAGCCAACACGCATTCTATGTTCGCCTATTGGTGCCGTAATTGGCATTACAAATGATGCATCTAATAAATGAGGCGTACTTGCACCAGAAGAAGTGCCTTGGTATACTAATTCAGTATCTTCAAAAATTAAATTGTCATCAAAATCAATCCAAACGTTAACGTCATAAGTAAAACTATGACCAAATTCTATTTCTAAGTTGGTATTAATACCTTGAAAAACATTCACTGAAGGTGTTGTATGGTTTTCATAGGTTTCATCACCAAGGCTAGTAAAGGTTTCAATTCCTAGATTTACAAAATTCACTCCTGTTCCATCATTACTTGTAGGTATTGATTCACAATATCCTGTGAAGAATGAAAATGGTCCAAAATAAGAACTTTCGTCACCAGGTCCACAAATCGCAGAAACATAAAATTCGTAGTTTGTATCTGGCGTTAAACCGGTAAGGATATATGGGTTTGTTGTAACTCCAGCTTCAATTGTACCTGTACCTAAGGCAAAACCAGATTCACCGTATTGTATATTCCAAGCCGTTGACGTACCACTTTCTGTCCATCCTACTTCTGTAGAAGTTAAACTTAAATTATTTGCAGTTAAGTCTGAAGGTTCTGGACATGTAGGAATTCCTCTTACTCTAAAATTATCTACGAATACATCATTGTCTGCGGTATCATTAACCGTACCTTCTGAAGCTAATATACCAAACTGTACAATTTGTCCACTATATGCTGTTAGGTCTACAACTGGATGTTCTCCTGTAACTGTAAATACCGAATTAGTATCGTAAGTTAATAAGTTTATCCATGTAGCTCCACCATCGTTAGTCATTAAAAGTTGAACAGTATCATCTGATCCTAACGTACCAGGAGTAGTACTACTACCAAACGTCATGACCCCAAAATCAAATTCTACTTGAAAAGGACCTCCTGTTAAATCAAATTGCGGAGAAAGTAACCAATCACTTCTTGTTGCTACCCATAAGTTTATTTTATATGCACCATCAAATCCGTTGTTTAAGAATCCATCTTGTCCCCAGCTTCCAGCTCCTAATTCCAAAGGCCCTGTAGTTGCGTCTCCATTATCTGCTTCTTCCCAACAATCTGCTGGAATGTCTGTGAAGTTTTCAATATAGTCAGGAATAAAGATGTCACAAAGTGTTTCAAAAGCAAATGGACCTGCCCAACCACTAAGTTCTGTACCACAATTAGCTTGTACGTAGAATTCGTAATTTGTTACGGCATTTAAGCCTGTTGCTGTATAAGGGTTTGTTACACCTACAGCTGTTGGTGTTCCTGTTGGCGCTGTACCTGCAGGAACTATTTCAATATTCCATAAGGCTACTGTACCATCTTGAGACCAACTTAATTCTGCACCATTAGATGTAATAGCGTTTGCCGCTAAAGTCGTAGGATTAAAACAAGAAGGCGCTTCATCAAAAGTGACATCATCAATTGCAATATCATCGTAAAAGTCTGAACTTACTGTTTCAGAAAAGATAAATCTTGCTTGTACATCACCAGTAATCGTTAACGTACTTAAATCAATTACTTTAAGTTCCCATCCTGATGTATTTGTATTATAGGTTGCCATTAAGTTCCAAGCAGCACCATCCCAAACTTCTACGTCTAGAGTACTGTTGGCATTACCTTCATTATCACTTACTTCGTAGAATGATAGTGCAGGTACCGTTAATGTACTAATATCAACCAAAGGCGTGGTTAATGTACTAGGTGCGTCGGTTCCAGAAGAATCAACGAAAGCAAAATAATTATTTGTAGCGGTAGAACCTGTTAAAGTTCCGTTATCACCAATATGATCAAATCCGGTATTATCTGCAAACTCCCAGTCTTCGCCACCATCCATTGACCAACATAATGGAATATTACCACCATTTTCAAAACCTTCTGTATAAGGTGCTGTGAATGTTACACATTCTGTATCAAAAATAAATGGACCAACCCATAAACTTAAATCTCCAGGACCACAATTGGCCTGGTAATATAAGAAGTAAGTCGTAGCAGGCGTTAAACCTGTTAATGTTGTATTAGGTGTTCCCGTAACTGAAATTGCATTTTCTTCTTCACTATTTCCTGGTGTAAAATCCGCACCACTATTGTATTCTATATTCCAATCTGTCTCAGCGTCGCCTGCTGTCCAATTTAATATAGCTGAATTAGATGTAACGTTAGAAGAACTCATGTCATAAGGATCTATACATGTAGGACTTTCAAATAAAGTTACTGCAATATTACCCCAGTCGGCATCAGAGCCACCAAAACTTTGATTTAGGGTAAGATCTATAAGGCCATCTACTGTAGGATCATATATGCCTACAAAATCACCGACAAATGTTAAAGTTGTGTTCGCATTACTGGTTAAACCACCTGTTGTTGGAGGATCAATATTAAGCGCTCCTGCAGATGTAGTCACCGTTAGATCCGCTTCAGAAGACCATGGATTTCCACCTCCTGCAACCCAATCTACAGTTACAGAAAATGAATCATAAGATCCTGTAGAGGATGCTGGTACTGCAACACCATTAGCAACATCGTTTAAGTTTATAGTAACAGGAGAACCTGCAGCCACATTTGTTGGGCCTACTATCGGAGGGAAATTATACTGGGCATTTGCTGTAAATATAAACCCTAGCATAATTAAAAATAGAGTAATCTTTTTCATTATTAATCGGTTTGTTAAAAATTATTTAACCTCTTAACAATCAGCTGATTGCAAGAGATTTTATTGGTGTTTGGTAAAATTTTGTTGTAAAATACACTGATATCGCTGGTTAGACGCATATACAATATGAAGTCGAATATATAAAAAATGGCTATTAACAAGATGTTAACAATGTTATAATAGATTAACTACCGTTATAATCGTTAAATGGTTTAGCTGATTTTTTTATCCCATCTTAAATTGGATGAAAACAGGAAAATGATCGCTAAATCCACCTTTATATTTCTTGCCGACATAGGTTCTAAATGGTTGCCCTTTATATTTGCCCTTGTATTGCGTAAGAAATTTATCGTTAAAGATGTCTGCTTTGTGAAAATTTAATGTTGTTCTGCTGATATCAAAGAAATTCGTTGAAAATAATATTTGATCAAAGAGATTCCATTGAAAATTGTGATTTAAGCTACCGTTGTTATAAGACCAAACGGTTTTAAAAGGATTATAGAGATCACTTTTTTCTTGAAGTGTTTCTATGCTTTTGCTATTGGGATTATCATTAAAGTCACCCATAACAATAACTTTTACTGAAGGATCTTCTTTTTTTAGTTTAGCGATTATTGAATTTACAACATTGGCAGCCGCAATTCTTTTATGTTCAGTTTCTTTTTCTCCTTCTCTTTTAGAAGACCAATGGTTTACAATGATATTTATGTTTTCGTTATTTAATTGCCCTTGAACTAATAAAATATCTCGTGTATAATCTTGATGGCCTAACTCATTTTGAAGGTAAACTGAAAATGTTTCAGAATGTATGACTTCAAAATGGTCACTGTTATATATCAAGGCAACGTCTATACCTCGTTCATCCATAGAATCATAATGAATGTAACTATAGTTTAGGTGACTCAAATTTTTATTGGAAATTAAATCTTTTAAAACCTTTTCGTTTTCAACTTCTGCTAAACCGATAATATCTGGCGCTTTATTAGAATTTTCATATCCAATTTTAGAAATAGCAGTGCCTAATTTTGACAGTTTATTTTGGTAACGTTTAGGTGTCCAGCGTTTGGCGGAATTTGGTAAAAAATCGTCGTCATGAGTTAAAGGGTCGTTTTCCGTATCAAATAAGTTTTCAATATTGTAAAACGCAATAGTGTAAATTTCAGAAGTATTAATCATGGCATTAAATATAGGGTTTTATAATATGACATTGAAAAGATTCAATTGTTTAACTTTGTACTTTAATAATTTTATGATAGAGAAAAAAGATATTGCCTTAGAGAAAGTTGTTCTTATAGGTATAATTACTCAAGACCAGGATGAGGAAACGTCTAAGGAGTATTTAGATGAGTTAGAGTTTTTAACATTTACAGCAGGAGGAGAAGTGGTAAAGCGCTATACTCAAAAAATGAGTATGCCTAATCCTAAAACCTTTATTGGTACTGGGAAAATGGAGGACGTCACTAAATTTGTTAAGGATAATGAAGTAGGTACCGTAATTTTTGATGATGAATTATCACCTGCGCAAGAACGCAATATAAGTAAGATATTAAATTGCAAAATATTAGATAGAACTAATTTAATCTTAGATATTTTTGCGCAACGTGCACAAACGAGTTATGCTAGAACCCAAGTAGAACTGGCGCAATGCGAATATTTATTGCCAAGACTTAAGGGTATGTGGACGCACCTTGAGCGTCAAAAAGGAGGAATTGGTATGCGTGGTCCTGGAGAAACTGAGATTGAAACAGATAGACGTATAGTCCGTGATAAAATAGCATTACTTAAGTCTAAGATTAAGACTATAGATAAGCAGATGGCAGTGCAACGTGGTAATCGTGGTAAAATGGTGCGCGTAGCATTAGTTGGTTATACTAATGTTGGGAAATCTACATTAATGAATGTCATTAGTAAAAGTGATGTTTTTGCCGAAAACAAACTGTTTGCAACTTTAGATACAACGGTAAGAAAAGTGGTTATTGGAAATCTTCCATTTTTGGTAAGTGATACAGTTGGGTTTATTAGAAAATTACCAACGCAATTGGTAGAGTCTTTTAAGAGTACCTTAGATGAAGTACGTGAGGCCGATTTATTATTACACGTTGTTGATATTTCGCACACCAACTTTGAAGAACATATAGATTCTGTAAATCAAATATTAGATGATATTAAAAGTAAGGATAAGCCAACTATAATGGTGTTTAACAAGATCGATGCTTATGAGCCAGAACCTTTTGATGACGATGATTTAATTGCAGAGCGTACTGAAGCAAATTATTCTATTGAAGAATGGAAACGTACTTGGATGAATAGAGTAGGTGATAACGCTTTATTTATTTCGGCTATTAATAAGGAAAATATGGACGAGTTTAGAAAACGCGTTTATAAAGAGGTTAGAGAAATACATGTAACACGCTTTCCGTATAACCATTTCTTATATCCAGATGTTGAGGATATAGAATAAGTACAGATAGCAGTTATACAAACAAAAAAGAGGTCTTAATTATAAGACCTCTTTTTTATAAAATATTGTGTTTAGCTTAAAACTTGTAGCTTAAACCAAATGTGTAATAAGATTGTAATTTGTTATCAAGATTGTCAAATGTAGGTTCTGCATCTGTACCAGTAGAATCCCACTCGCCTAATGCATAATTAAGCGCTTCTTGTTTGTTGCTTCTTAAGCCAAAGTCAAATCCAACACCAATCATTTTCCATAATGTATAACTAAAAGAGTTTGTCCATGTCCAGTTAGATAAGTCGCTAGACTCGTAACTTTGGAAAGTAGAGAAGTTAGTTTTAAAGTTAATAGCACCAATTTGTCTTGTATAATCTGCTACGATTTTTGCACCCATAGAAGATTCAAAAACAGAATCATTATCAGCAAATACAAAGTTGTAGTTTAATGGGTGTATAACAACAATTAAGTTTTCAATTGGTGTCCATGTAGCACCAACACCAACATCTAAATATCCTGGATCGTTAAAGTTGTCTAATATAGTTGTTCTGTATTCCATTAAACCAGAAATAGCCCAAGTTTTACTAATGTTTCTACCGTAAAGTGACGAGATATTAAAGACATCCGTTCCGTTTTTGAAGTCATCTTCATCGGTATCATCATTTTTGTCGTCAAACTTTATCCAATTTAAATTGGTTAATAAAGAGTTTCTCCAAAAATATTTGTCTTCAATTTTGTTAGCAAATGCGTTGAAAGTAATTCCGAAATTACCAGAAGATAAATCTGGAGTACCTTGTCCGTACCAGTTGCTAAAATTTGATAAGCTTCCACCAATAGTACCGAAAGCTCCTGTTCTCCAGCCTGGTAAGGCATCTATTTGTGCTTGCAATGCGTTTGCTTCTCCCTGAAACTTGTCCGCTTCTGCTTGTTTCTCAGCTTTTTGAGCTTCTAATTCTTCCTTTGTTTGGGCAAATGCAATTGTTGTAACTGCAAATAGAAGTAGGAGGGAAAAAAATAATTTTTTGTTCATAATGGATTAAAATTTAATAATTTAGGTTTGTTATTAATTTGCAAATATAAGTGATTATTAGATTTTGTTTATTGTTTTTAATTTAAATCACCATAAATTAAGACACTAACAATTCTGTTAGGTCACATATTTTAACGTTTTTTAAATAAAGGGACTGCAGAACAGGCTTCTCCAAACATAATGGATTTTGCCAATGGCTTTAATTTTTGAGTCAGTAATACTAATGCATTTGCAGGTACAGGCTTGTGTGAGCATCCTTTAATAATTACCGGAAGATCTTTATATTCGGTAAGGTCTAAATTTGAAATTATTTGAGTATATAATATGGATTCTAAGTTTTCTAAAGAACCGATTATAGCCAGCTTGGCATAGGTCTGTAGTTCTAAAGAAATTAACATATATGCCCAATCAGGTATTATAGCATCGGTTGAACAATGCAGCGCAACATAGCAATCTTGGTATTGTGACCAATTATGGTTAGATACAAAGACCCTAAATTCTTTTTCGCGAAGCACTAAACCTTCAAATAACCAATCTTTTATGTCAAAAAGGATACGGTTTCCTGTTGGGTAATAATCCTCTAAGTCAAGGACTTTTAGCTTGCTATTGGCAACTCTGTTAATTATTTCTCCTTCCATAGATTCAAATAAAAAGGGTTACTACATTTTGCGACTGCAAAAGTAAATTAGATCTGTTTAAGGTTAGGATATTTCTATAACATTCCTAGCTCTAACTTAGCCTCTTCACTCATTAAGTCTTGCGACCAAGGTGGATCGAACGTAATTTCTACTTCAGCATTTTTTACTTCATTAAGAGATTTTACTTTTTCTTCAACCTCCAAGGGAAGCGTTTCTGCAACAGGACAGTTTGGGGTTGTGAGTGTCATTAAGATTTTTACTTCAAAATCTTCGTTTACAAAAACATCGTATATTAATCCTAGTTCGTAAATATCTACTGGAATTTCAGGATCGTAAATGGTTTTTAAAACTCTTAGGATTTTTTCACCTAATATTGCCGTATCTATAGTTGTGTCGCTCATAATTCTTATTTTTTTAAGAGTAGTATTTAAATAATGTTCTGAATACTATATGCTTAAAATTTTTCTATTAACCTAATTGTGTTTGATATGCGATTGCATACAATTTTAGTTGCTTTATCATGCTCACCAAACCATTTGCGCGTGTTGGTGATAAGTGTTCTTTTAGTCCTATTTGATCAATAAAGTCCGTGTTAGCTTCAAGAATATCCTTTGGGTGTTGATTAGAAAATACTCTAATTAAAATAGCAATTATACCTTTTGTAATGATAGCATCACTGTCTGCTGTAAAGTTAACTTTATCATCTTGCATGTTAGCATGAACCCAGACTTTACTTTGACAGCCTTTAATAATGTTATCTTCGGTTTTGTATTTGTCTTCAATTAAAGGTAAGTCTTTCCCAAGGTCAATCATGTATTGGTAGCGTTCTTCCCAATCTTCAAACATAGAAAACTCGTCAATAATTTCATTTTGTACTTCTTCAATAGTCATAGTCTCATTCTTTTTAGCAAAATTACAAAATCGTTACTTTTTAATAGTGTTTTCTTTAATGGATAACACTTTATTAACTAAAGCTAATATGACTTCTGGTGGATTGCCATGATCAAAAGTTGGGGTTTTATATTCTACATCTCCAACTATGATCGCTAAGGAAGCGTGCAATGCGCCATCTAATTGATGATTTGTAGATGGTGGAATTAAATCTTGAATGGCTTCAATATCTATTTTATCAATGAGTTGATTGATTTCTTTCCAATCCTTTTGTTCTGTATGAAATTTATCTACCTCAATTAGATTTTTATCTTGAGATATGAAGACATTAGTTTTTGAAATTGAGACAAAATCGTATGTAAGTTTTGAGTTTGTTGTGTATTTCACCACTGTTTTATAATCTATATCAGTGTTTGTTTTAGCACTTTTTTGAGAACTAACTTGACTAGTTGTTGCTGTTATTAAAGTGGTTTCCTGATCTAAAAATGTTAAAATATTATCCTTAATTGAAAATGTGTTAACCGTATTTAAGGCTTTTAAAAAATGACGTTCTGATACAGATGCTGAACCTGGACATAGTTTTTTAGATGCACCTATCTGGCTAAATGTTATAGTGTTATTTTCTAACAAATAATTGCCGAAGAAACGATTACAACCTGCAAAACCTGTGACCTTGTTTGTTGTGGTATCAAAGGTTATTGTTATTTTATTACTAGATACGTCTGTGTCTCCAAGTTGTGTGATATAGTACGTGCCAGAAAGTGAGTCTTCCATTTTTTTGCTGTTTTCCATTGCTTTTTTAGATGAATCACAAGAATTCAATGTCGTTAAAAGCATAAATAAACTTAGTAAAATTTTCATCTATAAAGTGTTTATTATGGTAAGTTACACATTTAATGCCAAAGTTTAAGATAGCATCATTATTGCTTTTTTTAAGGCTGAAATAAAGCTGTCAATTTCTTCTTTGGTATTGTAAAACATAAAGGATGCTCTAACGGTTCCTGGAATGTTATAAAAATCCATAATCGGTTGTGCACAATGATGACCTGTACGTACAGCGATTCCCATTTTATCTAAGATAGTGCCAATATCATAAGGGTGAATGTTACCAACATTAAACGAAATTACAGAGGTTTTTTCTTTTGCAGTGCCGTAAATTTTTAAACCGTCTATTTTTTGTAACTGTTCAGTTCCGTATTCTAAAAGTTCATGTTCGTATTGGGCAATGTTGTCAAAACCAATGGCATTCATATAGTCAATGGCAGCGCCAAAGGCAATACCACCACAAATGTTTGGTGTACCTGCTTCAAATTTATGCGGTAAGGCTGCGTAGGTGGTTTTTTCAAAAGAAACTTCTGCAATCATTTCGCCACCTCCTTGGTAAGGTGGTAATTTGTTTAACCATTCTTCTTTTCCGTAAAGCATACCAACACCTGTTGGGCCACATAATTTATGCGCTGAACAGACGTAAAAATCAACATCTAAAGCTTGAACATCTGGTTTTATATGCGGACACGATTGGGCACCATCTACTAAAACAGCTGCGTTAACCTTATGTGCTTCGTCTATAATATATTCAATAGGATTTATGGTGCCTAGAGCATTTGAAATATGGTTAACAAAAACCAATTTGGTGTTGTCGTTTAAAAGCGCATCAAATGCTGAAAGCATTAATTCGCCATTTTCATTCATAGGAATCACTTTTAAACTCGCGCCTGTGCGTTCACAAAGCATTTGCCAAGGCACAATATTACTGTGATGTTCTAATGCTGACACAATAATTTCATCGCCTTTTTTCAATAAAGAAGAAAAGCCATTAGCGACTAAATTAATGCTATGCGTGGTGCCAGACGTGTATATGATTTCGTGAGGATGTTTAGCATTAAAATGTTTTTGAATTTTAATACGTGCTTGCTCATAAGCATCTGTAGCTTCTTGACTTAAACTATGTACACCTCTGTGAATATTGGCATTGTAATTTGTATAATAATCTACAATTACATCAATAACCTGTTGAGGTGTTTGCGAGGTGGCCGCATTATCGAAATATATGAGCGGTTTCCCATTAACCGTTCGGTTAAGGATTGGGAAATCTTTTCTTATGTTTTGTACGTCTAACATTATCTAAAATTGCTAATGACAAAGATACAACGCAATGTGCTTAAAGAAAAACGAATCGGTAAGCATTAAATTTATTAAGCATTTTATTTGTATACATTTTAATAAAATGTATATTTGCATTATGTATAGCAAAGAATTAACAAAAGGAACGTTGCAACCAATCATTTTAACCGTGATAAATAATAAGGGAAAAATGTATGGTTACGAGATTACGCAAGAAGTAAAAAAGATGACCTCAGGTAAAATAGATATTTCTGAAGGTGCTTTATATCCTATTTTACATAAACTCGAAGCGAAAAAAGTTTTAGAAACAGAAAAAGTATTTATTGGTAAGCGCGTAAGGAAATATTATAAGGTGACCAATGAAGGTAAAAAAATGGTGGACACCGTAACCGAAGAAATTAATGATTTTATAGAAACGCTACACCTCATATTTAACCCAAAACCAATTTAAGTATGCAATTAACAGAAAAACATATTACGTTCATTGAGAATAGTTTATCATTATATGGTGTAGAAAATATTGATTTAAGAGAGGATTTGCTAGACCATATTTGCACCTATATTGAAAATCAAGATTCTGATGATTTTAATGGGTTATACCAACAAGCTTTGCAAAAATTTGGTGGTTATGCCAGTTTTAAGAACTTACAATTAGAAACCAATCATCAAAAATTAGCTAAAGAAATTATTACTGTAAATAAGGTGAAATTCACTGCAGGCTTTTTAGTAATTCTGTTATTAGTAGTTAGCTTAGTTTTTCAAATGATGCAATGGCCTTATGCAAATGCTTATTTACTTGGTGCAATTGCAGTTTCTGTATTAGTGATACTGCCTGTTCATTTTTATGCAGCCTATAAAAAATCGATTCACAAATATTCTTAAATCATTTATCATGAAAAAATCATTTTATATCCTCGGATTTATTACATTTTTTATTCTCGGCATTGGTGCTATGTTTGAGTTTTTGACGTGGCCATACAGAGGTATTATTGTTTTTGTTGGATTTCTGTTTCTAAATTTCGGATTGATTCCAACCTATTTTTATCAAAAATACAAGCAATGTTAAACTTAAGAAACACCTGTTTATTGGTTTGTGGGTTACTCTTTTTAAGTGCAACAGCTCAAAACAATATACATCAAAAAATTGATGAATTATTGACATCTTATGTTTCTAACGATACGCCAGGTTTGAGCGTAAAAGTGATTAATAAAAACCAAAGTGTCTACTCTAAAGGCTTTGGACTTTCACATTTAGATTATAACATTAAGAATTCAGATTCTACCGTTTTTAGTTTAGCATCGATAGCGAAACAATTCACGGCCTCAGCAATTTGGGCTTTGGTCCAAGACCGTAAAATTAGTTTAGATGATGATATTAGAATTTATTTGCCAGAATTTCCGAAGTACAAAGACACCGTTAGAATAAAACATTTGCTCAATCACACCAGTGGTATTCGTAATTATCATACGTTAATGTATTTGGCTGGTTTTGATTATGATGCTAAATATTACGATAACAATACCGTTTTAGAATTGGCCATTAGGCAGAAAAATTTAAACCATTTAGTTGGCGAAAAAGTCAGCTATTCTAATACCAATTATAATTTACTAGCTATTATCATTGAGCGTATTTCCGGGCAAAATCTTAACGCATATTTAAAACTCAAAATATTGAATCCATTAAAAATGAATTCAACGTTTGTAAGGGTTGAACACGGTAAACCTATAAAAAATAAAGCTGTTGGTTATAAAAGAAATCAAGATGGTTATAGGTTTAATACCAATAATCAGTTGAGTTATGGCGCAGGAAGCATGGGTTCTTCCGTTAATGATATGGCTATTTGGATGCAAATGCTGAATGGCCAAATTGTAGAATTTAGATCGTTAGCGAAATTTTTAAAAACAACGGAAACTCTAATTTCAGGCAAGAAGGCAAATTACGCACGTGGATTAATGGTGGATAATTATAAAGGTTATGAAACTTTAAATCACAGCGGATTTGGATTTGGTGGACGGTCTCAACTTATTACGGTTCCTGAAAAAGATATAGGAATCATTGTTTTAACCAATGCACAAGATATTGATGCGCCAAGAATAGCATATCAAATTTTAGATGTCTTGATGGAAGATGCTAACAATATTAAAAATGAAATCCAAAAGGAAACTTCATTTCAACCTAAAAATCTTGATGAATTTATTGGCGAATACAAAGAAATCAATAGCGATATGACTATGAAAATATTTGTTGAAAACGACACGCTAAAATCCGTTGGTTCTATGGGAAGAACTGCGGCTGCTCTTGTGCAATACGACCAAAATAAGTTTCATAGAACCCAAAGCCAGAATGTAAAATATGATTTTTCGCCATCTGCATCTCACGATATGATTATCTCATTTGGTGGCACACCTTTTTATTTTAAACAGGCTAAATTTATTGATGCTAAAACCGTTGAAGTCTCAAATTTTGAAGGTAATTTTTATTCTGAAGAATTAGAAGTAACATACCATTTTTTTAAAGAAGATAATAAGCTTAAACTATCTTTTGTTGGTAATGAAGATATAAACTTACATCCAGTTCAGTTAAATGAATTTGGAAACAACGATAGAACCTTATATCGCTTTGTAAAGGATGCTAATAATGAAGTAACAGGCATGCTCTTATCTTGTGATGGGACTGTGAAAGACATTGTATTTAAAAAAGAAAAGGACCGCTAAATAGCAGTCCTTTTTCTAGTTTAATTTTTTTCGAGACTTATAAATCAAACCCAAGATTAACACCTAATTTTTTAGCAATAATCTTAGTAACTCTATTTTTCAGTTCAGGAATTTTAACCGAATCTAAAACGGTATTACTAAACGCAAACATTAATAATGCTTTGGCTTCTTTTTCTGGGATTCCTCTAGAGCGTAAATAAAACATCGCACTTTCATCTAACTGACCAATGGTACAACCATGAGAACATTTTACATCATCTGCAAAAATTTCAAGCTGTGGTTTGGTATTAATTGTGGCTTTGTCGCTTAATAAAACATTGTTGTTGGCCTGAAATGCATTGGTCTTTTGCGCTAACTTTTCCACCACAACTTTACCGTTAAAAACTCCGGTTGCGTTATCATCAAAAATACCTTTGTAATCTTGATGGCTTTCGCAATTTGGCTCAATGTGATGTACTAACGTATTGTGGTCTACATGTTGCTTATCTCCAATAATGGTAATCCCTTTCATGGTAGAATCTAAACGTTCTCCGTTTTGATAGAAATTAAGATTGTTTCTTGTTAATTTACCACCAAAAGAAAAGGTATGCACTTTAGCTAAACTTTCTTGTTTCTGATTTACGTACGTGTTGTCAATTAATGACGCACTTTGCTTATCGTTCTGAATTTTGTAATAATCGACAATAGCACGTTTATTTGTAAATATTTCAGTTACAGAATTGGTTAAAACAGGATTGTCAGTTAAACTCTGATGACGTTCTATAATCTGAACATGTGCATTTTCATTCACTACAATTAAGTTACGTGGTTGTAACATGACTGCAGCTTCATTTCCTGTTGAGAAATGAATAATTTGTATGGGTTTGTCTACAACTTTATTCTTTGGAATATTGATGTAAGCACCTTCATAAGAAAACGCCGTATTAAGAGATGATAAACCGTCTTTTGATGCAATTTTATTGAAATAATTATCAATAATTACTTTGTATTTTGGCTTAGTTAACGCTGCAGACATGAGGCAAACATCTAAACCATCATGTGTAGTTTGCGACAAATGCGAAGAATATTTACCATCGATAAAAATGATTTTGTAAGCATCAATTTCATGAATAAAATACTTCTTAATGTCTTTGAATTCTAGTGCATTTTCATTTTTTGGAAACACACTATAATCGTGTTTTAAAACAGAATTTAATGAGGTGTATTTCCAATTTTCTAATTTCTTAGTAGGAAATCCTTCTGTTTCAAACGTTTTTATAGCTTCAGTACGAATATCATGTATGGAAGAGTGCACATCTACTGTGTCTTCGAATGCCATAAATGACGATACTAATTTTTCTTTTAAACTCATTTTTTAAGTCTTCAGTTCTTAGTCTTCAGTATGCAGTTAGAAAAATCTCGCTGCAAACTTTTGTTCACTATTTATAATTATAAGAAATAACAATGCGTTTGAGTAATCAGTTTTGAGTTAGCATCTGCAAACTGCAACTGAATACTGCAACTAGCGCAAAGCGCTATGCATTTACTTCTTCTTTAATCCAATCGTAGCCTTTAGCTTCTAACTCGTGTGCTAATTCTTTGCCTCCCGATTTTACAATCTTTCCGTTGTATAAAACATGAACAAAATCAGGTACAATATGGTCTAATAAACGTTGGTAGTGTGTAATTACAATAACAGCGTTGTCTTTAGATTTCAATTTGTTGACACCGTTTGCTACAATACGAAGCGCATCAATATCTAAACCAGAATCCGTTTCATCTAAGATGGCTAATTTTGGTTCTAACATGGCCATTTGAAAAATCTCGTTACGCTTCTTTTCTCCACCAGAAAATCCTTCGTTAAGAGAGCGCGATAAAAACTTACGGTCTATTTCTAAAAGCTCAGATTTGTCTCTAATCATTTTCAACATATCCTTTGCAGGCATATCTTCTAAACCTTTAGCCTTACGTGTTTCGTTAATAGCAGTTTTCATAAAGTTAGTGACACTAACTCCAGGAATTTCTACAGGATATTGAAAGGATAAGAAAATACCTTTGTGTGCACGTTCTTCAGCTGCCAATTCTTCAATGTCTTCGTTTTCTAGTTCAATAGAACCTTCTGTAACTTCGTATTCTTCTTTACCAGCAATAACCGAAGCTAACGTACTTTTACCTGAACCATTTGGTCCCATTATAGCGTGAACTTCTCCTGGTTTTACTTCGAGATTAATACCTTTTAATATGGCTTTGTCTTCTATACTTGCGTGCAAGTTATTGATCTTTAACATAATCTTATTTTGCTAATTTTATAACGTCTTGTGAATCTGGGTTTGGTGCTTCCACCTTTAATATTTCTTTTATTTCAACTCTAAAAGGCCAACCTTCCTCGCCTTCTGGTTTTTTAAATTTTCTGACTCTAACGGTAACCGGAACCATATCTGTTGCTTCCTTTTTAAATGCGGTTACTTGTTGTTCTAATACATGTAAATTCTCATCGATAACTACACCATAAATATCATTTGCTGTTTGTAAAACCGCAGCATCTCCAAAATATACATATTCGCCTTTCATGGTAATGTAACCGTCATTTTCATCGTAAGATTTTGCTCTGTTTTCTTCTAAATCAATAGATGTGTTTTTCGTTTCATTTTTACATGAGAACAGAACTAATGTCATAAGTATAATAATGTTGATTTTTTTCATTTTAAAAATCTTTAATATTATTTATCCTACTGAACCTTCTAAGCTTATTTCTAATAGTTTTTGTGCTTCAACTGCAAATTCCATTGGTAGTTTGTTAAGCACTTCTTTACTAAAGCCATTTACAATTAATGCAATTGCTTTTTCAGTATCAATTCCGCGTTGGTTGCAATAGAAAATTTGGTCTTCTCCAATTTTACTTGTTGTTGCTTCGTGCTCAATGGTGGCACTTTTATTTTTAGCTTCTATATATGGAAACGTGTGTGCACCACATTCATTACCCATTAATAAACTATCACATTGTGAAAAATTTCGAGCATTTTCGGCACGTGGATTAATTTGTACAAGTCCTCGATATGAGTTTTGAGATTTTCCGGCCGAAATTCCTTTAGAGATAATTGTTGATTTTGTGTTTTTACCTAAGTGAATCATTTTAGTACCAGTATCGGCTTGCTGATAATTATTAGTCACAGCAATAGAATAAAATTCTCCAACTGAATTATCGCCTTTTAATACACAGCTTGGATATTTCCACGTTACGGCAGAACCTGTTTCTACTTGTGTCCAAGAAATTTTTGCATTTTTCTCGCAAAGCCCTCTCTTGGTTACAAAATTGTAAACACCACCTTTACCTTCTGCATTTCCAGGAAACCAGTTTTGAACTGTAGAGTATTTAATTTCTGCATCGTCTAATGCAATGAGTTCTACCACAGCTGCATGCAATTGATTTTCGTCTCTACTTGGTGCTGTACAACCTTCTAGGTAAGAGACATAACTGCCTTCATCTGCAATAACAAGTGTTCTTTCAAATTGACCTGTACCAGCTTGGTTAATTCTAAAGTATGTAGATAATTCCATTGGGCATTTTACACCTTTTGGAATGTAACAGAAAGAACCATCACTAAATACAGCCGAATTTAAGGCAGCATAGAAATTATCTTTTTGAGGTACAACGGTACCAAGATGTTTTCTAACCAACTCAGGATGTTCTTTTATTGCTTCAGAGATACTCATAAAAATGATCCCCTTTTCTCCTAATGTTTTTTTAAATGTTGTTGCTACAGAAACGGAATCCACCACAATATCCATAGCAATATTGTTCATCTTTTTTTGTTCATCTATAGAAATTCCAAGCTTTTTATACATGGCTAAAAGGTCGGGATCTACATCGTCTAGTGTTTTATTGGGATCTACTGCTACTGGAGCAGAATAATAGGCTATAGATTGAAAGTCTGGCTTCTGGTAATGAACGTTAGCCCATTCTGGCTCGTCCATTTCTTTCCATACTTTAAAAGCTTCTAGTCGCCATTCGGTCATCCACTCTGGTTCATCTTTCTTTTTAGAAATGGCACGAACAATATCTTCATTTAAACCAATAGGGAATGTTTCAGATTCAATATCTGTAAAAAAACCATATTCGTATTCTTTGGTTTTTAATTCTTCTCTAAGATCGTCTTCAGTATATTTTGACATAAAATTGATATAATGTTGAAACGATAAATAGTTACAAAGTTACATGAGGTACTTTATTTGTATTTATCATTTTCGATATAGCGTTTAAATTTAATTATTTAGAGTGAAAATGACTCTCCACAACCACACGTACGATTTGCATTTGGGTTGTTAAAAACGAACCCTGTTCCGTTTAATCCTCCTGAATATTCTAGCGTTGTGCCTATTAGGTAAAGAAAACTTTTTTTGTCTACAATGATTTTAATACCATTGTCTTCAAATACTTTATCTTCTTCTGCTTGTGATTTATCAAATTTTAAATCGTAAGATAAACCAGAGCAACCACCACTTTTTACACCTACTCTAACAAAGTCAGTGCTTGGGTTATAGCCATCATCGGTCATCAATTCCATGACTTTCTTTTTTGCGTGATCAGAGACTTTAATCATATTGTTTATTAGATGAGTTCTAAATAGATTGCAAATATACAATATAACAAAGGTTAAACCATAGGCACTAACATTATATTAGTATATGATTTAATAAGATTTGCCTATACTAGTGTAATGAGTAATTTAGGATTAAGAGGAAACCTTTGATTTGGTGACTCGTTTTGTAAGCCTATATAATTCTTGAAGTGTATCTTTCAGTTGCGTGTTGTTTACGGTGTTATTTTCAAAATTTCCTTGAGAATCGGTAATAACAACAGCGTCACAATGCGTACAAGTGAGTTCTATGGAGTAGTCTATGTTTGTTTTAGATCTCACATAATTGTGCCCAAAAACTGCACAGGGTAAAAGGTCTGTTGAGGTAGGTTTCATGATAATATAAAATAACTTGGGATTAGCAATTTAAAAAATGAATTTTAAAATAAGTTAAAATACTGTATTTTTCGATGAAATGCACGCTGTGGGTTCGGTTTGTTCGGAAAGCAGCAAAGAATTTATGATGAAAATAATGCATAAAGTCCAATCCATGCAACCGTTTAAGTGTGTTTTATAAAAGTGTTTGATACGTGAGTCAATTGTGAAATTGGTTTATAAATGTGGTTTGCGTTATAAATTTTGTTATTAATGCGTTAGTATTAAAAAAAAGCATAATATTTTTGCACCATGATTGAAGATAAAAACCCAAAGCGAACGCCATTAAGTGAATTAGGAGAATTTAAACTCATTGAACATTTAACGGACCATTTTAAAATAACTCAAAAATCTACTGTTAAAGCCATTGGCGATGATGCTGCAGTTTTAAATTTTGGTAAAAGTCAAATTGTGGTTTCTACAGATTTATTGGTAGAGGGTGTGCATTTTGATTTAAGTTATGCGCCGTTAAAACATTTAGGGTATAAAGCTATTGTTGTTAACTTATCAGATATATATGCGATGAATGCTGTAGCTACGCAGGTTACAGTATCTATTGCTGTTTCTAATCGTTTTCCATTAGAAGCTCTAGAGGAATTGTATGCTGGTATTACCACTGCGGCAAAAGTATATAATGTAGATGTTGTTGGTGGTGACACGACCTCTTCAACGTCTGGTTTAATAATTTCTGTAACTGCTATTGGTAAGGTTGAAAAAGGAAAAGAAGTGTTAAGATCTGGTGCACAGCCAAATGATTTGTTGGTTGTGACAGGTGATGTTGGTGGTGCTTTTATGGGATTACAAGTGTTAGAACGCGAAAAAGAGGTGTTTAAAGTTAATCCTAATAATCAACCTGATTTATCAATGTATGCCTATATCATTGAGCGACAATTAAAGCCTGAAGCACGAAAGGATATTGTTGAATTGTTAAAAGAACTAGAGGTAAAACCTACGAGTATGATAGATGTTAGTGACGGCATATCATCTGAGATAATACACTTATGTAAGCAAAGTAAAGTTGGCGCTGATGTGTATGAAAATAAAATTCCTTTAGATCCTCAAGTCATTTCAACTTGCGAAGAATTTAATGTAGATAGTACAACTATTGCCTTAAATGGTGGTGAAGATTATGAGTTGTTAATGACTGTTTCTCAAGCAGATTATCCAAAAATAAAAGGGAATCCAAACTTAACAGTTATCGGTTATATTACCGAGAAAGATCGCGGTATGCATTTAGTGACTCGAGCAGAAGAAAAAATACCTATTATTGCTAAAGGTTGGAATGCTCTTAAAAATCAATCATAAAAAGTTTACGTCCTTTTTCTAAACGCTTGTTGTGAACTCTGTGTAACACAGCATTAATTTCTTTGAATTTTGGTGTTAACGGAATAAAATGGCCATTGCCATCTATAGTCATTTCAGATTTACAATTTTTACATTTGTATTCTTTGACATGGTAAGTAACATTTTTGGAGACTTTATAGTCGTGACCAAATAATGAGCAATAAACGTGTTTCATTAATTTCTAGTTCTAGAGGGATTTATACATAATGAGGGCTAGAAATATATGAAATTAAGTTGTCAATAAGTTGTTAACATTTAATAAATCGACGAACTGATTAATTTTTGCTGTAAACGCATCATTCTATTGTTGTAAATACGTTCTAAAGCCAAATTGATCTCCTGACGCTTTGCTGTTAATTCTGTTAATTTACCATTACTACTTGTAGTAAGCTGTTTTTTGCAGCAACTGCATGTGTATTCTTTTACGTGGTTGGTTACTTTTTTGGTCAATTTATAGTTATGACCAAATAAATCGCAATATAATTTTGTAGGTTTCATAATAAATTGTTTACAAATTCTTTTTTAATTGGGATTGTAAACTTATGAAAATAGTAATGCCAAAACGTTAAAAGGAATTATTTTTCGACAAAACGCAACAAAATGTCAGATAATTCTGATTTATTTTCAATATGACTCATGTGTCCTTCGGAAAGTTCTTCACAACTAATATCGGTATTGGCAATTGTAGTTTTTATTTTTTCGACATTAATTAATGGATCTTTTCGACCTATAATGATTAGTTTTTTTGCTTTTAATGTTTTAAAGACGTGAAAATAGTTAGGCCTTATTTTCATGCCTTCAGAAGCAGCAATATAACCTTGAACCGTAGTTTTTAGCGCAATATTTAGTGCGTTTTCGTATGCGGATTGATAGTTCACTTTACTTTCTTTAGAAAACAAATTAGCAAAAGACATACTTACCAGGTTATTAAAATTGGTTTTTGCCATTTCGTTGGCTCTTGTTCTAATTGCCTTTTTGTCTTCGTCATCTGCTTCAAAAGTAGAATTCATTAAGCAAAGACCCATAAATAATTCTGGCTTCATTTTGGCCATAGCTAAGGCTACATAGCCACCCATTGAGTGACCAATAACGTGAGACTTTTTAACGTTGAGATGGTCTAAAACGGCAAATGTAGCTTCTGCCATAGCGTCCATACTATGGATATAGCCTAGGCAATTGGTTTTACCATGACCTAGTAAATCTACACAAATGACTTGGTTAGATTTAGATAATATCAGTGCCAAATCATTCCACATGTCTAGTGTTTCTAAAAATCCATGTAGTAATACTATGGTTTTTCCCTTTCCAGAAACGGTGTAGTTTATAGTGCTATTCTTGTAATTTAGTATCATTTGGCAAAGATAAATTATGCAATTGTTTTCTGTATTAAAATTGCCATATAACATTTTACTATCTTTGAAAATAATCACAATAAATGAAAAAGTCAATGGTGTTAAAACGTCTTTTAGTCGCAGTTTTATATGCTTCAACCTTATTTTTAAATGCTCAAATTGAAGAGCAGCAGTTAGATAAACTTATAGCCGAAACATTAACAACGTTTGATGTGCCTGGTATTTCCGTTGGTGTATTTAAAGATGGAAAAGTGGTGTACTCAAAAGGACATGGTGTACGTTCCTTAACCAATAAAAAGGATATGAACGATAAAACCTTAGTTGGAGTTGCATCTAACAGTAAAGGTTTTACGTGCTTTGCTTTAGCAATGTTAATTGATGAAGGAAAACTAAATTGGGATGATAAGGTTAGAAAACATATACCAGAATTTCAATTACACGATGCTTGGGTGACGGAAAATTTTACGGTTAGAGATTTGGTAACACATAGAAGCGGAATGGGTTTAGGTGCTGGCGATTTAATGTTTTTTCCGGAAGGCAGTGATTTTAAAGTTGAAGACATTATTAATAATGTAAAACACTTAGAGCCTGAAACCTCATTTAGAAGCAAATTTGCATACAATAACAATATGTTCATTATTGCAGGCGAAGTTCTTAAACGTGTAAGTGGTTTGTCTTGGGAAGAATTTATAGAGACAAAAATCATGAAACCGGTTGGGATGATAAGCAGTAAAGCATCTTACAACAGGGTTACAGATAAATCTAATATTATTGATGCGCACACTATGGCAGAAGGAAAGGTTGTACAAATTCCGCATGATTGGAGTGAAACCGCTAATGCTGCAGGTGGTATAGTAAGCAACGTGCCAGACATGTTAACTTGGGCAGAATTTTTAATGAATGACGCAGTTACCAAAAACGGAGAGCGTTTGTTAAGTGAGCAACAGTTTCATCAACTATGGCAATTACAAACACCATTAAATGTGTATCCTAACGATTCTTATAATTCTAATTTTAAAGGTTATGGACTAGGTTGGTTTTTAACTGATGTAAAAGGCGGACACAAACAAGTGTATCATACAGGTGGTTTGTTAGGTACCGTAACTCAGTTTACCATGATTCCAGATTTAGATTTAGGGATTGTAGTATTAACCAATCAAATGAATGGTTCTGCGTTTAATACCATAACAAATACAATTAAGGATGCGTATTTAGGTTATGAAAACCGAAATTGGTTGGAGAAATACGGAAAACGAAATGCAGATTATATAAAATATAATGATAGTTTAAAAGCTGATGTTTACACTAAAATAGATAAAGCGCAAAAACTTAAAACCTTACCAAAACCAGAACATATAGTTGGTACATATACAGATGATTGGTTTGGAGATGTGATAATTTCGCACGAAGCAAAAAAAGGCTATACTATAAAGAGTAAGCGTTCATCGAGATTGTTTGGCCAATTATTACCATTAAATGCGACAACTTTTGTTGCGAAATGGAACGATAGAAGTTATGATGCAGACGTGTATGTTAAGTTTACGTTCAATGAAAATGAAGAAGCTGTTTCTGCGACTATGAAATACATTGCACCAATTACAGATTTTAGCTTCGATTTTGAAGATTTAAAACTCAAGAAGACCAAATAGTGGATATAAAACGCAAAGAATTATTAGTCACTAGCTTTGGATTATTTTCCTTGTTTTTTGGTGCAGGTAATTTATTAATTCCGCCATTATTAGGTTATAAAGCTGGTAGTGATTGGTTTTTGATTATTATAGGTTTTATGATTACTGCAGTAGTTATTCCTATTTTCGGCATACTAGCACATGCCAGACTTCAAGGAACGTTGTTTGATTTCGGGAAAAAAGTATCGCCTACGTTTAGTTTAATTTATTGTATTTTAATTTATGTGATTGCTGTGGCCATTCCGTCGCCAAGAACAGCGGCTGCGACTCATGAGATTGCGGTTTTTCCGGCTTTTGGGACAAGTCCGTTGTTAACTAGTGCCATCTATTTTTCCTTAGTATTAGTATTTGTGCTTAATCGTTCTAAAATATTAAATCTTATCGGAAAATTTCTAACGCCATTTATCGTCATTATGTTAATGGCTGTTATTAGTATTGCCTTATTTTCTTCAGAATTTAATACAGGAATTTCACAATTTGAAACACCAATTGTTACTGGAATATTAGAAGGGTATCAAACCTTTGATGCTATTGGTGCAGTCGTTGTTGGTGCTGTTATCATTGTATCTTTAAATTTTGATAATATGGCTGTTGAAGCCTATGAGTTTAAACGTACACTAATTAGAAAATCTGGTATTATCGCAGGTTTAGGGCTCTTTATGATTTATGCTGGATTAATTGCTATTGGTGCTTATTACAGTTCAGATATTACGGTTAACGGAGAATTGAGTAATGATATGCAACGTGCAAACTTATTGCGCGCTATTAGTATTTCGTCTTTGGGTAAATTTGGGAATACGGTTTTAAGCATTCTTATTTCTTTGGCGTGTTTTACAACAGCTATTGGTATTGTTGCAGGTACAGCAGATTATTTTAAAGGTTTGCTTAACGACTCTAAGTTGGTGTATATTATCACTGCGATATTAGCATGTGTTTTGGGTGTTGGTGTTGGTCAATTAAATTTTAATTCTATAATTGTTGTGGCTGTACCAGTTTTGTTACTAATCTATCCTATTACTATAGTCTTAATTTTATTGAATGTGTTACCTCAAAAATTAGCAACATCTTTAGTCTTTAGAGTTGTAGTGGGCATTACATTTTTGTTTAGTATTCCAGATGTAGTCGGTTTTATGAGCCCTTCAGAAGGATTAAAATCAATAACCAGCTATATTCCTTTTGCAAACTATAGTTTAGGATGGGTTTTACCTGCTGTAATGTCGTTTTTAGCAACCGCTATTATTCAGAATAATAAATTTTTTAAAAGATAATTTGTTATATAATTAACATTTTGTGTAAAAAGCAACTATTTTTTTAATTTTTATGTTTATTACAAATGTCGACTTTACATTTGTCCTCTAAAAATTTAAAAAGTTATGTTAGTATATAAGTTTGGAGGTACTTCTGTGGGTTCGGTAGAGAACATGAATCATGTAAAAGATATCATTGGTACTAATGGCAAAAAAATTGTGGTGCTATCTGCAATGTCTGGTACGACTAATGCTTTGGTCGGAATTTCCGATTTAATAAAAGAAGGGAATACTGAGTTAGCCCAAAAACAGATTATAGAATTACACGACACCTATAAAGAAACCGTTTCTCGTTTAATACAAGATAATGGTTTACAAAAAGATGTTATTGATTATGTCAATTCTATTTTTGTGACTTTATTAGATAATGCGGCTGAGTCGCATTCCGAATTACTTCATAATTCAATCGTAGCCAATGGAGAATTGCTTTCAACCTATATGTTCAGTAAGTTGTTGCAACAACATGGTGTGAGTGCTGGGCTTTTACCTGCTTTAGAATTTATGAGAATTGATAGAGCAAATGAGCCTGATAATTTCTACATCAAACAGAATTTAGAACGTTTAATGGAAGACCAAAATGAAGCTGATGTTTATATCACACAAGGTTTTATTTGTCTAGATGTTGATGGAAATATTGCAAATTTACAACGTGGTGGCAGTGATTATACAGCAACTATTATTGGTGCTGCAGTTGAAGCTGAAGAAGTTCAAATATGGACAGATATTGATGGTTTTCATAACAATGACCCTCGTTTTGTAAATGATACTAAAGCATTGTCGCATTTATCTTATGACGAAGCCGCTGAGTTGGCATATTTTGGCGCTAAGATTCTGCATCCACAAACTGTAATGCCTGTTTGTAATTTAGATATTCCTTTGCGATTAAAAAATACAATGGCACCAAACGCACATGGTACCTTAATAACGAATCAAATTCATGGCGAAGGCATAAAAGCTATTGCAGCAAAAGACGGAATTACAGCAATAAAAATTAAGTCGGTACGTATGTTATTGGCACACGGATTTTTAAAGAAAGTTTTTGAAATTTTTGAGAAATACGAAACGTCTATAGATATGATTACCACTTCTGAAATTGCAGTGTCGTTGACTATTGATAACACAACCCATTTAGAAGCTATAACAGAAGAACTAGAGAAATTTGCAACGGTTGAAGTTGACGATTTTATGAGTATTGTCTGTTTAGTTGGAAATCATATCATTTATCATCCGGATACACCTGAACTTTTTCAAGTACTCCAAGATGTTAATGTGCGTATGATCGCGTATGGTGGAAGTAATAACAACATTTCATTGTTAGTCAATACTAGTGATAAGTTAGAAACCTTGCAGAAGTTACAACGTTACGTTTTTGAGTCTACCACAGTAGAGTTATAAATAAAAAAAAGGCGCTTTTTAAAAAGCGCCTTTTTTTGTTATTAATTCGAATTAAGCATTCATCAAATCCTCAATTTCTTCTGCTTCAATAGGAATATTTCCCATTAAATTAAATGGTTCGCCTTTTTCTTGTACAACCACATCATCTTCTAAACGAATACCAAAACCTTCATCAGGAATATAAATGCCAGGTTCTACCGTAAATACCATATTGGCTTTAATAGGCTCATGTAGTAAACCATAATCGTGTGTATCTAAACCAATATGATGACTTGTACCATGCATAAAATATTTTTTATAAGCTGGCCATTTTGGGTCTTCATTTTGTACATCTGCTTTGTCTAATAAGCCAAGGTTTAATAATTGGTCTGTCATAATCTTACCAACTTCTACGTGATATGCTTTCCACAACGTACCAGGCACTAATAATTTTGTAGCCTCTTTTTTAACATGATTTACAGCATTATAAACCGCTTTTTGTCGGTCTGTAAATTTTCCTGAAACTGGAATCGTTCGCGATAAATCACTCTTGTAATTGGCATATTCTGCAGCAATATCAAATAAGATTAAATCGCCAGCTTTACATTCTTGGTTATTTTCAATATAATGTAAAACGTTAGCGTTATTACCACTTGCAATAATTGGTGTGTATGCAAATCCTTTAGAACGATTTCTAACAAATTCATGTAATAATTCAGCTTCAATTTCATATTCCCAAACACCAGGTTTTACAAATGGTAAAATTCTTCTAAAACCTTTTTCAGTGATATTACAAGCGTGTTGCATTAAATCTATTTCAATCTGGTCTTTTACAGAACGTAAACGTTGTAAAATGGGATTGCTTTTTGCTACACTATGCGCAGGATATTTAGCCAATAACCATTTTGTAAAACGGTCTTCTCTAGTTTCAGTTTGTACATTAGCTCTGTAATGTTCGTTAGTGTTGATGTAGAATGTATCGCAATAGGTAGAAAGTTCAGCGATTGTTTTTTCTAAATCCTGTAGCCATAAAACCGTCTTAATTCCACTAGTTTTAAAAGCAGCTTCTTTAGTTAATTTTTCGCCTTCCCAAATAGCGATATGTTCATTAGTTTCTCTTACAAATAAAACTTCTTTAAAATCTTCGTTTGGGCAATCTGGAAACAACACCAAAACACTTTCCTCTTGGTCAACACCACTGAGGTAAAAAATATCTCTGTGCTGCTCAAAAGGCATGGTGCTGTCTGCACTAATGGGATAAATATCGTTAGAATTAAATACAGCTAAGCTATTAGGCTTCATTTGAGAAGCAAAGTTTTTACGGTTTTTTATAAAGAGTTTTGAGTCTATTAAATCGTATTTCATCAGAAAAATTTATTTTCAGTTCCCGAGAAATCGGGAATCTCATTGTATTTCCCAAAAATAAACAAACAAAACCGCAAGGAAAAACGCAACGCTAGAATCTGTTAAAATTTATGAGACTTTTATCAATGTTCGTTTTGAAATGCTTAATTTCATAGAATTAAAAATCCAACCACAATAATTATGTCCAAATTCCTCTCGTTTGCCTTACTTTTAAGTTCTTTTTTTGTTTTTTCTCAGCAACCTGCTACTTCTTCAGAAACCATTAAAGATGCTTTAATTGAAAAGCAAAAAATGCAAGAAACATCTTTAGTGAAAAATGTACCTTTTCAAAATATTGGACCAACAGTTATGAGTGGTCGTGTGGTAGATGTAGACGTCAATCCGGATGAACCTTCAGAATTTTATGTTGGTTATGCATCAGGTGGTGTGTGGCATACTACAAATAATGGCACAACGTTTACGCCTATTTTAGACAGTTCAGATACTCAGAATGTTGGTGATATTGCAGTAGATTGGAAAAACAGAACCATTTGGGTTGGTACAGGAGAAAATAATAGCTCAAGGTCTAGTTATGCAGGTATTGGTATTTTAAAATCATCGGATAATGGAGCAACTTGGCAACATGTTGGTTTAGAAGACTCACATCATATTGGACGCATTCTTATTAATCCTAAAAATCCTGATGAAGTAATTGTTGGTGTTACTGGTCATTTATATTCTAAAAATGAAGAACGTGGTATTTACAAAACTACAAATGGTGGACAAAACTGGACTAAAACTTTGTTTGTAGATAACATGAGTGGGATTATTGACGTGCAATATGCGCCAGATAATTTTAATATCATGTTCGCGTCTTCTTGGACAAGAGATAGAAAAGCATGGAATTTTACAGGAAACGGAAATAATTCAGCGATTTATAAAAGTACAGATGCAGGCGATACTTGGACAAAAGTTTCCACAAAAGACAGTGGGTTTCCAGCAGGAGAAGGTGTAGGTAGAATAGGTATTGCTGTTTATGACGAGAATACTATTTATACGATTCATGATAGTCAGTTTCATAGAAAAGCGCAATCTAAAAAGCGTAAATCTTCAGGATTAACAAAAGAAGATTTTAAAACTATGAGTGTTGATGCTTTTATGAATCTTGACGACAAAAAACTAAATGCCTATTTAAAAACAAATGGATTTCAAGAAAAATACAGAGCATCAAATGTAAAACAACTCGTTAGTAGCGGAAGTGTAAAGCCTATTGATTTGGCGCATTATTTAGAAGATGCTAACGCTTTGCTGTTTGATACACCAGTAATTGGTGCTGAGGTTTATAAAAGTACAGATGGTGGAAAATCTTGGAAAAAAACGCATAATGATTTTATAGATGGTTTATACTATAGTTACGGTTATTATTTTGGAGAAATCAGAGTAGATCCACAAGATGAAAATGGCATTTACATTATGGGAGTTCCTATTTTAAAATCTAAAGATGGTGGAAAATCATTTACATCCATTAGCAAAGAAAATGTACATGCAGATCATCAGGCACTTTGGGTAAATCCCAAAAAACAAGGTCATTTAATTGACGGTAATGATGGTGGACTTAACATGAGTTATGACGATGGCGAAAATTGGATTAAACTAAATTCGCCAAGCGTTGGTCAGTTTTATGCCATTAATGTAGATCATGAAAAACCCTATAATGTCTATGGTGGCCTGCAAGATAATGGTGTTTGGTTTGGTGCAAATAATGCAAAGGAAGATAAGAGTTGGCATCAAAGTGGTCAATATCCATGGGAAAGTATAATGGGAGGCGATGGTATGCAAATTCAAATTGATAACAGAGATTCTAATATTGTCTATACAGGTTACCAGTTTGGAAACTATTTTAGAATTAATCGTGAAACAGGTGAGCGCAAATATATTCAGCCGAAACATACTTTGGGAGAAACGCCTTATAGATTTAATTGGCAAACACCAATATTGTTGTCACCACATAATCAAGATATTTTATACTTAGGAGGTAATAAACTAATGCGTTCTATGAATAAAGGTGATGATTTTGAAGCTATAAGTAACGATTTAACTAATGGCGGAAAAAAGGGAAATGTAGCTTATGGTACTTTAACAACAATTAGCGAGAGTCCTTTTCAATTTGGTCTAATTTATACAGGAAGCGATGATGGTGTTATTAGTGTCACAAAAGATGCAGGCGGAAGCTGGACAACAATTTCAAATAATCTACCAAAAGATTTATGGGTCAGTCGAGTGGTTGCCTCTCAGCATAAAAAAGAACGTGTTTATGTTACATTAAATGGCTACCGTTGGGATGATTTTAGTGTGTATATTTATGTCAGTGAAGATTATGGACAAACGTGGACGCGAATAAGTAGTAATATCCCAACGTCTTCTGTGAATGTTATTAAAGAAGATTCTGAAATTGAAAACATATTATATGTAGGTACAGATAATGGTGCGTATGTTTCATTTAATAAAGGAATGGTATGGGAAGTGTTTTCAAACGGCATACCAAATGTTGCGGTTCATGACATTGTAATTCAGTCAACGGCAAAGGATTTACTTCTAGGCACACATGGACGAAGTATTTATAAAACCAATATAGAAGCGCTTCAAACATTAAATACTACGAGTACTCAAGATCAAATTACATTTATGAAAATGCCACCAATAAAATATTCTAGACGATGGGGAAGTTCTTGGAGTTCTTGGTATGATGTATTTGAGCCTAAAACTACAGTAACATTTTTTAGTGATATTACCGGAGAAAAAACATTAAAAATACTATCTCAAAACGGAGCAGTTTTAAATACAATAGATGTGGATGTCCTCAAGGGGTTTAACTATGTAGAATACAATTTAGAGTTAACAGAGAAAGGAAAGAAGGCTATGATTAAGGCAGATAGCAGTCTACACTTTAAGGAAACAGGAAATAAAAAGTACTATTTACCAAAAGGTGACTATGAGATTCAGCTCGGAAAGGCAAAAACCAAATTAAAAATTGATTAATTAGGTATCTAGATTAAATTGATTCTAAATAATTTAATTATCTGTCTGTGCAGTTGCCTAAAAGGCAATTGCACTGTATCTTTGTTAGACTAAAATAAATTAGAACTACAATGAGCGGAATTCTAAATTCTTCGATTGGAAGAAAGTTTGCCATGGCACTTTCGGCACTCTTCCTAATGATTTTCTTATTACAACATTTTGCAATTAACTTATTATCTGTATTTAGCGCAGATACTTTTAATGAAGTATCGCATTTTATGGGTACGTTTTGGGCGGTTCAATATGTGATGCAACCCGTATTAATTTTTGGAGTTATTTTCCATTTTGTAATGGGATTTGTACTAGAGCTGAAAAATAATAAAGCGAGACAAGTGAGTTATGCAAAAAATAATGGTGCTGCAAACTCGTCTTGGATGAGTAGAAACATGATCTGGAGCGGTTTAGCAATATTGGCTTTTATCGTTTTACACTTTATTGATTTTTGGATTCCAGAAATAAATACAAAATATATTGTTGGTGATATGTCGGGCTTACACAATGGTGAGTTTAGATATTTTCATGAGTTAGTAGAAAAATTTCATAGTCCACTTAGAGTAGGTGCTTATGTTATAGCATTTATCTTTCTAGCCTTGCACTTATTACATGGTTTTAATTCTGCATTTCAATCTGTAGGAGCAAATAATAAGTATACAAAAGGAATGAAAACTTTCAGTAAAGTTTATGCTATAGGAATACCGTTAGGTTTCATCTTTATTGCATTATTTCATCATTTAACAGGACACTAAAAAATTGCTTTTATGGCTTTAGATTCAAAAATACCAAAAGGTCCAATTAAAGATAAATGGACGGACTATAAAAATCATATAGACTTAGTAAACCCAGCAAACAAGCGTAATATAGATGTTATTATTGTGGGTACCGGTTTAGCAGGTGGATCTGCTGCTGCAACATTAGCAGAACTAGGTTATAATGTAAAAGCGTTTTGCTTTCAAGATTCACCAAGACGTGCACACTCTATTGCGGCACAAGGCGGAATTAACGCAGCTAAGAATTACCAAGGTGATGGCGATTCTACCTATAGATTATTTTATGATACTGTAAAAGGTGGAGATTATCGTTCTCGTGAAGCTAATGTTTATCGTTTAGCTGAGGTATCTGCAAATATTATTGACCAATGTGTGGCGCAAGGTGTTCCTTTTGCTCGTGAATATGGTGGATTATTAGACAACCGTTCTTTTGGTGGTGTACTGGTATCAAGAACGTTTTATGCTGCAGGTCAAACAGGACAACAACTATTGTTAGGCGCTTATTCTGCTATGAACCGTCAAATTGGTCGTGGTAAAATTAAAATGTACAACCGTCACGAAATGTTAGACGTTGTAAAAGTCGATGGAAAAGCGCGAGGCATTATAACACGTAACTTAATAACTGGTGAAATAGAAAGACACTCAGCTCATGCTGTTGTTTTAGGAACAGGTGGTTATGGTAATGTGTTTTTCTTATCAACTAATGCGATGGGAAGTAATGTAACCGCAGCATGGAAAGCACACAAACGTGGAGCTTACTTTGCTAACCCTTGTTACACTCAAATTCACCCTACATGTATACCAGTTTCTGGAGATCATCAGTCTAAATTAACTTTGATGTCGGAGTCATTACGTAACGATGGACGTATTTGGGTACCTAAAAAGATGGAAGACGTTGAGGCCATCAGAAATAAAACATTAAAACCAAAAGATATCGCTGAAGAGGATAGAGATTATTATCTAGAGCGTCGTTATCCTGCATTTGGTAATTTAGTACCTAGAGATGTTGCGTCTCGTGCAGCAAAAGAACGATGTGATGCAGGTTTTGGTGTAAATGCAACAGGTGAGGCTGTATTTTTAGATTTTGCTTCTGCAATAACACGATACGGAAAAGAACAAGCGCACGTAAAAGGACTAAATGAAAATGACGCTGCTTTAGTTAAGAAGTTAGGGCAAGAAGTTGTTAAAAATAAATATGGAAACTTATTCCAAATGTATGAGAAGATTGTAGATCAAGATCCATACAACACACCAATGATGATTTATCCTGCAGTACACTACACCATGGGAGGTGTTTGGGTAGATTATAACCTAATGACTACTGTGCCAGGACTGTACTGTATTGGTGAAGCTAATTTCTCAGATCATGGTGCTAACAGATTAGGAGCTTCTGCATTAATGCAAGGTTTAGCAGATGGCTATTTTGTATTGCCTTATACAATTGGTGATTATTTGTCTAATGATATACGTACTGGACCTATTTCTACAGAAACAAAAGAGTTTGAAGACGCAGAGAATGAAGTTAGAGAGAAATTAAATTTCTTTGTTACAAATGAAGGCCAACATTCTGTAGATTATTTCCATAAGAAATTAGGAAAAATAATGTGGAACAAAGTAGGTATGTCCCGTAATGTAAAAGGATTAACTGAAGCTATAGCCGAAATCAAAGAGCTAAGAGCGCAATTCTGGAAAGATGTAAAAGTACCAGGAACTAACGAGGAATACAACGAAGAGTTGGCAAAAGCTGGTAGAGTAGCAGATTTCTTAGAATTAGGAGAATTATTTGCAAAAGATGCTTTAAACAGAGAAGAATCTTGTGGTGGACACTTTAGAGAAGACTCCGTAGAATTAGACGGAGAACAAAAAGGTGAAGCTTTACGAGACGATGAAAATTTTGCTTATGTAGCAGCTTGGGAATATAAAGGTGAACCTAGCGATGCTGTTTTGCATAAAGAGCAATTAGAGTTTAAGGATATAGAATTAAAACAAAGAAGTTACAAATAAATAGTTTATGGTTGATGGTTGTTAGTAAATGGCAACAGCAACTAACAACAAACAACTAAAAACCAAAAACTAAAGAAATGAATTTAACACTTAAAATTTGGCGTCAAAAAAACGCAAGTGATAAAGGGAAAATGGTTGATTATAAAGTCAATGATATTTCGCCAGATATGTCTTTCCTTGAAATGTTAGATGTTTTAAATGAACAGTTAGTAAATAATGACGAAAGTCCGGTTGCTTTTGATCATGACTGTAGAGAAGGTATTTGCGGTATGTGTTCATTATATATAAATGGAGAAGCTCACGGACCAGATAGAGGTATTACAACGTGTCAGTTACACATGAGAATGTTCAAAGATGGTGATACAATTACTATCGAGCCATTTAGAGCTACTGCGTTTCCTGTTGTTAAAGATTTAATTGTAGATAGAAGTTCTTTTGATCGTATACAGCATGCAGGTGGTTTTATTTCTGTAAATACATCTGGTAATACAATAGATGCAAATGCTATTCCGGTAAACAAACATGATGCAGACAAAGCTTTTGAAGCGGCAACATGTATTGGATGTGGTGCTTGTGTAGCAAGTTGTAAAAACTCTAGTGCAATGTTATTTGTAGGCGCTAAAGTATCTCAGTTTGCTTTATTACCACAAGGACAAGTAGAAGCGACAGACCGTGTTTTAAATATGGTTAAGCAAATGGATGAAGAAGGTTTTGGTAATTGTACAAATACTGGAGCTTGTGAGGTAGAATGCCCTAAAGGTATTTCATTAGAAAATATAGCACGTATGAATCGTGAGTATTTAGCAGCAAGTATAAAAGGTTAAACAATTATGACCACGTAAAGCTAGCTATACGTTAAATGATATATAAATCCCAAGCTTATTAACAGCTTGGGATTTTACTTTTATTATATTTCGCAATTAATTCGGTATTATGCAAAACCCAAATACATTTTATAAAGAACAACTAGACATCAATCAAATTGAATCTAAACGCATCTTTAAGCAACTCAGTTTGTATAGTATTTTACGCCTATCCATTTTTGTTATTACAGCGACAGGAGTCTATTTTACGTTTCAAAATTGGCAGCTAGCTTTGGGCATTGGTGTTGTTGGGATGGCTACTTTTCTTTTTTTACTTTCAAGATATACAGATTTAAAATCAAAAAGAAATCTTCACAAACGACTTATTGTCATTAACGAAGATGAACTAAAGATAGCTCAAGGCGATTTTTATGATAGGTTAGATGGAAAAGAGTATCAGAACCCGAAACATGTTTTTAGTTTAGATATCGATATATTCGGAAAAGGGTCTTTTTTTCAGTTTATAAATAGAACTGCTATAAAAGAAGGCACGCAAAAGCTGACTGAAAATTTACTTGCTAATAATATTGTGAATATTGAAGCGCGTCAACAGGCTATTAAAGAATTGGCTACATTACCTAAATGGAGGCAAAACTATGCAGCCATTGCACAAGGTGTAGAGGTTGAGCATTCTGCAAAATCAATTATCGCTTGGTTAAAAGATTATAAACCCTTTTTAGGTAAAACTCAGTATTGGCTAACTATTGGATTTAGTGTTGCTTCTTTAGGTCTTATTGGACTTGGAATCGCTGAGATTATCCCAATATCATTAGCTGGTTATTGGTTGCTATTAGGTTTAGGTATTACAGGTTTGTATTTAAAGAAAATAAATAATTTGGCGCAACATACAGGAAGAGCAAAAGAAACCTTTAGACAATACGCCTTATTACTTCATGCCATTGAAACAACTACATTTAAGTCAGAATTATTACAAAAGAAACAAAAACGCATTCAGTCCGAAGGAATAAAGGCTTCCGAAATATTTTCAAAATTTTCTAAAACCCTTGATGCCTTAGATAATAGAAACAATTTAATCTCAGCGATTTTTGGAAATGGATTATTACTAATAGATATTAGAAGTAGTTACAATGTAGAAAAATGGATAACACAATATGCAGACAAGGTCGAAGATTGGTTTGATGTCGTTACCTTTTTTGATGCCTTTAATAGTTTGGGCAACTACGCATTTAACCATCAAGAGTTTACTTATCCTATTATTACAGAAGAACCCGTAACAATATGTGCAGAAGAATTAGGTCATCCCTTGTTAAATTCTGAAAAGCGCGTTAATAGTAATCTCAAACTAAAAGAAGAACAGTTTTTTATCATTACAGGTGCAAACATGGCAGGGAAAAGTACTTTTTTAAGAACAGTAGCACTACATATTGTTATGGCTAATGTCGGTTTACCAGTTTGCGCAAAACAAAGTAAATACAAGCCTATAAAACTTATTACAAGTATGCGAACAACGGATTCGTTAACCGATGATAGTTCGTACTTCTTTAGCGAGCTTACACGTTTAAAATTTGTTGTTGATACCATTGAAAAAGATAAAAATTATTTTATCATTCTCGATGAAATACTCAAAGGAACCAATAGTACTGATAAAGCTATTGGCTCTAGAAAGTTTGTAGAAAAGCTGGTGAAACTAAATGCTACAGGAATTATCGCAACACACGATTTAAGTCTCACAGAAATTGAAACTGAACTTGAAGCCGTGAAAAATTATTACTTCGATGCAGAAATTATAAACGATGAACTCTTTTTTGATTACAAACTAAAACAAGGTGTTTGCCAAAACATGAATGCTAGCTTTTTGTTGAAGAAGATGGAGATTGTTTGATTTAAAAATAGAGGCTTGTAGGTCTTAATGCGATATAATTATTCTATTATTCTTACTTGAATTATAGGAGTTTTACAAATCCTAATTGTACTAAAATTCGGATTATTAACTTTTAGATTAATATCAAAAATTACGATTTTATCATCTGGTTTCAATTTGTCAAGTTCATCATTAATTGTTTCAGGAATTGTGTTTCCATTAACTTGAATAGTTTCAATATTAGGTAATTTTAGTTTAAAACCTGTTACATCTAAATCAAGATTGAATACAAAATTATCGCCGTTTAATCCTATTTTACTGTTCTTTAATTCTTCCTTAGTAAATAGTAACTGACATTTAGAATTACTACATTGGATACTATTTAATGTTCCTTCAATATTACCTATATCTCGAATTCTCAGTGTTTTTATTTGAGTAAATTCCTTACCATTCTTGAGAGTAGATTTAATTAAAATATCGACGGTTGTGCCGCTTCCTGGATTCATTATATAATTCCCAATACTATCTTTCTTTTTTAATCCAGGCGCAGAAGCTTCAAATGATAAAGCGTGCGGTATGGCAATATAAATAGGATTTGCAACACCTCTATATACCACATTCATTTTTTTGAGTTCAATTGCGGCTTCAAATTTGATACTATCCGTTGTGTCGAGGTGCTGAATTCTTGTCTTTAACGCATTGTTTTCTGATAGGTGTTGGGTTTTAGGTTGAGACGACTTACAGTTAAAGAGAAAACTAAGGCAAATTATTATAAGGACAAAAGGTGTTTTCATTACATGATTAGGTTGGTCCTTATTAAACAAAAAGATAAAGAATGTATTGTATTAAAAAACCCTCTCTATAAATAGAAAGGGTTCTTGTAATTTGTTAAGAAATAATATTTCTTAAGCCTCAAAAGGCTCAATAGAAACGTAAGACTTGTTGTCTTTTTTCTTAGTAAATTTTACTAGACCATCAACTTTAGCGTGTAAAGTGTGATCTTTTCCTTGGTAAACGTTTTCACCTGGGTGATGTGTGTTACCACGTTGTCTTATGATAATGTTTCCAGCAATAGCAGCTTGTCCACCAAAAATCTTAACGCCTAAACGTTTCGATTCTGATTCTCTACCATTCTTCGAACTACCAACTCCTTTTTTATGAGCCATGATCTTAAGGTTTTATATTGTTATACTTAAGTGATTTAGCAATTAAGCTTTACCACCATCTAATTCGTCTTGCCATTTTTTAAGCTCATCCCACTTACCATCAGCAGCTAACTGTGCTTGTGCTGGCCATGTATCAGTAACGTGGTTACCTCTAACACCTGCAATGATTTCAGAAATTCCTTCTGGTGTAGCTTTTGCTAAATCAGAAAAAGTAGCGATACCAGCTTCTACTAATGTAGATGCTATTTTTGGACCAATACCTTCAATTTTCTTTAAATCATCTGCTTTACCAGTCGCTTTTTTAGCTTTAGGAGCAGCAGCTTTCGCTTCTACTTTAGGTTCAGCTTTTTTAGTTTCTTTTTTTGGAGCAGCTTTCTTAGCTCCAGAAGCAGTAATTCCTTCAATTAAGATTTCTGTTAAAGATTGTCTGTGTCCGTTTTTTACACGGTAACCTTTACGTCTTTTCTTTTTAAAGACTATTACTTTATCACCTTTAAGGTGCTTTAAGACTTTAGCACTTACTTGTGCTCCGTCTATAGCTGGGGCGCCTACAGTTACATTGCTACCATCACCAATTAAAAGAACGTTATCGAAATCTACTTTCTTACCTTCTTCTGTTGCTAAACGGTTAACAAAAACTTTTTGGTCTTTTTCAACTTTAAATTGATGCCCTGCTATCTCTACAATTGCGTACATAGCGTAACGTTTTTATTAAATTGTTTATTAAAATTAACTTTCTTCTCAGAAAGCGGACGCAAATATACGCCTATATTCTTAATATACAAACGTTTTTGGGCTTTTTGGATGGTTTTGAGCCTAAAAATGAATTCGGTCTAAAAAATTAATGATATTTTAAAATCAATTTAACGGCATTTCATGTTTAATTCTTACTAAATACCACAATCATTGTTTATTTTTGTGTGGCTTTTTGTAACAAAAAACATTTAGCTTAGACTTACACTTAAAACAATTTAATTTAAACAAAACTACAATGAAAAACTATTTAATGGCTTTGGCTTCTTTGCTGTTTATTAGCCAATTGGCTTTAGCGCAAAAAGTTGAATTTGAAGAATTTGATTTAGACAATGGATTGCACGTTATCATGCATAAGGATGATACAGCACCTGTTGTGATTACGTCTGTAATGTACGATGTAGGAGGAAAAGATGGTAGCCGAGAACGTACTGGTTTTGCTCATTTTTTTGAACATCTTTTATTTGAAGGTTCTGAAAATATAGAACGTGGTGAATTTATGAAGATCATTCCTGCTAATGGCGGAGTTTTTAATGCAAATACCACTAATGATAGAACGTATTACTACGAAATATTTCCATCGAATAAATTAGAGTTAGGATTATGGTTAGAATCAGAGCGTATGCTTCATCCTGTAATTGATCAGGTTGGTGTTGATACTCAGAATGAAGTCGTAAAAGAAGAGAAGAGACAAAGCATGGATAATAGACCTTATGGTGGTTTGTTGAAAGCCATTGGTGAAAATCTTTTCAGTGAGCACCCTTATAAAGATACAGTTATTGGTGAAATGGATCATTTAGATGCTGCAACTTTAGAAGAGTTTAATGCGTATTTTGAGAAGTATTATGGACCAAACAATGCCGTACTAGTTGTTGCTGGTAAAATAGATTATGAAAAGACTAAGGCAATGGTAACAGATTATTTTAGTGCAGTAAAGAAAAGACCAGAGGTGGTTCGTGATTTTAAAATGGAAGCACCAATTACGGAAACTAAAAAAGCAGTGGCTTACGATAAGAATATTCAGATTCCTGCAATTATTGCAGCTTATAGATTGCCAGGTCAGTCTACCAGAGAAGCCTATGTTTTAGATATGATTTCTACTTATTTAAGTGGTGGAAAGAGTTCTGTGTTATATAAAAAATTAATAGACGAGAAGAAAGAGGCTTTAACTGTGCAAGCGGTAAACTTAGGTCAGGTAGATTATAACATTTTTGCATTATTTGCATTGCCATTAGGAGAGGTAAGTTTAGAAACTTTATTAGCAGATATGGATGAAGAAATTGTAAAAATTCAAAATGAACTCATTAGTGAGCGTGACTATAATAAGTTATTAAATCAATTTGAAAATGATTTTGTAAACTCTAATTCTAGTATCGCTGGTATAGCAGGTTCTTTAGCAAGTTATTATTTGTTATATGGTGATGTTAATATCATTAATAATCAATTAGATATTTACAGATCAATTTCTAGAGAAGAAATTCAGTCCGTGGCTAAAAAATATTTAAGCCCAAATCAGAGAGTAGAAGTACAATACCTTCCAAAAAAAGACGATCAATAATATGAAAACAGCATTAAATATGAAAACTAAAATAGTAGCGTTTTTCGCATTATTTATAATTACTATTAGTGCAAATGCGCAAATAGATAGATCACAACCGCCTGTTGCTGGTCCTGAACCAGAAATTTCTATAGATAAACCAAAAGAATTTGAATTAAAAAATGGTTTAAAGGTATTGGTCGTAGAAAACCATAAGTTACCTAAAGTAACGTATTCTCTTAGAATAGATAACAAACCAATTGCAACAGGAAATAAAGCAGGTGTAGAGAGCTTACTTGGAAGTATGTTAGGTAATGGAACAACTTCAATTTCTAAGGATAAATTTAATGAAGAAGTTGATTTTTTAGGTGCAAATTTAAACTTTGGCTTTAGTGGAGGTTTTGCAAGCAGTTTAACAAAATATTCTGAGCGAATTTTAGAATTGTTATCTGATGCAGCGATAAACCCATTATTAACTGAGGAAGAATTTAATAAAGAAAAAGATAAATTACTTGAAGGCTTAAAAGCAGATGAAAAAAGTTCTGATGCCATAGCGAGTAGAGTGGGTTCGGCTTTATCTTATGGAACAAAACATCCTTATGGAGAGTATATTACAGAAGAAACAATAAACAATGTTTCCTTTGGTGATGCTGTTGCTTTTTACGAAACGTATTTTAACCCTAACAATGCTTACTTAGTTATTATTGGTGATGTAGAATATAAAGATGTAAAAAAACAGGTAAAAAAGTATTTTAATGATTGGACGAAGTCTGTAGATGTAAATTCTGCGGTGCCTCAACCCAATCCGAATGTGCAGTATACTCAGATTAATTTTATTGATGTACCAGATGCTACTCAATCAAATCTTTCTATTACTAACAATGTGAAATTTAAGATGAATGATGAAGATTATCATGCAGCTTTAATTACAAATAACATCTTAGGTGGTGGTGGTGAAGGTTACTTATTTAAAAACCTTAGAGAAGATAAAGGGTATACCTATGGAGCGTATTCTAGTTTAGGAAATGATAGATATGGCGCATCTCGTTTTAATGCGACAGCAAAAGTAAGAAATGAAGTGACTGATAGTGCTGTGGTTGAAGCCTTGAAAGAAATTAAAAGGATAAGAACAGAGCCTGTTGATGCTCAACTTTTAGAAGATGCCAAACAAAAGTATATAGGTAATTTTGTAATGGCTTTAGAGCGTCCTCAAACCATAGCTAATTATGCTTTAAACATTAAATTAAATGATTTACCTGAAGATTTCTATACAACGTATTTACAAAAAATTAAAGATGTAACTGTTGAAGATATTACACGTGTTGCTAACAAATATTTTAAAGCGGATAACTTAAGAATTATAGTTGTAGGTAATGGAGCAGAGGTATTAGAAAATTTAGAGAAGACAGAAATTCCTATTAAGTATTTTGATAAATACGCTAATCCATCGCAAAAACCAAAATTTGAGGTAAAATTACCAGAAGGTGTAAACGTAAGTTCTGTATTAAATAAATATTTTGACGCTATTGGAGGAAAAGATAAGATTGAAGCTTTAAATTCAATTTTGCTGAAGTATGAAGCCAGTATCCAAGGTTCTGCTGTAATAAGTGAAGAAAAAAGAATGAGTGGTAAGCTAGCGCAGACGCTATATATGAATGGAAATCCTATGATGGCCATCTTAGCGACTCAAGAAACTGCAACCATCAACAAAAACCCTCTACCTCCAGGAATGGCAAATGACATGAAACAATTAGGTGGTTTAGTAACAGAATTAAATCTATTAAATTCTGAAACTGCTAAAATAACAGGTATCGAGAAAATTGAAGGTAAGGAAGCTTATAAAGTACAATTTCCAGGTGAGGTTGTATCGTTAACCTTTTTCTACGATGTAGAATCTGGATTGAAAGTTAAAGAGATTCAAACGACCTCTATGCAAGGGCAAACACAGAGTCAAGAAACATTTTTAAAAGACTATAAAGAGTATGATGGAATCAAATTCCCAGGTACAAGAGAAGGTTCTCAAATGGGACAATTAGTTGTATTTAAGCTTTTAGAAGCTAAGTTAAACGAAGGCATTACTGATGCAGATTTTAACTAAGAATACCAGTTATTAAATATCTAAAAACCGAAGTGAAAGCTTCGGTTTTTTTATGCTTTTTTTCTGTTTGCCAAATAGACTCCAAATAGAATTAGTAGTGATGCCAATACTTGTATAACGCTAAAAGCTTCTCCATCTAACAGGCCCCAAATTAAAGCAACAATAGGCATTAAATAGGTAACTGATGAAGCAAATACAGGTGTTGACATTTGTACTAACCTAAAGAATAATATTTTAGCTAAGGCAGTGCCAAATACGGAAAGAATTGTGATGTACATTAAGGCTTCAGGAATAGCAGGATCTTTAAAGGTCTCAACTGTAAAAAAATCACTTAATAACAGAACGATTAACGCAGGTATAATTATAAAAACATAATTACCTGTTGCAATTGCTAAAGGTTTTACATCTTGTAGATAGCGTTTAATGATGTTTACATTAGCGGCATACATAAGCGTTGATGCTATAATATAGCCAGCATAAAAATAGTTTTGATCAGGATTTAGTTCAGAGCCTTTTAAAATTAAAATAGAAGTGCCAATAAAACCTATTATAACACCTAATACTTGCCGTTTGTTTGAAGCAATTTTAAAAACAGCCACACCAAGTAATATGGTATTTAGAGGCACAAGTGAGTTTAAAACAGACGTTACAGCACTATCAATTTCTGTCTCGGCAATTGCAAAGAAAAAGGCAGGAATAAATGAACCTAATAAACCTGATAGTAAAAGCCATTTCCATTTTGATTTATGAATCGTTTTAAGTTTTTTGTATCCGAAAGCAAGTAAAATAACACCTGTAAAAAGTGTTCTAAGCGCACCTATTTGATATGGTGTTAAACCGATTAACGATTTTTTTATTAAGATAAATGAGCTTCCCCAAATAATAGAAAGTAGTATTAAATATATCCATTTAACGTTTAAGTTTTTCATAGTAAGGGAGTCTCAATTAATCACAAAATTCGTTAATTATCTCACAAGATTCGTCTTTATTTATTAGATTTATCCAAAATATTAATTGTTTAATTCTATGAACACATTTAAAAGAATAAGTATAATTGCGATTTTAACATTGGTTATTACCTCATGTAAAAATGAATCGAAACCTGAAGTCATTTCGGCAGGTATTGAAGTTTCTGAGAAAGACGTTGCTAAGAATTTAGATCCAAACGCAACTTATGCAAAAGTAGAGTTTGGTATTGAAGGTATGACATGTGCTATGGGTTGTGCCAAAACTATTGAAAAGAAAATGGCTAAAATGGACGGCGTAAAATCTGCAAAAGTAGATTTTGATAAGCGTTTAGCGATGGTTGAATATGATGAAGCCAAAGTAAGCCCAAATTCATTAGAAGAAACCGTTGGTAAGGTAGCAAAGACTTACAAGGTAAAAGATATGCGCAAAGTAGAGGCTTTTGGTGCAGAAAAGAAAGCATGTTGTGCTAATAAGACAGAAGCAGAAAAAAAGGCGTGTAAAGAAAGTTGTGCAAACAAAACAGAAGCAGAAAAAAAAGTTTGTAAAGAGAATTGCAAGGAAAAATGTTGTAGTGGTGAAAAGAAAATGAAATAATGTTTTTTTCTCTATTAAAAAATAAAAACGCTACCAATTTGGTAGCGTTTTTATTTTTTAATATTTATCGCAATTAAACTTGCAAGAGGATAAATGTAATAAGATAGCCTGCTATAGGTATTAACCATAACAAAACTATTGAAGTATTAATACGTACAGATTTTGCATTTAAGATGACTCTTTTTTTACCGTTGTAGCGCATCCAGTTTTTAAAAATAATGAATAGTGCTATAAGGGTTATTAAAATCCAAAATTTGGTAGTCGTCATTATTTGCATTTTCATTTGTTTAGCAAATGCCAAAAAAAATGCACCTAAAGCCATTGTAATGGATAGTTCTAAAAGATTAATATACATTAAGGCTATTTTAAGACTGTGTTTGCCTAAATTCTTTTTATAATGATTAAGAATAGTAATGTAGAATTTATCCAACATATTAATTAATATTTAAAAAAATAAAAAACCTGCTAAATGAAATTAGCAGGTTTTTTTAAATATATTATTTGTACACGCAATTATTGCGCAATTACTTTTACGTTATCTACTTCGTAAGTTGCAGAACCAGATGTAGTAGACGTGTATTTAAAAGCGATAAATAAATTACCACCAGCTGCAGCAGATACATCAATCTCACCAGAATCCGTCCAGTTCCAGCTCCCAGAAGATAATGTTGCAGAAAGCGGTGTCCAAGAACCACTATTATTAGGGTTTCCTCCAGCATAATCAGTAGACATATAGACTTCTAAAACAGGACCTGTATAATTCATTGCTGTTTGAAATGTTAATACAGCACCACTTACAGAAGATAAATCAATAGCTGGTGTAATTAGCCAATCTTCATTATTTTGGTTAGAACCTGCATATCCTGACATAGCTGCACATTTTCCTGGATTACCATAAGTGTTTGGCGACCAAACTTGAGCACCTGTAACGCTATAATTAGTCCAAGTTAAGAAATCTGTTTCAAAAGCTTCAACAAATAATGGATCACATCTTACTTCATCCATAACAACATCGTCTGTTGTATTTAATTGTAAAACTAAATCATAACCATCATAGGTTTTATTAATAATTCCTGCGATAGATCCTTTACCATTAGTAGGTAATGTAATATCCTTAAAGTTAGCAAATGTGCTAGACTCCATTACAAAAGTTGAAGATTCTCCACAGCTTTCAATAGGTCTAGAAGAATCGTAATCATCAGTTGGGTCTACATATGGTAAACCTGCTAAGCCTATAGGAAATTGAACATCAATAAGTTTAACATACATTCCTAAATGAGATTCAGTAATTTCAGATAAATTTAATTCTAGAGGTGTTAACGTTTCGGTTACCGTTGATCTAAACAAATGATTTGGTATTTGATTTGCAGTCATTTCAAGAACGTCATTGTCAAAATCATCAATTTTTCCTCCAATTGTGATAACGTCATCACCAGTATTTGTTTCACCGATAACTAAATCTTTTAAGTAGATATAAACTTCTCTACCTTGGTTAAACTGGTTATACGTATCAGCTTGGTTCAATACAACTTTAAGTGTTGTTGTTGGGTTTGAAGGTGCATCTTGGATGAAAAACTCTTTATAAAAGTTTCCGGTTTCATCACTAGAAGATACATAGCCTTTCACCATGATTTCTGATTCTATTGTTATAGCCTCATATTGTACAGCTAAAGCTCTTACTTCAGTTATAGACTTCATCTGAATTTCATCGTCTAAACCATTATCTACACGGCTTAGTAATTCATTTAGTGTTTCGTTTTCCTCATTTCCTAAGCTATTAGGAACAGTATAATCGTCATCTTGCACACAAGATGTAATGGCAACTGAGACCATTAAAACTAACAGTAATTTAATTGTTTTATTCATAGCTTTTTTGTTTTTAATTTTTGAATTCATGAATGTTACACATTTCATAATCGTAATATTTTTTAGTAATTTTTCTTTTTTTTAGAATCTAAGATACACATTTAAAAAATAATTGGCTCCTCTACCATACCAATATTTAGAACCAAAGACTCTTGTGTCATTGCTAACATCATCTCTTAAGGCTCTATAATCAGCTCTTCTTCCTTGCTCATAACCACCTGTTTTATAAACCTTATCTAGTAAGTTACCTACACTTGCAAAAAAGCCAATATATTTATCTCCAACCTTCCAAGATTTACCACCAACAAGGTTAATGACCATGTAACTATCAAACTTTTCTTGTTTTAATAACTCTTCTGCTAATTCAGGATCATAGTCATTATATGGTAAACCATCTGCATCTGTATAAAATTCGTTAGATCGCGATAATGGACTAACATCTATATAGGCATTGTCAAAGAAGTTCGCCGTTGCACCAAACCACCAATAGTTAGGATCTCTATATTCAAAACCTATAGAATATGCCGTTTGCGGTCCACCTGCTACTTTATAGTTTTCTAAGTTTGAAGTACTAACCACTCCAGAGGTATTCACAGTGGTGGTTAAACCTGTGTTTGCATCAGTTTCAGTTTCTGTAAAATCATCAGATGTTGACGTCACATATAAATTTGGGTTGTTACTATACGTGTATTGACCAACTGAAGCGGCACCTTTTAATTTAATGGTTGGTGTTACCTGAGCTTCAATCCCTAATTCTCCACCAAAATGTTCTTTGTTTACACCAGATAAAACCTCTTGAATAAAACCTGTTGTACTACCTTGAGTAAAAAAGAATGAAATCTCATTAGCGTCTTCTATAGTTGTATAAAAACCTGTTAATTTTGCTTTTACTATTGGAGATCTAAAGATGTAACTCGCATCTACTGATGTAATGGTTTCTTCAGTGATGTTAATATCAGTATTATTAACTCCATTAATTTTACCTACATAATCATGACTCTCTCTTGAGTTGGTGTATGTATTTCTAATTGAAGGTGCTTTAGTCATATAACCTCCATTAAAATTCAATAAGTGTTTACCTGTAATTTTATAGGTTAATCCAGCCTTGGCACCTATACCTGTAAATTCTAATTTATCACCTTTACCGAATGAATTGTCATATTCTGCACCATCAATAAAAGAAATTTGATTTTCGTTTTTATATAACCCTTCACGTTGATAATCAGTTTTGGTTACGCTACCTGCTACGAAAAAGTCAATTTTATTGTATTTAAACTGAGCTTGCGCAAACCCTTTTAATTCGTTTGCGTAGATGTTATAGTTGTATCTAAATTTATCACCTTCAAAAGCAACTTGGTTAGGATTGTTTAAATCAAATTGATTTTGACTAAATGAATCTACATTTAATGCACCTGTTGTGCTACCCAACAAATCAATGATTTCTGCAAAATTTTCAGAATCTAATCGTTTATAATTGATACCACCATTTAAAAGTATGTTATCATTTAATTCTGTATTAAAGATAGTGTTAACAGTTAGTTGTTTGTCATCATTTCTATCTTCATATAAAACGTAGGCTGCATGTGCTCCAGAAATATTGTTTGTGACGTTAGCATCAATAATTCTTTCCCAATTTATTTGGCCATCGTTTATAAATTCTTGCTGAGCTTCATACGCACCTGCTAAATCATCATCCTCTAAAAAATAACTTGGTAAGTTTTGGTAATACGCAGGACTTGGATTAACACCACCTGCATAATCTAAACGGCTATTTCCTACTCTTCCAAATTGGTATCCAACATTGGTGTTTAATGTTGTTTTGCTGTTAATATCCCAATAATGATTTAACATTAATATAGGTTCTTCTACTTCTTTAATACGTGAATTGCGTTGCTCACCATCTAAATTACCCCAAAACTCATTGTATTGAATTCCTTTGAGATCATAAACTTCTTGCGTGTTAGCTGAAGACTTTCCTCTTCTATTTGGTGTGTAAATAGATGTAAAGTTTATGCTATGTTTATCATTTATTTTCTTTTCAATTGATCCAAAAAATGAATTTGAATCATATAAAGTAGCGTCTTGGTAGCCTTCTTCTCCCCAACGTCTTCCTACCATAAAGGCATAAGACCAACCACCTTCTGTAAGACCTGAAGCATAGCTTACCATAGCTCTATTGGTGTAACTTCTATTAGAAGAAGAATACGTAATACGGCTTCCTTTTCTATAGCTAGATGCTCTTGTGATAATATTTGAAGTTCCTAAAATGCCTCCAAAATTGTATTCAGAAGCTTGTAAACCAGTAGCTAATACTTGGTTGCGCATCATATCGTTTAATCCGCCCCAATTACTCCACTGTGGTCTTCCGTTATACATTTTATTCATTTCAATACCGTTCATTAACACAGAACCATTGTCAGAATCTAAACCTCTAATTCTAAAAAAAGAAGAACTGAACTCAAAGGCTGCGGTTCTTTGAAAAACATCTAATGAAGATGATAATAAACCAGATATATTATCTGCGCCACTTGTGTCATCATTTAACTCATCGTCAGACAATGTAATTGTAAACAAATCTTGAGCACCAGTGATTTCAATCTCTAAGGTCATGTCTGTTATGTTTACAACGCCGCCTTCATTTACAACAATAGGATAGCGCTTTGTTTCATATCCCGTTTTAGAGATTCTAAGCACTTGTTCCCCTAGAGGAACATCACTTGAAAACATAAATTCACCTAAACCATCTGTTAAAGTGGCTTGCTGCGTTTCTTCAATGGTAATTGTTACATCTGGAATTGGCTCAAAAGACACAGCGTCTTTTACGCTACCTTTTATAATGGTCTTTTGTGCCATCATGGTAAAGGACGTAAAAATTCCAAATAATAAAATAATTAAACTTTTTTTCATACTAAATTTTAAAGTTAATAGTCTTTGTAGATTAAATTATAGTTATTTAAGGCGTGCAAATTTACATTATTTATAATAAATATATACTTTTGGCTTAAGATTTGTAACGTTATTAATGTTAACATAACATACGCTAAATGAAAAAATTAAAACTAGGATTACTTGTGCTATTCGTAATAGCATTCGTTAATTTAAATGCTCAAGAAAAAAAGAAGTTTAAAATTCACACCGTAGCCTTCTACAATTTAGAGAATCTTTTTGATACCATTAATGATCCTACAAAATATGATGAAGCGAGTCCTATAATGGAAATGAATGAATCATTACGAGGTGAGGTTTATAAAAATAAGGTAAAGAATATGGCGCGCGTGGTTGCGGATATTGGATCTGATGCCACTGGAAATACACCTGCTATTATAGGAGTTTCTGAGGTTGAGAATAAACAAGTACTAATGGATTTGGTTAATGATCCTCAGTTGTTACATAAAGATTATGGAATCATACATTTTGAATCTCCAGATAAACGAGGTATCGATGTAGCTTTATTATATCAAAAAGCGCTTTTTACACCATTAGAGTCGAGTTCGCATGAGTTGCTTATCTATGATGACCTCACTAGAAAACGTGTTTTTACAAGAGACCAGCTATTAGTTTCTGGTAAATTAGAAGGTGATTTAATTCATGTTATTGTTAACCATTGGCCGTCGCGAAGTGGTGGAGAAGCTCGTAGTAGATCTAAAAGAGTGGGAGCAGCAAACCTTAATAAAAGAATTATTGATTCGTTGCAATCTATAGATCCTTATGCAAAAATTATTTCTATGGGTGATTATAACGATGATCCTACAAATGCCAGTTTTAAGAAAGCACTTAAGACACATGCAAATAAAAACAAAGTGCCATTAAAGGGGATTTATAATCCTTTTGAAAACCAATTTAAGAAACAAGGTTTAGGAACTACAGGGTATAGAGATGCGTGGAGTTTATTTGATCAAGTATTAGTAACAAAGCCATTTTTAGAAAAGGACTATTCTTCATTTCGATATTATAAATCTGGTATTTTTAATAAACATTACTTAAGCAATAAACACGGAAGATATAAAGGCTATCCGTTAAGAAGTTTTGCTGATGGTGGTTTTACTGATGGATTTAGCGATCACTTTCCTGTTTATATTTATTTAGTAAAAGAGGTCGATGCAGATAAACCTAATACAGAAGACCTAAAGGAATCTAAGACTAAGAATTAACATATTCTAGCATAAAAAAAAGCGTCAAAACTTAGTTTTGACGCTTTTTTTATGCATAAACTTTATTGTTAGAACCAAAGACTCCAAGGGATTTTAGCTAAAACTAAAACCAAAGCGATGCTGTAAAAAATAGCTAAAACTTTAAATTTTGGTTTAGAAGTAAGTTTCTTTTTATGTTTAGAATAACCTATAGTTACTAAGGTAACAGCGATTATCATAGTTAAAGGATGCTCAATAATTAAATTTCTTAAAGCAGAATTTTTCATTACTTCACCCATGCCTCCAACTTGTTTAATGGTAGAAAAATAGTCTTTTGTAAAAAATAAGATGAATCCAATTAGTAATTGAATATGCATCGTAATTAATGCAAACAACGAAATTCTAAAATCCTTTGCATCAAATTCTTTATCTCCAAAAAACTTAATAAGTGCATTAAGCGTAGCTAGAACTAAAACTAAAAGAACTAAATAAGCCCAATTTGAATGTATAAACTGAAGTGTTTCCATAATGAATATCTTGTTTTATTTCTGCAAAAGTAGCAATTTGAAGCTGAATGTGGTTACTCAGAAATTGTAATTTTGTGTTTTAAACTATTTCCTAAGGCATCCATAACCGTAATTATATGTTCGCCAGCACTCGGTAAAATGGCCATATCATGTATGTCTTTGGTGCTGCCAATATAGTCACTATCAACATACCAATGGATCTCGAGTTCTGGTTTAGAATGTGCTATTTTTAAGATTAAATCATTAGTTTTTCCATTAAAATCTTTAGGTAAATAAATGGTGCTTTGCTGATTAGGGTAAATAAATTCCATAGAAACTTCTATAGATTCTATACAATCTTCTCTAAATGGAGGTAAAGATTGGTAAAATGGATTTTTGTTTTTAAAATAATGGGCTTGCAAAGGAGGCAATACAAACCAAGGTTTATTGACAATACGAGTTACAGATTCGCAAGATGAGTTTACTTGGTATTGTTCAGTAGCATCTAAGTGAATGAGTTTATGAAATGGACATGGTTCTGTCTTTTTGCCACTTGCTTGAATAAATCTCAATTCGGTGTCATCACATATTTTAGATGCTCTATAACCACTCTTTTTGCAAATATTTACTTCTAGCATTTCATCAAAAGGTTGCTGAAACCAGTTGCTTTTAGGTAATAAATCAAAAACATCAAATAATATTGGAGCTGCAGTTTGCACACCAACCAAACCAGGTCTGCCTTCACCATCTGCATTACCAACCCAAACACCAACAACATAATCTTTTGTAGTACCAATTGCCCAAGCGTCTCTAAAACCAAAACTTGTTCCTGTTTTCCAGGCAATGTCTTGTGAGGAGTCATAGTATTCCCAACTTTCATCACTTTCTGGTCGGTTTACTTGTTTCATACTTTCAAAAGTGAGGTAAATAGAAGCGGCATCGAAAATATCTTTCTGAGTGGTTTGTTGCCCAAAATCTAGTGTTTGATTTGTATTGTAAATCGGTTCGCAAAATTCATTTGTAAAATACTGGCTAGAATTGTCATTAAAATGATTTAAAGTTGAAGACATAGCAGCATAACTTTTACATAAATCCCATAGGTTGCTTTCTGCGCCTCCAAGAATTAGTGATAAACCATAATGATTAGCGTTGTATTTTAAATCTTTTAGTTTTAGTGCTTTTAGATAATGATAAAAGCGATCTAAGCCAAATCCTTGAAGCATTCTTACCATAGGCACATTTAATGAACGCGATAAAGCGTCGTTTGCAAACACGGCACCATCATAAGATTGATGATAATTTTGAGGTTGATAACTACCAAACTGCGTTGGTACATCTGCAACTAAAGTATTTGGTAATAAATCACCAGCATCGAGCATTGCTGCGTACAAAAATGGTTTTAAAATACTACCAGTACTTCTGGGCTTGTCTATAATATCTACACTTTTTTGATGGGCATTATCTGTAGGTGAATTACCAATGTAGGTTAACACTTTTCTGGTTTTTACATCTAGAACTAAAACAGACATATTGTAAATTTCGTTTTGCTTTAATAGATTATAGTGTTGTTTTACAATAGTATTCGTTTGTTCTTGAAGTCTTAGATTTATAGTGGTTTTGATGCGTTTTCCTCTACTGTCTTTCGCTACTTTTTGCAGTAGGTGTGGTGCAATTTGTGGTAATGGATAAGGTTTTTGTGGTAATCCTTCTGCAATGGATAGCTCATAAGTAAGCTCGTCAATTGTGCCATTATGGTATAATTTTTTTAACAATCGATTGCGCTTTTCTAACAATCTTTGCTGGTTTTTTCCAGGATAAATTAAGCTAGGTGCATTTGGTAAAACGGCTAAAGTGGCACTTTCTGCCCAAGATAAGTTGGATGCATTTCTATTAAAGTAACGCCAAGCAGCAGCGTCGATCCCAACAACATTGCCGCCAAATGGTGCATGACTTGCATATAGATTTAGAATCTCTTCTTTTGATAACCTAAACTCTAAGCGCGTTGCTAAAATAATTTCTTTAAGTTTTTCTGTGTACGTTCTAGATTGTCCTTTTCTAGATAATCTAATGACTTGTTGGGTAAGTGTGCTTCCTCCTCGTTTTACAGAACCAGAACTGATATTACCTTTTATGGCTTTAAATATAGAAACAGGGTTAAATCCTGGATGTTTGTAAAAGTATTCATCTTCAAATTGAAGAATACAGGTTTTAAATTTCTCAGGTATACTATCATTTGCAGGAAAGCGCCATTGACCATCCTCTGCAATTAGTGCGCCTATTAATTCGTTAGACTCGCTCGTTATTACAGTTGCCGTTGGATCTTTAAATAAATGTTGAGGTAAACAGAAATAATAAACTACGCCAAGAACAATGATAATTGTAGATTTTATCTTATTTCGTTTTATGTAATTGAGGAGTTTCAAATTTTAATACATGGTTTCTGTTCTGAAATGTTTTTTAAGGTATTTAAGCGATTTTTATTCATTTAGAAATTCATATTCACGCTCTACTTTGCAGATGCGTACATTATACCAATTGTACCATTGTTCACGTCCTTTTTGTTGTGCAAACAAATGCGATGTATTAGCTTTCCAATTTTTAATTGCTTCTAGACTTTTCCAATAACTTACTGTGATACCAATGTCGTTTCGTGCAGAATCTATGCCTAAAAATCCATCTTGTTCTTTAGCTAAACGTTCCATTTTTTCAGCCATCTCAGTATAACCCTCAATGTTTTTAGTTTGTGTTGAGGTAAATATTACGGCGTAGTATGGTTTGTCGTTCATCATGTAAAAATGTGCTTGTGCTTCAAGAAATATTATAATAAAGACCTATAAGGTGTCTAAAACCTTACAGGTCTCTAATTAAGTGTTTCTATTAATAATCTTTTGGTATATCAAATTCAATTATTTTTTCAGTGATATTATCATCATAATCTGTGATAATAAATTTAAGAAAAACGCGGTTTGTAGATACAGCAACGGGATAATTTTTCACGTTTTTTATATTCTCAACATATTCTAACCATTTGTCTCCACATTGGTCAATAACTTCTGTTTTTAAGTCTTCAATTGACGTTTTTATGAATTTTTTCCAATCGTTTTCAGTATAAGTTAGAGTTTCAAAAGTATTAGATCGCAACTGTTTTATTGGTTTCCATTCAGAATCATAATGTTTCCATTCATTGGTATCACATTTTTTATCTGCACTCATAAACGAAATGCTATTTTCATAGCGTTGAAAGATGTTTACATGTTTATAGTCATTTTCTACCAAAACAATTTGCTTTTGTTCTGGTGTGGCACCTATATCTACATTTATTTTTAGTGAATCTTGTTGTTTTAACTTGTGAATTCTTTTGTTGTCACTTGTAGCTAAATTTTTTATTTCAACATTTAATTTTTCTAATCCTATTCTAATCGTTTTAGAAATTTTTGTTGACGATAAATAACCGTTAAACACATAACCAATATGATTTCTGGTTTCAACTTTTACCCATTGTCCACTTACTTTTTCTCCAGCCTCTACAACTACCAGTTCTTTATCTGTTTTTTCAATAACACCAATGGCTTCACCGTAAGATAATTTACTCAAAAGCTTTGCGCTAATATCTGGTTGGTCTCTAAGAGATAATCCACTTTCTGCAGCAACATAAGCTGTTTGTTGTGCTGTTACTAATGCAACACTTAAAAGCATTGCGATCGCTAAAATCTGTTTTAAATTGTTCATAATTTGTTGTTTTTGGGTTAAACATTTTTTTAGCGGTTTTTATTCTAGGATTCTTGTCTGTCGACCGACAAGTGTTTAGTTTGTTTTATCATGCTGAACTTGTTTCAGTATCTTATTTTTAGACCTGCTAGGTTTTAAAAACCAGCAAGGTCTTGGTTACTTCTCTACCGTAATCCATTGGCCTTTATTTCTAACTAAATAATCATTATCATACATGGCTTCAGCTTGTGCGCCTGGCAAATAATAGGTGCCTAAATATGATGCATTTAGTAAAACGGTAAAGGTTTTGGTGCCGTATTTTCCTTTTTTATTCATATCAAAATAGAAATTGACACGATCGTCTCTTATATCAGTATATCGAGCTTGGCTTACAGTTGTGTCTCCAAAGGCTGTGAATCTTGTATTCACAATATCCCAACCCGAAGGGAAAATTTGAGTTAACGCAACATCTCTCACATAATCATTTGTTAAGTTTGAAATACTTACGGTTGCTACAAAATCTTGTCCTTGTTGAAGCTTTGAAACGTCAATTTTATTGCCTTGTAAATCTTTATAAATAGTTGAAATAGTAAAGCCTCTTTGCTCTGCTAATTCTTCACCTAATTTTAGTTTACCAGAACTTACAACTCTAACATAGACTAAATTATCTTTGGCATTATTAATAGAAATTTGGTTAGTACCATCTTTAATAGGTATGCTGCGTTGTGCAATAGCATTTTTAGTATCAATAGTCTCCGATTTTCCATTAATACTGTATGATAGCTTTAAATCTTTTCCGCCATTTTTAATGACCATTTTTCCCATAGCTAATAAACTATATGCTGTGGTTTGAGTACTCATCCAATTATCTCCAGATAGATCTTTAGCAATTGTTTTTGCTAATTCTCTAGCTTTAGGATTACCTGTAATAATCATAGTTTCTAAAGCCATTGCTCTATTTCTATCTACAGAACCGTACGTGTAATAATTAGATCTTGGTGGCTGAAAATTAATATTTGCCGTTTTTGAAATAGCATCACTAGCTTCTTTTTGACCAGCCAATGCATAAGCTGCTGCTAATCGCCATTTAGCTTCGTTTGAGATTTCTTCAAACTCACGTAATCTATTCATACTGGCTAAATCTGGACTTCCGGCTAATGCCAACGTGTATAAACGATACGCTTGTGCTAAATCTGAATGATAAATTTTATAGCTTGGTCTCCAATTACGAGCTGCTTGTTTTTGATAGGCTAGCCAATTACTCTTAAACGTTAATGGTAAAACAAAACCTTTTTTCTCAGCTTCAATCATAAAATGACCTGCATAACTTGTAGTCCAATCATTTGCTGTGTTTTCTCCCATCCAATAACTCATACCTCCATTTGGTTGTTGAAAATTCCCTAAACGTTTTATTCCACTTTCAATATTACTTTGAAGTTCTTTCTTCCTTTTCGCTGTTAAATCAAAAATATCTGCTAAGAATAACTGAGGGAAAACACTAGATGTTGTTTGTTCTAAACAACCATGTGGATAACGAATTAAATATTGTAATCTTCGTGTAAAATCCATTGGTGGTAAAGTTGAAAATTCTACGGTTGCTGAATTGGTTCCAGGCACACCAAAAGTAGTAACATTAACAGATTGTTTAGCGTTAGCTTCTAGTTCATAATCATTAACTTTAGAGGTATAAGGGTTAGGGTTTTCTACATCTATCTCTACTTTATATGTCGATTTTTCGCCATTACCAGACGCTATAACTTCTATAGTATTTATGCCTTTTGCTTTAGTGACATCCAATTCAAAATACACCATTTTTTCGTCTGGTTTATTGAATTTTAAGGATTGAGACGCTTCGCCTTTTACAGTAATACCATCACTTAGTTTTAAAGACAGATTAACGTTTTTTACTTTGTCTTCCATGGCAAAAACCGTCACAGGAAGTGTTACTTTTTCGCCAGGACTTAATTTTCTTGGTAAGGTTGCCAATACCATTAACGGTTGCTTAACCTGTACGGATTTGTCTGTGCTTCCATAAGCTTCAGTGGCATTATTACCAGCAACAACCATGGCTCTTACGGCACCAACATAATTTGGCATTTTAAGTTGATGTGTTTTGGTTTTGCCTTCGCCTAAAAGGAAAGGACCTAAATACGTTACTACAGGTTTAAAACGATTGGCTTTTTTGTTTTTTCCACCAGCAGCACTGCCGTCACCACCAATTGCAAATACTTGGTCTACGCTGCCAGAATATGCACCTATAACATCATCAAAAATGTCCCATGTTTTTACACCCAAAGCTTCTCGTGCATAGAAACTATCCCAAGCATTTGGTGTTTTAAAACGGGTTAAGTCTAGCAAACCTTCTTCAACAACAGCGATGGTATAAGTCATAGCTTTGTTGTTTTTCTCAGACACAGTTATCTCATAAGATTGTTCTGGTCTAATGACATCTGGCATCTTAATTTCAGGTTCTAATTTTGTTGATGGATCTTCTACCATCATTGGTATGACACCAAATAATCGAATTGGTAAATCATTAGATGAAATGGCATGTGGTTGTAATAGTGAAATGTTAATAAAAACATTTGGTGCCATTTTAGAGGTTACCGGAATATCAACTGTAGTTTCTCCAGGCTGCGTTTTTACCCATTGGTGTTGCAGTACTTCTGAGCCATTTTCTATGCTAACTAAAGCTCTTCCTTCAGTGCCAGAAGGGAAGGTTAATTTTGCGACATCTCCAACATTATAGTTATCCTTATCTGTAGAAAAGACTAACATTTTTGCGGCTTCCTTATCGTTTGATGGATTTGTAGACCACCAATTTTTATAAAAATATGCGGTACGTCCTGTGGCATGTCCACTCACAGGATCTACGATTCTAATTAAGTAACGACCGCGTTCGTTCTCCGGAATTTTAAGTTTAAAATTCGCTTTACCATTAGCGTCTGTGTTTACAGAAAACGTTTGGACTGGTCTATGGTAATTGCTCGATACGTAACTCGATAGGTTGTCGTAAGACGAATTCCACCACCAACGCCATTCTACTTTATAAACTTTTACATCTAGGTTTTTGCGTTGTACAGGTTTGCCTTCTGCCGTTACAGTAGCTACATTAAAAGTGTGATTTTCGTCTGTAAAGAAAGATCCATAATTGTTTCCTTTTGGTGATTGTAAGCCTACAAAACTTTCGTAAGGTGCGTAAGGCATAGAGAAAGCATCTAGTGAAAAATCGCCACCATTTTCAAAAGCTCTTACTAAAAACTGCGCTCTTAACATGCCTGGTGCATTTTTACCAATATTTAATTTTGAATTAATTTTTGCATTTCCATCGTCATCTAAATTGCCTTCGAAAACATTGGTTTCTTCTGAGGTAAATGTTCTCGTAGGATCGTTGAAAACATAATCCTTGTAACCTTCAAAACTAGTATATGATGATGTGAATTTTGCTTTTACTTCGGCTTTTAAATTTTTAGCTGGTGCACCATGTAACCAAGTGACATTTAGGTCGCCTTGAAGGGGTTTATTGTTCGTTAAAATTTCATCTTCAAAGTCTATTTTAATTTTTAGTCGATTTGGTTTTACGGTTTCGATTTTTAAACCTTTTGAGAAGGTTGCACCACCTACAGATACTTTAGCATTATAGTTTCCTGTTTTATAATCTGATGAGGTTGGTACTATAAAATCATAGAAATTATTAAGATTATCTACTGACACTTTTCTGTAAACTAATTTACCAACAGGATCTGTAATTTCTAGTTTTACAGGATGACGTTTTGGTAATTTATTGGCATTGTCATTAAGCATAAAGGTTAAAAACAGACTGTCTCCAGGTCTCCAAACGCCACGTTCTGCATAGATATAACCTTTTAATCCGCGTTGTAATCTGCTTCCAGATACATCGAATTTACTTAGTGATAAGGACATGCCATCATGTAATTTTACATAACTCACACTTTTTCCTTTAGTGACGATGGCAAAGGCTGCTTTGTTTTTGGCATCAACCTTAAAAATACCGTCTTGGTTTGTGTTTCCACTGGCTAATTCTTGTTGCTGGTAATTGTATAGTGTCACATTTGCTGCACTTTCTGGATCAGTGTTTAGAATATTTGTAACGGCAAACATATAGTTATTGTCATTGCCTTGTTTTGCAATGACACCAAGATTTGAGCTAATTAAGTTCTGAGAAACAACACGGTTTCCGTAGTTAAAATAAGAATCTGTGCAAGGGTTATCTCTATCTCTCCAGCGGTAATTGTTGTTTCTGTAACTGTAGCTTAAGTTATCCCAATACAATTCTTCCCTATAATTTTCTTCTTCTTCGGTAAGGTCTTCAGAGGTATAGTAGTCTTCGCCATAATAATCGTCGTAGTAATCATCTTCTTCAATATTTGTGGTTTCAGCTTTTGAAGAACAATCGTATAATGAATACGACTTTTTATAGCTCAATTCTACGCGATAAATGGCACCAGGATCTGCCGATAAGTATTTAGATAAATCTATGCTGTAGGCTTTCCATTTACCTGTGTTTTGGTTGTCTTCTTGAATTAACGTTATGGTTTCCTTAGCGATGCGTCTTCCTACTTTTTTAATCGCGTATGGATCGCCACTACTAATATGATAATCTTGTAAAAATTGAAGCACGTTATTTTCGTATATTTTAATAATTCGCACATCGACTTTACTCAAATTAACGGCTTCAAAATTAAATTTTAAGTTATTGGAATTTGGAAGAATACTTCCATTACTGATGAGTCTTACTTCTGGTTTAATTTCTTCAAAAGTGATCGTTTCTGAAAATGGCTTTTTTAGCTTATAGCCATCTGTATTTTTGATGCCTTTAAATACATCGACCTGAATGTTGCCAACTAATTTAGTGTCTGGATACACACGTAAAACGTTGCCATCTACTATGTATTTTGGATTTTTTGCATTTTGAAGCGAAACTAAACCTGCAAAGTTTTGTTGTTTTACTAAGGGATCAGAAAAATTTAAGGATAAGTATTGTTCTGGACTTTGTACCACTTCGGTATTAACAATTACAAAGTTGTTTTTACCAGGAATGGTTAAGAAATTCTCGCCTTTGTTTTCTGCTTTTATTGCGGCACCATCCCAAGCGATATCAATTTTGCTGTCTTCAACTAAACGATTGATACTGTCTATTTTAAACTCGAAGTATTTTGAATATTCTAATTCTTCATTCCAAACTAATTTTAAGTCTTTTGAGTTTTGAGATGCCGAAACTAACTTTTTTGCATCGGAAAGTGAAATCACATCTGCAGATCTTAAATCAGCAAAAAGGTATTGCCACTCTTTACTGTAAGACTGTAAATTTTGCGTTGTAATATTAAAGCTTGGTGTAATGGTTTTAAATTGAAATGTATAATCTTCAAACTCCTTTGGGATATCGTTGTATACCTCTGACAATTTTATTTTTACCGTGTATTCTGTAGCAGATTCTAAATTTTCGTCTGGTGTAAAAAGCACTGTGTGATTGTTCATGGCTTTTAATTCGCCTTGAACGTGTGGTGTGATTTTTATAAGATCTGTTGGTAATACTTTATCAATTTCCCATCCAGCGACCGTATCAGAAAGGCTAATTTTTATGGGTTCTGCAACTGAAACTAACCCTGAAGTCGTATAACTTATATAATTTCTATACTTAAATATATTATCGGTTTCAATAGTTTTATCCTTACAAGAGTATGCGGCAATGACAATTAGGAGTAGGACGAGGTGCTTTTTGATGTTCATGATGTTGATGGGTTAAAGAGTAAAACTACGATTTAAAAAAGAAGGGTAGGTGCATTCTTGTTAAATAAGTACTGTGATTTTTATGGGTTTAGACTTTGGTTGGTTGTTAAATTGTTCTTAAAGTTAAGAATTGTTATGAAATGAAGGGAGGAAATTAGGATTGTTTTAGCATTGAAATTTGCAAATAATATGTAACGATTTATAATTATTTTTTAGAGGATTTAATAGGAGGATTAATCTCAATCTTGCGCTATTAAGTCTCAAACCTCAAGGATACGTTGTGTTAAGATCGGCCTTACTATTTATAAGCTTTGCATAGGTTGCGCATTACATAATGGCACGTTCAATTTGAACATCATTTAAAATGGGTAAACTTTTAGTTTTTGCGACTTTAGCTAAATGAAAAATAGCTAGTATTTGCTTAGCGTTTCGATACTCATGAAGTAAATAAACTCTATCATTTAACCATAACTTTAACATTAGTTGTTTTAAGATTTGAATTGATATTTAAAAAGTAAACGCCACTTTTTAAGTGAGATAAGTCGAGCTCTGTATTTAACGTGTGGTTATTAAATTGAATTTCTTTTAGATTTCTACCATTAATATCAATTACTGAAATTGTATGAAATGCCGTTTTACTAGATATGTTTATGAAGCCCGAAGTTGGGTTCGGAAAAATTGAGAAATTATTTAAATCATGATCTGCATTAGAGAGTTGCTCAACAAACTCTGTTGATACTGTGTTTGTTGTTATTGCAGGATTAAAATCGAAATAAATGTCTGCGGTATTTTCAACAATATCAGAAATCTGAACTGAATTTATTGGTTTAATTTTATAAGCAATATAACCATGGGAATTAGGTTCATCGTTAGTACTGTCTGGTAGGTTGATATCGTTAAAAATAAAATTAACTTGTGTGTTGTTTGTGATTTCCACACGACCATCATGACTTAGGGACTCTAGTTGCATGGTTGTCCAATCTAGTTTGTCATCTAATGTATTTTCTACATTGACGTTTATTGCTTCTGCTGTACCCGTATTTTGAAAACGAATGATATAATGTAAATAGTCATCTGAATCATCAATATGAACAGTTTCACCTTCTAAAACTCTAATATCGTTAGGGTCATAAGCACCAATTACAAGATCTTTGAAGAGAAAAACATTGTTATCTGGTGTTTCATCTCCTGCTATTGGATTTACGGTTGCAGTAAATTCTATAACATCATCAATATTAGTTGTTGGTATCTGAAAAACATTAAATCTTAAATCAATGGTTCTAATTTCAAAAGGGCTGAGGTCTGTAAAACTTAAACTCAATGAGGTATCTGAATCTTGAACAACATTTTCATTCGCAGTTATATATTGTATTTTTTCATCATCAAATTCTAATGCTACATTACCAGTTAATTCTGTGTTACCGTTATTGCGATAGACGAGTTTGTAAATAATGTCAAATCCAGGTCTAGGATCAGATAATGGATATAGCGATATACTTAAATCATCTACAACTCCATAACGTTGCAGGCAAAAATTGGCTGTATCAGTATTGCTATAACCTGTAAAAGAGGAGTCGTACGAGCTTGGGTATACATTAAAATAACTTGGTAATTGAGAGGCGATAGTTGTCGTATAATCACCTTCACCTGGAAATAATTGATACAAACTATTATTTAACGTCATTGATGTCAACGTTTCTGTACCATTTGTGGTTGTTACAAATATATTAGGTATGTCGACATTAGGATTTGTACAACCCGTGAGATTAGTGTCTAGTTTTACGTAACCTGAAATTTCATTACTTGAAATACCGAGATTTTTATACCAACCCATATCAGAAGAACTCACAAAAGCTATATCTAGAATACCATCTTCATCTATATCTTTTACAGAAATAGAATGAGCACCATGACCAGGACCACTAATACTTTGTATACTTCCAAAAGTACCAAGTCCGTTTAGGTTTTCAATCCAAACTATTTCTGCAGTTTCAACAGTACCGCCATAGCTACCATACGAAGCAATAATATCGAGATCGCCATCATTATCTAAATCGGCACTTTCAATTTCTTTAGGAAAGCTTAATTCGGTACTAATAATTTGTTGTGCACCGAAAGAACCAAGGCCATCCGTGTTTTCGTACCAGGCAATTTTACTATCACTAGAAGATACCGAGAGTACATCTAAATCGCCATCACCATCTACATCAGCAAACGTAGCTTTATAAACATAACTTACAAATGTGGTAATGACTTCGCCCAATACAAAAGTACCTAGTCCATCTGTATTTTTAAACCATCTTATTACGTTGTCGTAGTTAGAGGCTACAAGTAGATCCATATCACCATCACCATCAACATCTGCACTCTCAATATAACATGCACCATCTGCATTATTAAAGATAATTTGTTTAGAGCCAAAGTTTCCTAAGCCATCTGTGTTTTCATACCATGCCACAGTATCATCATAAGCAGAAGTTACAAGAACATCTAAATCGCCATCACCATCTATATCTTCTGCAAATACAGAAGAAGGTGCATTTTGAGTTTCTGTTATTATCTCCTCAGCGTCAGTATCAAAATAAATAAAACCATTGTACTCATTTCTATGCCAAGATACCTTGTCTTCTAATGAGTTTGCTGTAATAATATCTAAATCATTGTCACCATCTAAATCTGCAGCGTGTATAGAGGTCGCAAAGTTTAAACTAGAGATGTAAGATGGAGAGGCAAAACTACCTTCGCCATTTACATTAGTAACAAATTTTACGCTGTCACCACTACCTGCATAAGTTGTAGAATAAATAATATCTAAATGTCCATTATTTGTTATATCCTCCAAACAAAGTGACTCGTTGTAGGAGGCTTCACCGTATACGTAATGTGCTTCAAAACCTAATTGGGCAAAGGTTATGTTGAAAGCAAATAGAAATAAAAGTGTAGGTAAAAATGACTTCATGTAAATTTTGGGTTTTGAGTTAAAAATACAGTTTCTTATGAGTGGTTATTCAATTTATCAACTAGAATTCTACGAGATATCATAAATTTTATGTTGTAAACGTGTTAAAAGATAACATAGGTGTTTGTATGTTTATGGCTACATCGTAAAAGATGTAATTTAATAAATAACTGCTTAATAGAAAATTTTTGTAGATTTTTGTTTTATAGATGGAAGTAAGTAATGAGTTTAGATTGATGCTGTTTATTTTTGAGTTAAAATTGAGGAGTGATTAAAAGAGTAACTTTATTTATTCTTCTTCTTCTTCAATTTTCTACTTTCAATTCTTCAAAGACTTTTATTGTATTTTCATTTTCTGGATTTAATTATATTGATTTTTTTATAGTTTTTAATGCCATTTTCCTTACTAAGCATTCGGCAATAGCGTATTTAAAGTATTTAGATGTTTTGTTTTTCTCTATAAGGTCTTTTCTAAAATGTCAGAAGAATTTAATCATTAGTATAGTATATTATCTAAGGTCATGTCTAAACGTTCTTCCATCATACTAAAACTGCAATCCGAAAAAAATATCTTATACATTTCTCTTCTAAACGCTGCAAGTTCCATTTGGCTGTAATCATGATTATTAATGACCTTTTCAATTTTATCTAATCGCTTTTTAGAAGAATGCTTATGGAATTTTTTATGCATTTTTAAAAAGGATTTTGGAGCGGTTTTGTTTTGTATCATTTTTAATTCTTCCTCAGTTTCTGTTTTATCAGCATTAGCGCAGAGTAGCATAATATACACTTGTAATTCTGTTTTGGTCCAATTTGGCTTTTTACTTTTCATGATGTTTATATTTAATTAATAGCTTTATTTATGTTCTAATTCGTGATCAATTTCTTTTAGAATGGTTTCTATTTGCGTTTTAATGCCACCAAATAATCGAGGACCATTTGTGGCTTTAGCTAATAGGTAATAATCCACAAGATAATTTTCAAATTCAATAGAATTAAAGATGTCCTTGTTGTTGGTTTTTGCAGATATAGATTGAAATTGAGAATCAATGATTTTTAAATCTGTAACAATAGTTTTAGCGCTTCCGTTTTTAAAAAAAAGACTTGTTAATTTTCGTTGAGTAAAATCAGCATCATTTAACTGTGTGCTTAAATAATTTATGGTACTTTCAAAAGACGCTAAATCTTGCCTCAAGTTTTTATTTAAAATAAGATTCAGTTTACCAGAACTAATAATATCATTTAAGACACCTGTTGCTGGTGTGTATTGAATATCACTACCAAAAATAGGACCAAGTAATTGAGAAATTGTGTGTGTACTAGTCGTATCGCTTACATTCTTGTTAAATAAAGTCAAAATCGTTTTTAGTGATTGTACGCGCTGTTCATTGACGGAAATAGATGTGTTTATTTTTTTTAAATTGGTTTTAAACTCTGTTTGAAGCGATGTTAAATAGTCGTGTTCTATTTTTCTTTGCGCATTAAAATTGTTGTTGTTATTAATACCTAACGCAATAAGAATACCAATTACCACAAGGATGATTTCTCCAATGGCATAGATCAAATATTTAGAAAATTTGTTCTCGCTTAGAAGCCGTTGTCTAAATCGGCGTAATAATGTTATCATTTACTTTCTTTTAGGTTGAAAGTAAATTAGGTCAATGGTTGTAGATGAGGTTGGTTAACTATTTGTTTTTAAAGATATTAAAATGTTACAGAATTAACCCTAAGTTGTTGTAAAAGATGAGCAAAAAAACATAAATAAGCATCTTATTTGAAATAAAAAATGTTTCTTAGCTATCACATGAGACTTCATTTTATTATCAGTTTTTATTACAATTTATACAGCAGTAAAATTTGACATTTTATTACTAACTTCGCATAAAAATTTAATAATTCATAAAATTTAAACATATATGGAAGCAATTGCTACCGATTTCGGAATAAATGACGCTTTGAGTCAGTTAGGTGTTAAGGATTTAAATGAAGGAACTTCAACAGGCTCTAATACTTTTTCTAATGGAGCAATTATTGAAAGTTATTCTCCTGTAGATGGTCAATTAATAGGCAAAGTAAAATCTACGACAAGAGCAGATTACGATAAGGTAATGGATGCTGCAACCAGCGCGTTTTTAACATGGAGAGATAAACCAGCACCACAACGCGGCGAAATAGTGCGTCAGTTTGGTAATAAACTAAGAGATTTAAAAGAGCCATTGGGTAAATTGGTGTCTTATGAAATGGGTAAATCTTTGCAAGAAGGGTATGGTGAAGTACAAGAAATGATTGACATTTGTGATTTTGCCGTAGGCTTGTCGCGTCAGTTAAACGGACAAACAATTCCTTCAGAACGACCTGGTCACGTGATGCGTGAACAATGGCATCCTATAGGTGTAGTTGGTATTATTTCGGCCTTTAATTTTCCGGTTGCTGTTTGGGCTTGGAATACAGCTTTAGCATGGATTTGCGGTGATGTTTGCGTGTGGAAAGCGTCTGAAAAAGCTCCATTGTGTTCTATTGCTTGCCAAAATATTATTGCAGGTATTTTAAAAGAAAATGATCTGCCAGAAGGTATTTCATGTATCATTAATGGCGACTATAAAGTTGGAGAAATGATGACAACAGACTCTAGAATACCTTTAGTCTCTGCAACGGGATCTACAAGAATGGGCCGCATTGTAGGTGCAACTGTAGCAGAACGTTTTGGAAAATCGTTATTAGAGTTAGGTGGTAACAATGCGATAATTATTACGCCTTCGGCAGATTTAAAAGTTGTTGTGCCTGGTGCTGTATTTGGTGCTGTAGGTACATGTGGTCAACGTTGTACGTCTACTAGACGACTCATTATACACGAATCAGTTTATGATAAAGTAAGAGATGCCATTGTTGGTGCTTATGGGCAATTAACGATTGGTAATCCTTTAGATGAAAAAAATCATATTGGACCGTTGATCGACAAAGACTCTGTAGCGACTTATTTAGCTGCAATTGAAAAAGCAATAGCAGAAGGCGGAAATGTTTTAGTTGAAGGTGGTGTTTTAGAAGGGGAAGGATACGAATCTGGATGCTACGTAAAACCAGCAATCATTGAAGCCGAAAATCATTTTGAAATCGTACAGCACGAAACTTTTGCACCAATTTTATATCTCATGAAATATTCTGGAGAGGTAGAAAATGCAATTGCCAAACAAAATGGTGTAGCTCAAGGGTTATCATCAGCCATTATGACTAACGAGATGAAAGAAGCAGAGAAATTCTTGTCTTATGCTGGTTCAGATTGTGGTATTGCAAATGTAAATATTGGGACTTCTGGTGCCGAAATTGGAGGTGCTTTTGGAGGAGAAAAAGAAACTGGTGGAGGACGTGAGTCTGGCTCAGATGCTTGGAAGGTTTATATGAGGAGACAAACTAATACCATTAATTACTCAGATGAGTTGCCTTTAGCTCAAGGCATAAAATTTGATTTATAAATTCGGTTTACCGATTGTGATATAAAAAAAGCTGTTTCATGTGAAATGGCTTTTTTTATTTTAACATAATCTGACGCAACGGTTTCTGACAAAGTTCATCTTAATGTTATATATTTAGTTTAAATAACAGTGTATGAAAATTAACCTCAAGAGCCTTTCTATTGTTTGTATCTTTTTTTTGACTTTTGGTTGTGTAAATGAGTTTGAAGATGATGTACGGATTTTAGTTAAGGGAAATGTTGTAAACAATGATGGAGCACCTATAGAAAGTGCGCAAATTAGTGTGTATACAAAACGACCAAGAGGAATTTTTGTGAGCTCAGGATATGATGAGTATTTATTGGGTAGAGGTTATAGTGATGGAAATGGTGAATTTTCTGTGACGTCTATTTTAGATTTAGATGATGAGTTTTCTATAGAAATTGATGCAGAAGATCAATTATCTAAGTATAGATATTATACAAATACTATTAATTACATTCCGCCCAATTTAGTTTATGATTTAAACACAGTAGAGTTAAAATCTTTAGCGACATTGCATTATAATATTACCCGAACAAGTGGAGAAGGACACACGTTAGACTACAGCTTTAAATACACTAATATCTATTGTGTAGATTACTATGAGCTAGGTAGTATTAATGAAAGCCAAAGCTATTGTTATAATGACTTAATAGATTATAGAGTGTTAAATGATATCAGCTCTGATGTAGAACGTAGTTTAAGCACCACTTTGGGAGCAACTATAGAATTTAGATATGCTATAGATGACCAGCCAGAAATTATTGAAACCTTTACCATAGATCAACCAACGTATGAGTTTAACTTCAGTTATTAATAAAGCAATTGTCAGTTTTTGTTTGTTTATAAGTTGTATAGGTTATACACAAGTAGACACTGATGAAGAACTCGGTAGCAGAGAAACATCAAGTGTGTTTGGTAGTATAGAGCGTCAAAAATTTGTTTCATTTTCGGTTGGTTACCACATCCCAATATCAAGTGGAAATAATTTTGTTGGAAGCGCATATAGTGGAAAGTCTGGATATGATTTAAGACTAAAGTTATACGTCTATAAACAATTTTTTATGGAGTATAATAATTCTATAAGTTACTTTTCGGTAGATAACAACGCTTTAGTGGGGAATTATAATAAGAGTAAGTTTCAAAGCAACTTTCTGTATTTTGGTTATGAGTTTCTACCAGCTCCACATTTTAGACTAGGTGTTAATGCTGCGTTATTTGGAGAAACTAAAATGACAAATACGGGCTTTAATTTAAGCGAAGGATTTCAAAATGATTCTGGTCAACTGTCTAGTTATGGGTTGTATTTGGCTTATGAAATACAATCGCAAATTTCTCTGTATATAGATTATGCATTCAGAACTGTAAAAACCAATATTAGAGCACCTCAAGAAATAGAATCATTTTTTAGTAAAGGTAATTACAATACCATTGGTGTGGGTATAATGTTTTTATTAGGTAAAAGAGATTTTATATCTAGGTTTACGGATAAAAAGAGCCGGTAAATTGTGACTTAATGAGGAATTGTGTTTCGTATAATTGACTAAAAATGTTAAATTTTTAATATATTGACGGTCAATTAACTAAAAACACTAACCAATGAGTAAAAAAACATCCTATCTTTTAGGGATTTTGCTTACAATTATTATTGGAACTTTATTGTATTGCTACTTATGTGACGACTGTTATTGTTGTCCAGAGGAAGCGGTTACAACCGAAGAAACTAATACCATTGTAGCAGAACCAGAAGTTATTGAAGCAACACGAAACGGTTTTAGCCTTTCGGATGCCAATGGCGACTTCAAGATTAAAATTAATGACAACTTTAATTTTAAAACATCTAAGTTTTCAATTTTAGATCCACTGTCAGAAAACGTAACCGCAGAGGTTTCAAGATTAAAAGATTATCTCGCAGCAAATCCATTGAAAACAATTGATATCACGGGCTATTTTAAAAGCGATGAGACCAACAATTCTGCATTCCCTAATTTAGGAATTGCAAGAGCAAATGCTGTTAAAAATTATTTAGTATCACAAGGTATTATGGCTAAGCAAATAAATACTTATGGAAAACTAAATGATAGTATAAATCCAGACGATACTAACACATTGTTTGGTCCTTTAGAATTTGGTATGCTTACAGCGGAAACCGATGCTAAAGATGAGGCCTTAGAAGCCGCTTGTGCTGAGATTAGAAAAAATCCGATTGTATTATATTTTAATACAGGACAAGCACAAATTAACCTAACTGCCGAGCAACGATCAAAAATTGCAACGATTTCACGTTGTGTAGACAAATTAGGACTAAAAGTACAAGCAATAGGTCATACAGATAGTTCAGGAAGTGCTGCAAAGAATATGGAATTAGGACAAGATCGTGCAGATTTTGCTAAAGACTATTTAGTGAGAAATGGCATTTTAGAAGCTAATATAGAAACTTCTTCTAAAGGTCCTAATGATCCTATTGCAGACAATAGCACAAAAGAAGGTCAGGCTAAAAATCGACGAACCGTAATAACAATTAACTAACTAAAAAAATATTATAAATTATGAATTGGTGTATATTAATCCCATTGCTAGTAGGTCTCATTTGTGCTTTACTAGGTTATTTACTTGGAAAACTCCTAGGCGGAGGAAATGATAATGATTGTGAAGAACGCGTAGCACAATTAGAGGCAGATTTAGCGGCATGTAAAAAGGCGAGAACAGCTTTAGAAGCAGATTTAGCAGCATCTAAAAATGCAGCCTCTCTTTTAGCAGCTGATTTAAATACTGCAAAAACAGAAAATGCTAATCTAGCAGCTTCTTTGGCAGCTCCAGCAGTTGCTTTAATTCCGTTTGATGCTGACGCAGCAAAAGCTGTATTTGGTAAAAAAATAAAGCAAGATGATTTAACCGTTGTTGAAGGAATTGGACCTAAAATTCAAGAATTATTTCATAACCATGATGTAAAAACATGGAAAGCCTTATCAGAATGTACAGTAGAAAAGTGTCAATCTGTACTAGATAGTGGAGGAGAACGTTTTAAAATGCATAAACCTGGCACATGGCCAAAACAAGCCAAATTTGCTTATGAAGGTAAATGGGCTGAGTTGTTAAAATGGCAAGACGAACTTGATGGAGGAAAATAATCCAGATAAGAATATTTAAGATAAAAAACCGTTTCTTTAACAGAGACGGTTTTTTTGTAATTTAAACGTTTTCATAATTATAGAGTCTTATGTAATATGACAGCAACAGAAATTCATCATTTATATTGGCGCGCTGGTTTTGGCGCTAATCCTTTTGTAGTCAATACGCTACTTAAAGAAAGAGTGCAGGTTGTTGATCAACTTTTTGAAGATTCTAAGGCTGTGACCTATTTAAACATAGACCTTTCCTTTATGGATGGAATTACCCAAAAACGGTTAAAAGACCAACCTCAATTAGCTCAAAAAATTAAAAAGGAAAGTCGAAAAAAATTAGAAAACCTTAATACAGCATGGATTGATAGATTAGTGCATCCCAAAGAACTTTTAAGAGAAAAAATGACATTGTTTTGGGCAAATCATTTTGTATGTAAAGAGAATCATGTTGTCTTTGCTCAAAAATATAATAATACATTAAGACATTATGCGCTGGGTGATTTTAAAGCCTTTGTAAAAGCGATTTCTAAAGAAGCAGCAATGCTGAAGTATTTAAACGGAAAGCACAATAGAAAACGACAACCAAATGAAAATTTTGCACGCGAATTAATGGAGTTGTTTACTTTGGGTGAAGGGCGATATTCTGAAAACGATATAAAAGAAAGTGCCAGAGCTTTTACAGGATATAACCATGATTTTAATGGCAACTTTAAGTTTAGAGCTAAACAGCATGATGAGAACTTAAAGACGTTTTTTGGAAAAACAGGAAATTTTTCAGGAGATGATATCATTGATATAATACTAGAAGAAAAGCAGTGTGCAACATTTATATCAACAAAAATTTATTGTCATTTTGTTAACCCAAAACCAAATTTAGAACACATTGAAGCTATGGCAGAAGTGTTTTATAAAGATTATAATATTGAACAGTTAATGCGTTTTGTTTTTCTGTCTGATTGGTTTTATGATAAACACAATATTGGCGTAAAAATTAAATCACCAATAGAATACATTGTAGGTATGGCTAACACGATACCAATGCAATTCGAAAGACCAAAAGATTTGCTGAAAATACAGAAATTACTTGGGCAAATATTATTGGCACCACCAAACGTTGCTGGTTGGAAAGAAGATAAAGCATGGATTGATGCGAATACCATTATGGTGCGTTTAAAATTGCCTTCTGTGATGTTAAATAATGCTATGATTTCTTTAAAAGAAGGCGACACTAATATTAAGGCAGATTTAAAACGATTGTACTTAAAAAAGAATAAGGGAAAATTGCCATTTAGAATAAAAGCAGACTGGCATAAATTTTTGTCAGATTTTGAAAACATTTCGCACCATGATCTCACAACTTTTATAATTCAAGGTGCTATAAATAAGGGCACTGCAGACTATATAGAAACACTGAATACATCTTCTAAAAAAGAATATTGCATTCAATTAATGTCATTGCCAGAATATCAAATGTGCTAAAGGAACTACTGTTATGGATAGACGAAAATTTTTAAAGAATTCAGCCCTTGCGAGCAGCCTATTTTTTGTTCCGAATTTTGTAAAAGCGTTTGAAACAGTGGCTACAGAACAACTAGGATATAAACGATTAGTTATTGTTCAATTAGCAGGTGGAAATGATGGATTAAATACCATTATACCTTATAACAATGATGTGTATTATAATGCGCGCCCAAGATTAGCTATTTCAAAAGACATTATAAAATTAAATGATGATTTGGGTTTTCATCCAAGTCTAAAGCCTTTGCGCTCGTTATTTGATAATGGCGAGTTGTCTATCATCAATAATGTTGGGTATCCTAATCCTGTAAGGTCGCACTTTAGGTCAATGGATATTTGGCATACGGCAAGTGGGTCAGATGAATATTTACAAACCGGTTGGTTGGGCCGTTATTTAGATCAATACGGTAAAAAGCCATATAACGCCATAGAACTAGATGAGCAACTCAGTTTAGCCATGAAAGGAGAACACTTTAATGGAATTGCTACAAACGATTATAATGTATTGTATAAAACAGCACAAGATCCTTATTTTAAAAATGTAATTAATCACTATAACGATGCACATTTAAGTGAACATAATTTAGGGTACTTATATCAAACTATGATTGAGGCAACGTCTTCTGCCAAATATATTTTTGAAAAAACAACTGTAAAATCCTCAAATGAAGATTACCCTCAAAACAATTTTGCAAAGCAACTAAAAAATGTAGCCCAATTCATCAATTCTGGTTTAGATACAAAGGTGTTTTATGCCTCTTTAGGTGGGTTTGATACACATGCCAATCAAACTAACAAACAAGCAAAATTATTGTCTCAATATGCAGATAGCGTTTCGGCTTTTGTAAAAGATCTAAAACAGAATAATACGTACGAGAATACTTTAATCTTAACCTTTTCGGAATTTGGCAGACGTGTGAAACAAAATGCTGCTGATGGCACAGATCATGGAGCGGCAAACAATGTTTTTGTTATTGGTAAAAACTTAAAACACGCTGGTGTCTATAATAGCTTGGCTAGTTTAAGTAATTTAGATTCTAATGGCGATTTAAAATATAGTATAGATTTTAGATCTATTTATGCTACGATATTAACGAAATGGATGAATGTATCAGCAGAAGGTATTATTCCATCACAGCAGAAACAGCTGAATTTTATTTAAGGACTAAAAAAAACCTTGTTTCAATTTTAGCTTTTCGCGTCATAGAAACAAGGTTTAGTAATTGATTAATAGCCCTACAAAGATGTATAATTAATTCATTGGTGGGCAAATTTTTTGATGAATGGTTAAAAAAAATGTATAATCAGTAGGGTTTTTAGAGGGTTCTCGACAAGACGCAAAAAACAAGGTTGAAAAATGGGTTATTTCCGATAAACTAACTGTATTTTACTTTTCTAATAATTCTCATGGTCTCTTTATAGGATGTGTAGAGGTCTGAATTGTAGTCTTTTATGTACGGTTTTAAGATTTCTAATTTTACTAATGCATCCTTAAATCCGTTGAGATAACAGATTAAATAACTGTTGCCTATATGTTTTAAATCTTCTATTTCACTGAGGTTTAATGTGTGCTTTTTTTCAAGCTTTTCTAAAATTGCGTTGTTAGCATTATATATATGATGCAATACTTTTTTATCGTATTGTGGCGGCTCAAAAATGAGATTTGTATGAATTGAATAATGTGCGTTATTTTGAAACCGTATGATCTTTTCTTCAAGTTTATAATACTTATAAGATTTATTTAGACCTAATTTTACATATTCAATGATTTTAAAAACATCATCTGTATAAGCGATGGAAACTTCATCTAAAGCAGAATAAAATAAACGGACTTGCTCGTTTATAAGTTCTATATCTACACGAGAATAAAAAGTTTCATTTTTAACTACTTTTTTGTCTCCAGACCAGCATAATACAAAGTATTCTTTAAATACGTGATATTTAGGATGGTAATCTTGGCGTTTGTTCATAAAGTCAAAAACACCATCAAGCATGAGTTTAATGTTGTTTTGGGCATGATTTTCTATGGCAGTAACAATTGTAGAGTTAACGTCTGTGATGTTTACCTCAATTCCTTTTGGCATACTTATGCTGCCATCTCTAAAAAACGTTGAGCCTCCTTTGTATTTCCAAATTGTTTTTTTTAGTGATGTTGTTTCGTTATTAGGTCTAATGGTTACAAGGCCTACGACTTTGTCATCTGGTAAGTGCGGAAAAGAAATGTTTTCGTATTGTACATTAGGCGGATTATTGAGATAAGCATTTATAAGATTTTGAATTTTGCTGTCGTCAAAAAAATCTACACCTATAATCTTATTGTCTTCATCCTTAACGCCAATGACAATATAGGAGTTGTTTTTAGGGTTGCTATTAGATAGCGCGCAAACATGTTTTAAAAATTTACCTTTTCCTTCTTTATGACTAATATCGATTTTTCTCTTTTTATCATAAAAACTGTTCTCATCGTTGTGAGCAAGTAAATTTTTTATGAGTAGTCTTTTATTAATCATTATGGTTTAGTAGAAAACGAGACCTCGTAATTAAAGCATTTCTATTTCTTTAGTTAAGTTGCTGCGTGCTTGTTTTTCAAATTGCGTTTTAAACTGTTCTGTTAAATATAACCTATCTCTTTTAAGGAATTGTTGAAGTATTTTTTTTCGTCCTGAGTTGTATATGATGTTTGGGTAATTTTTATATTCTTGTCTTATCTTTTTAAGATACACATTGTAAGTTGCCCAATCTGTTCCTAAAATTGATAAATCTAAATCGAGTAAAACGGCATTGTCGTTAGTTTTAGAGCACTGTACCTCGTGTGCTTTTGTAGACATGATGAGTTTTTTTATGTTTTTATAGAAAATGCATCAATATCGAATGATTTTAATGCTTTTTCTGCAAAATTTGCGCTTTTTTCCTCGTTGTTGTTTTTTGTAGAACTATATATTATATCATGGTACCAAATGGCAAATTTGAGCTGGTCTAATGCTTCAATTTCAGTTTTAACTTGGTCGAGCAGAATAAACATGTGATGCAAATGTGCAAGGTTGTGGTAATACCTATTCTTAGAGGAGTAATGCGTTTCAATATCATGCCAAGACGCTGCAATAATTTGCTTGTCTTCGGTGTATTTTGAAGATAATTGCGTCCATTGGTATTTTAATTTTGTTTCCATTAAATTTTAAGTACCAGCATAGAAAAATACTATTTTATTTCAATTCTTTTTTACGGAACTTTATGTCCTTGGGCAGCTACTAAAATTAAAAACCAATCTTCTAAATCTAATGTTATGGAAGCTGCTTTAACGGCTTGTTTTATCCGTTCTTTTGTAGTGGTGCCTATCACTGGGTGAATATGAGCAGGATGCTTTAAGATCCATGCAAGTAACAATTGGTCTTCCGTGGCATTATATTTATCCATTAAAAGGCCTAGTTGTTTGTGTATGCGCCTCGTTTGCTCTGTATCTTCTCTAAATACTGAGCCTAAAGGTGACCAAGCCATAGGTTTAATACCATTGGTAGTCATAAAATCTAATGTTCCATTATGCATAGCAGTATGTGCTGTTAATGAAAATTCAATCTGATTTACATTAATATCTGTGCGTAAGCCTATCATATCCATTTGAGAAGGTGTAAAATTAGAAACACCAAAATCTCTAATTTTGCCATCTTTTTTTAAGACAGTAATAGCATCGGCAATCTCCTCGGCAACCATTAAAGGGCTAGGTCTATGTAATAGTAATAAATCTAAATAATCGGTTTTGAGATGCTTAAGAGAGTTTTCAACTGACCAAATAATATAGTCTTTACTATAATTATAGTGTTTTACGGTGTTTTGGCGATTGTCGCAAACATATTGAATACCGCATTTAGAAATGAGTTGAATATCCTCACGCTTTAATCCAGATTCTGAAAATGCTTTTCCAAAATCAGTTTCAGTTGTATATGCGCCATAAATATCAGCATGGTCAAAGCTTGTAATTTGGTTTTCTACGCAGAAATTCATTAAGGCTGCCATTTCTTTTTTTGAGAATTGTTTGCCCCAACTTCCCCAAGTCATGGTTCCTGCAATTAATCGAGAATATGTCACTTAGTTTTCAGTTTATATGGATTTTTTTGTAATTGGTGTATAAAAATACTGAAAACATAAAGAAATAGATATTATTGAAGAAGAATTATTCATTATCCCAAATCATGAAGCATATACAATCCATAAAATCCGTTGTTTTATTCCTAGTTATCTTAGTTAGTATGACAAGTTGTACAACAGAAGATTTAGGTAGAAGTGGTAATAAAGCTGCAGTATCTGTAAGCTTAAGAAGCACCTCTACTGACGTGTCTGAGGTGTTTTTAGATATTGAAGATGTTCAATTAAAAGTAGGTCAGAGTCCGTCAGAGTCATGGATAAGTTTAAACGCAATCAATACAGGAACACACAATATCTCGGATTTAACAGAGGCATCAGCATTACTTTTGGTAGATCATATAGAAATTGACCCAACCTATATTAACGAGGTAAAATTAGTGCTTGGCGACAACAACTTTATGAATATAAACAATGTATTGGTAAATTTAGAACGCGATGAGAGTACTATAGCATCAAATTTAGTGCAAAGGGCGTTTGAAGGTAGTTATATTTATCAATTGATAATAGATATTGATATCGATCAATCCATAGAATTCAATGAAGCTACTAATGCCATGGTATTAAACCCGAAACTACAAACAGAAATACGAAAATTTTAGTATTAATTAACCTTAATCTATAATTAAATCATAAAATGAGTGATACTTCGGTGTGACTCTTTTTTTTTAACCAATTGTTAACAGCATCTAAGAAAAAAATTTAACATTTTGCATCCTCTAAAATATTAACAAGCCAATTATTGCAAAATAAGCAATATGGTAATATAATAGTGTTGTTCTTAAACCCTTTAAAGTAATGGAAGAAACGAGTACAGTTGACATTAAGTCAATTAATGAAAAGATAGAAAAAGAAAGTGCATTTGTAGATTTATTAACCTTAGAAATGAATAAGGTTATCGTTGGACAAAAGCACATGGTAGAGCGATTGCTTATAGGTTTGTTAGGTCAAGGTCATATACTATTAGAAGGTGTACCTGGTTTAGCAAAAACTTTAGCTATTAATACATTGTCTAAAGCAATCGATGCTAGTTTTAGTAGAATACAATTTACTCCAGATTTATTGCCTGCCGATGTTGTCGGAACATTAATTTTTAATATGAAGGAGAATGACTTCACTATTAAAAAAGGACCAATTTTCGCCAATTTTGTATTAGCAGATGAGATTAACAGAGCACCTGCAAAAGTACAATCTGCTTTGCTAGAGGCTATGCAAGAAAAACAAGTGACCATTGGAGATGAAACCTTTGTGTTAGATAAGCCGTTTTTGGTTATGGCAACAATGAATCCTGTAGAGCAAGAAGGAACTTACCCTTTGCCAGAAGCACAAGTGGATCGTTTTATGCTAAAAACAGTTATAGATTATCCAAAAATTGAAGAAGAGCAAATGATTGTAAGAGCCAATTTAAAAGGATCTTATGAAAAAGTGAATCCAGTAGTTTCTGTGGCTCAGATATTAAGTGCTCAAAAATCAGTAAGAGAAGTTTATATGGACGAAAAAATTGAGAAATACATTCTCGATATAATTTTCGCAACACGTTATCCAGAAAAATATAGACTTGCGGATTTAAAACCTTTAATTTCATTTGGTGCATCACCTCGTGGTAGTATTAATTTAGCCACAGCAGCTAAATGTTATGCATTTATAAAACGCAGAGGTTACGTTATACCAGAAGATGTTCGTGCAGTAGTGCATGATGTGCTGAGACACAGAATAGGAATTACCTACGAAGCCGAAGCAGAAAATGTGACTTCAGAAGACATCATTAATAAGATCGTAAACGAAATCGAAGTACCATAAATAGTTGTCAGTACATCAGTATTCAGTAGACCGTAGTTTACTTGAATCCTGATCTGTATTAACTGCTAACTGAAGACTGCATACGGCATACTGAAAAAATGGACACTAAAGAATTACTTAAAAAAGTACGAAAAATAGAGATTAAGACACGTCGTCTGTCTGATCATATATTTGGAGGCGAATATCACTCGACTTTCAAAGGTCGTGGTATGACGTTTTCGGAAGTGCGTCAATATCAATTTGGTGATGATGTAAGAAATATAGATTGGAATGTTACTGCAAGAACCAATCAACCACATATTAAAGTGTTTGAAGAAGAGCGAGAATTAACAATGATGCTCGTCGCAGATGTTTCTGGGAGTAAATTATTCGGAACAAAAAATCAGTTTAAAAATGATATTGTTACAGAAATCGCTGCAACTTTAGCCTTTTCAGCCACTCAAAATAATGATAAAATAGGGTTGATTTTGTTCTCAGATGAGATAGAATTATTTATTCCTCCAAAAAAAGGACGTTCTCATGTTCTTAGAATTATTAGAGAATTATTAGAATTTCAACCTAAAAGTAAAGCCACTAATGTCGCAGAAGCATTAAAGTTTTTGTCTAACGTACTGAAGAAAAAAGCTATTGTTTTTGTGCTTTCAGATTTCTTTGCAGATGACTATAAACACAATTTAAAAATAGCAGCAGGACGACACGATATTACAGGAATTAGAATTTACGATAAACATGAAACCGAAATTCCTAATATTGGTATGGTACAGATGGAAGATGAAGAAACAGGTGAGTTAATTTTAGTAAACACGGCATCTAAGAAAGTAAGACAAAATTATAGCAAATACTACCAAGAAAAGGTACATTATTTTAAAGATAGTTTTGCAAAATCAGGCTCAGGAGCTATTGATTGTCGCGTAGATGAAAGTTATGTAAAAAAACTGTTAGGCTATTTTAAACAAAGAGGATAAAAGGATTTTAGATTTATGACATACAATAGTATATATAAAAATACAAGCACTGAAGGCATGCGTCATTGGACTTGTCATTTTGGCTTGTTTTCAATACTATTTTTTTTAGGTACTCTTTTCTCTTTTTCGCAAGTGACTTCCGAGATTGACACCACAAAGATTAGAATTGGTGAACAAATCAATTATAAAATTAATGTAGAAGCAGATTCTCTATCCTTGGTGGTTTTTCCAGAAGGGCAAACATTTTCGCCTTTAGAAGCTGTAGAGGCTTTACAAATAGACACCACAAAACACAATGCGAAATTTTTATTATCTCGTATTTACAAACTCACGCAATTTGATTCTGGTGCATATACCATTCCAAGGCAAAAAATTATAATAGACGAGAAACCCTTCTTTACAGATTCTTTAAAGGTAGAAGTTCATACAGTAGAGGTAGATACATCTAAACAAAAACTCTATGACATTAAACCAATTATAGAAGTTGAGAAAAGCACAAGCAATTGGTGGAAATGGCTTTTAATTACGTTGGCAATAATAGCATTAGTTGCATTTTTATTGTATTGGATTATCTGGCGAAAAAAACCATTAACAGAAGAAGCTAAAATCGCGCTATTGCCACCATACGATCGCGCAAAATTGGCGATTAAAAAACTAGATGAAAGTGAATATTTAGTGCGTGAGGAGGTCAAAGAATATTATTCAGAATTAACTTATATCATCAGAAAATATTTAGATGAAAAAGTTTACGATAGAGCATTAGAAAGTACTACAGGAGAACTTATTAAGAGATTAAATCTATTAAAAGACGGCAACCAGATTCCGTTATCTAAGGAAACGATATTACATATAGAATCGATATTACAACGTGCCGATTTAGTAAAATTTGCAAAATCAGCACCAGATATTGAATTAGCCAAAATGGATAGTATTACCATTGATAAAGCTATAGACCATGTTAAAACGAGTTTGCCAGAACCAAGTGAAGAGGAAAAATTATTAGATCAGAAATATAAAGAAGAACAAGAACGCAAGAAGAAGCGTAAAAAAATCTGGATTACAGTCGGTATTTCCGTGTTTTTAATCGTAGCAACTTTAGTTGGATTTGGAGCTAAATATGGTTTTGAATATGTAAAAGACACTATAATTGGGCACGAAAGTAAAGCGCTCTTAGAAGGGAAATGGGTAAAAAGTGCATATGGATATCCACCTATTTGGATAGAAACACCAAAGGTTTTAAAACGAGAAGAGGTTAAATTACCAGAAGCTTTAGAAGGCAAAGCCAAAATGAGTGTGTTTGGTTATGGTAGTCTTATAGAACGCTTCTATATTCTTACGAGTACAACCTTGTTAAATAAGCCAGAAAGCGAAAATCCAGATGAGCAAAAAGCTATAAATATTGAAACCGTTGTAGAAGGTAATTTAAAATCGTGGGAAGCCAGTGGTGTTGAAAATATTATAACCAAAAACGAAAAATTTGTAACACCAAATGGCGCAGAAGGTGTTAAAACCTATGGAACAGCACAGTTCCCTGGATTAACACCAAATAGTTTTGAAAAAGGAGAATACACACTATTTAGTTTTACAACAGAAAACGTTATTCAACAGGTCGTTTTAATTTGGAGAACAGATGATACTTATGCTGAAGATATTATAGAGCGTATTACGGATTCTATTGAGTTAAAACCAACAGAAGAAGAAAAAGAGAACTAATGTTAGAACAAATACAATTTTTAAATAAAGAATTTTTCTGGCTGTTGTTGCTTTTGCCTATAGCCATCGTTTGGTACGTTTTAAAACACAGTAAACAAACTGCTGAGTTAAAAATGTCTAGTATCAAAGGGTTTCAGGATACATCTTCGTTTTGGACAAAATTTAAACATGTTTTATTTGCATTGCGTTTAATAGCCTTAGCGCTTTTAATAACGGCTTTGGCAAGACCTAGAACTGTAGATGTATCGACTAAGACCAAAACAACAAGTGGTATAGATATTGTAATGGCTATTGATGTATCTGCAAGTATGTTGGCGAAGGATTTACGTCCTAATAGATTAGATGCCTTAAAAGAAGTTGCTGCAGATTTTATTGATGGTAGACCTAATGATCGTATTGGTTTAGTAGAGTATGCAGGTGAAGCCTTCACAAAAACACCAATTACTAGCGATAAATCTATTGTACAGCGATCACTAAGAGATATAAAATATAATACCATTATAGAAAGTGGTACTGCAATTGGTATGGGATTAGGGACTTCTGTCAATAGATTAAAAGACAGTAGAGCAAAAAGTAAAGTTATTATATTATTGACAGATGGTGTTAACACGTCTGGGCAAATAGATCCAAAAACGGCAAGTATATTAGCTGTAGAATACGGAATAAAAGTATATACCATAGGTTTAGGAACTAACGGAATGGCTTTATCTCCAATTGGTTTTAATCCTAACGGAACTTTTAGATACGGTAGAGCACAAGTAGAAATAGACGAAAATTTGTTAAAAGAAATAGCCGAAGAAACGGGAGGAAAGTATTTTAGAGCTACCAATAACGACAAATTAGCTCAGATCTATGACGAAATTAATAAGCTCGAAAAAACGGAAATAGAAGAAAAGAAATACTACAATTACGACGAGAAATATAGACCATTTGTGCTATTAGCTGGTTTGTTATTATTGATAGAGTTATTATTAAGAAACACAATATTTAGAAGCTTTGTTTAGACTTGATGAAACAATATGGTTTTGGACGTTACTGGTTATTCCGGTCATAATTTTGCTATTTGTAGTTTTACAATTATGGAGGCGATCTACCCAGAAAAAATTTGCAGATTCGGCATTATTAAAACGCCTAAGTCCTAATCAATCACTATTTAAAAGTATATTAAAAGTACTGGTGCTTTGTGGTGCTTTTGCATGTTTTTCATTGGCATTAGTAAATCCTAAAATAGGAACTAAATTAGAGACAGTACGTAGTGAAGGTGTAGATGTGGTGTTTGCAATAGATGTGTCTAAAAGTATGTTGGCAGAAGATATTGCACCAAGCAGATTAGATAAATCCAAGCAATTAGTAACGCAAATTATCAATAGCTTAGTAAGCGATAGGGTTGGTATCATAGCATATGCAGGCAAGGCATTTCCGCAATTGCCAATAACCACAGATTATGCCTCAGCAAAAATGTTTTTGCAGAACATGAATACAGATATGCTATCTTCACAAGGAACAGCAATTAGCGAAGCCATTCAGCTTTCAAAAACCTATTTTGATAATGAAGATCAAGCCAATCGTGTATTAATTATCATATCAGATGGTGAAGATCACGATGGTGATGCTATGGATGTCGCAGAAGAAGCCGCAGAACAAGGCATAAGAATTTATACAGTAGGTGTTGGTGATCTTAAAGGAGGGCCAATTCCTATTAAACGAAATGGAGTTATTTTAAATTACAAGAAAGATAACCAAGGCGAAACCGTAATTACACGTCTTAACGAAACAACCTTAAAGGAGATTGCATCTGAAGCCAATGGTGTGTATATTAATGGAAGTAACACATCAGAGGTCGTTAAAACCCTTACTGGTGAGTTAGCAAAAATGGATAAACAAGAATTTGAATCTAAGCAAATAGCAGATTTCAAAGATCAATTTCAGTGGTTTCTAGGGTTAGGAATCTTTTTATTATTTATTGATATATTTTTCCTAGAACGAAAAACAGCTTGGTTGAAAAAACTTAATTTATTTAATGAAAATTTTTAGAATTTCTTTAACGCTAAGTCTTTAAAGGCTTTAGTAATTTAGAGATCGTTTTTTAAAATTAGTACAACATGAGATTTTATATATTCATTATTACATTTTTAATTGGAAGCATTGGTTTTTCGCAAGACCCAAATGAATTACAATTAAAAGCAGAAAAAAACGCTACAAATCTTGTTTATAAAGCTAACGAACTCGTAGGATCTGATAATTATATTGAGGCAGAAATGGCTTATAGAAAAGCCATTTCAGAAGCACCAAGTAAAGCTGTAGGATCGTATAATTTATCACACTCGTATTTTAGAAAAGGTAATTTTGACGAATCATTATTTAGAAGTCAAGAAGCCGCAAAGAATGCCACTACTAAAGATGAAAAACACAGAGCTTTTCATAATATGGGTAATATTTTAATGCAAAACGAAGCTTGTAAAGAAGCCGTTGAAGCCTATAAAAATGCGTTAAGAAATAATCCAAATGATGAAGAAACGCGTTATAATTTTGCTTTAGCTAAAGAATGTGCAGAGCAGCAAAATGATGGAGGAGGCGAAGACAACAAAGAAGACGAGAATAAAGACGAAGAGCAAGACAAGGAAGACGAGCAAAAGAAGGAAGACGAAAACAAAGACGAAAAAGATAATAAAGATAAAAAGGACGAAGGCGACCAAGATAAAAAGGATGGCGATAAGGAAAAAGACGAAGACGGAAAGCCTAAGGACGATAAGAATGATGGAAAAGGCGATAAAGACAATAAGGATCAGAATCAAAAACCTAAACCACAACCAGGAAAAATGTCGCCTCAGCAGGTAAAAAATATTCTCGAAGCCATGCAAAATCAAGAACAAAAGGTTCAAGAAAAAATGAATGCAGAGAAACAAAAAGGCGTCAAAGTAAAAACAGAAAAAGACTGGTAAAATACGTTACGATTGTAGAATTTCAAATTTTGATTTAAATAAACTGAATCATAAAATAAAAATTTAGAGTCGTCAAAATTATGTACATCAAAAAACACATATCAATACTATTTTTAATACTTGCAACAAGTATAGCTTCAGCACAAGTAAAATTTGAAGCTAAGGTAAGTAAGAAGAAATTAGGCGTTAATGAACGTCTTAGAATCGATTTTGAGATGAACCAAGATGGTGATAATTTTGAGCCACCGAGTTTTGCAGATTTTGATGTTGTAGGTGGTCCTAATACTTCTGTAAGTAACTATTCTAGAAATGGTCATCGCTCTTATAATAAAACCTATAGCTATTTTTTAGCACCAAAAAAGCGTGGTAAATTCACAATTAAGCAAGCCAAAATTGAGATTGATGGCGAAACTTATAAAACGTTTCCTATAACCATAGAAGTTACAAAAGCTGTCAGTAAACCTAACGGAAACACAGCAGCATCTGATGTGGCATCAGAAAATATACATCTCGTAGCTGAGGTGTCAAACGCGAGTCCATATCTCAATGAAGCGATTACGGTAGTTTATAAATTATATGTATCGCCAGATATTGGTGTTAGTAGTAACTGGAGAGAAAAGGAGATTCCTAGATTTAATGATTTTTGGAGCCAGAATATTGAAATAAAAGGCCTTAATGTATTAACAGGTGAATATAAAGGCAAAGAATACCGTTATGTTGTTTTAAGAAAAACGGTGCTTTATCCACAAAAATCGGGTCGATTAAAAATTGAGCCTTTAGTTATGGATATCACAGCAGAAGTGCCTTCTAATAAAAGAGATATTTTTGGAAGAGCCTTAATGACAAAAGTACCTAAAGAAGTCACAGCCGGAAGCCGAGTAATAAATGTAAAACCATTGCCAGAAGACGGAAAGCCTTCAGATTTTAAAGGCGCAGTAGGTAATTTTTCTTTTGAAGTAACGACGTCTAAAACAGAATTGAATGCTGCAGAATCACTGCAAGCAAAAATAGAAGTAAAAGGAAAAGGGAATTTAAAACTATTTGAACTGCCTAAATTAACAGTACCAAGTTCATTAGAAGTTTATGAGCCAGAGCACAAAGAAAATGTGCGAACCAATTTAAACGGAATGCAAGGAGGAATCGCAGATACGTATACAATAGTTCCTCAATATAAAGGTAAATATCCTATACCAAGTATTTCGTTTTCATATTTTGATCCAGAAAAAGAAACGTATAATAGAATATCGTCAGATGAAATCATTATTGATGTAATAACTGGGCCAACAGCAGCAAACGGAACGACAGAAAATGCGTCTGCAAATACCAAGCAAACCGTACAAGCAAATAGTAATACATTTTCGTTTATTAAAACAACTTCAAATTGGGAATATAAAACAACAACGCCATTTTTTAAATCTACCACTTTTTGGAGCTTAACATTAGTACCTTTTTTGGCTATTCCTTTAGCGATATTTATAAGACGTAAACGCGATGAACGTCATGCAGATGTGCAAGGTAATCGAATACGTAAAGCAGATCGTTTAGCTAAAAAGTATTTGAGTGAAGCCAAAAAAGCAATGGGACAAAAAGAAGCGTTTTATTTGGCTTTAGAAAAAGCACTGCATAATTATTTAAAGTCTAAATTAAATATAGAAACCAGTGATTTTAATAAAGAAAAAATAGAAGATTTACTCACAGAGCGTATGGTAGAGCGAAGTGTTGTTGAAGATTTTATTTCAATACTAGAGCATTGTGAATTGGCAAGGTATACACCAATTACACAAGTAACAATGCAGAATGATTATGATAAAGCAGCGAAAACAATTTCGTTAATTGATAAACAATTAAAATAATATGAGAGCTTTTACCTTCTTACTTCTTTGTTGTTTAAGTTTTATTGGATTTTCTCAAAACGACGCAGTTTTTGAAGAAGCAAATACGCTATATAACAATGGTAAATTTGCAGAAGCTATAGACAAATATGAGTCTATTTTAAAGTCAGAGCAACATTCTGCAGAGCTTTATTATAATTTAGGTAATGCCAATTACAAACTCAATAATGTAGCGCCTAGTATTTATTATTTTGAAAAAGCGTTATTACTAAACCCAAATGATAAAGAGATTCAAAACAATTTGGCATTTGCTCAAAACATGACAATTGATGCTATAGAAGTGGTGCCTAAAGTGGGTTTTTCAAGACTTATAAATAATGTGGTAAACACTTTTAGTACAGATGCTTGGGCGAAAATTACGGTAGCATGTATATTAACATTTGTAGTATTGTTTTTAGTTTATCATTTTTCGTATAGTACCTCTAAAAAACGAATTGCTTTTGTAACCAGTATTATTAGTTTATGCGTTGCATTTTTTTCTGTAGCGATGGCGTTTCAGAAATCGGGATTGGATAAAAAAGATAATCCAGCCATTGTATTTGCTCAAGAAAGTAGAGTGAAGTCAGATCCAAATCAGGCAAGTGAAGAGGTGTTTAGATTGCATGAAGGCACTAAAGTGGATGTCGTAGAAACCTATCAAGATTGGAGTAAAATTCAACTTTCAGATAACTCTACAGGGTGGATTCCTGCAAAAGACATAAAATTATTACAGATTTTTTAACAATAAAATAAGAATTGAATATTATATTTGTTGCTTATGCAAAAAAGCACAAGATATAAATCTGCCATTTTTTTTACCATAATTTTTATGGCACTTATTTCTGCACCTACAATAATTTCGTCATTAGATGATTCCATTGACATTACGTGTTTTTATAGTATCAGTGAAGAAGAAGAAAATTCAAATACCAAGCTGCTTTTTGATAAAGATCATACCATAGCAGAATCACTGTTCGAAGATCAAATAGATACAGTTTTTATTGCCTATACCTTTAAGCAATATGCTAAACCGCATTTAAATTTAATTTCGCCACCTCCCGATTTTATTTAATTCCTTCTGTATTAGACAAATTTTGTCTGTCCCTAATTAATTATTAAATCATCTATTGAGAAGCCTCAATAGTAAAAATCATTATATAATATGTTTAAAACATTAAAAAGCGACTTGCCTGCAAGTGTCGTAGTATTTTTCGTTGCATTACCATTATGTTTAGGTATTGCATTAGCTAGTGGAGCACCACTTTTTTCTGGGTTAATTGCCGGAATAATTGGAGGTGTTGTTGTTGGGTCTTTAAGTGGCTCTAAAATTGGTGTCAGTGGACCTGCAGCTGGATTAGCTGCAATTGTATTAACCGCAATTGGTACGTTAGGAAGTTATGAAAATTTCCTTGTTGCTGTTGTATTAGGAGGCGTTATTCAATTAATTTTTGGAATTTTAAAACTAGGGATTATTGGATATTATTTTCCATCATCGGTTATTAAGGGTATGCTAACAGGTATTGGTATTATTATTATCTTAAAACAAATACCTCACTTTTTTGGATATGATGCCGAGCCCGAAGGAGCCGATAGCTTTTTTGAGTCCTCTGGTGAAAATACCTTTTCTGCGCTCTGGAATGTTTTTGATAATCTTATTATCGGTTCAATGGTAATAGGCTTTATATCTTTAGGTATTTTATTATTATGGAGTAATGTGCTGGTGAAAAAAGGGAAGTTTTTTGAAATTATTCAAGGGCCATTAGTAGCAGTTGTTGTTGGTATTGTTTTCTTTATTTTTACACAATCTAGTGAATCTCTCGCTATAGCAGAAACACATTTGGTAAGAGTACCAGTGCCAGATAGTTTTGATTCATTTCTAGGTCAATTTAGTTTTCCTAATTTTTCTGCGATAACAAATCCTGAAGTTTGGATAGTGGCTTTCACAATTGCATTGGTAGCAAGTTTAGAAACGTTGTTATGTGTAGAAGCTACGGATAAACTAGATCCTAACAAAAATGTAACACCAACAAATAGAGAGTTGTTAGCACAAGGCGCAGGTAATATATTATCTGGTTTAGTTGGCGGTATTCCTATTACACAAGTGATTGTTAGAAGTTCTGCAAATATACAATCGGGAGGAAAGAGTAAAATGTCTGCAATTATTCACGGATTCTTATTACTGATTTCAGTAATCTTAATACCAACGTTATTAAATAAAATTCCGTTATCTGTACTAGCGGCAATTCTATTAATTGTAGGTTATAAATTAGCTAAACCAGCATTATTTATGAAGATGTATAAACTAGGTTGGAAACAATTTGTACCATTCGTAGTTACAGTATTAGGAATAGTTTTTACAGACTTATTAGTAGGAATTGGCTTAGGTCTAGCCGTAGGTATTGTTGTGATTCTTTTAAAGAGTTACCAAAACTCGCATTTTCTTCATATTGAAGATAAAAGTAATGGTAGGCATAAAATAAAGATGGAACTCGCGGAAGAAGTTACATTCTTTAACAAAGGTGCTATCTTAAAAGAATTAGACAGTTTGCCAAGAGATACATATTTAGAATTTGATGTAAGAAAAACAAGATATTTAGATTATGATATTATTGAAATATTAGAAGATTTTGCATACAAAGCAAAAGAAAGAAATATTGATATTAAATTAATATCTAAGCGAGGTATTGTAGAAAATCCACCAAGTTTTATTGAATTTTTTCAATTAAAACCAAAATCTAATATGAGTTTAAGCTAAAAAAAGCATGGATAAAAATAAAATTTTGGTGCTGTCGGATATTGGTAATATGTCTGACAGCATTTTAAAAAATTCTGTATGTTTAGCTAAAATAATAAACGCTGACATAGAGCTATTCTATGTAAAAAAACCGACGGAAGTTGTAGTTGCAGAAAATCAATTTTCTGCAATGCGCGTCATTAATCAAGACTATAATACCGTTGATAAAGCTATTAAGGCGTATATAAATCCAATTTATGAAGAATTTGGAGTAAATATAACGTATAGTTTTTCATATGGTAACGTGAAAAACGAAATTAGTAGCTATATCGAAGATTGCCAGCCAGATGTTATTGTGATAGGAAAAAGAAAGCCAAAAGCGATCAATTTTGTAGGAAACAATATAACAGATTATGTTTTAAAAAAGCATAACGGTCTCTTAATGATTACGGCAGAAAATAATCCATTAGAACCAAACGAAGAATTAACGTTAGGTGTTTTAAATTCTGATGAAGAAACTACAAATGTTTCCTTTGCAGAAGGTTTTTTACCATATACTTCTAGAAAAATTACATCGTTTAGAATTTCTAAAAAGACAGCAAAAACAGAGCAAACTTATACACATTCCAATAAGCAAATAGAAGAATGCGTTTTTGATAAAAATAAAAACGTAGTAAATAATTTATCCAATTATTTAGTAAAAAATAAAATTAATCTGTTTTGTATAGACAGAGAAAAATCTATTAAAAAAACCAAGTCATTATTTGCCAAAGAAGATATAAAGCGAATGATAAATAAGATTAATGTTACAATACTTTTAACAAAATCAAACAATCCATTAAGCTTGTAAATATGAAATTCAAAATCAATACAGTACTGTTAACTTTAGCATTTTGTATTTCTTTTTTTTCGCTTGCACAAGATAGCAGTTTAGGAAATTGGCTTATTTATATTGGAAACAAAAAAGTCAATGATAAGTGGAATATTCACCACGAAGTTCAGTATAGAAATTATAATGTAATTGGTGATTTAGAACAGTTGTTATTACGTACAGGATTAGGTTATAACATTACTGAAAATAACAATTTGTTATTAGGATATGGCTACATCTTATCTGAAAACTATGTTGGAGATACTGATGATAAGGTATCCGTAAATGAGCATCGTATTTTTGAACAATTTACGACTAAGCAAAAAATAGGTAATGTTGGTATAAATCATCGTTATCGTTTTGAGCAACGTTTTGTAGAAGATGATTTTAAAATGCGTTTTCGATACTTTTTAGGTGTTAATATACCGCTTCAAAATAAAGAAGAAGGCAAGAATCCTTTATATGCATCATTATATAATGAGATTTTTTTAAATACCGAGACGTCTATATTCGATAGAAATAGAGTTTATGGTGGTTTAGGTTATAAATTTTCGACATCACTACGAATGGAATTAGGCTATATGAATCAGTTTTTTGAAACTTCAGGAAGAGATCAAATTAATTTGATTGCATTTGTAAATTTTTAAAAAATTTAAGTAAGGTAGACGTAAGACGAAAAACGAAGACATGAAAAACTTATTTTCAAACATTAAAGGCGATGCTTTTGGTGGCATTACAGCAGGTATCGTCGCTTTACCTTTAGCGTTAGCATTTGGTGTCTCGTCTGGTTTAGGACCAGAAGCAGGTCTTTATGGTGCGATTTTTATCAGTTTCTTTGCCGCGCTTTTTGGCGGCACAGCGACTCAAATTTCTGGGCCAACAGCGCCAATGACGGCTGTAAGTATGGTTGTTATTGCTGGTGTAGTTGCAGCTAATGATGGCAGTATAGAAAAAGCGTTACCAGCTATTCTAATAGTATTCTTAATGGCCGGACTAATACAAATAGGATTGGGCTTTTTAGGTTTAGGAAAATATATTAGATACATTCCGTACCCTGTGGTTTCTGGTTTTATGACGGCCATAGGTGTTATTATTCTATTAACACAAATATTACCATCAATTGGGTATTATCCTAAAGAAGATGAGGCATTTGTAGAAAATTTTAAGCCACAAGCTGAGGAGGTAATACTCGAAAATATTTTAAAGGAAGAAGCTGGCGAAGGTATTTTAGTACTTGAAAATTTTAAAGAAACCATAAAACGAGCCGATCAAATTACAGAAGCACAAATCTTAACGGAATCACAAACCTTAGCAGCAAAAGAAGCTTCTGGTACAGTTGGTGCTATTAAGGTTTTGCCAAGAGCGTTAAAGAACATTAATTGGTTAGAGTTTGCTTTGGCATTAGGAACTATATTCATTATTTATGGCTTTAAACGTATTACTACTTTGATCCCAAGTACATTGGTTGCGCTTGTTGTTATGTCAGGAATTGCCTATGGTTTTAAATTAGGTTACAGACCTATTTCTCAAATTCCTGGAGGCATACCAGTTCCTAGATTAGAAATGTTTACAACGTTTAGTTTAACGAGTGTTACACCATACATTTTTACAGCATTAACCTTGTCGCTTTTGGGAGCAATTGATTCATTGTTAACAAGTGTAGTTGCGGATAACATGACGAAAACTAAACACAGACCAAATAAAGAACTAATTGGCCAAGGTATAGGGAATAGTATCGCAGCCGTTTTTGGAGGCATTCCAGGCGCAGGTGCCACCATTAGAACCGTAGTTAATATTAATGCAGGAGGAAAAACCAAATTGTCTGGTATGATTGCAGGTGTAATGTTACTGCTTATAATGCTAGCCTTGAGTGATGTGGCTTCAAAAATACCAGCAGCCGTTTTAGCAGGTATTTTGATTACTGTTGGCATTGGTGTTATGGATTATAAAGGTTTAAAAGCTATACCAAGCTTACCTAAGGACATCAAATTTGGACCTCTAAAATTAAGTTCAGAAGTATTAATAATGTTGGTTGTTTTAGTATTATCTACATTTTGGGATTTAATTTATGCAGTAGGTATTGGCTTAGTTATAGCATCACTAATGTTTATGAAGAAAATAGGTGATTTAACAGCGGAACGCTCTGATGTAAAATCTCTAAAAGAAGAAGCCTGGGAAGATGAAGGTAAATTTCCCGAACGTTTAAAAGAAGAGGTATTTATTAAACATGTTAAAGGACCATTGTTTTTTGGTTCTACAAGCGATTTTCAGGCGTTAACCGAGCAGATACCACAAACGGCTAAAACTGTAATTTTAAGATTAGGACGTATGCAGTATATGGATCAATCTGGTTTATATGCCATGGAGGATATGCTTCAGGAACTAAAGAAGAATAATGTTGAAGTCTTATTTGTCGGTCTTCTTAAACAGCCAAGATATATGATGGAACGCATAGATATTATTCCAGATTTTATTCCAAATGAGCATGTTTTCGAAAATTTCAAATCCTGTTTAGACTGGGTAAAAAGAAATGTTGAAGATAAATATTAAATAAAAAAAATTATTAACTTCAGACATCATATGAATATGATATTCTGAAATAAAATTAAATTCAAAATGAGAAATTTAGCAATTACAAAAGACGTTCAAAGTGCATTAACGCCAAATAGTGTATTACAAGATTTATTAGAAGGAAATAAACGTTTTACAAACGGAAAATTAGAAGGTGCTGATAATTCGGCGTTAGTTAACCAAACTACAGGAGGACAATTTCCTAAGGCTGTGGTTTTATCTTGTATCGACTCAAGAGTACCTGTAGAAACTGTTTTAGACCAAGCGATTGGTGATATTTTTGTAGCCAGAGTTGCTGGTAATTTTGAGAATGTAGACATTCTTGGTAGCTTAGAGTATTCTTGCAAAGCTGCCGGAAGTAAGTTAGTTTTAGTATTAGGTCATCAAAGTTGTGGTGCAGTTAAAGCAGCATGTGATGGTGTAGAATTAGGAAATATTACTGCAATGCTAGATAATATTAAACCAGCTGTAGAAAAATCTAAAGATGAAGTTGAAGGCGAATCAAATTCTTCAAACGCAACATTTGTAGCTAAAACAGTTGAGAATAATGTGAAGTTAACTATTGATCGTATTAGAGAAAAATCTGAAATTTTAAAAGAAATGGAAGACAACGGAGAAATTGCAATAGTTGGAGGCGTTTATAGCTTAGAAACTGGTAAGGTAGAAATGTTGTAGAACGTTATTTCTTAAACTATTTTTAATTGAAATATAAAGCCATTCGTAAGAGTGGCTTTTATTATGCTTCCGGCTCTCTAATGATAGGCTCGTCTTCACTCTTAATTAAATTAGGAAAAATCAGTGGTGCCAACGATTTTACGGGCTTGTAAAGCATACTTTTCTCTAAATCTTCTTTTTCCATAAAAGGTAAGGTATTGTTCATTTTATGAAAAACAATTAAAACAACGCTTAGGATTAAACCTATTTTTAGTGCGCCAAACACGGCTCCAGCTAGTTTATTAATAATACCTAATGCTGCAAAATCTGCGAGTTTGGTTAATGCTTTGCCAGCTAAACCAATGGCCAATACAATCACCACAAACGTAATAGCAAAAGCAACGATATTAATGGTTCTCTCGGCCCAATCTACCTTTGATTCTAAAAAGCCTGCAGCAAAACCACTAAAGTGAATGGCGCCATAGACTCCTAAAACCAACGCAACTAAAGAGGCTACCTCTACAAATAAGCCTTTAAATAAACCTCGGATAAACCCAAACAATAATAAGGCAGCTAAAACAATATCAATAATACTCATACAACTAGCGGTTTAGACAAAAGTACATCAATTTTGTCATTTTAGTAAAATAACGTAAATCAAGATACTTTAGTTTATTAACTTTGAACTCTAAATGATGAAAGGAAAAGAAAACGCGGTTTTCTATGTTTTAAATTTTCAACAAATAAAATGGCAAGAGACGAAAAATTAAAAGAGCGATGGGACTTAGTGGTAGAAAAACTCTCAAACCAATTTGCAGATGGTGATACATTAGATCTCGATTCTATAATTTACCTTATCGGAGTACAAGAACTTGGACAATTGCATAGAGCATACAAAAAAGATCACAAGTTAGATTTAATGCACATAGCGATATGTAAAGTTTTAGAGCCCTATGGATTTTACGAATTTGATTATGTCGATGATGATGGTTGGCCACATTACAAAGTTTTAGCGCAGCTACCACATCTAAAAGCAGGAGAGCAGAGCGTATTAATGAAAGAGGCTATTGTAAATTATTTTGTAGAAACGGAATATATAGACTAGTTTCAAAGGCATTCAACTACAATAACTCGTAAAAAAAAACTAAATTTGCCGACTCTTATAGAGATACTGAATTAAATTCAGCACAAGATGATAGACAAGATAAAAGAACTTATAGCAGAAGCAGAAGCCTTTAAAACCCAATCTAAAGAAGAAGTAGAAGCCTTTAGAATTAAATATTTAGGTTCAAAAGGACATTTAAAAGCATTTTATAGCGAACTAAAAAATGTAGCCAATGATCAAAAGCGAGAATTCGGTCAGATCATCAATGAGCTAAAAAATACAGCAGAAGCCAAAGTTAATAGTTTAAAAGAAGCTTTAGAAAGTGAAGAAGAAGATAAGGGGATTTATGGAGATTTATCGCGTCCAGGAGAACCTATTGCCATAGGATCTAGGCATCCTATTTCTATAGTGAAAAATGAAATTATTGATATCTTTTCGCGTATAGGATTTAATGTTAGTGAAGGTCCAGAAATAGAAGATGATTGGCATAATTTTACAGCACTAAATTTACCAGAATATCATCCGGCTAGAGATATGCAGGATACATTTTTTATTCAAACCGATCCAGATATTTTATTGCGTACCCATACAAGTTCAGTACAAGTACGTTATATGGAAAATAACAAACCACCTATACGAACAATATCACCAGGTCGTGTGTTTAGAAACGAAGCCATATCAGCGCGTTCACATTGTTTTTTCCATCAAGTAGAAGGATTGTATATTGATAAAGATGTGAGTTTTGCAGATTTAAAGCAAACGCTTCAGTATTTTACGACAGAAATGTTTGGGAAATCTAAAATAAGATTACGACCATCTTACTTTCCGTTTACAGAACCGAGTGCAGAAGTAGATGTTTATTGGGGTTTAGAGACAGAAACCGATTATAAAATTACCAAAGGAACAGGTTGGTTAGAAATAATGGGTTGTGGTATGGTAGATCCTAATGTTTTAGAAAACTGCGGCATAGATTCTAAAACGTATTCAGGTTTCGCTTTTGGTATGGGAATAGATCGTATTGCTATGCTATTAAATCAGATCAGTGATATTAGATTGTTAAGCGAAAATGATGTTAGGTTTTTAGAGCAGTTTAAGAGTTCATTGTAGTAAGAGTTCTTTTATAGTAACTATTTTTAGAAAGTAGAGACTACAATTTGAAAATGTAGACAGTGATGAAAAAAGACATAAACATACCAGAAGTAAAAGACGTTCATGTCGCCGTCGTAAAAGAGCAACATTTAGAATATAAAACGCAAGACTGGAACGCTTATATCATTAATAATAGCGATAAGGATTTAGAAACAGTACTTATTGTATCTAGAGGTTATAACGATAAGAAATTAACACCTTTAATGCGACATACCATTGCTAAATTACCAGCGAGAAGCTATGCTAAAATTGAATATCTTCAAGAAAAGGTGCTAGAACTAAATAACGAGTTTAAAATTACATTTTTTGAAGGCAACCAGATGTTTGATAAGACCTATGTATTTAGAAAAAACACGATTAATGAAAAGGCCTTGCAAACGGTGCCTTTAATGCAATTACGTGGTGTTTTAGTTAAGTAATGGTTTTGTATTTAAAGTACAAAAGATAGCAAATAAAAACCGTACGGAAAATCAGAGAAGACTTCTATAAATAAGCCAGTACTAGCCATTAATTATAAAAGGTGTTACCGTAGTTTTTATTTAATATGTCTGTAATATATAATTAAACTATCCATAGTAATTGCTTTTAACGCTAACCCTTTTTGGTTATATACTACTTTACGTGTATAACTCTGCTTTTGATTTTCTCTATCTATCCAGCTGATAGTTGTTAACGTCGAATCAAGTTTTTTATTAGAATAATAATAGTCGGTTATTGCGTTAGAACTCAATGATGAATCGTCGTTATCATTTGGTTCGTATAATATTTCTTTTGTAGATAATATATTCAATTTTGTGTCGTAATTGTATTTTGTAATGCGCTTTTTACCCTTGCCATGATCGTTATTCTGAAACTGAGAAGATTCTTTAATTTTTCCATGATTTTTGAATTTAAAAATAGCTGCTGGTTTTAAAATATCCTGTTTTGAAATTCCAATAGAAGGTGTTGTATAATACTTATAGAGGATTAAGCTATCGCTATCAAATTCATAGCGAAAATTAAAAATAGCTTTAAAATCGGTAAAAAATATTTTTTGTTTTTCAAGGTTTAATGAGTCGTATTCATATTCTTCATATATACTATACATAAAAGATTTTCTCCATACGTTTTTAATTTTTCCGCTTCTATTATATTCGATGATTTCAATTGTATCGTTCTTTTTATAAAGTGCTGTATCAAATCCCGATATCAACAGTGTCTTCTTTATATCATTTTTTAATATGCTCGCTTGATTGAAATCTAAAAGATCTAATTCAGATATTTTTAAAGATTTATCGTTACAGCTTAACAATGAAAAATTTAATATTATTATTGGTAGTATGATTAATATTTTTTTCACAGGCTTCTGTTAAGTGCTTTACAACTGTGGTACTTACCAAGTCATCAGTTTCTCAAAATCTAATCTAACTTATCTGTTAATTTCTTAAAGACTTTCTTAGCGTCTTTTCCTTCGTATAAAATACTGTAAACTGCGTTGATAATTGGAAGCTGCGTTTTTTTCTTGTTCTTTTTATTTAACTCAAACGCACTTTTGGTCGCATAAAAACCTTCTGCAACCATGTTCATTTCCATTTGAGCAGATTTTACGGTATAGCCTTTGCCAATCATATTACCAAACATGCGATTTCTAGAGAACACAGAATATCCGGTTACTAATAAATCGCCTAAGTATGCTGAGTTATTAATATTGCGCTTCATCTTATGCATTTTTTTAATAAAGCGTTTCATTTCTCTAATAGAGTTACTCATCAATACACTTTGAAAATTATCACCATAGCCTAAACCGTGTGCAATACCTGCTGCAATTGCATAAATATTTTTGAGCATCACAGCGTATTCTACACCAATAATGTCATCGCTAATCTTAGTTTTTATATAATTACTAGATAAATTATCGGCAATGTCTTGTGCTTTTTCTGCATCAGCACAGGATATCGTTAAATAAGACAAGCGCTCTAAAGCCACTTCTTCTGCATGGCAAGGACCAGCAATGACGGCAATGTTTTCAAACGGGATATTGTAAGCATCATGAAAATGTTCTCCTACTAATTTTCCGGTTTCTGGCATAATACCTTTTACAGCAGATACAATTGTTTTATTGCTAATGTCTGTATTTAATTTTTCTAACTCTGCATGAATAAATGCGGATGGAATTACAAAAATGAGAACATCTGCCCAATCTGCAATTTCATTAATATCATTACTTAATTTTAATTGCTCAGTATGAAACTCTACAGAACTCAAGTAACTAGGATTGTGTTTTTCTTTTAGGATATGCTCTTTCGCATAAACACTTCTCATATACCAGCCAATTTCACTTTGGTTTTCACATAACATTTTTACAATTGCCGTTGCCCAACTTCCTGCACCAAAAACTGCGTATTTTGTGGTATTCTTCATAGAATGTCTTCAAGTTTATAAATCAAAAGTAAGGAAAATTTATAGAATTAATTATTCGTATTTTTTTGATAAGATATTAGTGTTTAGCCTTTATTATAATGGTCTTTGTTTCATTTTAGCTCTATTAGCGTCATCGTAGTTTTGTATACGAATTAATTTTTTGGCACAGGTTTTGAAACTCTACATAATATAACCTTAAAACCGTTAGATTATGAAAACTTTAAAATTACTATTAGGATTTACTTTTGTTGCAACCCTTTTTACATCTTGTTATGTAGAAGACGTCCATTATATAGATGAACCTTCAATATCATTAAATCAGTTGTTAAACTCTTATGATTTATGGTATGTAGATATCAATGAAACACAAGGTTACGGAGAAACCCCTTTTTTACAGATTGCTTTTACAGTGTCTTTTAAAAATGGATTAATGTATGCCAACAATAATTTAGTAGGTATCGGCAATCAAGGTAATGGTTATGGTGTAGAAATTGGCTCTTATGATGCTTATGATATGATTTTAGACGTTAACCATATTATAGATGGTTATGATAGTTTTGATGTGTACCAAATTGATCATAATACTATTGAATTGTATAACCCATTTAATGATACATCTTACTTTTTAGATGGCTACCAACGTTCTAATTTTGACTATGATTATGTGTTTTATGATAACATTCATTATTTCTTACAAGAATATGAAGCTTGGGAAAAAACATATACAAGTAATTATGGTGCGTTAAATGATTTTGATAACGAAAATTATCTTCAGTTTTTGTCTGGAGGAAATGACGATACGTTTAGAAGCTCGCAAGACTCTAATGTTAACTATATCAATTCTATATACTGGGATTTTACAGGGAATTATGGTGTAGGCGATGTGTACAATAATATATACCAAAAAACATTAACATTAGATTATGATTTCTTTGACAATGAATTTTTTGAACTCAGCGTTATTAATGATAATAAGATAGAGTTGTATCACTCAGATTCTGGTACACTTTATGAATTTACAGGTAGAGGATATATTCAATATTATAGAGATGCACCAACGGAAGGTAAATCTAATATTCAATATGACGCCCAGAAAAAACGTAATCAAAAAACTAAGAAAGTAGAGAATACAAGAGAAAATACAAGAAGCTAAATTTTGGTTGGTTATTTAGTTTCAAAACGCTCAGTTAAAACACTTGTTTTACTGAGCGTTTTCTTTTACTGTACTATTTCAATCCTTCTACTAGCACAGTTAAGTCTTTAAGATCATATGGCTTTGCCATAATTATTTTATCTGCACTTAATAAAAAGTACATTGGTGTTGCAGAAACACCATAGGTTTTAACGATTGGGTTTTCCCATTTACCTAATCCTAGTTGATGTATAAAATTAGGATAGTTTTTTATTTCTCTATTCCAATTATTGTCTTCGCGTTCTAAACCAAATGCTACAACGTTTAGGTTGGGTTTGTTAGAGACCATATTTTTAACCTTTGGTAGTTCATCTAAGCAATGACCACATGCACTACTCCAAAATACAAGTAAATAGTATTCTGCACCATCTAATTGATGTAAGCTGGTGTTTAGTCCATTACTGGTAATATTAAAGTCTGGTGCTTTTGTTCCTATAGAGGTGTTTTTAAATGAAGTTACCATTTCTTCTAACACTTTATTTTGGGTTGCAATTGCTAATTCTAATAAATAACTATCAGTAATGTAATTGGCAACTTCATGGTTTTCTGCACCCACAAAATGTTGCCATAACATTTCTAATAAGCTCGTTTTAATAATTAAATTGTCTGAAGAAATCGCTTTGGCCACATCATCAATGTGAGATTTGTAAGTGCTATTACTTGGATTTTCTACCATATTAAATACGTAAGCAGTGACGCGGTCCGTTAAAAACGTAGAACTTTGTAATAAGTAATTACAGAAATCAATTTGACTCAAATAGTGCTTTTTTAAATTTTTAGAGTAGGTTGAAATGTCCTCATATTGGGTTGGTATATAAGGTCTATTGGCAACAATAAAGCTAAGGACTAACTTGTCTTTTGCCAAGTCTTCATATGCTAATTGCGTGTCTTTTAATGTTTTAAATATGGCTTCAAAACCCGCTTTATCTGCATTGTCTTTAGTGTAGTAATTGCTAATGGTGTAGTTAACCATTTCTATACTTTTGGTGTAAGAGGTTAGGAGTTTATTTTCTTCAGATTCTGTGAATTCTACGCCGTTTTCTTGACTAAATTTAAAATTAATAGATTCTTTACCGTCATAGATAAAATCGAAATTATTTTCTTCTGGTGGTGTGGCATATACTATTTTATAGATACCTGCTTCTAAGGAGTCTGTAAGTTTTATTTCAAATTGACCTTGCTCATCGAGTTGTCCTCTGTCAACGTAATTTGCACTTTCTGGAGTTGCTTTATATAAAAAAGCATAGGTAAAATTTTCTGCAGGAGAGAAGGTTCCTTTTATGGACTGAGCAAAAGTAATAAATGGTAATACGAATAATATGATAATGATTTTCTTCATTTTTATTTATGTTTAATCTTCAATGGATTCTCAAAAATTGAGCCATTGTTTATGAAATTATTGCTTTTTAGATCTTACACTTTCTATAATAACAGTAGCCAAAATTAATGCGCCTCCAACAAATGTATGTAATGTTGGTATTTCATTCAAGAAAAAGAATGCAATTATGATTCCGAATACGGGTTGTGTACTACCAATTATACTTGCAGTACTCGCTTTAAAGTATTGCAGACTGTTTACAAACAACGTATGGCCAATCACAGTTGTCACAATGGCGAGTAAAATAATATATGGATACTGCGTTGCAATATGAGACGTGTCCATAAAAAATAAAACAGGAAAAAGTAGTACTGACACTATGATGACTTGATAAAACATAAGCATTGTTGCGTTATAACGAGCAACTTGTTCTTTTAACATTAGAATTCTTATGGCATAACATACAGCAGAGATTAAACCAAATAGAATCCCTTGTAAATAATTATTTTGAAAGTCGAATTCTGGTGCTAAAAAATAGATACCTAGAAGCACCATAACACCTAAAATTATATGAATTGGATCTAATTTAGTTTTTGAAAAGAAAGGTTCTAACAAGGCAATAATGACCGGAAAGGTAAATAACGAAATCATACCTACAGCAACATTAGAGCGCTTTAGTGCTAAAAAATAGGTTATCCAATGTGCTCCCATTAAAATTGCGGCTATAACAAAAGTAATACGATCTTTTTTAGTATTTATCTTAAGACTTATGCCTTTTATTAAGCAAAATATAAATATTAAAATGGCAGCCAATATAGATCGCCACCAAATGATTACACCTGTTGGCATGTCTATGAATTTGCCTAAAGGACCAGACGTACTTAGGCAAATGGTGGCAATAATGAGAATGAATAAGTTGTTTATATGGCTTTTATCTCTCATTGCATATCAGATAGTGCTGCTAATGCTTGTTTCGTTGACTTTATATTATCGAAAGTTAGTAATAAACGTAAGCCTTTTCTTGTTTGTTTTTCTTTCATTTTACATAGACCAGCATTGTGTTGAACAAACTGTAACACTTTAGTAAACGCTGGACTTTGATAAAAACCACTCTGCTGATCTTGAACAAAATAACCAATCATTTTTCCTTGTTTCATAATCAATTTTTCTATACCCATTTTAGTTGCAATCCACTTTAAGCGTACACTATCAAATAAATCTGAAACTTGTGTTGGTATTTCACCAAATCGATCCGTGATTTCTAATTCAAACGAATGCAGTTCTTCTTCGGTTTTTATAGCGTTTAATTTCGTGTAGAGATTAAGTCGTTCGGTAATATTGTTAATATAATCATCCGGAAAAAGTAATTCAAAATCAGTATCTATAGTGATCTCTTTTACATACTCTTTAGGTTTCCCGTCATCTTTATATAAATCAGAAAATTCGGTTTCTTTTAATTCTTCAATCGCTTCATTTAAGATTTTTTGATACGTATCAAACCCAATATCATTAATAAATCCGCTTTGCTCACCACCTAGTAGGTCTCCTGCGCCACGAATTTCTAAATCCTTCATGGCAATATTAAAGCCACTACCTAATTCTGTAAATTGTTCTAATGCAGAAATTCGTTTTCTGGCATCAGAGGTCATTGCAGAATGTTCTGGTGTAATAAAATAACAGAATGCTTTTTTGTTACTACGACCAACACGTCCTCGCATTTGATGTAGATCACTAAGTCCAAAATTATTAGCGTTATTGATAAAAATAGTATTGGCATTTGGCACATCTAATCCGCTTTCAATAATCGTAGTACTTACCAATACATCAAACTCACCATTCATAAAGGCGAGCATTAAATTTTCAAGTTTTTTACCATCCATTTGGCCATGACCAATAGCAATTTTAGCATCAGGAACTAAACGTTGAATCATACCAGCAACTTCCTTAATGTTTTCAATTCTATTGTGTATAAAAAACACTTGTCCACCTCTTTGTATTTCATAACTCACAGCATCTCTAATGGTTTCTTCCCCAAACCGAATAACATGACTTTCTATAGGATATCGGTTGGGAGGAGCTGTATTAATTACCGATAAATCACGTGCTGCCATTAAACTAAATTGAAGCGTTCTCGGAATAGGCGTTGCGGTTAATGTTAAAACATCTACATTTTCTTTTAGCGTTCTTAATTTCTCTTTAACAGCGACACCAAATTTTTGTTCCTCATCAACTATTAGCAAACCTAAATCTTTAAATTTTACGTTTTTACTTGCTAATTGATGCGTACCTATGATAATATCTACACGTCCTTTTTCTAAGTTTTCTAGAGTTTCACGTTTTTCTTTTGCTGTTCTAAAACGATTAACATAATCTACGGTAACAGGAAAATCTTTGAGGCGTTCTTTAAATGTACGCGAATGCTGATATGCCAATATTGTTGTCGGTACCAAGACTGCAACTTGCTTACCATTGTCTACAGCTTTAAAAGCCGCTCGTATGGCAACTTCCGTTTTACCAAAGCCAACATCACCACAAATGAGTCGGTCCATTGGTCTTTCACTTTCCATATCTGCTTTTATATCTGCAGTAGACGTTATTTGGTCTGGAGTATCTTCATAAATAAAAGAAGCTTCTAGCTCGAGTTGCATATGACTATCTGGAGCGTATTGAAATCCTTTTTTTAACTTTCTCTTTGCGTAGAGTTTAATAAGGTTAAAAGCAATTTCTTTTACTCTAGATTTTGTTTTTTGCTTTAACGTTTTCCATGCTTTACTTCCTAATTTATAAACCGTTGGAGGCTTTCCATCTTTACCGTTAAATTTGGTAATTTTATGTAAAGAATGAATGCTGAGGTACAAAATATCGCGTTCTCCATAAACTAGTTTTATGGCTTCTTGTTTTTTGCCTTCAACATCTATTTTTTGTAGACCACCAAATTTTCCAATACCATGATCTATATGCGTTACATAGTCTCCAATTTCTAGATTAGTGAGTTCTTTTAAGGTAATAGCTTGTTTTTTGGCATACCCATTTTTAAGATGGAATTTATGGTAACGATCAAAAATTTGATGATCTGTATAAACCGCTATCTTATGCTCCGTATCTATAAAGCCTTGATATAGCGAAAGCACTACGGTTTTGTAGTGAACCGTTTGATCTGCGTCTTCAAAAATATCATGAAAACGTTTAGCTTGTTGCTCACTAACACAAGATATATAGTTGGTTATACCATTGGCATGGTTTTCATTTAAATCTTCTATCAATAAATTAAATTGTTTATTGAAAGCCGGTTGTGGTTTGGTATAAAATGCTATCAGTTGCTTGGCAAAAAACGCTTCGTTGCCAAACTCTATTAAAGGGTATTCTAGAAATTGACGTTTTAATAATTCTGAATTACAAAACAATTCTTCTGGAGAGGCATGTTTTATATCAGTGGTTAAGTTTTTAAAAGCGTCTTCTGCTTTATGGTAAAATTCATCAATTCTTGAAAATATATGAGCTGCATTTTTAGAAAAAATAACCGTTTTACTAGAAATGTATTTTAGAAAACTTTCGCGTTGTTCTGCAATAAGTTTATTAGCTACATTAGGAATTATGCTCACTTTTTTAATGCGCTCTGTAGACAATTGTGTTTCTACATCAAAAGTTCTGATACTATCTACTTCATCGCCAAAAAATTCTATTCTGTACGGTTCATCATGAGAAAATGAAAACACATCTACAATTCCTCCTCTAACAGAAAAATCGCCAGGTTCTGTGACAAAGTCTACACGCTTAAATTTATATTCAAACAATACCTCATTAACAAAATCGATACTTAGTTCATTACCAACCGCTAGTTTTAAGGTGTTTTTTTCGAGTTCTTTTTTGGTAACTACTTTTTCAAAAAGTGCGTCAGGATAGGTAACAATAATGCATGGTTTTTTACGTGAGTTGATTCGGTTTAAAACTTCTGCACGTAATAAGACATTGGCATTGTTTGTTTCTTCAATTTGGTATGGTCTTCTGTAGCTTCCTGGATAAAACAAAACATCCTTATCATTGATAAGTTGTTCTAAATCGTTAAGATAAAAGGCAGCTTCTTCTTTATCATTAAACACCAATAAAAATGGTTTGTCCGTTGTTTTAAAAGTTTCGGCAATGGTTATTGATAATGAAGATCCAACAAGGCCTTTAATGTGTGTTTTAGTTTCGGATTGACCAATAGAAGTTTGCAGATTTTGCAATTGCAAAGTCTGTGCGAATGTTTGGCTAATAGACACTTTACTCAAGTTTCTTATTTTGAATGTGCAAAAATACATGATTTTATTCATTTAGAATGTTCAAAAAAAACCAAATGAATTGTGCTCACGAATTAAAAACATAGATGGTATTGTGAGAAAATAGCCTAAACTGTTGTAATAAATCAAAGTTTAAAGCTATAGGAATCGCTGCTAAAATTTTAGAAGTTTTCAATAGCGATAATTCTTTGAATAGAATTATATTTGTTGAGAATTAATAAATAGACTTTAAATTAAAATATAAATATGTCATTTTCAGAATTATTCGAAAGCGGATTTAAGAAACGTAATGAAGACCATTTTGCTTCTATAGTAAGAGTTGCAATGAGTGATGGTGTAATTACCGATAATGAAAAAGCATTCTTAGATCGTTTAGCGACGAGATTAGATATTACAGAGAGCGATTACAATCAAATACTAAATGATTATAAAAGCCATCCTATTAATCCACCAACATCTTATGAACAACGTTTAGAGCGTTTATATGATTTATCTCGTATGGTTTGGGCAGATGATATTGAAGGGCCTAATCAGCATTCATTGTTAGAAAAATTATGTGTAGGATTAGGTTTTCATGCACAAAATGTGAAATACATTGCAGATAAAGCCTTGGCATTGGCTTACGAAAAAGTAGATACAGATACTTTTATTGAAGAAATGAAAGGCATGAATAGATAGATATTACACTATTTAAAATAAAAAAAGCAACCGAAATTTCGGTTGCTTTTTTTTATTGTTATTAAATTAAGTTTATCCGTTATTTCTAACAAACTCTTCGGCTTTTTCAACCATATTTTTACTACCACAAATAAAAGGGACACGTTCATGGAGTTCCGTTGGTTCAATATCCATAATTCTATTTACGCCATCACTAGCTTTTCCATTAGCTTGTTCTGCAATAAAAGCCATTGGGTTGCACTCATATAATAAACGCAATTTTCCTTTAGGGTTTTTAGTGCTTTTAGGATACATATAAATACCTCCTTTTATCATATTTCTATGAAAGTCCGATACCAGACTACCAATATATCTGCTTGTGTATGGTCTTTCTCCATCATCTTCTTGGCAGTATTTTATATATTTTTTTATGCCAACAGGGAAATCTAAATAATTGCCCTCGTTGACTGAATAGATATTACCATCTTCAGGAAATTGCATATTTGGATGAGATAAGTAATAAGAACCAATTGCCGGATTTAACGTAAAGCCATTAACACCATCACCTGTTGTGTACACCAACATTGTAGATGTTCCGTAAACCACATAACCTGCTGCAACTTGCGCACTTCCTTTTTGAAGAAAATCTTCTATAGACACTGGTGTTCCTAAAGGTGTTACACGTCTATAGATTGAAAATATAGTACCTACAGAAACGTTGACATCAATATTAGAGGAACCATCTAAAGGATCAATTAAAACAACATATTTATTTTGATGATTTTCATCTTGGCTATTAATGGTAATAAAGTCGTCTTCTTCCTCACTTGCAATACCACAAACAATGTTTCGTTTTGTTAGCGTTTGAATAAATTTTTCATTCGCATAGACATCTAATTTTTGCTGATCTTCACCTTGTATATTAGTGTCACCTGCAGCACCTATAATATCCACTAGACCTGCTTTATTCACTTCGTGATTAACCACCTTAGCAGCTAAGCGAATTGAGTTAATGAGTTTTGAAAGCTCTCCCGACGAATATTTAAATGACGTTTGGTTTTCAATTATAAATTCCCCTAAGGTTTGATTTCTTTTAGACATGAAGTAATATATTGATTAGTAGCACGCAAATATCGTATTTTTTAACAAACTATAACGTTTTCGTTAGGTAAAATTATTGTTATCTCAGTTAAGTTGAATTATATTTGATTTTTTTATAGAATCCACAAAATGAGCCAACCAAGATTAGCAATAAAACAAGATATGCCAAGAGTTTTAGAACTCATACAAGAATTGGCAATATTTGAAAAAGAAGCAGATGCTGTAGAAATTAGTATTTCTGATTTAGAAAAAGATGGTTTTGGTACACACCCAAAGTTTACTTGTTTTGTGTTAGAAGTAGATTCTATTATAGAAGGTATTGCCTTAGTTTACCCAAGATACTCAACTTGGAAAGGGGAAGTTTTACATTTAGAAGACCTCATTGTTAGTGAATCGTGTAGAGGAAAAGGTTTAGGGACTCAGCTCTTAGATACTGTTGTAACATATGCTAAACAAATTGGCGTAAAACGTGTAAGTTGGGAAGTTCTCGATTGGAACGAAAACGCCATTAAATTTTACCAAAGCAAAGGAGCAAATGTAATGCGAGATTGGAACGTAGTTCAATTAGATGAAAAAGGCATAGAGAATTATCTATCAAATTTGAATTAAATAATCTCATTTAAAAGAGAACCGTGTATGCGAGTTTATAAATTTGGAGGCGCATCAGTAAAAGATGCTAATGGTGTAAAAAATTTAGCAAAAGTTTTACAAACCACAGGACATGAGAATACATTAGTTGTAATTTCTGCAATGGGAAAAACAACCAATAGAATGGAATTGGTAATTAAAAATTATTTTGAAAACAAAGATCAATTACAAAGTTCTATACACGAAGTCATAAAATGTCATCAAGATATTCTAGAGGATTTATTCACAAATAATCGTCATCAAGTATTTGCAGATGTCAAAGCGTTTTTTGATGAAATGAATGCCTTTTTTAGAAGTAATAAATCACCAGATTATAATTATGTATATGATCAAGTCATTGGTTATGGAGAATTAATTTCTACAACAATTATTAGTCATTATTTAAACGAAATTGGCTTAAAAAGTCATTGGGTAGATGTCAGAGAGTATATAAAAACCGATAATTATTACAGGGATGCAAATGTTAATTGGGAAGCTACGCAAGATAATATTGCATCAAATTTAGATGCTAATATTTTACATATTACTCAAGGGTTTTTAGGCAGCGATTCTAATAATTTTACAACAACTTTAGGGCGAGAAGGTAGTGATTATACAGCAGCAATATTTGCATATTGTTTAAACGCCAATAGCGTAACCATATGGAAAGATGTACCAGGCGTTTTAAATGCAGATCCTCGATATTTTGAAAACACGCAGTTGTTATATCAAATATCTTATAGAGAAGCTATAGAGTTAGCCTTCTATGGTGCTTCAGTGATACATCCAAAAACACTTCAGCCCTTACAGCGCAAAGAAATTCCGTTATACGTAAAATCGTTTCTAAACCCTAAAGCTGATGGTACATGTGTAAGCAAAGGCCAAACCTTAATCCCAGAAGTACCATGTTTTATTGTGAAAAAGAATCAGGTTTTGATTTCATTATCATCACTAGATTTTTCGTACATTATGGAAGAAAATATAAGTGATATTTTTAGTTTACTTCACTTGTATAAAATGAAAGTAGATGTGATACAAAATTCTGCAATTAGTTTTTCCGTATGTATTGATAATTTATATGATAATTTAGAAAAACTGCTACAACATCTAAAAGCTAAGTTTAATGTAACAAGCCATAAAAATGTAAGTCTATACACCATTAGGCATTACAATGATGCAGCCATACAAGACCTGGAAAAAGATAAAACAGTATTATTGAAGCAATTAACACAAGGTACAGTACAGATAGTAACAAAATAAACTTTCTTACATTTGTTATATGGGTAAAACGTCCGATACAGGTTTAGTAACCGCAAAAGAAGTCGCTAAAGCAATTCATGCTGATAAGTATGGTTTTTTAGGCACCTTTTTTGGATGGATTTTAATGAAAGTGCTTAAGATTTCTACGCTAAACAAAGTGTATAATCGCAATAAACACCTTAGTAAAGTAGAATTTCTTGACGGTATTTTGGATGAATTTCAAATTAAGTTTGAAATCCCAGAAGAAGATATGAAACGGCTTCCTAAAGAAGGTCCTTATATTACAATTTCTAACCATCCGCTTGGAGGTATTGATGGGATTCTATTGTTAAAACTAATGATAGAACAACGTAGTGATTTTAAAATTATGGCTAATTTTTTACTTCATAGAATAGAGCCGTTAAAACCATATATAATGCCAGTAAATCCTTTTGAAGAACGAAAGGATGTAAAAAGTAGTATTGCAGGATTTAAAAATGCCATATTACACTTAAGAGAAGGACATCCTTTGGGTGTGTTTCCAGCAGGTGAAGTATCTACGTATCGCGATGGCAAATTAGTTGTAGATAAAGCGTGGGAAGTTGCAGCAATGAAATTAATACAAAAAGCAGAAGTGCCAGTTGTACCAATCTATTTTCATGCTAAAAATAGCCGTTTGTTTTATAGACTATCTAAGATAAGTGACACGCTGAGAACAGCTAAATTACCTTCAGAATTGTTAACGCAGAAGCGACGTGTTATAAAAGTTAGAGTGGGTAAACCCATTTCTGTAAAGGATCAAAAGGAGCATAGTAACCTACAAGATTTTTCAGACTTTTTAAGACGTAAAACGTATATGTTGTCTAAAACATTTGAGGATAAGCCAAAAATTTTAGATAATCTACAATCGCAATTAAAGCCTGTAAAATTACCAAAACGAATAGTTACTCCAATTGCACCAGAAGTGATGATTGCAGAGGTAAATAAACTAAGAGAAGAAAATTGTAGACTATTAGAAAGTAAAAATTATGAAGTGTTTTTGGCTTCTGCAGAAGACATACCTAATATTCTAAGAGAAATTGGGCGATTAAGAGAAATAACCTTTAGGGAAGTCGGTGAAGGTACCAATGAAGCCATAGATTTAGATACGTTTGACACCTATTATCATCATATGTTTTTATGGGATAATGATAAAAATATAATGGCTGGTGCTTATAGAATGGGCTTGGGCTCTCAGATTTTTGAACGTTATGGTATTGATGGGTTCTATTTGCAAGATCTCTTTCGTTTTGAACCAGAATTGCACAAAATGATGAGCCAATCTATAGAAATGGGACGTGCATTTATCATTAAAGAATACCAGCAAAAACCAATGCCATTGTTTTTACTTTGGAAAGGTATTGTGCATACCACATTGCGTTATCCAGAGCATAAATATCTTATTGGAGGTGTGAGTATTAGTAATCAGTTTTCTAATTTTTCTAAAAGTTTGATGATTGAGTTTATGAAGTCACATTATTACGATCCTTATGTTGCGCAATATGTACATCCTAAAAAAGAATTTAAAGTAAAGCTACAAGATGCAGATAAGGAATTTGTATTTGATGAAACAGAAGCCGATTTAAATAAATTCGATAAAATAATTGATGAGGTAGAGCCAGGTGCTTTACGACTTCCTGTTTTATTAAAGAAATATATAAAGCAAAACGCTAGACTTGTTGCTTTTAATGTAGATCCATTGTTTAATAATGCTGTAGATGGCTTAATGTACATTAAAATTGCAGATTTACCAGAAAGTACAGTGAGACCAGTTATGGAGGAGTTTCAGGCAGAATTAGAACGAAAGTTTATGGATAACCATGAACAGCATGATAAATAGATGGCTTTTTTTACTATTCCTTTGTCCTTGGTATTGTTTATCTCAAACACTAACAGGTACTGTTATAGATAAGGTTACGCAGCAACCTTTAGAAACAGTTGCTATTTATTTTGATAATACCACCATTGGAACAACAACAGATCAAAATGGACAGTTTTCTATTTCTTATACAGATGCAGTACAATCCACGTTAGTATTTTCATATTTAGGTTACGAAAAGATTTTTATATCAGACTACAGGTTAAAGAGCCATATAAACGTAGAACTTGTTGAAGCTGATAATGCATTAGATGAGGTACACATAGCATATGACGATGGTTTAACAAGACGTCAAAAACTAAGACTATTTAGAAAAGAATTTCTAGGTGTTTCTAAGTATGGTAAATCATGTAAAATACTAAATGAAGACGATTTAGTTTTAAAATATGATAAGGAGAATAAAGCATTATATGCAGATTCTAAAGTGGCGCTCATAATTGTAAATAAGGCATTAGATTATAAAATCACTTATGACCTAATGGATTTTGAAATTAATTTTAACTACGTAAATGAAAGAACAGCAGAATTTACGGTAAAGTCGGTTTTTTACTATGGAACCTCTTTTTATAAGAACCTAGAGGATTCAGGTCAACCAAAAACAGTGAAGAGTAGAGCGCGCGTTTATAAGGGTTCTGTGCAACATTTTATGCGTTCGTTATACAATGAGAATTTAAGGGAAGAAGACTATTTAATCTTTTTTGACGGCTTTGTGGTTAAAGAATGGTCTTACTTTAATATAGAAATAATAGCAGAATCTAATTTTAAAAAGGTCACTTTAAAAGACAAGGTTTCTATATTGTATTCTAAAAATTTCCAATCAGAATTGCAGGTAGATATTGATGAGTTTTACGTAGATATTTATGGTAATTATACACCAATTGAAGGAATTTATTTTAGTGGCGCAATGGGAAAACAGCGTATTGGCGATACGTTACCACTAGACTATGGAATTCTTAAATAAAAAACCCAGAACGTTTATTCTGGGTTTGTAACTTATATATGTCTAAATGCCTTTAAACCATTCTTGAAATTGTTTTCCAAGTAAAAAAGTTGGTTTCATTTGGCCACCTAAAGCAGCCACTAAACTCATAATCCAAGCCACAAGTAATACCAGCCACATGACTATATTTACAAATGGTATCCAAGAGGTTACCATAGCTATTATAATGAAACCTAGCACTTGTCTAACATAAAAAGAGCCAAATTCCGTTTTGTTATTGCTGTTCATAATAATGGCTATTACCCAACCAATGAAAGTAATATGAGCAATGATACCTACATTTTTACCATCACTTAATACTTCTTTGGCGTCGTCTGCAAAATCACTTGCCGCTTTTTTTGCGTCATCTGCAAATTCTTTAGCATCATCGGAGAATTCACTCGCCTTTTGGCTTATTTTATCACCTGCTTTTTTTACACCTTCTTTAGCGTCACCTATCATATCTTCAAGGTCATCACTTAAATTCTTGTTATCGTCTGACATTCTTTTATTTATTAGTATGGGTTAGACTATAAAGTTAGCAAAAAATGTGATTAGTTTTTATTTCTTACCAAACAACTTTTGGAAGAAGCCTTTTGTTTTTTGTTTCGCTTCTGTATACGTTTCTTTAGCATCTTCTGCTAAATCTTCTAATTTATCTTCTGCAGCATCTGCGAGTTTTGAAGCTTTTTCTTTAGCGTCGTCTGCAAATTCACTAATCTTTTCGCTAGCCTCTTCTGCAAATTCTTGTGCTTTCTCTTTAGCCTCAGAATATGTTTCTTTAGCGTCTTCTGCTAAATCAGATGCTTTTGCTTTAGCGGTATCTGTAAGCTCGCTAATTTTCTCACTAGCTTCACCTGCAAGTTCTTTTGCTTTGTCTTTTGCTTCGTTATAAGATTCTTTAGCATCTTCTGCTAAATGTGCTGCCTTGTCTTTGGCTGCATCTGAAAATTCGCTAATTTTTTCACTAGCTTCATCAGCTAATTCACTAGCTTTATCTTTGGCGCTACCTAAGGCTTCTTTGGCATCATTGGTCAAGTTTGAAGCTTTATCTTTTGCTGTATCTAATGTTGCTTTAGTTTCACTAATAGCTTCATTTGTAGCGTCAGTTACATGTTCTGTTGTTGTTTCTAAGCCTTCTTTAGCAGAATCTACAATGGACTCATCTAAGTTTTTATTTTCTTCAGACATATCTTTTAATTAATGTTAAGACCGTAAAGTTAGTAAAATAAGCGTGTTATATACCTAGTTGTGAAAAAATCATAAGGTAGCGGTAGATGCAGTATTGAAGCGCTATCGCAATAACATAACTAATCCGCCTACAGCAGTAACAATTAATATAAAGCGTCTGTAGTTAACATTAGATATGCGTTTTACAATTTTTACACCTATAAAAAAGCCAAGTAGAACAGCCGGAATTAAGACTGAATTTAAAACCAAAGTATCTACAGAAACGGTTTTCCAAATAAAAATATGAAAGGGGAGTTTAATAACATTAATGATAAAAAATAACCATGCTGCTGTACCAATAAATTCATTTTTTGGAAATCGCATGGTTAAAAAATAAATATTAGCAACAGGACCAGCTAAATTGCCTATCATAGTAGTGAAACCGGCTAAAAAGCCCATGCTAGAAGAAAAAAGTTTATTCTTGGGTGGTTCTGTTGATTTTATTCTCTCCAGAAATAACATTATAAAAACGGAGACTATAATAATGACGGCCATTAGTTTTTTAAATACATATTCAGAGATGTCATTACCAACCCAAACACCAACTAACACACCAACAACCATCCAAGGCATTAGCTTTTTAATAATTCCCCAATCGGCATGTCTGTTGTAATACAGAACGGCTAAGATATCTGCACAAATTAACATTGGTAATAAAATGCCAGTAGAGGCTTTTTCTCCAAATACAAAGGCTAATATTACAATGAGAATTATACCAATGCCTTTAATACCCGATTTGGATAAACCCAATAAAAAAACTGCGAAACTAATAGCAATCCATTGCAGCGCAGTTAAATTATAAGACTGAAGTATATCTAAATAGGTCAATGATTAAAGATTATAATTACGTTATAGAAAAGCTTCGTCAACGGGTTCCCACAGTTCAATTTTATTGCCATCGTTGTCTAAAATCCAACCAAATTTCCCATAGTCGTATTCTTCCATTTTACCCACTATAGTAACACCTTCTTCTTTTAAGGCTTTTAATAATTCTTCTAAATTTTCAACTCTATAGTTAAACATAAAGTCTTTTTTAGAAGGCTCAATGTATTTGGTGTCTTCTGCAAACGGACTCCATTGTGTAGAGCAATCTTTACCTTGCTTATCTTTCCACCAAAAGGTGCAACCGTAATCATCTGTATTAAAACCTAGATGTTTTTTGTACCAGTCTTTTGTTGCTTTAGGATCTTTAGTTTTAAAAAATAATCCACCAATGCCTGTAACTCTTTTTTTCATCGAAAATTTGTTTTCGTTCCCTTGAAACAGGGAATCTAGTTAAACTCAATACCTACAAGGTTTTTGGAACTATGCAGGAAACATTATTTATTTTTTTATTGCCTTTTCGTAAATTTCTATCCATTCTTCTACGGACATTTTCCCTAATAACTGTTCAATTAAATCATAAGGAATATCTTCCATTTTTTTAAACCGAACACAACTTTTTCCCATGTCTAATTTGTATTTACAATGTTTGGGATACTCTTCTACAAACCAATCGTATAATTCTTTTTTGGCATACATACCAGAATGATATAATGCAATAAAGTTTTTTTGAGATGCCAAATTTATAAAGGGTAAAGGCGGAAAAGGTTTGCAATGATAACCATCTGGATAAATAGATTTTGGAACGTAATATCCTAACATACCATAACTCATACCTACTTCTAAGCCCTTAGGCATATTCTTTTTTATAAGCTCATTTAGTTTTGTAATTGGTGCTTTTCTGTCTTCGGGAAGTTGATCGATATATTCTTCTGGTGATTCAGCTTTATAGGTCATAATTTATTTCGTTTTTCTCTGTAAAATTAATCCTGAAATTAAAGATATAATAAATCCGATAATAGTCACAAGAACTAGCATGAATAATGCTGCAGTTGTACTGGTCAATGCTACAATTTCATCAGTCTTTCCTTGGTCAATTAATTGCTGTTCATATTTACTAAAAAAAGTAGGATTAATAAATTTAGTATAAATAAAATCTGCTATTGCAATGCCTAAACCAACGAGCAAAGAGATAAGAATACCTATTAAAATAGCTTTACCTAAAGAGATAGAACCATTGTTAACATGATCTCTGTAATGTTTTATTCCAAAGTAAATAAATGAAAGTGATAGAAATATTGAAACATAACCAAGAACTTCATTGGTGGAAGAGTCTAAATTTTTAATACCAAAAATTAAATGCAAAGTGAAAACAGCAAAGCCTGTTACAAGTCCATATAGTCCATATTTAATAATGGTATTTTTCATTATAATTGATTTAAAATATACTACAAAAGTAAGTCTGACTCAACGATATGCACTCATACTAAAGTACCAAATGTGGTCATACTTTAGTACTTTATCCCATATTTTATATGATTTTGTAATTTTTAGCAATTTGAAGGGCGTGTGTTCTTCGTTTTGCATCTAACTTAGAAAGAAGACTTGAAACATATGTTTTTATGGTGCTTTCGGAAAGGAATAGTCGCTCTCCGATTTCTTTATTAGACAATCCTTCTGAAATACCTAAAAGTACTTCGTACTCGCGTTTGCTAATATCTAAATCTTCTATTTTTTTATGATTTATTTCTAGTGAAGGTTTGGATTGCTTTTGAAGACTTTTTTTATTAAGATATATACCTATGAAGAAAAAAACGATTGCAATTATAGCAATTGCAAATTCTATTTTTAAATCTCCAGAAATGATGGTGTATTTACTTAATTGAAAAAGTAGCAATAATGCCAAAATGAGTAATGTAAAAACGATAATTGTTTTTTTCATTTTATAAAATTAGCAAAATTTAGCTTTAATCTTATCTACAATAGTTTGCGAAAGTTTTATGTTACTTTCAATAGTCCAACCTGCAACATGTGGTGTTAGTAAAACATTTTCGGCTTCTATTAAATATTGAAACGCCACTGGCATATTATCGGAAGTGAATAAATTTTCAAAAGACGATTTTTCGTATTCTAAAACATCTAAACCAGCACCTAATATTTTACCCGATTGTAATGCTGAAACTAAATCTTTGGTTACAACAGATTTTCCACGTGCTGTATTAATTAACCAAAACGGTTTTTGAAACCCGTTTATAAATTCTGAATCTACCATATTTATGGTTAACTCGGTTTGTGGTGTATGTAAACTTAGTACATCTGCTTTGTCTTGTAATACTTCTAAAGGCACTTGTTTAGCATTGGCATCTTCAACATTATCTTTTAAATCGTGACATAATACCTCTACATCAAAGCCTCTTAGTTTTTTAGCGAATGCTTTTCCCATATTGCCATAGCCAATGAGTCCAACGGTTTTACCATCTAATTCTAATCCTCTATTGTCTTCTCGTAACCATTTGCCTTGTCTTACTTCGTTGTCAGCTTTGTTCAGTTTATTAAAGAGCGACAGTAACATCCCTAAGGCATGTTCGCCTACGGCATTTCGGTTGCCTTCTGGAGCAGAAATGAGATGAATGCCTTTTTCTTTGGCATAATCACAGTCTATATTTTCTAAACCTGCACCAACACGTCCTATAAATTTTAGGTTTTTAGCGGCATCTAAAAAGTGTTGGTCTATAGAGAAACGACTTCGAATTATAAACCCATCGTAATCTGCAATTTTGGCTTCAATTTCGGCTTTAGAAGAGGTGTAATCTGTGTGATTTGTGAATCCTAAATCATTAAGCTGATTTAAGAGTAGCGGATGGTTAGAATCTAGGTGTAATACTTTCATTAATTGTAACTTAAAAGAATCCTTTAATTTAAGGTTTAAAAATAAGGAAGACTTTTTAATTGATGTAACCCTTTTGATTTAAAAACCAATGATCAATCCAGATAAGACAAAGAATAAATAAATGCCTAAGATATCGTTACTTGTTGTGATAAAAGGTCCTGTTGCAATCGCAGGATCAATGCCTCTTTTGTCTAAGATTATTGGGACAAATGTACCAACTAAGGCAGCTACAACAATCACAGACATCATTGAAACAGCAATGGCAATACTTTCTGTGGTATCTTGGTTGATTAAAAGCCCAAAAAGAATAACCAAAATAGCGAGTGCAAATCCGTTAATAAGGCTTAAACCAATTTCTTTTAAAAGCCTATTTGCCATACTTCCTTTTACGTTATCATTGGCAATACCTTGAACAATAATAGCACTAGATTGTACACCAACATTACCTGCCATGGCCGCAATTAGTGGTGTGTAAAAAAATAAAGAAGGTACGGTTTCCATGACGTCCTCAAAGCCTTTCATAATAAAAACACTCCCTAGACCTCCAAAAAGACCTAAAACTAACCAAGGTAAACGCGCTTTTGTGAGTTCCCAAACACTGTCATCTGCTTCTACGTCTTGCGTAATACCTGCAGCAAGTTGGTAATCTTTATCGGCTTCTTCTTTTAATACATCTACAATATCATCAATGGTAATTCTTCCTAATAAAATTTGATTATCGTCTACAACAGGTATGGCTTCGAGATCGTATTTAGCCATAACTTTTGCAACATCTTCTACATCATCATTAACATGTACCCAATCGACATTATCTTTTGCGATATCTGCTATTTTTTGATCACTTTTAGAAGTAATTAAATCTTTTAAAGATAGTCTGCCAATTAACTTATTTTGTTTGTCTACAACGTATACAGAATGTACTCTTGTAACATCTTTTGCTTGACCTCTAATTCTGCGCAAACAACCTGCAACGGTCCATGTTTCGTATACTTTAACAAGTTCTTTTGCCATGTGACCACCTGCCGTGTCCTCATCGTAAGCTAAAAGTTCTTTTATTTCCTCTCTGTGATCTTGATCTTCAATTTGAGAGATGACATCAGCTTGCCGTTCTTCAGGAAGTTCGGCAATCATATCTGCAGCATCATCGGTATCTAATTCTTCAACTTCTTCTGCAATTTCTTTTGTAGAAAGATTACCTAGAATTTTTTCTCTAATATCCTCATCTAATTCCATGAGGATTTCTGATGTGGTTTCAGAATCTAGAAGTTTAATAACGTATACGGCATCTTCTATATCGAGGTCATCAAGAATTTCGGCAATATCTGCATAGTGATACTCATTTAATAAGGCTTTTAAAGCTTTGTCGTTTTGGTCTTCGACAAGGACTTCTACCTTTTCAATAAGGGCATCTGTAAGCTGAAATTGTATGTTGTCTTGAATGTCTTCCACTCTTAATTTAGAGTTTAAATTTTATCGTTTTCAATTAGCGATGTGAGTTCAATGAATTGCGAAACACTTAATTGTTCTGGTCGTTGCCCAAATATAGTATTTGCTTTTAAATTATCCGATAGATTGAATGTTTTTAAACTGTTACGTAATGTTTTTCTACGTTGTTGAAAACCCGTTTTTACGACTCTAAAGAATAGTTTTTCATCGCATGGCAAGGTGTAATTTTCTTTTCGTTTAAGTATTAGCACGCCAGAATCTACTTTTGGTGGTGGATTAAATACTGTAGGCGGAACGGTAAATAAATAGTCGGCATCATAAAATGCTTGCGTTAAAACAGATAAGATGCCATAGACTTTTGAACCTTCTTTAGAGCAAATGCGCATGGCAACTTCTTTTTGAAACATACCTGAAAATTCAGGAATTTGATGTCTTAATTCTAATGTTTTAAATACAATTTGAGAGGAAATATTGTAGGGAAAATTACCAATAATGGCAAAAGGTTTGTCTTTAAAAACAAGATTTAAATCGTATTTTAAGAAATCTTTTTCTATGATTCTATCCGCAAGGTTTAAGTAATTGTTTTTTAAGTAATCTACAGATTCTGTATCTATTTCTATAACGTGTGTTGTGGTATCTTTTTTAAGGAGATATTTTGTTAAAACACCCATTCCTGGACCAATTTCTAATACATCCTTGTAGCCTTCTAAAGATAAACTATCTGCAATATCTTTGGCAATAGACTCGTCTTCTAAGAAATGTTGTCCGAGATGTTTTTTTGCTTTTACGGTCATGATAAAGTTTATTTTTATAGCAAAGGTGCAAACACGCAAAGCTGATGTTTTGTAAAAATACGTATAGGATTATGAACTGTTGCAGTGCTATTGACTAAATTGAATCTAATTGTAGTTTACTACATATTCATCTACAACTTCTAATTCTGTTCTAAAAGATAATACTTTATCTGCAAAACGCTTTAATCCTTCTTGTTTTAACGGTTCTGCATGTTCTGCATAATAGGCATCTAAAGCTTCTCTAGAGTGTGCTCTGTACTGTACAGAATAGGTTTCTGAAGTGTCATCATCTACTAATACTTTAGTAAGCTTGGCTTCTTTAAACTTACCTGTAGCTAGGACTTGTGGAATATGATCTTTAATCCACTCTAGCCATTCTGTATGAACGCTTTTATCTATGTTTAGGGTAACGTTGTATATTATCATGCTATAGAATTTGGTGCAAAAATATGGATTTATAAAAGGATGTATGTTTATTTACGTTTTAAAGTTTTATGTATTAATGTACGCGAGGTATTATATGAAATTAATCATTGCGAATGGTAAGTGTTAAGCTCTAGTGTTAGTATCGTTGCGCTAATTAATACTATCACCTCGTAACATCCTAAACTTTTTTCTAGCTTCTATATAATAGATACTGTCTTGATGTTCAAAAATGATTTTCTCGTATAAAGCCTTTGCCTCTTCTGGTTGAGCGAGTTGCGTATTGTAGAGTTCTGCTAAATAGAATATAGCATCGTCGATTAAAATGCCTTCGCTATAATTTGTTAGAATAGTTTGGTAATTGGCTTCTGCCTTAGTGTATAGTTCCTTTTTTTCGTAGAGTTTACCTTGTTGAAAAAGTGTTTGTGGAATGATATTTTCAGTCTTATGTTCTTCTAAAATTAAATCTAATATTGAAATGGCATCGTCTATTTTATTTTGAAAAGCATACAAATCTGCTTTTGCATATAGTTTTAGAGAGGTTTGAAGGCTGTCTTCAAATTTATTATCTGAAATGAGTAATTTTAAATCTAGCGCATCATTGGCAATTAATTGTGAGGTTGAAGATTTAAGGATTTTAAGTTGTGATTCTGCCCAATCAAAATCGCCTTTATAATAACTAGTTTTAGCGACTTTAAATCGGGCTTCTTGAGCGATTGTGCTATTCTTCATTTCTGCCTGAATTTGCGAATAAAATATAAGGGCTTCATTAAATTTTTCTTGAAGCACTAATATATCTGCCAGTAGCAATTTTATTTTTGATTTTCTATAATAGCTTATATCTTGTTTTAAACTTGTTTTTAAAAACTCGGTAGCCCGTTTTGTATCTTTTTTATTGAAGGCTAAAAATTTTCCGTAAGCTAGTTGTAAGCCAATTGTAAATTGAGTTTTACCGTATTCTTTAAAGAGACTTTGATAGGTTTCATCGATTTGGTTTAATCTGTTTTTATCTGCATTTTTAGAGTCAATTTCTAAAATATGCTGATGAGCAGTTAACGCTGTACTTTGGTCTTGAGTGGTCTCTAAAACAAAATTAAAAATAGCTTTAGCTGTAGAATCATCATTATCCTTATGTGCCATATTTGCAAGTGATATAACACGATCTAAACTTTCTGGGTTACGTTTATAAAGTGCTTTTTCTTGGATAAACGATTTATTATAGGCCTTTTCTTGTACGTACAACCAACTTAACATTTCGTACCAGTATGGTTGCGGCTGTTGTTGTATTTTTTTTAATAAGGCACGTCTGAGATAAATATTATTTTCATTGGTACTACTTTCTGAAATAAAATCACTAATCGCACGCTTTATATTACTGAGATAGTTGGGTTTATACTCCACATATTCTACATAGTTTTCAAACATTTTCTCAACATTACCTAAGTCACCATATATACGTGCTAGCTGTATATTGTAGTTTCTATCTATGGTTAGATTTTTTCCTTTTTCGTATAAACGTATCGCTTCATTAAGGAGCGAATAATCTTCGAATTTTTTAGCTATAGAATAAATATAATAGGGCTTGGTGTCTGCAAAGGTTATGGCTTCTTCATAAAGTTCTTTGGCGCGATCTAAACTGTCAATCAGTTGATAATTATAGCCTAAAGCCACGACTAGCATAGGATCTCTTTTTTTTGCTAGTTGCTTTTTTAATAATATTTCGGCTTCGTTGTATGCTTCTAGTTGCTGGTGTATGTCTACTAATTTGTCAACGTACTTATAACTGCTTGGTTTTTCTGAGAAAAGGTTTTGGTAGATTATTAGTGCTTTGTTAAACTCGCCTTTTTTGTAATAGCTTTCTGCTTGTGTTTCGCTATTTTGTGCAAAACCAATAAGTGATGTAAAAATTAATAATATTACTGTATAATATTTAGTCATTTGTTTTTATGTCAAGTACTACATCAAATATAACAAATGCTAAATCGAGATATTATAAAAAAAGTCATAAAAAAATGCCTAAACGAAACGTAAAGGCATTTTACCAGCAAAATAAATGTGCTATTAACCATTATTTTATAAATATGATTCAGTTATTCTGACTAGGTTTTGTTTAAAATTATTACGGTTTGCTTAGTACAAAACTTTATATATAATTGTAATCAGAGTAACTAATATTACAATACGTTTTAGATTTTTCATAAATAGGTTATTCTAAATTTGGCAATATGAATTTCTGAAAATAATTTGATTTAAACGAAGAAATACAAATAAAATCGTTGAATCGCCTATTTTTTTAACAAAAATGAAATAATTTAGAAACTTTAGTCATTATGAAATCATATCAAAACCTGTGTAAGGTTGTAATACTTCTGGTATTTTTATACCTTCTTCAGTTTGGTAGTTTTCTAAAATACCTGCTAAAATTCTAGGTAAGGCTAGTGAGCTACCATTTAAGGTGTGACATAATTCATTTTTACCCTCACTGTTTTTAAAACGCAATTTTAATCGATTGGCTTGGAAGGTTTCAAAATTAGAAACAGATGATACTTCTAGCCAACGATCTTGTGCTGTAGAGAATACTTCAAAATCATACGTTAATGCAGAGGTAAACCCTAAATCGCCACCACATAATTTAAGGATTCTATAGGGTAGTTTTAATTCTTTTAAGATGTCCTTGACATGATTTACCATGCCATCTAAGGCTTGGTAAGAATTGTTAGGATGCTCTACGCGCAATATTTCTACTTTATCAAATTGGTGTAATCTATTTAGCCCTCTTACATGTGCGCCATAACTACCTGCTTCTCGTCTAAAACATGGTGTATACCCTGTGATACCTATTGGTAAATCACTTTCGTTTAACAGTGTGTCTCTAAAAACATTTGTAGCTGGCACTTCTGCTGTAGGTATGAGGTATAAATTATCTAAGGTTACGTGGTACATTTGTCCTTCTTTGTCTGGCAATTGACCAGTACCAAAACCTGAAGCTTCATTTACCAGATGTGGTACTTGATATTCTGTATAGCCAGCCGCTGTATTTTTGTCTAAGAAATATGCAATAAGTGCACGTTGAAGACGCGCGCCTTTGCCAATATATACAGGGAAACCTGCTCCAGTGATTTTATTTCCCAATTCAAAATCAATGATATTGTATTTTTTAGCTAATTCCCAATGAGGTAATGCATCGCTGTGTAATTTAGGTATGTCTCCTTCTCTAAATGTCTCTTCATTATCCTCGTCCGTATTTCCGGCCGGAACAATTTCGTTAGGTACATTTGGTATTTTATATAATAACTCTGAAAGGGAATCTACTTTGTCGTTAAGCTCTTGCTCAAATGTTTTGGTTGCTTCTTTTAATTGGGTAGTTTTTTCTTTTAAAAGATTCGCTTTTTGTACTTCACCAGATTTAAAAAGTTGGCCTATTTCTTTAGATAATGCATTGGATTCTGCTTTTGAATTATCTAAAGAAGTTTGTAATGCTTTACGCTCTTCGTCAAACGCAATGGCGTTATTAATCATTTCGGTAGCATCAATATTTCGTTTGGCTAAACGTGCTATGATGTCTTCTTTATTGTCTTTAATAAAAGCAACTTGTAACATATCTATTAATTTAGGTTTTTATACCAATAAAGCTCAGTACGAGCAGGTAACAAATGTAAAAATATTTTAAGCAGATAAAAATTAAATTATAGCTATTTTGACGTGTGAATTAGGGCTTCATCGAGTATCTGTTTTTTTTAAAAGAATTTTGCCCAAAATTTCATTAATCTAACTGAGAGGGTAATATCCAGGAATGATGTTTAAAATGCGACCACGTTTCATTGGCTAAGTCTACTTTTGGATCTATAAACTTAGATACAGATCTACCGTTTATACTTATATATGACTTTACATACACTTTTATTGAGATCCCTTTTTTAGCAAAATCTTGTTTGAGGTGTTGCGCAAATTGCCACATAATATCTGGTTTTGTTTTTGCATTTCTTTGTTGCTTTTTTGTGAGGTAATCATCAATTCTAAATGGAATTTTTTCTTCTGTGTCGGCATTAATAACCGTATATGTCGTTCTTCCATGTTTTGCTCTTAACATCATACGCCAAGAAAGTCTATGGCCTTCTTCTGTCCATAACACGTTGTCTGTAATAAAATGATGTCTAATTGGAAGCCCAATTTGAATGAAAAAATAGACAGAGAATAAAGCGAGTAATAGGGGTTTATACTTTGGTATGGTAACCGCAACAGCATCGTAAAAGGGTTTCTTTTTGAAGAATACCTTATTAATGCGTTGAGGTTCAAAAAAGAACAAACTAAAAGCCAAAGACATATATGGAAATATACCTATTTGAAAAACTATGGAATTGAATAAATGAAAGAAAATAGAAATTGCAAAAGCGAATTTTCTGGTTGGTTTAAAAAGTAATAGCGGAATAATAAGTCCATCAAATAGAATTCCGCCATAAGCCAGAAAATAATGAACCGTATTTTGTTGTAGGAGTTCACCAATTATTGGATAGTTTGCTTTGCTTCTCATTAAGAGTTTAATAACAGAGGTGTCTAACCAGTCTGGATATAATTTTGCAATGGAAGCAAATGTATACACTATAAATAATTGTAGAACAAATACCCATTTACACCAACTTGGCATGGAATGACGTTGTATTGAAGGTTTTAGTTTTGCATCAATGGAGGCATATTGATTGGCTGGCATAACGACCATTATAAAACTTAATAGCACTAAAAGGTAGTAATGATTATTGTATGAAGATTTTTGCATCAGATATGTCGCTGTCCACATGACAGCAAACATGAGCATACTAAACCTATATTTAAAGCCTAACATTATAAAGAGCCCAAAAACACCCATGACAATGTAATACACATACATCCAAAATTCTGGTAAAGGTTGTAACCATTCAAAACCAATAAAAGAAAATGTAAATTCAGGATCTATTAAAGTACGTTTTACCCAACCCGTAAGAATAGCTCCAAAAGCTTCGAGTGCACATAATAGCCCAAAGATGATTCTAAAAACAATGAGTCCGGAGTTGTCTATATTTTTAAATAGAAATTTATTCATCTAATGCATTTATAAATGCCATGGCATCTTCTTTGTCTTTATATAGTTGACCTTTTAAAACTTCAATGTTTTTAAATTTTTCTTCGTTGCGAAGGCGTTTTAGGAATTCTATTTTGATCTCAGTATTGTATAAGTCTTTATTGAAATTAAAATAATGAACCTCTATAGATTGTGTTTTTCCATTAACCGTTGGGTTAGTGCCAATATTCATCATGCCATAAACCCATTTATTGTTGATCTTAGATTTTACAACATAAACGCCATTGTTTGGTATAAGCTTATAGCTTGCTGAAATATGAATATTAGCTGTAGGAAAATTGATTGTTCGCCCTAAACCTTTTCCTTTTATTACAGTACCTGAAATAAAAAAATTATATCCTAGATACGAATTTGCTAAGGCAACTTGTCCTAGGTTTAAAGCTGTTCTAATTTTGGTAGAACTTACTGTTACCTGCTCTAGATCTTGTGCTGAAATTTCTTGAACATTAAATTTATAGAGTTTGGCAAAATCGAGTAAATCGGTAATGTTTGCACTTCGGTTTTTACCAAAATGATGATCGTAACCAATAACAATTTCTTTAGTATTTAGTTCATCTATTAATATTTGTTTTACATAATCTTTAGCAGAGAGATTGGCGAAATCTTTAGTAAACGTCTTAACAATGACGTCTTCAATACCATAGGTTTTTAGAAGCTCTATACGTTCTTCAATGGTATTTAATAATTTAATAGAATCGTCTTTTTGAAGTACCATTCTAGGATGAGGAAATAACGTTAAGACCACAGGAATATAACCTTTAGTTTTAGCAAGTTGTACAACTTGTTTTAATATTTTTTGATGACCTATATGTATGCCATCAAAAGTGCCTATGGTTGTTACTTTTGGTAGTGTTGAATTCAAATTTGTACCGTATTCTGTGTTGTTAAAATTTCTTCAATAACGAAGCTACATTTTATTTTCCATTAAATTGATTCATTGTATTATTTACACCTGCTAGCGCGAAAGATTTAACAAGTTCTGATGATATTTTTAACCGTTCTTTTAGTTTAGTGGTTTCTTCATCATTCCATTCGCCTAATACATAATCTACTTGTCTACCTTTGCTAAATTCATTACTAATACCAAATCTAAACCTATTATACTTTACAGTTTGTAATTTGTCTTGAGTATCTTTTAGGCCATTATGTCCGCCATCGCTACCTTTAGTTTTTAAGCGCAGTGAACCAAATGGTAGATTAAGGTCGTCTGTGATAACAAGTAAATTTTCTAACGGTATTTTTTCTTTTTCTAGCCAGTATTTTATGGCTTTGCCACTTAGGTTCATAAATGTACTTGGTTTTAAAAGTATTAAAGTTCGTCCTTTAACTTTTAAAGATGTAACATCGCCTAGTTTTGCCGTTTCAAATGTTACACTATTAGAATCTGCTAAATAATCGAGAATTTTAAACCCTATATTATGTCGGGTATTTATATATTTATCTCCTATATTACCTAAGCCAACAATTAAGAATTTTTTCATTTTATCTTCTTCTGTTAGTATTACATTTTTTTCAAAACCGAGCCATCTTTTTATGAGCGTGTACATGATGCTATCAATTTTTGTAAAAATAAAAAAAGCATCCTATAAATAGAATGCTTTTAAATTATTTGAGATAGGTTTTATCTATTCTGCAGCATCAGTTGCTGGTGCTTCTACACCTTCTTCTGCTTCATCTTCATCGTCATCGTCAGCATCCATAACAGCTAATCTACTACGTCTTACTTGACATACAACCGTGTTGTCTGGGTGTAAAAATGAATAATCTTCATTTTGTAATTCAGTGATGTAAAGTTTGCTTCCAATTTTTAATGGCGTAATATCTACTTCAATAAAATCTGGTAATTTAGAAGGAATAGCTTTTACTCTAAGTTTACGGTAAGGCATTCTTAAGTTACCACCATTCATTACACCTTTAGAAGATCCAACTGTACGAACAGGGATTTCCATAGTAATTGCTTTATTATCAAATATTTGATAGAAGTCAATGTGGGTAATTTTGTCTGTTACTGGGTGAAATTGAATATCTTGCATAATTGCGTTGTACTCTTCCCCATTGTCTAATGTAATCACAACTGTATGTGCGCTAGCTGTATATACAAGTTTTGAGAACGCTAATTCTGGCGCTGAGAAATGCAACGCTTTGTCTCCTCCGTATAACACGCAAGGAACCTGACCAGCATTACGTAAGGCTTTCGTTGCTTTCTTGCCTACGCTTTCTCTTTGAGATCCGTTAATTGTAATTGATTTCATTTTTTTAAAATGTTTGTTAAATAAATTTAATGCCCTCATTTTGAGGGTTTATACTCTATAGCTTATTTTGCTTTAGAGGGCTGCAAATTTAGACATATTCTTTGAAAATACTAGTATTTATGCACTATTTTTTAATGAATTCAATTTTATTGAAAACATATACGACGTGAAAGAGAATAGTAGCGCATAATAACCTATAAAGGTGCTTGGTAAAATGTATAGCTAATACGTTTTTTACATCACGAATTTATTACTAATTGATTCGTTGTTGTGAACATGATGCATCACTTCAGCAAACAGACTAGCGCAGGTTAAAACTTTTAGTTTTTTGCTTTCATTTTTTAAAGGGATAGAATCAGTAACTATTAGTTCTTCAAGTTTTGAGTTTTCTAATCTTTCATATGCTGCACCAGATAAAATTGGATGTGTACAAATAGCTCTTACACTTAGAGCGCCACGTTCCATCATTAAGTCAGCCGCCTTAGTAAGCGTACCAGCAGTGTCTACCATATCATCAACTAAAACAACATTTTTTCCGGTGACATCTCCAATAAGTTCCATATGCGAAATGACGTTAGCTTTAGCACGTTGTTTGTAACAAATAACAACATCGCTCTTTAACGCTTTTGAGTAGGCATATGCTCGTTTTGAACCACCCATATCAGGCGATGCAATTGTTAAATTGTCTAAATTTAGACTTCTTAAATAAGGTAAAAATATGGTAGAGGCAAATAAATGATCTACAGGTTTTTCAAAGAACCCTTGAATTTGATCAGCATGTAAATCCATTGTGATGATGCGTGTAGCACCTGCCGCTTCTAACATTTTTGCTACTAGTTTTGCAGCAATAGGAACTCTGGGTTTATCTTTTCTATCTTGTCTTGCCCAACCAAAATATGGCATTACAGCAGTAATGTGTCTGGCAGATGCACGTTTTGCGGCATCTATCATTAATAGTAATTCCATTAAATTTTTAGGACCAGGATGTGTAGACCCAATAATAAATACGCGTGTACCTCTTATAGATTCTTCGTACGAAGGTTGAAATTCACCATCACTATATGTTGATGTAATTACATTACCTAGTTTAGCTCCATAGGCTTTTGCAATTTGTTCAGCAAGATCTGTACTTTGCGTACATGCAAAAAATTTCGCTTCTTTAGTTTCGTGTAACATTTGATATCAGTTATTTAGTTGATGGTTTGGTGCCCTTTAATTTTGATCCAAATTTAGAAAATTATTTTACTTCAATAAGTATTAATATGACTAAATTTTGATTGTTTCACAGAAATAATTTTCTATTTTTGCAGTCCAAAAATTAATTCGCCAAAAATATAGTTGGCAAATTTATTTACCAATAAAAATCGCTCAAGTGGTGGAATTGGTAGACACGTTGGATTCAAAATCCAATGTCGCAAGACGTGTGGGTTCGATTCCCACCTTGAGTACGGAAAGCTTTAACAGAAATGTTAGAGCTTTTTTTATATCTGTACACTAAAAATATACTACTTGTTAGCGTTTCACTAATGCTATTCTAGAATCCTAGAAATATATAGAATAACGACATAACGTCTTAAAAATAGCTATTAAAAATATTAAAAGAAAAAAGATCTAGTTTTTATTAATTTAATTGCCTTATTTTTAAAGCAGCTAACTAATAAATAAACAACAAAATGAATAAAAAAACTTACTTAATTCTCATTGCAGCTGTGTCTGCTTTGGGAGGATTGCTTTTTGGATATGATACTGGAGTAATTAATGGTGCACAATTTTATCTAAGTAAATACTTTGAACTCGATGCAGCCACAAAAGGCTGGGTTGTCGGTAGTGCGTTATTAGGGTGTTTTGTAGGAGCCATAGTGGCTGGTCCTCTCAGTATAAAAATTGGTCGTAAATGGTCATTGATTATTTCAGCAATTCTATTTTCATTATCGGCTTGGGGTTCTGGTTTGCCTAATTTGTTCCCAGAAACTGTTAGTGTTCTCGTTTTATTTAGGATAATTGGTGGCTTAGGAATTGGAATTGCCTCTATGAATGCGCCAATGTACATCGCAGAAATTGCACCTAGTAATATTAGAGGACGCATGGTTACCTATTATCAATTAGCAATAGTGGTTGGTTTCTTTGTGGTGTTTTTAGCAACTTATTTTATTGGAAATGGCTTAACAGAAGTAGAGAACATAGCTTTTGGTTGGAAACGAATGTTTTGGTCAGAGTTAATACCAAGTGGCTTGTTTTTATTGTTAATGTTTTTTATCCCGAAAAGCCCGAGATGGTTGGCTTTAAAAGGACAAGAGGCAAAAGCATTAGAAGTATTAAATAAAATACATAGTAAAGACGCAGCTTTAATTGAAATTGAAGAAATTAAAACGTCCTTAAAAGCAGAAGGTAGCAACAAAATAAAAGTGAATTACTTCTCTAAGGCGATTTTTGCAATAATAATTATAGGTACAGGTCTTTCTGTATTGCAACAATTTACAGGGATAAATGCTGTTTTGTATTATGGAGCGGATATTTTTGAAAAAGCTTTAGGTTTTGGAAAAGAAGATGTTTTGAAACAACAAATTTTGTTAGCGTTTGTTAATTTGGTGTTTACCTTTATTGCTATGTATACGGTGGATAAATTTGGAAGAAAACCGCTACTATATATTGGTTCTGTTGGTATGATTATAGGTTTTCTATTGTTAGCCGTATCGCTTCAATTAAATGCCGTAGGTGTTATTTCTCTAATAGGTGTGTTGGTTTTTATAGCATCCTTTGCCTTATCTATGGGACCTGTGGTTTGGGTGCTGTTATCGGAAATGTTTCCTAATAAAATTAGAAGTGTGGCAATGTCTGTGGCTGTAGCAGCACAATGGGCTGCCAATTATGTGGTATCGCAAACTTTTCCTGTTGTAATGGAAAGTGAAATGAATAATAATGCGACATGGAGTGGTTCACTACCATATTACATTTTTATTGCCTTTATCTTACTGATTGTTATTATTACTTACAAGTTTATTCCAGAAACGAAAGGAAAGTCGCTAGAGGAAATCGAAACATTTTGGAAATAACAATGGATTATAAAGACGTATTTGTTTAGATAATTACCAAAATTGTATGCAAATTTAACCTGATAGATTCTTCTAGAATAAAAAAATAATCTATTTTTGGTTAACCAAATTGGTTAACCAGTTTTTGAATTTGAGGTTTAGAGTTGTTAAAGCTATTAAAAAACTGGATTTATAATTTAATTTTCATTTGTCTACAGTCTGCTAATTTATACAGTAATGGCGTTGGTTTTTGGGAATTACTCTATAGTGAAACAAGCTTTTTTTATGCGTTAAATACGATACGCTAAGCGTAATGTGATAATAATTTATATAAAAATTTAAAATGAAAAATTACTTATTAATTTTTAGTCTTTTCTTAATATGTTTTTCCTGTGGCGAGAAAGCGAAAACAGAATCTAGTGCATTGGTTGCTAGCGCAGAAGAATTGCAGAGTGCTGTTGCCAATATTAAGCCAGGAGATGAAATAGTATTAGCTAACGGTATCTATAAAGACGTAGAAATTAAGCTCGTTGGGAAAGGTACGGAAGAAGCTCCAATTATCTTAAGAGCAGAAACACCAGGTAAGGTGTTTATTGAAGGCGTCTCTAGTTTAGAAATTAGTGGAGATTATATAGAAGTAAGTGGTTTGTTTTTTAGAAATGGACATTCGCCAAAACCTAATGTTATTGCCTTTAGAACAAGTGAAAAGGAGGTTGCCAATCACTCTAAAGTAACGAACTGTGTTATTTTAGATTTTAACAATTTAGAACGTGACCAAGATAATCTTTGGGTACAATTTTACGGAAAACATAATGAATTAAGTAACTGTTACATTGCAGGTAAAACCAATGGAGGACCAACCGTAAGAGTAGATTTAAAAGGAAATCAAAGTATTAGAAACTATCACAAAATAATTAATAATCACTTTGGTCCAAGGCCAAGAAAAGGTGGAGCAAGAGGAGAAACCATTCAGTTAGGGAGTAGCTTCACGTCTATGTCGCCTAGTAATACGTTAATCGCTAACAACTTATTTGAAGAGTGTAATGGTGAAGTAGAAATTATTTCGAGTAAAACCAATTTCAATATTATAAAGAATAACGTCTTTTATAAAAGTGAAGGTTCTGTGGTTACGCGTCATGGTAACTACGTGACAGTAGATGGAAATTACTTTATTGGAGACGGAGTTAATGACCAATATGGAGGCATTAGAATTATCAACACAGGTCACTGGGTAATCAATAACTTATTCTACAAAATAAAAGGAAAGAATTTTAGAAGTCCGATTGCGATTATGAACGGTATTCCAAAATCGCCATTAAATAGATACAATCAAGTAACTGATGTTGTTGTGGCTTACAATACGTTTGTAGATTCAGATTCGCCGTTGCAATTTGGCGTTGGTACCAATATTGCTCAAGCAGATGTCTTACCAAAATCTGAAATTCGTTCTGCAAGGCCATTGAGAACTGAAGTTGTAAATAACGTCATTTATAATTCAGAAGGCGATGCTAACCCAATTATTGAGCACGATAAAGCAGATGGAGTAACCTTTGCAAGTAATGTTATAGATAACAATGGTGTAGACGTAAAAAACAACCATGGATTAATTACCAAAGAATTGTCATTAACAGATATCGGAACAGCACTTTCGGTGCCAACGTCTGGTTTTAGTGATGTAGAAGTTTATAAAGGCTATGATTTTGAATCTATATCAAATGATTTATTAGATGCTTCTAGAGAGAAATCAAACCAAATAGGTGCGATTTTAAATGCAGAAAACATTAACTTAAGCCTATTAGATAAATCAAAATATGGTGCAGATTGGTATTCTAATGAAGTAGAAGAAAAAACACCAACATTGCATGCCGTGACTAGTGCTTCTGAATTAGAGGCAAAATTAAAAGCAGCTGAAAGTGGTGATGTATTAGAATTAAATGAAGGTGTTTATGAAATTTCAAAAGCAATAGTTATTAATAAATCGGTTACCATTCAATCTAAAGGAAATGTTGAAATTGTATATTCTGGAGCAGCAAATACACCAGCTGTAGAATTACAACCTTATGGTAAATTAACTTTAAAAGGAATTAAGTTAACAGGAACAGGTTCTCAATATGCTTTTGCTAGTTTAAAAGAGAACATGTCTAACCACTTTGGCTTAGATGTTATAGATTCTGAAATCAGTAATTTTAATTATGCACTAAAGGTATATAAGCAATCATTTTCTGAAGAAATTACATTTAAAAACACAGCAATTTCTAACTGTGAAAACGGAATAGAATTATCAGAAGAAACAAACGATAGAGGCGATTATAATACAGAGTATTTAACCATTGATAATTGCCAATTTACAAACGTAAAACAAAATGTGATTGATTATTATAGAGGTGGTTATGACGAATCTACAATTGGTGGTAATTTGTTAGTAACCAATAGTACATTTACTAATTGTGGTGCTAAAGAGAAAAACGGCATGTTATTAAATCACAGAGGTATTGTTAATGTAGATATCAATAACAACATCTTTAAAAATAATAATGTACAGTTTGTTTCAATACTTTGGGGCGCAAAAAATAATGTAGAATCTAATAATACGTTGTCTAATTCGGGTCAAATTAAAACTGAAGAAAATTTGAAGCAGAAATTGATGTATTAAAAAAGACCAATAAAAATAAATCTAAACCATGAAGAAATTAATATTTTCATTATTAACCGTATTAACAATTGTTTCGTGTAAGGACAATTCTAAAGCAACTGAGAATACAGAAAAAGTAGTTAAAACAGAAGAGACTACTAAATATCCAAGTGATGTCCTTCCGTTTTTTGACCAATGGAGAATACTTTGTGGTGATGGAACAAAAGCAGAGGATTTAGTCAATTTTGAACACAAAGGTTTTTTTTATGTTGAACACGAAAATGATACAGATTGGGTTGTTTATAAAACGCCAAATTCTGGTATAACTTCGAGAACATCTAAAAATACTAGAACCGAAATGGGTCAGAAAAAGCATTGGAAACCTATGGAAGGTGGTAAATTAACCGGAACACTAAAAGTACAACATGTGTCTACCACTGGTGATGCTAGGGTGGCAGCTTCTTATTCTGTAGTGGTGGGTCAAATTCATGGAACAGAAGGCCATGAAAATGAACCATTAAAAATATTTTACAAAAAATTTCCAGGGCATAAAAATGGTTCAGTTTTTTGGAATTATGAAATAAATACGGCAGGTGAAGACAACTCAAGTAGATGGGATTTTTCAACTGCGGTTTGGGGTAATGACATGTCTGTTGTCGGACCAAGTTCAGATACATATCCAGAAGAGCCTGAAGGAGGAATTGCTTTGGGAGAAGAATTTAGTTATGAAGTAAATGTTTATAAAGGTATCATGTATTTAACTTTTAAAAGTGACGGTCATGAGACTAAAATTTTTACAAAAAACTTAATGAAGTCAGAGTTTACAACAGAGTTACCGCAACAAATTAAAACCTTGTATGCCTCTATTGGTCGAGATGGATTAGAACGAGAAAGTGGTTATGCTGGTGAATTACAAAATTTTAAACAAGGGGCTTACAATCAGACAAACGGAAAAAACCCAGAAGACAATTTAGTTTGGTACACAGGATCAGAAACTTATAATGGTGATATAGAGAAACAATACGCCAACGGATGTTATACAGAAGTATGGTTTAGAGAAAGTTCTATTGGTGCAGCTACAGCAATAAACAATTAAAACTAAAGCCTTGAAGAAAGTAATATTTGTTATGGGAGTTTCAGGTTGTGGAAAAAGCACAATAGGAAATTTACTGGCAAAAGAATTAAGTATTCCTTTTTTTGATGGAGACGACTATCATCCGAAAAGTAATATTGAAAAAATGGCTAGTGGACAAGCCTTAAATGATCAAGATAGACAAGGTTGGTTGGAGACTTTGAATGCGTTAGCTAAACAACAACTAAAAATAAATAGTTGTGTCATTGTCTGTTCGGCATTAAAGCAAAAGTATCGTACAATATTAAGTGATACTATTGAAGATGAAACAGAATGGATACATTTAGCAGGAACATTTAATCAAATTTTTGAAAGAGTAAATAGTCGGGCAAACCATTTTATGCCTTCAGAATTACTAAAATCACAATTTGAAACTTTAGAGCATCCTGAAAACGCTATAACAATGGATATTAGCTTAACTCCAGAGAATATTATTAAAAAGATAAAACACGATTTAATGAACACCTCAGAATTTGGATTATTTGGTTTAGGCGTTATGGGTAAAAGTCTTTGTAGAAATTTAGCCAATAACGGATTTAAAATTTCTATGTTTAATAGACATGTAGAAGGCGTAGAGGTTGATGTTGCTAAAAATTTCAAAGCACAATACACCGAATTGTCACAGTCAAAAGCATTTGATGATATCGGAGAATTTGTAAATTCTTTACAGCAACCAAGGCGTATTATGCTTATGGTTAATGCTGGTAAAACGATAGACTATGTTATAGAAGATTTATTGCCTCATTTATCTGAAAATGATATTATCATTGATGGCGGAAATTCAAACTATAAAAAAACAAAAGAACGTTACGATTACTTAAAATCAAAAGGTATTCACTTCATAGGAACAGGAGTTTCTGGTGGAGAAGAAGGTGCCTTAAAAGGGCCATCTATAATGCCGAGTGGAGACAAGGATGCGTACGATAAGGTAGCTCCATTTTTAGAAACCATTTCCGCTAAAGACAAAAACGGTTTACCATGTTGTACGTATGTTGGTCCAGAAGGAAGTGGGCAATTTATAAAAATGGTACACAATGGTGTTGAATATGTAGAAATGCAACTTTTGGCAGAAGTGTCTACTATTTTAGAAGCTTTAGGTCAAAATCCTGATGAAATTTCTCAGACTTTAGAGTCTTGGCATAATTCGGCAAGTAGCTATTTATTAGAAATAACAACGTCAATCTTTAAAAAGAAAGAAGGGAATGATTGGTTGGTGAAAAAGATTTTGGATAAAGCAGGAAATAAAGGAACCGGAAACTGGACTACCATTGCCTCAGCGGAATTAGGTGTGCCAAGTACACTTATCAGTTCAGCTTTATTTTCAAGATACATTTCTTTTTATAAAGATGAAAGATTACAACTAAGTGATTTGTTTAATACAGAAAAGACTTCAGCATTAAATATAACAACAAATGAGATTTTAGAAGCTTTTCAATTTGCAAGGATTATAAACCATTATCAAGGTTTTAAACTCATATCAGAAGCTTCAATTAAATTTGAATGGCATCTTAATCTTAGTGAGATTGCTAGAATATGGACAAACGGTTGTATCATTAGGTCTACGTTAATGGAAGAATTAGTCGGTGTTTTTAAAGAAACAACTAATATTCTAACACATACTGACTTTATAAACCAAGTGCAAAAATTTAAACCTTCAACAAAGAAGGTAGTTTCAGAATGTTTATTAAATGATTTAACAACTCCAGCATTAAGTGAAGCCGTTCAGTTTTTAAATGGAATTACAACACAATATGCTTCGGCGAACGTTATTCAGGCGCAACGCGATTATTTTGGAGCACATACTTATCTAAGGCTAGATGATAATTCAGGAAAAAGTTATCATACTAACTGGATATAGAACCAATAACTACTAATCAACAACTAATAATATGGACGCAACAACACCAAATAAATCTCTACTTAAAAAAATTATTGCAATTATATTAGGTTTCGGACCTGGTATTTTTGCTATTGGATATACTATCGGAACAGGCAGTGTAACATCTATGATTGTTGCTGGAAGTAAATTTAATATGCAATTACTTTGGGTGCTTTTATTAAGTTGTTTTTTTTCTGGAATTTTAATGTTTGTTTATGGTAACTATGCGCTAATAACCAGTGAAACAGCACTCTATGGTTTTAAAAAACATTTTAAATATGGTAAAATTTTAGCCATAGCCATTATCATAGGTATAACCTTTGGTCAATGGAATTCTTTAATGGGGATTTTAGGTATATCTTCTAATATTATTTATGAAATTTTAGCTATTAACTTCGAAGGTCTTGGCGCTTATAAGTATGAAACCGTATTAATTACAGCTATAATTATCATTATTACATTTTACCTATTAATGTTAGTAGGTAAGTACACTTTTTTTGAAAAAGTATTAGTCATTTTTGTAACCTTAATGGGTTTGTCGTTTATTTTGTCTTTATGTTTTGTGCAACCATTACCGATGGATGTAATAAATGGTTTGTTGCCATCAATTCCAGATGTTCCAGATGGTAAAATGTTAGTTGCGGCATTTGTTGGTACCACAATGGCAGCAGCCACATTTCTGTCAAGACCATTATTTGTAAAAGGAAAAGGTTGGACGATTAAAAATTTAGATCAACAGAAAAAGGATTCTATTACAGCAGCAATATTAATTTTTCTTATTAGTGGTGTTATTATGGCTGTAGCTGCAGGAGCGCTGTTTTATGAAGGTAGAGAAGTAAATCATGTATTAGATATGGCAAATACTTTAGAGCCAGTTGCTGGTAAGTGGGCTGTAACTATATTCTTTTTCGGAGCATTAAGTGCAGGTTTGTCTTCAATTTTTCCTTGTTTGTTAATCGCACCTTTGTTAGTCGCAGATTATCAATCTGGTGAATTAGATACAAGCTCTAAGCAATTTAGAATCATAACTTTTATTGCATGTTTAGTGGCTTTAATTGGTCCTGCTTTTGGTGGAAACCCTATTGAAATTCAAATCTTATCTCAGGTTTTTAATGTGTTTATTTTACCATTAGTTGTGCTGGGAATTATTCTATTAGTGAATAGTAAAAAGGTAATGAAAGGGTACAAGACAAGTTTGGGGGTGAATATTGGTTTATTTGCGGCATTGTTTTTCTCTTGTGTTGTATCTTACACAGGCGTTGTAGCTATTATTTCAAAATACTTTAATTGATTTAAATAAAAATTTAATAAATAACACGTAATAAATAACAGTAAGATGAATAAAAGGAATAGTATTATAAAAGTATCAATTCTAGTTTTTAGTGTTCTATTAACATTAAATAGTTGTAAAAACGAGAAAAAAGAATCTGATAATAAAGAAGAAGAAAAAACGGTTTATGCGAGTAATGTCATTCCGTTTTTTGACCATTGGAAATTAATTTTAGGAGATGGTAACAATGTAGGTTTTGCTAATGATTTTGAAAATAAAGACTTTTTTTATACGCAAAATGAAGATGGTGTGGATTGGGTAGTTTTTAAAGCCCCAAATGCAGGCAGCACACATGGAACCTCTAACAATACCAGAACAGAATTAGGGCAAATTAAAAAATGGTATCCAAAAACTGCAAATGATAAAATGACGGCAACACTAAAAGTAAAAAATGTATCTGCAACTGGAGATGCGCGTGTTGCAGCATCACACGCTGTAGTAGTGGGACAAATTCATAGTGCAGATGCATTTGAGAACGAACCATTAAAAATATTCTACAAAAAATTCCCTGGTCATACCAAAGGGTCTGTATTTTGGCATTATGAAATTAATACTGCAGGAAATGATAATTCTAAAAGATGGGATTTTTCTACTGCAGTTTGGGGGCATGATTTTTCTGTTGTAGGTAAAGAAGCAAATACATATCCGGAAGAACCAAAAGATGGTATAGCACTCGGAGAAGAGTTTAGTTATGAGGTTTATGTAAAAGATGGAATTATGAGTTTAAAATTTACTAGTGAAGGTCACGAGACTAAAACGTTCACTAAAAACTTAGTGCAATCTGAATATGCTACCAAAGAAGATATACCAGAACAAACTCAAAAATTATTTGTTCCAATTAATCAAGATGGTGTGGAGCGCGATAGTGCTTATACTGGAGAAGGCTGCTTTTTTAAATTAGGTTGTTATAACCAAACCAATGGAAAATCTCCTGAAGTCAATAGAAATTGGTGTTCTGGAGCCGAAACTCATGGTGGTGATATTCAAAAACAATATGCTGATGGTAACTACGCAGAAGTGTGGTTTAAAACTGCTAGTATTTCTATTAGTGATGACGCAGTATCTAATGAAGGCTATTTCTCTAAAAATGATCATTTAAAAAAATAATATGCAAAACAATTCAAAATTAAAAGGTAAAAACGTACTTATTACAGCTGGTGCGCAAGGTATTGGAGAATCTATTACAAAGCACTTTATTGATAGTGGAGCAAATGTAGCTATCCATTATTTTTCTAGTTCAGATACAGCAAATCAATTAAAGGATTATGCGAATAGTAAAGGCCTAAAAGCTGTAGCTATAAGTGGTGACTTAACAAAAGAAGCTAGTGCTAATAATTTGGTAGAAAAAACAGTTGAAGCATTAGGTAGTTTAGATATTCTTATTAATAATGCAGGATCACTTGTAGCCAGAAAATTATTAAATGAGTTAGAAGCAGATTTCTGGCATAAGGTAATGGATATTAATATGACCTCAATGCAATTTGTGACAAGAGCTTCTGCGCCTTATTTAGAAAAAAATGAAAACAGCAGTATTATCAATTTAGCATCTCTTGCAGGTCGTAAAGGAGGTCATCCTGGGTCTTTAGTTTATGCGACTAGTAAAGGAGCAATCTTAACATATACTCGTGCATTATCAACAGAACTTGGGCCTAAAGGTATTCGTGTAAATGCGGTAGCTCCAGGTTTAATCCTCGGAACCTCTTTTCATAACACGCACACTACAAAAGAGTCTGCGGCTAAAACTACAGCTGGTATTCCTATTCAACGTGCAGGTAATGCAGATGATGTTGCAAGAGCAGTTTTGTTTTTAGCATCTGAATATGATGGCTTTATTACTGGCGCAACGTTAGATATTAATGGAGGTGTTTATAATATGTAATTAATTTATAGTAAAATGTTATGTTAAAAACCCAAGTGATTCATCCAACAATTATGGAAGTTTTGGCGCGTTCAGGTCATTTTGCACAAGTTGTTATTGCGGATGGAAATTTACCTGTTGGCGCCATGACAGGTCCTAACTCTACTACAGTGCACCTTAATTTTCGTCCTGGATTATTAGATGCCCTTACAGTTTTAGAAGGTATTTTAGAGGTATGCCCAATTCAAGGCGCAATAGTTATGGAGAAACCTCAAGAAGCAAATGCGGAAATACATGAGGCTTATAAAGAATTATTGGGTGATATTTCTTGGGAAGAAATGGAGCGTTGGTCATTTTATGATAAAATTAGAGATCCTAATACAACATTAATTATTCAAACAGGTGAGCAACGTCGATTTGCGAATTTGATTTTAACAGTTGGTGTTGTAAAAATGGCAGAAGAACGTAATTTTTAAAAAAATAAAAGAAGGTTAGTCTTTCTAAAAATTATAGTCAGTAGATATCTAATATAGAAAATAAATTTAGCAAAGAGTTAAGGATGAAAATCACACAAAAAATAATATTAACATTTGCTTTAGCAGCAATTGTAGTAACTGCAATTTCATGTAATAAAGAAAATGCAACACCCACAAATGATCATACTGAAAAATCAACATCTCAAGAACATCCTAAACTTATATTAACTGCTCAAGGTGTAAAAGATATTAGAGCACAATTAGGAACTATTCCTATTTTTGATAAATCTTTACAAGCCGTTAAAGAAGAAGTGGATGCTGAAATTGAAGCAGGTATAGAGGTGCCAATTCCTAAAGATTATTCTGGTGGTTACACACATTCTAGACATAAACAAAATTGGTTTATACTGCACAAAGCTGGTCTACTGTATCAAATTTTAGAGGATGAGAAATATGCCAAGTATGTAAAAGACATGCTAATGGAATATGAAGCACTTTATAAAACTTTACCATTACACCCAAAAACAAGGTCTTATGCAAGAGGAAAATTATTTTGGCAATGTTTAAATGATTCTAATTGGTTAGTTTATGTGAGTCAGGCGTATGATTGTATCTACAATTACTTAACGGAAGAAGACCGACATAAGCTAGAGACTAATTTATTCAGGCCATTTGCAGATCATATATCAGTAGACAGTCCACAATTTTACCAACGTGTTCATAATCATAGTACTTGGGGAAATGCGGCTGTAGGAATGATTGGCTTAGTTATGGATGATGAGGAGTTAATCAATCGTGCCTTATACGGAATTAAAGATTTAAAATTAGATGCCACAAAAAAAGATGATGATGGTGGTTTTCTCAACAAAGATGGTAAGGCCGGATTTTTAGCCAACATAGAAGAACCATTTTCTCCAGATGGTTATTATAATGAAGGACCATATTACCAACGCTACGCCATGTATCCTTTTTTAATTTTTGCAGAAGGTCTGCATAATGTTAAGCCAGAATTAAAAATATTTGAATACAAAGAAGGTGTGCTTTTAAAATCCATTAATGCACTTTTAAATCTATCTGATGCTGATGGTGATTTTTTTCCGCTTAATGATGGGCAAAAAGGAATGTCTTATTACAATAGCGCTCTGGTAACGGCTGTAGATATATCTTATCATTTTGGTACACAAAATCCTGGGTTGTTATCAATAGCAAAACAACAAGACAGAGTACTGTTAGACGATTCTGGTTTGGCTGTTGCACTCGGAATTAAAAATGGAGAAGAAAAACCATTCGCAAAAAAATCCATCAATCTATCTGATGGACCAGAAGGAAAACAAGGAGGTGTAGGTATTCTAAGAAATCAAGATATAGAATTGGTTTTTAAGTATGCATCGCAAGGGTCTAGCCATGGTCATTATGATAAATTGTCTTATTCTTTATATGAAAATGGAGAAGAAGTAATTCAAGATTACGGATTATCTCGTTTTGTAAACATAGAACAAAAAGGTGGTGGAAATTACCTTAAAGAAAATAAAACTTGGGCAAAACAAACTATAGCTCATAATACGGTTACGCAAAATGAAACTTCTCATTTTACAGGTAAATATGATATAGGAAGTTTACATCATTCGGATTTACAATATTTTTCTTCGGACAATGAGGATGTGCAAGTGGTAAGTGCAGTTGAAAAAAATGCTTATCCAGGAACCACAATGCTTCGTACTATGGCAGTCATTAAAGATGAAGATTTTGAAAAACCATTTTTGTTAGATATCATGAAAGTGACTTCTGCATCGGCAAACCAATATGATTTTCCGTTTTATTATTTCGGACAAGTATTACAAACAAATTTTGAGTACAGTTCACCTGAGACTTTAAAACCGTTAGGGTCAAAAAATGGCTACCAGCATTTATATCTTGAAGGGTTAGGAAAAGCTTCAGATGAAAACACTAAATTTTCATGGTTTAGTAATAATAAGTTTTATTCATTAACGACAGTGACCAATACTAAAGATGAATTGTTGTTTACTAGAATAGGAGCGAACGACCCAGAATTTAATTTACGTCGTGATCCTGCATTAATTTTAAGAACTAAAAACTCAAAAAATAGAACTTTTGTTTCTGTTATAGAATCTCACGGAAGTTATAGTGCTGTATCAGAGTCTGCGGTAAACTCTAAAAGTAATATTAAAGAAATTAAAACGGTTTTCGATTCAGAAGCGTATACGGCAATGACTATTACAACTCTTAATGGTAAAACAAAGTTGTTTATAACTGTTAATACAAATACTTCAAAAGAAGTTAAACATAATCTAAATATTGATAATAAGAATTATGCATGGTCAGGTTCTTATTATTTCAAATAAATTAAGCTATATCATTTATAGTGTTGTACATAATCTCAAAATAATCAATAATCAAAAATTAAATAAAAATGAAAAGATTTAGCGAAAAGTATATTGTATCAAAAGATATGGAATGGGAAGAACTTGGTGGCGGAGTTTCTAGAAAGTTCTTAGGTTACGATAACCAAATTATGATGGTTAGCGTAAAGTTTGAAAAAGGTGCATTGGGAGCGCCACATCAACATTTTCATACGCAAGCTACATATTGTGTGTCAGGTAAATTTGAGTTTGAAATTGATGGTGTAAAACATATTGTAGAAGCAGGTGATGGCGTGTATATAGAGCCAAACTTATTACATAGCGCAGTGTGTTTAGAAGAAGGGCAACTAATTGATACATTTAGTCCAGTTAGAGAAGATTTCTTAACGGGCGAAGGGCCGTCTTATTTTGGAGATAAAGAATCTTAAGGATTAATTCTTTCCCAGTTTCTAAAAGTTATAAGGTATTATAGATATACTAACAATCCATCAAGGGATATAGGTTATTTGCTATATTACCTAAAATATTAACTATTTTAACATATAATTTTTACGAAAACGTTGTATTTAACAAATATTTATATATATTTGGTTTTCCAATCTGGTAAACCAATTTGGTTTACCAGTAGAAAACTTAAAAAAGACACATATTTTATTGACTAAAATAGGCGTCTTAAAGATTAAAAATAAACTAATAATAAAACAATCTAATCTAAACAATGAATTATGAATTTAAAAATTAAACTCATTACGGTTGTTGCACTTCTTTTTAGTGTAATAACGTTTGCTCAGGAGGCTTATACCATAAGTGGTACTGTCACTTCAGCAGTTGACAACATGCCCATACCAGGTGCTAATATTGTAGTTGTCAACACCACTCGTGGTACTTCTACAGATTTTGATGGAAATTATCAATTAGAGGTTAAGAAAGGAGAGGTGGTAAAATTCTCTTATATTGGGTATGTAACACAGTCAATTGTGATTGATAGCCAAACCACATTAAACGTATCCCTTGTTGAAGATGATAACTCATTAAGTGAAGTTGTCGTTGTTGGATATGGTACTCGAAAAAAATCTCACCTTACAGGTTCAGTATCTAGTGTAGGTGGTGACGATGTTGCGGCTGTTCAAGTTGCTCGTGTTGACCAAGCTTTAGCTGGTAAATTATCTGGGGTTTTGATTCAAAACCAAGATGCATCGCCTGGTGCAGCTCCAAAGATTCAAATTAGAGCAGCTTCTTCAATTTCAAGTGCATCTAATCCTTTAATAGTGGTAGATGGTTATCCTATTTCAGGTGGTTTAGAAACTGTAAACCCAAATGATATTGAAAGCTTGGAGGTACTTAAAGATGCGGCTTCTGCTGCAATTTATGGTTCTAGAGGTGCAAATGGTGTAGTTTTAGTAACAACTAAAAAAGGAAAATCTGGTAAAGCTAGTTTTAGTTATAACGCTTATACAAGTTTTTCTAAGAAATACCGTGATAATATTTTAATGTCTGGTCCAGAATGGGCTGCACATTCAAGATCTCAAATTGCTGCTGGAAACTGGGCAGGAACGGTTGATACACAAGATCCTGCTTTTCTAGAATATAGATTAAGTGCTTATGAAAATTCTCCAGGTGCAATAAGTCCTGAAGATTGGTTATTTAGAAATGGAAGTTCTGTAAGTCATGATTTTAGCATGAGTGGTGGTACTGATGATGTTAATTATTTTGCATCAATTGGTTACCAAAATTCTGATGGTGTAATTATAACTGAAGGTTTTGAAAGATTAAACGCACGTTTAAATGTAGATGCTAAGTTAGGAGACAAATTTAAAACAGGTGTTAGTTTTAATGGGTTTACCTCAGAAAGAGATATATTAGGACATGACATGAGAGATTTATTAAGAGCATATGGTGTTCATCCTATATACCATACTGCAGAATCTATCGCGTTTGTTCAGCAGTTAGATGCTCAGGCACAAGCTTTAGGTCTTGCTGATTTTGATAATGGATTTAGAGGTTCAACTTATGAAGCGTCTAGTATTTATGATTTAGAGCCAGGTATGGCAGCACAAGATTGGCATTATGGCCGAGATAACAATGGTATTGGAGGTTCTGGTGATGCAGGTCCAGCTGCTAAATTAGATAATACAGAGCGTTGGGAAAAAACATTTTTTGGTAATATAAGTTCATACTTACAATATAATATTATTGATGGATTGAATATTAAAACTGTTTTAGGTGGAGATTTAAAAGATACGCAGTATTATGAGCACAGATTACTTGGATTTGATTCTAGAGCGAGAACAGCACAAACATATATGGATCAAACAGATTTAAAAGTATGGTCTGTATTAAGTGAAACTACATTGAGTTATTCTAAAGTAATTGGAAAGCATGATATATCAGCTGTTGCTGGTGTTGAATTCCAGACGACTAGATTAATCGGAACGGGAATCGATGGTGTTAATGTGCCAGATGAGGATATCTTAAATTACAATTTATTTGATCCTGCAGATTTAACTGTAACTGAAAGAAAAGAGACAAGAGCAAGAGAGAGTGTATTTGGTAGAGTTAACTATGCTTACGATGATAAATATTTAGTGTCTGTTTCTTTAAGAAGAGATGGTGATTCTAGATTTGGGGCAAATAAAAAATATGCAACTTTCCCAGCACTTTCATTAGGTTGGAATGTACATAACGAATCTTTTATGGAAGATAACGATGTATTAAGCAAGTTAAAATTAAGATTTAGTACAGGTTCTTTAGGTACAGCTTCTTTCTTAGGTTCTTATGATGCATTAAGTTTGTTAGATCCGTCAGCAACTTTTTATGGAACTGGTTATTTAATTCCTGAGAATGTAGCTAACCCAGATTTAACATGGCAAACAAATACTGAAACTAACTATGGTATAGATTTCGGATTTTTGAATAACAGATTTACATTAGGTATTGATTATTATACTTCTGATATTGAAGATATCTTAATTAACCAAAGTGTATCTGAAGTATTAGGAACGTCTTCAATTGTACTTAACTCTGGAGATGTACAAAGTTCTGGTTGGGAATTTGAATTAAATGCAAGAGTTGTTTCTAACGATGATTTCTCTTGGAATATTAGTGGAAACTTATCTACAGTAGAAACTGAAATCACTGATTTAGGTGGTTTAGATGAATTACCACAAGCTATATATGGAGTTAGTGGTAGAGGACCAGTGTTTAGAAACTACGTAGGTGGTGGAATTGGTGAAATGTGGGGATTAGAAACTATTGGTGATGTAGAAATGGAATATTTAGCTGATGGTACTAGACACCCTAACAATGCTACAGGTGAATCATATGTAGTAGATCAAAACGGTGATGGTGTAATAGATAATACTAGATCTGTAGAAGATGGAGGAGATTTAGTAAAAATTGGTCAAAATACACCAGATTTTTATTGGGGTATGTCTCATAACTTAAGTTATAAGGATTTTGACATGTCAATCCAAATACAAGGGTCTCATGGTGCAGAAGTTTATAATGTAGATCCATTATATTATGAATCTCAATGGAGTGGACGATTAGTTTCTAGTTTTGATGCTAATGATGATGGTATTGCTGATCACAATGGAGAGCACTATATTGGTAACAGATACCAAACAGATGCAATGATTCAAGATGCTTCTTTCGTAGCATTGAGAAATATTACATTAGGATACACTTTAAGATCTGAGTGGACAGATAAAGTTGGTTTAAGTTCTGTAAGAGCATATGTTGCAGCATCAAACTTATTTTATATAATGGCTGATAATTATACGTCTTACAACCCTGAAGGTGTTAGTACTTCTGGTGGTGATTATTTAGGGCCAACAACATATGGTGCTCAGGTAGGTGCAAGTCCACTTACAAGAAGCTTTACGTTAGGTTTAAATGTTAACTTTTAAATAAAAAAAAATGAAAAAAATATATATATTATTGGGCTCGTTGTTTTTGATGACAGCATGCTCTACAGATTTAGATCAATCACCTTCTAATATTGCGAGTGCAGATTCATTAACTGAATTTGAAGGTGTGTTAAATGCTGCATATTATTACCAATTGGGTACAGTTACTCCAATGGCAATAATGGGAGAATTTCGATCAGATAACGCATTCATGGATGAGGCTCCATATACGGAGTTTGATGAGTATGATAATGGGTTAACAGCAATGGAAGATCAATTCTTTGGTCCTTTTTATACTGCTGCTTATAAATCTATTTTAAGTGCTAATAACGTAATATCAAATTCTTCAAATGATACTCAGATAGCGGAAGCTAAGTTTTTAAGAGCTTTATCTTATTTTAAACTAGTTCAAGTTTTTGGAGATGTAACAGTTAACTTATCTGAATCACCTAGTTTAACGGATACTTCTATATTAGTTAGACGTCCAGCTGCAGATGTATACAATGATGTTATTATACCAGATTTAACAGATGCAATGGCTGTTTTAAGTACTACTATTACTGATGGTAGAGCTTCAAAATATGCTGCTCAGGCTTTGTTAGGAAAAGTGTACATGGCTATGGGTAATTATACGAGTGCTGAGCCACATTTAGCAGCAGTTGTTACTGGTGCAGCAGGAGCTGGTATCATGTTAAAAACAAATTACGATGAGATTTTCGGTGCAGCTAATGAAGTTGGGAATTCAGAAATTATTTTTTCTACGCAAATCACAGGTTCTATTGTTGATGAATATACTTTTGGTTCAGATTTCTGGAACTGGTTTGTTGGAGATGATTCAAAAGCAGATTTTCCTGTAGATCAAGATTTAGTAGCTGCATTTGATGCAAGTGACGCTAATGGCGGAGGAACTGATTTAAGAAGAGCTGTAACTTTAGCGGATGATGGCTTAACTGCAATCAAATTTCCAAAAGAAGGTGATTTAGGAACGGAACATGATTGGATTGAAATTCGTTTAGCGGATGTTATTCTTATGTATGCAGAAACCTTAAATGAAAACGGTTCTTCAGCTACTACGGTATTACCTTTATTAGATGATATTAGAACTAGAGCTGGTCTTAATAGCTTAACTGGTACTGCTACTACACAAGCAGCAGTAAGACAATTAATTGCTGATGAAAGACGTTTGGAGTTGGCGTTTGAAGGACATAGATGGTTCGATTTAGTAAGAACTAATTCTGTAGATGCTGAAATGGGACAAACTGTTAATAGTAATTATCATGTATTTCCAGTTCCTGTTTCTGAAATTTTAGCAACACGTGGTGTAATTACACAGAATACAGGTTACTAATTTTTTAATATTAATAACTTTCTTTGTAAGATTTTTAGATGGATTAGAAATTTATTTAATAGTCCTTACAAAGAAAGTGTTTAAAAATACTTTATGATTAATTTATTTAATTGTAAAGTATTTTTTTTCACTAATCATTGATTGAGTCCTAAAATATATTAAGTGATTTATCTCAAATAATATAGGTGTTTCTATAAGTTTAGTGACATCAACAGTACTAAATTAAAATAACTTTGATTTAACCAAATATTTTGTTATATTTGGTAAACCAATCTGGTAAACCAATTCATAAGTGGTTTATTTCTAGCAGAATGGTGATAAAAAACTAACTAATCTAATATATAAACATGAATTTAAAAATAAAGTTAACAACGATTTTCGCTTTGTTTTTTTGTGTTTCGCTTATTGCACAAGAAAAGTACACCTTAAGCGGAACTGTTACATCGTCTAGTGATAATATGCCTATTCCAGGAGCAAACATAATTATTCTAAAAACGACGAGAGGTACCTCTACAGATTTTGATGGAAACTACCAATTAGAGGTCGCAAAAGGCGATGTTATTCAGTTTTCTTATATTGGATATGTGTCACAAACGATTATTATAGATAGTCAAAAGACTGTTAATGTGGCATTGGTGGAATCAGATAATACATTAAATGAGGTTGTAGTTATTGGTTACGGTACTCAGAAAAAAAGTCACACGACAGGAGCAATATCTAAAGTAGTAAATGATGATTTAGGGCAAATAGCTGTATCTCGAGTTGATGATGCTTTAGTTGGGCAGGTTTCAGGTGTTAATATTCAGGCGACGGATGGTGAAGCTGGTGCAGCACCAACCATTACCATTCGTGGTGTTGGTTCTATGGCTGGCGATTCTACACCTTTAATAGTGGTTGATGGCGTTATTGTAGATTCAGATTTCTTAGGGTCTTTAAATATGAATGATGTAGAGTCTTTTGAGATTTTAAAAGATGCGGCATCATCTTCTATTTATGGTTCAAAAGGATCTAATGGTATTATCATGATAACCATGAAGTCTGGTATTGAAGGTAAAACAAAGGTAAGTTATAATACATATACCGGTTTTAAGGATGCGCGTAAGAGTGATGCTTATGGTTATACCACGACGGAGTGGGCTGAGCAGCAAATGGAAGAAAATGGTGAAATTTCCATATATACTCAAGCGCAATTACAAACAGGAACTGATCGTTCTTGGCAAGATGTATTTTTTGATGGCGGAACGATTACGAGTCATGCACTTTCTTTTAGAGGTGGAAATAAAAGCACAAAATATACAGCTAGTTTAAATTACTCAGATGATGAAGGTGTGTTATTAGGAGATAACTATTCAAAATATGGAGCAAGGTTAAAAGTAGATAATAAAATAAACGACAAGTTTTCTGTAGGAGTAAATCTTAGTCCGTCATATACAATTAGAGATAGATTTGCGGAGTCTATTCACAATGTTGCTAGGCATCAACCTTGGTTGCCAATTTATCATGATGAGCATACGCTGCAAATGGTAGATCCAGATTTTGGACTTCAGGTTGGAGATTATGCTAGGCAAGATCATTTTACAATATTTGACTTTAATGGTGATGGTATCTTTGACGAAGAGTTATTTAATTTGGGGAACAGTACGAATCAGAATCCATATGGAAGAGCTACAGAAAGAAGTAGAATGGATAAAAAATTTAAGATGTTTGGTAGTGTTTATGGTAAATACAAAATCATGGACGGCTTAACATTTAAAACCTCAATTTCTGGATCTTTACAAGATACTAAGAGAACAGATTATTTGGGGACTTTAGCGCGAAGGATTTCTACAGAAGCATATATGGTTGAAACTAATCAAAAAGAACAATATTATATTTTTGATAACTTTTTAAACTATAATAAAACATTTGGAAAACATGAGTTAGGAGTGACTTTAGGTAATTCAATTGAAACAAGAGATTATTTCTTTTCTACAATAAAGGGTGTAGGTTTTGAAAATGATGTAGTTCAGCAAATTTCTGGTGCTACTAGCATTATTGCTGATGAAACATTTGGATTCGAATGGCAGAAAAGAGGTGTTTCTTACGTTTCAAGATTAACTTATGCATATGACGATAAATATTTATTGTCGCTAAGTATGCGTCGTGATGGAAGTTCAATTTTTGGATCGGATTTTAAATATGGTAATTTTCCGGCGGCTTCTATAGGTTGGAATGTAGCAAAAGAGAGTTTCTTAGAGGATAGTGACTTTGTTTCAACGCTTAAATTTAGAGCAAGTTATGGTGTTACTGGTAACGATCGTCTAAACACAGGAAGTGTTAATCCAGATGCACAAGGAAGTACTTCTGTTTTAAGTTCTGATAATGTGTTGCAAGATTATTACCCACACTTATCATTATTAGATTTAACAACCTATGTTACAGATGGTACTATAACTACAGGTTATTCGCCGTTAAATCTTGCCAACCCAGAGTTAAAATGGGAACGATTAATTGAGATCAATCCAGGTATAGATTTTGGGTTTTTAAATAATAAAATTACAGGTTCTGTTGATTGGTATCAAAGAACAAGTGATCAATTATTATTAAACAACCCTGTTTCTGCAACAACTGGTCATAATAGTGCTTTAGTTAATTTAGGAGAAGTAAAAAATCAAGGTTTTGAGTTTGAAGTAAGAACTAGAAATATTAATTTAGAGAAATTCTCTTGGCAATCTACGATAATTGCAACAACCAACGAAAATACACTTGTTAATTTTGCAGATTCAGATGGTCAAATTACAAGCATAGATCCTTCAAGACCTGCTGAATGGATAAACCAGGAAGGGCAACCAATATCTTCTTTTTACGGCTACGTGGTGGAATCGGAAGTGCCTGTTGAATATAGAGATAGACCTTATCGACATGTAGGTGCTCAATTTGGTTGGGTAAAAGTAAAAGATTTAAATGGAGATGGTGTATTAGATGCAGATGATAAAACTATTTTAGGAAACCCTTACCCAGAATTAATTTGGAGTTTTAGTAACGATTTTACAATTGGAAATTTAGATTTCTCTTTGATGTTCCAAGGGTCACATGGTGCTGAAGTTAGAAACATTGGTGATCATTACCTGTTTAGTCATAACAATAACAGAACGTTAAATGATGCGGCAGCGGCAGCAGGTTACGGTACTGAATTTTTAGTAGATAAGTATTTAACCAATAGTGTTATTCAAGACGCGTCGTATATTGCTTTAAGAAATGTGAATATAGGTTATAGTTTTCCTGAAGATTTAACGAGTAAGTTAAAGATTTCTAAATTACGAGTTTATGCATCAGGACAAAACCTAGTATACAAAACTGCAGATGGCTACACAGGCTGGAATCCAGAAGCCTTAGACAAAACCAGCCCTACACAATACGGATACCAAAGAGGTGGTTCTCCAATTTATCGAACAATATCTTTAGGATTAGACTTAGATTTTTAAAAAAAAGCATTTAATTACTTTATACAATATATCATGAAATATAAAACATATATAGCTGTCTTACTCATAGGATTTATGGCAACGTCTTGTGATAGTTTTTTAGAGCCAGAACCAAGCTCAGCTCTTACATCAAATAATTACTATACCACTACAGCTGAATTAGAATCTGCGCTAATTGGTGCTTATGATGCTATTCAAGGCGTTGGAGATTTCGATAAGGATAGTAACCATGGTGTACAATATGAATTTTACATCACAGAGATGAGAAGTGGTAATACGGCAACGAAAATTGCAGATCCAGATGATTTTTCTGACGCAGGACAATTTGAGTCATTCAACGTACTTCCAATAAATGGTCTTGTTGCTAATTATTATGATAGTTATTATGAGGTTATTTATAGAGCAAATGTTGTTTTAGAAAATTTAGGTAATGTAAGTGATGATACTTCAGTGATAGAGGCGGAAGCAAAATTTATTAGAGCCTATGCATATTTTAATTTAGTAAGACTGTTTGGAGATGTTCCTTATGTGGATCATGTTTTAAGTCCTTTGGAGAAAGAAGCTCAATTTACTAGAGTTGATACAAGTGTTATATATGATTTGATTGTTAGTGACTTATTAACAGCAGAAGAAGGTTTGGATAACACATATAAAACAAGAGCTTCTAAAGCTGCTGCTCAAGGATTGTTAGCAAAAGTATATCTAACTTTAGAAAACCCAGAATATCTTAAAGCGCAAATAATGTGTGAAAAAATCATTAACGATGGGTCATTTGGTTTAGTAGATTTTAATGATGTATTTTATGAGGAGTTAAATCAAGAAATTATTTTCGCAATTGGTTTTACTAGTCTTAATGATAGTCAAACGTTTTCTTCGCAATTTATGAATTCTGTTGGACCGTCTAGTGGTGTTAATTATGCAACCTACGATTTAGTAGATGATTTAAATGAATTTGGAGGAATTAGAGCACAGTATTCTTTTAGACAAGACCCAAACCACTTAACTTCAGTTAGATACCAATGTGCTAAATATTTCCCTGATGGTGATGACGGAGGAACAACGAATCCACATATTTTTGAAACAAGTGCCAATCCAAGATTAGCCGGAAATGACTGGATTGTTTTACGTTATGCTGATGTATTATTAATGCATGTAGAAGCAATAATGGCTGGATCGGAAGAAACAAGTGCGGGCGCTGCATTATCATCTTTTCAAGAAGTAAGAGATAGAGCTGGGTTAACGGACGCTGTTACAGAAATATCAGTTGATGATTTATTATTAGAAAGACGAGTAGAATTGGCCTTTGAAAACCACAGACTATTTGATTTAATTCGATTAGGAAGAGCAGAATCGGTTTTATCACAATACTCAACTGCTAATGGTTTTTCATTTACAACCTCAGATTTGTTGTTACCAATGCCACAAAATGAAGTGAATTTAAGTGATGGCCTAATGAGCCAGAACCCTGGTTATAATTAGAATGAAAATTTAAAACATAAAAAAAATGAAAAACATTAATAAATTGGAGAGATATGTTTCGCGAACGTTAGCGATTATTTTTCTACTTGTTACTTTTTGTATCACTACAGCATGTGACCCTTCTATCGATGCCTTGGAATTTGATTTGCCAGATGCTAATTCGCAAGAAGATTTAACACCACCAGAAGCTTTATTTTCTGCTACTGAAGGTAATGATTATTTGACTTATACGTTTTCAAACCAATCTATAAGTGCAACAATGTATGAATGGAATTATGGAGATGGTAATAGCTCAACTGGAGTTGATGGTGCTAATATATTTCCAGGTGAAGGTACATATACAGTATCTTTAACAGCAACAGATAACTTAGGTGTTTCTAGTACATACTCTGAGGAATTAGTTTTAATAGAACCAGAAGAGCCACCAACTTCAATACCAGTAATTCTCGAGCCAGGTTTTGATAATGGAAATGATAGTAGAGATCCATGGCGAAATTCTAGTCTAGGTGGAGTTATTCAGATTACAAGCTCAAATGGATACTATGAAGGTAGTAATGGCGCTAAATTACCAGATCCAGGAAGTGATAGAATTGGATATCAGTTAATCAGCGAGTTTACACCAAATAAAACGTATTCATTATCATTTAAATACAGGTTTAAAAATGATACTGCTGATAATGGGCTTCTGCATGTTTCAATGTTAACTGAGACTAATAATCCAGCTGATATTACGGCAAATACCGTAGGGTCAATTACATTTTCAGAAGATGTTGCTGGTGTAGATGCGCTGGCAACTGGAACATTGATATTTAATTCAGGGGCAAATACGTCGTTGGCTATATTCTTTTATAATGAGTTCGATGAATCGTATATTGATTCTTTCGAAATTGAAGCGCTTGATTAATTAGTTATAAAACTTGAAATATGTTACGATACTTTAAAATATGTTTATTTGTTTTTCTTACAGTTTCAGTTAGTGCTAAGTGTCAGGCTCAAGATGTTAAAACATCAAAAGAATTAAAAGAGGTTAAAAAGAAAAAGAAAAAGAAAAAAAAGAAGAAGGTCAAACTTCCAAATATTGATTTAAGTCATTGGAAAGTCACGCTACCAGTAACTAATGATAAAGGGAAGCCTTATGAAATTGATCCTCCAGAAATATTAGACTTTGCAAATAATGACGTTGCAAAACCATATATGTATATAGATTCTACTAAAGGCGCTATCGTTTTCCATGCCATGCCTACGGAATCTAAAACCAAAAACACCAAGTATACGCGATCTGAATTAAGAGAGCAAATGGTACCTGGTGAAAATAATGTGAATTGGACCTTTGCCGATGGTGGTAAAATGAGAGGAAAGATACAAATGGATGAAGTATCTAAAGATGATGAAGGTAAATATCATCGTGTTATTATAATGCAAATTCATGGTAGATTAACAAACGAACAACGCGATTTAATAGGAGAAGATGATAATAATGCGCCACCAATTCTTAAAATATATTGGGATAAAGGTAAGATAAGAATAAAATCTAAAGTGTTAAAAGACCTATCAGCTTCAGATACTGAAATATTACATGAAGATGCATGGGATAATGATGAAGGATTTAATTTTGAACAAGAAGTGGGCTTTAGGAAGTTTACTCTAGAAGTTCAAGTCTCTGATGGCAAAATGTTAATCATTTTAAATGATACGGAATATAAAGCTTACGAAGGTATTCATATAAAGAGATGGGGCGTTTTTGAAAATTATTTTAAAGCAGGTAATTATTTTCAATCTCGAGATGAAGGTGCCTATGCTAAAGTGAGATTTTACGAATTAGAAGTAAGTCATTAAAGTTTATTTGAGTTAGTCGCTTATTGAATTCTACCGTTGATTAGTTGTGCAGGTAGAATTCTTTAAGCACTATTAAACGGACTTATTTATTTAAATATAGTTGATAAAGTATTGTTGGGGTAACCCCCAAAAAAAAAATTGAGTTATGAAATTAGAAATGTTGGCAAAAATCGAAAGTTTAGATTCACAGAATGCTATTATTTCTAAAATAAGGGATTTAATTAATTTAAAAAATCTAGAACCTGGCGATAAATTGCCTTCGGAGAGAACATTATCTGAAAAGTTTGAAGTGACGAGAAGTAATGTTAGAGAAGCAATTCAGAAATTAGAATTTTATGGATTATTAGATTCAATTCCACAAAGTGGAACTTTTGTTGCTAATATTGGCGTCATTGCTATGAATGGGATGATTGACGATATTCTTAGACTCGAAACACCAGATTTTAAATCTTTAGTTGAAACTAGAATATTATTAGAACTTAAAACAGTAAGATTAGCAGCGTTACGTAGAACAGATAAAGATTTAAATGATATAAAAAATGCATTAGATGCTTATGCAGCGAAAGTATTAGCTGGTAGAGATGCCGTACAAGAAGATTTATTGTTTCATTTGGCGATAGCAAAAGCAAGTGGAAATAGTTCAATGAATACCTTTATGTTAACCATAACTCCAGAAATAATCACTAACTTTGAAAAATATCACGTTTGCGATAAGAATCGTGCTAATATGGGAATTGATGAGCATAGAGCAATCTTCGATGCCATTAAAATGCAAAACCCAAAATTGGCAAAACAAAAAATGAAAGAGCACTTTAGCGAGCTTTATCAATATTGTTATAATCTAAAAAAATCATCTTAACTTAATAAATAGAGTATGAAATTAAAAGGCTTACGTTGGTGGGTAGTTGGGCTTGTAGCATTGGCCGCAGTTATAAATTATATTGATAGACAAGCTTTTGGAGCTTTATGGCCAGATATAGCGAATGATCTCTTCCCGGAAATGGATAAAGATGGGCATAAAGCAATATATGGAACAATTTCGACCGTATTTATTTTGTCATACGCTGGAGGTCAAGCATTGTTTGGAAAAATATTTGATTGGATAGGAACCCGTATTGGTTTTGCACTTTCAATTGGTGTATGGTCTATTGCAACTATGTTACATGCTTTTGCACAAGGCATGTTGTCTTTTTCTATTTTTAGATCCATCTTAGGGATTGCAGAAGCCGGTAATTGGCCAGGAGCTGCAAAGGCAAATGCAGAATGGTTTCCAACAAAAGAAAGAGCGCTTGCACAAGGAATTTTTAATTCAGGTGCAGCCATTGGAGGTATCGTTGCATATCCAGTAATTGGTTTATTATCGGTGTATTTTGATTGGAAAGCCATATTTATAGTGGTAGCTGTTCTAGGATTTTTATGGTTATTACCTTGGTTATATATGGTAAAAGGTACGCCTAAAACACATCCATGGTTAACGGATAATGAGAGAGACTATATTCTGTCTGGACAAAAAAACCAAGATTTAGATAAAGATGGTAACTATGATGAAGGCTATACGCCTTCAACGGGTGAGTTGTTAAAACACAAAGAGAGTTGGGGTGTTATTATAGCATCAGCTGCGATAGACCCAATTTGGTGGTTGTTTATAGTTTGGATACCAATTTATTTGTCAGAAGTTTTTGGAATGGATGTTAAGGAAATAGCATTTTCAGCTTGGGTACCTTATGTAGGTGCAATGATTGGAGCTATTTTTGGTGGTTTACTGGCCAAAAACAGATTATCTGCGGGTTGGTCTGTAGATAAAACAAGAAAAATGACAATTACTTTAGGTTGTGCTATAATGATACCATGCTTTTTTCTATTAAAGGCACCAGGATCTGCAATCAATGCAGTAATAATTATGGCAGTATTGTTATTTGGATTTCAAATTTCAATCGGAAATATACAAACTTTACCAAGTGATTTATTTAGTGGAAAAATTGTAGGAACATTATCTGGATTTGCAGGTATGGCGGCAAAGTTAGGTGCGGCAGGTCTTACAATATTAGTAACATTTATAACTACAGGAGGAAACTATACACCAGCATTTTTAATTGGTGGTGCTTTAGCAATAATTGCGCTTTTAGCAGTTTGGTTTTTATGTCCTAAAGTTGAACCACTTAAACCTAGAGTATAATTAAATAAAAATAAATAAGAATAATTTAAGATTAAATAAGATGAGTAATAAAGGAAAAGTAGCTGTTGTGACTGGCGCAACAGGTGGAATTGGATTTGAAGTAGCAAAAAGGTTAGGTCAAGACGGATATACTGTAATTTTAAATGGTATTGAAGACAGCGCTGGAGCAGAAAGAGTAAAGCAACTTACTGATGAAGGTATTACAGCAGAATATTATGGATTTGACGTAACAAGTGAAGAAGCTGTTACTTCTAACATTACAAAAATTGGTGATAAATACGGTAGAATAGACGTATTAGTTAACAATGCTGGTGGTTTAGGTGGTAGATCTCGTTTTGAAGAGATGACTACAGATTTTTATAGATTTGTAATGGCACTTAACCTTGATTCTGTATTTTTTGCATCAAGAGCGGCAATTCCATATTTAAAGAAAGGTGAGCACCCTTCTATTATTAACTATACCTCAAATGCTGGTTGGACTGCAGGAGGACCAGGAGCTGGTATCTATGGTACTTCAAAAGCGGGAGTTCATGCAATTACTAGAGCTTTAGCTAAGGATTTAGCTGAGTATGGTATTAGAGCAAATGCAGTATCTCCAGGTACAATTGATACACCATTTCATGCACAAATTAAAGCAACGAAACCAGAGGTTTTTGCGTCTTGGGCAAATAACATTATGTTAGGTAGATTAGGACAACCAGAAGATGTAGCTGGTGTTGTGTCTTTCTTAGCTAGTAAAGATGCTTCATTTATTACAGCAGAGACTATTCAAATTGGTGGTGGTCAGGCATTAGGTATCTAATTAGATATTAAAATAAAAGCTTATACTAAGCGTTGTTATAGAAATATAACAACGCTTTTTTTGGTTAAAAATGTAAGACTTATTATTTTATCTAAATACATTATTTCGAAGAATCCCTAACAATTAATTCAGCATCTAGAATAATTTTATTTAAGCTTTGTTTTAAAATATCTTTTGTAGCGTGTTGTAAAAATGTTTCTGCTGCAATTCTTCCAATTTCTTTACTATGTTGGGCGATACTCGTAATAGAAGGGCTCACAAGTGACGTAAAAGGTTCATTCCCAAAGCCAATGAGACGTATGGAATCTGGTACATTTATTTTATTTTCATTTAAAACTTGTAATGCACCTAAGGCTGCATAATCACTGGCAACATAAACAGCGTCTGGTCTGTTTTGTAAATTTAGAAGATTTTGCATTTCACGTCTACCATCTTCAAGCGTAAGAGAACTTTCAATAATAAGACCATTGTCAATTGGTAAGTTGTGCTTTTTTAAGGCATCAACATATCCTCTAATTCTATTATTAAATATTCGTGTTCTTCGATAGCCTCCAATATGAGCAATACGTTTACAGCCTTTTTCTACTAAATGTTTTACAATGACATGACTACTGTCGTAATCATTAATACCAACATAATCTACATTGAGATCATTTTCTCCTCGGTCAAAAAGAACTAAAGGGATTCCTTTAGATTTTATTTTTTCGTAATGTGATAAATCAACCGTTTCATTAGCCATGGATGCAATGATACCATCGACTTGCGTAAACAATAAGGTATCAATATTTTTACATTCTTTTTCAAACGATTCGTTAGATTGGGTGATAATAATATTATAACCTGCTTTATTAAGCACATTTTCCATGCTTTCTATAACAGAAGAAAAGAAATTACTGTTCGTTTTTGGAACAATTACACCAACTAAATTACTTTTTCCTTTTCTTAGTGCACTCGCCAAATGATTGGGTTGATAATCAAGCTCCTTAGCGACACGTTTTACAGCGCGTTTGGTTTTATCACTAATACGAGAATCGTTATGCATAGCTTTAGAAACTGCAGCTGGCGAAATGTTCAATTCGTTAGCGATGTCTTTTATAGTAATTCTTTTTTTATTCGCCAAGTTTTTATATATTTGCTTAATCGATTAAGCAAATATAATATTTTAAAGTAATTAAATCAAAATAAGAGCATTTTGATTTATTTTTTGCAAAGTGCTTAAACGTTTAACTAAAGAATAAATTTATAATTAATAAACAAATATTTAGAATGAAAAAAGTAGTCACTTTTGGAGAAATTATGCTAAGATTAGCACCTCAAGGTTTTTTAAGATTTTCTCAAGCAAATAATTTCGATGCCATATATGGTGGTGGAGAATCTAATGTTGCAGTATCATTAGCCAATTATGGAGTACCTGTTGATTTTGTGACGCGTTTACCAAAAAATGATATTGGTGAATGTGCAATGATGGAAATGCGTAAAAGAGGCGTAGGCGTTGATAATATTATATATGGTGGTGATCGTTTAGGAATTTATTTCTTAGAAACAGGAGCAGTTAGTAGAGGATCTAAAGTTGTATATGATAGAGCACACTCTGCAATTTCTGAAATTAAACCAGGTATGGTAGATTGGAAGTCTGTATTTAAAGATGTTGCATGGTTTCACTGGACAGGTATAACTCCGGCTATTTCTCAAGGTGCTGCAGATGCGTGTTTAGAAGCTGTTAAAGTGGCGAGCGAAATGGGTGTTACTATTTCTACAGATTTAAACTATAGAGCTAAACTTTGGACATTTTGTGATGATGCACACAGAGAAAAAATAATGAGTGAATTAACATCATATTGTGATGTTGTTTTAGGTAATGAAGAAGATGCTGAAAAACATTTCGGTATTCACCCTGAAGGATTAGATGTTCACAAGCATGGGCACGATGTAAAAGCTGAAGCTTTCTTATCAGTTTGTAAGCAAATGATGGAAAAATTCCCTAGAGCGAAAAAAGTAATTACCACATTAAGAGGTTCAATTTCTGCTTCTCATAATACTTGGGCAGGTGTTTTATATGATGGTGAAAAAATGTATGAAACACGTCAATATCAAATTACTGATATTGTTGACCGTGTAGGAGGAGGAGATTCATTTATGGGTGGATTAATCTATGGTTTATTAAAATACCCAGAAGATGATCAGAATGCATTAGATTTTGCTGTAGCAGCCTCTTGCTTAAAGCATACTATAAAAGGAGATGCCAACTTAGTGACAGTTTCAGAAGTTGAAAAACTGATGGGTGGAGATGCGTCTGGACGTGTTGCTAGATAACGAAACGCACGCTTTTTATATGAAAAAATCAATAGCTATAATTTGTGGAGGTGGTCCTGCACCTGGAATAAATACGGTAATTAGCACCTTAGCCAAAACTTTTATGAAAGATGGCTATGAAGTTATTGGTGTACATCATGGATACCAAGGTTTATTATCGGACGAGCCAGAAGTGAAAATTTTTGATTTTCATCACGCAGATCGCATATTTAGTCGTGGAGGATCTACCTTAATAATGAGTAGGTTTAAGCCTAAAGACAGTGATTTTAAAGCTGATTTTTTCAAAAAACATAATGTAAAATTATTGGTAACTATTGGTGGTGATGATACAGCATCTACCGCCAATAGGTTAACCAAATTTCTGGGAACACAACATTTGGATGTAGCACATATTCATGTACCTAAAACAATAGATAATGATTTGCCTTTACCAGATAGAAATCCAACATTTGGATTTCATACGGCAAAGGATGAAGGTGTTAGAATTGGGAATACAGTATATGAAGATGCGCGTACAAGTGAAAATTGGTTTGTTGTTTCTGCAATGGGTCGATCTGCAGGTCATTTAGCATTTGGTATTGCTTCGGCATGTCATTTTCAAATGATGATAATTCCTGAAATGTTTAATAAAACCAACATTACATTCGATAAGTTGATCAAAATGATTATTTCTTCGATTGTAAAATGTAAAATCATGGGCGTAGAATATGGTGTTGCATTAATAAGTGAAGGTGTATTTCATTTCATGGATGAAGAAGAAATTGTAAATTCTGGAATCAATTTTACCTATGATGATCATGGTCATCCAGAATTAGGCAATGTAAGTAAATCTCATATCTTCAATTATCTATTACAAGTTAAATTAAAGGAAATTGGCTTGGAAATAAAATCGAGACCCGTAGAACTTGGTTACGAATTAAGATGTTGTAATCCTATTGCATTCGATTTAACTTTATGTACACTACTGGGTATAGGAGTTAAAAAATTGTTCGATCAAGGTGTTTCAGGTTGTATAGTTAGCGCCAACTCTAGTGGTGATATAAAACCATTATTTTTAAAAGATTTTGAAGATGAAAATGGTAAAATTCCACCGAGATTGGTAGATATTGATTCTGATATGGCACAATTATTTATAGATAATTTATTCTTTATAAAAGAAAAAGATTACGAAAAAGCGAAAACATATATTCCTAATCCAGAGGATTATGATTTCAAAAAAATATTAAACTGGAACTAAAATCAAAGAAAGAATTATGGCAAATTATACAAGAATTGAAGTTGCAAATGTTATGAAACAAACCGGAATGGTGCCGTTGTTTTATAATGCAGATATTGAAATTAGTAAAAAAGTTATTAAGGCAACCTATGATGGTGGAGCACGTTTGTTAGAATTTACAGCCAGAGGAGACTTCGCTCATGAAGTTTTTGGAGAACTTAATAAATGGGTACTTAAAGAATTACCAGGTATGATTATGGGTGTAGGTTCTGTTACAGATGCAGCATCTGCCTCTCGTTTTATGGCATTAGGTGCTAATTTTATTGTAACACCTGTATTAAGAGAAGATATCGCGATAGTATGTAATAGACGAAAAGTTGCATGGTCTCCAGGTTGTGGTTCCTTAACGGAAATTTGTAGAGCAGAAGAATTAGGTTGTGAAGTTGTTAAGTTATTCCCAGGAGGAATATATGGAGCAGATTTTGTAAAGGCAATTAAAGGCCCTCAGCCTTGGACAAGTATTATGCCAACTGGAGGTGTTTCTCCAACAAGAGAAAACCTAGAAGGATGGTTTAAAGCTGGTGTTACCTGTGTAGGTATGGGATCAAAGTTAATAGCTAAAGGTGCAGATGGTACCTATGATTTAGCTAAAATAGAATCAGATACAAGAAATGCTTTAAGTATTATTAAAGATTTAAGATCATAACAATTGAAATCGTCAGCTGTAACAATTAAAGAACTTTCATCAATATCTGGATATTCAATATCCACGGTATCTAAAGCTCTCAATAATAAACATGAAATAAGTAAAGCTACACGAGATACAATTAAAACTTTAGCAAAACAGTATAACTATGTACCTAATAGTTATGCTGTTTCACTAAGGATGCAAAAAACAGGTTCTATAGCAGTGATTTTGCCTAAAGTGACTGAATCTTGCTATAATTATTCGTTATGCTATTTACAAAAATCTGCTGAAAAATTAGGATATCGAATCTTATTTTACCAATCCTTCAATTCTAATACAAAAGAATTAAATTATATAAAAAGTCTCAGTGATGGGTCAATAGATGGCATTATTATAATCTCTTCAGAGGCTAGGGAAAAGTCGCAATATTCTGAAGAAAATTCATTTCCAATTGAGTTTCTAAATATAAGCTCTAATCAACCCTTGGAGGAAATAAAACAATTATCTCATAAAAGTTTATTAAATGTATTAGAAGGTTGAATTGATTAAATGTTTAATTCACTATACATTTTAAGGTCTTTATTATTTGATTGCCTTTAATTATTTTAAGAAAATAAATACCAGATTCTAATCCAGAAATATCTAGTGTTTCATTCTTTTTTATTCGGTTAGTAATATCAATCTCCTTACCTAAGCTATTAAAAAGGTGTAAGTCATCTATACTTTCTATAGGACTAATGCGCACACTATTTTGAACAGGATTGGGGAATAATGTTAAATCTTCATGTTCAATGTCAAGATCCGAATCAGAAAGTAAATCGAGTTCTTCAATACTAAAATTATTAAAAAGCACATATTCGTCTCGTAAATCTGTACTATTATTGAGACTTCTATAAATGCCCCATTTTGGCCTAGCAAAGGAGGCTCCATCTTGCCAAGTATCTATTGACGAATTGGAATAACTTAATAGATTAACATTATCTGAAAGCCGAATAATTTCTATAGAATAACTACCATTGTCACTAAATGTAATCTGCTCTGTAACGGCTACCCATTCTCCTCTAAATTCGTCTAAGTTTGAAGTCTGTATGGTATTTTGATTGTTCGTTGACGTATACCGTAATTCTATTCTATCTGGATTTGCTTTTCTAGCCGTAAGGGTTATCATTGGTATTGAAGCATATTGACCGTCTACAGATTTTATTTGATGAAGATGCGTAAAACTTGTTGAAGCCTGAAAATTGATATCTATTTTAAATTTCCATTTATATTCCACAGTTTCGCCTAGCGTACCTTTTAAGTTATCAGGAGAAGCATTATACGTTTTTATTTCTGTTCGTTGTCTGTCAAAATTTATGCAACGATCATTATCAGGTGTTTTGTGAGCATAAAAACGAAAGACGTTGGCGTTGACTTCCGTGTCAAATATTTCGTCAATATGCCGACCAAAATCTGCATGTATGCAATCAGGTACTTCCACTGCATTATACCCAGGAGCTAAGACAGAATTTATGTGTTCATATGTTGTGCCAGGACCATCTGCACTTAATACAACTTGAGCATGTACACTACCTACATATAGGAAAGCGATATAGAACAGAAATAATCGTGAAGTCATGAGCTCAATTTTTATAAACTAAAAATACAAGATATTTTTTTAGAAATCTTTTTGTAGACCTAATAAACTGTTAATAATATACCTATTAATTAAAATAATGGTAGAATTTTTAACTGTTTGATGTAAAATTGTAGTTAAATTTAATAAATCTACAATCGAAAACGTTTTAGCGTAAATTTTTTTGCTATATTTGGTAAACCAATTTGGTAAACCAGTTTTTTTAAGGCATTTACCTCATTTTAAGACGAATACTAAATACTAATAAATAAAAACAATAATTATGAAAACAAAACTACTTTTTACTTTATGCTTATTAATTTCCGTAATTGGGTTCGCTCAAGTACAACCAACAGTAAATAATGCCAATTTTGACAAAATCCCTAAGGCTTCAGGTTCAGATTGTGCTTGTTCAGGGTGGATAAATAAAGATATTGCAGATCAAGCAGAATCGTCTACAATCTCTAGTGATGATGTTGTGAAATTTGATAATGTAGAATCTGATGGTATTTACCAAGAAGTTGCAGTTGAGGCAAACAGTGACTATACGTTAGATTTAGAATTCCGTTTTAGTGATGAAACAACTACAACACAATATCTTGAAGTTATTGTTTTAAAAGGAAGTTCGTATGAGGCTGGTTATACACCTGCTTATTTACCTGGAGCTACTGCAGGAGAAACAGGATTTGGTTATACAACTGTAGCCGATGTAGAAGATGTATCTAATCAACTAGCTTACGGAACAATTGTACCTTCTGGAAGTACATCAGATTTAAATACAATGACACCTACAATTTCTTTTAATACAGGTTCTGAGACGAGTATTGCATTATTTATTAGAGCAGTTGGACCTTATGATGCAAGTATACATGGAGATTCAGGAAAAGATAAAGGTTGGATGAATGGAGACACAGAAGTAAGAGCAGATAATCTTGCTTTAGTTAACTTAGGAACGCTTTCTACAAACGAGTTTTCTGCATCTAGCTTAAGAGTATACCCTAACCCAGCTTCTGAGAATATTACTATACAAGCGACAGATCATAGTCAAATAGATTCAGTTGAATTATATAACATTCTTGGTTCTAAAGTATTCTCTACGTCAAGCTTAGTTAATGATTCAATTAATGTTTCTGACATGGCCTCTGGTGTATATTTATTAAAAGTAAATGCTGGTACTAACTCAGTTACTAAACGAATTGTAATAGAATAAAACAACAATTATTTGAAATTAAAGGGTAGCTTAGAATGTGTAAGTTGCCCTTTTTTTTTGGTTGATAATAATAGAATCATTCGGTAATATGATTAAATTGCTGACTGTTAAAAACACTCTAAATTATATTTCATTTTGAAAAAAGCAATTCAATACATGATTATTAGTGCACTTGCATTTACGTTACTAAATGTATTTGTAAAATCTCTAAAAAGTTTTAGTGTTTATCAAATTGTCTTTTTTAGAGCCTTAGGCTCTTTATTTTTTACGATTCCATTTTTATTAAAAAACAAGATTTCATTGCTTGGTAATAAAAGAGGGTTAATGATAATGCGCAGTGTTGTAGGACTTATTTCTATGACCTTATTTTTTATGTCAATAAAATATATTGCCATGGGCACTGCAGTTTCATTGCGATATATTGCCCCAATTTTCGCTACAGTTTTTGCATTATTTATACTTAAGGAAAAAATTAGACCAATACAATGGTTGTTTTTTGCGATCGCCTTTTCTGGTGTCCTAATTTTGAAAGGTTTTGATGATACAGAAATGCAAGTAACAGGCGTAATATTAGCAATAGTATCAGCTTTATTTGCAGGTTTAGTCTACATTTTTATACGTAAAATTGGTGATGCAGATCATCCTGTTGTTATTGTTAATTATTTTATGGTCATATCTGCAGTCATTGGTGGCCTATTATCCATAAGTGATTGGGTAACTCCAGTAGGTAAAGACTGGTTAATTCTCATGAGTCTTGGTGTTTTTGGCTATTTTGCTCAATTATACATGACAAAAGCCATGCAAGTAGGTGAAACAAACCAAGTGGCTCCATTAAAATATCTTGAGGTAATTTTCACAATAATTATTGGTTTACTTTGGTTTAAAGAAGTGTATACATTGTGGAGTTTAGTCGGTGTAATTTTAATTGTTTCGGGCTTAACGTTAAATGTTATAACTAAGAAAAAATCTTAGTCTTTAAAACAGCTCAGAAGCAATTGCTTTCACATTATCACTTTTTCCCATAGAATAGTAGTGCAATACTGGGACACCAGCGGCTTGTAATTCTTTAGATTGTTGAATCGCCCATTCTACACCAACTTGTCGTACTTGTTGATTGTTTTTGCAGGCTTCAACAGCATCAATTAAATCTTCAGGTAAATCAATTTTAAAAACTTGCGGCAATAGTTGTAAATGACGTTTTACAGCAAGAGGTTTTATACCTGGAATAATTGGCACATTAATCCCTTCGGCTTTGGCGGCTTCTACAAATTCAAAATACTTTTGGTTGTCAAAAAACATTTGGGTTACCACGTAATCTGCGCCAGCATCTATTTTTTCTTTTAAACGTTTTAAGTCTGTTTTTAAAGAAGGTGCTTCTAAGTGTTTTTCGGGATAACCTGCCACACCAATACAAAAATCCGATTTACCGTCGGCTTCAATGACATCATGTAAATACTGACCTTTATTTAGATTTTGAATTTGACCAACCAATTCCTTCGCAAATTGATGACCACCATCACAAGCTTTAAAATATTGTTCATGTTTCATGGCATCGCCTCGTAAGGCCATCACATTATGAATGCCTAGATAATGACAATCGACCAATAAATATTCGGTTTCTTCTTTGGTAAAACCTCCACATAATACATGCGGAACCGTGTCTACATTATATTTATGCGATATGGCAGCACAAATCCCTACAGTTCCTGGTCGCATACGTGTAATTTTACGGTCCAGAAGTCCGTCTTTCTCTATATAAAGGTATTCTTCTCTAGAGGTGGTGACATCTATAAATGGTGGATTGAACTCCATTAATGGGTCAATATTATTATAGAGTTGTTGTATGCTATTTCCTTTTTTTGGTGGAATAATTTCAAAGGAAAATAAGGTTTTTCCGTTCGCGTTTTTTATGTGGTCTGTTACTTTCATGTTTACTTCCCACGAAAGTGGGAATCTTTTTAATTAATAATATATTTATCAGTAGGTTACTGTTTTCACAAGAATGACAGTTAATCTGCAATATTAGGACTTAGCCATTTGGTTGCTTCTTCCATGGTAATTCCTCTACGTTTACTATAATCTTCAATTTGGTCTTCCTTTATCTTACCTAAACCAAAATATTTAGCTTCTGCATTACCAAAATAGTAACCACTGACACTTGCCGCTGGCCACATGGCTAAACTTTCGGTAAGTTTTACACCAATGTTTTCTTCTACTTTTAGAACTTCCCAAATGGTTTTCTTTTCTAAATGGTCTGGACAAGCAGGATAACCTGGTGCTGGTCTAATACCTTTATAATCTTCTTTAATTAACTCGTCGTTAGACAAGTTTTCATTATTAGCATAACTCCAATGTTTTGTTCTGACTTCTTTGTGTAAATATTCGGCAAAAGCTTCTGCTAATCTATCTGCTAAAGCTTTTATCATAATGGAATTGTAATCATCGTGCTCTGCTTCAAACTGTGCAGCTAATTCTGCTGTTCCAAATCCCGTCGTTACACAAAAACAGCCCATATAATCTTGTTTGTTGGTTGCTTTTGGTGCAATAAAATCGGCTAGAGCGATATTTGGTTTGCCTGCTGATTTTTTGGATTGCTGACGAAGGGTTAAAAAAGTATAGTTGTTTTTAGGAGATGCCGAATCAAGTTCAGCATTATAATCAGAGATTGTAATATCATCATCATTTACTGTATTCGCTTCAAACAGTCCAAAAATGGCTTTAGCTTTAAGCAGTTTTTCATTGAAAATACGTTTCAATAAGACCTGTGCATCGGCAAATAAATCCGTGGCTTGTGTGCCAACAACATCATCGGTTAATATGGCTGGATATTTACCATGCAAATCCCAACTTCTAAAAAATGGTGACCAATCAATAAAATCTTCAAGTTTAGTGATATCAAAATCTTCAATAATTTGAATGCCTAATTGTTTTGGTTTTACAATTTCGGATGTGTTCCAATTGATTTTAAATTTGTTTTTTCGAGCATCAGCAAGCGTTAAATAATCCTTTTTCTTGGTACGTTTTAAGAACTGCTCTCGGAAGGCATCATACTCTTCTCTAATTTGGTTTTTATAAACTTTACTGTCTTTTTGAAGTAAATTACCAACAACCGTTACTGCTCTTGAGGCATCATTAATATGTACTACCGTATTGTTATAATGCGGTGCAATTTTTACAGCAGAATGCGCTCTAGATGTTGTTGCGCCACCAATAATAAGAGGAATGTTTACTTTTTCTTTTTCTAGTGATTTAGACACGTAAACCATTTCATCTAACGATGGTGTAATTAAACCACTCAACCCAATGATATCTACCTTTTCCTTAATAGCCGTTTCAATAATTTTTTCTGGTGGCACCATCACACCAAGGTCAATGATTTCATAATTATTACAGCCTAAAACAACACTTACAATGTTCTTTCCGATATCATGTACATCGCCTTTAACGGTTGCCATTAATATTTTACCTGCAAACTCTTGCTTGCCATCTTTTTCCGCTTCAATAAAAGGTTGTAGATAAGCAACGGCTTTTTTCATAACTCGTGCTGATTTTACCACCTGAGGTAAGAACATTTTACCACTTCCAAATAAATCGCCAACCACATTCATACCAATCATTAAATGCCCTTCAATAACTTCAATAGGTTTGTCTGAGGCTAAACGCGCCTCTTCCACATCTTCTAAAATAAAGGTGTCAATACCTTTTACTAAGGCGTGTGTAATTCTATTTTGAAGTGCTTCACTTCGCCATGCTTGTACTTTATCTTCTTGTTCTTTTTTCTGTCCTTTTACCGATTCGGCAAAATCTAATAAGCGTTCGGTGGCATCATCACGTCTGTCAAAGAGGACGTCCTCTACACGTTCTAATAAATCTTTATCAATTTCATCATATACCTCAAGCATCGTAGGGTTTACAATCCCTAAGTTCATACCATTCTTAATAGCATGATATAAAAAAGCGGAATGCATGGCTTCACGTACCACATTATTTCCTCTAAATGAAAATGATACATTACTCACACCACCAGAAACGTTGGCATGAGGTAAGTTTTCTCGAATCCATTTGGTAGCTTCAAAAAAGTCGAGTGCGTTTCTGCGATGCTCTTCCATTCCTGTGGCAACCGGAAAAATGTTTGGGTCAAAGATGATATCTTGCGCAGGAAATTTTAGTTCGTTTACCAAAATGTGATACGAACGTTTACAAATTTCAATGCGTCGTTCGTAGGTATCGGCTTGGCCATCTTCATCAAAAGCCATAACGACAACAGCAGCACCATAACGTTTTATGAGTTTGGCGTGATGTTTAAATTGGGATTCGCCTTCCTTTAAACTTATAGAATTAACGACACATTTTCCTTGTGCGACTTGCAAACCAGCTTCAATAATTTCCCATTTAGAGCTATCTATCATCAATGGAATTCTCGAGATATCGGGTTCTGATGCAATAAGATTCAAGAAGGTGGTCATGGCAAGCACACCATCTAACATGCCTTCGTCCATGTTGACATCGAGGATTTGCGCACCACCTTCCACTTGATCTCTTGCCACCTCTAAAGCTTCGTCGTATTTTTCTTCTTTAATTAGGCGAAGAAATTTACGTGAGCCAGTGACGTTGGTACGTTCGCCAACATTAATGAAGTTTGATTCTGGTGTAACCACTAGAGGTTCAAGACCAGAAAGTGTTAGGTATTTTTTATTTTGAGTCATGTGAGTCTTTTCAAAGTGGATTCCTGCTTATGCAGGAATGACAAGTTTTCTCGGTTCATACTTCTTAGCCACATCAGCAATAGCTTTAATGTGCTCAGGACTTGTGCCGCAGCAACCACCAATAATGTTGATGAGGTTATCTTTAAGATAGGCTTCAATATAACCTTGCATTTGCTCTGGAGTTTCATCGTATTCTCCAAAAGCATTTGGTAATCCTGCGTTTGGATGTGCTGAGGTAAAAAACTCGGTTTCGTCCGATAAGCGTTGTAAGTATGGTTGCAGTTGTTGCGCGCCTAACGCACAATTAAAACCTACGCTTAATAACGGAATATGAGATACTGAGGTTAAAAACGCTTCAACGGTTTGGCCAGATAATGTTCTTCCAGAGGCATCCGTTATGGTACCAGAAACCATAATTGGAATATCAATATGACGCTCTTCTTTTACTTCTTCAATGGCAAATAAAGCCGCTTTTGCATTTAATGTATCAAAAATAGTTTCCACCAAAAGCATATCAACACCTCCATCAATTAAAGCTTCTACTTGTTGTTTGTAAGCAACACGTAATTCGTTAAAAGTAATAGCTCTGTATTCTGGTCGGTTAACGTCTGGCGATAAACTTGCCGTTCGGTTGGTTGGCCCAATACTGCCGGCTACAAAACGAGGCTTTTCAGGATTCTCTTTCGTGAATTTATCCGCAACGTCTTTAGCTATTTTAGCCGATTCATAGTTCAGTTCGTAAACCAAATCTTCCATGTCGTAATCAGCCATGGCAATGGTTGTGCCTGAGAAGGTGTTAGTTTCTACAATATCTGCACCAGCTTCAAAATATTTTGCGTGAATTTCTGCTATGGCTTTAGGCTGTGTGATAGATAATAAATCGTTATTTCCTTTTAAAGGTGAAGGATAATCCTTAAAACGTTCGCCTCTAAAATCTTCTTCCGAGAAATTATATTGCTGCAACATAGTTCCCATGGCACCATCGAGAACTAAGATTCGTTTTTGTAATTCTTGTTTTATTTTGCTCATAATATTTTTGTTTGAAACACCCCTAAAGTCCCCTCAAGGGGACAGTCCAATCAATTAAAATTTTTATACAATTTCAAATTCAAGTTTTCTAAGGCTTGTTTTAAATCGTTAATAATATCTTCAGGATGTTCTAAGCCTACAGAAATTCTTATTAAACCAGCTGTGATTCCTGTTTCTAAACGAATAGCTTCTGGTATTTTAGCATGCGTTGTTGATGCAGGATGCGTTACTATGGTTCTTGTATCTCCTAAATTTGCTGAGAGGGATAATAGTTTTATGGCATTGAGGAATTGTCTTCCGGCTTCAATGCCTCCTTTTATTTCAAACGCCACGATGCTTCCACCTAATTTCATTTGTTTTTTTGCTAATTCGTATTGTGGATGTGATTTTAAAAACGGGTATTTTACCAATTTCACATTCTCATGACTTTCTAAAAACATGGCTACTTTTAGCGCATTATCACAATGTCTGTCTACTCTAACAGGTAAAGTCTCTAAACTTTTAGAGAGTACCCAAGAATTGAATGGTGATAAGGCTGGACCGCTAATTCTAGAAAACAAATATATTTTCTGAATTAATTCTGAACTTCCAACGGTTACACCTCCTAGAACTCTACCTTGTCCATCCATTAATTTAGTCGCCGAATGAATTACCAAATCTGCACCAAATTTTATGGGTTGTTGTAAATAAGGCGTCGCAAAACAATTATCTATAATAAATAAGAGATTGTGTTTTTTAGCTATATCGCCTAAGCGTTGTAAGTCTAAAATATCTACAGCAGGATTTGTTGGACTCTCTGCGTAAATCACTTTTGTATTTGGTTGAATTAGGCTTTCAATAGCATCTAATTCATCAATTTTAAAATAGCTAGTTGAGATGTTCCACTTTGGTAAAATATTATTAAATAAGGTTTGTGTAGAACCAAATATGCTTCGTGATGAAATAATATGGTCATCGGAATCTAACAAAGCACCAAAAGTTGAAAATACAGCAGACATACCAGAGGCAAAGGCATAACCACGCTCTGCGCCTTCCATTTTACACACTTTTTCTACAAATTCTGATGAGTTTGGGTTAGAATAACGACTGTAAATATTACGTTCTTTTTCATCTGCAAATGACGCGCGCATATCTTCGGCGTCTTCAAATACGTAGCTCGATGTTAAATACATTGGGCTAGAATGTTCTAGGTATTGTGAACGTTCTATTTGTGTGCGAATAGCTTCTGTTTCTATGTGTTTTGAACTCATTTTATTTTACTTAATATGTATTGGTAAACAAAAATCAAATGCGTCATAAATTGACGAGTAAATAAAAAAATGTTATAAGAATTTAACTACCATGATGTGGTAATTTGGCTTGGTTATCTATCCAATTACACGATAAATGAATCGTTAATTACGTAGAATTTAGCACCTTCTTAATAAGTTTAAGGGTTGCTAAGGCTTCAATGGGTCTAATCCCTCAACCTTTCTTGATAACATCTCAATAAGTTATTTGAACTTTGTAGACTACAATATTCCGAAACAAATTAGTAAATAACAAATATTATTCACTTTATTTTAACAGAAAGCTATTAGCTTTTAATTGTAACTTTGAAGAATCCCAAAGAAATAATTATGTTAGAAAATTTTTGGTTTAACGTAGAGTATGGCATCAACCATGTTTTAAATATTAATGGCTACGACCATGTTCTTTTCTTAATGGTATTAGCTGTGCCTTACCTTTTTAAAGATTGGAAGCGTGTACTTTTGTTGGTTTCTATGTTTACGCTTGGTCATACGTTGTCTTTAGTATTAGCAGCTTATGGTATAGTAAGTGTTAACGGTAAGTTAGTAGAGTTTTTGATTCCTATTACGATCTTAATTGCAGCTGTATATAATATATTCACTTCAGGAAAAAAGTCTAAATCTAACAAAGTGGGCTTGTTGTTTTTTACAACCTTGTTTTTTGGTATTGTTCACGGATTGGGTTTTGCACGAGAATTTAAAATGTTTGCAGGTCAAAGTGAAAATAAATTAGAACTTCTTATTGAGTTTGCACTTGGAATTGAATTTGCGCAAGTTATTATAGTATTTGTTGTGTTGTTTGTTGGGTTTTTATGCCAAACCATATTTAGAGTATCACGTAGAGATTGGGTTTTGGTGCTGTCTTCTGTGGTAACTGGTTTAGTGATTCCTATGATTTTGGGAAGCGAAATTTTTAATAATGCATAAAATTTGGTTAAAATTTACCCATTGTAAATTGGTTATAAAATACTAAGCGTTTATATTCGTTTCTTACAAGTGTACTTATATTAAGAAAATTCTAATGTTAAATTCTAAACAACTTCGTTACGATAAAGCTTATTTACGCATTGCAAAAGAATGGGGAAAATTATCGCACTGTAAACGTAAACAAGTTGGAGCTTTGATTGTAAAGGATAGAATGATCATTTCTGATGGATACAATGGTACACCTACTGGTTTTGAAAACTATTGTGAAGATGATGAAGGTTATACCAAATGGTATGTTTTACATGCAGAAGCAAATGCAATACTTAAGGTTGCAGCATCTACACAATCTTGTCAAGGCGCAACGCTATATATTACCTTATCACCTTGTAAAGAATGCAGCAAGTTAATTCATCAAGCCGGAATTGTGAGGGTCGTTTATCATCAAGGCTATAAGGATGATTCTGGACTTAAATTTTTAGAAAAGGCTGGTATTGAGTTACAATTAATAGAAGATTTAAAGGAAGGTTAGCCTTCGTAAAATACAATATGACCACAAAAAATAAATACATTCCTCTTATCATTGGTGTGGCAATTGCTGCAGGTGTTGTTATTGGTGGTAGATTGAACTTTACTGATACTTCAGATAACCTGTTTTCAACCAACAGTAAAAAAGATAAACTTAACCGGTTAATAGATTACATAGATTACGAATATGTTGAAGAGGTAAATACAGACAGTATTGTTGATGTCACAGTGAACGGCATATTAAACAATCTCGATCCGCATTCTTCTTACATTCCTAAAGAAGATTTAGAACGCATTACGGAAAACATGAAAGGTAATTTTGTGGGTATTGGTATTAATTTTTATCCTTATAAAGATACTGTTACAGTTGTTAAACCCACAGAAGGAGGTCCTAGTGAGCGTGCAGGCATAATGAGTGGAGATCGTATTTTGTTTGCCAATGGCGATACGATTTATGGAAAACATTTTGATTATGATTTAATAGGTGAAAAACTTAGAGGAGAAAAAAACACGTATGTTAATTTAACCGTATACAGAAAAGGGGAAGAGCAGCTATTAGATTTCGAAATAAAACGAAAAGAAATACCTATAAAAAGTATTGATGCCGCTTACATGTTAACCGATGATTTAGGGTATATTAAAATGAATCGTTTTGCGGAAACAACGTTTATAGAATTTAAAGACGCATTAGATGAATTAAAGGATTTAGGTGCATTAAAATTAGTATTGGATTTAAGGGATAATCCAGGAGGTTTTTTGGGTATTGCAGAACAAATTGCAGATGAGTTTTTGGAGGATGATAAATTAATTCTATTCACAAGAGATAAAAAAGGAAAAGAAGAACGAACTTATGCAACAGGAAGAGGCGATTTTGAACATGGCGAGGTGTACATTCTCATCAATGAAAATTCAGCTTCGGCAAGTGAAGTTATAGCAGGAGCGCTTCAAGATAATGACAAAGGGACAATTGTTGGTAGACGTTCTTATGGAAAAGGATTAGTACAGCGCGAAATGTCTTTAGGAGATGGTAGTGCAGTAAGGCTAACCGTTTCTAGATATTATACACCAACTGGTCGCTCAATACAAAGGCCTTATGTTAATGGAGGTAATGAAGATTATTACAATGACTATTACAAGCGTTTACGAACAGGCGAATTAGCGGAAGAAGAAAGTATTGAGGTAGATGATTCTTTAAAATTTACAACACCAAAAGGTAAAGTAGTTTATGGTGGTGGAGGCATTATACCAGATGTATTTGTACCAGTGGATCGTTTATTTGATAATGAAACGATTAATTACTTAAGAAGACGAGGCCACTTTGGATACTTTGTTTTTGAAGAGTTAGACAAGGATAGAACAATCTATCAAGGCATTACAAAATATGATTTTATAAATAATTTTGAAGTGAGCGATGATATTGTAGTTCGTTTTCAGGAGTATGTCAATGAAAGAGAGCGAACCGATATTACTTTTGTTGCTTATAATGATGAAATAAGACGAATTATTAAGGCAACTCTTGCCCGACAATTATTTGATGATAATGCGTTTGAAGAAATTATAAACAAAGAAGATATTATGGTACAAGAAGTCGTTTTACTGAGTACTGGTGAATCTTTAGATGAGCAGCAAGATTAGAGCCTATATCTTATCATGGACTTTGGTGTGTTTTCCGCCGTTCCAAAGAGTTAATATGTCTGTTGCGACGTGTGCTCCACTTCCGCTAGCTATTGCAAATTGACTTCGCCAACCGGCTAAAGTACCAGCGACATATAAATTTTTTTCGATAAGGTGATCTTCGTTTTTTAACCAAATACGGTCTTTTTCTGTGGCAGCTCTAGGATGCGGTTCTATGTAAGATTTTAAACCATCAATATGCATTAAGCTGGTATATCCTACAGCAACGACAACAATAGTAGAAGCGTAGCTATTCTTATTAGTTTCAATAATAAAGTGCTCATCTTGTTTTGTTACCGACAGTACTTTTTCTTTACTAATTTGGTTGATGTGTGGATACAAATTACGTAATTGCGCTAAACCATCATTTAATATATCTGCACCTAAAGTGCCTGGTTTTAATCCTAGAACGTTATTAAATAAAGCATTTTGAAGATGCGATGTTTTTTGATGTGTAATAATACCAATTTGCTTTTCTTTTGCAAATGGTTTATGTTGAGCAGAACCCAATACTAAAGCACAAGATAAACCTGCTGCGCCACCACCAATAATTATAGCATCAAAAATCATTTTTGTTTTTTACTTAGTTTTTCAATTTTTTTAGAAATTCTTAGAATTTGCAATAAAATAATGGCACAGAGTGCAGCTATAATTGTAATGATAGCCGCTTGACTTTCACCTGTTAAAAGCGCGTCGAAATTCAATTTTGTGGCATTAAAGATAATAAGAGCAACTGCGATAACGGATAAAATGAGTGTAAATGTTTTCATATTAAATATTTTAAGCTAACAACTCTTTAATATTATGAGCGAATAATTTTACAGCTATGGCTAACAAAATTACGCCAAAAACTTTTCTAATGATTTTAATGCCATTTGCGCCAATAATTTGTTCGATTTTTGATGATGTTTTTAATACAATATATATTAATACAACATTACAAATAACTGCAACAATAATATTTTCAATAGCAAATTCTGCACGTAAAGATAATAATGTAGTTAAACTTCCTGGTCCTGCCATTAAAGGGAAGGCTAACGGAAACACTGAAGCTGTCATAGCATCATGGTCATCGTCTTTATAAAGTGTTACACCTAAAACCATTTCTAGTGCAATAAAAAAGATTACAAATGCACCTGCAACAGCAAAAGAATTGACATCTATACCTATAAGGTTTAAAAGACTCTTTCCAACAAATAAAAATATTATCATTATAACGCCTGCAATGATTGATGCTTTTTCACTTTGAATATGACCAACTTTTTGGCGTAAATCCATAATAATAGGAATGTTACCAATAATATCAATAACGGCAAACAACACCATAAATGCTGTAAATATTTCTTTAAAATCGAATTGTAATTCCATAGTAAGTATTTAATAATTTCAATACAAATAATTGAATATCAGTTAATTGTGTTTTAAAATGATGTTTTGGGTCTCAAATTTTTTGCAAAGGTGCGATATTATTAGAGATATTCAATATGAATTAATGATTAATAACATTTCAACTTTGAAATAGTTTTATTTAAGTATTTTTACACCATGTTTCAATTAGGAAAAACCATAGTCTCAGAAGACATCATAGAGAAAGATTTTGTTTGTAATCTTTCGGCATGTAAAGGCGCTTGTTGTATAGATGGTGATGCAGGTGCACCATTAGATAAGGAGGAGGTCAACATATTAGAAGAGATATATCCAAAAGTAAAGCCTTATCTACGTAAAGAAGGCATTGAGGCCATTGAAACACAAGGCACATCAATTGTTACAGCATTTGGTGATTTAGAAACACCGTTAATCGATGGTGCGGATTGTGCTTATGTCATATTTGATGAAAAAAACACAGCGCTTTGTGCTATTGAGGAGGCTTACAACCAAGGTGACGTCACTTGGAAAAAACCAGTGTCTTGTCATTTATATCCTATCAGAGTTAAAGAATACTCTGAGTTTTCTGGAGTTAATTATGATCGTTGGGAAATCTGTGATGATGCCTGTTCTTTAGGTAAAGAATTACAAGTACCTATATATAAATTTGTAAAAGAGGCACTTATTAGAAAATTTGGAGAAGATTGGTATGCCGAATTAGAGAAAGTGGCCCAAGGATTTAATAAGTGATAGAGACGCTAAGGATATTCTAAGTTTAAATTTTTTGTAATTAGGAAAGATTATCAATATTCCGTGTATACACAATTAGCTTCTAACGACACATAAAGTATTGATAATTAAGTGTTAATTGATTATTTTGAGTGTAATTAATCTAAATATTATTCTCATGAAAACGTCAACTTATTTAAAACATTTTGTACTTCTAATTTGGTTTTTATCCTTACAAACTGTGTTTTCTCAAATCGGAAAAGCTAATAAAGTAGTCTTACCAGAAACCTATGATTTTGATTATATCTATAAATTAAAAATGACGCACAAAAAAGGTGACATTACCTTTGATTATTATCTTAATGAAGATGCGTCCTATTTTGGCTTTAATACTGAAGAATTGTCAAAATCTAATGACAATGGAACTATTTTTTCGGTAATGGATTCCGATCTCGAAATTGTCGCAATGTTTATGGAAATGATGGGTAAAAAAGTAGTGCAAAAAACAAAATTAAAAGTGTCTAATTTAGACTCGGAAGAAGACATGTCTGATTATACGTTTACAGAAATTGATCCTAAAACCATTAACGGTTATGAATGTGAAGGCTTCGTTAGTGAAAATGATAAAATTAAAATAACATTTTATATTACGGATGATGCGCCAGTAAGTTTTAGTAAAGCTTTTGAGTCTAATACTAAACAGATGCCTAAAGGATTCAATGCAGCACTACTGAAAAAATATATGGATAACGGTTTAATGATGGAGATGATTTATGAAGACAAAAAGAAGTCTAAGAATAATATGACAATGCAATGTGTTAGTTTGGAAGAAACAGAGTTTTCTATAGATACAACAGAATATGGATCAATGTTAAGTGCTTTTGGAGGCTAAACTTTGAAAATTTGATTTGAGTTTTTTTACCGGAATTTGTAAAGTGATTTTTGTGCCACAAGGTAAATCGTTATTGTATAAATCTTCAATTTTTAAAGAATAAGAATTTTCAAAAGCTTCGGAGAAATTGGCTAATCTAGCTTTAGTAATGTCAATACCAACCGAATTTCGTTGGAGCTTTTTTTGCTTATTTATTTTTTGTGAAGCCACTCTACCAATACCATTGTCTACAATTTCAACCGTAATATAATTTGGAGATTTTTTAGTTACATTTAATTCTATTTTTTTATTGTCTTCTTTAGAGGATAGGCCATGCCATAACGAATTTTCTAAAAACGGCTGAAGTACCAATGACGGAATTTTTGTGACTTCAGTATTTATAGAAGGGTCCACGTTTATTTTAAAATCTATTTCGTTAGAAAACCGAATGTTTTCAATATTCATATAGAGTTTCATGGTTTCAAGTTCATCATGGAGTGATGTTTCTTTTTCTTTTGAAGCCATTAATATCTTTCTAATTAATTTAGAGAATTTATTGAGGTAGTATACCGCGTTTTCTTTCTCGTTGTTAATGATGTAGAGTTTAATAGAATTTAATGAGTTAAAAATAAAATGTGGATTCATTTGACTTCGCAACATATCTTGTTCTAAAGTTAAAATATGCTTATCTCGTCTTAAGGCTTTGGTTCTATTCATTATAAATAATATAGTTCCAATGATCGCTAATAATAATGACGTAAATAATAATATATTTTTATTGCGTTCTAACCTTAGTCTAACCAATTCATTTTCTAAGGCTAATGCCTTTATTTGGTTGTTTTTATTTTCATTTTCGTATTCAATAACGATATCGTTAACATATTGGAGGTTCTGCTCGGTTAAAATGGTGTTTTCAATGTCTACTGCTTTGTGGTAGTAGCTGAGTGCTACATCATATTTTTTCTTCTTTTCGTTTATTTGAGATAATAGTTTGTTAGACTCTGCAACCGAAGATTTAAGGTTGTATGAGCTTGCGATATTAAGCGCTTTTTTTAAATTTTTTTCAGATGAAATTAGGTCGTTTAACTTAAATTGTAGCAGCCCTAAATTGAGATATGAGGCGGTAATATAAAATTGGTCATCGAGTTGTAATGCTTTCTCAAGGGCCTCTTTTATTATTGGTTTGGCGTCATTATAATTTTCTTGCTTTAAATAAATAGTGCCTATACTATTAAAGCAAATTACTCGTCCTATGTCAGAGTTAATTGCGTTATTATAATCTAATGATTTTTTATAGTTAGTAAGCGCTGCGTCTAAATTGCCTTTTGCTTCCTCTGCAAAACCTATATTATGGTAATTAATGGCAAGACCTAATTTGTTATTGGCCTCTTTTTCAATTTTAAGTGATTTTTTAAATTGGTTTATGGCTAAATCATTTTGCTTTAAAACCATATAAATGTTTCCAATACTATTTTGTGAAACGGCAATACTTCGTTTTACGGTTTTGGAAGGATTAATAACAGAATAAGCCGTTTTTAAAGCTTCTGTATGGTAATCTAGTGCTGGCTTAATCACATCCATTCTTCTGTAAGCAACACCAATCATATTTAAACTAATAATTTTTAACTCTGTGCTCTTTGCGGAATCTGCATATTTTTTAGCGTTTTGGTGGTAAGTAATAGACGTATTATAATTAGATATATTTCTATTTACAACACCAAGTGCATTTAAGGCGTAGCATGTGCCTTCATGGTGTTTGTTTTCTTTTGTAACTAAAAGAAGACGCTTCATTTTTAGACTATCGCTTTCAAAGGACTTTAATAATGAGTCTAGTTCAGAATATTGAGTGGGCTGTTGTTGGTTAACGTATGCTAATACGTTTTCAAAGCCGTGTTCTTGTGCTGTACTACTAAACGTGTAAAGCAAAAACAATAGGCAGAGGCAAGGCAGTAGTTTTGGGTAAAAAGAGATCATAGGTTATAGTTTTTCTAAAAAATCTGATTTACGCTGTCGTGCCACAGGAATTTTTTGATCACTATCCATAATAACATAACCTTCATTTTTTATAAATGCTTTTATCTTATTTAGGTTAATGATATAAGAGTTATGAATTCTAAAAAAGTAGTGCTCTGGTAAAATGGCATCGACCTCTTTGAGTTTTTTAGTTACAACAATCTTTTTTTGGTTTTGTAAAAACAAGGTGCTATAGTTTCCGTCTGATTCTATATAGACGATATCATCTACATCTAAAAATAATAATTTACCATCGGTGTTAATGGTAATTCGTTTTTTATCATATTGAGAATTAAAATTAGTAAGCATGCGCTCTAACTTTATAGAGTTTATGGTACGTTCACTATGTTTTTTAATTTTTGATATGCTTTCTTTTAAATCATCAGAGTCAATAGGTTTTAAAAGGTAATCTATAGCTTCATGCTTAAGTGCTTTAATAGCGTATTCATCATAAGCTGTAGTGATTATGACCGCAAAATCTGAATGATTTATTTGTTCTAAAAACTGAAAACCACCAATTGTAGGCATCTGCACGTCTAAAAATAAGCAATCTGGCGTGTTAGAATTTAAATACTTTAGAGCTTCATCCGGATTAGAAAAAGAAGCCATCACTTCAACTTCGTCGTTAAAATTACTCAGTTCCCAAATTAAACTCTGGATAGCTTTGGGTTCATCATCTACTATTACTGCTTTTAACATGTATGGATTTATTTATTATAAAGATAAGGATATATTGAAAAATTTTAAGGGAAATATGTATGTAATGTATGGTTTTGTGTATAGTATGCTAAAACCTTTTTTTAGTGAAAATACGTAGCGCCAATTATACACTATTTATTACCATTTATACATTAGAGGTTTGATAATAAGTTGTTTATGGTCATATTTGAGTACTGAGACCGACTATTTATAAAACATAATGAGGGTTTGTTTTATCGGTTTCATGCTATTAATTTGGATAAATAAGGATTTAGAAAATCTTATTTTTCATTTCAGTGTTAATTATTAGTAATCAATTATTAAAAAAAATTGATTATCATTAATTTAAAGTTAGTTATTAGGGGAAAAAGAGCACATAATCAGTGCTCTTTTTTGTTTCTAATTTTAACATTTTTTTATATCTATCACATCAATAAACTCCATTGCTAGCCCTAGTTTTAACATGATAAAACTTACAAAAAAATAATTTTAATTACAAACATAAATACTTGCAAATCAGTTGGTTAACCAGTTTTTGTGCGAATTGTATGTTTTATAGGCATTACAAGAGTTTGTTAAAAACTTGTTGAAAACGTTTATAACATCCGCTTTCATTTTTAACGACAATTGTCAATCTTTGTTGAAGACAAAAACTTATCATTTATTCTAATGTTTTCGATCTAGAAATTGATAATTATAGAAATGTCTCAGTGATTCCTTGTTAGGGAAAAATAAAACACATTTTACGGATTATTAAAAGGATATTGAACGGTAAAAATCGTTCTAATGACTTTTAGGCTTTAAACTAAAAATTTATGGAGATTACGCAGATTATAAAAAGAGATTATGAAACAAGTCCGTTTGTTTTAAATAAGATTTCTAATGCCATAGAAAAGGCAATGATGTCGGTAGGCAATGGAACAAAAGAAGATGCTAATAAAATTTCTGTAAATGTTTTACAAACACTTTTAGAGCGAAAAAGTTTAGATCATAAGTATTTGCCTACTGTAGAAGAAGTACAAGATCTTGTTGAAGAAAAATTAATGGTGAGCTCTTTTCCTGGTGTTGCAAAAGCTTATATACTATATAGAGACGAGCAGGCAAGAAATAGAAAGACCAATATTTTTGAAAAACGTATAAATTTAAAACCATACGAGTACCCAGAACTTAATGAATATGTAGATGCCATTAGACACTCGTATTGGATACATTCAGAATTTAACTTTACAAGTGATATTCAAGATTTTAAAACAAGATTAACTGTTGTAGAACAGAATGCTATTAAAAATACAATGTTAGCAATTTCGCAGATTGAAGTTGCCGTAAAATCATTTTGGGGAGAAATTTATAATAAAATGCCTAAACCAGAAATAGGTGCAGTAGGTGCTACTTTTGCAGAAAGTGAAGTGCGTCACCATGATGCATACTCGCACTTATTAGAAATATTAGGACTTAATAATGAATTTAAGCATTTAAAGAAAAAGCCAGTTATAATGAGACGTGTTCATTATTTAGAAACGGCTTTAAAAAATGCAAAAAGTGAAGATAATAAAGAGTATGCAGAGTCAATATTATTGTTTTCTCTGTTTATTGAGCATGTGTCTTTATTCTCTCAATTTTTAATCATAATGGCCTTTAATAAGCACAAAAATATGCTAAAAGGTGTTTCTAATGTTGTTGAGGCGACCTCAAAAGAGGAGCAAATCCACGGCGATTTTGGAATAGATATCATTAGAATTATTAAAAATGAAAACCCAACATGGTTTGATGAAGAGCATAGTACTTTAGTTAGAGAACTATGTGAAGAAGCATTTAAATCAGAAAGTAAACTTGTGGATTGGATTTTTGAAGCAGGTGAATTAGACTTCTTACCAAAAGATGTTATTAATGAATTTATAAAAAACAGATTTAATAATTCATTAGAAAGTATTGGCATTGAAAAAGTATTTGATGTAAACGATACATTATTAGAACAAACCGAATGGTTTGATGATGAAATTATAGGAACAAAACACGGAGATTTCTTTGTGAAACGTTCTATCAACTATAGCAAAAGAACAAAAAGTATAACCAGCGACGACTTATTTTAAACCATGAACGACAACACTAACTTAGACTTAGACAACAAAGTAGAGAACCCTCAGACTACTAAAACATTAAACCACGATGAACTTATAAAAGCTCGTAAAGAGGCAATAAAAGAAGCAAATTCAGAACCAGAAATAAAATGGTTAACAGACCATAGTCGTCAATTTTTGGCATCTGGATACTTAACAGGAGATACCACTCCTGAAGAAAGAATAAGAGAAATTGCTAATAATGCAGAACGCATTTTAGGAATCGATGGATTTGCAGATAAGTTCTATGGCTATATGGCAGAAGGCTTTTATTCTTTAGCCTCTCCAGTATGGTCTAACTTCGGAAAAAAACGAGGCTTACCAATTAGTTGCTTTGGTTCGCATATTTCTGATGATATGGGCGATATTCTTTATACCCAATCAGAAGTTGGAATGATGTCTAAATTAGGTGGTGGAACGTCTGGTTACTTTGGTAAATTACGTCATAGAGGAGCACCTGTTAAGAACAATGGAGAATCGTCTGGAGCAGTGCATATTATGCAGTTGTTTGAAAAAATGGTAGACGTGGTAAGTCAAGGCTCTGTGAGAAGAGGTCGTTTTTCGCCATACTTACCAATAGACCATAATGATATTAATGAGTTTTTAGAAATTGGTACAGAGGGAAATCCTATTCAAGAATTAACGCATGGTGTTACCGTAGGTAATGACTGGATGCAAGAAATGATTGATGGAGATACTGAAAAAAGAGCTATTTGGGCAAAAGTATTACAACGTAGAGGAGAAATAGGATATCCTTATATCTTCTTTAGAGATAATGCTAACAATGCAGCACCAGATGTATATAGAGATAACAAACATGAGATCTATGCAAGTAACTTATGTTCTGAAATAATGTTGCCAACCAATGATAAGTGGTCGTTTGTATGTGTATTATCTTCTATCAATTTATTACATTATGATAAGTGGAAAAATACAGACGCGGTTGAGACGATGGTGTATTTCTTAGATGCGGTATTAGAAGAATTTATTACCAAATTAGAAGTATATAGAGATTCTGAAGATAGAGACAATAAACAAACCTTTTTGTTTATGGAAAAAGCCTATAATTTTGCTAAAGAAAACAGAGCATTGGGACTTGGCGCATTAGGATGGCACTCTTTATTACAGTCTAAAATGGTTGCTTTTGATAGTAAAGAAGCCTTTGATTTAAATAGTGAAATATTTAGAACCATTAAAGAAAAGTCAGTTAAAGCTTCAGAAGAATTGGCTAAATTATTTGGTGAGCCAGAAGTGTTGAAAGGTTACGGAAGACGTAATACAACATTAAATGCTGTAGCGCCAACAACATCTTCAGCTTTTATTTTAGGTCAGGTATCACAAGGTATTGAGCCAATTTGGTCTAATAGCTATGTAAAAGATATTGCTAAGATTAAAACAACGATTAAGAATCCTTTTTTAACTGCTTTATTAGAAGAAAAAGGAATGAATACATCAGAAATATGGAGAAGCATTAGAGATTACGATGGTTCGGTACAGCACTTAGAAGGTCTTACAGATCATGAAAAAGATGTGTTTAAAACGTATTCTGAGATTGATCAAATGACTATTATTTATCAAGCTGCGAATAGACAAAACCATATTGACCAAGCACAGTCGCTAAATATTATGGTGCATCCAGATATGCCTGTGAAAGATATTAATAAGCTTTATGTAACGGCTTGGCAATTAGGTGTAAAATCATTGTACTACCAACACAGTATGAATGCTGCACAGAAATTTAAGCAGAAGAAAGAATGTACTAGTTGTGAAGGCTAGGAATAGAATTTAGTATAAACTAACCAACTCGAAAGAGTTGGTTTTTTAGAATAAATAAATAAACTTAAAATGAATATTAACCTTAAAATATATTGCTGAGGTATATAAAACACAAAAGGATATTACAAAAAATGTAATATCCTTTCAAAAAATTTTTCAAATTTTGGATTCCGAGGCCCATTGTTTGATAAGTAGCAGAAACGAGAATACCTCGCCTCATTTTGTTTTTCAAAAATAAGTATACAACTCTTCTTGACAAACAAATTATTCTGCTTTTTTATATTTTTTTTATTAACAATTGTGCTAAAAGCACAATTAAAACAAATTTAATTATGGCAATAGATTTAACTAATGTATTGGTAATAGGCGTCTCATCTCGCGCACTATTTGATTTAGAAGAAGAGAATTTAATATTTGAACAAAAAGGAATAAAAGAATATCGAAAACATCAGTTAGAGACTGAAGATATTCCATTAAAACCAGGTTCGGCATTTTATTTAATTAAGAATATCCTTGGTTTAAACCAAATATCTAAAAACAAAATTTTTGAAGTAGTTATAATGTCCAAAAACAGTCCTGAAACAGGGATGAGGATATTAAATTCTCTAAGAAATTATAAATTAGATATAACAAGAATGGCAATGACGGGAGGTGAACCTCTTAATGCTAATTTGATTGATGCTTTTAGTATAGATTTATTTTTGTCAAAAAATGAGGCAGATGTACAAATGGTAATTGATAAAAACTTATGTGCAGCAGCAACTATTTTTCCTAATCCTTTAAATTACCAAAATATTGATAATAGAGTTAAGATAGCATTTGATGCAGACGCTGTATTATTTTCTGAAGAATCGGAATTTAGGTATAAAACAGAAGGTATGGAGTCTTTTCATCAATTTGAGCGTGAACATGAGAACGAACCTTTGAGAGAAGGACCTTTTGCTTCATTGATTAAAAAGTTGTCTAAAATTCAATCTGAGCTACCAACTAGTATTGAATTGTCTCAACTTAGAATTGCAATTGTTACGGCAAGGAATGCACCATCCCATTTAAGAGTTATAAAAACATTAAGAAAATGGGGTGTTTATGTAGATGAAGTTTATTTTTTAGGTGGTTTATCTAAGCATAAAGTACTTCAGTCATTTGGAGCACAGATATTTTTTGATGACCAAGTTACACATCTAAATGATACTTGCAGATGGATTCCTTCTGGGCAAGTTCCTTATAGTAGTAGTTCTCCATTACGAAAAATAGTTTAATATCTAAAAAAGCATCTCAGAAATGAGATGCTTTTTTTATTTTTCTACTAAAGTATCTGTCCCTAAATACTTATCTGCTTTATTATAATACCATGCTCTTACTTTAGGCATTTTAATATCATTTACAATGGTTTCATCAGACAGTAATATATACTCTCCAGAATCTGGTTTTACGTTTCCTTCGTCATCGGTTTTAAAAAACTGATACACTTCCATAGCATATGTTTCAGGATTAAAATAGAAATACCAAACATCGCTACCAACGGCTTCATCATATGTGACTTTTAGCACTAAATAGTCTTTGCCTTTAAAAGTTTTCTTTTCTACAATATCGCTGAGGTTGGTGCCAGGATCATTTAATTTCATTGGTAAGCCATATAGATACGTGTAGTAGTTTTTATAAAGTAAAGCTCTATCGCAAGACATTTTTTTGTTCTTAGCGGCTACACTATCTAATAGCTTGCCGTTATAGCGCATTTCACATGTTTGTTTCGTTAGCTTATATGTTGTAGAGACTGTGTCTTTGGTTGCTGTTACTTCAAAATATTCTTCTGGTAAATTAATAGCAATAATACTTGTACGTTTTACAGACGTTGGTGTCGTCATTTCTACGGTAAACTTGGAATTAAAAGTTGCCCAAGTTGAATTTGGGTCATGGTAGGCAATAGCGTTTTCTAAGACCTGTTTAGAAGTTATGTTTTGACTGTTAATGGACCAGGAGGCACAAATGATTAAGACTAATAAAACTGATTTCATAACAATAAATATTTTTTACAAATTACAAATTAGTGTATAAAAAAAAGCATCCAATGCCGAATTATACGGGAGGATGCTTTTTGTTTAAGTTATGATTAACTTAGAGATTTTATGCTGAATCTTATTTTTCTTCCATCATTGCAAAAAACTTGTCAATGTTTGGCATTAAAATAATACGCGTTCTTCTGTTTTTAGCTCTATTAGACCATGTGTCATTGTCTACTAAAGGTTGGTAACTACTACGACCAGAAGCGATTAATTGCTCAGGCGCAACATTAAATTGATTTTGTAATTTTTTAACGACTGAAGTTGCACGTAAAACACTTAATTCCCAGTTGTCTGAAATCTTATCTGTATGAATAGATCTCGAGTCTGTGTGACCTTCTACCATAACATCTAAGCTAGGTTCAGAATTGATAACGTCTGCTAACTTCTTTAAAATTTTATCTGCTTTATTTCCTACTTTATAACTTGCTGTGCTAAATAACATATCGTCATCTATAGATATCATAACAACCGTTTCGTTGATATCAACCACCATATCACCTTCTTCATTAAGGTCATTTGTATTAATTGCTTTACTTAAGTTGTATTGTACAGCTAAATTCATAGAATCCTTTAAAGTTTTAGCACCAGCTAATTTCTCAGGACTTACGTTTAATAGAGTTGCGCGCATTTTTTCTTTACTTGCTCCAGAGGCTACTGTACCATCTTTAGAAACTTCAAATTTTGATTTATTTTCTAATGTTAAACCTGCAACATCACTATTTAAGGATTGAATTTTAGAGTTGTATTGGTTAACACGTGCCTCAATGATGGCAAATTTATTTTCTAATTCTTCTTTTTCTACACGCGTTTTAGTTAACTCACTTACGGTTTCACCATGTTGTTGTTCTAAAGCCAAGAATTTTTTCTTAGATACACATGAGCTTAATAAAACTGCTGTTACTAATAAGATTGAAATTTTTTTCATTATTTTAATTTTGGTTTTTGATTTTAGTTTTATAATTCTATATACGTTAGTTTGTTTGTTTTGGACGTTGAAAAATTTAAAAATTTAACATTTTTTCAAAAAAAACCCAATATGAAAATATTGGGCTTGCATTTTTATTTATGTGTTCTTACTCTTCTTGTTCGCTAGCTAATTTAGCGGGTTCTACACTACTGTCATGAGCTCCAAAATATTCTTCTAACAGATTCATTGTTGCCGCTAATAAATCTTTTGTTTCTAACAATAAGCTAAAATATAAAGTTGTGTTTTTTGGACTAGATTCTTCACTTCGTGTGCGTTCGACTTGTTTTTGGATTTTTTCTTTAACTAATCCATAAACATCAGAGCGTTCTCCAAGTACAGCGCCAATTTGTTCAAATGATCGCGATTCAAAAGCAACTTGTATCCTTGTAAAGAAGGCTTCCATACGAGCGTCTAATTCTTTTAACTCCTTTATCTGGCTAAACTTTAATTTCTTATGATTGTTGTTAACATGCTTATGACTTGCTTTAGAGATGTAATCTAAAGACTGAGTCATATCTTGTAAATAACCTAGTATGTTGATATAAAAATTACTAGCCTCTAAACTAGGTTCTTCAAGATTTTTAATGAAATAGAAAATATTATCTCTTAAATCATCAATTTCGTCAGATAGTTTATCTATTTGTTTTCTATTCTTTTTTAATAACTTTAAGTCTTGTACTGCTAAACCATTTATCGCAGAGGTGTAAATTTTGTTTCCACGTTTTACAACACTAGCAATGTTAGAGGCACTCTCTTGTATTACACCTTGAGTAGAACTACTTTCGGCTTTTTCTAATTGATCTTCCTCTTTCATCACCTTAGATTTCTGTATGTGTGACATGTAGCTACGAATTAGTAATAAAATTGCTAAAACAAGTAAACCGACTAAGGCGTAACCTTTTCCATAATACAGAATATAAGCCATAATTGCAGCCGCAACAAAGGCGCTAAATGCGGTAAAGAACCAGCCACCAATAACATTTAAAACACCTGCAACTCTATATACAGCACTTTCACTTCCCCATGCTCTATCTGCTAAAGACGTTCCCATGGCAACCATAAAGGTTACATACGTTGTAGATAGTGGTAATTTCATTGAAGTTGCAATTGAGATTAGTACACTAGCTACCATTAAATTTACAGCTGCACGTACTAAATCAAAAGCAGGTAAATCTTGTTCTTTAACAACAACTTTAGGTTTTATAAATTGATTGTCGGACCATTTTTTATAAGATTCTGGTAGTATAGCATTAAGACTCTCTGACGTAGCGATAGAAAACCTAACAATGCTTCGTGATAAAAAATTAGGTTCAAAACGTTCCTTTACATCATCTTGTCTTGATAAATCTACTGAGGTTTTTACAACCGCTTTAGCCTTGCTAGAAAACCAAAGTGTTAAGACCATTATGAGTCCTGCAATTAATAAAAGATATGGTTGCGTTTGTACTGGATCGCCTAAAGCTGTCATTACATATTCATTTGGTAGCGCTCCACTTACAGACCATGCTTCGTATGAGTTAAATGCCGCAATAGGAACACCAATAAAATTAACTAAATCGTTACCTGCAAAAGCCACAGCTAACGCAAAAGTACCTACGACTATAATTAGGGCGTATATATTGGTTTTAGTAAATTTTATAAGTAAATAAGATACTGCAGTTAGAACTAAAAAACTAATACCAATTAAAGCTATTGGATTAGTAGAAATTAATGACTTTATATCGTCATTCATGAAGCTTGCATTCTTAATCCCTTTAATAAGTATAAAATACAAAATAGACGCGGTTGCAACACCACTAAAAATTGCACCATACCAAGATGGCTTTTCTTGAAATTTAAAAGATAATAGTAGTCTAGAAATGTATTGAATTATGGCACCAACAGAAAAGGCTACAACAACGGACAGCAGTATTCCTAATATAATTTGAATTGCTTTATCATTATTTATATAAACGGATAAGTCCGTAATAGACTGTTCGCTATCGGCATAAATCTTAATTAAAGCGACAGCAACAGAAGCTCCTAATAACTCAAATACAATAGAAACTGTTGTAGATGTAGGCATTCCGAGTGTGTTGAAAAAATCTAGAAGTAGAATGTCTGTTAGCATTACAGCCATGAAAATGACCATAATCTCATTAAACATAAATTGACCAGGATTAAAAATGCCTTTTCTGGCAACTTCCATCATTCCGCTAGAGGTCAATGCGCCTACAGCAACACCAATACTCGCGACAATCATTATGGTTTTAAATGAAACAGCTTTAGATCCTATTGCAGAATTTAAAAAGTTAACAGCGTCATTACTTACACCAACTACTAAATCTGCGATGGCCAAAAAAGCCAGTGCAGCAAGCATATAGATATATAGGTTTTCCATTTAAAAGGATGCTAAAAATTGAACGCAAAGTACCTTTTTTATTTCAAAAATAATGTTATCTAATTGTTATTATTAAAAGTTGGCTTTTTATCTAAATAAATTGATTTTAAACGACCTGTTTTTTTAATTAAACTTTTAGAATATATGAGGTAAGAACGTAGAATTTCTGTTCTGTATTTATATTAAAAGCTTCCAAACGATATTCTAAACCAAATTGTAGTTTAGACTTTTGTGATATTAACCAACCCATTTGCACTGTTGTTCTATGGTCTATTTCGGGTTTAAATTTGGAGCTCATACTTAATAAGGCTTCGGTGGAAGCGACAAGATAGCGTTCTCCATAATCTAACGTGTCGCCATTGAGCGGAAAGTCTAATGCAAAGCGATATCGTGTACGGAATTGTGTTAAATTTTTAAAATAGCGTTGTTCAATTCTTGCTCTGTGTCCAAACCTAATGGCATGCGTTTTTGTTGTGAAATTATATTGTTGTACTAATCTTATCTCATCATGTTCACCATCTATAGATTCTCTAATTCTATATTGTATACCTAAGCTTATACTTTGGTTATGATCTAACGCTAAAGTTGAAAAATGAACCAAATCGATCTGTCGGTTTACAAAACTGAAGGTGTCATCTTTATAGAAATAGTAACGGCCTTTAACGGAGAAATTAGCTTTATAATTTTGATTTACTTTATGGTTAATATTAAAAGCCGTTTCACCTAAACCTTCAAAATTATTCTGAGAATTAAGGTTAAAGACGAATACTATGAATAATGCTAAAAGAGCTCTTTTAATATAATACATGCTCGTATGATGATTGACTTAATGTTCTTTGATTTAGAAATTCTCCGGAATTGCTAAATAGGAATTCTCTTGTTTCTCTTTTTTTATTGGTTTTAACGTTTATAATAATTTCAAAATTTGGAGATAATTGTGTTTCATTATTAAGTATGTTATTTACAAAAGCTATTGGGTCTTCATCTATAGAGAAAACATATTGTTTCTGAATTTTTATGAATTTATATTTAAGAAAGGTGTTTGACAGGTACATGTCAATATTCTGTTTGGCTATACTATTTATGTTATGACGCGTAGAAAGGACTTCTATGTCTTCAATCTGTCCATCTTCTGTAAACTCTAAACTATAGTGCTTTTTATAGTATTTAAATTTTAGTTCGAAACTGCGTTTAGTGCTATCGGTTTCAAGAAAGTATTTTAAGCGTTTACAATTTGTAGGTAGACTTTTTATAACATCTTGTGCTATTTTGGGAAATGCTGTCAGTTTTATCCGTATCTCTTTTTCATTTTTAGTTTGGCCAAAAGCTGTATGGCTAAATAGAGAAAGCAGTGTTGCCATAAAAACTGATTTTAAAAGCATGTTATGAAACGGGATCATTCTTTTATCTGTTTTTAACAAGAACTCTAAAAATAGTGTTTTTTATGAATTCCTACGATTTGAAATTATCAAAAATGATAATATTGTTAATAACGCAACTAAATGATTGTCAATAAGATACGTGTTCAATGTTAATTAAATGTTATGTAAATGTTGTTTAAATGTAAAAATAATGTTATGTTTGTAAAGTAAATATTAATAAAAAGCCCAAATAATATGAAAAAGTTAGTTATACTATTAGTGATGTTAAGTGTTAGTTTTACTTATGCACAAGATAAAAAAGAAACAAAATTAGAAAAGAAAGGTGATTTAACGATTGCCACATATTATCATGAAAGTGGAGAAGTAGCTCAAACAGGAGCATTTGATGCTGATGGAAAGCTACAAGGCGAATGGACTAGTTATGATGTAGATGGTAACAAAGTTACTGTTGGTACCTATGAAGCTGGAAAAAAAGTTGGTAAATGGTTTTTCTGGGAAGGTAATTCTTTGAAGGAAGTTGACTATATAGACTCTCGTGTTGTTAACATTAACAAATGGGATAACAAAACTAAAGTTGCTCTTAGAAATAGATAATAAAATAGAAGATATAAAAAAAGGCTTTCTGAATTCTCAGAAAGCCTTTTTTGCTTTTAATCAATATGTGTTTTTCTTTTACTTAGAATTTAAAAGAATAACCTAAAGAAATTTCTGTACCAGGTTCTCTTAAAGAAAACGTCTGGTTAGCAGTTTTATAAGATTCATATTCACTTAATCTTGTGCTACCTAAGATATTGGTAACTTTTAAGTCAATAGAAGACTTTTTATTTTCTCCAAGGGTTTTGTTAAACGTAAAGTTAAGACTATTAAAAGATTGTGTATAAACATCTGGTACTAATCCAATACCAACAACTTCTAAAGTTGGGCCTTGTACGTTAAAAAATAATCCTGTTTGTAAACCTAAATCAGAGTTGTTATAGTCTAAGCCAAGATTAATTAAAAAAGGTGCTTGTCCTTGTAAATCTCTTTCGCGTTCTACAACCTCACCATCTCTTGCGGCAAGCGTACGGCTTTCAAATTCGCCATCAGACATGGTTAACTCAGAAGTCATAAACGAAATATTAGCGTTAAATTTTAAATTATTTAAACTTTCAGAGATAAAACCTAATCGTTGTCTTAGTTCAAACTCAATACCATATACTTTAGCATTTCCTAAGTTATCCACAGTAATTTGTGTTGGTGCTTGTAAAAAGAAAGACTGTTCAATTGGGTCAGTAAGGTCTTTGTAGAAACCACTAACGGCAAACATCTGACCATTTTCACCAAAACGCTCAAATCTCACATCGTAATTATTTACATACGTTGGTGATAAATCAATATTTCCAATAAATAAACGACTTGTAATAGGATCGAAAATTTGTGCAACTGAAGCTTCTTTGAAAGAAGGTCTTGCTGTTGTTCTACCATAGGATGCTCTTAAGTTAATATCGTCATTTAATGCATAGATTAAATTTGCACTAGGAAAAACATCAAACTCGTCTAATATTGATTTTCTGTCATAGACAATCGTATTATTTTGACCAGTATAGTAAGAGTTAAAATATTCAGTTCTAATACCAAGTACTGTTTTTAATTTTTCTGAAATATTAAATTCTGAAGAAAAATAAGTGGCTCCAATAGTTTGCTCACCTTCATAAGCATCGTTTGCATTAAATTGATCTCCAAAAACTAAGAACGTACCATTATCTGTTGTAGGATTCCATATATTATTAGAGTTTAATAATTGATCAACATCGCCACTTGCTATAAAGGCATCATCACCTGCTATATTAAAGGTATAGTCATCGATACTAAAGTCTCTAAACTTATAGGTATAAGCGCCTCCAAATTTAATTTTTGCATCACGACCAAATAACTCAATTTTTTTGTCTAAATCTACTTTACCAGACCAGCTTTCTTCTATTAAATTTCGCCATAGTTGAATAGGGAAAGTTGAAGCAGATGGACTAATAAATGAATCGCCATTATCAGCTTGTTGTAATGGTGTAATTCTATGGTCCTTGTCCATTACTTTAGAAAACGTAGGTGCTATTTTCCATTCTAAATTTAATGGGTTTTCTTTGTCACTTAATCGGTGTGTACCAGAAAATAAAAGATTGGTCACAGAACGTTCTGTATACGTAATTGCGTTTTTTGTTAAAGGCTCTAAACCACCACCAACAGCATCTTGAGATATAATCTGATCATAAAAACCAGCACTAGATTCGCCATTTTGAATGTGTAAAAAGTTAACCTTATATTTAGATAAATCTGTTTTATAAGTTAAACCTAACATACCATTCATTATAACGTTGTTTGTACCTTCAGATCCTTTAGAATCAAATACTGAGCTTAATTCGTTGTTACCTGAATCAGCAAAATTCTTAACAAAAGCACCATCTTCTCTGTTTTTATAAAAAGTAGTTTCGTTTTTATAAGAAAAAGAGGCTAAATACCCGATTTTATTATCACCTAAGTCATATTGATTTCCTAGAGTAAACCCAAAATCAAAGTTCATTCCACTTGTTTGTTGTTTTGCTCTAAGTTCTTTAGAAAATCTATCTGTTAAAGTGGTTAATAATAAACGATCTTCAAAAGTACCAGGTATTTGTTGGTATCTATGAATTGGTAAACTTCGTGTACCATCATCAAAACCAAAAATATCAGTGTCACTTCCAGTAGACGTTAAATAATTGTTGTTAAAATGCATATCAGGATTGTAACCTAAGCCTAGTGATAATGAATATTCCGCTTTAGATGGAAAATCTTTTGTGACAATATCTACAAGACCACCAGTGAAATCTGCTGGATATTCTGCAGAGGCAGATTTAATTACAATAACATTTTCTAAAATATTGGTTGGAAACAAATCCATTTGAATTGTATTTCTATCCGGATCTAAACCAGGAATGTCAATACCATTTAAAATCGATTTAGTGTAACGGTCACCTAATCCACGCACGTAAACATACTTGCCACCTTGGATAGAAACACCAGGTACGCTTTTTACAGCACTTGCAACATTACTTGCACCAGAGTTTTTAATGGCTTGTGCAGAAATACCATCCATAACTACCACAGATTTTTTCTGTAAGTTTAAGACAGCACTTTCAGTATTTCGTTTTGTAGATGTTGTAATTACTACTGTGTCTAATGAGTTAGTTTCTAATAGAATGTCTAAAATTACGGTTTCCCCATTTTTAATAACGACATCAGTAACTTCTTTAGTTGTGTAACCAACAAAAGAAAATACTAGAGTATATGTACCTTCTTCTAATTCTAATTGGTATTTTCCATCAAAATCAGAACTAATTCCAATTGATGTTCCTTTTACCAATACATTAGTAAAGGCCATTGGCTCACTAAATTCATCATCAATAATAGTACCTGTAACTATACCTTGTGCAAAGGAAAAAAATGTAGTTAGAAAGAAAACAAAAACTAAAGCTTTTTGTATATTTTTCATATTAATATTTAAATAGCCCATCGACTAATAAATAATCGATGGGCAAAAAGTTAATTATGATTTTTAGAAACCTAAACCAGCTGCATTATTTGCATATGTCCAGCTTAAGTTTGAAGTTGTAGCTCCTACGGTTTGAGAACCTGCAGTTACTGCAGTTGCTGTAGAACCTAAACCTGTAACAGTAACAGTTTCTGCTTTGTTAGCAAAGATATCTGCGGCATTAGTAACACCAGCTGGTAAAACAATTTCCCAAGCTCCAAATGTTATTAAACCATTGTTGTAGTTTGTTGCAACACCATCGTTATCTAATTCTACATCAGAAGAATCTTTAAATCCGTACGCATAGATGTTACTAGTAGTTCCCATAGCGTTACTTCTGTAATCTGCATACTCACCATTTTCTGTAACTGTGTTACCAATGATAGTTGCATTTTGTAAAGTAAATGAACCAGTAGCAGTTCCTTCAGGACCATCAATTTCAAAAGCATGATCAGAAAAGTCACCTAATACAACAACAGCATTATCAATAGTTCCAGAATATGCTTGGTCAATATCTAAAGCATCATCACCTTGAGCCCAAATTAATAAGTTAGAAGCATCAACAGTTCCACCGAAAAATTCAATACCGTCATCTACGTTTCCAACAACTTCTATATGGTTAACTACAGTACCAGAACCTACACCACCAAGTGTTAATCCATTAATTTCGTTTCCTTCTCCAATTAATGCACCTCCATGACGTATAGAGATATATTGTAATACTCCAGAGCTATCAGCAGCATCAGAACCACCGTAAAGTCCAAATGTATCAGCAGCAGGAATTCCTTCTATCTGAGCTTCAGAAATATCTCCTGAAAAAGAACATGGTGCATTTCCTAAGACTATTAATCCTCCCCAAAGACCTCTATCATTTTCGTCTAAGTTTGTACCTGCAGTTTCGCCACAAGTAATATCATCACTAGTAGATGTAAAAATAATTGGTTGGTCAGCAGTACCTTGTGCGTTTAATGTTGCACCTCTTGCTACAATTAATGCAGAAGCTAAAGAACCTGTACCAGCAGAACCTTTTATTATTGTACCTGGATTAATTGTTAAAGTAACACCAGAACTTACAACCACTTTTTGGTTTAATTGATAAATGTTATCTGCAGTCCATGTAGTGCTTTCTGAAATAGCACCTGTAACTGCAACGATTGGGCAATCTACTGTACCTCCTCCATTATCATTAATATAGATTGTCGTTTCTTCTATAATGATAGGTGTGTCGTCATCCTTAAAACAACTAGTGAAAACTAGTGAACAAGCGATTAAAGCGATTGATAGTAATTTTTTCATGAGTTAAAATTTATTTTCAATTTGATTTTTTAATTTGATGCTGCAAAGAAACTATCGAAACGCGCAAATTAGGTTATATAAAAATTAACGATTCATCACTAAAAGGTTAGCGTATCGTTACGTTAATATTATGTGAATTTATATTTAGGAAACATTTACATAACATTGGCCTTGGGAGGATGTAACTCCTATTTTTATATTTAATTCTATATCAAATTATCTATCTTGCATGTTTTAATAATTTTACTATGAACTGGGAACAATTACTTTCATTAAAGCGTTTTGGAGACACAAATAAAAGACTGAGAAAAGAACAAGACGAAACGCGTTTGGGGTTTGAGGTAGATTACGATCGTATTATATTTTCGTCAGAATTTAGAGGGTTACAAGACAAAACTCAAGTGGTTCCATTATCTAAAACAGACTTTGTACATACGCGTTTAACGCATAGTTTAGAGGTTAGTGTGGTGGGTCGGTCTTTAGGAAGGAAAGTAGGTCAGTTATTATTAAAAAAACATCCGCACTTGCAAAATGTTCACGGCTATCAAATAAACGATTTTGGTGCTATTGTTGCCGCAGCAGCTTTGGCCCATGATATAGGAAATCCTCCTTTTGGCCACTCTGGTGAAAAGGCTATTGGTGCTTATTTTAAAGCAGGTAATGGTAGCGCATTTAAACGTTATTTATCAGATAAAGAATATCAAGATTTATGTGATTTTGAAGGTAATGCCAATGGGTTTAAAATTTTAACAGAGAGTAGAGAAGGACGAGAAGGCGGCTTGCGATTAAGTTATGCAACCTTAGGTGCTTTTACAAAGTACCCAAAAGAATCACTACCTAAAAAACCAACAAAACACATTGTAGATAAAAAATATGGCTTTTTTCAAAGTGAAAAATTAATGTTTCAAGATGTTGCAGAAGAGCTTGGTTTAATAAAAAGACATACTGATTATATCAGTTACCAAAGACATCCTCTCGCTTTTTTGGTAGAGGCCGCAGATGATATTTGTTATACTATTGTAGATTTTGAAGATGGTATTAACCTTGGATTAATTCAAGAAGAATATGCCTTAGAGTATTTGATAAACTTGGTTAGAGATAGTATAAAAACCGAAAATTATAACGCGCTTCGTACCACAGAGGATAGGGTAAGTTATTTAAGAGCTTTGGCGATAGGACGATTAATACATGAAGCAGCTTCGTTATTTATGAAACATGAAGAAGCCATTTTGTTAGGACAGTTTGAGACTGCTTTATTAGATGTTAGTCAATATAAAGCTCAGATAAAAGATATTATAAATATTAGTGTTAAAAATGTTTACCAATCTAAAGAAGTTCTAAACAAGGAAATTGCTGGTTACGAAATTTTAAATCATCTATTAAAAGCATTTGGTAATTTGGCATACAATTATTTTACGGATACTATGACTAATTATGATGAATTGTTACTAAATACGTTGCCCAAAACAGTGAAATTAGGGACTGATTCTTTATATAATAATTTACTTGCCGTATGCCTGTATATCTCTAAATTATCAGATACTAATGCCATGCTACTTTATAAAAAACTAAAAGGTCAAATTTAAAACAAGTGTATTTTGTCGATTAAATTTGCATATTAACGATTTTTTATTTTAATTTGTCTGATATTCAAGCTATTAAAAAATACCTACTTATGAGAAATAATATACTCGGAGGTCTCGTTATTTTCTTTGTTGTTGTAACGTGCCTTTTAATGTTAGATGATATTTCTAGCCCAAACAAGGAGAATTATACAGTACAACCTACAGAAACAGAACAGCCGATTCAGAATTCATCAGACATGGCCGTTGTTGACAGTGAGGAATAAATTTTCTATTTCTTTTTTTATAGAAAGTTCATCTAAATGCTGCAGTTGATTAAGCTCATCTGTTGTACCATGCTCTACAAATTGATCATCAATGCCTAGAGTAATTATATTATGTTTATAATTATGGGTATTAGCAAAAGCTAAAACAGAACTGCCAAATCCACCTATTATCGTTCCATCTTCAACAGTAATGATGGCATGATAATGTTGAAAGATATCATGCAATAAGGATGTGTCTAATGGTTTAATAAATTGCATATCATATTGGCCTACGTTAAATTTTTTATCTAATGAAGCAATAGCGTTTTTTATTTTGAAAGCCACTGTGCCAACAGATAGAACTGCAATTTGTTCGCCTTTATTTATACATATACCTTTACCAATTTCAATTTTTTCAAAAGGGGTTTTCCAGTCAATTATATGGCCTCGACCTCTAGGATAACGGATGGCAATTGGGACATCTATACCCAGTTGAACGGTATACATTATTTGTCTTAAAGCTATGGCATTACTTGGTGCAAAAATGACCAAATTAGGTATGCAATTTAAATAGGCAATATCAAAAACACCATGATGAGTAGCGCCATCTTCACCGACCAAACCTGCTCTGTCTAAACAAAAAACTACAGGTAATTTCTGCAAAGCGACGTCGTGTATCACTTGGTCATAAGCACGCTGTAAGAAAGTTGAATATATATTACAAAAAGGAATAAGCCCTTGTGTAGCCATACCAGCCGCTAAAGTCACGGCATGTTGTTCTGCAATGCCAACATCAAAAGCGCGTTCTGGAATGGTGTCCATCATATATTTTAATGAACTTCCGGTTGGCATTGCAGGTGTAATACCTACAATTTTTTTATTCTTTAAAGCCAATTCTACAATGGTTTCTCCAAAAACATCTTGATATTTTGGAGCTTCCTGACCTATATTGTTTTTTGTAACTAACTCACCTGTTTTGGCATCAAATTTCCCAGGTGCATGGTATTTAACTTGGTTTTCTTCAGCTTGTCTTAAGCCTTTACCTTTGGTTGTAATGATGTGTAAAAACTTAGGGCCTTTGATTGTTTTAAGCCTTTTTAATTCTGAAATTAAAGTCGGTAAATCATGACCATCAATAGGACCAGAGTAATTAAAATTTAAAGCTTCAAAAATGTTATCTTGTTTTTCAGTCCCTTTTTTTACATTGGTTAAATATTGTTTTAAGGCACCAACGCTTGGGTCAATTCCTATGGCATTATCATTAAGTATTACTAATAAATTCGCATTGGTAACACCAGCATGATTTAAGCCTTCAAAAGCCATTCCACTCGCAATAGAAGCATCGCCAATAACAGCGATATGATGTTTGTCTTCTCCTTTTAGTTGCGAAGCAATTGCCATACCTAATGCCGCAGAAATTGAGGTAGACGAGTGCCCAACTCCAAAAGCGTCATAAGCACTTTCACTGCGTTTTGGAAAACCACTAATGCCATTAAGTTGTCTATTGGTATCAAAAATTTCTTTTCGTCCTGTGAGTATTTTATGACCATATGCTTGGTGGCCAACATCCCAAATTAATGCATCAATTGGCGTGTTAAAAACGTAATGTAAGGCAATTGTTAATTCTACAACGCCAAGACTTGCGCCTAAATGGCCTTCTTTTGTCGCAACGATATTTATAATAAAGTCACGTAACTCTTTGGCAAGATGAGGTAAATCTTCTTGATTAAGAAGACGTAGATCTTTAGGTAAATTAATTTGTTTTAATAGCGACTTTTTCACGTTGTAAAAATACGAGATTTTATGAGTCTTCGACTATAAATACGATTGGTAAAGAATAAACCACACCAATGTTTTTTCCGCTTTGTAGACCTGGAATAAATTGAGGTAAAAGATTAATGACGCGTTTTGCCTCTTTTTCTAATTCAGGATGAGTACCTCTTGCTTTTATATTGGTAACGCGTCCATCTTCATTGATTTTAAATTGTACCATAATTCTTTGCTTACCTTTTAAACTTAGAGATCTACCTATATCTTTATTAAAATTATCAGAAATAATCTTGTTAATTTCATTAGTCATGTACGTTTTCTTCTCAGAAATTGAAAGGTTTTTCGGCATGCCTTTAAATTCTGGTGGATGACTAATAACCATAAAACCAACGACGATTTCTTCATTTAAGATTTGTTCAGAATGTTCTACATTATCTAATTTTATAGGTTCGTTTTTCAAAATCGTATCAATAACAACATCTCCTGTTAAAATCGGAACAGGTACTTTATGTGGTTTATTGGGTATTTGTTTGAGATGATCTTCAAGGGGTTTAGCGGTATCTGTTTTAATTTTGCCAATGTCTTCAGATTTTATTTTTAATGAATCTACAACTTCTACAACATCAATCCTTTTAGTGTTTCCGTTTTGGTCAGAACAATTAAACAAGGTAGTTCCCATGGCAATGAGTAATGCTAAAAGGAATAACTTATTAAAATTAGTTTGTTGTTTAATTAATTGCTGCGGGATTTTAATTCTAATTTCTTCGAGTTGAGAAACTTTAAATCGGCCGCATATTTTATTCTTGCTATGAATCGCTAAATATTCTTCAACTTGTTTTTTAGACATCGTTGTAAAATCTATAACCGTTTTTGAACACAATTGACAAAACCGACCTTTTTTATGAGGTGTCATTTTGGCCCAATCTTCATGGCATGGTTTTGGGATTGAAATAGAATAGTTAGATTTCATAATTGATGGCTTTGTTTGATAGCATCAAATTTCTTGCCGTGATTAATCATTATAATTTTGAAATTGTATTTTTACAACTATGATAAATCCTTTTGATGATACTTACTTTATGAAAAAAGCGCTTCAGGAAGCTGAGACGGCTTTTGAAAAAGGGGAAATTCCTGTTGGCGCAGTAATTGTAGTAGATAATAGAATCATAGCAAGAACGCATAACTTAACGGAACTATTAAATGATGTTACAGCACATGCAGAAATGCAGGCTATAACATCTGCAGCAAATTTTTTGGGTGGAAAATACCTCAATAAATGTACGCTGTATGTTACTTTAGAACCATGCCAAATGTGTGCAGGCGCCTTATATTGGAGTCAGATATCTAAGATAGTTTTTGGAGCTTCAGATACACAAAGAGGATTTAAAACAATGGGCACAACTTTGCATCCTAAAACGGAAGTCATCGGCGGAATTATGGAAGAGGAAGCGTCATCATTAATGAAACGCTTTTTTATTGAAAAACGAAACTTGAATTAATTAAAATATATTAATCATGAAAATAAAGACATTAATATTACTATCCTTAATTGTTACTTATGGATGTAAATGCAATAAAACCAGTACTGAAATGGTAAACAAAAAAGTTGAAACGACTCTAATTGCTCAGGGTAATCTTTATGGTTCAGGATCCGAAGGTATTGATAAACAAAACTTGGTTATTACCAATGAAAACGATTGGACGCAATTATTAAACCAAATGGATTCAGTGAATAAAGTGTCTTCAGGTTTTAGTGAAAGCAAGATTGATTTTTCAAAATATGCTGTGATTACAATTTTTGAAAGCGTAAAAGGAAGTGGAGGTCATAAAATTAATATTGCTGTGAGTACAACATCGGAGACTAAAATAGTGAAAGTAATGCTTACTGCACCAAGTGGTGTTGCATCAAGTGTGATGACACAGCCTTATTATCTTGCAAAAATAGCAAAGTCTAATTTGCCTATTGTATTTGAGAATATGAACTAATATTGCTCTAAAAAAATAGCAAAAAAAAACGCCCAACCATAGGTTGAGCGTTGAAACTTGTAAGATATATTACTTATAGTACCTGCACGTTTGCAGCTACCATTCCTTTTCTTCCTTCTTCTTCATCGTACTCTACGTTGTCACCTTCACGTAATTCTACGCCATTAAGGTTTGATACGTGTACAAAGATGTCTTTTCCTGTTTCTTCGTTGGTAATGAATCCAAATCCTTTTGAATCATTAAAAAATTTAACTGTTCCAGTCATTATAATATATTATAAAAAATTAAAGTGCAAAGATACTATAAATATAATCGCTATTGTTAATAAATCGTTTTATTTTGAGTTTATGCTTCGATATTGAGTGTCAATGAGTTATGTTATTTTTATAAAAGCTTTGTTAAGCCCTATATTCAAAAGGATTTTTGAAATATTAACATATGGTAATTTTTTAGAATTTTTTTTAAGATCGATGTTGATTATCGCGCATTTTATCAAGATTCTCTTTTGTAAGCATATAATCTTTAACATCTTTTCCTTTCCATCTGTAATATGAAAACAGTGGGAAAACAATAAAAAACAAGCCAACAACACCGAAGCCAATAAGTTTCTGCGCATAATTAACATCTAGAATTAAGCCACAAATAATGCTAATAAATGAGGCAATTAGTGCAATGCATGTGATGATTTTAATGGGTTTCATAAGTATGTGTTTAATGACTTTTCTATAGTGGTTGTTATGATGTAAAATTAATTAATTCGTTTCGGTATGCAGTTAATAGTTTTGATTTAGAGACAAAACCATAGTATTTATTGTCTTTTATGACGGGTAAATTCCAGGCTCTAGAATCTTGAAATTTCTTCATAACTTCCTGCATAGAGTCTTTTTCATAAATAATATAATCTGGTGCCTGATGCATAAAGGTTTCCACAGTTGTAGATCGGTATAAGGATTGGTCAAACATTACGGATCTAATATCATCTAACAGAATTATACCAACAAACATGTTTTTTGCGTCAGTAACAGGAAATAAATTTCGACTAGATTTAGACACACCTTCTTTTAACATTTCTCCCAAACTCATTTCTGGATTTAAGGCAATAAAATCTTGTTCTATAACGGTATCTAATTGCATTAAGGTTAAAACACTTTGGTCCTTATCTTGGGTTAGAATAGCACCTTTTTCTAACAGTTCTTTGGTGTAAATGGTATGATCTAGTCCGTTTTTGTTAATTATAAAGGACATTGATGCAGTAATCATTAATGGTACAAACAACTCATAGCCTCCAGTGATTTCAGCAATTAAGAAAATAGCAGTTAATGGCGCATGTAGCACACCAGCAATTAAACCTGCCATTCCAATTAGAGTAAAATTGGCTTCAGAAACTGAGAAGTTTAACCCACAATGGTTAATGACTTTAGCGACGACATTTCCTAGAGCACTGCCCATAACTAATGTTGGAATTATAATTCCGCCTGTTCCACCTGCAGCAAAAGTTGTGGTCATGGCAATGGCCTTAAACAAGGTTATGCCAAAAAGTAAGGCAATAACAATCCATATATTATCTAAATGCGCATCAAAAGGTGTATTCCCTAAGGCCTTAATGTCGTTTCCCAACATTAAATCATTAATAAAACTAAACCCTTCACCATAGAGTGGCGGAATAAAAAAGAGCATCACACCTATGGCTAAACCACCTATGATGAATTTATGTCTTGCCGATTTAAACCGATTAAAAAAACCAGTTATGGCAAAGTAGATTTTTGAAAAATAGATTGAGGCAACACCAGTTCCCATTCCTAATATAACATAGAATAAAGTGTCTTTAATCATAAATTTTTCTGAAACCGTAAAGTTGAAAAGTACACTATCTCCTAAAAAAAAGTAGGAGGTAATAACGGAAGATACAGAAGCAATTAAAAGTGGGAGTAAAGAGGCAAACGTAAGATCTAAACTAAAAACTTCAATAGCAAAAATAATAGCCGCAATAGGAGATTTAAAAATAGAAGCAATTGCACCAGCTGCAGCACACGCAATTAGTAAACTTCTTTTTTTTCTATCAATATGTAATAATTGACCTAAGTTAGAACTAATGGCTGCGGCTGAGGCTATTGCAGGACCGAGTAAACCAACAGAACCTCCAAAACCAACAGTTAATGGTGCCGTTATTAATGGAAGGTAAATATTCTTTTTTTCAATAATACCACCACGCTTTGATAGGGAAAAAAGAATGGATGGAATGGCGTGGCTACTTGGTTTTTTAGACACATATTTTACAAATAAATAAACGAATAATAAGCCAATTACTGGGAGTATAAAATATAACTGATTGTTAGAGAAATAAATACCTTTTTCTAATAAGGCTTCTATGGTAAAAGTAATATTTTTAATAGTTACTGATACAATACCAGCCAATAGACCAATGATTAAACTCAACAAGAATATAAAGTTCTTTTCGGAGATATATTTATATCTCCATAGTAACAAACGTTTATATAGTTTTGTTTTTGGCATTACTTAAATCTACTAAAAAATCCTGCAAAAAGCAGGATTTTAATTGTTTAAGATTTTAAATTAAGTTTCAAACTTAATTCTTCAAGCTGTTCATCATCTATTGGTGCAGGTGCATCAATCATCACGTCGCGTCCGGAATTATTTTTAGGGAAGGCAATAAAATCTCTAATGGTTTCTTGGCCTCCTAGAATGGCTACCAATCTGTCTAAACCAAATGCTAAACCGCCATGTGGTGGTGCACCATATTCAAAGGCATCCATTAAAAATCCAAATTGAGCTCTGGCGTCTTCTTCTGAAAAACCTAAATGTTTAAGCATAATAGCCTGTGTCGCTTTATCGTGAATACGAATAGAACCACCTCCAATTTCGTTACCATTTAGTACTAAATCGTAGGCGTTTGCTTTTACGTCTCCAGGATTGGTATCTAATAATTCTATTTGTCCTGGTTTTGGCGATGTAAATGGATGATGCATCGCATGGTAATGACCTGTTTCTTCATCTAACTCTAATAATGGGAAATCAATCACCCAAAGTGGTGCAAATACCTTAGGATCTCTTAAGCCTAAGCGCTCTGCTAATTCCATACGTAATGCACTGAGTTGTGCTCTTACTTTATTAGTGTCGCCAGAAAGTACGCAAACTAAATCACCAGCTTTTGCACCTGTAGCTTCTGCCCATTTAGCTAAATCATCTTGGTCGTAGAATTTATCTACTGAAGATTTATAAGTGCCGTCATCATTGCATCGGCTATATATCATTCCTAAGGCGCCAACTTGAGGACGTTTTACCCATTTAATTAAGTTGTCAATTTCTTTTCTCGTATAGCTATTTCCTCCTGGTACTGCAATACCAACAACCAATTCTGCACTATTAAAAACACCGAAATCTTTGTGTTGTGTTACGTTGTTAAGCTCGGCGAACTCCATTCCAAATCTAATGTCTGGTTTGTCATTTCCGTATAAACGCATAGCATCGTCATAAAGTAGTCGCGGGAATTTTTCTATTTCAACACCATTTACTTCTTTAAGTAAGTGACGCGTCAATCCTTCAAATACATTAAGGATATCTTCTTGTTCTACAAATGCCATTTCACAATCTATCTGTGTGAATTCTGGTTGTCTATCTGCTCTTAAATCTTCATCTCTAAAACACTTTACAATCTGAAAGTATTTATCCATGCCACCAACCATCAATAACTGTTTGAACGTTTGAGGCGATTGTGGAAGTGCGTAAAATTGGCCTTCGTTCATACGAGATGGTACCACAAAATCACGAGCACCTTCTGGTGTAGATTTTATTAAATATGGTGTTTCAACTTCTATAAATCCATCTCCAGAAAGGTAATTTCTAACTTCTTGAGTCACTTTTGCTCTAAAAATTAAACTTTCTTTTACGGGATTACGACGAATATCTAAGTAACGATATTTCATACGTAAATCGTCGCCACCATCGGTTTTGTCTTCAATTGTAAAAGGTGGAATTATTGAGGCATTTAATACGGTTAATTCTGAAACTAAAACTTCTATATCACCAGTTAAAATATTAGGATTTTTGGAAGCACGCTCAATAACTGTTCCTGTAACTTGTATTACAAATTCGCGCCCTAATTTTGAAGCTTGCGCCATCAATGCTTTTGAACTGCGTTCTTCATCAAAATAAAGTTGAGTAATACCGTAACGATCTCTAAGATCGATGTAAATCATAAATCCTTTGTCTCTTATTCCTTGTACCCAACCAGATAGTTTTACTTCTGTATTGCTGTGTGATGTTCTTAATTCACCACAATTGTGACTTCTATACATATTGAAATTTTAATTTGTCCATTATTGCTTAAGCGTTAATGAATGCGGTGGCAAATTTAAGCAACTTAAAGGATAATAAAATAAAAAGCCTCAACAATTGTTAAGGCTTTATAATAAAAGTTTTAATAAAGGTTAAAGTTTAAATTGTGCTTTCCTCAATTTTGTTATCCATATTAAAAGGTTCTTGAGGTTGCACTTGATATGTCGATGCAATTCTTGATTTATTCATCCACATTTTTATTCTCACACTTAAATAAAATAGAATAGGTACTACAATTAAGGTTAAGAATGTGGCCACCAATAATCCATATATTACGGTCCAAGCAAGAGGTCCCCAAAACACAACATTATCACCTCCCATATATATGTTAGGGTCAAAATCTGCGAACAATGTAAAGAAGTTAATGTTAAGACCAATGGCTAATGGAATTAATCCTAAAATGGTTGTAATTGCCGTAAGTATTACTGGTCTTAAACGGGCTTTACCTGCTTTTATAATACTTTCATATAAATCTTCTTTTACTAAATATTGACTCTCATCTAAATTGAGTGCATTTTTCTTTCTGTCAATTAATAGTTGTGCATAATCTAAAAGTACAACACCATTGTTTACTACAATTCCGGCAAGGGAAATAATACCAACCATGGTCATCATAATAACAAAGGCACTACCAGATAAAACAATACCACCAAACACACCAATAAAACTCAAGAAAATAGCGATCATAATAATAGTTGGCTTAGAGACTGAGTTAAATTGAAATATTAAAATGAAGAATATTAAACCCAAACCAGTGAAAAATGCGCCCATTAAAAACGCCATTTGTTTGTTTTGTTCTTCAATTTGACCTGTATAATCAATATGTATGTCATCAGAGAGCCCTTCAAAACTTTTCATTTCATTCTGAATCTGTGTTACGATAGCGCCAGCATCTGTATATCCAGGTGCTAATGCAGAGTAAACTGTAACAACACGTTTTGCATCTTTGTGTTTAATAGCATTAAATCCTGAATTATTTTTCTGTTTTGCAACGGCAGATAAAGGCACTTCTTTAAGCTGACCTGTATTGTCTCTAAACGTAATGTTTTGATTAAATAAGGCACTTGTATTATATCTGTTTTCTTCATTAAAACGTACATAAATATCAAAGTCATCACCATCTTCTTTATAAATACCAGCTTTAGAACCAAATATTGAATTTCTAAGTTGGCTACCAATTTGGTTTGCTGTAACACCTAATTCACCAGCTTTTTGTCTGTCAATTTCAACCAGCATTGTTGGCTTGTCTTTGTTAACATCAATTTTTAGCTCGTCAATACCAGGCACATTTTTAGAATTAATAAATTCTCGCATGCGCTCTGCTGTAGATATAAGCTCAACATAATCATCGCCTTCAATTTCTATATTAATTGGAGAACCAGCAGGAGGTCCATTGACATCTTTTTCTACAGAAATTAATACGCCTGGATAAATTCCAACTAAAGCAGCTTGTACTTTTTGACGTAATATTTCACTGTCTTCACCTCGTCGGTATTTATACTCACGCATAGAGGCCGTAATTTTGGCTTTATGTGGCATTTCTGCTGCCGAACCCGAATCGGTGTTAGGGTTTCCGGCACCTTCTCCAACTTGAGAAACAGCACTTTCTACTAAGAAATTTCGGTCGCCATCCATATAGTAATCTTGGTTAATTACATCATACACACGATTCTCAATTTGCTTAGTAATTGCATTCGTTTTTTCTATTGCTGTACCTTCAGGATATTCTATATATACAATAATCTGATTAGGTTTGTTATCTGGGAAAAATTCAATTTTAGTTCGTTGTGTTGCAACAGAAATTCCAAAGGCAACGAATGATGCAAATAATAGTAAAACCGTAATACTGGTTAATATTTGAGGTTTCCATCCAGATAAAGCCCATCTTAATTTGCCTTCATACCAATTTTCTAATTTTACCAATGATTTATTCTGAAAGTTATTAGCCCATTTTCTAATAAAAAAGCGATATGCCCAAAGCATTATAGCTGTAAAGACCATTATAGTACCTAAGCCTCTATATGGACCTCCAAAAACTAAAATTAGTAAGCCTATTACTGCTACAATAATTGTCGTTCTTATAATTTGGTTTAATGGCATGTCTTTATCTTCAGTTGTCATATATCGCGATACTAAAACTGAATTAAAAAATATGGCAACAAATAGTGAAGAGCCAAGTACGATAGACAAGGTAATCGGTAAAATCTTCATAAACTCACCCATAATTCCAGGCCAAAGCCCTAAAGGAACAAAGGCGGCAACCGTTGTTGCTGTAGAAATAATAATAGGAAAAGCAATTTCACCAATACCTTTTTTAGCGGCTTCAATTCTACTCATGCCTTCTTCTTCCATTAATCTATAGACGTTTTCTACCACTACGATACCGTTATCTACCAACATACCAAGACCCATAATTAGACCAAAAAGTACCATGGTATTTAAGCTGTATCCTATAAGGCTTAATATCATTAGTGACATAAACATAGACATTGGTATAGCAAACCCTACGAAAAGTGCATTTTTAAATCCTAAAAAGAACATAAGAACAGTAACCACTAGAATAACACCAAAAATGATGTTGTTCACTAAATCATCAACCTGTCCTATGGTTACTGGTGATTGATCGTTTGTAATTAATACTTCTAAATCTTGAGGAAATACATTTTCTTTAGCTTCTTGTACAATCACTTGAATTTGCTCTGCGGCAGCTACCATGTTTTTTCCTGCTCGTTTTGTAACATCGAGCATTACTACTGGTTTTCCAGATTTTCTAGCAAATGTTGTTTTGTCCTCTTCTTTAAAAGACACAGTAGCCACATCTTTTAGGTAAATGGCATTTCCATTTTCTGATTTTACAACAAAGTTTTCTAATTCTGAAGGCTTTTCAATTTCTCCAATGATTCTAATGGTACGACGTTGTCCACTACTTTTTAGGTTTCCGGCAGACTGCGTAATGTTGCCATTGCCTATAGCACCAAGAATATCATTAAAAGTGACTTTTGCAGCCATCATTTTGTAAATATCTACTGCAACTTCTACTTCTTTTTCTTGGGCACCTCTTATGTCTGCCTTTTTTATTTCTTGAAGATTTTCTATTTCATCTTGAAGATACTCGGCAAAATCTTTTAGTTTTTCAATAGGATAATCTCCAGAAATATTAATATTTAAAATTGGCATTTCTTCAGATAGACTTAATTCAAAAACATCTGGCTCTACTTTTGCACCATTAAAAGTGGGCCAATCTTCACTTGAAGTTTCTCCGTCAATTTCGTCTTTAACCTTTTGTAAAGCCGCTTCTACTGTAATACCTTCATCGAACTCTACAATGAGCATTCCGTAATCTTCTTGAGAAGTTGAGGTTGTTTCTACGACGTTACTAACCGTTTTGAGTTTATCTTCTAAAGGGTCAATAATTAACTTTTCTATATCCTCTGCAGTGTTTCCAGGATAAACTGTACTTACATATATTTTTGTCTCGTTTACCTCAGGGAAATTTTCTCTAGGCATACTAAAAAAAGCAGAGATTCCTAAATAGAAAAAGACAGCAATAAGAACATACATCGTGGTTTTATTATTAATTGCCCACGTGGACATTCCAAATTCTTTTTCTGTATTTTTTTTGTTGCTATTACTCATTACCTTCTTCTTTATAGCTTATTACTTCTACTGATTGTCCGTCTTTTACACTACGAGCACCTTCTTTTACAATTTCAGCACCTGTTTCAAGGTTTTTTAGAACCTCAATAACATCTCCTTGTGTTTTTCCTGTTTCAATAATGATACGCTTTGCAGTACCAATTCCTTTATTGTTTTTGTCAGTTACAACGTAAACATATTGTTCACCATCTGCATTTTCTGAAATAACACTTTGCGGAATTAAAATAGCATTTTCGCTAGTGTAATCATTTATTTTTAAACGTGCTGTAAGGTTAGGTTTAATGTCTTTGTCTTTATTAGGGACTTCAATTTCTGCTTTAAATGTTCTGTTTGCAGGATTAATAAAATCACTTGCTTGACGAATTTCTGTAGCGATTGTTTTACCTAATACAGGGATTTCTACGTCTACTTTTTTACCTTTTACAACATTAGTAATATAGCTTTCTGGTACTTCAACCTCAATGTACATCTGGTCTAAGTTTACAATACGCATCAATGGAGATTGACCAGCAGCTACAACACTTCCTTGCTCTGTGATAACGTCATCAATGGTACCAGAAAATGGAGCTTTTACGGTAGTTTTTGCAATTTGTTGTTGCATTTGATTTATCGCCTTTTCTTGTGACTCGTAGGTAGACTTAGCTTGTAAATATTGAATTTCACTTCCTATATTTTGGTCCCAAAGACGTTTTTGGCGCTCGTAGGTTGTTTTAGCTAATTCCGATTGAATCTTCAATTGCGCAACCTGTTGGCTTAAGCCACCATCATCAATTTTTGCCAGTACTTGTCCTTTTCTAACACGTTGACCTTCTTTTACATAAACACGTGTTAAAATACCATTGTACTCTGGTGTTATTGTTAATAGATTTTTGGTTGTAACGTTTCCTTGAAGATCTAAGTGGTGCTCAAATTTTTCGGCTTTCGCTGTAAAGGTTGTTATTAATGGTACATTTTGAGTGGTATCTAAACTCTTAATTTTAGAATCCAATAATTTAATTTGCTCTTGTATAGATTGTTGTTCATTGACTAATTCGCCTCGTTTTTTTCGAATGGCTTCTAAACTATTACTTTCTAATACGTTTTCTGTAGAGTTTTTCTTTTCACCTCCACAAGAGACAAGAAGTAAGGTTATTATTAAAAGTGAATATATGTTTTTCATGATTGATTAATTTAGTATTGTGGTATTTAATGCTGTTTCTAAAGTTGCTTTGGTATTTATAACATCTAGCATGGCTTGTAGCATTTCTTGTTGTGCTGTGTATAGTTGTGTTTGGGCTTGGCGCAGTTCAAAACTAGACCCTATACCTTCAAAAAACTTGGTTTGATTTTTAGTTTCAATGCGTTCTGCAAGATTTAAGTTTTGCTTTTTGTTTTCATAATCTTCTATAGCAAATTGATAATCACTTTTGGCAGAGGCAATTTGAAGTTTAATGCGCTGTTCTGTTTCTGTTAATTCCGTTTCTGCTTTTTCAAGATTTATTTTTGCACGTTGCGTAGATGCATTTCGCATGCCCGAACTAAAAATTGGAATGTCTAAGCTTACACCTAATAATGAGGACCCAAACCAATCTTGGCTTTTCTTTGTAAAATTAAACTCATCACCATAACCAGAATAGCCACCGTTAATAAAGGCATTAAGCGTTGGTAAAGCTTTGCTTTTTTCTAGTTTTAATAAAAGTTCTTTAGATGTTTTGTCATTTTCAGCAATTAAATAATCTATAGTACTTTTTGGATTGTTTTCCATTTCTAAAATGGACAGTGAAATATTTTGATCCGTTAATGTCTCGAGATTATCCGTTAAAACTAGAGCATTATAAATGTCTAACCCTAATGTTATGTTTAGCATTTGGTAGGCTAAGGTTTTTAACCTTTCAACATTATTTAGATTGCTTTTTACACCAGATAATGTGATTTGAAGTTGTTCTACACTTTCTTCTTCACCTAATCCGTTTTCATATATTTTTTGTGTTTCAAACAGGTTCTTTTCAAGTACATCTATATTACGTTCAAGAATTTGAATGCTCTCTTCTGCTAATAGCACATTTCCGTACGCTTCAATGACCGCTTTTCTCACTTCTAAATCGGTTTTAATCTTGGCATTCTCTGATATTTCTAAATAGACTTTAGCCGATTGTAAACCTACCAGATAAGAACCATCAAATATTTTTTGGCTCAATGTAGCAAAAGCAGTTACACTATGTTTTGTACCGAATGTAATAGGTAAAAAACCTTCTGGTGGATCAGGAAGCGCTTGTATCTCTAGATCTTCAAGATCATAGTATTCTTCTAATTGTCTAATACCGCTCAATGGATCAAAGGCAGATGCAGGCAATAAGGATACTTGCTGTTTTAAATTGTTTTGATAATCTATACTTGCATTTATTTGAGGTAAACCCGTAGCTGTAGTTTCCTTTTTTTGTTGCTCTGCGACGTCAATATCACGAGCAGCATTAATGGCAGATCTATTATTTTCTAAAGCAAAATCTATGGCTTCTTGAAGCGAAAGATTTTGAGGTTGATCTTGCGAATAACCTACTTGGAAAATAATGAAACCTACGACTATTATTAGTGTTTTTTTCATTGTTTAAATTTGATTGGTGTTATATTGATTTAGTGTTTCTAGTCCTTTATTAGAGCAAATACCTCTTAAGTGGTATTCTAAGTAATTATTCATAAGCATGAGCATTGAAAACTTTTGAGGTGGAAAAATGCTTTGATCTTTTAGACAAACCATATTGTTAAAATATAGTCGCGCTACAAAATCTACCGCTATAGAATCTCTGTAAAGGTTTTGAGCGATACCTCTTTTTAAATTTTGAGTCACACAACTGAGCATTTTGTCAAATTGTTTGCGTTTTAATGTCGCATAAATTTTAGGATAATATTTTTGTAGTTGATATTGAGGCGAAGATTTCTCGTCCTTTAAATGATGCATTACAAATCTTTTAATTTCATAAACCTCTTCAATTGGGTTTTTATTTAAAGCGCAGATATCATCTATACCGCAAGCAATGTTTTCAAAAACCTGCGTAGCTGTCGCTTCTACTAATTTTGTTTTATTTTGAAAATGCTGATAAATCGTTTTTTTAGAAATACCCATTTCATTAGCAATATCATCCATAGTGACACTCTTAAACCCTAGGTTTAAGAACATGTCAGATGATTTTAGAATTATTTTTTCTTTCATATTAGTGATTCACAACGACATAAAATCTATTATTGAGGTGCAAATCTACGGCAGGAAACTTTAAAAACAAAAAAAGTTTCCAAAGTTTTAATTATTTTTTAACATTGCTAACATTAGTTTAAAATATGTTTAAAACATTATTTTTGCTTTATGCAACATATTGAACAATATCAAAAGTCATTTCTAAAATATTTAGAAGGATTTGCAGTAGAGAAGGAGCCACAGAATTTATATAATCCTATTAATTATATCCTACAATTAGGAGGAAAGCGATTACGACCAGTATTAACGTTGATGACGGCTGAGGTTTTTGGTGGTAATGCACAAGTAGCAATGGATGCCGCATTGTCTATAGAAGTGTTTCATAATTTCTCTTTGGTCCACGATGATATTATGGATGACGCACCATTGCGTAGAGGTAAAAAAACGGTACACGAAAAATGGAATTTAAATACTGGGATTCTCTCTGGTGATGCTATGCTAATTATGGCGTATCAACTTTTTGAGAAATATGAAGCTCAAACATTTCAGGCATTAGCTAAGCTATTTAGTAAAACGGCTTTAGAAGTTTGTGAAGGTCAGCAATATGATATTGATTTTGAAACCAGAAATGACGTTACTATTGTAGAGTATTTAAAAATGATAGAATACAAAACTGCGGTTTTAGTAGGTGCAGCCATGAAAATGGGAGCCATTGTTGCTAAGGCATCCATTGAATTCCAAAACGCTATTTATGAATTTGGACGTTTGTTAGGGATTGCATTTCAATTACAAGATGATTACTTAGATGCGTTTGGGAATCCTGAAACTTTCGGAAAACAAGTTGGTGGTGATATTATTGAAAACAAAAAAACCTATCTTTATTTAAAAACTTTAGAGCTAGGATCTCATGATATTCAAGAGAGTTTAAAAGCTATTATGGCGAATACAGCTTTGTCAAATGAAGATAAAGTTGAAAAAGTAAAAGTGCTATTTACCAGTTCTGGTGCAGCTGAAGCAACCCAACATGCTGTAAAAGATTATACAAATAGAGCCTTTAACGTTTTAGATAAATTAAACATACCAGAAGACAAAAAACAACTACTTATAGTGTTTGGCGAGCAGCTAATGACGAGACGTGTTTAATGAATTTACCTGTTAGTTTTGAAGACTTAGTTTCTGAAGCCGAAACCTTAAACCTGTATAAGAAATTAATACAGCAGCTTAATAAAGATTTATTATACGCTAATATTGATTTAGAATTTGATAAAGAAACCCTTCCAACAAGCTTAAAATTTGTTTTGCAAGAAACCGTTTTTAATCTTATAAATTCTAAATTTTCAGACTACTTAAATTTGCTTTATATCGTAGATGTTTCTGAAATTAAAATAAAATCATTAGAAGGAAGTGATGCCTTAAAATTGTCTGAAGACGTCACCTTTTTGTTGCTACAAAGAGAATGGCAAAAAGTTTGGTTTAAGGCGCAGTATTCTTAGAAATAAAACCGAACAAAAGGCATCCAAGCTTCAGAATAAATACTCTTGTCTTTATCGTAAAGCACATCATATCTCAAACCAATTGTTACGTTGTTGCTAGAGTAGCCTAAGCCTATAAATAATGCAGGATACCAGTAGTCATCATCTGGATTAGAAACAAAATTTTGGTTAAAATTTCTACGCACATGTAACTGTTCAAATTCTGTTGAAATTTGTACTACTTCATAAGGATTAAATAAACCAATTACGCTGGCACCCAAAACCGTAGATTTAAAAAAATCTTTTTGTTGACTATAAGAAAAATTTAGACCAACACCAGTAGCGATATAAGGACTAAATCTATATAGTGCATTTGGAGAAATGGCAGTACTAAAATAACCGTCGCCAAAATTTAAGCCAAAACCACCACCAAACTCTACGTTGTTCCAAAAATTGTTCGTCGAAGTATCTGATTGAGCGATTACGCAAAAGGTGAAGAAACTTAAGAATATGGTAAAAATTTTAATTTTTATGCTATATAAAAGCGACAAATTTGTGATAGTCATAATAGTTCCTTTTTTTTGTTATAAATATAATAAATACTTAACTATATTTACTAAAAGTTGTATTTTTGACTAAAACATGTGGAAACGACAACGTCTCAAAAAGTATAATGGATAAATATTCCTTTCTCAACGCAGCACATACAGCATATTTTGCTGATTTATACGATCAATATTTAAAAAATCCAGATGCCGTGGAGCCTAGTTGGCGAGCATTTTTTCAAGGCTATGATTTTGGTGCAGAAAACTATGGACTAGATGGTGAAATTGTTGAAGGTGTTTCAACACAAATACCAGAACAGCTTCAAAAAGAATTTCAGGTTTTAAAACTTATAGATGGTTATAGAAGTCGAGGGCATTTGTTTACTAAAACAAACCCAGTACGTGCTAGACGTAAGTATGCGCCTACATTAGAAATAGAGAATTTTGGTCTAAGCAAAAAGGACTTAAATACGTCTTTTTCTGCTGGTGAAATTTTGGGCATTGGTACAGCTCCACTTCAAAGTATTATAGATCATCTCGAGAGCATTTATTGTGATTCTATTGGTGTTGAATATATGTACATTAGAAAGCCGGAAGAGATTCAATGGATACAAGATAAGTTGAATATTAACGACAACCATACCATATTCACATCTGATGAGAAAAAATATATTCTAAAAAAATTAAATCAAGCGGTTTCGTTTGAATCGTTTTTGCATACCAAATATGTTGGTCAAAAGCGTTTTTCATTAGAAGGGAATGAGTCTTTAATACCTGCCGTTGATGCTATCATTGAAAAAGCAGCTGACGAAGGTGTAAAAGAATTTGTGATGGGAATGGCGCATAGAGGACGACTAAGTACCTTAACCAATATCTTTGGTAAATCTGCAAAAGATATTTTTAGCGAGTTTGATGGTAAAGATTACGAAGAGAAAGTGTTTGATGGTGATGTGAAATATCACTTAGGCTGGACGAGTAATCGCGAAACTTATAACAACAAAAAGATTAATTTAAATATTGCACCAAATCCTTCGCATTTAGAAACCGTAGGTGCAGTTGTACAAGGAATTACAAGAGCTAAGCAAGATAAAGATGGTATTACAGATGCTTCACAAGTACTGCCAATAGTAGTGCATGGTGATGCTGCTATTGCAGGTCAGGGCTTGGTATATGAGGTAGTTCAGATGGCAAAATTAGATGGCTACAAAACAAATGGTACCATTCATATTGTAGTAAATAATCAAATAGGCTTTACAACCAATTATTTAGATGCACGTTCTAGTACATATTGTACAGATGTTGCCAAAGTAACTTTATCGCCTGTATTGCATGTAAATTCTGATGATGCTGAAGCTGTAGTGCATGCGGCTCTGTTTGCACTTCATTTTAGAATGAAATTTAAACGTGATGTTTTTATTGACTTATTAGGCTATAGAAAATATGGACATAACGAAGGTGATGAACCTAAATTTACACAACCATTATTATATAAAGCGATAGCTAAACATAAAAATCCAAGAGATATTTATGCGCAACGTTTATTAGACGAGGGTGTCATAACTGATGGCTATGTAAAACATATCGAAAAAAGATATAAAGAGTCTTTAGAAGAAAAACTAGAAGATTCTCGTAAAGAAGATAAAACCGAAATAACTGCTTTTATGCAAGAAGAGTGGAAAGGTTTTACAAGAGTTACGGAGAGCACAATGATGGAGCAGGTTGATACAACTGTGACTAAAGCGGTATTAACAGCTATTACAAAAGTTATTTCTAAACTTCCTGAAGACAAGAAATTTATTCGTAAAATTCAGCGTTTAATAGAATCTCGTCAAACCATGTTTGATGAAAACAGATTAGACTGGGCAATGGCAGAGCATTTAGCATATGGATCATTATTATCTGAAGGTTTTAATGTTAGAATTTCTGGGCAAGATGTAGAACGAGGAACATTTTCTCATCGTCATGCTGTAGTTAAAGTAGAGGATAGTGAAGAGGAAATAATATTACTTAAAAATGTATCAGAGAATCAAGGACAATTTGATATCTATAATTCACTATTATCAGAATATGGTGTTGTAGGATTTGATTATGGCTATGCTATGGCGAGTCCAAATACCTTAACGATTTGGGAAGCACAATTTGGAGATTTTAGTAATGGCGCTCAAATTATGTTAGACCAATACATCTCTTCTGGAGAAGATAAGTGGAAGACTCAAAATGGACTGGTTATGTTATTACCTCATGGTTATGAAGGCCAAGGTGCGGAACATTCTTCTGGTCGTATGGAGCGCTACTTACAAATGTGTGCAAAGGACAATATGTTTGTTGCAGATTGTACTACACCTGCTAATATGTTTCATTTGTTACGTAAACAAATGAAGGCTAACTATAGAAAACCATTAATTGTTTTTACACCAAAGAGTTTATTGCGTCACCCTAAAGTGGTCTCAACAGTAGATGAATTTGTTAATGGAAGTTTCCAAATGCTAATTGATGACGCTACTGCAAAAGCAGAACAAGTAAAAACATTGGTGTTTGTAACAGGTAAATTTTATTACGATTTATTAGAAGAGCAAGAGCAATTAGGAAGAAACGATGTTGCTTTGGTACGAATAGAACAATTATTCCCGTTACCTGTAAAAGAGATTAGAGCAATATTATCTAAATATACCAATGCAAAAGATATTGTATGGGCTCAAGAAGAACCACGTAATATGGGAGCTTATAGTCATATATTAATGCATTTAGAAGAAGCAAAACAATTTAGAGCTGCGAGTAGAAGACCTTATGGCGCACCAGCAGCAGGTAGTTCTACGCGTTCTAAAATAAGACATAAAGAAGTTATAGATTACGTTTTTGATAAAACCAAAAACAACCAGAGATAATAAATAAACAACTCAAATTAGAGCTTAATAAAACAACAAAGCATGATTTTAGAAATGAAAGTGCCTTCACCAGGCGAATCGATTACTGAGGTAGAAATTGCAGAATGGTTAGTAGAAGATGGTGATTATGTAGAAAAAGACCAAGCTATTGCAGAAGTAGATAGTGATAAAGCAACTTTAGAATTGCCAGCGGAAGCTAGTGGAATTATTACTTTAGCCGATAGTGATGGTAATAGATACGAAGAAGGAGATGCTGTTGTAGTAGGTGCAGTAGTGTGTTTAATTGATACAAGTGCAGCAAAACCAGAAGGAGGTGAAGCAGCAGCAACAGACACCAAAAAAGAGGAGGCTCCTAAAAAAGAAGCACCTAAAACTGAGGTTACAACATCAAAGACGTATGCCACTGGTACGGCGAGTCCGGCTGCAAAGAAGGTATTGGCCGAGAAAGGCATAGATGCTAGCGCTGTTTCTGGAACAGGGAAAGATGGTAGAATCACTAAGGACGATGCCGTAAATGCTGTACCTTCAATGGGAACGCCTACAGGCGGTAATAGAGGAACTTCACGAACTAAAATGTCTATGCTACGTCGTAAAGTAGCTGAGCGTTTAGTTGAAGCAAAAAATACAACAGCAATGTTAACCACATTTAATGAGGTTAATATGACACCTATATTTAATTTGCGTAAAGTCTATAAAGAAGATTTTAAAGCAAAACACGGTGTTAGTCTTGGCTTTATGAGTTTTTTCTCTTTAGCAGTAGTAAGAGCATTAAAAATGTATCCTGCAGTAAATTCTATGATAGATGGTAAGGAGATGCTAACCTATGATTTTGTAGATATTAGTATCGCTGTTTCTGGACCTAAAGGATTAATGGTGCCAGTGATACGCAATGCAGAAAATTTATCATTTAGAGGAATTGAGTCTGAAGTAAAAAGATTAGCCTTAAGAGCTAGAGATGGTCAAATTACAGTAGATGAAATGACAGGAGGAACATTTACCATAACAAATGGTGGTGTTTTTGGAAGTATGTTGTCTACACCAATCATTAATCCTCCACAAAGTGGAATTTTAGGAATGCATAATATTATTCAACGTCCTATCGCTGTAGATGGCAATGTAGAAATTCACCCGATGATGTATGTTGCACTTTCTTATGACCATAGAATAATTGATGGTAAAGAATCTGTTGGTTTCTTAGTGGCTGTTAAAGAAGCATTAGAAAACCCTGAAGAATTATTAATGGATAATAATGTAAAGAAAGCCTTAGAATTGTAATTTTATTTACAATTAGTAATAGATAAAAAAAGCGTAGCTTAATAAAAGCTGCGCTTTTTTTGTTCCTAACTAACAAGAACTAACTAAAATTAACTAAAGAAATTAACAGCAACATTGGCTGATATAACGATTATAGAACTAATAATTAATAGTAGAATAAATAATTTATCCCGTTTAGATGTTTCATTTTTCATTATTTCCATAGTCTTCTAAATTTATAAAATCTCTAAAAATTTAATTGCTAAACCGTCTTAAAGATTTGTATCTGAGGTATTTATTAATAGCTGATGTAAAGTTGCACATATTTATGATGCAATACCATACGTAGAACTACGTAAATTTTGAAATTTTTAAAAGTAAAAGCCTCGAACATAAGTTCGAGGCTTTGGTAATCCCCTAAGAACTAACTAATAGCTCGTTATTAACCCTTAATTAATAACAATGATTATAATTGTTGCCAATCGTATCACTGTCGTAAAGGTCATAAATAATATAATACAATGCTATACGTAGAACTACGTATATTTAGAGATGTTCCATGTTTTCTTTTGCAAATAAATACAAACTTGCTGATTTTGAGTCTAGTGAAAGTTTGCTTCTTATATGACTTTTATGTTTTTCTACGGTTCTTGATGAAATAAATAGTTCTTTTGCGATTTCTGTGGCAGTTTTATGTTCTCCTACAAGTTTAAGGATCTTCGTTTCTGCTTCCGTTAATGTTTTTATTTTGGCAGGTACTACACTAAACTCTATGTAGGTTAATAATTCTGGACTAAAATATGCTTTATTATTTATGACAGAAGAAATACAATTTTCAATCTCCTCTAAAGCAAACTCCTTTAAAACATAACCGTAAATGTGTAGTGCTTTTGCTTCATTGTAAATTTTTTCATCCTTTTCAAGCGTCATTAAAATGATTTTTGTGCTGAGGTTGTTTTCTCTACATTGTTTAGCGATTTGTAGACCAGTAAAAAATGGCATTTTAATATCTAAAATTGCAATATCAGGAGCGTGTGCTTTTATTAATGCTAAAGCTTCTTTGCCGTTTTTTGCACTCGCTATGACATTAAACTCTTTTTCAACTAAAAAATCATGAAGACCTTTAAGAACTAGAGGATGATCGTCTGCAATGATGATGGTTGGGTTCATTTTGCTAAGAATTCTAAGACTAATGGAGTATTAAATATAGCAATAATATTTTATTATAACTTCAAATAGAGTTGTTTTTTCTCATAGTCAATGATGGCCTTTCCTTTTTTTAATATGTCCGCACCAATAATACCATCTACTGGTTCTGCATTATGGTTAATTAACCCAGTGTTTACATGAGATAGATTAAATAAGATCAAAGCAACACGGTTTTTCTTCCATTTTCCGACTTGAATCGTATTCGATGTAGAGATTTGAGTAAACATGTCTGAAGCACCTGCGCCAACCGCTTTTATATCAGACGCCTTAACTTTGAGGTTAAAGCGCTCAATGGCTTCAAAACCGACACAGCTATTAGACGCTCCAGTGTCTAAAATAAACTGCCCTTTAATTCCATTTATAGAAACCTTAATTTCAAAATGATTGGTTTTCGTAAATTTTAGTTTAATCTTAGAATACCCCTTTTTTAATAAGAAGTCTTTTAGCGAATCCATGTTTTAATTTTTGTAAATATAATATCTATTTCGAAGAATGTATGTTTAATTTGGTATGACTATTTTTGCAAAATGATAATTACTGATACACATACACATTTATATAGTGATGCTTTTGATGATGATCGCTCGGCAATGGTAAAAAGAGCAATAGACTTGGGTGTAACTCGTTTTTTTGTGCCTGCTATAGATTCAAGTTATACCAATGCAATGTTTCAGCTTCAAAAAGATTTTCCTGAACATATGTTTTTAATGATGGGTTTGCATCCTACATCTGTAAAAGAAAACTATAAAGAAGAGCTTTTACACGTAGAGGAGCAATTGAAAAATAAGACGTTCTATGCTGTAGGTGAAATTGGTATTGATTTATACTGGGATACATCTACGTTAGGGATTCAGGTAGAGGCGTTTAAGCATCAAATTAAATTAGCAAAACAGTATAAATTACCAATAGTCATTCACTGTAGAGAAGCCTTTAATGAAATATTTGAAGTGTTAGAACAGGAGCAATCAGATGATCTCTTTGGAATTTTTCATTGTTTTACAGGAAATTTAGAACAAGCAAAAAAGGCTATATCTTATAATATGAAATTAGGTATAGGAGGTGTTGTCACTTTTAAGAATGGTAAAATAGATCAGTTTATTAATCAAATTGATTTAAAACATATAGTGTTAGAAACAGATGCACCATATCTAGCACCTAAGCCGTATAGAGGTAAGAGAAATGAAAGCTCTTATATTTATAAAGTGTTAGAAAAATTATCTGAACTTTACCAGATACCAAAAGAAGATATCGCTAAAATTACGACGGAAAACTCACAAGCTATATTTAGTGTTTAAATGAAAAACCAACCCAACATATTATTAGTTTATACAGGAGGTACAATAGGCATGGTAAAAGATGTGGCCTCAGGAGCTTTAAAGGCTTTTGATTTTACCAGTCTTTTAGATAAAATCCCAGAATTAAGGTTATTAGATTGCGCCATAGAAACGCTATCATTTTTAGAACCTATAGATTCATCTAACATGAGTCCAAAATACTGGGCAGATATCGCAAATATCATAGCCGATAATTACACTAAATTTGATGGTTTCGTTGTTTTACATGGTAGCGATACAATGAGTTATACTGCATCTGCACTCAGTTTTATGTTAGAGAACTTAGCAAAACCAGTGATACTGACGGGTTCTCAATTACCAATAGGTGATTTAAGAACAGACGCTAAAGAAAATTTAATCACATCAATACAGATGGCGTCATTACATAATGATGGCTTGCCAATAATAAGAGAAGTTTGCTTGTATTTTGAATATAAATTATACCGTGGAAACAGAACGACAAAATTAAATGCAGAACATTTTGAAGCATTTGAATCTTTGAACTATCCTTATTTAGCAGAATCTGGTGTGCATCTCAAAGTAAATCACGAGTATTTATGGAAACCAAAACCTAAAAGCAAGTTAGTGCTGAGAACATCAATGGATGCTGATATAGGTGTGTTAAAATTATTTCCCGGAATTTCTAGACCAATATGCGAAGCCATATTGACTAGTAAATTAATAAAAGGACTAATTATAGAAACTTACGGTTCAGGTAATGCAACCACAGAATCTTGGTTTATAGATTTATTAAAGAACGCGATTCAAAGAGGTCTATATATTGTAAATGTAACCCAATGTGTACGCGGAAGTGTTAATATGGGACAATATGAAACAAGTTCACAATTAAAGACCATAGGTGTAATATCAGGAAAGGACATTACAACCGAAGCCGCAATTGCAAAAATGATGTACCTATTAGGTGTAAAAATAGCGCCTAAGGATTTTCAATTTTATTTTGAAACCTCCCTAAGAGGAGAAATCTCTTAAAAATAACAATATATATTTTAGGGTTTGAAGTTTTTTTTGTTATTTGGCACTATGTAATTTAAAATTAAATTTACAGAGAGGTGGCCGAGTGGTCGAAGGCGCACGCCTGGAAAGTGTGTATACTCCAAAAGGGTATCGAGGGTTCGAATCCCTTCCTCTCTGCTGATATTTTATGCTATAGTTACATATTTTTTTTTATCTTTAACACTTTAACTAATAAAATTAAGATTCAGAACAATGAAAAGATTATTTTCTATCCTTGCCATTACATGTTTAATGGCCATCGGAACTGTTAACGCTAATGCCACAACAGCATTTACAAGCGCAACAGCAACTGTAACTAGTATAACTCAAGATGATGCTGCGGCAGAAGACTTGACGTTTCATCAAAATTTAAAAAAGCGTTTTATTGAAGGTGGTCCTGGGTTTATGGGGATCGTATTGCTTTGTTTAATTCTAGGATTAGCGATAGCTATCGAGAGAATTATCTTTTTAAATCTGTCTACTACGAATACAAAAAAATTAACTCAAAATGTTGAAGATGCACTAAATTCTGGTGGTATAGAAGCAGCAAAAGAAGTTTGTAGAAATACAAAAGGACCTGTTGCATCAATATTCTATCAAGGTTTAGATAGAGCAGACGAAGATATCGATGCCGCTGAAAAAGCAGTAGTAGCATACGGTGGAGTTCAAATGGGACAATTAGAGAAGAATGTATCTTGGATTTCATTATTTATTGCCTTAGCACCAATGCTTGGTTTCATGGGTACGGTAATTGGTATGATTCAAGCCTTTGATAAAATTGAAGCTGCTGGTGATATGCAACCTTCATTAGTTGCAGGTGGTATTAAAGTAGCACTTTTAACAACAGTATTTGGTCTTATTGTAGCGATTATACTTCAGATTTTTTATAATTATATCATTGCTAAAATTGATAGTATTGTAAACGATATGGAAGACGCGTCTATCACATTGATGGATTTATTAGTAAGACACAAAAAATAAAAATTAATTATGCACAAAATATTTAAAATAGTAGCTGCTGTTTTAAGTTTAATCGGGATTATTTCTTTGGTTAGAATTATTTCAGCAGGTGATGAAGCCATTAAAACAGGTGGAGAGGATGGACTCTTTGAACCTATGGCTTGGATAGGTTATATTACGTTAGGAATTACTGTCGCATTTGTATTAATTTTTGTTTTAAAGAATTTATTTACAAATACATCAGGTCTAAAAAACACGTTAATTGGTGTTGGTGCTTTTGTTGCCGTTTTAGTAATTTCTTATGCGGTATCAGGTAGTGATTTGCCAATAGAATATAAAAATGGTGATACTATTGCAACACCAGGTGAATCTACAATGGTTGGAGCTGGCTTAGTTGCGTTCTATATATTATTAGCAGTTGCTGCAATAACAATGATTTTCTCAGGAGTTAAAAAAGTAATTAGTAAATAATATAATATGGCAAAAAGAGCAGCACCCGAAGTGAATGCAGGATCAATGGCTGACATTGCCTTCTTATTACTTATATTCTTCTTAGTTACAACGACTATTGAGAAAGACAAAGGTTTATTAAGAAGTTTGCCACCTATTGATGACTCTGTAGTAGAACCACCAATTATTAAACAAAAGAATTTGTTTACTGTACAAATAGGTCGTGATGGTCGATTATTAGTCGAAGACAATATAATGGAAATGAAGGACCTAAGACAAGCAGCGATTGATTTCTTAGATAATGGTGGAGGAACTAATGCCGCAGGAGAATCATGTACATATTGTAAAGGAAAGCGATTAAGCGATTCGTCTGATCATCCTGACAAGGCAATTATCTCTATGAAACATGATAGAGAAACGCCTTACGAGCAATACATGGACGTACAAAATGAATTAGTTGCGGCTTATAATATCTTAAGAGAGCGTGAAGCAGAAAGACTATACAGAAAGTATTATCCTAATGTAGATAAAGTCTTTACTGCAATGTTAGAAGAGAAGGAGAAGAATCAATTTAGTAAGGATGAAGTGCTTAATGAGCGTATAGACGCCGTTAAAAAACTAATCCCTATGAAATTGTCTGAAGCAGAACCAGATAAAAATTAAAAGAAACAAATATGTCTAAATTTAGAAATAAAGAAAAAGGTGATTTGCCTGCGATTTCAACGGCTTCACTTCCAGATATTGTATTTATGTTGCTTTTCTTTTTTATGGTTGCAACTGTAATGCGTGATAGTTCTTTAATGATTGAAAACAATTTGCCTAGTGCAGATCAGGTTGAAAAATTAAAAAAGGACAGAACTGTATTTATTTATGGTGGAAAACCAAGCGAGCAGTATAAGCAGTTTGAAACAGAACCTAGAATTCAGTTTAACGATGCATTTATAGGCGTATCTGATGTAGGGCCTTCAGTAAGACAAGCAATATATGAGTTAAACGAAGATTTGCAAAGTAAGGTAGTTATTGGTCTAAAAGTAGACAAAGATACCAATGCAGGTTTAGTATCTGATATTAAGCAAGAATTACGTAAGGAAAATGCATTAAAAGTAATGTATATTGCAAATACAAAAACAGAGAATTAATTAGATTCTTAATTTTATATTTTAAAAAAACGTCCTGAAGAATCAGGACGTTTTTTTGTTTAATTAAAATGAAAGATTTTGTAGCTTTATCAACATGAAGGATTATTCATTTTTATTTCTTTTATTAATTAGTACTTTAGGTTTTTCTCAAAATAAAAACGCCGTTGGTTTTGAAAATGATGACAACTATAGAGAAGATCAATTCTATGCATCCATTACTTATAATTTGATAAATGAAAAACCGTCTGGTGTAAAACAAAGTGGTTTTTCATCTGGTTTTCACTTAGGGTTCATTAGAGATATGCCTATTAACAAGATGCGAAATAAGGCCATTGGGATAGGTTTAGGTGTTTCATCAAACTCATACAATCAAAAGAACTTATTAATAAATGAAGACAATAATTTGGTTGACTTTAGTATTATTGATGAAGATGATTTTAATGTATCTAAAAATAAGTTTACGACCTATTTAATAGAATTGCCAATAGAATTTAGATGGCGTACTTCTAATAGTGAAGACTATAATTTCTGGAGGATTTATCCTGGTTTTAAGGTAGGGTATTTGGTGTATAACTCTACAAAGTTTTTAAGCGATGTTACCAATGTTAAAATAAAAAACTTAGATTATTTTAATACGATTCAATACGGTCTAACCTTGAGTGCTGGCTATAGCACTTGGAATTTTCATATGTATTACGGTTTGAATTCTATTTTTAGCTCGGAAGCTCAGTTAAATGACGAGCATGTTAATATGAAGTCGTTTAAAATTGGGATTATGTTTTATATCTTATAACCAATAATTAAGTAAAACTAATTGTGGAGTAAAGCCAATTAAAAGCCCTAAAATTAACTCTTGATTGGTGTGTGCTTTAAGATGTAAACGAGATGTAGCAATAGCTCCTAATATAACCATCATAAGCGCAATTGTTCCATTAATGTTTATATGGTAATACACACCTACGTTTATGGCGAACATAAAAAATCCGGCTGCTGCAATCATATGAATACTTGCCTTTATTTTTAATACCGCCATAAAAAAGCAGATTAAGGTAGAGCAAAAAATACCTAAAAAGAAATAGAATAATTCTATAATTTCACTAGGAGGTAATACTCTGATTAAGATTAAGACTATAATGATACAATTAATAAATAAAGGTATAAGTCTTTCTTTTGTGCTTTTAAGATAAATAGAATTGACTTTATTTATTGTTTTTAATAGAAAGAATAAAAGTATCGGTAATATGATTGTAAGAATGATTATCGAAAAAATCTTCGCATCTTTTACGGGTTCTGGTATGTATCTTCGCGTTTTAGAAAAGTAAAATAACACACCTAATAATGGCATTATTAAGGGATGAAACACAAAAGAGATACTCTTTAAGATAAAATTTTTCATCTAATGGCCTAAAGTTCTTTTCTTAAACGTGCAACAGGAATGTCGAGTTGCTCTCTGTATTTTGCTACAGTACGTCTCGCAATAGGATACCCTTTTTCCTTTAATATTTTAGATAAAGCTTCATCTGTTAATGGTTTCTTTTTACTTTCTTCATCTATAACGGTTTCAAGAATTTTTTTAATTTCTCGTGTAGACACTTCCTCGCCTTGATCATTGGTCATGGACTCAGAGAAGAATTCCTTTATGAGCTTTGTTCCATATGGTGTATCTACATACTTACTGTTGGCAACACGAGATATAGTAGAAACATCCATTTCAATTTCGTCTGCAATATCTTTTAAGATCATAGGACGTAAGTTACGCTCATCACCTGTAAGAAAGTATTCTTTTTGATAATGCATTATTGAGCTCATAGTAATGAATAACGTTTGTTGACGTTGTCTTACCGCTTCAATAAACCATTTAGCAGCATCTAATTTTTGCTTAATGAACATGACTGCATCTTTTTGAGATTTAGACTTTTGTTTCGTCTCTTTATATCCTTTAAGCATATTGTTATACTCTCTAGACACATGTAATTCAGGTGCATTTCTACCATTTAAGGTAAGCTCTAATTCTCCATTAACAATCTTTATAGCAAAATCTGGGACAATGTGTTGTACAATTTTGTTATTGCCAGCATACGATCCGCCAGGTTTAGGATTGAGGTGTTCTATTTGTTCTATGGCATCTTTAAGTTGCTCCTCGTCGATATTAAATTTTTGCAATAATTTTTTATAATGCTTCTTAGTGAATTGCTCAAAAGCTTTATCAATAATTGCTATGGCCATGTCTACATCTGGATGCTGCTCTTTTCTATGTAATTGAATACTTAAACATTCTTGGAGATTACGAGCACCAACACCTGCAGGATCTAATTGATGTACAATTTTTAAAACCTGTTCTACTTCTTCTTCTGTTGTATAGACGTTTTGAGTAAAGGCTAAATCATCCGTAATATCAGATAATGAACGTCTTATATAACCACTTTCATCTACACTTCCTACAAGAAAGTAGGCTATTTCTTGTTCTTGCTCGGAAAGCCTAAAGGTGTTTAATTGGTTGATTAAATGTTGCGTAAATGAGGTGCCTGCTGCATACGGAACCGATTTTTCTTCATCATCTACACTGTAATTATTAGATTGGGTTCTGTATTCTGGGATTTCATCATCACTGAGATATTCATCAATATTGATATCCTCAGCTTCAATAGTTTCATTATCGTTGTAATCGTCTTCTGAATTGTTAAATTCATCGAGTTGATCTTCTGCGTTGTCTGATTCTTTACCTGTATCTAAAGCAGGGTTTTCTTCTAACTCTTGCTTTAAACGTTGTTCAAATGCTTGCGTAGGCAATTGTATCAACTTCATGAGTTGAATCTGCTGTGGAGATAGCTTCTGCGAAAGCTTGAATGATAAAAATTGCTTTAGAGCCATAAAAAAAATTCTGTTGCTTATAAATGTAATAAAAAAAACCTGATGGGTTTCTATAACCTATCAGGTAAATTTTAACAATTAAAATTCTGCGTTTTGAGGTGTTCTAGGGTAAGGAATAACATCTCTAATATTTCCCATTCCGGTGGCGAACATAACTAAACGTTCAAAACCTAATCCAAAGCCAGAGTGTACTGCAGTGCCGTATTTACGTAAGTCTAAATACCACCACAGTTCTTTCTCGTCTATATCTAAAGCTTTCATTTTTTCTTTTAATACATCTAAGCGCTCTTCTCTTTGAGATCCACCAACCATTTCACCAATGCCTGGAAATAATATATCCATAGCTCGTACAGTTTCTCTTCCCTCAGCATCTGGCTCGTTTAAACGCATGTAAAACGCTTTAATGTTTGCAGGATAATCAAATAAAATTACAGGACACTTAAAATGTTTTTCTACAAGGAAACGCTCGTGTTCTGATTGTAAATCTGCTCCCCATTCTTCAATAATATAATTGAATTTCTTCTTCTTGTTTGGCTTACAGTTTCTAAGAATGTCTATAGCTTCTGTATAGCTAACACGTTTAAAATTATTGTCTACAACAAACTTAATTTTTTCAATTAAGCTCATGTCGCTACGTTGTGCTTGTGGTAATTTTTCTTCTTCTTTTTGTAAGCGATTATCTAAGAATTCTAAATCTTCTTTATTGTTTTCTAATACATAACTTAAAACAGATTTCATAAAGTCTTCAGCTAAGTCCATATTACCTGCTAAATCCATAAAAGCCACTTCTGGTTCAATCATCCAGAATTCTGCTAAGTGACGAGTCGTATTTGAGTTTTCTGCCCTAAATGTTGGTCCAAAGGTGTAAACTTTACCCAAAGACATCGCGTAAGTTTCCGCTTCAAGTTGACCAGAAACGGTAAGATTAGTTTCTTTTCCGAAAAAATCTTCTTTATAATTTACAGTGCCATCTTCCTTAAGTGGAGGGTTTTTAGCATCTAAAGACGTTACTTTAAACATCTCTCCAGCACCTTCGGCATCACTACCAGTAATAATAGGTGTGTGCATATAATTAAACCCATTTTCATTAAAATATTTATGCACCGCAAACGATAATGACGAGCGCAAACGCATTACTGCACTAAACGTATTGGTTCTAGTACGTAAATGCGCATTTTCTCTTAAGAATTCAAAAGAGTGTTTTTTAGGTTGAATAGGATATGTTTCTGGGTCAGAGTCGCCTAAAACCTCTAAGGCTTTAACAGCAATTTCAACTGACTGTCCTTTACCTTGGCTTTCTACCAGTTCTCCAGTAACATGTATAGCTGCACCTGTTGTGACACGCTTTAATAAGGCTTCGTCAAAATTTTCAAAATCAACAACACATTGAATATTATTTATAGTTGAACCATCATTTAAGGCGATAAATCGGTTTGCTCTAAATGTTCTTACCCAACCTTTTATAGAAACATCTTGCAATGCACCTTCTTGGGATAATAATTCTGCTACAGTTTTTGAAGTCATTTTTTAATTATTTTGTAAGCTTTTAATTTAATTCGTTTTCGTTGGTTTCGTCTTCATCTTCCGAAGGAATAATATTTATTGATGGCTTTCTTAGCACTTCTTTATTTGCAATATTACGTTCCAAAGATAATAATAGTGACGGTAATAATAATAGATTAGAAAGCATGGCGAAAAGTAATGTGATAGACACTAAGGCGCCTAATGCCACTGTACCACCAAAACTTGATATTGTAAATACTGAAAACCCAAAGAATAATACAATGGATGTATAGATCATACTTACACCTGTTTCTCGTAAGGCAGCATAGACTGATTTTCTTATTTTCCAGTTATTGGCTTGTAATTCTTGTCTGTATTTTGCCAAAAAGTGAATGGTATCATCTACAGAAATTCCAAAGGCAATACTAAACACTAATATCGTAGAAGGCTTAATCGGTACGCCAACATAACCCATTAATCCTGCTGTAACTAGAAGTGGTAATAAATTGGGAATTAAAGAAACAATTATCATTCTAAATGAACGGAATAAGTAAGCCATAAATAAAGCGATTAACACTATGGCTAACGTCAGAGAAATGATTAAGTTTTTAACCAAATACTTTGTGCCCTTCTGAAAAACCAAAGCTTTTCCTGTCATTATTACGTTGTAACGCTCATTAGGAAATACTTTATTTATTTTAGTTTGTAAGTCTTCTTGGATGCGTTCCATTTTTGCCGTACCAATGTCTTTCATAAACGTTGTTATACGTGCATACTGGCCAGTGCTATCTACAAAATTACTCAGTAAGTCAACATCTGACGTTGAGTTTTTAGCATAAGAAAGTATAAAACTGTTTTCTTGACTTGTTGGTAGCTGATAATATTTGGGGTTACCGTTATAATAGGCTTGCTTACTATATTTTACCAAGCTTACTACAGAAATTGGGCGCGATAGTTCTGGCGTTTCATCTATCACTTCTTCCAATTCTTCCATACGTTTTAATGTAGATAATTTCATAACGCCTTTTTTGCGTTTAGTATCTATCATTATTTCTAAAGGCATAATACCATCAAACTCAGATTCAAAAAAACGAATATCTCTAAAGAATTCCGTGTCTTGTGGCATATCTTCAATGAGACTACCCGATATTTTTATTTGGTAAATTCCGATGATACTTCCAATTATTAGAATCAATCCTGTGGCATAAATGGTAATTTTTCTGTCTTTAACCATGCTTACCATCCAGTTTACAAAGGCGCTAATCCAACGTTTATTTAAGTGTTCAAGGTGACGAGCTTTAGGATAGGGTAAAAATGTATAGAGAATAGGTATAATAAGTAAACACAAAATGAATATGGCCACAATACTTAGTGATGCTACGATACCAAATTCTTTAAGTAATTTACTTTCGGTAAGAATAAAGGTAGCAAAACCAGAAGCTGTAGTAATATTTGTCATTAACGTGGCATTACCAACTTTGGTAATTACGCGCTGTAATGATTTTACTTTATTACCATGAGATTTTACTTCGTGTTGGTATTTATTTATTAAAAAGATACAGTTAGGAATACCAATAACTATGATTAGAGGAGGTATTAATGCCGTAAGAACAGTGATTTCATATCCCAATAGTCCTAGGATTCCAAAGGTCCACATTACACCAAAGCACACTACAATTAATGAGATGAAAGTGGCTCTAAACGATCTAAAAAATAAGAAGAATATTAATGAGGTCACAAAGAGTGCGGCACCAATAAAAATTGGAATTTCATCTACAATGTTCTGTGCATTTAATGTTCTTATGTAAGGCATCCCAGAGACTCTAACATCGAGATCTGTTTGGTCTTCAAAAGTTTTAATTTTTGGAAGAAAATCTTTGAGGATAAAATCTTTTCTAGCCGATGTGTTAACAATATCCTTTTTTAAATAAATAGCCGTTCTTATCGTTTTGGATTCTGCATTGAACAAAAAATTATCGTAAAATGGATATTTCTTAAATAATTCGTCTTGAAGAATATCTATTTCATTAAAATTATGTATTGAATCTTTGATGAACGGTTCTAAATCAAATTGTTTTTTTTCGTTATTCTTTACAAGCTTTTGAAGGTCTTTAATAGATAGTACAGATTCTACTTCATCGTACTTTTTAAAGGAATCTGCTAGCTTATTCCAGGCGTTAAATTCTTTAACAGAAAACAGTGATGAATCCTTAACACCTAAAACAATAAGATTGCCTTCTTCACCAAAAACGTTTAAAAAGTCATTGTAAACAAGATTTACCTCGTGATCATCTGGTAAAAGGTTAGCTTCTGTGAATGTAAAACGCATGTGTTTCCATTGCATACTAAAAAACACAGTGGTAAGTATAATAGCTATGAGGATAAAGATTTTGTTACGTAGAATGAGCCTCGCAATAGCTTCCCAAAATCCCGTGGTTAAAAGTTTAAACATGCAGAAATTAAATAAGCGGTAAAGGTAGAAAAATCCTATAGAATTGTAACGGAATTAACAGGATTATAATTCAAATTATAACGAAATATTAAAGGTAAACTTAAAAGCTAGGTTATCTTCAAATTTTGGCAGGTGGTATCCGCCATAGCGATATGCAAAACTTAATCCGAAACCAAAAAATAATTTATTGATTTCGAATCCGGATTCAGAATAGACATTTTCTAGTGTATTAAATTCTATACCTTGATGTCTACTTTTACTAGTCATTTCTCCTATAGCAAATCTAGATATTAATACCAATTGAGGTTTAAAACGCTCGCTTATATTAAAAGGTTTTAAGGAGTGTTTGAGTTGTAAGGTCGAGAATTTATCGCTAAAAAATTCATTGAAATACATCGTTTCAAAACTGTTTAGGCCTGCAACCGAAAAACGTCTCATTACCGTTTCTTTATTTATATTATTAGGGTAGGCGTGATATAAATGTGTCAGTGGCGTATCACCACCTGCAATTCCGGCAACTAAGGTAACTTTACTAATGGCCTCGTTTTTATGGGTAAATTGTTGTACCGTTCTAAAATCGAGTTTTGCAAAATTGAAATCACTTCCAAACACGGATTTAAATCCTTGCGTTACCTGAAACGTAAATTTAGGATAGCCATCCTTGGTCTCTTTAACCATATCATTGTTGACAGAATAATGGCTAAAGGGACTCCACTGAAAACTTATTTTTGCAGTACTTAAATCGTAGGTTTTATAATTTTCTCCATCGAGCACATAAGTATAGTTATACGTTGGTGTTATTTTTGAAATTGCAAATTGGGTTTCAGACAACAGATGATTAGAAACTTTATGTTGCAGTGCTATTGATTTTGTAATGTGTCTATGAAATAAATCGATGTTTAATAAGCGTGGTTCAAAAAACGTAAAAAAGCGTTTGTCTGTAAGAAATTTTGAACTTCCGGTTTCTTGTAAATCATCAATATAGGAAAGATTTACCCATGTGTTAGAGGATTTATTAACTCTAAAACCTCCACCAACTTTATATTTTAATGCCTTATCTCTAAAACCATAAACAAGATAACCATCTATGCGATAGCGATCAGAAAAGCGATCGTTGGTTATACCACCTAAACCTGTTCTAAATCCTTCGTATTGATTAAATTTAATAAGATAGCGTAAATCTATATTGAAATAGTTAAATGGTAGAAAACCATTACCTATGTTTTTTATAAATTCTATTTTTTTGATAGAATCTCTCGCGACTTCTGTGGAGTCTTTATTTATTTGAGGAGATTGTTGGGCAAAACTACATAGCGTAAATGTTAAAATATAAACGAAGAGTAGATGCTTTAACATTAGTAATTTCTAGTTGAGTAAAAGTTAATCATTCCACATAAAAAAGTTGTATTTTTTATGTGGAAGTTTTGTGACTATATAGTCATAATTTCTTTTTCCTTCACATCTAAAATAGAATCTATTTTTTTGACGTAAGTATCCGTTAATTTTTGAATGTCAATTTCAGCATTTTTTTGTAAATCTTCAGAAGCATCAGAAGCCTTTACATCTTGGTTTGCATCTTTACGTGCGTTTCTAATGCCTATTTTAGCATCTTCGGCTTCGGCTTTAGCTTGTTTTGCTAAATCTTTTCTTCGTTCTTCCGTTAATGGTGGTACATTAATAATAATTGTATCGCCATTATTCATTGGGTTAAACCCAAGGTTAGCAATCATAATACCACGCTCTATTTCTTGAAGCATTGATTTTTCCCAAGGCTGTACTGTAATAGTTCTACCGTCTGGCGTATTTACATTTGCAACTTGACTTAATGGAGTTTGAGCACCATAATAATCTACCATAACGCTACCTAACATAGAAGGACTAGCTTTACCTGCTCTAATATTGGTAAGTTGCTTTTCTAAGTGTTTAATGGCAGAACCCATCGCTTCTTTAGCGGAGTCTATAATAAATATAATGTCTTCATTCATAATGTTGTAATTTTAATTTAAAATTATCAATTTTCAAGCCAAAATTTTTAGTTGACTTTAGTACCAATATTTTCTCCAGAAACCACTTTTAATAGATTTCCTTTTTTGTTCATATCGAATACAATGATAGGCAAGTTGTTTTCTTGACTTAAGGTAAACGCTGTCGTGTCCATTACTTTTAGTCCTTTGCTCAATACATCCTTAAATGAAATATTGTCAAATTTTACGGCATTGGTATCCTTTTCTGGATCTGCTGTATAAATTCCATCAACACGAGTCCCTTTTAATATAACATCGGCTTCGATTTCAATAGCACGTAAAACTGCGGCAGAATCTGTAGTAAAATATGGATTTCCTGTGCCACCTCCAAAAATGACAACACGGCCTTTTCTAAGATGACTCATGGCTTTTCTCCTTATAAAAGGTTCTGCTACCTCATTTATTTTAATAGCGGTTTGCAAACGTGTTTTTACCTCTGCATCTTCTAATGCATTTTGCAGAGCTAATCCATTAATTACTGTAGCCAACATGCCCATGTGATCTCCTTGTACACGGTCCATACCGTTCATAGCGCCTGCAACACCTCTAAAAATATTACCACCACCAATGACTATGGCAACTTCTATACCTAAGTCTGTAATTTCTTTAATGTCTTTTGCGTATTCTGATAAACGTTCTGGGTCAATACCATACTGACGATTTCCCATTAAGGCTTCACCAGATAATTTTAGAAGTATTCTTTTATATTTCATTGTATGATTTAAAAGTTGAGCAAAGCTACGTAATTATTAGCTTCTGTAAAAATGAAAAAATCGCAAAAAAAATGCTTCTCTAAAAGGAGAAGCATTTTTATAAAATTTATGTGTTAGATAGGATAAATTATCCTACAGTTGCACGTTTGAAACCTGTAACAGAAACGTCACCATAAGTTTTAACGTACTCAGCAACAGTTTGCTTTTCGTCTTTGATAAACTTTTGATCTAATAAACATTTTTCTTGATCTAAAGTGGTGTTATCAGAGATGAAACGTTCCATTTTACCTGGTAAAATTCTGTCCCAAATTTGTTCTGGTTTTCCTTCAGCTTTTAATTCTGCTTTTGCAGCTTCTTCAGCTTCAGCGATAACTTCAGGCGTTAATTGCGCCATAGAAATATAACTAGGTACATTTTTTAAGGTTTTACCTAAACGTCCTAATTCTATATTGTCCTTTTCAATAACTGCTATACGAGCTTCAGTTTCTGATGCGATAAATTCTGGTTCAAAATCTTTATAAGATAATGTTGTTGCACCCATTGAAGCTACTTGCATAGCGACATCTTTCACTAACGTTTCAACGTTATCTACTTTACTAGATAAACCAACTAGAGCTGCAATTTTATTAATGTGAACATACTGCCCTACGAAAGGTGCGTCTAATTTTTCAAAAGAAGTGATGTCTAATTTTTCACCAATTACACCAGTTTGTTCTATTAATTTTTCAGCAACTGTCATTCCTCCGAAATCGGCAGCTAAAAATGCTTCTTTAGTATCATAGTTTAATGCGATTTCAGCTAATTCGTTTGCTAAGGCTACGAAGTTTTCGTTTTTACCAACGAAATCAGTTTCACAACCTAATACGATAGCAACACCAGATGTGTTATCGGCATTTATTTTTGCGATTGCTGCACCTTCAGAAGATTCTCTGTCAGCTCTTTTTTCAGCAACTTTTTGTCCTTTTTTACGTAAGACTTCAATCGCTTTATCAAAATCACCACCAGCTTCAACTAAAGCTTTTTTACAATCCATCATACCAGCACCAGTTGCTTGTCTTAGCTTGTTTACTTCTGCTGCAGTAACTTTTACAGTGTTTTCCATAATTTTTAAATTTAAAAAGTCATTTAATTAATTTTCAAATTGAAAAGAACCAAATGACTTTTAATATTGTATAAATGTTATTTATTCTTCTTCTTGAGATGCTACAGGAGCTTTTTCAGCTTTTTTAGCTTCTCCTTTTTGAGCTTTTGCGTCTTTTTCTGCACGTTCAGCTTTTCTTTCGTTTAAGCCATCAGCGATTGCAGATGTTACGATAGATAAGATTTTATCTACTGATTTAGAAGCATCATCATTTGCAGGAATTAAATAATCTACTTCACGAGGGTCAGAGTTTGTATCTACCATCGCAAAAATTGGAATATTTAATTTCTGAGCTTCTTTAATTGCAATATGCTCACGTAAAATATCAACAACGAATATAGCACCTGGTAAACGTGTCATATCAGAAATTGAACCTAAGTTCTTTTCTAATTTTGCACGTAAACGATCTACTTGTAAACGTTCTTTTTTAGATAAAGAGTTGAATGTACCATCTTTCTTCATTCTATCAATAGCAGCCATTTTCTTTACGGCTTTTCTAATAGTAACAAAGTTAGTTAACATTCCACCTGGCCAACGCTCTGTAATATAAGGTTGGTTAACAGCACCTGCTTTTTCAGCAACGATGTCTTTAGCTTGTTTTTTAGTAGCAACAAATAAAATTTTCTTTCCTGATGCTGCTATTTTAGCTAATGCTTCAGAAGTTTCTTCAATTTTTGCTGCTGTTTTGTAAAGGTTGATAATATGGATACCGTTACGCTCCATATAAATGTAAGGAGCCATGTTTGGGTTCCACTTACGTGTAAGGTGACCGAAGTGTACACCTGCTTCAAGTAATTCTTTTACTTCTACTTTTGCCATTTTGTAATAGTTTACGTTCTGTTGAATAGCAATGCGCTATTATCGCTTATAGCTTTGCGCTATTAGCTTTAGCTCATTTAGATGCTAAACTAAATCCTGATGTTTCCATCATGGATAACAATAACTGGTTTAATTTTTTGCCGACATATTCGGCGATTTCAATAAAATAAAATAATTCAGAACCTGTATAAACAGATTCTGAATTAAGTGTTGTTTGGATATTAACGTTTCGAGAATTGGAATTTCTTACGCGCTTTCTTCTGTCCGAATTTCTTACGCTCTACCATTCTTGGGTCTCTCGTTAATAGACCTTCTGGCTTTAATACTAGTCTGTTTTCAGGATCTAGTTCGCACATAGCACGACTTAATCCTAAACGTATTGCTTCTGCCTGGCCGGTGATACCACCTCCATATACGTTAACAGTAATATCAAAGTTGCCATCATTGTTAGTCAAGGCTAAAGGTTGGTTTACTTTGTACTGCAATGTTGCTGTACTAAAATAATCCGCCATGTCTTTTTTGTTCACCGTGATTTTGCCACTTCCTTGGGCAACGTACACACGAGCAACAGCCGTCTTTCTACGGCCAATTTTGTGAATTACTTCCATTAGTTAATTTCGTTTAATTTCATTGTTTTTGGTTTTTGAGCTGCATGAGCGTGCTCTGTACCAGTAACAACAGTTAAATTTCTAAAAAGAGTTGCTCCTAATTTGTTTTTAGGTAACATTCCTTTTACTGACTTCTCTACTAATCTACTTGGGTCTTTCCCAAATAATTCAGTAGCCGTCAAACTTCTTTGTCCACCTGGATAACCTGTGTGACGGATATAACTTTTTTCCGTCCATTTGTTACCAGTTAAGTTGATTTTTTCAGCATTAATAACAATTACGTTATCACCGCAATCAACGTGTGGCGTAAAATTAGGCTTGTGCTTACCTCTTAAAAGTATTGCTACTCTTGAAGCTAAGCGACCTAAAGTTTGTCCTTCAGCATCTACTAAAACCCACTCCTTGTTAACGGTAGCTTTGTTAGCTGAAACTGTTTTGTAGCTTAATGTATCCACACTAATTTGATTTATATTTACGCTTCACAGCGCAAAAAGATTAAACATTCCTCTTTAAAAAAGAGTTTGCAAATTTACGATAAACTCTGAGATTACCAAACCTTGTCTAAGGTTTTTTTGTGCTGAAAATCAGGGGATTTAAAAATGTGTAACTAAGATTAACTTTTTGTTGCTCTTAATAATCTATCATTTATAGATTTACCAAGTCCATAATCTGGAAATTTTTCGGCAATAATGAGGTCTAATTGAAAAGTATCTAATTGGTGCAAAGCATCATACAATTTAGAAGCTGCTTCTGTTAAACTTCCATTTTGAGATAATACAATTTGCGCTTTTATCTGCGCATTTTCAATTTCAGCATTAAAAGCTAAAATACCAATTCGTTTATTAGTATACGTATTAAGCGTGTCTTGGAGGTGATCTGTTAAAATTGTTTTGGTTTTTGGGGCATAATGTCGTGCAAGCATACCAGGAGCATTTGGTATGGTGTCCTGTTTGCTGTCTTCAGTAACCGTATTTTTAATTTCAATAGGACCTACAACAGCTTCAATGTCTTCAATAGCTGTAGAACCAAGTCGGTAAATAATAGGTTCGTCGTTCTCAAATCCTATTATGGTAGATTCTATTCCGCTAGTACATGCACCACCATCTAATACCATTTTAATAGCGTCTTTAAAATAAGATTCTACGTGTTGTGCTGTGGTTGGACTTATGCTACTAAACGGATTGGCGCTTGGTGCAGCCAAAGGAAAATCTAATTGTCTTAATAATTCTAAGGTTGTTGGGTGATTTGGTACACGAACAGCAACCGTATCTTTTCCACCTGTAATTAAATCTGGAATTATAGCTTTCTTTTTTAAAACTAAAGTTATTGGTCCTGGCCAAAAGGCTTCGGCTAATAAAGTTGCTTTTTTGGGAACGTAAGCTACAAGATTCGATAGTGTTTCTATAGACGGAATATGGACAATGAGCGGATTAAAAAATGGCCGTTTTTTAGTTTCAAAAATAGCTTTTATGGCTTTTTCGCTGTAGATATTTCCTGCTAATCCATAAACTGTTTCCGTTGGGATTGCCACAACATGGTCTTCTGTTAAGAGCTGTATAGCTTTTGATATGTCTTTTGAAATGATGCTCATAATTCAATTATGAGAACAAAATTACTTTAAATAATTCATTTTAGTAATTCGAAATTAACTATAAATCGTTTTTGATTTTTTTAGTGAAAATAGCTTGAGCTATTAGAATTATATATTGTTTTTTATAAAAGTAGTTATCTTTTCTTGTAAATCCTTGTTCATATTATTAATTGCATCATTGGAGTTAAACCCAACACCTTTAATGTTATCGTATGGAAATTTAATAACCTTCGAATTTTGGGTATTAATAATATAACCTTCAATATTTAAAGTAGATCTGTAGGTATCCATTCCTGAGTTTTTTTGAGGATCCAATCTAGAAATATCACATATAAAATAATAATCTGTATAGTTGTTGACATTATGAGTTTTTAAAAAAGCCATAGAAGGACTCATAAAATCATTAAAGTATTTAAGATTACCATTATTAAACAATGAAGGGAAATTTAAATTTACGCCTTTGGCTGAACTAGAAACTGCTCTTGAAGTTTTAAAATCAATAGTGCCGTTTGTTGTAATAAATAATGAAACATTTTTTTTAGAAGCGTTCTTTAAAGAAGATTCGGAAAACAATCCTGTTTTTTTTGTGCTTTCAGATGTAGTGGGTTTTGATTTTGCGTTAGTGTTAGGTTTTGTAATGTTTGGTGTAGAAATATTAGTTTGTTTTGTATTAGTTTTTTGCGTTAGAGTTTGGTTGTCTATAGCCTTAGTTTCTTTTCTAGGTATACTATCGTCCGTTGTTTTTTGAGAATTCTCTTCGGAATAAATGTAATTATTTGTTACAGATTGAAAAAAAGAATTACCTTTTATCATATATGATCCACCAACAAATACGCCGAGGATTATACCAATTAATTTTATAGTGCTTGTGGGAATTGCCTTTAACTGCATTACCCTAGTAATAAGTTTTCTTATCATTGTAATATTTTAATTAACTTAAGACATTCATTATTGTTTGGGTTTTTTAAGTAACCCATTTTTGCATTTTTTTTTGCCTCTAAATATTTGTCAGTATAGAGTTCTAACATGGCTAGATTATAATATGCACTCGATAGTGCTTTTTCACTCTTAACGACTTTCTTATTATTGAGTATAGCCTTTAGTTTTTCGTGAGCTAATTCAAATTCCTCAACCTGAACTAAAGCGGCTATATCTTTAAGATCATCATTAAATTTAGAGTTTTTCTGAAATTTTATTTTAAAATCAACCTCATGCGCAACAAACAAATTTTTAAACTTTACTATGAGCTTTTCAACACAACCTAAAAAAACCTCGTTTTCACTAATTGCTGGTGGTGTGTTATAATCTGGTTTGGTTTCAATTGCGTATTTTGCGTCAACCGTTTTTGAATAAACAATTTGTGTTGTCTTTATATCAATTAACTGAATACTAATTGATAAATTTTGAATGCCCTTTCTGTATCTTTTTGTTTTGCCATTTAAGGCTTTAAATGAATTAACTTCTCTCTTGTAGTCCGAGTTTACAATTCGTCCAATCATTATAATTCCTGAACTAAAAAACTTACCAAATGGTGTTGTGTAATTCTCTTCAACATGGCCTGAAGATTGTAGTTTATATTCCTGTAAAATTAAATTTGTTTTCTCTCTGTCTAATAATGTCACATTGGGAATTTTATGAATTTCTGCTGCGATTTTATTATATAGAATTGAGGTCTCATTATTTTGTCTGCTACGATCATTTAAAATTTCAGCAATTATTAAATTTTTATATGGGACTAAATTAAATTCTGGTGTGACTTTTCGAGTAATTGTTACTTTGTTCCAATCTGAATTAAAAAGATCGGAATCTTGAGCCTTTAGAGTATTAAGGTTGGATAATAAAATAAGAAGAATTAGAAAGCATATTTTTTTTAAATATGCGCCAATTCTTAGATTGATAGTAGACATATGTATTAAGTTTAGAAACTAAATTTAAGAAAAAAAATAATAGTAAAGTGCTAATAATCAAAATAATGAATATTTATATATGAGTGTTGATTTTTAATTTTTTGCTCAAAAAAACACAAGAAAAGTAACACTGATTTTACTAGTTTTGCATCTTTAAAATTAAGTACATGATTTCAGTAGATAATTTAGCCGTAGAATTTAGTGGGCAAACCCTTTTTAGTGATGTGTCTTTCACTATTAATGAAAACGATAAAATTGCCTTAATGGGTAAAAATGGTGCAGGAAAATCTACCATGATGAAAATTATTGCTGGTGTGCAAAATGCCACACGTGGCCATGTGCGTTCGCCAAAAGATACCGTCATTGCTTATTTGCCTCAGCACTTATTAACCGAAGATGATACCACAGTTTTTGAAGAAGCCTCTAAAGCCTTTGCACATGTATTTGAAATGCGCGACGAAATGGAAGCACTTAATAAGCAATTAGAAACCAGAACGGATTACGAATCTAATGACTACATGAAAATCATTGAACGTGTATCGGATTTAGGTGAAAAATACTATGCATTAGAAGATGTTAATTATGATGCTGAAGTCGAAAAAGCCTTAAAAGGGTTAGGATTTAAGCAAAACGATTTTAGAAGACCAACAAGTGAATTTTCTGGTGGTTGGCGCATGCGAATTGAATTGGCTAAAATTTTGCTTCAAAAACCAGATTTAATTCTGCTAGATGAGCCAACCAACCATATAGATATTGAATCTGTCATTTGGCTTGAAGACTTTTTAGTGAACAAAGCCAACGCTGTACTGGTTATTTCTCACGATAGAGCCTTTATTGATAATATTACCAATAGAACTATTGAAGTGACCATGGGTCGTATTTACGATTATAAAGCTAACTACTCGCATTACTTGCAATTGCGAGAAGATAGACGCACGCACCAAATAAAAGCGTACCAAGAGCAGCAGAAATTTATTGCCGATAATATGGCTTTTATAGAGCGTTTTAAAGGTACTTATTCTAAAACCAACCAAGTGTCTTCACGAGAGCGCATGCTCGAAAAATTAGAACGTATAGAAATAGATGAGGTAGATACCTCTGCTTTGCGATTACGTTTTCCGGCAACACAGCGTTCTGGTGATTATCCTGTAACGGTTAAGGAGGTTTCTAAATCGTATGATGAGCATGTGGTGTTTAAGGGCGCAAGTATGTCTATTGCACGAGGCGAGAAGGTCTGTTTTGTGGGTAGAAATGGCGAAGGAAAATCCACGATGATTAAAGCCATTTTAGGCGAAATTGAAGTAGAAGGCACTTGTACTTTAGGCCATAATGTGCAAGTGGGTTATTTTGCGCAGAACCAAGCCGCTTTGTTAGACGAAAGCTTAACGGTTTTTCAAACCGTAGATGAAGTTGCAAAAGGCGATGTACGTACTCAAATAAAAAATATTTTGGGTGGTTTTATGTTTAGAGGTGAGGATATTGATAAAAAAGTCAGTGTCTTATCTGGTGGCGAAAAAACCAGATTAGCGATGGTAAAACTCTTATTAGAACCTGTTAATTTATTAATCTTAGATGAGCCAACCAATCACTTAGATTTAAAGTCTAAAGATGTATTGAAAGAAGCACTACAAAATTTTGATGGCACTTTAATATTAGTCTCTCACGATAGAGATTTTCTACAAGGCCTTTCTAAAAAAGTATTTGAGTTTAAAGAAAAGCGTGTTATTGAGCATTTTGAAACCATCGATGATTTCTTAGCAAGAAATAGAGTGGAGAGTTTGAAAGGGTTGGATTTGTAGGGTTGTTTGATAGAGTTATTTGATGTTACTGCAAGACGATTAATTTCTGTTTAACACAAGTTGTGATTACGTTTTATTAGTGTTGTTTTTTATGCAAACTGTTGTAAATTAGTTAGTAATAATAAATATTCATATCTTTAAAAGACAGTTTCTTGGTCAGTATTGTCCCCTTGAGTATTAGTGAGAAACAAAATACTTTTTGTTTAGAAACTACCGAGCGTAGCTCTTAGAGGTATAAAAGCGAAAGTGATTTTTTAAATCTCCAATCATTGAAAAACAAAATAATTCCATACAACCCTAAACTAAAATTACGAGCCAGACAACTAAGAAAAAACAGCACCTTACCATAAGTTCTACTATGGCAAAACCTAAAGCAACGCGCTTATGGCGTTCAGTTTCATGGACAAGTACCGATGTTAGAATATATTGCAGATTTTTATTGCCATGAAATAGGGTTGGTCATAGAAATTGATGGAGACAGTCACGAATATAGCTTTTTGTACGATTTTAAGAGACAAAAAGAAATCGAAGCTTATGGTGTTACCTTCTTAAGGTTTTCCAATGAAGAGGTTAAGAAAAATATGTTTAGTGTACTGCTAATTATAGAAGAAAAGGTAAAGGCGTTAACTGAGTAAGTTTGAAAACACCCCTAAAGTCCCCTCAAGGGGACATTTGATAAAGGACAAAACAATACTTCAAGAGTTTTTAATTGTGCTCTACGTTTAAAAAGAAAATACTATAGAAAGGAATTCGTGTATTTGTAGGTTTAATGGATAGCACTAAAGAATATGAATAGTACTCATGATTTTTATTTTTTACAGATAACTTTATTAGTAAGTATTGTCTCATTGAGAGGACGTTTAATAAAGTAAAAGCGAGAATTTATTGAATCTTAATTATGTTTTGTGGTACTAAATATTATTTATTAAAGACAGGTTTGTCGGTTAGGATTGTCCCCTTGAGGGGACTTTAGGGGTGTAAAAAAAGGAATATTATTTCTCTATAAGCTCTTTAACTTCTAAAAATTGAGGTAAACTAACTGCAAATGGTAATGAAGAAGCTCTTCCTTTTTTATAATTATCTAAGTCTTTGAAATTCCACTTTAAATTTTTAAATTCAGTTGCATTAGATTTTTCTATACTAATAACTAAGTAATTTTTTTGCCTTGGATTTGGATAATTTAGTCGTGTCAGTGTCGCTTTATTGGTAACTCTATATTCCGGTTTTATAATACGGTATAGTTTTGTAGAAGATTGTTCTCCTTCCATATGAAGTAATAAGTATTTTGCATTAAGAGTTTCCTTGTTCAATTTTAATGCACCTCTATTGCTATCCATTCTAAAATTATAGAGTAATCTAGTATTAATCCAATTTAAATGTTCTTCAGATTTACAATAGCCAACCAAAACATAAGTGTCATATGGAATTAGTTTTTCATTATTAAAATACTCCGGAATCGGTTCTAAAACTTCATTAGGTTTATCGTTTTTATGAATAGTATAGCTTTTGTGTGCCATATTCTCACGTTGTGATGCTCTATTTACAAGATGGTCGATGACTTCATCAATAAAATTAGATAAGTCAGATATGTTTTCTGATTCATTTTCTGGATTCACGGAAAATGCACCTAGACCAGGAATTAATTCATGAAAACCTTTATACTTCTTATTTTTTGTTCCTGGATATAAAATATATGCACCTCCAGTTCTTCTAATAGCATCTTTGTAGGCGTGCATTTTTAGTACATCTGCATTTTTATAAATACCTTTTCGTTCCTGTTTTTTTATTTTATCAAGTTTTTTTCTTTGTTTATCAACACCTTCTTCGTTTAAGTCTGTTTTAGTATTATTAGAGTCTATCTTAAATTGATTCACTTTATATTTAGCATCAAAATGAATATGAAGTATTTGTTCTTCAATTTCTGCTTTTGTTTCGCTTAGCTCTTTTGGCCAGACAGATAGTGTATAATCTGGACGCATTGACGTTGTCCAACTGCCTGCTTTTGGAAAACTATCTTTATGGCCTGAGAATGTTCTGTTGAATGAAAACTTGAATGATAAATTTCTGTTTTTAATAAGTTTGTGACCTTTTAATGCTGTATGATGACCAGATTTTATTATTAAATTCAATCCGTTTTTAGAAGGTTTAAAAAGATGATTATAAGGTTCATCGTTATGGGTTAATTCGGTTAGATCAAATTTTGTTTTAAACAAATCATACAATACAAAAAACAACCAATACTCGTACAATGTAGCTATGTCTCTTTTTCCAGCTTCATAAACGTCTTCTGCAGCACCAGACCAAGTAAGTTTAGAAGCTAAATCAAACATTAGCCAAGATTTTAATAACTGTCTGTAGCCACCTTTTCTTTGTAGTGTAGGCGAGTTAAGTTTTAATGATGTTGGTCTTGATATGCTTTTAAAAAAGGAATGATTTAAAAAGGTTTCTAACTTTTTAATTAAATATTTGGCTTCTTTTTGGTCTTTAGAGCCGTCTAAAAATGCACTGCTACAATTTTCGCAAAATTGTAAGTATTCTTGTAAACTATGTTTTATAAACCGGTTTTCGGGATTATCTAAACTAGGTTCTTGTTTGTAGCTATTAATTTTAGAAGGAATACTTTCAAGTTTGCTTACCTTATGTAAATTATGATGCTTAGGTAATGGAATTCTATTAGAGCCTCTTAGTATTTCTTGAACGTTTTTATTAGTGATTTTTTTTAAACTTCTAATATCAACGCGTTCTTCTTTGTTAATCCAATTTGTTTTTGGAGCACTAAAAATTTTTAAAAGCGATTCTTCAAACTCATCTTTATTAATTACAGATTTTACAAAACTAAATTTCTGATAAATTGTTTTGTTACCTTTAGTAAAATCTGGTTCAAAATACTGATTAACTGGAGAATTAGATTGCATCAGTAATTCTGTGCATTTTTCTGTAATATCTTCAACCATAGAACGATAATTCTCCCTATAGCTTTTATCGTAATCGTCTGTTGCATCAAATTTTGTTGCTAAAACCTCTAAGTAGCATTTAATATCTCCATCTGGACCTTTAATATTAAGTTCTAGCGTACCAACAAAATTTCCTGGCGCAATAATTCCTCTATTTGCCGATGAATTTGCCGAAGGAATACACTCTTTTGTTTTGTATAATTGATACTTATTACTAGTAAACTCATATTCATAACGTCTAGATTCTAAAATTTGAAAAGGTGCTTCTCCAAATTCTTCAGCTTCCGCAGAATCAATTTCGAATATTTTGGCATCATTACCTATTGGAAATAATTTTAAATATAAATCCTTTTGAAACTCAATTGATATAGAATTTTTACTAATTTTCATTACCTATTAAGCTTCTGCATAACTCGTAAATCCATTTGCAATAACGTTATCGTACATACGTTCTATTTTTTCTAATGAAATAGGATAGATAATTTTTTCTTCAAATGTTCCTCGCTTATCAAAAACATGTAATTCTTTTTCTAAATTCGGCTTTTTATCGTAGCATAAAATAGCTAAAGCCGTTAAAACAGAAACTAATTTATTTCTACTACCATGTAATTTTGGTAATAGTTTTTGCATAATGGCAACATCTATTTTAAAATGCTCTTTATTAGGGTAAAGTTCACTAAAGTTTTTAGACATACCAAAACCAGGATTTATTTTATCTATCTGCCCAAATAAGGTTTGAATTTCAGAAGCAGTTCTGTATCCAAATTCTGCGCCTACTTTTTGTAATGAAACAAAGAATTTCTTTAATGTATTACTTAACTGCTCAGATGAATCACTGGTTTTATTAGTAGCTATTTTAACAAAATCTTCTCCATATCTTGCTCCAAGTGGTATACCATTCTCGTCATATAATTTTTTTAAATCTAAAGGTTTAGAACTTGCAAAGTAATCACTCATTTCCTGTTCACTCACTCTAAACTCTATAACATTAGCTCTATCTAAAACTTTTGGGCTAAACATATATGTGGTTTCATCTATGTTAACAGTACCAACTATAAATAGGTTTTTAGTCCAATTGTATTCCTTTTTTACTTCAATTCCATTTCCACCATCTAATGCATTTTCAGAGCTATGAAGTTTAAATTGGTCGTCACTTTCCATAACACTTAAAAAGTCTGCAAAATAACGTTCTACATGACTTAAGTTCATTTCATCTAGTATTAGAAAATGCGGTTTTACAGGATTGTTATTTGCTCTAATAATTAAATCTAAAGCACCATTTTCTGGTAAAATATATTTTGTAGGTTCTAATGCATTAACATAACCTAATAAAGGTTCTCTATTGGTCCAATCGGCTCCAACAGGTACAATACAATATTGTGTCTCATCTTCTGCAATCCATTGCGCAAACGCTTGCGTTAATTTTGTTTTTCCAGAACCAGATAAGCCACTAAGTAAAACAAAAGGTTTTGTTACTAATGAGGCAATTAAACGTGTGAGTAGTTTGTCTGAATAATAAAGTCCACTTTTTTCTACGTCATTTATAAATTTATTGAAATCAAAACTTGTTTTAGTTGGTAATTGCGATTTACTTTTCAGTTCTTTTTTCGACTTATGAAAGTTTAAATAAGTTTTTACTGAAGCCGAATACCATCCCTTTAATCCTAGAGATGATCTTTCCTTTTCGTAGTATTTACCATTTACATTTTTTTGCTCCTTTATTAAATCTTGATATAATTCATTTATTTTTTGAATATTATTAATTTCAAAAATATTATAATGAATAAGGCGTGAGAGGTTTTCTAATGTACTAAGGTACTGTTGTTTTGTGCTGTCCTCTATTTTTAGAGCATTTTTAGCCCAGGCTTTATATTGTTGTTTATAGTCCATTTTTTATCTTTAAAATTAATGCGCCTCCAACCAATTCAAACCAGTATCAACCTCAACATCTAGAGGAACTTCCATTTTAAAAGCATTTTCCATTTCGGTTTTAATTAATGTGGTTAATGCTTCTAATTCTGGTTTGTAGATATCAAACACCAATTCATCATGCACTTGTAAGAGCATTTTAGATTTATAATTTCCAGCTTCTAGCTTATTAAAAATATTAATCATGGCTATTTTAATAATATCTGCTGCGCTTCCTTGGATTGGTGCATTTACAGCATTTCGTTCTGCAGCGCCTCTAACTACTGCATTACGAGAGTTGATGTCTTTTAAATAACGACGACGACCCAAAATGGTAGAGACGTAACCATGATCTCTTGCAAAATCGACTTGCTCGCTTATATATTGTTTTAGTTTTGGATAGGTTTCGTAATAGGTGTCTATCAGTTCTTTGGCTTCGCCACGTGATAAATTGGTTTGGTTGCTGAGTCCAAAGGCAGACACACCATAAACAATTCCAAAGTTTATCGTTTTGGCATTGCTACGTTGTTCTCTTGTGACTGATTCTATTGGTACTCCAAAAACTTTGGCTGCTGTTGAAGCGTGTATATCTTCACCATTTTTAAAAGCCTCAATCATGGTTTCTTCCTTACTTAGAGCCGCAATAATACGCAGTTCTATTTGAGAATAATCGGCTGCGAGTAAGGTGTAATCTTCGTTTCTTGGTATAAACGCTTTTCGCACTTGGCGACCACGTTCTGTACGGATTGGAATATTTTGTAAGTTAGGATTATTACTACTTAAACGACCAGTTGCTGCTACAGTTTGCATATAATCAGTGTGCACTCGGCCAGTTGCTGCTTCAACCTGTAACGGTAAGGCATCTACATAGGTACTTTTTAGTTTGGCAAGACCACGATATTCTAAAATATTTCTAATAATCTCGTGTTCTTTGGCTAAAGCCGATAATATATCTTCACCTGTTTTATATTGTCCGGTTTTCGTCTTTTTAGGTTTGTCTACCAGTTTTAGTTTTTCAAACAAGATGATACCTAATTGTTTTGGCGACGCAATATTAAATTCTTCGCCTGCAACCTCATATATTTTGTCTACTAAGGTTTCAATATCTTTATTTAAATCGTCGGCTAAGGCATTTAAAAACGATACATCGAGATTAATACCTTCTAATTCCATTGCAGCAAGTACACGTACTAGAGGAATTTCGATATCATTAAATAATTTTTGAGTGTTGGCTTCGCCCAATTCTTTTTCAAAATGTTCCTTAAGTTGAAGCGTAATGTCTGCATCTTCAACCGCATATTCCGTTTGCTTTTCTAATGGCACCTCGCGCATTGAGAGTTGATTCTTGCCTTTTTTACCAATGAGTTCGGTAATAGAAATTGGTGTGTAGTTGAGGTAAGTTTCAGCCAAAATATCCATATTATGACGCATATCTGGATTTATGAGATAATGCGCTAACATGGTATCGAACAATTTGCCTTTAACCTTAATATTGTATTTCGCTAAGACTTTAATATCGTATTTTAAATTCTGACCAATTTTCTGAATGTGTTCAGCTTCAAAGAATGGTCTTAAGATTTCAATAAGGGCTTGTGCTTCGGTTTTATCTTCAGGAAATGGTACGTAAAACCCTTTACCAACTTCCCATGAAAATGCAATACCAACCAATTCTGCGGTTAAGGGATTGAGTCCTGTGGTTTCAGTATCAAAACAAACAGAGGTTTGATTCATTACGTTTTTTACAAACAATTTGGTGGCCATACCAGAGGCTACACTTTGGTAAAAGTGCGATGCGGTTGCTGCGGTTTTTCTCGAAGATGCTGAACTTGTTTCAGTATCTGTTTCATTAGAACCACCACCTCCAAACAATGAAAACTGACCTTCGCCAGCCGTTGAACTTGAAGACGAGCGCGACGCTGAATTGCTACTCGAGGTTGAACTTGAAGTCTGTTGACTGTCTGTAGTTGGAGCTGTGTTATTTTCAGCAGCAAAAGTTTTTGTAAAATTATCAATTAAACGTCTAAATTCTAATTCTTGAAAAATTTCAGTAACCTTTGGAATATCTGGTTCTGACATTTCAAAATCTTTAGCATCGAATTCTACAGGCACATCGAGCATTATCGTGGCTAGTTTTTTAGACAGTAAACCGAGTTCTTGGTTCGCTTCCACTTTCTCTTTCATTTTTCCTTTTAACTCATGCGAATTGGCAAAAAGGTTTTCCATAGAGCCATAAGCGGCTAAAAATTTCTTGGCTGTTTTTTCGCCAACGCCAGGTAAACCAGGAATGTTATCAGAAGCGTCTCCCATCATGCCTAAATAATCTATGACTTGCAAAGGGTCTGTAACTTCAAATTTTTTCTGAACTTCTGGTATTCCCCAAGTTTCATAACCACCTCCAAAAACAGGTCTGTACATAAAAATGTTTTCAGACACTAACTGCGCAAAATCCTTGTCTGGCGTAACCATAAAGGTTTTATAACCTTCTTTTTCGGCTTTTTTTGCCAAAGTACCAATAACATCATCTGCTTCGTAGCCTTCTTTAACCATAATTGGGATATGCATGGCTTTTAGAATTTCGTAAATGTACGGCACCGCAGTTTTAATACCTTCTGGTGTTTCATCTCTGTTGGCTTTGTAGTCTTCAAATAGTTCTACACGGTCTGCGCTTCCGCCTTTATCAAAACAAACGGCTAAATGGTCTGGTCGCTCACGTTTTATAACATCTAAAAGGGAATTCATAAAACCCATAATAGCTGAGGTATCTTCGCCTTTAGAGTTTATTCTTGGGTTTTTTATAAAAGCGTAATAGCCACGGAAAATAAGCGCGTAGGCATCTACTAGAAAGAGACGTTTTTGGTCTGACATATTGGAGTAAAGTTTTAATATAATGTTGCCTAGAGTGCAGTTGAAAAGGTTTCTTATAATGAAAAAATAGAGTTCTCGACTGCGCTCGAACGGACAGTCTGCAAATTACAAAACTTAAGACTTGAAATGAAAGAATGATTTATCAAATAATAAACAAAAAAAAGCCGAAACATAAGTTTCGGTCTTTTTAATAAAATATAGTTAATAGCGTCTTAATTCAATTTTAACAAAGCTTTACTGTTTTAAGTTTAATTTGAAGACTTTTTCTGTAAGCTTTAATACTAATAATTTCATTACTTTTTTTACGATTCAGTTTTAATACTTGCGCTTTTACTTCAGCAGAAATGCTAATAGTTTTAGCTTCTACCTTATCGGCTTTAACTGTTTCGGTAAGTTCAGTTTTTACATTTGTAACAACATCTTTTTGAGCAAAACCTGCTAAAGACATTGTTAAAAATAATATGATGACTAAACCTTTTTTCATAATTTGTTGAAGTTGCGTTTGTTTTAACTTCGGGTCAAAGAAACTGAACATTCCTATGCTGCTTAAAATTTTTGGATGAAACAGGTCGATAATTAGATAACAGGTAATAGCATGTAAAAATCATCGTTAAACGACACGTTATGGGTTGTTAGCCCTTTAAAAGTCGTAATTTTACAGACGAATGTTTAACTTTATAAGCCGAAATACACGGTGTTTTTATTAGCATCGATGAAATACACAGAAAAAGCCCTTAAGACCAATAAATGCTGATATAATATGAAGGAATATAGACATAATCCCTATTTTAATTTGTTTGCTAAACAACAACAGAATCAGTTTAATATTGGAAACAGAACCTACAAAGAAAGACTAAAGCTGTTAAATAGACTACAGCAAGCAATTACGGTTACGTTCAGGACACAAATTCAAGATGCTTTATATAAAGATTTGGGCAAAGCTGTCGTAGAAACGGAACTTACAGAAATCTTTGCCATTAATGGTGATATTAAATTTGCAAAGCGACATTTAAAGCAGTGGATGAAAAAACAAAAGGTAGATACACCTTTATCCATGTTGGGTTCTAGTGCTTATATTAAATATGAGCCCAAAGGTGTTTGTTTAATAATTTCGCCATGGAATTTCCCTTTTAATCTTACGTTTGGGCCATTAGTGTCTGCCATTGCTGCCGGAAATACTGCGATAATAAAACCTTCGGAAATGACACCGAATTCTTCAGCGTTAATGGCTAAAATAGTGGTAGACGTTTTTACTGAAGATGAGGTGGCTTTAGTAGAAGGCGAAGTTGAGGTTTCTACTGAATTATTAAAATTACCTTTTAATCATATCTTTTTTACAGGTTCACCACAAGTGGGTAAAATTGTAATGTCAGCAGCATCTAAACATTTGGCTTCAGTAACCTTAGAGTTGGGAGGGAAGTCGCCTACTATTGTAGATAAAACAGCAAATATTGATAAAGCGGCAAAGAAAATAATGTGGGCAAAGTTTTTGAACACAGGTCAAATATGTGTGTCTCCAGATTATGTGTTGATTGATAAAAGTGTGAAAGTAGAATTTATTGAGTCTTGTAAAAAATGGCTTAAAACGTACTATGAAGATAATCCAAAAGCATCAGATTCTTATGGAAGAATTGTCACAGATAAGCACTTTGAAAGATTAAACGCTTATCTCGAAAATGCAAAAACACTTGAAGCGAAATTTGAAGTTGGAGGCGAAACAGAAAACACTTCTAAATATATAGAACCTACTATCATTTCAGATTTAAAACCTGAAGCAAAATTGCTAAACGAGGAGATTTTTGGGCCTATTTTGCCTATTGTAACTTATGAGAGTTTAGATATGGCAATTGCATATATCAATTCAAAATCGAGACCGTTAGCACTTTACATTTATAGTAAAAGTAAAGTCAATATTAAGAAAATAATGAATAACACAAGAGCTGGTGGGACTTGTATTAATAATAATGTGTTGCATTATGCAAATCACAATTTACCGTTTGGAGGTATAAATAATAGCGGTATTGGTAAAAGTCATGGATTTTTTGGTTTTAAAGCATTCAGTAATGAACGATCGGTTTTAAAACAATACACGTTTGGTGTTACAGAATTGTTATTTCCGCCTTACACTAGTTTTAAAGAGAAGTTGGCTAGGATTACGGTTAAGTGGTTTTAGTAAAAGAAAAAAAGCCGCTCCCTACAGCGGCTTTTTCTATTATCTGACATAGCCATGGCGTAGTCAGGCTCAAAAACATAATAATTAGACTTTTATTTAATTATTATTTCAGTTATTTATTTTTTTGCCGCACTTACGGTCGTAGTTGTACTAGTATTACTCTTTTTCTCTAATGCTAAAAGTCTGGCTTCTAAATTTTCATACTTAGAAAGTTGAGCTTCTAGTTGTAATACTGTTTCTTTTAATGCATTATTTTTGTCATTAAGTTCTTGTATCGCTTTTATGGCTACAGGTACTACTTTATTATAATCTACAGACCAAAGTTGAGCGTTTTCGTCTTTTGGTTTATTTACTGCTTCTGGTAACACCTTAAATAATTCTTGTGCTATAAAACCAAGTGTTTTTGTGCCTGTTGCTTCTACAGAAAGCTTGCCATCTTTAAAACTAGAGTTATGTTGTATATAACGCTGAGGTTTTGTTTGGGTTAATAAATCTAGCGCATTATCAATAGATTTAAATTCTGATTTAATTCTGCGATCGCTATAGGTATCCCAAGCATAGGCAAGACCCGTACCCACATTATTAAAGGCATTATTTGGTAGGTGTACGGCATGATTTGGATTGTTTACATTTACACCTAAATTACCATTTACTTCAACGTCTCCATCTCCTTTTATTTCTAAGATATTTCCTGTGGTTGTGTGAAAAAAGTTAAAAGAGCTATCACTGATTGTATTGTCTGCTCTTCCAAAGAGTGTCCATTCATTTGTAGTTTCACTTGCATTTGCAAATTGAATTCTAGGTCCATCATTGGCACTTGTTTCAGTAAGTTGAATATGTGCAGGGTTTGTAGATCCACTATTATTTAAAATACTGATTCTACCATCTTCGTTATTTAATTCGCCGATACTTAGTCGATCAGAAATATAATTTTTTCCAATAAAATAACCTGCCCATCCATTGTTGGTATTAACATTATTGTAGGTACCGTAATGTGTTCCACCAGCAGATGAACTAATTTGATTATAAGTTCCATATTTATTGCCATTTCCTGTTGCTGCTGCCTGGAATTCATTTCTTGATCCATAATAATTACCGTTAGCAGATGATAAGAAATCCGTCCAAACACCCATCATACCAGATGTTCCAGGAGTTCCGTTTGAAAATCTATTCCGAACGCCTACAATATCATCAATACCAGAGTAGGCACGTTCAAATTCGTTATAGACGCCATATATATTTGATGCAGAAGCACCACGCATACCATTATAGACACCATATTGGTTACCAGTGGCACTATTATCTAGATTATTAAATGTACCAAACTGCCAAGCAGATGTTGCTCCACTTAAAAAATTTCGAACGCCATATTGATTGCCAGAGGTTGTAGATGTGATTCTATTAAAGAGTCCGTACTTTTGTCCTGTTCCAGTACCAATTACTTCTGTAAATATCCCATGACTTCTTCCTGTTCCATTACCTGTTTTAGAAACATATAATCCACTAGTTTCATTACTGTTGTTATCTGTTTTAAGAATGTTTACACCTCGAGTTGCTGCCGCAGAAGTATTTTCTATATCTAAACGATAATCAGCTGTTGTTTTACCAATAGCGACATTACCTTGTGTGTAAATGTCATCTGTAATAGCATTGGGTTTTGTTGTTGTGTTTTCTTCATACCAATCTATTTCATCAGTTTCTACTAAAGATGAAAGGTTCACAGTTTGTGCAGCGATTCCGTCGTTTTCAATTTCTAGAGAAAGTATGTTTGTAGCGTTATTGAAACTAAAAGTGTTTATGGTCTGGTCATCAGTATCTGTAAATGTTGTAGGAGTTTGCCAAGTTACAGTTCCTCCTCCATTTGTAGTCATTACCTGACCAAAGGTGCCATCTGAGAGTGGCATAATATATCTATTAGATGATGAAGCGCCTAATGAGGTACGTCCTATAAAAAAAGCAGCAAAACCAGACGTTTTTCTTACGTCTGCATACGAACCATAGTGAATACCTCCTGCTGTCTCTGCAATTTCTGTATAAACTCCATATTTATTGCTATGTCCCGTTCGAGAAGTAAATATGTTTTTAACGCCATATTGGATTCCATTGGTTAGCGTTGCACTAGGTGTAGTGGAACCAATTAAATTGTAAACTCCTGTTTTTTCACCTGCTGTAACGCCTATTATATTATTTCTAACTCCTGTTTTTTCTCCTGTGGTAAATGTTCCAGGAATTAGATTGCTCACTAAATTGTTTAAAACCCCTGTTTCAGAGACATAATCTGATGTGGTGCTAAAAGTATTTTCAAGTCCAATCATTCCAGCACCACTGCCTGTAAAATTACCTTTTATGTTTACTTTATCTCGATTTCCCGTAGCGCTATTATTTACTTCCAAGGCAGATGAAGTACCAGTTATATTATTATTTCCGCTGAGATTAATAGCAAGTCCAGAACCTCCATTAATATTTGATATTCCAGAAGATATGAGATTGTCTGTTTCTATTAAAAATTGACTTTGTAATCCATTAATCATTGTATTAGTAGAGCCAATAGAAACATTACCAAGATGATGAATTTCTTGAGAAAGTGTTGTAGCAGGAAATGTATTGCCTCCAGACACTCTTCCCCAATCAAAATCCCCTGACAAACTACCTAGATTAAGCGTTTGTGTAGCAACCCCATCATCTTGTAAGGAAATTTCTAAGGTTGTACCATTGAGGTTTAGTACATCTATTTGTTGGTTGTCAGTATCTGTAAATGATGCAGGTGTTTGCCAAGTTACAGTTCCTCCTCCGTCTGTGGTCATAACCTGGTTTGCAGTTCCATCTGTCAATGGCATATTATATTCATCATTAATGTTTATCAAACCACTTTTATATACAGTTAAGGCGTTGCTGCGATTTGCTGTGCTTGAACCATTACCTATGGTAAATATGCGGTCAGAATTATTAAACGTATTTACGGCAACAGGAGTATATTCTGAAGCATAAGAGCCTAATGTTGTTTCAGCATAGGAAGATGCAGTATTATCGTGTCCAAAAGCGGTAGAATATATTCCTAATGCATTTGTAGTTAGTCCAAAAGCAGTAGATTGGTTTCCAATAGCATTTGTACCTAAACCAAAAGCAGTAGATTGATTTCCATCAGCATTAGTATTACGTCCAAAAGCAGTAGATTCATTACCAATGGCATCACTACGATCTCCAAAGGCTAATGAGTTTTCTCCTATAGCATTTGTTGCTTCGCCAAAAGCTGTACTTCTTATACCTGATGCTTCTGTAGTTAATCCAAAGGCTGTTGATCCGTTACCTGATGCCTCGGAGGATTGTCCAAAAGATGTTGAACCTACACCAAATGCTGTATTGTTAGTGCCAAAAACAAGAGAGTAATCTCCCGAAGCTACTGAACCTAGTCCAAAAGCTGTGGAGTTTTCACCAGTAGCTTGCACAGATTCACCAATTGCTACACTATTTTCACCTCTAGCTAGAACACTTCTTCCCATTGCAACAGAGTAATTACCAATATTTCCATTATCCCAATAGCCTCCAAGAGTTGTACCTGCTCTAAATGCTGCCTTTCTTGGATTGAAAAATAGTCTTGTTCCCGCACCTGTAGCTGTAATTGTTTCACCAGAACCAAACGTACCGGTTATTAAAAGCCCATCTTCTCCATTTATAGTTAAAGCACCATCTGTTGCTGTGATGGTATTACCTGCTCCAGGACCACCTTCATCATAAGCTTGGTCTAAAGTATTTTTACCACCTGAGGCTATTTTTATCCAACTCGTTGTTGTTTGATCCCAATAATAAAAGCCTTTACCATCGGCTCCTGTACCCGTGTAAAAAATAAGCATTCCATCTTGTGCGGCTGCTGGTGAAGACGGAAAAGTACTCATGCGAGGGATTAAAATACCATCATTGTTAGCAGGACTTGTGGTGCTCGTTGCTTCAATGTCGAGTGTAGCTTGCGGATTCGTATTGCCAATACCCACTTGGGCATTTACGTTAAAAATAATAATAGAAAATAATAAGCTGATACGTAGGTTTATAACGTTCATAATTACTATGTTTTGAGTTGTCTGCTTCAAATCAACTTAAGGCATATCATTTGTAGAGAAGTTGTTTTTTTAAAGCGTAATGACTGATTAGTAGCTGAGTAAAGCTAGCCCAAAACGGTTGTTTTAGTATTTTTTTTTAGTGAACGGTTTTTTTTCTTTAGTGAATACATTTTAACCGTGATTATTAACTTTTTAGTGCCTATTCGTTTACACAAACCTAAGTATGCTCATTTTTAAAGAGCGTAAGTGTTCTATTGCTTAAATTGGCCGTATAGATGAGGTTTCTACTGAATTATTAAAATTACCTTTTAATCATATCTTTTTTACAGGTTCACCACAAGTGGGTAAAATTGTAATGTCAGCAGCATCTAAACATTTGGCTTCTGTAACCTTAGAGTTGGGAGGGAAGTCGCCTACTATTGTAGATAAAACAGCAAATATTGATAAAACGGCAAAGAAAATAATTTGGGCAAAATTCTTGAATTGTGGTCAAATTTGTGTCTCTCCAGACTATGTGTTGATTGATAAAAGTGTGAAAGTAGAATTTATTGAGTCTTGTAAAAAATGGCTTAAAACGTACTATGAAGATAATCCGAAAGCATCAGATTCTTATGGAAGAATTGTCACAGATAAGCACTTTGAAAGATTAACCGCTTATCTCGAAAATGCAAAAACACTTGAAGCGAAATTTGAAGTTGGAGGCGAAACAGAAAACACTACTAAATATATAGAGCCTACTATCATTTCAGATTTAAAACCTGAAGCAAAATTGCTAAACGAGGAGGTTTTTGTGCCTACTTTACCTATTGTAACTTATGAGAGTTTAGATATGGCAATTGCATATATCAATTCAAAATCGAGACCCTTAGCACTTTACATTTATAGTAAAAGTAAAGTCAATATTAAGAAAATAATGAATAACACAAGAGCTGGTGGGACTTGTATTAATAATAGTGTGTTGCATTATGCAAATCACAATTTACCGTTTGGAGGTATAAATAATAGTGGTATTGGTAAAAGTCATGGATTTTTTGGTTTTAAAGCATTCAGTAATGAACGATCGGTTTTAAAACAACACACGTTTGGTGTTACAGAATTGTTGTTTCCGCCTTACACTAGTTTTAAAGAGAAGTTAGCTAGGATTACGGTTAAGTGGTTTTAGTAAAAGAAAAAAAGCCGCTCCCTACAGCGGCTTTTTCCTCAAAACATAATCGTTTGATTTCAAACAATTATTAAAATTTTATACAATAGACGACTGAAGTATTAATGGGTCTAGTCTCTAATGATCCTGCTGTGGTAGAATCAAAAACAGGTATATCTGTTATATGAGTATGATCACTTGCAGAATTCGTATTTAGCGAAGGTATAGTGACTGTATGATTGTGATTACCAGTTGTATTCGTAGATAAAGAAGGTATGTTAACCTGGTGGTAATGATTCCCTGAGGTTGAGGTGTTGAAAGAACCTGGTCCACTGTCTCCATAATTATCGACTATAAAATCACTATGAGTTCCAAAACTATTAGTTGCAATGCTTTCTTGTTCTCCTCTAACAGAATGGTTGTGACTTCCTGCTGTATTTGTAGACGTTGACCTAGGGTTTGTGTTATGTGAATGACTGCCTCCATTGTTGGTTGAGGTATTAGTGCTGTAGGTACTGTGAGAGTGACTGCCATCAGAGCTTGAGGTAGTGCTTGGAGCATCTATTTGATGTAGATGACTTTTTATTTCTCCATCTTGCGTTGTGCCAACATTATCACCTGTAGTACCGTCACCTCGATCTTGTCTTGATGCTGCATCAGGATCGTTGCCAGAACCATTATCTAAGCCTCTTAAGAATTTACCTCTATAGTCGGGTAAATTGAAAGTTGTACTGCCATCTCCTGCTCCATACGTGGTGCCCAAAACAGTAAATAATTCAGAATATGTAGTTCTACTAATGGCACTGCCATCACAAACTAAATAGCTTGCAGGAGGAGTGGCCATTGGAAAAGCAAATATAGCTCCAGTTGGTATCGCATCTTTAGTTTGCTTTAACATTCTGTCCCAGGTACTAAGCGATGCATCGTAAAAATAAAAACCTTTAACATCATCGGTTTGATAAACAATTAATCCATCAGCAATGGGTGCACTAATAGAAAGGCGTTCTAAAGCAGTCATTCTAGGAATTAATACGCCTTTTTCTGAAGATTGGATTTCTAAAATGGATGAATTATCTGGACTTGTTGTGCCTATACCCACTTGCGCATTTACTGTAAAAATAATAAAGGAAAACAACAAGCTGATACGTAGGTTTATAACGTTCATAACTAATATGTTTTGAGATGTCTGCTTCAAGCCAACTTAAGCCAAATATTTTGTAGAGAAGTTGTGTTTAAAGCGTAATGACTGATTAATAGCTGAGTAAAACTAGTTTAAAACCATTGTTTTAGTAATTGTTTTTTAGTGAATGGTTTTTTTTCTTTAGTGAATACATTATAACCGTGTATATAAGCTTTTTAGTGAATAAAATATAAGGATACTTTGTACACCAGTTGAAATGCACTCATTTTTATATAGAGTATAAGATCTTTGAGATAGGTAAGGTGTTAATAAATTTTACTGAAAAATGATTCTAAAATAGATATTAAAAGAACAAATATTATATTCAACACTTTTGGTTTTTAGCTCTTATTTACACGTGTTTCCTATTGATTTTCCTCTTGCGATTACACGTATTAATTTACCTTGGACATTATTAATTATGAATTCTTTGGTGTTTTTTGAGTAGTCATTTTCAAAAATATAAGTTTTGTGTTTCTCTGAAGTTCTTTTTGGCACATGGACTCAAATGTAAGTTTTAGTTTTGGCTTTACCTTTTGTTTTTTTAATCTAATATTTACAGATCAGATGAAAGTGAATCAAATAGACGCCAAGTTCTTAAAACAACGATGCTTTATACTTTATTATTGATACCTAGGTGTTGCACAGCCTATGCCATTCCAGTTTTTAAGTCCTACAGGTATGGCTTCTTCAATCTGAAGACGTGGTAAAAATATTTCTGCATCCATTGTAGTAGTATTGCCTTGAAGATTAAGGCCTAGCATGCCTCGCAATTGATTTGCACCCGAGTTGGCGGCACTTACAGAGGCGTCAACGGCTTCTCTACTGAGTTCCTTACGATTTCCATAAATTTTTGCCCAACGTTCAGCTACCGAAATTTGCAGTAGAGCAGTGCTATTTCCTGTTGAGCTTGCATCTATACGTTCGGCTTCGTCCACAATATCATCTACAATCATTTCGTCATTTATCTCTTTGTAATCGTACTTTGAGTTTCCTGTGAAGAGGTTATTACTTAGCACAATATTTGCACCTTTATTGTAAATGCCACCAAAGTGTCCAAAACCAAAAACATTATTGGTTATAGTGGCAGTTAATTCTTTATCTAAAGCCAAAGCGTTTCCTCCATATGAGGCAACAGGATCGTGTTTCCAATTAAATAAAGACGTGTTATTACTAATGACGAATTGCGGAACTAATTTAGGGTCATTGCCAACATATCCTGTGCGCGCATGGATACCATAACCTGTGTTATTTATTGATAAATTATTGCGAATGTAACCTTTTCCTCCTTTTTTTACGCGTACGGAAATGGCGCCTTCTGTTGGTGCTGTGTTCATAACGACACAGTTTTGCACACCAACATTCATATAGTGACTTGCCACAACAACAATACCACCAGATTCTGGTGATGGATTTTGTTGGCTCTTTGGGCTTGCTTTTCTGCGTATGGCTAAGTCCTTATCATGATGATAACGATTTCTAGGTCCATTGTCTACAATAATGCCATCGACCACAATTAGTCCACCTTCTGCCAATTGTCCGTTTTTAGAGCGTTGTTGGTCTGTACGAATATAAAGACGAGGCGTTGTTAGTTTTTTGTAATCGTTAGTGCCTGTAAAAATCGTTTTATGGTCTGTCCAAGGCGCACGTTTTGTAAACGTAACATCATAACCGCCATAAATTTGAACAGGAACATTTATTTCGTCTGACCCACGTTTACCTTTGCTCATATAAACGCCTTCTGCAATATGAATAATATCGTTTGGTTTTAATAAGTAGATAATATTACCTAAGTCTTTTGCAGGTTGTTCTTTTGTGCCAAGTTTACCTGAACCTGTGGACTTACTCACGTACCAATCTCGTCCTTTTTTTGTGAAATCTACAGCATCTTGTGCATTTAATGATACCATAAACAGAAACGCGATTGCATAAATACATACTTTCATTTTAGTTGAATTTTAGGACAGATTACAATCTATAAATGGTAGATAGTATATCTGTAATTAATAGCTGTGTAAAGCTATTTTTATAACTATATATGGAAGCGTTTTTTTAGTGAGTTCGCATTTTTATTTAGTGAACACTGTTAAGTCTTATTTATAAGATTTCACTTTACTTACCACTAAACTTTTTTGAGAAGCACTTACAGGAATACTGTCGTTATTAAGTGTAATTGTGTTTTTTTCGATACTTATAATGTGGTTTAAATTTACCACGTAAGAACGGTGTGCTTTTATAAAGTTGTCGCCTTTTAGTTGCTCTGAAATGTGCTTTAAAGTATGCGGTACTAAATATGTTTTTGTTTTTGTAATGATATAGCAGTAATTGTCAAAGGCTTTTAAGTAGCTAATAGAATTTTGATTTATACGATGTAATCGGCCTTCGTGTTTAATAATAATAAAATGTTGCTTTGACTCACTGTAATTATGCCAAGCGAGTTCAATATTTGTTCTTAGACTTGTTTCTGTAAATGGTTTAACAATATAGCCTAATGGATTTACCTGCTTTACGCGGTCAATAGTATTGGGATCCGTTTGGGAAGAAAGAAACATATAAGGTAAGTTCTTTTTATCTAATTCTGTAGCGAGATCCACACCATCCTTTTCACCATGGAGTTGAATATCAATGAGTATTAAATCGGGTTTTAGCAATTCTATGTCGCGCAGCGCAGTAGTAAAATCTTCAGCATCTCCAATAGCATAAAAACCTTGTTTACGTAAAGCTACCTCAATTGTAGATGCAATTAATGGTTCGTCTTCAACAATATATATGTTAAGGGATTTCAAATTATAATTATTTTAAAAATTTAAATTAGAGATTCGATATGCTAATATTCCTTTTTTTTAGTGAGTATGATATTTTTTTTAGTGAATGTTTCTTTTTGTTAAAGTAAGTTGTATTTCGTTATTTTTAATGTGGCTATAGTGCCTTTCTGTATTTCGGACTGATAATTTAAGGATGCTTTTAGCTTTTTTGATAAGGCTTTCATCAATGTAATTCCAAATGATGTATTTTTTATTTCACCTTCAAATCCTTTGCCATTATCAATTACGTTGAGGATTAGGTTCTCAGCATCTTTATAGAACTTTATAATTATTTTACTTTCTTCAGTGACTTCATCAAAGGCATGTTTAAGCGTATTGACAATTAGTTCGTTTAAAATTAGTCCTATCGGTGTTGTAGTTTCAATGTCTAAAACCAAAGGTTCAATGTCAAGTTCGTAAGAAATAGGTTGAGATTTGAACTGATGACTTTCAAAAATATCAGTGACCAAATCATTAAAATAATCTTTGGTGTTTATTCCAATCAATTCGTCTTTGTTGTATAATCTTTGATGTATTAAAACCATAGAGCGGACTCTGTTTTCGGCTTCTTTTATAGCAATTTTGGCTTCTTTATCTTCTACGTTTTCAGATTGTAAATACAATAAACTAGACACAATCTGAAAACTGTTTTTTACACGATGATGTGTTTCTTTTAATAATATATTTTTTTCGTCTACCGATGCTTCCAACAATTTTTTCTGTTTAGAAAGTTTATTGCTCTGCTTTTTATTTTTGTAAAAGAAGAAACTCAAAACTAAAACCAACAATAAGCCTAATGCAGCCAAGTAAGAATATAGCTTGCTTTGTTTTTCTTTGGCTTGAAGTGCTACAGCATTGAGTTCTTCTGTTTTATTAAACTCGTACTGCATTTCTTGCTGTGTTTGTTTCTTAATGTTATTAGCATTAAAAATAGAATCATTAGCCTTTGTGTATAGTTCGTAGTTTTCTAATGCTAAATTGTATTTTCCAGTTGCTTTATAAGCTTTAGCAAGGCATTCACATGCTTCGGAGGTTAATTCTATATTTCCGATTTTTAAGGCAATGTCCTTGGCTTCATTACAATTCTTAATGGCTAAGTCGTAATTTTCTGTTTCAATAAAAAGGTTGCCAAGATAATTTTTTGCAATCGTCAAATTTTCAGAAATAGCAGCCTTTTCATAGTAGTTATGCGCTTCATACAGGTTGGTTAAAGCTTCGTCGTAATTTTTTAATTTAGAATGAGCGTTGCCTATATTCAATGACGAATTCATTAAAGAGCGTATAGGAGCTTTCCCTTTTTCTTTAAATATCTTTCCTTCTTCAAAATGATCTAAGGCCTTTTGGTTATCCCCTTGATTTAATAGCATTTCCCCTTTATTTGAGATAATAATGCCTGCATTTACATAAGATTTTAAAGCAATTGCCCCTTGGTAAGCGTTATCATAATAAATCGAAGCTTTATCAAATTCCTTCATTTGATTGTAAAAATTTGCTAATAAATTATTGAGTACACAGCTTTCACCGTTAAACTTTCGTCGTTGGGATTCATCTAGGTTTAAGGTGTCAATCTTATCTAATGCTTTTTTTGAATTTAATGCAGTAGCAAGTGCTAAAGGAATGTTGCCTTGTTTTTTGTAAATACCGCTTTTAGTCATTAAACTCGTAGCACGTAAAAAAGGCATGGTTGCATCGTTAATATGCGTAATGGATTTGTCTAAATAATAATCTGAAGAATCTAATTGACTGTTGTAATAAAAGTAATTTCCTAATGAGTAATATGAGTTTGCAAATTGTTTATTGTCATTGTTAGCTTTAGAAATCTCAATGGCCTTATCAATTAAAACACGTGTATCTTTAGAGTATCGAAGCTTACCTGCATTACTGGTAAGCACTCTTATTTTTTCAAAATCATCATCATAAGTATCAACAATGTTAACTAAGGAGTCAATTATTTTTTGTTTGTCAGTGGAATATTGAGCATATACTAAGGTAGAAAAGCATAACAGGAAAAAAAGGGAATAGAACTTCAAAATATTAAGCGTATTTTTTGGTTTGGTATCTACAATATACCTATTTTCTTTTGTTCAATGAAATGTTGTTCTTATTCAGAGGTATTATAAATTTGAATTTATCGTAACCACGATCGAATTCTGGCAGAAATATTTAGAGTAACCTTTAACACTTTCATAAGATATGTAGAAGTACATATCCTTAAATTTGCAGTCTTAAATAACTTAGATGATGCGTTGGATAATTTTTGCCGTAATATTTATAATTTTAACGATATATGGTTTTCAGGCCATTAAAACGGTCACAAAGCATACTTGGGTTTATTATGTTTTCTTTACGTTAGCCTTTATTATAGTCGGTAATTTTATTTATCAATTTGTTCTAGGAAATGAAGGTAGAGTGTTAACACCTTACAAGAGTTATGCGTTTGGTTTTTTACTCACCTTTATGGCGTTTAATTTAGTGTTAACGCTGATATTATTTGGGGAAGATCTCATAAGAGGAGTCGTTGGACTTTATCAAAAATTGGCCACCAAGAATTCTACATTTTATATGCCATCTCGAAGAAAATTTGTGAGTCAGATAGCATTGGGATTAGCTGCAATTCCGTTTACGTCTTTGCTTTATGGCATGTATAAAGGGAAATATAACTTTAGAGTGCTTAATTATACGTTGCATTTTGAAGATTTACCAGAGGCTTTTGATGGTTATAGAATAACTCAAATTAGCGATATTCATTCTGGTAGCTTTGAAAATAAGGAGAAGATTGAATATGCCATTGACCTCATAAATGATCAAAAATCAGATCTTATTTTATTTACAGGAGATATGGTTAATAACAAAGCCTCTGAGATGTTACCTTGGAAAGATACCTTTGGAAGGTTGAAAGCTAAAGATGGTAAGTATTCTGTTTTAGGAAACCATGATTATGGTGATTATGTAGATTGGAATACGGCACAAGAAAAACAACAGAATCTCGAGCAATTAAAAACCATTCAAAAAGATATTGGATTCAATTTGTTATTAAATGAAAGTAGGTACCTCGAACGCAATGGGCAGCGATTGGCTTTAATTGGTGTAGAGAATTGGGGAACAGGAGGATTTAAGCAAGCAGGCGATTTAAAAAAAGCTTCAAAATTAATTGATAAAGACGACTTTAAAATATTAATGACGCACGATCCTAGTCATTGGGAAGCCGAAGTACTTAAAGATCCTAAACATTACCATTTAACATTAAGTGGTCATACCCATGGAATGCAATTTGGAATTGAAATACCAGGTTGGATAAAATGGAGTCCTGCCAAATGGAGATATAAGCAATGGGCAGGAATATATACAGAACTTGGTCAGCATATCAACGTAAATAGAGGTTTTGGTTATTTAGGATATCCAGGTCGTGTTGGGATTTGGCCAGAAATTACAGTGATTGAGCTCAAAAAAGGATCTAAAAGTGCATAATTGTAAAGAATTGCTTATTTTTATGATAGAAGTACCTTGCTTATATATTGAGCATATTCAATTTTAAGGTAGAAGTACATATTTATTTGACTAAAACTATAGCGTATGTCAAAATTTGGAGAATTAATAGATGTTGAAATTCCTGTTCTTTTGGATTTTTATACCGAAGGAAACGAAGAGTCTATTGCCATGCATTCGATACTTCGAGATGTTGCGGCAACTTTGGGTGATAAAGCTAAAGTTATTAAGATTGATGTGGATAAGAATATGGAGCTTGCCGAAGCTTTAAGAGTAAAAGGATTACCAACTTTAATTATTTATAAAGATGGCGAAATGAAGTGGCGACATAGCGGTGTAGAAAACACCAATAGACTCATTGAGATAATTCAGGAATTTGTATAAGTAAATCTCTATTTTGTTGTAAGCCTTTAAAACTAAACCCTTTTTTGCTATAATTATCCAATACTTTTGGTAGCGCATATTTTAGATTAGGAAATGCTTTTACGCTATCATGAAAAACAACAATACTGCCTTCTTTAGCTGTTGTTATAACATTTTTTAAACAAGATGCTTTAGAAACGGTTACGTCCCAATCATAAGACAAGACATCCCATAATATAATGGTATAGCCTAAAGACTGAATTTGCTTGCTCTGTTTCGCTTTAAACTTGCCGTATGGTGGTCGGAATAATTTTAAATGAGACGCGTAATCAGCAGATGTGGCAGCACGTATTAACGCTTGAGTTTTTTTTATATCTTCTACGTATTCATCAGTGTTACACCTCCAGCCTTTGAGGTGGTTAAACGTATGATTGCCTACGGAATGTCCACCATTTAGGATGCGATTAAAAATATCTGGATGTTTTTCTATATTATTTCCAATACAAAAGAATGTGGCTTTTGCATTATATGTTTTTAAAGTTTTAAGTACCCAATCCGTGATCTCTGGAGTGGGTCCATCATCAAACGTTAAATACAGTTCTTTCTTTTTAGTATTAATATTCCAAATAAAATTTGGAAACCATGTTTTTACAAAGTCGGGTGTTTTCGCCGGAATAATTTGCATGACCTATTAATTACTAGGAGCAATTTTGTCTATAGTATCTTTTATGGCGTTTTGAATATCTACATCATTTGGGATTTCTTCTGGTTCTCCATTACCATATAAATCCATTAAATCATCAAATAAGCTTAAATAACTATTAAACGTTTTAGTTTCTTGCATAGCAAATTCTTGGTCGTTGTAAATAACTAATATATCTATAAGCGATCTATAACGTTGTATATCTAAATAGATATCTTCACCTACCACTTGATCTTGGTCTTCTAGCGATAAACTGCTATAGTAGGCTAAATTTTCTTGGTATTTTTTAGCTACGTCTTTATATAAAGAACGACCTTTCTCTTTGTTTCCTACTTCATAATAAGCACTGACATATGGTTCTAATAACGAATAAAAACCAAATTTGTCTACAGGCATTTTTTCCATTGCTATATCTGCAATTTCTTCAGCCTTTTCTAATTGGTCTTCATTGATAAGTTGTTCAATTAAACGGGCTAAATTTCCTCTATAAGTAATACCATTTCTTCGGGTTTCAATATCATAATACATATCTTCTCCACTTCCTCCCCATTGCCAATTCTTAACCATATCATACATTAAGTCGGGATCAACTCGTCCCATATCATAAGGATTTGCTTGGTCTACAGGTGTTTTTATAGGTACCAATTTGTAGCACATTCCGTCTAATTGTAAGTAATCTTTTAACCAAACATAATCTTCGGCCCCAAAAGCACCTCCAGTAAAATAAATTGGGCGTTCCCAATTATTGTTAGCAAGAATATCTAACATTAATAGACGGTTTTTGTATAAATAGCCACCACTAATTCTCGTAAATAAATAGTCTTCTATTTTATCGGCATCTTTTGGTTTTACGATCCCATTTTTTAGTACCATTTCTTTGTTTACTGGTATACTTATATTTCGGGATGGATAGTAATTAGAACTAAGCAAGTGTTTAGGATAACGACTTGGGTCATCTTGCTGTGCTTCAACCACAAATTTAACTTTTGTATTCGGTTTTTCACTAGACACAAAATCCATAAATTGTTTAATGTCTAAAGTATCTCTAGCAATACGTTCATTAATTTCTTTATAAGCTACAACATCACGAGTGCCGCCTCTATATTGTTTGTGCGTAAGTTGTGAAGGTATAGGATCACTATCATAAGCCTTGCGCTTCATTTGATCGATGTACCAGTCTGTTTGAAATAAGCTTGTGTTTATAACGCGGACATCTCGTCTTACACCTTCTATTTCTTGTAGATACCAAAGCGGAAATGTGTCATTGTCACCAATTGTAAAGAGAATAGCATTTGGTGCGCAAGATTCTAAATATTTCCTTGCCATAGAATTTGTCGTGTACTTCCCTGAGCGATCGTGATCATCCCAATTGTTGGCTGCTAATATACCAGGTACCAAAACGATGCATGCTAAAGTAATGATTGGCACAAGCCATTTAGTTTTAAAACTCGATTTTAGTAAATCATAAATGGCATATACACCAAACCCAATCCAGATGGCAAAGACATAAAAAGAACCGACTACAGAATAATCTCTTTCACGTGGTTCAAAAGGGCGTATGTTAGTGTAAAATTGAATCGCTAGTCCTGTGAGTAGGAAGAAAACAAGTAAAACCCAAAAACGTTTTAAATCCGAATTCATTAAGAAGAAAAATCCAATAAGCCCTAAGATTAGTGGTAAGAAATAATAGGTGTTTCTAGATTTGTTTTCTAAAACATCAGTTGGAAGATTATCTTGAGACATTCCAATATGCCAAGAGTCTATCGCATTAATTCCTGAAATCCAATTTCCATTTTTATGAGTATATCTACCTTGAATATCATCTTGTCTTCCTGTAAAATTCCACATAAAATATCGCCAATACATGTAGCCAAATTGGTATTGAAACATGTACATGGTGTTGTCAAAAAACGATGGTTTTTCTATTTCTAAATATTGTTGTCCGTAACGGCTTAAAAATTGATTGTAGTCTTCATAATCAATTTCGTGGTTGGCAACACGCATTTTAAAATCATTAACAAGTTGGTCAATTTGTTGTTTTTCTCTAAGCGCATATTGTGAGGATTGTTCTTCAGATAAACCTGCATTCATCGCTTCATTATAAGCACGAGATTGTAAGGTAGGATCTGCTTTGAATTCTATTAAACCCGTAAACATCATATAGTTTTCTGCATGTTCAGAACTCCACATTCTAGGTAAAATAGAGGCATGTTCATGGTTGTAGTTTTGTTTACTTTTTTCCCAGTCATTGATAATAACATATTCCCCTTTTTCTTCGTCTTTTTCAAAATTCTTCTTATCGTCTACAAAAGGTTCGTCTTTATCAGCACCAGAATATGCTTCAGTAAATTGAGGGCCATAAAAAAGATGTGTTTCTGGGTATTGCTCTAAGTTATAATAGGCTAAAAGTTCTCTGGCATCTGATGGGTTGTTTTCATTAATAACGACTTGTGCATTTGCACGTATTGGTAACATCATCCAAGATGAAAAACCAATAAAGATAAACATTAAGCTCAGCACTAAAGTGTTGACGTGTTTGTAGTCTTTTTTTCGTGTATAGTTTAAGCCAAAGTAAAATAAACCTATGACCATTAATCCTGTGATAATAGTACCAGAATTAAAAGGTAAACCAATAGAATTCACAAAGAATACCTCTAGGTAACCAAAAAGTTTAAGTGTGGATGGCAATAATAATTTAAAAATAAACAGTAAAATAGCAGCAGAGGCTATGTTAGCAATAATGAAATTTTTAACAGTGATGGTTTTGTAGTTCTTAAAGTAATAAAGGAGTCCAATGGCAGGTATGGTCAGTAAGCCCATAAAGTGCACACCAAAAGACAGACCAATTACAAAGGCAATAAGAATTAACCAGCGATTGCCTCTTGGTTGATTCATTTCTTGTTCCCAACGTAAGCCTAAATAAAATAATACGGCCATTATTAAAGTAGCCATGGCATAAACTTCGGTTTCAACAGCATTAAACCAAAAGGAATCTGTAAACGTAAAAGCTAAACTACCAACTAAAGCACTACCTAATATGGCATAGGCCTTACTTGGACTATCTTCTTTTTGGTAGTTCACCAGTTTTACCAATAGTAAACTAATGGTCCAAAACATAAAGAGTATAGTAAACGCACTTGCCACACCACTCATCATATTCATTATCATACCAATTTGAGACGGCTCTAAAGCAAACATGGAGAAAAATGCACCAAACATTTGAAACAAAGGTGCTCCAGGAGGATGACCTACTTGCAGTTTTGATGAGGTTAATATGTATTCTCCAGCATCCCAAAAACTTACTGTCGGTTCAATTGTTAGTCCGTAAACAATAACGGCTACTGTAAAAACAAACCACCCTAAGATGTTGTTCCACTTTTTAAAGTTAAAATCTGTCATGAAAACCTTACTAATTAATGCAGGCGAATTTACTAATTATTACCCAAAACCCTACAGTTTTAAGTTAACGTTAAGTATTTTAAATAATTTTTCGATTTTTTTTTGTTGAAATAAAACTTTGTATTAAATTTGCAGCCTCAATTAAGAGATTGGCCTATGGTGTAACTGGCTAACACATCGGTTTTTGGTACCGAAGAGTCTAGGTTCGAAACCTAGTAGGCCAACCAAAATTTAAATCCTAATCATTTTTATGATTAGGATTTTTTTATTTTGAATAAAGTTATACCCTAGATTTTAAATGTAATAACAGGGCGTTTTGCATGGTTTACTAAGTCTTCACTAATACTACCATTAAAGAAATGAGCAATGCCTTGTCTTCCATGTGTACTTATACCAATTAAGTCGGCATTAATATCTTTTGAGAAATTTAAAATACCATGTTCTACAGTCGTGTCGTTGTGTATCGTAATGGTGTAATTGTCAAATTCTTGTCCAGAAATAAAATCTTTGATTCTAGAATTGGCCTCATAGGTTGTCATAAAATTGCTCGAGGTAATTACTAAAAGTAAATGAATTTTTGAGCCAAATGCTTTTGCAAATTTTACGGCTTGTTTATAGGTTTCTTTGTTGTCGTTCTTAAAGTCAGAAGCAAATACAAAATCCGAAACTTCAAAGCTTTGATGCTCATTTTTAATAACTAAAACAGGAACGTCAGATGTTCTTACTACTTTTTCAGCGTTAGAGCCAACAAACATCTCCATAAGACCTGATGCGCCATGAGAGCCCATTACAATCAGATCAATGTCAAACTCTTTACAAGATTCTTTAATTTCATTAAAGGTAACATCCGCTTTAACAGTTTCATGTACTTTGATGCCTTTGAGATAATCTTCAGCCATTAAGTTTTCAAACCTCTTCTGAGCTAATTTCATGAAAAATAACGTTTCAGGAATATCGCTTTGAGAACTCCCTTGGTCGTTTTGTTGCAAAGGAATTTCCATCATGTGCAATAAATAAATCTCGGCATTATGTGCTTTAGCAAGCATTGCTGCTACCTTTAGTGCATTGCCTGCTTGCTCTGAAAAATCCGTTGGAACTAATATTTTATTCATATATAATTGATTTATGTTTAGTCCCAATAAATTTAAGAAAATAATTCCATATTACGAAGCTTGGTTAATTTAATATAAATGTCGTATATTTGCACAGTTATTTACTAAAAATGAATAAGCGAGAGGACGAAAAGTCCTCTCTTTTTATATCAAAAAATGTTTAAAAAAATAGTAGAAGACTTATTGCAAACTGCCCTTGATGAAAGACAAGATTTATTTTTAATAGATTTTAGTGTTTCTAATGATAATGCTATAAAAATTATTATCGATGGTGATAATGGAGTTTTAGTAGAGGATTGCATGTTTATAAGCAGAGCAATAGAACATAACATTGATAGAGAGGAACACGATTTCTCTTTAGAGGTTTTATCTTCTGGCGCAGCGACACCTTTAGTTTTACCAAGACAATATACAAAGCATGTTGGTAGACATTTAGAAATTAAAACGTTAGATAGTCATAATTTTGAGGGTGAGCTTACAGCAGTAAACGAGCAAGAGGTGGTTTTAAGTTGGAAAGCAAGAGAGCCTAAACCAGTAGGTAAAGGAAAAGTAACAGTAACCAAAACAGCAACTGTTGCCTTTAAAAATATTAAAGAAGCAAAAGTTAAAATAAAATTTTAATTCATATCAATTATGGAAAATGTAGCGTTAATTGAGTCATTTTCAGAATTTAAAGACGACAAATTAATAGATAGAGTTACGCTGATGGCAATTCTTGAAGATGTGTTACGTAATGCATTAAAAAAGAAGTATGGTGATGATGATAACTTTGATATCATTATAAATCCAGATAAAGGTGATTTAGAAATTTGGAGAAACCGAATCGTTGTTGCCGATGGTGAAGTGGAAGAGCCAAATCAAGAAATAGAATTGTCAGAAGCACAGAAAATAGAGCCCGATTTTGAAGTTGGTGAAGACGTTGCTGAAGAAGTGAAATTGATAGACCTTGGAAGACGTTCTATCTTAGCATTAAGACAAAACTTAATATCTAAGATTCACGAGCACGATAATACAAATATTTACAAGCACTTTAAAGAACTAGAAGGCGAGATTTATACGGCAGAGGTTCACCATATTCGTCATAGAGCAATTATTTTATTAGATGATGATGGTAACGAAATTATTCTGCCAAAAGACAAACAAATTCCTTCAGATTTCTTTAGAAAAGGTGAAAATGTAAGAGGAATTATTGAAAGTGTAGAGCTAAAAGGAAGTAAGCCTGCAATTATCATGTCTAGAACATCTCCAATATTTCTTGAGAAGTTATTTGAACAAGAAATACCAGAAGTATTTGATGGTTTAATTACAGTTAAAAAAGTAGTTCGTATTCCTGGAGAAAAAGCAAAAGTAGCAGTAGATTCTTATGATGATAGAATTGATCCTGTAGGAGCATGTGTAGGTATGAAGGGTTCAAGAATTCACGGTATTGTACGTGAATTAGGAAATGAAAATATAGATGTAATAAATTACACTAATAATATTCAACTTTTTGTGACAAGAGCATTAAGTCCAGCAAGAGTAACTTCGTTAAAATTAGATGAAGAAAACATGCGTGCTGAAGTGTTGTTAAAACCAGAAGAGGTTTCTAAAGCTATTGGTAGAGGAGGTCATAACATTCGTTTGGCTGGCCAATTAACAGGTTACGAAATTGATGTGTTTAGAGAAGGTGCAGAAGAAGATGTAGAATTAAAGGAATTCTCAGATGAGATAGAAGGTTGGGTAATTTCAGAATTTAGTAAAGCTGGTTTAGATACAGCTAAGAGTATTTTAGAACAAGACGTTAACGATTTAGTGAAACGTACAGATTTAGAAGAAGAAACGATTTTAGACGTTATCAGAATTCTAAAAGAAGAATTTGAAGATTAAATATCGGTTAAATTTTAAATGAATTTAAAAATTCATTTTGAAGTTGAATTGGTATAACATATATTTAAGTATTTTACAGGCAGTTTATGGCTCAAATGACAAGATTAAATAAAGTATTAAGGGAATTAAATATCTCTATAGATCGTGCTGTGGATTTTTTAGAATCCAAAGGTATAGAGATAGAGAAAAGTCCTAATACTAAAATTTCGCAAGACGTATATGATACGCTTTCTGATGAATTTCAGACAGATGCATCAAAACGTGAAAAAGCTCAAGAGGTTAGTGAAGCAAAACTTAAGGAAAAAGAAGAGCTTCGTGAACAAAGAGAACGCGAAATTGAGGAAAAGCAAAAACAAAAAGCCGAAAGAGAGTCTGTGGTTAAGGCTAAAGCCGAAATATCTGGCCCAAAGCAAGTTGGGAAAATAGACTTAGAAAATAAGGCTAAGGCTGAAAAAGAAGAGGAAGCAAAAGCACCTGAGGTAAAAGAAGAGCCTAAAGCCGAACAGCCAAAAGCAGAAGAAATACCTGTTAAGGAAGAGGTTAAAAAGGTAGAAAAAGCTAAAGAAGAGACACCAATAGAGAAGGTTATTAAGGCAGACAAAGCTAAGAAAACCGAATCTAAAGTAGTATCTAAAAAAGAAACAGAAGACACTGCACCTGCCGAGCCAGCAGAAGAAACAATTAAAACGCAGTACAAAAAACTATCAGGCCCTAATATCACTGGTAAAAAAATAGATTTATCACAATTTAACAAGCCTAAAAAGAAAAAAGAAGAGAAGCCAGCTGGTGATGCTAATAAGCGTAAAAGACGTAGAATTAGTAAAGGTGGTAATGATGCAGGAGGAAAACCTAAATTTGATAATAGACGAGGCGGAAAAGGCCGTGGTGGAAACGCTAGACCAAAAGTGGTAAAGGAAGAGCCTACAGAAGAAGATGTTAAAAAGCAAATTAGAGAAACCCTAGAGAAATTACAGGGTAAATCTAATAAAGGAAAAGGGGCTAAATACAGAAGAGATAAACGTGATCAGCACAGAGAACAATCTGAAATCGATCAAGAAATCGCTGCAGCAGAAAGTAAAACCATTAAAGTAACTGAGTTTGTTACCGTTAGTGAAATTGCAACGATGATGGAAGTTGGTGTCACGCAAGTTATTTCAGCATGTATGTCATTAGGTATGATGGTAACCATGAACCAAAGACTAGATGCCGAAACATTAACTATAGTTGCAGAAGAATTTGGTTATGATGTAGAGTTTATTACTGCAGGTATTGAAGAGTCTATTGAAGAAGTAGAAGATAAGCCAGAAGATTTAGAGCCAAGAGCACCAATTGTTACCGTAATGGGACACGTTGATCATGGTAAAACTTCATTATTAGATTACATACGTGAAGAAAATGTAATTGCTGGAGAATCAGGTGGTATTACACAGCACATTGGCGCCTATGGCGTAGAATTGTCAGATGGTCAAAAAATAGCATTCTTAGATACACCAGGTCACGAAGCGTTTACAGCGATGCGTGCTCGTGGTGCTCAAGTAACAGATATTGCAATTATTGTAGTTGCTGCCGATGATGCTATAATGCCGCAAACTAAAGAAGCAATTTCTCATGCGCAAGCAGCAGGAGTTCCTATTGTTTTTGCAATAAATAAAATAGATAAGCCAGATGCTAACCCAGAAAAGGTAAAAGAGCAATTGGCACAAATGAACCTTTTAGTAGAAGATTGGGGTGGAAAAATTCAATCACATGATATTTCTGCTAAAATGGGAACAGGAGTTAAGGAATTACTAGAGAAAGTATTGCTAGAAGCGGAGCTGTTAGAATTAAAAGCTAATCCAAATAAAGCGGCAAGCGGAACTGTAGTAGAGGCGTATTTAGATAAAGGAAGAGGGTATGTGTCAACCATATTGGTTCAGGCAGGTACGTTAAGAGTAGGTGATTATGTCTTAGCTGGTAAGAATAGTGGTAAGGTAAAAGCTATGCAAGATGAGCGTGGGCATGATGTTGATAAAGCAGGTCCAGCAACTCCAGTGTCTATCTTAGGATTAGATGGCGCACCGCAAGCAGGTGATAAATTTAATGTATTTGAAGACGAACGTGAAGCAAAACAAATTGCAACAAAACGTACACAATTACAACGTGAGCAATCTGTAAGAACACAACGTCATATTACATTAGATGAAATAGGACGACGAATCGCACTTGGTGACTTCCAAGAATTAAATATTATCTTAAAAGGTGATGTTGACGGTTCTGTTGAAGCCTTGACAGATTCATTCCAGAAGTTATCTACTGAAGAAATTCAAGTTAATATCATACACAAAGGTGTTGGTGCCATTACGGAAAGTGACGTTTTATTAGCCACAGCATCTGATGCCATAATTGTTGGATTTAATGTAAGACCAGTTGGTAATGCAAGAATGATTGCAGACAAAGAGGAAATTGATATCAGAACCTATTCTATTATTTACGCAGCAATAAATGATCTTAAGGATGCTATGGAAGGTATGTTATCTCCAGAAGTAAAAGAAGAAGTTACTGGTACTGCAGAAATTAGAGAAATATTTAAAGTATCTAAAGTAGGAAACATTGCAGGTTGTATGGTAACGAATGGTAAAATCTTTAGAAATTCAGGTATTAGAATTATTAGAGATGGTGTAGTAGTACATACAGGTTCACTAGAAGCTTTAAAACGATTTAAGGATGATGTGAGAGAAGTAACCAAAGGATACGATTGTGGTATGCAAATTAAAGGTTACAATGACATTGCTTTAAATGATGTTATAGAAGCCTTCCAAGAAGTAGAAGTGAAGAAAAAATTAAAGTAATTTAAACGATTATGACATAAAAAAAACCGACAAGAAATTGTCGGTTTTTTTATGTCATAATTTACCTAAATTTAATAGGTTTATTTGTCTAAACGTGGTTGAATGACGTTGGCATTCATATATTTTTTTCTGATTTTTGCCCAAGCTCTATCCGCTTCTAAACGCGTAGCAAAATTACCTACCCAAACCTTATAATTAGGTGTGTTCCATACGATTTCAACTTTCCATTCACTGTAGGAATTTAAAAAGTTAGATTTTTCGCGTTTTGCCTTATCAGGATCAGTGCTATTATAAACTTGAATAGTATATGTTTTAGACGTTTTTATATCCTTCTTATATTCTAATAATTTATCGATGTCACTATCTTGGCTAACTTTAACCTCGCCTTGTTGTGCACTTATAGAAAGCCCTAAAGACAGACACAAAATTATAAGGCCAACTGTTTTATTGTTAATTTTCATAAACTTGTATTTACTGCAAATGTAAAGTTTTCACTGAAATATTTGTTAAATATTTTAGACATTCTATTTGTATTTTATTGCGCTTCAGGTTATCAATAAATGGATAACGAAAATTCATACATCAAAATTTTTCATTTCCATTATTTAGAATTGGTATAAATTATATATTAACAGTTCTCTAAGATTTTCAAAATCGACTTTAAATGTTACTTTTGCGTGAGTTTTTATAAACATCTTTTTTCACATTTTTAATGAAAAAATCGTACCAAAGTTTAGAAGATAATCCAACTTATAATATGAAACAGGTGATTTACTGTGGTTTAACCTCAAAGATATATAGTCTTTGTATTGTACTTTTACTGACGTTTTCAACTTCACTTATCGCTCAAGAAGGTGATCCAGCCAATGGTAAATCGCTTTTTAATTCTAATTGTGCAGCATGTCACAAATTAGATAAGCCAATGACAGGTCCAGCGTTACGTAATGTAGAAGCTAGGTTAGCAGATGAGCAAGGTTTAGATAGAGAATGGCTGTCAGCTTGGATTAGAAATAGTTCTGCGCTTATCAAATCTGGTGATGCGTATGCTAACAAAATTTATAATGAGTATAATGGCGTTGCTATGACGGCATTTCCGCAATTAAGCGATCAAGATATTTCAGATATTTTAGCATATACTGCGGCACCTGCGCCAGCGCCTCCTGTGTCTGCACCAGGAGCAGAAGTTGCTACTGCAGATCAAGGTGGTGTATCAAACAATTTAATTCTTGGAGCGTTAGCATTGTTGTTTGGATTATTAGCTATGGCTTTAGTCTTAGTTAAGCGTACATTAAATCGCTTTGCTGAAGCTAAAGGGATTGAAGTTGTTGCAGAAAACAAAAGAATGCCATTATGGAAGGCGTTTGCTCAAAACCAATTCTTGGTGTTGGTAACTGCAATATTCTTTTTGCTATCGAGTGGGTATTTTGTTTATGGTTATTTAATGCAAGTTGGTGTAGATCAAGGTTACGAGCCGGTTCAGCCAATTCATTATTCACATAGAATACACGCTGGTGATAATGGAATAGATTGTAAATATTGTCACTCGTCTGCCAGAGTTAGTAAAACATCAGGTATACCTTCTTTAAATGTATGTATGAATTGTCATAAGTCAATTTCAGAAGTGGCTCCAGAAACTTTAGCTGAAGGTGAGGCATATGGTGTTAATTACGATGCTGAAATTCAGAAATTATACGATGCAGTTGGATGGGATGGAACGAGTTATACAGGAGAATCTAAACCGGTAAAGTGGATTCGTATTCATAATTTGCCAGATTTCGCTTATTTTAATCACTCACAACATGTTGTGGTTGGTGGAATAGAGTGTCAAACGTGTCACGGTCCTGTTGAGGAGATGGAGATTATGTATCAAGATGCGCCATTAACTATGGGTTGGTGTATTAATTGTCACAGAGAAACTGATGTAAAAGTTAAGGATAATGCCTATTACACTAAAATTCACGAAGAACTATCTAAAAAATATGGTGTTGAGCAGTTGACTGCAGCACAAATGGGTGGTTTGGAATGTGGAAAGTGTCATTATTAATAAATTAGGAATAAATTTAAAGACATACGATACGCTCAATTTATATAAGTTTTAATTTAGCGAATCGGAGTTCAAAACAATCATAAATAAACACTATGTCATCAAACAAGAAATACTGGAAAAGTGTTGAAGAGCTAAACGAAAATAGCTCTATTGTTGAGGCGCTACAACAAAATGAGTTTGTGGAAGAGATTCCAACAGATGAGTTTTTAGGAGATAAAGAGTCTTTGGAGTCTTCGTCTACATCGCGTCGTGATTTCTTAAAATATGTTGGTTTTAGTACTGCTGCAGCTTCTTTAGCTGCTTGTGAAGGGCCAGTTATAAAGTCTATTCCGTATATAGTACAACCAACGGAAATTATTCCAGGCGTTGCTAATTATTATGCAACAACCATAGCAAATGGTTTTGATTTTACTAGTGTTTTAGTAAAAACGAGAGAAGGTCGTCCAATTAAAATTGAAAATAACACAGATGCAGCAACCAATGGTATGGCTAATGCACGTGTTAATGCATCGGTTTTAGGGTTGTACGATAACCTAAGAGTAAAGGCACCTATGAAAGGTGAGTCTACGATTTCTTGGGCGACGTTTATGTCAGAAACTTCTGCAACATTGAAAGGGTTAAATGGTAAGGCAATAGTATTGTTAACGCAGTCTATGCCAAGTCCTTCAACAAATAAATTAATTGCTGAGTTTAAGGCAAAATATACTAATGTAAAGCATGTCGCTTATGATGCTATATCAGAATCTGCAACATTAGACGCTTATCAAGCGAGATATGGAAAAAGAGGAATGGCTGATTATGATTTCTCTAAGGCAAGAACCATTGTTTCTATAGGAGCTGACTTTTTAGGTGACTGGCAAGGTGGAGGTTTTGAATCTGGTTATGCAACAAAACGTATTCCTGATCATGGTAAAATGTCAAGACATATTCAGTTTGAATCTAATATGTCATTAACGGGAGCCAATGCAGATAAGCGAATTCCGTTAACACCTAGTGAGCAAAAATTAGTTTTAGCTAAATTATATAGTGAAGTAACCGGAAATTCTGCAGTAGGTGTTAAGCTTTCTGAAGGATTAAATTCTGCTGTAAAAGCCGCAGCGAAAGAAATAAAATTAGCTGGTAGAAATGCTGTAGTTGTTACAGGTATACAGGATGTTAATGCGCAAACAACGGTGTTAGAGATAAATGCTTACTTAAGAAGTGTTGCGTTTAAACCTGGTACAACTATAAATACACGTCAAGGTAGTGATAAGGCGGTGACGAAGTTAATTGCTGATATGAAAGCTGGAAATGTTGGTGCTATTATTATGAATGGTGTTAATCCAGTTTATACATTGCCTAATGCTACGGAGTTTAAGGATGGTTTGGCAAAAACTAAATTGTCGGTAGCGTTCTCAATGAAACAAGATGAAACATCATCATTGTGTCAGTATATTGCTGCTGCACCTCATAACTTAGAATCTTGGGGTGATTTTGAATTAAAGACAGGGCATTATTCAATGATGCAACCAACCATAAGACCTTTGTTCAATACGAAACAGTTTCAAGAAGTTTTAATGAGTTGGACTGATGTTAGTGGGTCTTACAGAGATTATTTAAAATCAGTTTGGACAAAAAGCATTTTAAATGGAGCGTCTTTTAACAAGGCAGTTCAAGATGGTGTTTTTGTAACGCATTTAAATGGTAGTGGTTCAAATGGAACAGCGTCTGTAGAAACGACAACGTCTACTAAGCTAAAGGATAAAAAGGATAGAACGTTCTTAGGTGGTGTGATACACGATGTCGCTGTAGGTGTTGGTATTAAGGATGAAGATAAAGATGAATATGTTACTACTACAACGTCTAAAACAGTTAGTAATGCGAGTGGTACAGATGTAAGTTCTGTGTTAGCTGTAGGTGCTGCTGTTAAAGCCTTGGCAAATACCAAAGTATCTGGCGGTTTAGAATTGTCACTTTATACTAAAACTGGTATGGGTGATGGTCAACAAGCTAATAATCCTTGGTTGCAGGAGTTTCCTGATCCAATTACAAGAACCACATGGGATAATTATTTAACAATTTCTCAAGCGGATGCAGATAATCTAAAATTAAAAAATTGGAATGTTGCTAACGGTGGTTTAAATGGAAGTTATGCTAAAGTTTCGGTGAATGGAGCAGAAGCAGTGACAGTTCCAGTATTAATACAACCAGGACAAGCAAAAGGTTCTGTTGGAATGTCTTTTGGTTTTGGAAGAACGTCTAAGGCATTAAAAGAAGAAATGAAAACTGGTGTTAATGCTTACCCATTATACCAAAATTTTAATACAATACAATCTGTTACTATTGAAAAGGCTGCAGGAGAACATGAGTTTGCTTGTGTGCAGTTGCATAATACATTAATGGGTCGTGGTGATATTATCAAAGAAACAACTTTAGAAGTATTTAATACTAAAGATAAGAAATATTGGAATGCAGTTCCGGAAGTTTCGCTGAATCATATTGCAACACCTGTAACATCTCCTGATGTTGATTTATGGGATGAGTTTGATCGTTCAGTAGGTCATCACTTTAACTTATCAATTGACTTAAACGCTTGTACAGGTTGTGGAGCATGTGTAATTGCTTGTCATGCAGAAAACAATGTTCCAGTAGTAGGAAAATCAGAAATGAGACGTAGTAGAGATATGCATTGGTTGCGTATTGATAGATATTATTCTCATCAAGATACTTTTGAAGCGGATGATGCTAAGAAAGATGGATTTAATGGTTTATTTGGTGATACAGGATCTTTAGGTGGATTCGGTGAGATGGAAAGTCCTGCGGATAATCCACAAGTAGCTTTTCAACCAGTAATGTGTCAGCATTGTAACCATGCACCATGTGAAACAGTTTGTCCAGTAGCGGCAACAGCTCATGGTCGTCAAGGTCAAAACCATATGGCTTATAACCGTTGTGTAGGTACAAGATATTGTGCCAATAACTGTCCTTATAAGGTACGTCGTTTTAATTGGTTCTTATATAATAAGAATGACGAGTTTGACTATTTCATGAATGATGATTTAGGACGTATGGTATTAAATCCAGATGTTACAGTTCGTTCTCGAGGAGTTATGGAAAAATGTTCAATGTGTATTCAAAAAACACAAAAGACCATTTTAGATGCGAAACGAGATGGACGTCTAGTTAAAGATGGAGAATTCCAAACAGCTTGTTCAGCAGCATGTGGAAATGGCGCTATGATTTTTGGAGATGTCAATGATAAAGACAGTAAAATTGCAGCATTAAAAGAAGATGATCGTATGTATCACTTGTTAGAACACGTAGGCACAAAACCTAATGTGATCTATCAAACAAAAGTGAGAAATACATCAAAAGCATAATAAAATAAAAAGTGAGTAAGTTGAGAGTTGTATGTAAGCAACCTTCAATGTTCAAACAAATCAACATTTAAACAATAAAGAATGGCGTCTCATTACGAAGCACCTATTAGAAGACCTTTAGTAACTGGAGAAAAATCGTATCACGATGTTACAATTGATGTAGCAAGACCAGTAGAAGGCAAAGCCAACAGAGCATGGTGGATTGTTTTCAGTATTGCTTTGGTAGCATTCCTTTGGGGAATAGGTTGTATTATTTATACAGTATCTACTGGTATTGGAGTTTGGGGTCTTAATAAGACCGTAAACTGGGCTTGGGATATTACTAACTTCGTTTGGTGGGTTGGTATTGGTCATGCAGGTACATTGATTTCTGCAGTATTATTATTATTCCGTCAAAAATGGAGAATGGCGATTAACCGTTCAGCGGAAGCCATGACAATATTTTCGGTTGTCCAAGCAGGTTTATTCCCAATTATTCACATGGGTCGTCCATGGTTAGCGTATTGGGTATTACCAATTCCGAATCAATTTGGTTCCTTATGGGTAAACTTTAACTCACCATTACTTTGGGACGTATTCGCAATTTCTACGTATTTGTCTGTGTCATTAGTATTCTGGTGGACAGGTTTATTACCAGATTTTGCAATGTTAAGAGATAGAGCTGTAAGACCATTCCAAAAGAAAATTTACGCCTTAGTAAGTTTCGGTTGGTCTGGTAGAGCAAAAGATTGGCAGCGTTTTGAAGAAGTATCTTTAGTACTTGCTGGTTTAGCTACACCATTAGTACTTTCAGTACACACTATTGTATCTTTTGATTTCGCAACTTCGGTGATTCCAGGTTGGCATACTACGATTTTCCCACCTTACTTCGTGGCAGGAGCTATTTTCTCTGGATTTGCTATGGTAAATACTTTGCTTATCATTATGAGAAAAGTATGTAACCTAGAAGATTATATTACTGTACAGCACATTGAATTAATGAATATTGTAATTATGCTTACAGGATCTATTGTTGGTGTGGCATATATTACGGAGCTATTTATAGCATGGTATTCTGGTGTAGAATATGAACAATATGCTTTTTTAAATAGAGCAACAGGACCTTATGCATGGGCATATTGGGCTATGATGTCTTGTAACGTATTCTCTCCACAATTTATGTGGTTTAAGAGACTAAGAACAAGTATAATGTTCTCTTTCTTTATATCTATTGTGGTAAATATAGGTATGTGGTTTGAGCGTTTTGTAATTATCGTAACATCTTTACATAGAGATTATTTACCATCATCTTGGTCAATGTTCTCTCCAACATTTGTGGATATCGGAATATTTATCGGAACTATTGGTTTCTTCTTTGTATTGTTTTTATTGTACTCGCGTACATTCCCAGTTATTGCACAGGCAGAGGTGAAAACAATATTGAAATCTTCTGGAGAACGTTACAAAAACATAAGAGAGCGTGGTGATAGTTTAGTAGGAACAGGTTCAGATGCAAGAACATCGAATCCAGTAGCTTTTAAATCTACAGCGGCAATTACAACTGAAGAACCAGTAGCATTACCTAGTAGTAATGATGAAAAGCTCAATAGTTTATTTGAAGGTATCGGGAAATTTGATGCGGCTACACAGACTGCAGATGATTTAAAAACTATAAACGGAATTGGTCCTAAGATGGAAGAGGTTCTAAATAGTATTGGTATTTATACTTTCCTTCAGGTAAGTAAAATGACGAAAAAAGAATATGATTTGCTAGATTCAATTACAGGTTCGTTCCCAGGAAGAGCAGAACGTGACGATTGGTCTGGTCAAGCTAAAAATTTATTAAACAACTAATATAGTCTATGGAAGCTTCGAAAGTAATTCATGCTATTTATACCGATGATGATGTATTAATGTCAGCCGTTAAAAAGGTGAAGGCAGAAAAACATCACATTGAAGAAATATATACTCCTTTTCCGGTTCATGGACTAGATAAGGCGATGGGATTAGCACCTACACGTTTGGCGATTACAGCATTTTTATATGGTTGTGTTGGTATAACGGTTGCTGTTACAATGATGAATTTTATAATGATTGAAGACTGGCCACAAGATATAGGTGGAAAACCAAGTTTTAGTTATTTAGAAAATATGCCTGCATTTGTACCAATTATGTTTGAGCTTACTGTATTTTTTGCAGCACACTTAATGGTCATTACCTTTTATTTAAGAAGTAGAATGTGGCCATTTAAAAAAGCAGAGAATCCAGATCCTAGAACTACAGATGACCATTTTTTAATGGAAATTGCAGTACATGATAATGAAGAATCATTGACTAACTTGTTGAAAGAGACAGGAGCAGTTGAGATAAATATTGTTGACAACGATGAAGATGCACATTAATATGAAGACATCCTTAAAATTTAGCGCAGTATTAGTCCTTTTGGTAGGTCTTGTATCTTGCCAAAAGACTTCTAGTCGAAATTATCAATACATGCCAAATATGTATGAGTCTGTGGGTTATGAAACCTATCAAGAATCGGATGCATTTGGTAATGGAGTAGAGGCGCAATTACCTGCAGAAGGTTCAATTCCAAGAGGCGATTTTATGCCTTTTGAAATAGAAAACACTAACGAAGGTTTTGCATTTGCTAAGGCGAATCTTAAAAACCCATTAGATTCACTTCAAGTTGACTATGCAGAAGGGAAGGTGTTATACGAAATTTACTGTGGTATTTGTCATGGAAATAAAGGTGATGGTAAAGGGAAATTGGTGCAACGTGAAAAAATATTAGGTGTTCCTAGTTATGCAGATGTCGGTAGAGCAATAACTACAGGAAGTATTTATCATACTTTATATTATGGTAAAAATACTATGGGTTCTTACGCGAATCAATTAAACGAACAAGAACGTTGGCAAGTAGTAGCTTATGTTGAAAAGCTAAAAGCTGATTTAGAAAAATAAGATTTAGATAAAGATTATATAAATGGAATATAAAATTTCAAATCGATTAAGAATAGGTGCTATTGTTTTAATAGTCTTAGGATTATTTGGCGTAAGTTATGGTTTTATGGATGCACATAGTGTAACTGAAGAAAACATAACTGAATTTTTAGCTAATGAAGACCATCATGGTGCTTCTCATGCTGAAGAAGGACATTCTGATGCGCATGCTGAGGCAAAAGCACATATGGAAGACGGTCATGGTGCTGCCGATGCACATGGTGCTGAACATGTAAATGAAGATCATGGCATGAGTCATGAAGAGCACGTGTTACATCAAATACATAATAGACCTTGGTCGGCTTTATATGTAGCCGCATTCTTTTTCTTTATGATTGCATTAGGTGTATTAGCATTTTACGCTATACAATATGCGGCTCAAGCAGGCTGGTCTCCAGTTTTGTTTAGGGTAATGGAAGGTATCACATCATATGTTTTACCAGGAGGTATTGTTGTTATTTTAATAGCTTTTTTCGCTGGCGATCATATATTTATTTGGATGAATCCAGAGGTTACGGATCCTAATAGTGTACATTATGATGCTCTAATTGATGGTAAATCGGGTTGGTTAAATAAAACGTGGTTTATTGTAAGAGCTGTATTGTTCTTGGCAGGATGGTCAGTTTACCGTTATTTTTCAAGAAAATTTTCTGTGGCTCAAGACCAAGCAGAAAGTAATGATAAACGTTATTTTAAAAAGAACTTCAGAATTTCTGCGGCATTCTTAGTATTCTATATTTATACAGAGTCAATGATGTCTTGGGATTGGATAATGAGTGTCGATCCACACTGGTTCAGTACTTTGTTTGGTTGGTATGTTTTCGCAAGTATGTTTGTAAGTGGTATTACGGTAATTGCGTTAATTACAATATACTTAAAGTCTAAAGGTCTCTTAGAATTTGTAAATGATAGTCATATACATGATTTAGCAAAATTCATGTTCGGTATTAGTGTATTCTGGACGTATTTATGGTTTTCACAATTTATGCTAATTTGGTATTCTAATATCCCAGAAGAAGTGACTTATTTTATTACAAGAATTGAAGATTATAATTTACCATTTTTTGGTATGTTAGTTCTTAATTTTATTTTCCCGTTATTATTATTAATGAATAGTGATTATAAGCGTATTCCTTGGTTTGTAGTGATGGCTGGAGTTGTAATATTATGTGGACACTACATAGATATTTTCAATATGATTATGCCTGCAACTGTAGGTGATAGATGGTTTATTGGAATTCCAGAAATTGGATCAATTTTATTATTTGGAGGACTATTCCTTTTGGTTGTATTTACAGCACTTGGGAAGTATCCATTATTAGCAAAAGGAAATCCTTTTATTAAGGAAAGTGAACATTTCCATTATTAATTTTAAATTAGAACAGAAACGATAATGACTGCTTTATTAACGATTATAATTGTACTCTTTGTTGCTGTTGCCTTATGGCAAATGGTAAAGATTTTTGATTTGGCTCAAGTTGGCACCACGAATGCTCAAGTTGCTAATGACCATGATAATAAAATCAATGGCTATTTAATGATAGGATTTTTAATCTTTATCTATGTAATAACAATTCTTAGTTTTTGGTATTTAGGAGATTTACCATTGATGTCTAACGCAGCATCTGTACATGGTGTAGAGGTAGATAACCTTATGATAATCTCAATGGTTGTAATATTTATTGTACAAATTTTAACGCAATTTATATTACATTACTTCGCTTATAAGTATCGAGGAGAAAAAGGTAAAAAAGCCTTGTTCTATGCAGATAACTCAACCTTAGAATTTATATGGACTATTATACCTGTGATTGTTTTGGCAGGTTTAATTATCTATGGATTATTTACTTGGAATGATATCATGACTATTGATGAGGATGAAGATCCTATGGTTATTGAATTATATGCACAACAATTTAGCTGGAAAGCGCGCTACAGTGGCGGAGATAATGTATTAGGTAAAGCTAATGTAAGATTAATTGATATTGATCGTGCTAACGTTTTAGGTGTTGATGAAGACGATCCTAATGCAAAAGATGATATCATAGTAACAGAATTACACTTGCCTGTAGATAAGCCAGTGGTTTTTAAGATGCGTTCTCAAGATGTTTTACACTCTGCTTATATGCCTCATTTTAGAGCTCAGATGAATTGTGTACCTGGAATGGTAACTCAATTTGCGTTTACACCTACAATTACAACTGAAGATATGAGACAAAGTCCTGATATGGTTGAAAAGGTGAAAAACATTAATGCCTTAAGATTAGATCGAAAAGCTGAAATTGAAGAAGCAGGTCAAGATTTAGTTTACGAGTTTGACTACCTTTTATTATGTAATAAAATATGTGGTAAGTCACACTATAATATGCAAATGAAGATTATTGTTGAAACACAAGAAGAATTTGATGCATGGTTGAAAGAACAGAAAACCTTTCCAAATTCATTAAATTAATACAATTTTTTTAAGAAAAGATAATTAGAGATTATGTCAGCAACTATAGATACACACGGTCACGAAGAAGATCACGACGTACATCATCATAAAGAAACATTTATAACTAAATATATATTTAGCATTGATCATAAAATGATTGCTAAGCAGTATTTAATTACTGGTACTATAATGGGTGTTATAGGTGTACTTATGTCTATAATGTTCCGTATGCAAATTGCATGGCCAGAAGAGCCTAATCTACTTTTTGAAGCAGTATTAGGAAAATGGGCACCAGGAGGTGTAATGGATGCAGATATTTATTTAGCATTAGTGACCATACACGGAACAATAATGGTATTCTTTGTATTAACGGCTGGTTTAAGTGGTACGTTTAGTAACTTATTAATTCCGTTACAAATTGGAGCTAGAGATATGGCCTCAGGATTCCTTAATATGGTATCTTATTGGTTATTCTTTTTATCGAGTGTTATCATGGTTATTTCATTGTTTGTTGAAGCTGGTCCAGCTGCAGCAGGATGGACAATTTACCCGCCATTATCTGCATTGCCAATGGCATCAGGTGGTTCAGGATTAGGAATGACACTATGGTTAGTTTCAATGGCAATTTTCATAGCATCCTCTTTATTAGGTTCATTAAATTATATCGTAACGGTTGTTAATTTAAGAACAAAAGGTATGTCAATGACAAGATTACCATTAACAATTTGGGCATTCTTTGTAACAGCAGTAATTGGTGTAATTTCGTTTCCAGTATTATTATCCGCAGCTTTATTATTAATAATGGATAGAAGTTTTGGAACGTCATTCTTCTTATCAGATATTTTTATTCAAGGTGAAGTACTTCACTATCAAGGTGGATCGCCAGTATTATTTGAGCACTTATTTTGGTTCTTAGGTCACCCAGAAGTATATATTGTCATATTACCTGCAATGGGATTAGTGTCCGAAATTATGGCATCTAATTCACGTAAGCCAATTTTTGGTTATAGAGCGATGATTGCTTCAATCTTAGCAATTGCATTCTTGTCTACGATTGTTTGGGGTCACCATATGTTTATTTCAGGTATGAATCCTTTCTTAGGATCTGTATTTACATTTACAACATTATTGATTGCAATACCTTCTGCTGTAAAAGCTTTTAACTGGATAACAACCATATGGAAAGGTAATCTGCAAATGAATCCGGCTATGTTATTTTCTATTGGTTTTGTATCTACATTTATTACAGGTGGATTAACTGGTATAATATTAGGAGATTCAGCATTAGATATTAACGTACATGACACCTATTTTGTAATTGCGCACTTCCACTTAGTAATGGGTATATCTGCACTTTATGGAATGTTTGCAGGTATCTATCATTGGTATCCTAAGATGTTTGGACGTATGTTAAATAAAAATTTAGGGTATTTACATTTCTGGATTACTGCGATTTGTGCTTATGGTGTTTTCTTCCCAATGCACTTTATAGGAATGGCAGGTTTACCAAGACGTTATTATACAAACTCTAACTTCCCATTATTTGATGATTTAGCCAATGCAAATGTGATCATTACAATTTTTGCGATCATTGGAGGTGTGGCTCAGTTAGTATATTTATACAATTTCTTTGCTAGTATGTTCTTTGGTAAAAAAGCAGAGCAAAACCCTTGGAAGTCTACAACTTTAGAATGGACTACACCAGTAGAACATATTCATGGGAACTGGCCAGGAGCTATTCCTCATGTTTACCGTTGGTCATATGATTATAGTAAGCCAGGACATGATGTAGATTTTGTACCTCAAAATGTGCCTTTAAAAGATGGTGAAGAGGAGTTACAACATTAATTTTCTCTAATAAGAGTTTCACAATATCAAAGCCTTTCTGTTTTCAGAAAGGCTTTTTCGTTATATTTGTTTTAACTATGTTGTCAGTCTGAATGCGTTTCAGATGCTTTATAATAATTAAATAAGATTTCAACTTTCGAGGGAACTAAAGATGAACGAAAACCTAAACCCAAATAACGATAACTATACGCCTGAAGAATTAGATGTCGAAAAAAAATTAAGACCGTTATCTTTTGAAGATTTTACTGGTCAAGATCAGGTTTTAGAAAATTTATTGGTTTTTGTTCAAGCTGCAAACCTTAGAGGAGAAGCCTTAGATCACACATTGTTTCATGGACCTCCAGGTTTGGGTAAAACCACTTTAGCGCATATTTTATCTAATGAGCTTAATGTTGGTATAAAAGTAACCTCTGGTCCTGTTTTGGATAAGCCTGGTGACTTAGCAGGTCTTTTAACGAATTTAGACGATCGTGATGTCTTGTTTATAGATGAAATACATCGTCTAAGTCCTATAGTAGAAGAATATCTCTACTCTGCAATGGAAGATTATAAGATTGATATAATGATAGAGTCTGGCCCTAATGCTAGAACCGTTCAAATCAATTTAAATCCATTTACCCTAGTTGGTGCGACTACAAGATCTGGTTTGCTTACGGCGCCAATGCGCGCACGTTTTGGTATTAGTAGTCGTTTACAGTATTACAAAACGGAACTATTAACTACGATTGTTCAGCGTAGTGCTTCAATTTTAAATATGCCAATTACCATGGAAGCGGCTATAGAAATCGCTGGTAGAAGTAGAGGAACGCCTCGTATAGCGAATGCGTTATTAAGACGTGTTAGAGATTTTGCACAAATAAAAGGTAATGGTAAAATAGATATTGAGATAGCCAAGTTTGCATTGAAGGCGCTAAATGTAGATGCTTATGGTTTAGATGAAATGGATAACAAAATTTTAACTACCATTATTGATAAATTTAAAGGTGGTCCAGTAGGCATTAGTACTATTGCTACAGCGGTTGGTGAAAGTACAGAAACCATTGAAGAGGTCTATGAACCGTTTTTAATTCAACAAGGCTTTATAATGAGAACACCTCGTGGACGTGAAGTAACAGAACAAGCGTACAAACATTTAGGAAAAATTAAAGGACCAACGCAAGGAGGTTTGTTTTAAAATTAAACCTCAATTTGAATAAAGAACAAAATATACCATCGGTTTCATTACGTAAATTCTTAAAGCATTCTTTAGAAATCTTAAAGAATCCTTTACCGTTTCATCATCAAAACTTTGTAGAACAAGGTGATGTGTTTCGATTAAAAATAGGATTTAGCAGTAGTGTTATCTTTATTCGTGATGCGTCTTTAGCAGAATATGTCCTTCAAAAAAACCAGAAGAATTATACAAAATCAAAAATCCAAACAGAAGATTTAGTCAAGTATGTTGGTAAAGGATTACTAACCTCTGAAGGTGATCATTGGAAAAAACAACGAAAACTCATTCAACCTGCTTTTCATAAAAAACAATTATCAAATTTATTAGATAATATAAAAGAAGCCATTCAAACGGAATATAAAAGAATTACACCTGATACTGTAATTGATATTTTTCCTATTCTCAATGATTTGGCCTTTCAAACGGTTGTAAAGTCTTTATTTAGTATTGCTGTAAATCAACAAGATATTTCAGATCTTCAAAACATAACTGAGCAAACGCAAAACATGTTGGTTAAAGAATTGCGTCAACCGTACTTAGGTTGGTGGTTTAGTTTAAGTGGAGAAATTAAAAAGCATACAGATCTTACTAATAAATCTAGGGCTATTTTAAAACGTATTGTAAATGAGAGACGTGTATCTCAAACAAAAGAGCACGACTTGTTGGATATGCTTTTAGAGGCCAAGTACGACGATGGATCTCCTATGGCAGAACAACAACTAATAGACGAAATTTTAATCTTGTTTGCAGCAGGCCATGAAACTACGTCGAACGCACTCACTTTTGCAACACAATTATTGGCATTGCATCCTGAGTGGCAAGACAAAATTTATAACGAACGTAAAACAATAGAAGATGAATCTGATGACTTAATGGATGTAGTGACCAAGTCGAAAATTTGTCAGCAAGTTATTGAAGAGGCTATGCGATTGTATCCGCCAGCTTACTTTATAGACCGTGTAAACAAAGCACCAGATGCATTTAATGATATGGAATTTGAAGCAGGATCTAATTTGTTATTTTCGGTGTACGAGATGCATCGTAACCCAAAACTATGGGAACAGCCAGATGCATTTTTACCAGAACGATTTAGCGAAGGAAGCCGAAAGTTTTCATCACAATATTTTCCGTTTGGTGCAGGACCACGGAAATGCATCGGAAACAATTTTGCCATGTTTGAGATGGTTATTGCCATTTCAGAATTAGTGTATAACTATAAAATTATTCCAGATTTTGAAACCATAGAAATAACCCCTTTAATAACATTAAAACCAAAAAACGCTTTTTTAAAATTTGAAGCGCGTGTGTAATGCATAATAATACCACCAAATACACTGCATTAATTAAATCCGAAGCCAAGCGTCTCGGATTTTTGTCTTGTGGTATCAGCAAAGCTGGTTTTTTAGAAGAAGAAGCGCCAAGGTTAGAACGATGGTTACATAAAAATAACAATGGCGAAATGCGCTACATGGAAAACCACTTTGATAAGCGTTTAGATCCAACTCTGCTGGTAGAAGGTTCTAAAAGTGTGGTGTCTTTATTATTAAACTATTATCCTTCAGAGCTTCAAACAGAGGATTCTTATAAGTTATCTAAATACGCCTATGGCAACGATTATCATCATGTCATAAAACATAAACTTAAATCCCTGTTGTATTTTATTCAAGATGAAATAGGAGAGGTTGGCGGTCGCGCATTTGTAGATTCTGCACCTGTTTTAGATAAAGCTTGGGCTGCTAAATCTGGTTTGGGTTGGATTGGTAAACACTCTAATCTATTAACACAACAAGTCGGTTCGTTTTATTTTATTGCCGAATTAATAATTGATTTAGAACTAGACTATGATACACCAGTTACGGATCATTGCGGAACCTGTACGGCCTGTATTGATGCTTGCCCAACGGAAGCCATTACAGAACCTTATGTGGTAGATGGTAGTAAATGCATTTCATACTTTACTATAGAACTAAAAGAAAATATTCCAACAGAATTTAAAGGTCAATTTAACGATTGGATGTTTGGCTGTGATATTTGCCAAGACGTTTGCCCTTGGAATAGATTTTCTAAATCGCATAACGAACCTTTATTTAATCCACATCCTGAGTTATTAGATATGACTAAAAAAGATTGGGAGGAAATCACAGAAGATACGTTTAAAAAAGTATTTCAGAAATCTGCAGTGAAACGCACTAAGTTTTCTGGTTTAGAAAGGAATATTAAGTTTTTAAAATAATTTCTATCGAAAGCTAAACCCAAAAGATAATTTTAATGCAAGGTTATCATTAGAATTATTTAAATGATGATAACCGTAACGATAAAAAGCACCAAACCCTAGTCCTAAATAACCTATATTTAAATAAGGGATTTTTAAGATATTTTGAAGTTCTAAACCTGTTTCTAAAAACAACTCTTCCTTTGTTGAGAAATCTATGAACTGATGATCAGAAGCTGCTTTTAAGCTACCAATCCCAATATTGTTGTGCAATAATACATCTGGTTGAAAATAGCCCTTGTTGTTAAATAATCTACCAAAATTATGTGTTGTAAATAAATGTGCATATCTATCTGACAAGAATTCATAAGGCTTTACAGTTTGAAAATAATTCTCAACGATAAATGGTAGTTTTTTATCAAAAGTGCCTTCTCCTGTAAACAATAAACCAAATGGAAGAGTGCTATCTATATAACCCAAATCTAATTTATAAGTGGTTTCGCCAATGCCTTTAATTATAAAACTATCATCAAGTGTAAATTTTACTTTGTTATAATTAAAATCTCCATCTAAGGCGCCATTTAACCCTCTTGAATACATTAAATTTAAAATTGGTGCATTACTTGGTAGACGAGTTATAATGCCAAAATTATTGATTAATTTTTCATTGACATGGTAACTAATACCAATATTAACTTCAGTGTTATTGTAGTTAGTAATTGATATATTATTCTGGTTAAAAGTATAATCATAGAGCGGTTTAATTTCTGCTGTATTGAAGCCAATAAACCAGTTAATGTTTCTTAACAATTTCATGTCAGTTCTAAAACTAATGCTTTCTACAGCATCCATTTCACGAGCAATCCAATTGCGAGGATTAAATGGGTTTTCAATTTCATTACCAGAGAACGTACCAACTTCTCTAATTGTATTTTTATAGTCTAAAGCTATAGAAATATCTTTTTTTCCTGGGACATCAAATGCAACAGATCCACCATATTTCCATTCTTTATCTTTAATTCCGTAGCCAGCAAAGGCACCGAAAGAAATATTTTCAAGAATATTATCGTTGGTATAGACACCCAATCCTAGTCTTGTGTCTTCATGTTTATTAGCTCTAAAAATGTTGAGTAAATCAATATCTATATACTTTAAGGGGAAGCGTCCTTTTTGTAACTTTTGAGGTAAAGCCAACACCTTGTCTAAATTTACTTTGTCTCCAATGCTATCAATAAATACATAGGTTTTTAATTCCTTTTTATCTAATATTCCTTTTCTATATTCATCCCAATATTTAGAATTCTTATTACCAACATTTTTAGATAATGTAAGAGAAACTAAAGGGAAATCTTTTTTAGATAATGGCGCATTTGGTTTAATTTCTGACAAGTAACTTTTACCTATGTATTTAAAACTACCAAACCCTTCGCCAATAACAATTTCAAAATTTAGTTGTTCTGGGAACCAATAATTCCCGTCGATATAACTATACTTTTGTTGTAGTTTAAACTCAACTTTACCGGAATTTACGGTTCTAGCATCTACACTTTCTAAAGCATACTTGTTGGAGTTGATATAGAGTAAACCCTCTAATCCATCGAAATTTCGATTGGCTTTAGGTTCAAAAGAAATTACAAAAATGGTATCTTTATTTTTTATAAATTCTTCCTTTAGACGAAACTTATATTTTTTGGTGCTTCCTTTAGAAATAGGATTGAGATAATTTATTTCAAACAAATTAAGATGTTCTTTATAAAAAGAAAAGGGTTGTAAGCTGTTCGCTAATAAAGCAAAATTAGGGTTTTTAAAACCAGATGTTCTGGTCGCAATAATGCTGTCTTCGGTAAATCTTGGATTTAAATATTTGTGCTTGGCTATTGTTTCAGTAATAAATAGATAAGAATCTTTAAATGCAGATTGTATCGTCTTTAATGTATCACTTTGTGGCTTGGTGCCATCCATGTCAGCATAAATTTTGTCGTAAGATGTATATGTGAACAAACTTAAATTTTCAGGATTATTTAGCGCTTTATTCGCAACCGCATTTTTAATAATTCTATGAGCAGGATTTTCGTTATCTATAAATACTTCGTCTAATTGACTAACTTTTGAAGTCAGTTCTATCAATTCAGAAGTTAATTGCTCCACAATAACAACTTTGGTCTCATAACCAACATAACTTACCGTTATCGTTTTAAGATGGGAAGGAATGTAAAAAATGCCATCAATATCTGAAGATGTTCCTTTAAAATCCGTTTTACTAAAAAGAATGTTAGCAAAAGGAATGACTTCTTGTGTAACACTATCAATAAGTTTAAATTTCTTTAAAGTTTGAGCGCTTGTTGTTATGCTCACAAAAAAGACGAATAAAATTAATAACTTTTGCATTTATTGAATTTGGAATAGGCCTAGAAAATTAAACAATTTTTATAAGTTTTGACCATTACAGGCGACTTTCATTTACTTATATTTGTAGCTTAATTCTTTTTGATTATGAGCAAACAAAGCAAACGCATAGAAGCTTTAGTATACCATGCTAAACCAACTCCTGGAAAGATAAAAGTAGTACCTACAAAAAAGTATGCATCACAGCGCGATTTATCCTTAGCCTATTCACCAGGTGTAGCAGAACCTTGTTTAGAAATTGAAAAAGACGTTAACAATGTTTATAAATATACCGCTAAAGGAAATTTAGTTGCTGTGATTTCTAATGGAACTGCTGTTTTAGGATTAGGAAACATTGGACCTGAAGCCTCTAAACCCGTAATGGAAGGAAAAGGTTTGCTCTTTAAAATCTTTGCAGATATTGATGTGTTTGATATTGAAGTAGACACAGAAGATGTTGATGCGTTTATAGAAACGGTAAAAAATATTGCACCAACTTTCGGAGGCATTAATCTTGAGGATATTAAAGCACCTGAAGCGTTTGAAATAGAACGTCGATTAAAGGAAGAATTAGACATTCCTGTAATGCACGATGATCAGCATGGAACAGCCATTATTTCGGCAGCAGCCTTAATAAATGCATTAGAGATTGCCGAAAAGAAAATTGAAGATGTAAAGATAGTAGTGAGTGGTGCTGGTGCCGCAGCTATTTCATGTACAAGATTGTACCAAGCTTGTGGTGCGCGTCGTGAGAATATTGTAATGCTAGATAGTAAAGGTGTAATTAGAGATGACAGAGACCATCTTACATCTCAAAAAGCGGAGTTTGCGACACATCGTAAAATAGATACCTTAAGTGAGGCGATGGAAAATGCTGATGTGTTTATTGGTTTATCGCAACCAGATATTGTAACACCAGAGATGTTAATTTCTATGTCTGCTAATCCAGTAGTATTTGCAATGGCAAATCCTGTACCTGAGATCAATTACCAGTTAGCCATAGATACTAGAGAAGATATTATTATGGCAACCGGTCGTAGTGATCATCCTAACCAAGTGAATAATGTGCTTGGCTTTCCATTTATTTTTAGAGGAGCACTCGATGTAAGAGCTACAAAAATAAACGAAGAAATGAAGATGGCAGCTGTAAAAGCGTTATCTAAATTGGCTAAAGAAGCAGTGCCAGAACAAGTGAATATTGCGTATGCAGAAACACGCTTAACGTTTGGTAAAGATTATATAATTCCAAAACCGTTTGATCCACGCTTAATAGCCGAAGTTCCACCAGCAGTAGCAAAAGCAGCTATGGAAAGTGGTGTAGCACAAGAGCCTATTGAAGATTGGGATCGTTATAAAAATGCTTTGTTAGAGCGATTAGGTTCTGATAATAAATTGGTAAGAATGCTTTTAAGTAGGGCAAAAACTAACCCAAAAAGAGTCGTTTTTGCAGAAGCAGATCAATTAGATGTGCTTAAGGCTGCTCAAATTTCTCATGACGAAGGTGTGGCATTTCCAATTCTATTAGGTCGAAAAGATACGATTCTAGAATTAATGAAGGAGATTGAATTTGACGCTGATGTAGAAATAATAGACCCTAAATCTGATGAAGAATTAGAACGAAAAAATAGATATGCAAAGGCTTATTGGGTAAAACGAAAAAGGCAAGGCGTAACGCTTTATTCTGCAGAAAAGAAAATGCGAGAGCGTAATTATTACGCTGCCATGATGGTAAATGAAGGCGATGCAGATGCTGTTATCACAGGATATTCTCGTAATTATCCTTCCGTAGTAAAACCAATGTTGGAGTTAATTGGTATGGCAGAAGGCGTATCTAGAGTAGCAACGACAAACGTTATGATGACCCAACGTGGACCAATGTTTTTAAGTGATACCTCTATAAATATTGATCCTAATGCTAAAGATTTAGCTAAAATAGCTAGAATGACATCTAGAGTAGCTAAAATGTTCGGAATAGAACCTGTAACAGCAATGATATCTTATTCTAACTTTGGGTCTTCAGAAAATCCTAGAGCAGAAAAAGTAAAAGAAGCCGTAACTTATTTACACAAAGCCTATCCTGAAATGATTGTGGATGGAGAACTACAAACCGATTTTGCACTAAATCCAAAATTATTGCAAGATATTTTCCCTTTTTCAAAGTTAGCAGGTCGTAAAGTGAATACCCTTGTGTTTCCAAATTTAGATTCTGCAAATATTACCTATAAACTATTGAAAGAGTTGAATAAAGCAGAATCCATTGGGCCAATAATGATGGGTATGGCAAAACCAGTACATATTTTGCAGTTGGGAGCCAGTGTAGATGAAATTGTAAACATGACTGCAATTTCTGTAATTGATGCACAAGAACGAGAGAGAAAGCAACAGATGCCGTAATTGTCTTAGTGTTTATCTTATCATGTAAATGCAAATAATTTTATTACATTTGGTTTTTTAACTTTTCGTTATAAATGATCACACATATAGAGGGCAAACTTGTAGAAAAAAATCCAACAGATGTTGTAATAGACTGTAACGGTGTTGGATATTTTATCAATATATCTTTTCATACATTTTCTCAAATACCAGATAAAGAACATTTAAGGCTGTATACACATCTCCAAGTCAGGGAAGATGCACATAGTCTCTATGGCTTTTCCTCAAAAACGGAACGTGAAATTTTTAAATTATTAATTTCTGTGAGTGGTATAGGTGCCAATACAGCACGTACTATGTTATCTTCGTTAACTCCAGATCAGGTTAAAGATGGTATTGCTAGTGGTGATGTATCTTTAATTCAAAGTGTAAAGGGTATTGGATTAAAAACTGCCCAACGTGTTATCATAGATTTAAAGGATAAAGTGTTAAAAGTTTATGGAATAGATGAACTTTCTTTACAAACAAACAATACAGACAAAGATGAAGCGTTATCAGCTTTAGAAGTTTTAGGATTTAATAAAAAGCAGTCCGAAAAAGTTGTCGATAAAATTTTACAAGCCCAACCAGATGCCCTTGTAGAGCAAATTATAAAAGAAGCTCTAAAAAACTTATAATGCAATTAAACAGAATTAATAGTAATCATTCAATTCCCTATAGGATTTATTGTGTTTTAGCATTTGTTATGCTAATGAGCCATTCATTGGTTGCTCAAGATACGGAACAAGATAGTACAGTAACGACGTTTTCTTTTGGTAAATTGAATATGCCAAATCCAGGAAGCATTGTTTCTAAATATGAATATGACCCTATTTTAGACCGTTATATATATACAGAGAAAATAGGATCTTTTAATATAAATTATCCGTTAATATTAACGCCAGAAGAATATCAGAAACTTGTTTTAGAAGAAAAATTAAAGGCGTATTATAAAAAAATGGCAGATGCCAAAGCCGGACAAAAAGAAGGTTCTGAAGAGGATCAGAAAAATTTATTGCCCGAATTTTATGTCAATTCTGGCTTGTTCGAATCAATTTTTGGAGGTAATACAATCAACGTAATTCCTCAAGGTTCTGTAGAAGTAGATTTGGGAGTACTCTTCTCAAAACAAGACAATCCATCATTTTCACCTCGAAATAGAACTAATTTTACGTTTGACTTTGATCAGAGGATAAGTCTAAGTTTATTGGGTAAAGTAGGAACTAGACTTCAGGTTACTGCCAATTATGATACAGAAGCGACTTTCGATTTTCAACAAGTTGTAAAACTAGAATATACGCCAACTGAAGATGATATTATAAGAAAAATTGAAGTTGGAAATGTAAACATGCCATTAAACAGTTCACTAATAACAGGTGCGCAAAGTTTATTTGGTGTAAAAACAGAATTACAATTCGGAAAAACAAGAGTAACTGCTGTATTTTCAGAACAACAATCACAAGCTAAATCTGTTACAGCTGAAGGTGGAGGAACAGTAGAAGAATTTGAGTTTTTTGCACGAGATTATGATGAAAACAGACACTTCTTTCTTGCGCAGTATTTTCAAGAAAATTATGATAAAGCATTATTACAATATCCTTTTATAGATAATCAAGGGCTTCAAATTACACGAGTAGAACTTTGGGTTACTAATCGAAATAATCAAACCGACAATGTAAGAAATATTGTTGCTTTTCAAGATTTGGGAGAGTCGTCTGCAGACCATATTGGTTTAGACCCAATTCCGGCTGGTTTTGTGAATTTTCCAGGTGCCAAACCAAATAATAAAAATAATGATTTTGATCCTACAAGTATAGGTGTTGGTGGCTCACTATTAACAGAAGCTGTTAGAAATATTACCTCAGTAGAAAACGGCATTAATGTGGCTGTTAATGAAGGGTTTGATTACGGAAAATTAGAATCTGCAAGAAAATTAACAGAAGGTCAAGAATATGTTTTAAATGCAGACTTAGGATATGTGTCGTTAAATCAGCGTTTACTTAATGATGAAGTTTTGGCAGTAGCATTCCAATATACAATAGGCGGCGAAGTTTTTCAAGTTGGTGAATTTGCTAATGATGGTGTAGAAGCAACAACCGTAGATGATTCATCAGGAAGTCAAGTTGTAAATAATCAAAGTTTAGTCTTAAAAATGTTGAAAAGTGCAGTCACTGCTGTAGATCAACCTATTTGGGATTTAATGATGAAAAACATTTATGATACAGGCGCTTTTCAACTAAGTCAAGAAGATTTTAAATTAAATATATTTTATACTGAAGCCTCTGCACTTAACTATATAAATCCGGTTGAAGGCACTGTATTTCCTCCATTTGATAATAATACGCCTTACACAGGTGACGATTCTGAAATAAACCAAACGCCATTAATAAGGCTTTTTCATTTAGACCGACTTAACTATAATAATGACCCTCAAGAACAAGGAGATGGTTTCTTTGATTACGTAGAAGGACAAACGGTTTTATCTCAAAACGGAAAGATAATATTTACAAAAACAGAGCCTTTTGGACGATATCTCTTTGATGTGTTAGATGATGACGGTAACCCAAATAATAACGAGACAGATTACGAAGATGTAACAGATACGCAAAGTGGTTATAATGATAATCAAAAAAAATACGTTTACGATATTCTTTATAAGTCTACCAAAACGGCTGCACTAGATGAAGCTGAGAAGAATAAATTTCAAATTAAAGGACGTTATACAAGTAGTGGTGGAGATTCTGGTATTCCCATAGGTGCTTTTAATGTACCTAGAGGTTCGGTGACTGTTACGGCAGGAGGACGTGTTTTGGTTGAAGGAGTTGACTATACAGTAAATTATCAATTAGGACGAGTAGAAATTTTAGATGAAGCGTTAAAAGCTTCTAATACGCCAATCAATGTGTCTGTTGAAAATAATGCTGTTTTTGGCCAACAAACAAAACGTTTCACAGGTATAAATATAGAGCATCAATTTGACGAAAATTTTGTGTTAGGTGCAACCTTATTAAACTTAAATGAACGCCCAATTACGCAAAAGGCCAACTATAATTCAGAGCCAATTAATAACACCATTTTTGGGTTTAATGGAAATTATTCTACAGAAGTTCCGTTTTTAACCAGATTAGCTAATAAGTTACCCAATATAGATACAGATGTACCTAGTAATCTATCTGTAAGAGGTGAATTTGCATACTTATTGCCAGGCGCACCAAATGGTACAGATTTTAATGGAGAAGCAACGGCTTATATTGATGATTTTGAAGGTACACAAGGCTCAATTGATTTATTAAGCCCATTATCTTGGTCATTATCTAGTAGGCCTGTAGGTTTAGGAAGATCGTATCCTGGCTTTGATAGTGAAGATAAACAAGGTATTCAAAATGGATATGACAGAGCACATTTAAACTGGTATACTATAGATCCTATTTTCTTTAGTAATCAACGTCCTGATGGTATGACAGATGATGATGTGTCTGATGTGTATACAAGACGTGTATTTATAGATGAAATTTTTCCTTTACAAGATATTGTTCAAGGGCAAACCTCTGTAATTAACACGCTAGATTTAGCGTACTATCCTACAGAAAGAGGACCTTATAATTTTGATGAAGATGCCTCAGATAATGTATTAGATACACCAAGTGATAGTTGGGCAGGAATCACTAGGCAAATTACATCAACAGATTTTGAACAGGCCAATGTAGAGTATATTGAATTTTGGATACAAGATCCATTTTTAGATAATACAACCAGTACAGGAGGTAAGTTGTTTATTAATCTTGGAAATATTTCGGAAGATGTATTAAAAGATGGTAAAAAACAATATGAAAATGGTTTGCCAGAAGATGGTGATGTTTCCGGCTTAATTTTGCAAAATCCAATAACAGAAGAAAACCCTTTTGTAGTACCTCAAAACCAATCATTGATTTACACTTTTGCAACGACAGGAACAGAAAGAACAAACCAAGATGTTGGATTTGATGGCTATGATGATGTAGAAGAGGGCGAAATGTTAGCCACTATTTATGGTCAAAATAATTTTGGTGAAGATCCTGCTAATGATAATTATTCGTATTATTTAAATGAAGAAGGTGACATTTTTGAGCGTTATAAAAAATATAATGGTTTACAAGGAAATACGCCAGATACGTTTACGGATACCAATAGAGGCTCTACAACGCAACCAGATGTAGAAGATATAAACAGAGATAACACAATGAATACCATTGATAGTTATTTTGAGTACGAAATTGAATTAACACCAGCCAGTTTAGCAGATCCTAATAATCCCTTTATCAATGATATCAAAACACCTGCGCCAAATGGCTCAATTACGTTACCAAATGGTGATGTAAGATCAGATGTAAAGTGGTATCAGTTTAGAATTCCTATTAACGAAGAAACACGACGTATTGGAGGAATTACAGATATTAGATCTGTGCGTTTTGCACGTTTGTATCTTACCGATTTTTCAGAGAAAACCGTACTGCGTTTCGCTACTTTAGATTTAGTTAGAAGTGATTGGAGGCGTTACACCTTGGATTTAGATAATGACGATACTAACAACAGTACAGATCCAGAGTTTAACGTTGGTATTGTAGGTATACAAGAAAATAATGGTAATTACGAAACGCCTCCAGGTGTTGTAAGAGAGGAGTTAAATAACAATAATACTATAATAAGACAAAACGAACAATCTCTTGTATTACAAGCGTGTGAGTTAGAGCCTACAGATTCAAAAGGTGTGTATAAAAATATTAGTATAGATATGCGTCAGTATGAACGCTTACGTATGTTTTTGCACGCAGAGGCGCAAGAAGGTCAGGTTTTAGAAGCAGGAGAAATGACTGCTTTTATTAGAATGGGTAATGATTTAACGGAGAACTTTTATCAAGTTGAAGTGCCTTTACTTCCATCAGATTTAGCAGATGGTACAGGAGCCGAGCAAATTTGGCCAGATGAGAATGAAATTAATATTTCGCTTGAAGCTTTTCAGCAAATAAAATCAAAAGGTATTTTTGACCAAACACTATCTAATGAAGATCCAACTTTTTATGATGTTATCGATGGTGTAGTAAGCGAGCAATCGGTAGATGAATTCTCGGCCTTAGCTATAGGTGAGCAAAGAATAGCTATAAAAGGAAATCCTAACTTTGGTGATATTAGAGTTTTAATGGTTGGTGTTAAAAACAGCAATACAGAAGCTACCATGGAAAATGTTTGTGGTGAGGTATGGTTTAATGAATTAAGAATGTCTGGCTTAGAAAATGAAGGCGGATGGGCAGCAGTGGTAAGCATGGATACCAACCTTGCAGATTTTGCAGACGTCAGTGCAACTGGAAAAAGAAGTACCATTGGGTTTGGAGGTATAGAACAAGGACCAAATGAGCGCAGCTTAGAAGATGTACAGCAATACGATGTTGTAACAAATGTGCAATTAGGACAGTTATTGCCTGAAAAATGGGGTGTTCAAATACCGTTTAATTACGCACAAAGTGAGGAATTAGTAACACCTAAATTTGATCAATATTACAATGATCTTACCTTAGAATCTCGTATAGATGCTGCAGAAACTAGTGCAGAAGAAGATCTCATTAGAGAGCAATCAGAAGATTATACAAAACGTAAGAGTATTAATTTTATAGGTGTAAGAAAACAAAAAACAGGAGAAGGTGACAAGCACTTTTATGATGTAGAAAACCTTACTTTTAATTACTCTTATAATAAAGTAGAGCATCGTGATTTTGAAATAGAAAATTCTTTAGATCAAACAGTAAGAGCTGGTGCAAATTATAACTATGCCTTTGAGCCATTAAAGGTGGAACCATTTAAAAAGAATGATTCGCTCTTTAACGGAAAGTATTGGAAAATATTAAAGGATTTTAATCTTAATTTATTGCCATCGAGCTTCTCCGTAAATACAGATATAAATAGACAGTTTAGTAAACAAAAATTTAGAGAAGTAGAATTAGGAGGCAACAATATTGGTATTGAAGAATTGTTTAGACGAAATTATACCTTCGATTTTCAGTATGCCATTAACTACAATCTAACAGATGCTTTAAGTTTAAATTTTTCTGCTTCAAACACTAATATTGTTAGAAATTATTTTATCGATGATCGTATTAGTGGTTTACAAGATCCGGAATTAAATGTTTGGGATGGTTTTTTCGATTTTGGAGATCCAAATTACCAAACACAACAACTTCAGATTAATTATGAACTGCCGTTACATAAAATTCCTATTTTAAGTTTTTTAAGAGCTACTTATTCTTATAATGGTGCATTTCAATGGCAAAAAGGATCTGATCTAAACGAAGGCCTAGAGGTTGAAGATCCAGACAATCCAGGTGTGTATAATACGTATAATTTAGGGCATTCCATAGAGAACTCAAATACCCATAGTATTAACTCTACGCTCAACATGGAGACCTTATATAAAAGTATTGGGTTAGTAAGAAAAGGAAAGAAAAGAAGTAATAAAGGACGCACAAGGATAACAAGTACAAGAAGCCGATCTGTAACACCTAATCAATCCGAAGACGTAGCAGAGAAGACTAAAGATCCTAACAAACTAAGTGTGGGAGAAAAGGCTTATAATACAGTTGTAGATGTAGTGACCATGGTGAAACGAGTACAGTTAGGTTATACAGAAAATAATGGAACCTTTCTTCCTGGATATTTACAAACACCTGGTTTTGTTGGGACGTTAAAGCCAACTGTTGGCTATACCTTTGGTAGTCAAAGAGATGTTAGAGATTTGGCAGCAAGAAATGGTTGGTTAACCGTATTTCCAGATTTTAACCAACAATATACAGAGGTAAAAAACACATCGTTGGTGTATTCTGCCAATTTAGAACCAATGCGAGATTTAAAAATAGATCTTACAGGAAATAGAACATTTGCAGAAAATTTTTCAGAGAATTTTATCGTTGAAGATTATCTCGATGCCAATGGAAATATCGTAGATGTAGAAAACGGTGAATTAGGTGATGGTATTAATGATTATAGATCATTGACACCAAATACGTTTGGGAACTTTAATATTTCAACGGCATTAATAAAAACAGCTTTTAACACTAGTGACGAAAATCAATCACAAACGTTTAATGATTTTAGAGCCAACAGATTAGTTATTGCGAATCGTTTAGCAAAAGAGTTTTATGGAGATACACCATACGCTACAGATGCAGAAGGTTATCCAGAAGGGTTTGGTAAAAATAGTCAGCGCGTGTTGTTACCTGCATTTTTATCAGCGTATCAAGGAACCAATCCAGATAAAGTAAGTACAAATGCTTTTAGAGATATTCCAATACCAAACTGGACATTAAAATATACAGGCTTAATGAAAATTCCATGGTTTAAAAAGACCTTTAGACGATTTTCAATTCAGCATGGATACAGATCGAGCTACACGATAAATCAATTTAGAACTAATTTAGATTTAGATACAGATGATCTCGTGCCAGGTTTGGCATATGGTGATCAGTTAGATGATGTTAAGGATGCTGCAGGTAATTATAAAAATGAAACGCTCTATAGTAATATTAATTTAGAAGAGCAGTTTAGTCCGTTAGTTCGTTTAGATTTTGAGATGAAAAATTCAATTAAAGTCTTAGCAGAAGTAAAAACCGATAGGGTGTTGTCATTAAGTTTTGATAATAATTTATTGACAGAAATTCAAGGTAAAGAATATACACTTGGTTTAGGATATCGTATTAAAGATTTAAGAATTCGATCGCAGCTTGCAGGTCCAAAACAGATTGTAGTTAGTGATTTAAATATGCGTGCAGATATCTCAGTTAGAGATAATAAAACGATAATAAGGTATTTAGATTTAGAAAATAATCAAGTCACTGCAGGTCAGACGATTTGGGGTTTAAAGTATACGGCAGATTATGCTTTTAGTAAAAACTTAACCGCTATTTTCTACTTTGATTATACATTTTCGGATTTTGCCATATCAACATCCTTTCCGCAAACCTCATTAAGATCAGGTATAACGTTACGTTATAATTTTGGAAATTAAGTTTGAATTGAAACTATTAAAAAATTACATTTGTTACAATAATTATATAATAGAGTAAAATGAATATACCATCAGAATTAAAGTATACTAAAGATCACGAATGGGTAAAGATTGAAGGTGATGTGGCAACCATTGGAATAACTGATTTTGCACAAGGCGAATTAGGTGATATCGTATATGTAGAAGTAGATACCTTAGATGAAACTTTAGACATAGAAGAAGTATTTGGTACTGTTGAAGCTGTAAAAACGGTTTCAGATTTATTTTTGCCATTAACAGGAGAGGTTATAGAATTTAATGAAGGTTTAGAGGATGAACCAGAAAAAGTAAATTCAGACCCTTATGGTGATGGTTGGATGATAAAATTAAAATTTACAGATGCTTCACAAGTAGAAGGTTTGTTGTCTGCAGAAGACTATAAAGCACTCATTAGTGGTTAAAAACATACTTTTAATAGTGTCAGTTAGTTATACATTGGCACTAATAATTGCAAGTTTAATTACGCTAAATGGAGTACCAAGTTTAGGGTATTCCTTTGATGATAAAATATATCATTTAGTCGCTTATGCAGGTTTAGCTTTTTTATGGGCTAATTATTGTCAGCCGTACAAAACAAAATGGACACCAATTATGGTTTTCTTTGGTGCTGCATTCCTAGGCTTTATCTTAGAATTATTACAATATCTGGTAAATCCTAATAGATCATATGATACATTTGATCTTATTGCAAACAGTTTTGGCGCAATTATTGGTACATTAATTGCAAAACATATTAACGTTTATAAATTAAAATAATCTAAAGCTTTGCTTTTTTTACATTTATTTAGTTAAATTAGCGATGTTATAATAAACTAAGACACTATGGAACCTAAAAAGAATCCGAAATCAGACGTTAGCCGAAACAGCTCGCTGTACTTTGCTGTTGGTCTTGCCTTAATGTTAGGTATTACGTATATGGCAATTAATTATAAAACTTATGATCAAAGTGATATTGTCGCAGACTCACTTAATTTAGATGATGAATTAGAAGAAGAAGTGCCAATTACTGAGCAAATAGTTACACCTCCACCACCTCCACCACCACCACCAGCAGCTCCAGAAATTATTGAAGTTGTTGAAGATGAAGTAGAAGTTGAAGAGACTGTCATAGAATCTACAGAAACAGAAATGGAGACAGAAATTGTTGAAATTGAAGAAGTGGAAGTTGTAGAAGTAGAAGAAGATTTAGAGGTACCTTTCAATGTCATTGAGAATGTAGCGGTTTTTCCTGGTTGTGAAAAGAAAAAAGGAAATGCAGCGAAAAAAGAATGTATGAACGAAAAGGTAAATAAATTCATTGGGAAAAAGTTTAATACAGACTTAGCTAGTGATTTAGGATTGCCACCTGGTAAAAAAAGAATCTTTGTTCAGTTTAAAGTGAATAAATCAGGTAACATAACAAACATTGTAGCTCGTGGTCCGCACCCAGGATTAGAAAAAGAAGCAAAACGTGTTATTGGTCAATTACCTAAAATGAAACCAGGTAAACAAAGAGGAAAAGCGGTAGTAATGCCATTCTCTATTCCAATTGTATTCCAAGTACAAGATTAAGAAGTAGATACTTTTTTATAAAATTAAAAATCCCGTTCAAAATTAATTGGACGGGATTTTCTTTTTGGTACACTTATTGTGACTTTGACATAATATTAACATTTAAATAATAGTATTATGAAAAATTCTAACGAAGACTTCAGTATTGCTGGTCAGAGCGCTACTAAAGCAAAGAAATCACAAAAGCATGATGCAAATTTACAAAAAAACTCAACCCTTTATTTTCAAATTGGGTTGATACTTTGTTTATTGGGTACATATGCACTTTTTGAAATGCAATTTCAAGAAACAAAATTCAATTTAGTAGAGGAGACGGCAACGGTAGATCCGATTACCATTGATCATGTACCGCCTTTTGTTGTTGAGGTGGTAAAACCAAAAGTTGTAAAAGCGGCACCTACAACAGAATTAAAAGACGTCTTTAAAGTTGTAAAAGATGATGTGCCTATTGAAGAAAAAATTATTAAAACTCCAGATGATCCAATAACAACAAATGATCCCATTAACGTTGATGATATAACGGTAATTGATGAGCCAAGTGAATTAGAATCAGTTCCTTTTATACTTATTGAAAAAGTACCTGTTTATCCAGGTTGTGAAAAGTATAAAACAAATGATGATCGTAAAAAGTGTATGTCTGAAAGAATTACGAAACTAATTAATAGAAAGTTTAATACAGGTCTAGGTTCGCAGTATGGCCTTTCTGGTAAACAACGTATTTATACGCAATTTACTATTGATAAAAACGGAAACATTGCTGATGTAAAAATTAAAGCACCTCACCCAGTTTTAGAAAACGAAGCCAAACGTGTAATACATAAAATTCCACATATGGAGCCAGGCTTACAGCGTAAAGTTCCAGTTGGTGTCATTTACAACTTGCCAATTGTATTTGAAGTAAGAGACTAAAAGTGTGTTGACTTATACACAAGAACCGTTATTGTAAAATAACGGTTTTTTTTATGCGTTATTTAGGTTTAAGGTTACTAAAAAAATTAAGTATCTTTCGGCCATTAAAAATTAGTCTTTTATGAAGCGCTTTGTGCTATTTGTTTTTCTTTTTCTGTATAACTTGGGTTATGCCCAAACCATATCTACATACGAAAAACCTCCAGTATTCAAAGACTGCGATACAATGGCGGTAGAGCAATTAAAATCGTGCTTCAATTTTACTCTAAATTCTTTTATCTACGAGAATTTTAAAGTGCCTCAAATTGTAAAGGACCAATCGTATAATGGAGATGTTCAGATCTTGTTTGAAGTCACTAATACAGGGAAATTCAAAATAATTTATGCAGATGCGATTTATGATGAATTAAAAACAGAAAGCAAACGTGTGTTTGATTTGTTACCAGAGATAGCACCAGCGACTTATAATGGCAATCCAACATTTACGCAGTATAGTCTTAGTATAGCAATTCCTTTAACGCAGCCAGTAAAGGAAGATAGTCCATCTCATTTAGTGTTAAATGACACCCAAAAAGACAGTCTAAACGCCACTTTATCTGATGAATTAGATAAGTTAGAAAGTGAACTTAAACCTTATGAAGATTTAGAATATGCAAGCCAATTAAATATTCCGTTTACACATTCTTATTATGCGCGTTTTGATGCAGAAATGAATGCCATAGGTACAAATAGCCATACAGGAGCAAAACCTTTTATTTATAGCGACGTTGCTAGATATTATGATATAAAGGCGGAGCATAAATCGTTAGAAAAGGATACAGACACATGGTTGGGTAGAAAGACCTTTAATGAGCATTTAGTTGAAATACAAGGTAAAGACTATTGGTTTACAGTCGATCCAATTTTAGATCTTCAATTAGGTAAAGATACAAGTTCAGATATAGGCTCTACTTGGAATAATACGCGAGGTATTTTTCTGCAAGCAGGAATAGGAAAACGGTTTAATTTTACCACATCAGTTTACGAAAGTCAAGGTAGATTTGCAGATTATTTTAATGCTTATGCAGAAAGTTTAAGGGCATTTGGTCCGGATCCTGCGATAATTCCTGGTCGCGGAATCGCTAAAGGATTTAAGGAAAATGCTTACGATTATCCGGTTGCTGAGGCTTATTTATCGTACACACCTGCAGATTTTTTAAATGTACAGTTTGGTCATGGAAAGAATTTTATAGGTGATGGTTACCGTTCTTTATTGCAAAGTGATGTTGCTAGTCCTTATCCATTTTTAAAATTAAACACCACCTTTTGGAAAATAAAGTATACTAGCACATGGATGTGGTTAAAAGACGTAAGACCAGAAGTTGTAGTAGACAAAGCGTTTTTAACTAAATATATGGCAAATCATTATTTAAGTTGGAACGTCAATAAACGCTTAAACATTGGGTTGTTTGAGTCTGTTATTTGGGAAGATTCTAATGGAAGGGGCTTTGATGTTAATTACTTAAATCCAATTATATTTTTTAGAGCAATAGAGTTTCAAACTGGGCAAGGTGCAGGAAATGCCATATTAGGATTGAGTTCAAAGTACAAATGGAACAATAAAGTGAATTTGTATGGTCAATTTATTTTAGATGAATTTTCATTGAGTGATGTAACAGGCGGAAATAAGAGTTGGAAGAACAAGTTTGGATTTCAAGTAGGTGCAAAATATTTTAATGCCTTTAAAGTCGATAATTTATTGCTTCAAGCAGAATACAATCAAGTAAGACCATATACGTATTCTCATAATACACAGACCTTAAATTATGCACATTTCAATCAACCGATGGCTCATCTTTGGGGAGCAAACTTTAGGGAATTTGTTTTAATTGGTCGTTATAATTATAAACGTTGGTTTGGTGATGCCAAAATGATCATTGGTCAGCGTGGTTTGGATTATAATACTGATGACGATTCGTTTTCTTATGGAGGTGATATTTATAGAAACTATAATGACCGTCAGGCAGATACTGGTATTATAATAGGTCAAGGTAATAAAACCAATAGTTTTATGGCAGAATTACAAGCAGGCTATGTATTAAATCCTACCACAAATCTTAAAATCTTTACCAATATATTGTATCGGGATTATAATCCAGATGCGGTAAATGCAACAACCGTTCGCAATGGTACTTTATGGTTTAATCTTGGTATACGTACTGATTTATTTAATTGGTATAACGATTTTTAGATTTAGAAACTTATTTGTTTTCTTGTTTTTTTACAGAACTCTGTTGCGTTTTTACCTTTTTTATAGAAAGAACTCTGTTATAGTCCATATCCTGTGAAAAAAACAGGTTGTCTTTAGTATTATGTTGTTATCTTTTGATAATTTAATTAATACTGTGCTTAATAAGTGTTGTAGTGCATTAGGTTGTCTAATTTGTTTCAGTTTAAGGTTTTGTTACTAACGCCATAAGGTGTTTCAATTGCAATCGTATACGTTGTTGCTTTTGGTAAAAGCTATAGGTCATAAAATATAGGATGATAATCAAAATGGTTTTAGACCTAAAGATGAGTGCAAGATTGCGCAATTTTAAAAATAAGAATTTACATTGTTTACAAGTATTTTTCAAACTATCTTTGCACTCGCTTATAAAAGAATAAAATAATTAAATTTGAGTAGCACAAAAACATCGGTATCAATAGCTTCTGTTGTCACAGATTTTAAGGAAATCACTAAGATGGGATTGTCCTTAAGTGTTGTGTTTTCCTCACTTGCTGGTTATTTTCTTGGTGCAGAAACAATTCGTCTCACAACACTTCTTTTATTGGCTTTTGGTGGTTATTTTATGGTTGGTGCTTCAAATGCATACAATCAAATTATTGAGCGTGATTTAGATGCGCTAATGGAAAGAACCAAAAATAGACCGATTCCGGCAGGTCGCATGTCTGTGAATAAGGCTTTAATTATTGCAACGTCTTTTACCATTTTAGGTTTAATTACACTGTACATTATTAACCCTAAAACGGCTATGTATGGTGCAATTTCAATATTTTTATATACTAGTGTTTACACACCGTTAAAAACTAAAACGTCACTTTCTGTTTTTGTTGGTGCTTTGCCAGGTGCCATTCCTTTTATGTTAGGATGGGTCGCAGCAAGAGGTAGTTTTGGTATTGAGCCAGGTACGTTGTTCGCTATTCAGTTTTTTTGGCAATTCCCACATTTTTGGTCCATTGGATGGTTTTTGCACGAGGATTATAAAAAAGGCGGTTTTCATATGTTGCCTACCGGAAAGCCAGATAAGGGTACTGCAGTGCAAATTATAATGTACAGTGTGTGGACTATTTTGGCGTCTATTATTCCTGTTTTTGGATTTACAGGGGATTTAAAATTGTCTATAGTTGGAGCTGTCATTGTCTTTATTCTTGGTCTTGTTATGTTATTATATGCGTTAAAGCTATTTAGGTTAAGGACTGCAGAAGCTGCTAAGCAGCTCATGTTATCGAGCGTTTTTTATATTACATTATTACAAATAATATATGTTGCAGATAAATTTTTGAGATAAGATGGATTTAACACAAGGAACACAACAAGAAAAAACGGCAAGGTCAAAAAAAATGATGCTATGGTTTGGTATTGGCTCATTGATTATGTCGTTTGCTGGTTTAGTCAGTGCATTTATTGTAAGTAGTAAGCAACGATTAAATGAAGATTGGTTAGCAGATTATCAATTACCTACGGCATTTACGGTTAGTTTGGTGCTCATTTTACTCAGTAGTTTAACTTTTATTTTGGCTAAAAAAGCGTTAATTGCAAATAAGATACAATTAGTAACGATTTGGTTATTAGTTACATTAGGCTTAGGGATAGCATTTGTGTATATCCAATTTGCAGGCTTTAGTGAGATTATTGCTTCGGGTTATCATTTTGCAGGACCAACGAGTAATATTACCATGTCATACATTTATATCATAGCAGTATTGCATATAGGGCACGTTATTGCTGGTCTAATATGTCTTATTGTTGTAATTTATAATCATTTTAAACAAAAGTATAATGCCAACAATATGTTGGGTTTTGAACTAGCGGCAAATTTCTGGCATTTCGTAGATGTGCTTTGGCTTGTGCTCTTTTTGTTTTTATATTTTTTTAGATATATAATTTGATTATTTTTGTCCAATCTTAAAATTTAAATAAATTCTATGGATTCTACAGTAGCTACTGGTACAGAAGAAAAAACTTGGGGAGGCGGCAATCAGCCACTCAAAGCAAGTTACGGAAAAATGATGATGTGGTTCTTCATTGTATCTGATGCATTAACATTTTCAGGTTTCTTGGCCGCTTATGGTTTTTCAAGATTTAAGTTTATCAATGAATGGCCTATTGCGGATGAGGTATTTACTCACGTTCCGTTTTTACATGGACAAGAATTGCCAATGATCTATGTGGCGTTTATGACCTTTATTCTTATTATGTCGTCGGTGACAATGGTACTGGCTGTAGATGCTGGTCATCATATGAATAAGGCTAAAGTAACGATATACATGTTTCTTACCATTATTGGTGGAGCCATTTTTGTAGGCTCACAAGCATGGGAATGGGCAACATTTATTCAAGGTGATTATGGAGCAGTACAAACTAAAGGTGGAAACATCTTGCAGTTTGGGGAATATGTAACCGTAGATGGCGTAGAAAAATTTAAGCGTGTTTCAATAGATGATATTGCAATAGCACAAGCAAGTGTGCGTGCAGCACACGAACGTAAAAATGGTTTGTGGTTTGTGGATGAGTCTACTTTACCGCCTTACACCGTCAGTGAGATTTATGCAGGTTTAGCGGCTAACGAAAATATTTTAGTGAGAAATCAACTGCTCACTGAAGATGGACATAAGACGGTATTATCTAGAGAAGAATCATTAAAGCAAATAAAAGAAAACGGTAAGCTTGTTGTAAAAGGAGCTAACCTTCATGTTAATGAATATGGTACAACGCTTTTTGCTGATTTCTTTTTCTTTATTACAGGTTTTCACGGATTTCACGTACTTTCTGGAGTCGTTATTAATATCATTATTTTCTTTAATGTTATTCTTGGTACTTATGAGCGAAGAGGAAGTTATGAAATGGTTGAGAAAGTGGGATTATACTGGCACTTTGTCGATTTAGTTTGGGTATTTGTATTTACATTCTTCTATTTAGTATAAAAAGAAATTAAAGATAGTTATGGCACACGAGCATAAATTAGAAATATTTAGAGGTTTAGTTAAATTTAAATCTAACACAAGTAAAATTTGGGGTGTTTTAATATTCCTTACCATAGTAACAGCGGTAGAAGTTGTTTTAGGGATATACAAACCAGAATTTTTAATGAGTACATGGATGGATCCAATTGAAGGGAGTGGATTTTTCTCAACATTGGGTAATATTCTTTTATCTCCAATTGTATACATGAAACCATTAAACTTAATTTTCATTCTATTAACAATTGTAAAAGCCTATTATATCACTTGGGATTTTATGCATATGAGAGATGAAACTGGAAGTTTTAGAAAAATGGTGGTTTGGACTGCTGTTTTCTTAATCTGTTATTTGATTTTTATCTTATTACAAGAAGGAGGATACGTTTTTAATGTTTATAACGGCGAAGACGCTCTAATCAAGAAAGATTTTTAATAGATTATTCTTAACAATATAACATGGATTTAAGTATAGAGCCATGTGTTAAATACAATTTAAAGGTGGTTTTTCTAAACCACCTTTTTTATTTTTGCAAATTCTAATTAACGGCATTAATTAATACGTTTTTTTTTCATTAATGATGAAAGCTAATAACACAAAACGATATATCGTACTCGGTATCTTATTCTTTTTACCTGTGGCCTTTTTGCTCATGTTATATCCTGCAAAGCACAATTATGAGCCGTTAAATATTGTGAAAGACAAAGTCTCAGATATTAAAAATTTCACATCAGATGGCTTAGATACTCTTCAATTAAAAGATAATATTACGGTCCTTGGGTTTTTAGGAAAAACACCTTTAAATAGCACCATTGCGGCTTTAAATCTTAAAGAGTTAGTTTATGATAAATTTAAAGGTTTTAAGAATTTTCAAATCGTAATAGTTGTGCCAGACGGAACCCAAGATGACGTGGCGTTACTAAAAAAAGAGATTAATACGTACGAAAACCTAAAGTTTTGGCATTATGCGTTTGGTACTGAAGGTGAAATAAGAATGCTATTTAACACCTTAAAATCTAAAGATCAATTAGATGAAAATCTATCGAGTAATAGCGTTTACATTATAGATAAAGACCTAGCTCAAAGAGGAAGAATTGATGGACGCTCTGAAAGAGAAGTTGAAGACAACAAACCTAAGTTTAGTGTGTTTTCATACAATACAATAGAGGTTTCAGAAATTAAAAATATGATGAATGATGATGTAAGGATTTTATTTACCGAATATCGTCAGAAAAGACAAGGGAAATTTGAGGCGTCTAATACACGAAGAGAAAACGATATAAAACAAAGTAATGAGTAAAAACACAAATTATTCGTACGTAGGTATTGCCTTTATCATTTTATTATTTGGGATTATTTTTGTTCCTAAAATAATTGATAGAGTCAGTGAGAACGATATCACAAGAGATGAAAGCAGAAGTAAAAATGTGTCTAACACTGCCATTTCAGAACAAAACAAAAGTGATTTAAAATATATAGAAATTAACGGAGAACGCAAAAAAGTACCAGCATTTAGTTTTACAAATCAAGAAGGCAAAACAATCACTAATGCTGATTATTTAGGAAAGGTTTACGTGGTAGAATTTTTCTTTACAACATGTCCAACCATTTGTCCTATAATGAATAGAAACTTGGTGGAGGTTCAGAATCAATTTAAAGGTTTAGAGCATTTTGGTGTCGCATCTTTTAGTATTACGCCAGAAATAGATACTCCAGAAGTGCTCAATGCTTACGCAGAAAAATATGGCATCACAAACCCTAATTGGCATTTAATGACAGGAAATGAATCTGAGATATACGAACTTGCTAATAAAGGATTTAATCTATATACGGCAAAAGATGATAGCGTAGAAGGTGGCTTTGAACACTCTGGAAATTTTGCACTAATTGATAAAGAAGGTTATATTAGGTCTAGACAAGATAACTTTGGGAATCCAATGATATTTTACAACGGTTTAGTACCAGAAGCAGTGGGTGTAGATGAGGATGGAATACCTCAAGAAATTACAATTTTAAAAGAAGATATTTCCAAATTATTAAATGAGTAATATGAGTACAGTAGATTTAGAAAAAGAAAAAAAATATAACAAATGGATTATTGCGTTGTCCGTAATTATCCCAATAGCAGTAGCCGCTTTATTTGGTATTAACTTACGTGAACTAGGTTTTGATGTTAAGCCATTAATGTTTTTACCTCCAATTTACGCGGTAATAAACGGATTAACTGCAGTTGTACTCATTTTTGCAATTGTTGCAATTAAAAAGAAAAATAGAGCGTTGCATGAAAATTTAATGAAATTTGCAATTGCGCTTTCTGTACTATTTTTATTGCTATATATAGCGTATCACATGACTAGTGATTCAACAAAATTTGGTGGAGAAGGTGTCGTAAAGTATATCTATTATTTTATATTAATTACGCACATTACGTTATCTGTAGTGGTAATTCCATTTGTATTAATAACCTATGTTAGAGCAATTACCAATAATATTGAGCGTCATAAAAAAATAGCAAAAATCACATTTCCATTGTGGTTATATGTTGCTGTTACAGGAGTAATAGTTTATATAATGATTTCGCCCTATTACGCATAGTTCCCTTAAAAAGGGTTGTTAGAGATCGTGAACACCAATTAATGATGTCATACAATGAAAAATAAATATATCTATTTCGCTTTTTTACTATTGTATTTTCTAAATACCAATGCACAATGTGCAATGTGTAGAGCAGTATTGGAAAGTGGTGAAGATCAATCTGCGGCCGAAGGAATTAATGATGGTATTATGTTTTTAATGGCTGTGCCTTATATTTTGGTGGCCACACTTGGCTATATTGTTTACAGAACATTTAATAAATCAGAAAAGTCTAAAGAAATAGACTAAATACTGTAACAATTCTTCGTTTTATAAGTCTTAATTAGAAATGGTATAAATTAAGGCCTTAACAATTTGTTGGCAAAAAACCACTTGAGTTTTTCTTAAAATTGCAATAGATCAAGTATTTATTTGCGAATAACTAACTAGCCAAACTATGATTGAGATTAAAGATCTTCACAAATCTTATCACATGGGTAATAATTCTCTGCATGTGTTAAAAGGAATTAATTTTGATGTTAAAGAAGGGGAGTTAGTGTCTATTATGGGGTCTTCAGGCTCAGGTAAATCAACATTACTTAATATTCTCGGAATGTTAGACGAGGCAGATGAAGGTCAGTATATATTGGATAATGTGCCTATTAAAAATCTAAACGAAAAAATTGCTGCTAAATATAGAAATGATTTTTTAGGATTCATTTTTCAATCATTTAATTTAATCAACTATAAAAGTGCTTTAGATAATGTCTCTATGCCGCTATATTATAAAGGCGTTAAACGAAAAGAACGTACCGAAAAGGCGATGCATTATTTAGAAAAAGTTGGTTTGGCACAATGGTCTCACCATTTGCCAAGTGAACTCTCTGGTGGGCAAAAACAGCGTGTGGCTATAGCTAGAGCATTAGCCAGCGATCCAAAAGTTTTGTTAGCAGATGAGCCAACAGGAGCTTTAGATACCAAGACCTCTTATGAGGTAATGGAGCTTATCCAAGGTATTAATGATGAAGGAAAAACGATCCTTGTGGTTACCCATGAAGACGATATTGCTCATATGACTAAACGTATAGTTAATCTTAAAGATGGGTTAATTATAGATGATAGTATGGTAAATCAAGTAAGAGCTTCTGCGCATGTTTGATATAGAGCGTTGGCAAGAGATATTTGAAACCTTAAGTAAAAACAAGTTACGAACGTTTTTAACAGGTCTTTCTGTAGCCTCAGGTATATTTATACTTGTAATACTACTTGGCTTTAGTGAAGGTATTGCTAATGGTGTAAAATCTCAATTTGAGCAAGATGCTACAAATAGAGTTTCGGTATGGACAGGAGTTACTACAAAAGGCTATAAAGGCTTAAATCCTGGGCGATATATACAACTCAAAAATTCTAGTTTTGATGCTATTAAGTATCAGTACAACGATTATTTAGAGTACAGTACTAAAGACTATTCTATTTGGGGAGGCACAGTTAATTATAAAAATGAAACCGGTAACTATCGTGTGCGAGGGACATTACCAGATAATCAATTTATTGAAAACGCAGATATAGGTTCGGGTCGTTTTATTAGTCAATCAGATATACAATTGAGTAAAAAGGTTGCTGTAATTGGCAATAAAATGAAAAAAGATTTATTTAAAAATGAAGATCCTATAAACAAGAATATACAAGTCTTTGGCATGAATTTTAAAGTTGTAGGTGTCTATTTTGATCCAGGTGGAGATAGAGAAGAGAGTCAAGTCTATATTCCGGTTACTACAGCGCAAAAGGTGTTTAATGGTGGTGAAAACATCAGAAATATGGCATTTACGGTGAAAATGGCAGATGATTTTGATGAAGCCGTTGCTATGTCTAATGCTGTTGCCTTAGGCATTGAGCAAAAAATAAAAGAAATTCATACTGTTGCTCCAGATGATGTAAGTGCCGTTAGAGTGCGTAATACATTAGAACAAGCAGAGAAAATTTACTCATTAGTAGCCACAATAAAAGCTGTATTTTGGTTTGTAGGTATAGGGACAATTATTGCAGGTATAGTTGGCGTTGGTAACATCATGCTAATTATCGTTAAGGAGCGCACTAAGGAAATTGGTATTAGAAAAGCTTTAGGTGCATTGCCAACGTCTATCATTGGTATGATTTTACAAGAGGCCGTATTTGTAACGATGTTTTCAGGTTTATTTGGTCTTATCTTAGGATTAGGCTTATTAGAGTTAGTAGGCCCACACATAGAAAGTGATTTCATAAAATATCCGCAAGTAGATTTTAATATTGCAATAACTACGGTGTTTTTGTTAGTGCTTGCAGGTGCCTTAGCTGGTTTTATTCCTGCTTATAGAGCCGCTATGATTAAACCTATAGACGCATTAAGAGACGAATAATATGTTTAGTAGAGACCGTTGGGACGAAATATTAGAAGCTTTAAACGCCAATAAATTTAGGACGTTTTTAACCGCCTTTGGTGTGTTTTGGGGCATAACCATTTTGGTGTTATTATTGGCGTTAACTAATGGCCTAAAAAATGGAGTAACTGCAGATTTTGGCAATTTTGCGACCAACTCTATGTTTATGTGGACACAAGGGACTTCAAAACCCTATAAAGGCATGCCTAAGGGCCGATATTTTAACTATAAAATAGGCGATGTTGCAGCCATAAAATCAGAATTTCCAGAAATCAAATATGTATCACCTAGAAACCAATTAGGTGGTTATAATGGAGCAAACAATGTTACAAGAGGAACCAAAACAGGTGCATTTGAAATTTATGGAGATTATCCAGAATATATAAAACAGCAGCCAATGGATATTATTCAAGGCCGTTTTATTAGCTATTCAGATATTAATGCAAAACGAAAAGTTTGTGTCATTGGTACAGGTGTAGAAGCTGGATTATACGATAAAGGTGAAGAGGTTCTAGGAACGTATATAAAAGTTAATGGTGTTAATTTTTTAGTCGTGGGTACTTTTAAAATGAGTAATAGCCAAGGCGATAGTGAGCAAGATGCAAGTACAATTTATATGCCCTTTACCACCTTCGGTCAAGCATTTAATCGAGGCGAAAGTGTTGGTTGGATGGCTATTACAGCTGTAGATGGTATTAGTATTACAACCTTAAAAGATAGGATATTTAGTCTCATGAAATCAAGACATAAAGTAGATCCTACGGACGAGAGAGCTATAGGTCATTTTGATTTGTCAGAGCAATTTGAACGTGTAAATGGTTTATTTACGATATTATCGTTTGTCGGTTATTTTGTTGGAGCCTTGGTTTTAATGTCGGGAATTATAGGGATAAGTAATATAATGCTGATTGTCGTAAAAGAAAGAACAAAAGAAATCGGAATAAGACGTGCTTTAGGTGCTAGCCCTTGGACTATAAAATCACAAATTTTACAAGAAAGTTTAATTCTAACAATACTTTCTGGTATGGTAGGTATATCCTTTGCTGCATTAGTCATCTGGGTAATGAATTCCATTTTAGATAATGCTGGCCCTGTAGATAATTTTGCGAATCCTAGTGTTAGTATGCAAGTTGTATTTACCGCCTTAATAATTTTAGTGGTATCGGGTGTTTTAGCCGGTTTAATACCTGCAAATAGTGCAACAAAGATGAAACCAGTAGATGCCTTAAGAATAGAATAAATTTATATCAATCATAATCATGAAAAGAACAAAAACTGTCATTTTATTAGTGCTCATCGTAGTCGTTTTTGGCGCTGCATTATTTTATTTGTGGCAAAAAAATCAAGAAAATCCAATTTCGTATACGTCTGAATCGCCAACGGAAGAAACGATCATTGTTAAGACCGTAGCCACAGGAAGTATTGTGCCAAAAGAAGAAATATTAATTAAGCCAAATATTTCTGGTGTCATAGAAGAGGTGTTCATAGAAGCAGGTGAATATGTAAAACAGGGCGATTTAATTGCTCAGATTAAAGTTATTCCTAATGCTTCAAGTTTAACCAGTGCTAAAAATAATATTGCTACCAATCAAACAGCCTTACAAACTGCACAAATAAACCTACAAACACAACAATCAAATTATGATAGACAAAAGGCATTGTTTGAGAAAGGCGTAATTTCTGCAAATGATTTTGAAGGGGTAAAAAATGCCTATTTACAAACAAAACAAAGTGTAGAACAAGCAAAAATTAATGTGAATTCTGCCAATCAAAATTATGATATTATTAAAACTGGTACAACTTCTGGGTTAGGGAATACGGCTCAAACTCAGGTAAGAGCTACTGTTTCTGGGATGGTTTTAGATGTGCCAGTAAAAGCAGGTAACCAGGTTATTGAAGCTAATAATTTTAATGAAGGGACATCAATTGCTTCACTCGCAGATGTACAACAAATGATTTTTGAAGGTAAAGTAGACGAAAGTGAAGTTGGTAAAATAAAAGAAGGTTTACCATTAGAAATTACGGTAGGCGCCATTGAAAATAAAAAGTTCGATGCGATATTAGATTATATTGCACCAAAAGGTGTTGCAGAAAATGGAGCGATTCAGTTTGAAATAAAAGGCTCGCTTAAAAAAACGGATTCAACATTTATTAGGGCTGGTTTAAGTGCAAATGCTTCCATTATTTTAGAAAAAGCAGATAAAGTCTTAGCGATAAAAGAAGCCTTAGTTCAGTATGATAAGGAGACGCAAAATCCATATGTTGAAATTGAAGTCGGCGACCAAAAGTTTGAGAGAAAAGATGTAGAGTTAGGTGTGAGTGATGGCATTTTTGTAGAAGTTAAAAGTGGTATATCTAAAGACGATAAAATAAAAGTTTGGAATCAAGTACAAGGTATACCAAAATATGCTCAAGAATAATTTAAAAATTTTGTAACACTTTTCGTTTTATAAAGACATATAAGCATCATGAAAAAATCAATCGTAGTAATTTTAATACTTTTTGGCGTTTTTGCACAAGCACAAAATAAAAAATGGACGCTCAAAGAATGTGTAGAGTACGCTTTAGAAAATAATATTTCTGTTAAGCAAAGCGAATTAGATGTATTGGTAACTGACATTGAAAAGTTAAACGCTGTCGGAAACTTTTTGCCAAGTATTAATGTTAGTGGTAGTGTGTCTAAAAATACAGGGTTAAGTTTTGATCCTACTACGGGAGATTCATCAACCACTACCTTTCTATCTTCATCTGGTAACATCAACTTAGGATATAACTTATTTGATGGGTTACAGAATATAAGGCAAGTACAACGTGCAAAAATATCAAAATTAGCGGCTCAATATAGTTTAGATAAAATGAAAGACGATATCTCTCTTTTTGTTGCCAATGGATATATTACCGTAATATTAAATAAAGCCAATTTAGAAGTATTAAAATCTCAAAATGCTGTAACACAAGAGCAGATTGAACGCACCAATCAGTTGGTAGATGCAGGTTCATTACCTCGAGGAGATTTATTAGAAATACAAGCCACAGATGCTACCGAAAAGCAGAATATTGTGAATGCAGAAAATACAATTCAGATTTCCTTAATAAACTTAGCTCAGTTATTATTAATTAAAGATTACGAAAATTTTGATATCGAAGATGAAGGCTATGATATTGTAGATGAAGGTATTTCTAACAAATCAGCTTCTGAAATTATAGAAAATGCAAAAGCGAATAGATCCGAAATTAAAATAGCAGAACAAACTGTGGCCTTAGCAGAAAAGGATATTCAAATAGCTAAAGGATCGTATTGGCCAACCTTAAGAGCCTTTTTGGGATATGACACAAGATATACAGATGCCAGTGAGGTATCTTTTGCTAAGCAAATTTATTTAAATGATGGTATAGGATATGGCTTAAGTCTTAATATACCAATATTAAATGGTTTTGCAGTAAAAGGTAATGTGCAGCGAAGTAAAATTAATTTGAAGCGTGCAGAATATCAATTAGAACAAGAAGAGTTAAATTTAGAATCAACAGTCTATCAGGCTTATGTAGATGCAAAAGGTGCTTTAAAATCCTTTGAAGCGGCAAATAAGTCTTTAGAGTCGCAAGCACTAGCCTATGAGTATGCTAAAGAACGCTATGATGTAGGTCTTACAAATGCCTTTGATTTTAGTCAGTCAAAACAACGGTTTGATAATGCCAAAATTCAATTAAATAGGGCGAAATATGATTATATTTTTAAACTGAAGGTGCTCGAACTCTATTTCGGAATTCCGGCAACTGAATTAAAGTTTTAATTATGAGTAAAAACGTAAAAATAATATTAGCAGTAATAGTAGTTATTCTTTTGACCTTACTAGCTGGATCTAAAATGGGTTGGTTTGGTAAAAAAGGTGATTTTAAGGAAGTCACTGAGAAGAAAGTTACAATTAGAGATATTGTACAAACAGTCTCTGCCACAGGAAAAATACAACCAGAAGTTGAGGTTAAAATTTCATCTGAAGTTTCTGGTGAAATATTACAGCTTCCCTTTAAAGAAGGTCAAGAAGTAAAGAAGGGCGACTTATTAGTAAAAATAAATCCAGATTTAATTCAGTCTGCTGTAAATAGGTCTCAAGCGTCCTATCAAAATGTAAGAGCAGGTTTAGAGCAAGCCGAAGCGAACTTAAAACAATCTAAAGCAGATTACGATAGAAATAAAACATTATTTGATAAAGGTGTAATTTCAAAAGCAGATTGGGATCGTTCTATAGCAACATACGAAACTGCTGTGGCTGGTAAAAACTCGGCCTATTATAACGTGCAAAGTGCAGCAGCTACTGTAAATGAAGCCAAAGATAATTTAAACAGAACTACAATTTATGCACCAATGAGTGGAACAATTTCACAATTAAATGTAGAATTAGGTGAACGCGTTGTAGGAACACAACAAATGGCAGGTACCGAGATTTTACGTGTGGCTAACTTAAACAATATGGAAGTTGAAGTAGATGTTAATGAAAATGATATTGTAAAGGTAAATATTGGCGATTCTGCACTTGTTGAAGTGGATGCATACTTAAAAAAGGAGTTTAAAGGAATTGTTACAGAAATAGCAAACTCCGCAGACGGAAATTTATCTGCCGATCAAGTCACTAATTTTAAAGTGAAAGTTAGAATTATTGAAGAATCTTATAAAGAATTAACAGAAGGCAAACCTGAAACATATTCGCCATTTAGACCAGGAATGACTGCAACGGTAGATATCATTACAAAAAAGAAAATAGACGCTATTTCTGTTCCTATTAGTGCAATTGTAATAAAATCTGATACCAGTTCAACTAAAAAGTCTTTTGATAAAATAGCTACAGTAGATTCAGAGGATACAGTCAAAGAAGAAGAAAAATTTGAGTGTGTATTTGTAAATGAAAACGGTAAAGCAAAATTAAAAGTGATAACAACAGGGATTCAAGATGATACTAATATTGAGATAATTTCAGGGTTAAGTAAAGATGATAAAATCATTACTGGACCATACAACATGGTGTCAAAGAATTTAAGTCCTGGAGATTTATTAGAGATTACTAATAAAAAGTCTCAAGAATCTTCTGAGAAAAGTAATGAAGATTAAATATCGATTACTATAATCTATTCGTAGTTTTGTATCCATCAAAACAAATAATTAACAAAACACATGGCATTAGTGCTAAATATAGAGACAGCAACCACAAATTGTTCTGTTTCTCTTTCTAAGGATGGCGATACTTTAGTTTTAAAAGAAGATAATAGTCCAGGCTATTCTCATGCCGAAACTTTACATGTTTTTATAGATGCTGTTTTTAAAACAGCACAACTAAACCCTTCAGATATAGATGCCATTTCTGTGAGTAAAGGTCCAGGATCTTACACAGGTTTAAGAATCGGAGTGTCTTCTGCCAAAGGTTTATGCTTTGCATTAAATAAACCATTAATTTCAATTTCTACATTAGCAAGTTTAGCACATCAAGTCAAGGTAGATAATGGTTTAATAATACCTATGCTAGATGCAAGGCGAATGGAAGTGTATTCCGCGATTTATAATCATAAGTTTGAAATGATTAGAGAAATTAAAGCGGAGATTTTGGATCAAGACAGTTATGCTGAAGTACTAGAAAACCATACAATATACTTTATTGGCAACGGCGTAGAGAAGACCAAAACATTAATCAGTCATCCTAATGCGGTTTTTATAGAGGGTAAATTGCCTTCAGCAAATGAAATGTCCATACTTGCAGAAAAAAAGTATCAAAAAAGCGACACCGAAGATGTCGCTTATTTTGAACCTTATTATTTAAAGGATTTTGTAGCTTTAAAAAAGAAGCAATAATTAACCTTCTTTTTGTATTTCTACAGCATGTGGATAAGGTATTTCTATTCCAGCTGCGTCTAATGCAATTTTTACATTTTCGTGTGTTTCAAAATAAACATCCCAATAATCTGCCACGTTAGCCCATGGTCTTACGGCAAAATTAATAGAACTATCCGCTAATTCAGATACATTTACTGAAGGTGCAGGATCTTGTAATACTTTTGGGTTAGACGTTAAAACTTTTAATAAAACCTCTTTAGTTTGTTTAATATCTGAATCATAACCGACTCCAAATGTTAAATCAACTCTAAGTTTTCCTTCAGAAGAATAGTTAACGATGTTACCATTAGATAACGCGCCATTTGGTATAATAACTTCTTTGTTTGTAGGTGTTAAAAGTTTAGTAGTAAAAATCTCAATTTCTTTAACAACTCCTAATTCACCTTGTGCTTCAATTAAATCTCCGATTTTAATGGGCTTAAATATCATTAATAATACACCACCAGCAAAATTACCTAGTGAACCTTGTAAGGCTAAACCAATAGCTAAACCAGCCGCAGCTATGATGGCAGCAAAAGATGTTGTTTCTACACCTACAGTACCAAGTACAACTATGATTAAAACAACTTTTAAAATCCAGCTAATTAAATTGGTTAAAAATTTCTTTAAGCTTTCATCGTAATCTCCTTTGTTAAGTGCTTTTTTAACGCCTTTAAGAAGAATTTTAATTACCCAGCTTCCTATGATCCATATTGCTATAGCACCTATTACTTTAGGTCCATATTCAATAACAAATTTGATGCCTTCGTCAATCCATTTTTGTGTGTCCATGTTGGTTTTAATTAATTATAGTTAATAAAAAAACTCGGAAAATAGTAGTCCGAGCTATATTTTGAGAGCTAATAACATATGTTATTTAACCTCGAAAGTTAATTTTAAGTTGACTCTAAATTCAGTTACAGTATCCTCTTTAACAATAGCACTTTGATCATGTACATACACGGATTTAATATTCTTAACTGTTTTAGAAGCTTCTTTTACTGCTTTTTTAGTTGCATCTTCCCAACTTTTATCAGAGTTAGATAAGACTTCAATTACTTTTAATACTGCCATTGTTTATAAATTTAATAGTTTCTAAAGTTAAGACACTAAAACTTATAATATGTCACTTAATTGTTAAGAATAATTAAGCATTAATAGCATTAACAGTGATTTCATTGTCATTAAGCATCTCTTTTAGCATGGTTTCAATACCATTTTTTAGAGTAAACGTAGAAGATGGACAGCCACTACATGCACCTTGCAATAAAACTTCTACTTTTTTCGTAGTATCATCGTAAGATTTAAATTCAATATTACCACCATCGCTTTCTACTGCGGGTTTAATATATTCTTCAAGAATGTTTACAATATTTTTAGAAACATCATCTAAAGCTTCAAATTTTTGTTCTACCGCTTCTTCAGTTTTGTTCAGTTGTTGTGGTGCATTATCGTTTAAGATGGTTTTTCCTTCTTCGACGTATGATTTCAAAAACTCTCTAAGTTGCATTGTAATCTCTTCCCATTCAATAATGTCAAACTTAGTAATTGATATAAAGTTTTTCTCCATAAATACATTTTTTACGAACGGAAACTGAAAAAGCGCTGTAGCTAATGGAGAAGGTTTGGCATCTTCTATAGACGTAAATTCAAATAAACTAGGGACTAAAACCTTATTGCAAACAAATTTTAATACACTTGGATTAGGCGTGCTCTCAGCGTATACTGTTACAGCTGCCTTTGGTTTAACGGCCTCTTCAGTAACCACAACACCATCATTAGATAAGTAGTCTTCTATTTGCGTGGCAACTTCGTCTTGCACATCTGCCCATTCCACAATATTATAGCGTTCAATAGCAATAAAATTTGAAGCGATATATACTTTTTTTACAAACGGTAAATAGAAAAGTTGTTGTGCTAATGGCGAATGCTTAGCGTCATCTATATTGTTGAATTCGAAACTGTTGTGATTGGTTAAAAATCGGTCTGCTTGAAACTTTAAGATTGTGTCGTTTGAAGTCGGTATAATAGATATTTTAGTCTGTGACATCTTTTATTTGCAAAAATAAAAAATATTAAGATGAAACGTTCATCCCTGAGATGATGTTTTATAACTATTAACTAAATACAATTCATATAATTTTATTAAATTCCCAGCTTAATAAAAATGTTGAAAAGATTACTGTTGATTTATCTAATGGTTTATTTTCCATTTTATTTGCCTAGCTAGCTATGAAAAAAATCCTTATCCCTCTCATTTTTTTAATATCAGCGTATTGTAGTGCGCAAGACTTATCAATGCAAAATGGCACTTTTAATAGGTGTGCGCCAGATAAATTTTATGATTCTGGTGGTGAATTTGGTAACTATGGCGATAGTGAAAATTTAGTAACTACAATTTGTCCGCAAAATGCAGACGAGTTTATTATTTTAAATTTTACTTTGTTTACAACCCAACTTGGTGCAGAACCAGATGTAATGCATATTTATGATGGTGATGATGTAACAGCGCCATTACTTGGAAGTTTTCAGGGGACTAATAGTCCAGGAAATATATCAGCATCTACAGATAATACGTCAGGGTGTTTAACTATAGAGTTTATTTCTAACGCTAGTGGAAATATTAATGGCTGGGAGGCCGATATTCTTTGTGCAACACCTTGCCAAGACATTACGGCTTCAATAGATAGTACAGTACCGGCAGCAAATAACTCTGGAGTTATTGGGATTTTGCCAGGCGAAACTGTTGATTTTTCTGGTAGTGCAATTTTTTCTTTAGATGGTTCAGGAGCCACTTACTCATGGGATTTTGGAGATTCAAATACAGCAACGGGTGAAAATGTTTCTAATCTCTTTATGTCACCAGGAACCTACACAGTAACACTTACTGTGTCTGATACTAATCCACAAGGTTGTAGCGATACGACTTCAATGTTAGTTTTTGTTTTGGGACCAAATGTTGTTGTTGATCAAGATACTTTTACAATAGAAGAATTAGTAGAGGATATTTTAATTGATAGCCCTTGTGCTGCTGTATCAAATATTATATCATCAACAGGAACAACTTATAGCAACACGGAGCCTAATGGTATTGGTTATTTTTATAGTAACGGCGTAGATTTTCCATTTGAAGATGGAATTTTACTTACAAGTGGTGATGCTGGAGAGGCAGGAGGACCAAATACGTTTTTAGGAGATGGGTCTGGAGCATGGCCAGGTGATGCTGATTTAGATGCTGCTGTTGGTATTAACTCTAATAATGCATCATTTATACAATTTGATTTCGTTCCTACAGCAGATAGCATTAGTTTTGATTTTCTGATGGCATCTGAAGAATATGACATGGGGAGTTTTGAATGTAATTACTCTGATGCCTTTGCTTTTTTACTAACGGATTCTAATGGTGTAACCACAAATTTAGCTGTTCTTCCCAATTCTAACACGCCTATTTTAGTTACTAATATTCATCCTGATAATGGAGCCTCTTGTGGCGGGATTAATGATCAGTATTTTGGTGCCTATACACCAGATAATGGGCCTCCAATTTCTTTTGATGGAAGGACTATTGTATTTACTGCACAAGCAACCGTTGTTCCAGATGAAAATTATACCATCAAATTAGTAATTGCTGATGATAGAGATAATAATTATGACTCAGGTGTATTTATAAAAGCGGGTAGTTTTAATTTAGGTGGTAATTTGGGTGATGATATTACTATTGAGGCTGATACTGCCGAATGTCTTGGTTCTGAAATAATTTTAGATTCTGGCTTAGATGCAGCCACGCATGTTTGGTATAAAGATGATGTTGTAATTGATGGGGAAACAACATCAATACTTACGGTAACTGAACCTGGGGTTTATTATGCAGATTTTGACTTTTCTGGAGTTTGTACTGGTTCATCTGATCCAATTTTAATTGAATTTAGAGAAAATGGAACAGCCAATCCGGCTTCTAATCTCGTTGTTTGTAGTGAGACAGGTACTGAACAATTTGATTTAACTGAAAACGATGATGATATAATTGGGGATCAAGATCCAACAGAGTTTATGGTTAATTATTTTTTAACCGAACAGGATGCTATTGATAATGTAGGTGCATTGACTTCCCCATATACTAATACATCGAATCCACAAACAATTTGGGCGCGTCTTTCAGATAGTACAGAAACGTGTTATGATTTAACTTCATTTACATTGTCCGCGGCATCACAACCCACCATCAATCCAGTCTCAGACCTAGAGTTATGTGATGATATAAGCAATGATGGATTTGAAGAATTTGATTTAAGTGCTCAGACACTGTTAATATTAGGAAGTCAATCGTCTACGGATTTTACGGTTAGTTATCATTTAAATTTTGATGATGCCGATTCAGGAGCAAATGCCTTACCATTATTATATACCAATACATCAAACCCACAGCCTATTTTTGTTCGCGTAGAAAGCGCAGGTGATTCAAGTTGTTATAATGCATCAGCGACAGCATTATTTGATTTGGTAGTACATCCTAGAGCGATTGCAACGATGCCAGAAGCTATGGAAGCTTGTGATGATGCAAGTAACGATGGTCAGGCACTGTTTGATTTAAGCAGTCAAGACGCGACAATATTGGGCAGTCAAAGTGCAGGGACATATAATGTGTCTTACCACACAAGTCAAGATGATGCAGATAATAATGTAGGAGCAGTAGCGACCAACTACACCTCAGGAGCACAAACGATTTATGCACGCGTAGAAGATCCGTCGTATCCAGATTGTTATGCTACCACAAGTTTTGATTTAATCATACATGCCTTACCAGAAGTTGTAGCCGTATCAGCCTTACAAGTATGTGATGATGATACCGATGAGTATGTCGGTTTTCCATTAAGTACAAAAGAGTCCGATTTATTAAATGGTCAAACAGGAGTTGCGGTATCTTTCCATGAGAGCCCAGCAGAAGCTAATGCAGGAAGTCCAGAGATTTTAGATGGCTATGTAAATACGACTATGGGTGGCCAAATAATATATGTACGCTTAGAGAATATAGATACAGGATGTTATAATATTGCGACTTTAGAATTAGAGGTTTTAGAAAACCCAATAGCTAACGCGACCACACCATTAGAAGTTTGTGATGACAATACAGATGGTATAGCTGTCTTTAACTTAAGCTTAAAAGACGCAGAAGTCATTGGGACACAAAGTGGAATGAGTGTAACGTATTATCTAAACTCTAGTGATGCGACATTAGGAACCAATCCATTACCAACCAATTACACTAATACCACAGCAGGTACGCAAGAGATCATCGCATTAATAAGTAATGATGTCACAGGATGTTCAGCGATGACAACCTTGCAATTAATAGTTAATCCAAAACCAACAACGGTAGCCGTTACAGCCTATGAATTGTGTGATTACACCAATCCAGGTGATGAGCAAGAGCAATTTGATTTAAACACTAAGACCGACGAGATATTAAATGGGCAAGTAAATGTTTCGGTTAGTTATTATGCAACAGCAGCAGATGCAGATGCCGGAAACGCCATTACAGGACTTTATAGCAATCAGAGTAATCCAGAGACTATTATAGCCGAGTTAACCAATACACTTACCAATTGTAGCTCACGAGTATCCTTTGATTTAGTTGTAAACCCTTTACCAATGTTAGTTGTACCAACGGCATTAGAAGTATGTGATGATGGCACACCAGATGGTATCACAGAGATGGATTTAAGTTTAAAGAATGCAGAGATTACAGGTAGTAATCCATCTTATACAGTAAGTTATTATGAAACCTCAGGCGAAGCGATTACAGGTAGTAATGCCTTACCAATACTTTATACCAATGATTTTAATGGTCAAGTCATACATGTACGGGTAGAAGATATCAATACAGGCTGTTATGCTACAACCACATTAGAGTTAATAGTACAGCAAGCACCTATCGCATTTGAACCACAACCTTTAAGATATTGTGATCCAGATAATGATGGTTTTGGGGTGTTTACATTGACAGATGCTGATAATGAGATCACAGGCGGTGCACCAGGTCTCCAAGTAACATATCACGAAACAGCGACCAACGCTGATTTTGGAGTAGATGCGATCGATACGAGTATAGATTATAACAATATAGTAATTGATGAGCAATTGCTATATGCAAGAGTAGAGAGTAACACCATAGCGACAGACTGTGCAACAATAGTAGAGTTGTTATTAGTTGTAGAGCCAACCCCACAATTGGTAGCACCCACACCATTAGAAGTGTGTGATGATATATCCGCAGACGGTTTTGCAACGTTTGATTTAACGAGTAAAAACGAAGAGCTTTTAAACGGACAAGATGCGACGCAGTATATAGTTAGTTATTATGCTTCAGAAGCTAATGCAGAAGCAGCAAGTAACGCAATAGCGAACCCAACATCTTATACCAATACAGACCCTTTTAGTCAAATATTATGGGTTAGGGTAGAAGATAATATGACTGTCGAGGGCTGTTATAAACTTACGTCATTAGAGCTAATAGTGAATCCATTACCTGTATTGGTCACACCATCACCACTAGAGTTGTGTGATGATAATAACCCAGGGAATCAACAAGAAGGTTTTACGTTAGAGTTGGCAAATGAGGAGATTTTGGCAGGTCAAACAGGTATTACATTGACGCATTACGAGACCCAATTAGATGCAGATAATGAGACAAACCCAATAGTAAGTCCTTACCTTAATACGGCTAATCCCCAAACTATCTTTGTGCGCGCAGAGAATGATATAACAGGGTGTTATAATACAGTAACAGTAACCTTACGAGTAAATCCAATACCATCACCACAACCGAGTCCAAACCCAATAGAAGTTTGTGATGATGATAATGATGGTTTTTCAGAATTTGATTTAGAGCAACGCACAGTAGAGATTACTAATAGCGAGCCTAATGTTGTGATAACCTACCATGAGACTCAGATAGATGCAGAGATGGGAGACAACGCACTAGCAAGTCCATACGTAAATATTGTAGCGGACACGCAATTTTTATATGTACGATCAGAGAACACCCTTACAGGCTGTTACAGTTTAACCAGTGATAGGCTTCAGCTTATAGTAAATGCGGCGCCAGAGGTGCCAATAACAATAGAGCCTTATGTAATTTGTGATACAGATAATGATGGTATTTCTCAATTTGATCTTACCACCAAAGATGACGAGGTTTTAAATGGACAGAATCCATCTGAGGTTTCATTGACTTACCATGTGAGTGCGGCCGATGCAGAAACGGGAGACGATCCAATAATCAATGTTGGAAATTATACCAACACAGCCAACCCACAGATAATCTATGTGCGTTT
>NZ_JABRWP010000020.1 GCF_013249045.1 Winogradskyella eckloniae
ACAACAAAGTACTGTGGTAAAAAACAAGTAAAAACTCATTAATTTTTCACTAAAGTACTTCTATAAGTATCATCATATATTAATCCAGATTTAGCAATAGCAAAGGCTTGTTTTAATAGCTTATTACAAACAGCTATTAATGCTAATTTTTTACTCTTTCCTTTGGCTACCAATCGCTCATAAAGATCTCGGCAAGCTTTGTTGTATTTACATGCATTAAAGCTGCACATAAATAATAGATTACGCAGTTTTTGGTTGCCTATTTTACTAATCCTTGGTCGTCCTTTTACACTGCTGCCACTCTGTCTAATTACTGGTGTTAGACCTGTATAACTACACAATTCGCTCGCGCTTGTAAAACGATCAAAGCCACCTGTTAAGACCACCAACATTATAGCCGTTTTTCTCCCTATTCCTGGTATGGTTTGTAAACGTGTAAACAAATCTTGATGCGATTGCTTCACTAAAGTTAACAACTTATCCTCCAACATTTTCATCTCTTTTATTAATTGCCTTAAACTACGTTTTAAAGAAGTAACAACAAGCTTGCTTGGATTCCCCAAAACTGCTTCTCCATGTAGTTTGTTTTTTAGCATAGTGCTTTGCTTTGTATAGACTGAAAGTGTTCTAACGATTTGAAGACATTCTATTTCTTCCTTAGAATTGCCTTGCCATAACTTTAATTCTACCTGCTCTGCATAACCACATATAAGTTTAGAATCACTCTTATCTGTCTTAATTTTTGATAATCCCATCTGTATAAAACGTTTCACTGACAATGGATTTTCTACTGATACTTTTATACCTGATTCTAATAAATGGTAAGCCAATTGATAGTGATAATAACCTGTAGCTTCCATAACGCAATGGCTAGTAATATCTAAGAGTTTTGAGAACTTTTTAAAGCCAAATTCATTGTTTGTAAACTGATAGTAATTACCTCCTGAATCTGTAACATCAAATACTGATTTACTAATGTCAATACCAAAATATTTAATATCTTTATTCATAACAAAATGTTTTTTTGAAAGGACATACTACGCGAGTTTCAACGACTTAAAAGCGAGGTCTTAAAGCCTCATAGAACTGTACGAAATCTGCGAAGGAAAAGAGAGGGGATTTTCAATGTTGACGAAGTCTTAAGCTTCTACGTGTATTATAACCTTAATCCTCTCTTTTGTCTTTTCTTGTTTATTGTCTAATTTAATGAATTGTAAACTTAAGAC
>NZ_JABRWP010000021.1 GCF_013249045.1 Winogradskyella eckloniae
CTGTAAATGAATAGTTACCGTTAGCATCTGTAGTTGTTGTTGCTAATTGGTTGTTGTTACAATCTAATAAGTTTACTGTAACACCTGCAACACCTTCTTCTCCTGGATCTTGAATACCATCTTCGTCCTCATCTAAGAATACTGTATCTCCTAAGGATGCTGATGGTAAATAAATACCTGCATCTATTGTTGGGTCATTCTCTCCTGGCTCTAAATCAATACAAGATGTTCTGCCGTTTGATCCAGCATCTGAATCGTTACTATCATTGCCACCTTGGTTAGCTGGCGATAATTCGTATCCTGTTGGTACTTCAAACTCTACTTTGTAATCTTCATTTGGATCTAAATCTGTAAATGAATAGTTACCATTAGCATCTGTAGTTGTTGTTGCTAATTGGTTGTTATTACAATCTAATAAGTTTACTGTAACACCTGCAACACCTTCTTCTCCTGGATCTTGAATACCATCTTCGTCTTCATCTAAGAATACTGTATCTCCTAAGGATGCTGATGGTAAATAAATACCTGCATCTATCGTTGGGTCATTCTCTCCTGGCTCTAAATCGATACAAGATGTTCTACCGTTTGCATTTGCATCTGAATCATTACTATCATTGCCACCTTGGTTAGCTGGCGATAATTCGTATCCTGTTGGTACTTCGAACTCTACTTTGTAATCTTCATTTGGATCTAAATCTGTAAATGAATAGTTACCATTAGCATCTGTAGTTGTTGTTGCTAATTGGTTGTTATTACAATCTAATAAGTTTACTGTAACACCTGCAACACCTTCTTCTCCTGGATCTTGAATACCATCTTCGTCTTCATCTAAGAATACTGTATCTCCTAAGGATGCTGATGGTAAATAAATACCTGCATCTATCGTTGGGTCATTCTCTCCTGGCTCTAAATCGATACAAGATGTTCTACCGTTTGATCCAGCATCTGAATCGTTACTATCATTACCTCCTTGGTTAGCTGGCGATAATTCGTATCCTGTTGGTACTTCGAACTCTACTTTGTAATCTTCATTTGGATCTAAATCTGTAAATGAATAGTTACCGTTAGCATCTGTAGTTGTTGTTGCTAATTGGT
>NZ_JABRWP010000022.1 GCF_013249045.1 Winogradskyella eckloniae
AGAATCCATCTGAGGTTTCATTGACTTACCATGTGAGTGCGGCCGATGCAGAAACGGGAGACGATCCAATAATCAATGTTGGAAATTATACCAACACAGCCAACCCACAGATAATCTATGTGCGTTTATACGACCCATTAACAGGTTGTCAAGATACAGGTAGTTTAGAATTAAACGTCGCCTTACCACCAGAAGCAATACAGCCAACACAATTAAATGCTTGTGATGATTTAGGCGAAGTACCAGGCGATGAGATCACGGCATTTGATCTTACAGTAAAAGACAATGAGATTACTGGCGGAAACGCAAGTTGGTCGGTGTCCTATTATGAGACCAGTACAGATGCGCAAGCGCAGGAGAATGTAATTGCAGATCCCACACAGTATACCAATACCAGTGTTAATGGTGCTGTAGCAAATCCACAGACGTTATATGCTGTGGTTACAGATACAGATACAGGCTGTACAGATATGGTAACCCTAACGATAAGAGTACAACCTAACCCAACGCCAACGCAAGTTGTACCAGACTTAGAGTTGTGTGATAATGACAATGCTGGGAATGGTATTGAGTTTTTCGATTTAACAGAACATGAGGTGTTATTACTCAATGGCGAAGCCAATGTAACGGCAAGTTACTATGAAACGGCAGAAGATGCGGATTCAGGGAGCAATGCGATAGCAGATCCAACAGCTTATGAAAACATAGCGACACCAGAGCAAGAGATTTATGTACGAGTAACCAATGATCTTACAGGTTGTTATGCCTTAGTAGACTTTAGTATTATAGTACATCCATTACCAGATGTTGTAGCAGTAACAGACTATATACAATGTGAATTAAATACCGATGGTCAAGATAGTTTTGATTTAAC
>NZ_JABRWP010000023.1 GCF_013249045.1 Winogradskyella eckloniae
GTATACGGACCATTTCCACCCGTGGTAGAGGCAGTCGCAGTGCCATCGTCACATCCTTGCGCAGAAGTAGCATTAACTTTATCAACAGACAGGCTTAAAGCACTAGGTTCTGTAATTTCAATACTATGTACAACAGGATCACAAGACGATCCATCCATAGTAACACTAACGGTATAGTTCCCCGCAGCGACATTAGAAATCGTACTAGTCGTAACACCAGCATCGGTATCGCCATTAGACCATGTAAAGGTAAAAGTAGCAGATGGATTTACTACAGAGCTTGCAGAGACTGTAGCTGCACCAGTAGTATCGCCATTACAAAGTACATTTGTAATGGTACCTGATGTGGTTGCAGTATCACAATCATCGGTACATGAAATAGTAATAGTTTGTGTCGCTGTACAATCATTGGCATCCGTTACTACAACGGTATGATTCCCTACAGTTAATCCACTCACAGAAGCATCTGTAGAATTACCAGCCGATGCGGACCATAAATAAGTATACGGACCATTTCCACCCGTGGTAGAGGCAGTCGCAGTGCCATCGTCACATCCTTGCGCAGAAGTAGCATTAACTTTATCAACAGACAGGCTTAAAGCACTAGGTTCTGTAATTTCAATACTATGTACAACAGGATCACAAGACGATCCGTCCATAGTAACACTAACGGTATAGTTCCCCGCAGCGACATTAGAAATCGTACTAGTCGTAACACCAGCATCGGTATCGCCATTAGACCATGTAAAGGTAAAAGT
>NZ_JABRWP010000024.1 GCF_013249045.1 Winogradskyella eckloniae
GGTACCATTGGTATTGATACATAAAGTGTAGCTATCTTCTAAATCAAACTCTGGTAACGGATTAACTTGTAAAATCACTTCTGCTATAGCATAACAGATTGAGGTATCATTACCTGTAACGCCATCTGGTGTGTCATTATCTACGCGTGCATAGATTACTTGTGGGTTAATTACATTCTCATACAACGTTGGTAAAGGGTTAACCTTTAAGTCTGCATCCTCTTGGGTTGCATAATAGCTCACGGTATAGTTCGTAGCATCTTGACCATCTAATACAAAACCATCTTGTGTTGTTAAATCAAACTGAACACTATCATTGGTTGTATCGCCATCGGTTTCCATAGTATCATCACAAGCCTCATATAAAATTTGGTCTTCTTCTGCTCTTGCCCCTTCTTGTACTTCGAGATTAAAACTCTGAGTGCTTATTGAACATCCTGTTACATTATTGGTTATCCTTACATAAATCGGTTGTGGATTACTTATACTATTGATATAAGGACTTACTAAGCCATTAACGCCATCTTGTGCATCCATCAAGGTTTCATGGTAACTTACTATAAACTGAGTCGCATCTTGACCGTTTAATACCTCGGAGTCCTTTATAGTTAAATCAAAACTATCTTGACCATCGGTATTTAATTCACATTGTATATAGTCTGTTACTGCTACAACATCTGGTAATGGATGTACTATAATACTAAAGTCTACTAAGGCATAACAACCTGTAAGAT
>NZ_JABRWP010000025.1 GCF_013249045.1 Winogradskyella eckloniae
ATGTCTAGTCCTGAAATATGGCTACAGGTTAAAAATTGATTTACGCTGTTTTTAAATATACCATATTTGGTGTTTTATAATCTAAAGATACATGTAATCTTATTTGGTTGTATAGATTGATTGCACTTTTTGTTGCATTTTTAGCGTGTTGTACACTATCAAAGGTTTGATCAAGATAAAACTCGTCTTTTAGGATGCCGTTTACACGTTCAGCAATAGCGTTTTCGTAGCAATGATTTTCTTCTGTCATACTAATTTTGATGTTGTTTCTTTTTAAAATTTGAGTGTATACATTGCTACAATATTGTATGCCTCTATCCGAGTGATGTATAAGGCTCTCTGTATTTTTAGCTTGATATAATGCTTTTTTAAGAGCTCTAGTACAACCACTAAGTTCAAGGCTATCACTAAGGTCATAACCTATGATTTTTCTAGAATACATGTCAGTTATAAGAGCCAAGTAACAAAATCCTTTTACGGTTCTGATGTATGTGATATCAGATACCCAAACCTGATTAGGTCTATCAACAAGCACATCTTTGATAATGTTTTTATGTTTATAGAACCTATGAAAAGAATTGGTTGTTTTATAGCTAGGCTTCTTTTTGGTTATAAGCATATTGTGTTTTCTAAGAATGTTGAAAAGCGTGTCTCTGCCTATTTTTAGGTTGGCTTTATCAAACTCGTTTTTTAATGATATTTTGAGTTTTCTAACACCTTCTCTAGGCAAG
>NZ_JABRWP010000026.1 GCF_013249045.1 Winogradskyella eckloniae
AGATGGCGTTACAGGTAATGATACCTCAATCTGTTATGCTATAGCAGAAGTGATTTTACAAGTTAATCCGTTACCAGAGTTTGATTTAGAAGATAGCTACACTTTATGTATCAATACCAATGGTACCGAGATATTAGCTCCATTAGAGATAGATACAGGCTTAACAACGGCCGACTATAGTTTTGAATGGCGTTATGAAGGGGTTGTTATAGCAGGCGAAACAGAAGCAACGTTAATGCCAAGTGCAGGTGGAAATTATAGCGTAACAATCGTTAACTTAGTAACCGGTTGCGAGAACGCAGACAGCACAGTAGTAGAAGAAAGTGAGCCACCAAGTGTAAGTATAGAACGATTAACACAAGCTTTTTCAGAAACACACGTTATACAAGCAGTATTAGGCGATGAGATAGGCGAGTATGAGTTTAGTTTAGATGGCGGGCCATGGCAAGACGATCCAGTGTTTAGTGGTGTATCTGCGGGTGAGCATGAGATTATAGCCAGAGATAAGTTAGGCTGTGGAACAGCAACGGCAACAACATTTATAGTGGACTACCCATTGTATTTTACACCCAATGGAGATGGATTTAATGAAACTTGGAACATCGCAGGTATTGGAAGTAATGCAAAAATTTATATATTTGACAGATACGGAAAGTTGTTAAAACAATTAAGTCCAGA
>NZ_JABRWP010000027.1 GCF_013249045.1 Winogradskyella eckloniae
ACTCAAAAAGGATACATCTCTTCTAATAGACCGCAAGGGAAAGGTGGCGATGATATTTATAGCTTTACAATATCTGAATGCCGTCAAACCATAACAGGGATTGCCTCTGAACACAGAACTGAAATAATTTTAAGCGGTGTAAAAGTACAGCTCATTGACCAAACTGGTAAAATTATTGACCAAATCATTACCGATGAGGATGGTGCATACTCCTTTGAGGTTGAATGTAACCAAACGTACACCATATTAGGGACTAAAGATGATTACCAAGACGACAAAAAAACCATAACAACTTCTAGAAAAAATGAAGAATCAATAACAGCTGATCTCGTGCTTAAACCTCTAATATTAGAAAGTCAAATTATTATTAATCCAATTTTCTTTGACTATGATAAATCCGATATTAGAACGGATGCCCAATACGAACTAGAAAATATTGTTAACGTACTTCGTAAACATAAAGACATGGTCATTAAAATTGAATCTCATACAGATAGTAGAGGCCGTGACAAGTACAACTTAAAATTATCGGACAGAAGAGCTAAATCTACTAGAGAATATATTATCTCTAGAGGTATTGAACCTGACAGAATTGAAAGCGCTAGAGGATTTGGTGAAACTAGACTCCTTAACGAATGTGCTAATGGTGT
>NZ_JABRWP010000028.1 GCF_013249045.1 Winogradskyella eckloniae
ATCTGCGTTTTTGGCTTACAATTTGAATGACCTGTTGTTCGAGTTTTAAACGTTTGTCTGCTCTATATTTATACTTGTAGAATGCATCACGTTTAAGCCCGAAAGACTTACAAATAGTAGTTAAAGACGCAAATCCTTTGGCTTTGTCTTTAGTTTTACTTACCGCTCTATATTTAGCTTTTTTTTTAGTTCGGCAACCGATTTATAACCAAGGTCTTCTGCAGCAACTTCCAGGTATGAATCTTGAATCATCGCATCCAAGTCTTTCTTTAACAACAATTTTTTTAGTTGTTCAATCTCTTTTTGAAGTGCTTTAATACGTGTTATTTCGTCTTTAGTTTTCACAGTTATTCTGGTGTTCATAAGGTCTTTTCGGTTATACTTCTTTATCCATTCATTAATGGTAGTTGGTGCAATACCATAAGCCTTACCTAGTTGATACTTGTTTAATTTTCCAGTTGTAAGTTCGTCTAAAATTTTCAGTTTAAAAGGTTCTGAATACCGTCTAATTACTTTGTCATTTTTGTACATAATGTTTAAAATTATGTAGCCTTTATTCAGGACGGGTCAA
>NZ_JABRWP010000029.1 GCF_013249045.1 Winogradskyella eckloniae
CGCCATTACAAAGTACATTTGTAATGGTACCTGATGTGGTTGCAGTATCACAATCATCGGTACATGAAATAGTAATAGTTTGTGTCGCTGTACAATCATTGGCATCCGTTACTACAACGGTATGATTTCCTACAGTTAACCCACTCACAGAAGCATCTGTAGAATTACCAGCCGAGGCTGACCATAAATAAGTATACGGACCATTTCCACCCGTGGTAGAGGCAGTCGCAGTGCCATCGTCACATCCTTGCGCAGAAGTAGCATTAACTTTATCAACAGACAGGCTTAAGGCACTAGGTTCTGTAATTTCAATTTCTATTTCAGCAGTACACTGGTTACTATCAACAACCGTGACGGTATAGTCACCAGCAGACAAGTTATAAAATATTTGGTCAGTTTGTGTAGTTGTACCACCATCTAACGAGTAGTTGTAAGGAGGTGTACCACCAGAACCAATAACTTTAAAATCGCCATCAGAACCTCCGTTACAGGAGACATTCT
>NZ_JABRWP010000002.1 GCF_013249045.1 Winogradskyella eckloniae
GTAATAAGCTATTAAAACAAGCCTTTGCTATTGCTAAATCTGGATTAATATATGATGATACTTATAGAAGTACTTTAGTGAAAAATTAATGAGTTTTTACTTGTTTTTTACCACAGTACTTTGTTGTGGGTAGTACTTTATGCTTTTGGTTCGTCTTTTTCTTTAATTTCATACTTTTCAATTAGTTTAACTCTATCCTCTTTCGGCAATTCTTTTAATGCTCTTCGATTACTTATTGAGCTTAATCTAATTTCTTCAGCATCATCTTCAAGTTCCTCGTATTCTTCAGGACCAGCAAGTAATTTTATATCATTTCCTTTCACTATGTGCTCTGATAGAATATCTGCAACATCTTTTACTTTTACTTTGATAGCTGTTCCGTCAATTGCATTGTCTTCTTTTTTTGCTAATTTATGTTGCTCTAAAACTTTGGCTTCAATTGCTTTATGAATATTTTCAAGCATTGCGTCTTCTCTTTTCTTTTCTTGAGCAATTAGTACTTTATTCCCAAAATAAGTTGCTATTATATCTTTCGCTTTTGATTTGTATAGTAGATATCCACCAAAGACCTTAAAACCTAATTTTATTAATTCTACTAAATCTACAGCAATATCAAAATCTATATTTACTAAAACATCAATTGAGCCATTTTGAACTTCAACAATCTCTATGTCTTTTGGTGGTTCACTTGACAAAAGTTGATGATAAATCAGTAGAGTCCTGTTCCATTTATTTAAGACTCTTGAAAATTCTTTTAGACTGGTTGTCGTTTTTAAGTCTTTAAAAATTAATGAAATGACTGCGTTTTCTTCTGAATTAATCTCCTGTTGTTCAAAGTCTGCATAATTTTGAAAAATAGTCTTAAGTCGATTGAGTTCCGTATGATTTGCCTCAATTTGAGTTTGAAGAGTATTTAGTAAACTATTTAATTTGCTAAAATATTGAGCAGTTGCTAATTCGCTGTCATTCAGGATTTCATTTAATTTTTCTAAATGGTCTGTTTCCGTAAATGGTCTTCTTGAATCAGTTGGAAGTACAGATTCCAAAGCTTCTGGTAAATCCGATTCATAAATCATAATTAGATACGATTCAATTTTTTTTGCAATATCTTGAAAAAGTTGAAGATTCTGCCTGTTTTGTTGTGGTGCAATACTTTCCTTAAATCCTGTAACGTCTCTTTTAAATCCGCTGTCAATTATAAGTTTTTCAAAAAGTTTAATTTTTTCTAATAAGGATTGTATGTTCATAAATGTTCGTTTTTCGTATTACCCACAACGTGTGCGTGTATGGTTAGTGGTGTGTTTAAGCACGTAATTTAGCAAATAAAAACCGAATAGAAAATCCGCGAGGATTTTCGTAAGTAGGCGAGAACCAGCCATTAATTATACACGGTGTTATGTAGCGTTTTTATTTTTTTTCGTTTATCCATTCAATTGCTTTTTGAATTACTAAATCGCTTTGTTTTCCAATTGAATTGTAATCAAACTCTACGATTTCGTCAGGTTCAATTTCAGCTCCAAATATTATTCCTTTTCTATCTGCATAAATTGAAGTAGTTAATAAAATCATAGAACCATCGCTTAAATCAAAATTTTGATTTCCAGTGGATACTCCATAAGTTTTTGTTCCAAAACTTTTAGTCTTTTCTTTATTATGAAAAGCTGTTACAACTACTTCTCCAGAACTTCCTGTTTTTGAACCAGTCAAAACTGCAATTGGTTTAGTATTGTCATAAAGTTCATATGGTTGATGGCTAACTTTTGTAATCGTAAACTCATTAATTCCAGATTCTCCATTCTTATAGAACCAAGAGGATTTGTTTCCTTTTCTGTCAACGAAATAACCACAGATTCCATTTCCTAAAATCGGTCCAATTCCAGTCAACATTGGCCAACAATTTCCGCCTGTATTCTCTCTCAAGTCTAAAATCCAACCTTTAATATTTTTATTATCAATAGATTTAATTTTATTCTGTAAGCTGTCAGCATATTTTTGAATCGAAATAGAATCTCCGCTACTAAATCCATCCATTTTTATATACCCATAATTATCTTTTAATAATTTTCCTGAAAAAGTAATTAGCTTAATTTCTTCAGTAGATTTACTTGTCGATTTCCAATTTTTCACTTGTTCTTTTGACATAAAGAAACTATGATTATCTCCTAACTCTCTTAAAATTGATTGAACTATTGGATAACATTCTTCAATTGTATTTGTATTGGATAATTTAGAAAGAGCATTGTGTTTTATGGTTTTGAAATCAACGGAATCTCTGTTAATTGAGTTTTTTTCAACTATTTCTAAAACTTCATTTAAGTATTTTTTTGGGGTCAATACTTTTTCTTTCGAACTCGAACAGTTTGAAGTTATTGCAAGTAAGAAAATTATTAATAAATGTCTCATAGTTGGCTGGTTCGTCAAATGCTACATAACGTGTTTGTGTATGGTTAGTTGCGTGGTTTAGCAACTAAGTTAACAAACTTTTACGGACCAGAGAAAATTCCGCAGGAATTTTCGCAAGTAAGCACGTAAAAAGCAATTAATTATACACGGTGTTGTGGTGTCGTACTTATTTTTTATCCTCTATTAATTCAATTTCGTCTATTTCTTTCGGTGGTGGCGGTGGTGGTGGAATATCAAATTTTTCATTCAGCCATATTTTCAACACAACGCTGTCCGTTAATTTTTCATATTCATTAAGTACTCTTTCCAATGTTTTTGGAAGTCGTTCCATATTATTGTTGTCGTAAGAAATGAAAATCATTAGCTTTTCAGGACTAACGCTCCAAGATGGAATTTTACCATTGTTTTCAAAGTCTTTTTTCAGAACACTTGTTAAACTATCTAATGGATAAAAAAATCTGTCTGATTTACTAATCGTATCATTATGTATTTGAATTGTATTTTTTTGCTTAATTAAAATACAACCTATTCCTTCCCAACAAGGATTCCTCAAATAAACCCTTTTTATAATGCTATCGTTGTCAAAAGTTATTTTTGGAAGACTATCATTGCAAACAATTTGTTCAGTCCGTTCGAGTAATTCGTTCCAGTTATTAAATTCGTTTAATTTTAATTCAACCGCAATGCTGTCACTTTCATTCTCGTAAAGACCGAAATCTTTTTCGATTTTTTTTATAGGTTTTTGTTCCGCATTTTGACAGCCAAAAATGCACAAAATCAATATAATTAAAGACGATATTTTAATGTTAGTTACCATTTTCTCGTATGCACCACAACGTGTTTGTATATGGTTTGTTGCGTGGTTTAAGCAACTAAGTTAACAAATAAAAACTGAATAGAAAATCCGCGAGGATTTTCGTAAGTAGGCTAGAACCAAGCAATAAATTATATACGGTGTTGTGGTTAGTTTTTTTCAGTTATTGGAATTCCATAAGGACCATTTTCAGATGTTGATTTTGAGTAAGATTTTCGGTTTTTTAAATCCATAATCAGAAAATCAATTCCGTTTAGTTTTATACTTATTTCGTTTCCGTTCCAATCAATTTCTATGTCCTTATTTTCAATTTCTCGTTGGATAGAGAATTCATTCGAATACCTTTTCATTAATGGCGCAGAAATAGCGTTATTGATATAGTTTTTTATTTCTTTACTTGACTCAACAAGAGTTCCACGAGAGCATATAAATCCGTCAAATTCAATTCCGATACTTTCCTCCGAATGTTTCAAGACATAAGCCCAAATAGAATGGTCATCTCCTTCGACAATGACCTCTCGATTTTGTTCTTCATTTATTTTTGATAAATAGATTTCGTTCATTTTAGACTTCTTCATTTGTTTTACCATAAATGTGGTTTTGCAAAATAAATCCAACTACACCATAAAGTCCATAAGCAACTGAATAAAATTCCGAATATGAAAAATAATATTCGGAACCTTTTAATTCCGACTCTGTTTTTCAGGTAATACCAGTCAAATAATTCCAATAAAATTCCTAGTGAATAAAAAATATTTGCTCCAATTCCCCAAATCAAAATTCCGATTGTGTCGTCTACTGTCCAAGAGTATTCTCCTCTTGAAAGTCCATCGTAAATTCCAAAAATTCCGAAAAGTCCAACAGCAACATTATAAATCCATCTTTTGGATTCCCACCATTTTATGTTCGATTTTAATTGTTCTATCGTCATTTTTTAAATTAACCACAACGGTTCGTGTATAATACGTTGCGTGGTTAAGCAACTAATTTAGCAAACTTTTGCGAACCAGAGAAAATTCCAGCGGAATTTTCGTGAGTAGTCAATACCAAGCAATGGATTATATACCTTGTTAGCAGCAGTTTTTTTTAGAATAAAGAGTTAGATTGGTCACAGAGATTAAAAGTCCTGCGTAGTGAGGCAAATAGGCTTTAATAAACTCACAACTCACGAATTACTCGGACGAGGAACCTGTCCTGCGTGAGAATTGGGAATTTTTGGTTTCCAATTATGGTTTATCTGACTTAAAAATCTAAAAAAAAATCGCGAAAAAAGGAAGCTGGTAAATTTTGAGTGGCTATTGCTGCTAACGTGTTTGTGTATGGTTAGTTGCGTTGTTAAGCAACTAAGTTAGCAAACTTTTAAGAACCCGTGAAAATTCCGCAGGAATTTTCGCAAGTAGGCACTAAAAAAGCAATTAATTATACACAGTGTTGTAGCACGTTTTTATTTTTTGTTATTCCACTCGTCATTTTCTTTCCAAATACTTTCTTCGTCTATTATATCAAAACGATATTTATTCAGATTGTCAATCAGATGAGTAAAATCAGATGATTCATCAATTTTATACTTGAAAAAATCCGCATCAACAAACTGTGTTAAAATATCATCATCTTTATCGATACAATCTTTAATCTTCGTTTTTAATTCGGTCAGTTTATAAGTTCCTATTTGTTTCCAATTCAGAGTTACATCAAATGATGGATTGTAAATTGTTTTCGCTAAGAATCTATTCCACTTGGTGTTTTTAAATTTGTCAGTTTTCTGTTCCAAATTCAAGATATTCATTTCGCTTGAGTACATTTCAGCGTCATCTTTACCTAGAATCAAACTATTCGCACTTGTTCTGTTAAAGAATTTAATCGTTTCTCCATTAATAATTTCAATTCCTTTGTTTTTGTAAATACAAATTAAGGGAAGTTCAGGCTGTTCAGATGTTTGATTTGTGTTTGTCATGCGAAATGTGCTACAACGGTCTCGGCTATGAGTAGTTGCGTGGGTTTGCGGTTAACTTTGCAAGTACACACCAAACTGAAAATCCGCGAGGATTTTCAGAAGTAGGTGAGAACCAGCAATTACTTATAGCCATTGTTGTGTATAGTGCTTTTATTGTTTTAATTCCATTTAATCGGTTCAGTTTCTTTCAGTTTTGAAGCATAAAAATCAAGAGCGTCATTCAAATCCGAAAAGTAATCTCCATCTTTGTTTTCATCTGTTGATACATAATAATTTCCAAGTTCCTTTGGTTGTTCTTTGCTATGAAATATTGGAACAATATAAGTGTCAAGTGGCCAACATTCAGTTATAAATTCCTTTCTCGGACTAAATCTTAACCAATAATGACTTGTGAAAGGAAACAGTTCCTTAAATTCAGTATGCTTTTTTGCTCCGAGTATCATTTTCAAATACCTGTTTTTCCATTCCGTATTCTCCCAAAATTTCGTGTCATTAAAGAACATATTCTTGACTTTGTTCCAAGCTTTTTCGATATCTGAATTTGAGTTTTCAAAGTCAAAATTTTCATAGATTTCGAGTTCATTAAATTCGGATTTTATTTCGGAAATTGATTTTTGTTCTCCAACCCAAAAGTCAATTACTTCTGATAGTCTTTTTAAATCATTAAAAATTCCACGTGCGAAGCATTGTTCATAGTCTTGCTTTTTAGTCCGCTCAAATAGTACAATAGAAAAGTCCTTGTCAGTTTGAGCAAATTCCGCTCGAAAACTTCTTCCATATTTGTTGTAAAATGCATAACGATTTGGTAGAATTCCATCAATTGTTTTTGCCAATTTCACTTTGGAATTAGTCTCGGTTAAAATTCTTTGTATTTCTTTTGAAAAATGCATTTTGTCGGTTTCGGGCATTATACACAACCGTCTAGTGTATGAGTAGTAGCGGGTTTCTATTCACAAACCTTTCGGTTTTGTACTGACCTTTGTTTTATGTTTATACTTTCGTTTTATCGTTTAAACCGCTATTACTAATACACCGTGTTAGCAGCTTTTTGTTCCACATAACTTCCTTTTTTCGATTTTAGAAAATAATCTCCATTAACTACTTCTACTTCTCCTTTTTTAAATGATATAAAAGACTCTTTAGGAAAGAATAAGTATGGTAAAGAGAGTGGTTGCTTTAATACAATTTCATATAAAGATTTTACAGAAAGGTTTTTAGGATTATTATTGTCTATTTCCTCTTTTAGGCTTCCAATAAACCAACCAGAATCATTAGGATTATTTTTTGAAGGTTCGTATCTACTCATTATGAAAGGCTGTTTATCAAATTCAATTCCAACAATCGCTGTATCTTGTAGCTTCGCATATTCAGATTCTAAATTGAAACTTTCAACTGTAAACTTTTGCTCCTTAAAAACAAGGAATGTATTGGTTAAGTTTTTAGTCCAATTAAAAGGAATTAACTTATAATCTGGACCTTTGATGTGTAGAATATTTTTTTCTATCTGAAACTTTAACATAGAAAATCCAAATTGTAATGTCTCTTCGTTTTCTATCGTTTTTCCTTCTTCAACATACTTTTCTAACCAATCAAGCAAGTAATTTGTTAAGAGCTCAGGAATTGATTCTTCAACTTGAATTTGGACTGAATCAAAATTAATTGATTTAATTTCTTTGTTTATAATTTTAATCTTATTCATCTTAGTAGAAAATGATGGCTGTGATTTTCTTCATAATTGCTGCTAACGGTTCGTGTATAATACGTTGCGTGGTTAAGCAACTAAATTAGCAAACTTTTGCGAACCAGAGAAAATTCCAGCGGAATTTTCGTGAGTAGTTAATACCAAGCAATGGATTATATACCTTGTTAGCAGCAGTTTTTTTAGAATAAAGGGTTAGATTGGTCGCAGAGATTAAAAGTCCTGCGTAATGAGGCTCATAGGCTTTAATGAACTCGCAACGCACGAATTGATCGGACGAGGAACCTGTCCTGCGTGAGAATTAGGAATTTTTGGTTTCCAATTATGGTTTATCTGACTTAAAAATCTAAAAAAAATCGCGAAAAAAGGAAGCTAGCAAATTTTGAGTGCCTATTGCTGCTAACGCTCAGTGTATAATTGGTTGCGTGATTCGAGCAACTAATTTAGCAAATAAAACACGAACGGCAGAAAATCCACAGGATTTTCGCAAGTGAGCCAAAACTAGCAATTAATTATACATAATGTTAGCGCACGTTATTAAATTTTTCGGAAAGTTATGGTTTTTTAAAGAAAAAGTTATTCCATCTCGAGATTCAAACAGCATGAGTTGCTTGGGATTTTGATGAGTCCTTTTTATAAATTATATTATTCCAGAATTCAATCCTACGAATAGATTGCGCGCTGCTTTGGTCAGTCATATTTTTTAGGTTTAATACCCGTCAAAAAAAAGAGTTGTTTTTAGAGTAGATTGGCAAATGTGCGCTAACGTGTTTGTGTATGGTTAGTTGCGTGGTTAAGCAACTAATTTAGCAAATAAATCACAGATAGAATATTCCGCAGGAATGTTCGTAAGTCGGCAGTGACCAAGCAATTAATTATACACGGTGTTACCACACGTTTTTTATTTCAGTTTCTTTTAATTTTTTTACAATCCGAGTTCTTTCAATAATCTTGTCAATTCTATTTCGAAAATCTGCAGTGTTATCCAAATCCGTTTTTAATTTCTCAACTCTTCGCTTTAGTTCCTGTTCCCAATCACATTCTAAATTGTTTTCTAAAACGAGATTAAAATAATGTTCGGACTTTTTTGGTTCGTTATTCAGTCCACAAATAATTGCTCGATGGTAATTTCCCCAAAGACTATCGCTTGTATATTCGTGATTGAGTATTGTATTGGTTACAGTTCTTAAATCCGTTAATTTCTCACGTAATCCTAATGTGCGTTTTAAAGCTAATTCCACCAGAGAATTCATTTCATTCTCAAATTGCTCTTCATTCACAAAATCAATAAATTCAGATTCTCTATATCCAATGTCATATGAAAAATAGCTTTTCTCATACCAATGAAAATTAACACCAACATTTAAACAAGTTCCTCTTCTGTCTTTAAAAGGTTGAAATTCAATTCCAGTTGTAAACCAATATTGGTCATCCAGCCATTTTCGAGATTGTCCTTTGCGAACAATTCCGTGCTCCTTTAAAATTTTTCGAGTAACTTTATTTATTATTTTACTATGAATTGGTGTTGGCATTTCTCAAATGTGTGGTAACAATAGAATATAGTTATTAACTATATTCACATTATATATTGTACTAAGATAATAAATCTTTTATTTCCATAAAGGACCTATTGGCAACATGTGTGTATATTTCTGTCGTTTTCGTAGAACTGTGTCCTAATAATAACTGAATATGTCTTAAATCAGTGCCGTTTTCTAATAAATGAGTCGCAAAACTATGTCTAAGCATATGTGGCGTCACTTTTTTATGGAGTCCAGCCTTTTCTGCTGATGTCTTTACAATGCTTAAAATACTCGAAGCACTATATTGCTTACCATATTGCCCTTCAAAAAGATAAGTTTCTGGTCGGTATAACTTATAATAGGCCTGTAAATCTTTTAAAATTACCGGACTCAATACTGTGATTCTGTCTTTGTTTCCCTTTGCACTTTTTATAATAACAACCATGCGTTTACTATCAATATCGTTTACCTTTAGATGGATAAGCTCACTGCGTCTTAAGCCAGATGAATACAGCAAACCTACAATACACTTATGCTTTATGTTATTGGTGTGTGCTATTATAGCTAAGATCTCTTCTTTAGAAAGTACATTGGGTAACTGTTTGGTTTTCCGAGGGCGTTCTACACTATAAAATCGATTTGGCATGCCCAAAACAGTTTCGTAATAAAACTTAATACTGTTTATGGTTAAATTAATATAAGAGTTAGATTTTCCGGATTTTACTAAACATTGTATATAAGCTCTGATGTCTATTTCATTGATATCTATAAGGTCTTTGTCTTTGTAATAATTGGCGAAAGCTTCAAATCGCGATACATAATTACTTACCGTGTTGCTAGAATAGCGTTTTAGCTCTAATTTAAGCAAATACGATTCTGGACACGCTCTATAACCCTTTGCTAATTTTCTGTTTCTATAGTGGTCTAACTTAAGGGTTGGATTGTTTTCATTCACTACTTTTTCTGCAAAGAAATAATTGCCATTTACCCAAGCTATACGATAAAAAGTCTTAAATATAAGATCGAGATTAGAGCGGTTATTGGGTAAATAAAACAAGCCATAATCGTCACTCCAGGCCACATGTGGTAAACCTTCTACCAAGGCCTGAATAATTTTATCTGTATTAAACTGAAGGCCTATGCACTTGGTTTTGTTTATAAAAAGATGCTTTAAAGTAATACTCTTTTGTGGTTTCATGGACATGTTGTGGATTCGTATGTGCCAAACTACGCATCAAAAATGATTTAAGTGTGGTTTATACGTATAATTGTCGTATATTATTCGTTTAAATGAAAAAGGATGAGAATTCAAAAACAGTGCTTGTACTGCAATAAGGATCTAGTGGGTAGAACGGATAAAAAATACTGCGATCCGCAATGCAAAAGCGCATACCAATACCAAATTGCTAGCGATCAACCAACACGATTTTTTGATAAAGTAATGAATCAGTTAAAACTAAATCGTAAAATCCTAAAAGAGTATAACAAAGGCGGAAAAGTAACTGTAAGAGCGCATCTTTTAATAAATGAAGGCTTTAATCCTAAGTTTTTTACACACTATTGGAGAAACCAAAATGGAGACACCTATTTGTTTGTTTTTGAATACGGCTTTTTAAAACGAAAAGAAAACAATATAAACAAGTTTGTTTTAATTCAATGGCAAGATTATATGGTGTAAACGCAAATCTTTTTCGCACTAAGTAATGATAATAAATACGAAATCTAAACCTGAAGAATGCTTACATTAGCAATAGCAAGTTATGTTATGCCACCTTCTTTAACAAATCAAAACAAGGACATTTTTTACAACGTTTGTTTTCAGATTTCTTAAACTTTTTGCAACACTTAGATTTTACTTTGCCTAATGATGCAACACCAGAGGTTTCCAGAACTTTAATGCGTTCTTTCTTTAACGTTTTGTTTTTCTTCTTTTTGCCCATCTTTGAGTAATTAGCATAGCAATATGCTAAGAGACACGGCAAATGTAACTATTTATATTTAATCTAAATAAATTTTAACATTTATTCGGCAGGTGTTTCTGCAGCAGAGCTTACTGTAAGTTGCTGAATATCTCTATCAAACAAGTATAATCCGCCTTTGTCATCACCAATCATTTTTATTTTATCTAGGATGGTTCTTGCTGTAGCTTCCTCTTCAATCTGTTCTGCAACATACCATTGTAAGAAATTGTGGGTTGCATAGTCTTTTTCTTGTAATGAAATATGAACCAGTTCGTTAATACTTTCTGACACAAAAATTTCGTGTTCTAATAGTTTTTCAAACATGCCTTTAAAAGACTTAAAACTTACGTTTGGCGCTTTTAACTCAGAGATGTGCGCATGGCCACCACGTTCGTTAACAAATTTAATGAGCTTTAACATATGCATACGTTCTTCATCAGACTGATCGTACATAAAACTAGAAATACCTTCTAATCCTTTTACTTCTGCCCAAACGGCCATGGATAAATAGGTTTGTGATGATTCTGCCTCTATTCTTATTTGTTGATTTAGTGCTGCTTCTATGGATTTTGATAACATATCGTTCTGTTTTTATACAAAGATAAGTATACTAAAAAATAAAATTGACGATTTTAATTTAAATCGGTTTTAAACTACTTATTAAAATCTAATCATAAACCTGGATTTGGAACTAGGTCTCATTTTATCTGATTTTTTGTTATAAAATTAAAAATTAAACTAAAAAAGTATGTATCGATTTCTTTATAACATTAATTTAATTCAATGTAATTGTTTTCTCCTCACAGATAAGGGATCCGTCGCTAGCTATTCCTTCTATATATAGCGTTACAGGGACTTTTGGCTGAGCAAATTTTATTGATACACTACCTGTAGGGTCAAAATGTAGGTTGGGTTTCCAATCTATCGTTCCATAATACTTATAGAAATCTTTGTTTTGATATTGATACTTAGGTACATAATATGTTTTGTTTTCACTAAAAACTAAGGGCAGTTTAAATTCTTGAGTAGTTAGTTTGTTAGTGTTAGATTCTATTAATTTTGAATTTGTGTAAATTTTTATTGAACCATTTCCGCCTCGTATACCCTCACCAAAACCTGACTTGTTAATAACAACATAATCAATATCAAACATGGGATAATTATTTAACATGTTAGAACTGATAAGAGGAATGTCATTTAAGTAAATTAAAAGTGAAGGATCACTGTTTATCGTTGTTGGTATCCGGCTAACTACCACTAAACCATTTTCACTATCGGTTGCTCTTAAATTTGTTGTAGTATTTATAAATTGAGTTAAAGTATGAAAACGCCTTCTATCATTATCACTAAAAATGTATACTTTCCCCCAAGGTTTAGACTGTTGAATTTTTTCAATTCTGAGTTTTTCTTGATCTAATTTGGCATTAAGAACCACTTCTTTAAGTTGTTGCACTCTATCTGTTAAAATAACCTTGATTGGTTGTTTTAATCCTGCTTTAATATTGTATTCTGTTTTTGGATTTAAGATGTTTATGTTATCATTTAAAATAGGAATATTATTTGGAAAGGATTGAAGGTACAACTTGGCTGGTTTTAGTTGTCCATTCTTCTTTATTTTTGAAATAAGAATATCATCGTTTTCTGAGAAAAAATTATTTTCAATTGAAAAGAAGTCCCCCTTTTCTGAAAGCTCAACAAATAACGGTTGATGATTTGTTGTTTTGTGAATTAAATATTTGGCTCGTTCCTTTTTAGCTTCTGAATTAATGTTAACATTTAAAGTGATCCCTTGTTCAAATGGGTAAATAGTTGTTCCCTCATAATTAAATATTGTCCGCCAATCGTAACTGCTCCAACCTTGTGTTAATAAGAGGTTATCGAGTTCTAATTTTTTTGTTTCAGTGATTTCTGAAAAATAATATTTCGCATTTTCAACGGTACTTTTAAGATATGGTTGTAAATAATTATAAGATATAATGTTGTGATGCCTTTTATAAGATTTTGTGTCTTTTGGCAATATAGAAACACTTATATTGTTTTTTGTTGTAGTATCTAATATTTTATAGTTGATTTTTAATGAAATAGAATCTTCTTTAATTTGCTTAGAAATACTGTTAGATTTTGTGACGTCAATACCATTATAATTAAAAAATAATCGTTCGGATATTGCTTGGTTTTTTTCATTTATAATTGTAAAAATATTAATACCTGGAGGCAACTTTTTTAAGTTAAATGACTTCGTAATTGCTAAATTTTCAGTAAAAACATAATCACTCACTTGTATTTGATTACCATTATGAATAACTAATTTAAAAACCTTATTTTTTAAATAATCTATACTTTTGGTATTTGTATTCAAAGTAACAAAAACTTTATCTTTTCGACTTGCAACTGAAAGTGATATTCCTATGGGTTCTACTATTGTATTAAATTTAAAGTTAAATTCTTTATTCCGATAATTAATACTTATTTGATAGTCTTTACCTCTTTTTGGGATCAACATAAATTGACCAATTCCAAATTGATTTACTTTAAATGTGGTTATAACATTATCTTTTTCGTCAGTCACAATACCTTGAGCATTAGAAATACCATAACCTGAAGAGTCTTTTAAAACAACACCTACTTTGTTAATAACATCTTCTAGTAAATGACCGCCTTCTGGAAGGAACTGCGCATCAATGTTATTTTCCATCAACGAACTTGTAATATATTCCTCTTTTTCTGGGTCGATTATTCGTATGGATTCAGAGAAATGATTGTTTTCAGGAAAATTTCGCATCCAATTAGTGTATGCGTTAAATGTGTAATGACCTGAGGTAAATGTAGAATCTATAGGAAAAACACTTGAAGTTACCCCATCTACAACTTTTAGAAGCTCTTTTTTAATCACATTTTTATTGCTATCCTTAATAACAACATAAAGATTTGAAGTAAGATTAGATATTTGTTTAGTATTCTTGTCTAAAACGTAAGCCGAAAATCCAATACTTTCTCCTTTAATGTATGTTGATTTGTTTAAATGAACATAGGCAACCTCTCTTGGAGCTTTGATATACTCTACATATTTATCTCTTAGTATAGTAGCATCATTAACTTGTGCAGAAACAAGATCTAATGCACTTAAAAGAATAATTAACGTTAAAACAAAGATTCTAAGGGGTTTAAGGTAGGTTTTAATCATCACAAGTATTTTTTTTAAAGAATATAGGAAAAGTAATTAAATGTTATGTCAACATTATAAATTTATTTATGCAATTTTAACTGTATCCGTTTCCTACTCACATCAACCTCTAAAACCTTTACAATAATTTGTTGATGTAAATGCACATGCTCATTCACATCTTTTACAAAACTATCGGATAAATTAGACACATGGATTAAGCCACTTTCCTTTATACCAATATCTACAAAACAGCCAAAATTGGTAATGTTATTGACAATACCTGGCAATAATTGCCCTTCATGCAAATCCGTTATGGTTTTTATGTTTTGATTAAAAGTAAATGCCTTGGCCGTTTCTCTTATATCTAATCCTGGTTTTTCAAGCTCTTTTATAATATCTTTAAGCGTCAACAAACCAACACCTTCAGAGACATATTTTTTTAAATCTATATGTTGAAGAATGGCTTTATTACCAATTAAATCTTCAAGTGAAACACCCTCATCTTTTGCCATTTGTTTTACCATCGTGTAGCGCTCAGGATGCACAGCAGAATCATCCAATGGGTTTTTAGCGCCTTTTATTCTTAAAAAGGCTGCACTTTGCTCAAATGCTTTGCCGCCTAATCGTGGCACTTTTAATAAGTCTTTTCGCGATTTAAAAACACCATGTTCTGTTCTGTAATTAAAAATGTTTTCGGCTAATTTTGGGCCTATACCAGAAACATAACTTAATAAAGGTTGACTGGCAGAATTGATATTAACGCCAACCGCATTCACACAATGTTCTACAACGGTATCCAATTGCTTTTGAAGTTTAGTTTGGTCCACATCGTGCTGATATTGCCCAACTCCAATAGATTTGGCATCAATTTTTACCAATTCGGCCAAAGGATCTTGTAAGCGTCGTCCAATAGACACCGAACCTCTAACGGTTACATCATAATTAGGAAATTCATCGCGCGCAATTTTTGATGCCGAATAAATACTTGCACCTGCTTCACTGACTACAAATACCTGAATCTCATTTTTAAATTGAATTTTACGAATCAAGGCTTCCGTTTCTCTTGATGCTGTTCCGTTTCCTATAGCAATGGCTTCAATTTTATAAGCTTCTGCTAGACTAGAAATCTTTTTTATGGCGCCTATACTATCGTTTTTTGGCGCATGCGGATAAATGGTTTCGTTGTGCTTTAAATTGCCTTGCGCATCTAAACAAACCACTTTACAACCTGTTCTAAAACCAGGATCTATAGCGAGTACACGTTTTTCGCCAATTGGCGAACCTAATAATAATTGTTTTAGGTTTTTAGCAAAAACAGTAATGGCAGATGCATCTGCTTTTTCTTTAGCATTAGTTAAAGCTTCATTACTTAACGACGGAAAAAGTAAACGTTTATAAGCATCTGAAATGGCCAACTCTATTTGGTCTGCACAAGCATTATTACTGCGTATTATTTTATGATCAATACGTTCTAAAACTCTAATTTCATCAACTTCAATTTTCACACGAATATAACCTTCGCTTTCGGCTCTTAATATGGCTAGTAATCTGTGGGAAGGAATTCGGTTTAAACTTTCCGACCAATCAAAATAATCTCTAAATTTTTGTGCTTTGTCATCTGTAGATTTAGACTTAACAACTTTAGTGCTTATTTGAGCGCGACGTTCTAGTTCGTTGCGCAATATATTTCTAATATCAGTACGTTCATTGAGCCATTCGGCTATAATATGTCTGGCACCTTCTAAAGCCTCTTCTGTAGTTGAGACGTCGCCATTTACGTATTTATACGCAATAGATTCTATATCATTAGCATTTTGACTCATGATGATTTTAGCCAAAGATTCTAAACCATGTTTACGAGCCGTTTCTGCTTTTGTTTTTCGTTTTTTCTTAAAGGGTAGGTATAAATCTTCAAGCGTTATTAAATCTTGAGTTTTTGCGATTTTTTGTTTGAGGTCTTCCGTTAAAATAGCTTGTTCTTCTAAGGCTTTTAAAATTGCTAGTTTTCGTTTTTCTAAAGCTTCAAATTGCTCTTTAAACTTAACGATATTTCCAACTTGTACTTCGTCTAAATTCCCTGTGGTTTCTTTTCTATAGCGCGAAATAAATGGAATGGTGCAGTCTTGGTTTAAAAGTTCAACTGTATTTTTTATACTAATCTCAGATAATTGAGTGTTTAGGGCAATGTATTTTATCATTGTAAAATATAGAATTAAAAAGTAAGGTATTTGTAAATCTTTGAATCTTCATCAAAATAACCAAGTACATATGAGCCGTTGGCTTTAAAAATAGATTTAAAGGCGAAGCTTGTCTTCGGTTTACTTTCTATATAGGCATTGATAATATCAAAGTGGTTTTTAGGTATTGTACCAGAAATACTCGTCAAGTCGTTATTAAATAAACATTCTATTCGCGTAGATTTTGTTTTCGTGTAAGTTAAAAAATTAGTGGTTAATAGTGAGGTAGAAATGCCTACCATAATACCACCAAGTGCACCACCATACAACATCATAAAAGCAGATGTGGTCATGGTTTCGCTACTACCTAAGGTCACTACATAGTTCCCATTGTTTTTGTAAACGCTTAAACCTGCGTTAGAATTGGATACTTTTTTTAAAAACTGTTTGGTCTTATCGAGTTCTCGATAACTCTGAAAATCTCCACCTTCTAAAATAATAGGAGTATTTTTAAACGCAATGGAGTCCTTATCTGAAATAACTATGCGTTTTAATAAAGCCTTAGAATTGATATCAAAAACCGAAAAATCGAGTGTTTCTTTAGCGACATATATAGTGTACAAACGACTGTCTAAAATAAAGGAATTTGATTTTATACTATGGTCTTTTTTATCAAATGACGGTTTAGGAAAACGATGATACGCAGTATCTTTTGTGTCTAAATCTATAGTAATAAGTGTGGTTGATATGGCATCAACATCATTGGTTAAAATGAGTTGGTCTCCATCTAAATACAGTTTGTTTTTTTGAATAACTTGCTCTAAAGAAGTTGGCTCACCATGATGTATTAAAGAGACATCTGGTAACTCATATCCACCATCTAAAATTCTATTTAAGTCCGTTTTAAAACCGTTATAGGTTTTTAATTCTATGTGCGAAAAATCAAAAGTGTCTTCCGAATGTTCCTCGTGATTGTGAAGCTTATATAACTTTAATTTTGAAGATCGTTTTACGGTAGAAAGTAAGTAAATAGTCGATTTGTATTCAAATGTGCCTAATAAGGTTTCAGATTTTAAAGGGATATTTAATTTATTTGAAAACTGAAATCCCGAAGTCTCAAAATTTAAGGTTAAGGCACTAAATTTGGTACCATAATCATTCTGAAAAAATAGCGTGTATGCGTCGCCATGTATTGAAGTGCCAAAATAATTGTGTTTGTATTTTGGAAGCACTTCTGTTCTAAAGGTATTTTTTAAAACACCTTCTTGGTTATACTTATGCGCAACGATAAATGTTGTATATCTAAAAAACACAACGAGTTCGTTTGTTTCAGGATTAATGACCTGAATCACTTGCCGCAATGTTTTATCATGAGATTGCTCATGGGTATCAATGTGAAACCATTCGGTTTGCGCATTTAAAGATGGAACACTAATACTTACGAATAACAAAAACAGGAAGATGAATCTCATCGCTTTTCTATGGGTTTTGAAACCATGAAATTTAACGATTAAATAGAAAGGAAACAAATGCTTATTGACCAAAATAATTTCTAAGCATCATTTCATATGAAGCGTATTTATTAGAAATTTCTTTTATCTGTTCTAAGGCTTGTTCTATTTTATGTCGCTCATGATACGCTGATGCTGAACCTCCAGAAATTAAACCAACAACTAAAGTTAGTAATCCAGATTTTGTTTCAATAGCATCTAAATTTAAACTGGGAATGGTTTTGATGTAATTGAGTATAAAGTCGTCATCAATGTTCTCAAACAGATAAGCTTTTATCTCCTCGTTATATTGAGCAAAAGCCTCAATCTCTGGCATATTACCTTTAGTTCTAATAAGGCGCTCTGCCTGAGCCTGTAAATCTATAACTTGTCTTAATATGGAAGGTTTAGACATTAACTAATCTGCAATCCGTTAGAAACGTTTTGAGTATCAGGATTCACAAATACCAAATTACCACCTTCGTCTTCAGTCATTAAAATCATACCTTGACTTTCAACACCACGTAAAGCTCTTGGTGCTAAGTTCACTAAAACGGTAACACGTCTTCCAACAACGTCTTCTGGTTTAAAGCTTTCTGCAATACCAGAAACAATAGTACGTGTATCAATACCTGTATCTACTTTTAAAACTAAAAGCTTTTTGGTTTTAGGCATTTTTTCGGCTTCGAGAATAGTACCAACACGTAAGTCTAATTTGGTAAAATCTTCAAAGGTAATTTCTTCTTTTTGTGGTTCTGTTACCTTATTTGCTGCTTCGTTGGCTTTTTTACTGGCTTCTAGTTTTTCTAGTTGCGCTTCTATGGTTTTGTCTTCAATTTTAGAGAATAATAATTCGCCTTTATTGATTTTATGATTCGCAGGAATTAGGATGTCTTTAATTGAAATATCGTCCCATTGAGATTCTGAATCTAGTTCAGAATGACAAAGAATTGATTTTAGTTTGTTAGACGTAAACGGTAAAAACGGTTCAGATAACACCGCTAAAGCAGATGCGATTTGCAAGGCAACAAACATCACGGTTTTAGTGCGCGCTTCGTCTGTTTTAATGGTTTTCCAAGGTTCTTCGTCTGCTAAATATTTGTTTCCTAGTCGTGCTAAATTCATTAATTCTTGGCTCGCTTCTCTAAAGCGGTAACGCTCAATAGAACTAGAAATAACAGCAGGATACGCTTTTACAGCAGCCAAAGTTTCTTCGTCTATTGTAGAATACTCCGAAGGTTCTGGGATAACACCTTCGTAATATTTGTTAGTTAAAACGACAACACGGTTTATAAAATTTCCGAATATAGCCACCAATTCATTATTGTTTCTGGCTTGGAAATCTTTCCATGTAAAATCATTATCCTTAGATTCTGGTGCATTAGCGGTTAAAGCATAACGCAACACATCTTGTTGATTCGGAAAATCTATTAAATACTCTGGTAACCAAACGGCCCAGTTTTTAGAGGTAGACAATTTTTTGCCTTCTAAATTTAAAAATTCGTTAGCAGGTACATTATCTGGTAAAATATAAGAACCTTCGGCTTTTAACATGGATGGGAAAATAATACAGTGAAATACAATATTATCTTTTCCAATGAAATGTACGAGTTTTGTGTTGTCGTCTTTCCAGTAATCTTCCCAATTTTTGCCTTCGCGTGCAGCCCATTCTTTAGTAGAAGAGATGTAACCAATTGGTGCATCAAACCAAACGTAAAGCACTTTACCTTCGCCACCTTCTACAGGTACCGGAATTCCCCAATCTAAATCTCTTGTTACTGCTCTTGGTCTTAAACCATCATCTACCCAAGATTTTACTTGTCCGTAAACATTAGGTTTCCAGTCTTTTTTATGACCTTTTAAAATCCATTCGCGTAAAAACGCTTCGTGTTTATTAAGTGGTAAAAACCAGTGTTTTGTTTCTTTTAAAGTTGGTACATTACCTGTTATGGCAGATTTAGGGTTAATTAAATCTGTTGCATTTAGGCTTGTGCCACAGTTTTCGCACTGATCACCATAAGCTTCTTCATTGCCACATTTTGGGCATGTACCAGTTACAAAACGATCGGCTAAAAACTGGTTCGCTTCCGCATCGTAAAGTTGCTCAGTTACTTCTTCTACAAATTCATTTTTGTCGTAAAGGGTTTTAAAAAACTCTTGAGCCGTATCATGATGAATTTTTGCAGATGTGCGCGAGTAATTATCAAAAGTGATACCAAAATCCTCAAAAGATTGCTTAATGATGGCATGATATTTATCTACGATGTCCTGTGGTGTAACCCCTTCTTTTTTTGCTTTTATGGTAATAGGTACACCATGCTCATCACTACCACAAATAAAGGCAACATCATTACCTGTTAAACGCATATAACGTGCATAAATATCTGCTGGTACATAAACACCTGCTAAATGGCCAATATGTATTGGGCCGTTTGTATAAGGGAGTGCTGCTGTGATGGTATATCTTTTTGACATGGTCTTACTTTTTTAAAGCACAAAAGTAAACATTTTGTAGTGTGATTTATAATGAATTGTTGAAACGATTTGTCGAAAAAAACTGAAATCATTTTGTAGTATTATGAATTATGTTAAATTTACGTGCTTAACCTATAAATCATTAAAAATGAAAATCTTAAAACAAATTATTTTAGTGTTTACCCTTAGTGCAATGTCTTTTTCTTGCGGAAGTGATGACGATGGTGGCAGCTCTAATAGCAATGGCGTATTAATCTATGGAGATACGGAATATCAGCTAAAGGCTGGAATAATTGAAGATTATGGAGAATACTATGATGGTCTTTATAATTTTGATATCTCTTTAGCTACTTCAGAGATTATAGAATCTGATGGAGTACCAGTTCCTGAAGATAATATATTCTCTGGTGTTTATTTTGAATTATTTACAAGTAATTCATCTGATTTAGCAGAAGGGACGTATGCTTTTGGTGATAATGTAGAAGTAAATAGTTATACGTATGCAAATTTATTTATTGATAGCTCAATAGAAAATAATAACGCTATTTCAATCAATTCAGGTACGTTTACGGTATTAGAAAATGGTTCAACGTACGAGTTTTCATTCCAAGGAACGTCATCTGACGGAACGTCTTTCTCTGGAAGTTACACAGGTTCTTTACAATCATATGATTATACAGATGAATTTGATAGACCAGCAACAACGTCAAGTGTTAAAACTAGCGGAAGAGCGTTTAGAAAATAATAGGTCATTAATAATAACCTATAAAAGAGGCTACTTATTTTAAGTGGCCTTTTTTTTATCTAATTAAGAACGACTTACTGTAATGCTGGTTTCCAACTGAGATTTTATAAATATACTGACCAATACTCAATTTTTTACCTATAGATTGTTTTATACTAATGCTATTTTCTCCAGCAAAGAGCATGGCATTTTTAAGTGTACCTATGTCTCTACCCATAAGGTCATATAGTTTTATAACGGTATGTTGCGTATAAGGGTTGGTAATTTTTATGATAGAATCGGTATCTGTGTATAACACATAGTGTTTAAATCGGTCACGATTAAAATCATCTAAACTTAACGCATCACAACTAAAGCCAAGATCTACTCTGGCATGGGTCGTATTGAGTAGTGCTTCATCAACCAAACCACTTTCTATACACAGCCAATTTTCTAATATACTCGCATATACTTCTCTAAAATCTTGAGTAAAGTCTAAATTGCCTTCGCCATCTCCAACGGTTAAATCAGGATGTGTCCCTACAAAACCATTACCTTCTATAGCTGGTCCAAACAAAAATAATGGTGCTGCTTTGCCATGATCTGTCCCATTCGATCCATTTTCATAAATACGACGGCCAAATTCACTGATGCTCATGGACAATACCTTATCGTCAAAACCACCTTGGGCTAAATCATCGTAAAATAATTTAACAGAATTTGATAGATCTTGTAATAAAGTGCTGTGGTCTGCTAGTTGATTGGCATGCGTGTCAAAACCACCTAAGGTTACCATATACACTTTAGTGCCCAAATTTCCTTTGATTAACCTAGCTACAATAGATAATTGTTGGCCAAGCTCTGAGTCCATATAGGCTACAGTATTAGATCCGGCAGAATAGGCATCGTGTATTGTGCCAGCATATTGGTAGGTGGTATTTGTGGTACCTCTCATAAACTCTAATTGTTCACCGTAAATACAATCCGGAAAACTGGTCATATCATGTACAGTACCACTTTGTGCAATGGTTTCTAATTGGTTAGGATTTGCTACAGAAAACGCATAGTTGTTAGAACTACCATCAAATATTAAATTTCCTATACTACCAATTTGAACAGCAGCAGGAACGGCTGGAGGATTTAATAAATATTCAGGATATATCTCTTCAAAATGCCGTCCTAACCATCCCGAATTTACAGTATTAGTGGGATCTGCAGACGCCCAAATATCAGAGCCTGCAAAATGCGACTGATTGTGGTTCTCATATCCCACGCCATGCACCACCTTCATCGCGCCATTATCCCATAAATTCACTAAATCGGTCATAAAATTTGGGATGCCAAAATCTGGAGTTAAAGCCGTAACATCACTAAGGTTATGCTTTATGGTTGGTCTGTTAAAGGCATAGGTGTCATAATCATATATGGGAACAATAGTATTAAGACCATCATTGCCACCTTTGAGCCTAATAATGACAAGAATTCTATCCGATTCTGAGTTGCTTATGGCCGAGGCAAGCTTTGTGGAAGAAGATGCAGAAAGCGGCATGCCTCCTAACATTATGGTTCCTGCACCAGATAACCCTAAGGCTTGTAAGAAAGAGCGTCGGTTCCATTTTTTGTGCTCCATGTCATGAGCATTCATTCCCGATTTAGTTTTAGTTTTGGATTGGTCATTGCACATAATAAGGGCTTATTTAAGTTGAAATTCAGGAATTTTTATAAGATGAATAAGTAAAAGCACAACTTGAAATGGTACAGAATCCCATTGTAAATTCCAGATTTGATTTTCGTAATAATTTTCAGGAAGGTCATGTTTAAATACGTCTGTGGCCGTTTGGTAATCTTCGATTGAAAATAATTCTAAAGGCATAAAGCGATCAATGATTGTTTTGGTAACAACATAAGGATCATTACTGTTGTCAGAACAATCTATGGCAAAGGTTCTTAATTCTTCATTATAAGTGTTCCAAGTATGCCAGATAAACCATTGTAATATTTCCCAACGACCACCTAAAGTACTAGAGTTAATCCAATCTTTATCGCCTTGCCAACCTGCAACATCAACAGGCTCAAACATAATCTGTCCAAGTATGCCATTAAAATAAATCATGGCCTCATAAAAATCTTGTGCTAAACTAAAATTAGTCACCTTGAGATATGAAACCGTCATATCATAAGGGCTTTTTATTTGAATGCCAATGGTTTTTTGATCGAAAAAATGTTGACTTTTAAAAAGCGTTCTTAAGATGTTTTCGATATTAAAATCTAAAACAAATTGATTTGCCATGGCAGTAATGATAGCTTCATTTACCGTTGGACTCACAAAGTATGTGTATAGTTTTTTGCAAATATGTTGCGCAATAAGTGGTGCTTTTTCTTGAAAAAGTAGGTCTATAACATCATCATAACCCCAATTACCTGTTTGACCAAAAATGGTTTTATCGGTATCATTAAATGTACTAGCGTCAAAATATATAGGGTAAGTCCAATTTACTCTGTGATTATAGCCAGTTAAAGCTTTCGACGTTTCTACAATATCATTTTGTGTATACCCATTATCTACACCAAGGGTAAAGAGTTCATAGAGTTCTCTGGCATAATTTTCATTTGGACTAAAGCTGGTATTTTCTACACCATTTAGAAAAACAAGCATAGCACTAGTTTTACCTATAGCTCTTACAAAATCTTGAAAATTTCCAAGTGCATGGATTTCTAAGGTGTTAAAATATTCGTAGAGATGATTGCTTACATAATAATCTTCTAAGCGCGTAACAAAATGGTTACTCCAAAACATGATTAACCGACTCTTTAAACCCACAGTTTGCATTTGATTGACAAGAGCGATCATCAGTTCGGCTTGATTGGCTTGGGTTTGTTCATCAAAATCTAAACCTAAGTTATTATAGTCGTCATTAGTGAATTCTGCCCAAGATGGTGTTGGCCAATGAGGTGCATTTAAAGATGCATTTATAAGCTGATCGATTAAAATATCTGGTGCTAAGGTTAGTGCATTTGCTATAGTTGCTTTATTGGCATCATAGCCAATACGTCTATATGCGTGTCTTACACGTTCTTCATTCCAAGGGTTTTCTGTTGACGGAATGTAGGGTTGTAACGTTGACGTAATACATGATGTAAAAACAGCCATATGATTTAGATTTTAAATAGTTCCCTTTTAATAAATTAACTGAAAAGGTATAAAAATATTGAGAAACCCTTTGTTTATTTACGTTAAATAATTGAATTATAGATGTTTTTGGTTAAAATTTTAATAAAAAATCATTTTAGTTAGAGGTCATCTTTTTCCTTTTTATATTTACAAAAACTCTATTTATGATTTTTAAAAAGTACGTTTTATGTCTAATGTGTATCGTTATTACAACAATGCATATGGATTTAAGTGCCCAAAATGAATCCGATAATTCTATAAAAATGACTTCAAAATTAATACAACCACCATATTTAAAAGCAGGTGATACCGTGGCTATTGTGGCACCTTCAGGGATATTAAAAAATAGAGAGCGCGAAGTACAACAAGCTTTAGATCTACTTAAAAGTTGGGGTTTACACGCCATTGTGGGTAAGCATGTATTTAGTAAGTCTAATCATTTTGCAGGTACAGACGATGAACGTTGTGAAGATCTACAAAACGCTATGGACGACCCAAAAATTAGTGCCATTTGGTGTGCAAGAGGTGGTTACGGAACTGTTAGAATTTTAGATAAATTAAATTATACAGCGTTTAAGAAAAAGCCAAAATGGATTATAGGCTATTCAGATATTACAGCATTGCATAACCAAATACATAATGAAGGATTTCAGTCCTTACACGCTTTAATGTGCGTGAGTTTAACTAAAGATCTAAATGATGTAAAAACGGCTGTTTCTACTTTTAAATCAGCAATTTTTGGTCAACCTGAAGATTATACTTTAGAGGCTTCTCAATATAATAGGGAAGGCGAAACTTCTGGCGAATTAATTGGTGGGAATTTAACCATGTTGCACACCATGTTGGGTTCTGATACAAGCTTAGATACTTCTGGAAAAATCCTCTTTATTGAAGAAATTGGTGAATACAAGTATCATATAGACAGAATGTTGCAAAGTATGAAACGTGCTGGATATTTTGATAATTTAAATGGGTTAGTAGTTGGTGATATGTCTAGAATGCGAAAAAACACCACACTTTGGGGAACGTCGGTTGAGCAGCTCATTTTAGACGCTTTGGCAGATTATGATTTTCCTATTACGTTTAATATGCCAGCAGGACATGAGAAAGATAATCGTGCGTTGGTTCTAGGCAAAGTTGTAGACCTAAAGGTTGATAAAAGTGGAAGTAAATTAGCATATAAATAGCGTTTATGCTAGTGATTAGTGCCTGTAGCGGACGTACTAATTACACAAGATTACATTATGGCAGATCATAACGAACTTGGTAAATTAGGAGAACAATTAGCCACAGATTATCTTATTAAAAAAGGCTATGAAATTGTGGCTAGAAATTATGTGTTTCAAAAAGCTGAAATTGATATCATTGCCAAGCACAATAATTTTATGATTTGTGTTGAGGTGAAGGCTAGAAATTCTGATTTTTTTGGTGATCCACAAGAGTTTGTAACACCGCGTAAAATAAAACACTTGGTAAAAGCTATGGATGAATTTATTACAAGTAATGATATAGAATTAGAAACCCGTTTTGATATAATTGCAGTCTTAAAAAATAAAACAACCGAGCAACTGACGCATTACGAAAATGCTTTTTATCATTTTTAATTCCTGACAAAGCAGAAATCTCTTTACGCTTTACCTATAAAAATTCATTTCATCAATAAATTGCCAGACGTTTTCAGACAACAAAGGCCGAATATTTTTGCCATCTTTGATTTCATTTCTAATAAAAGTTGAAGATATTTCCATAATAGGTGCATCTACTTTTATAATCTTAGGGTGCGTATGAAACTGTGTGTCAATTTGCCCTTCTGATATTCTAGGATATACATATATGTTGTGATTTTCTAAAATGAGTTCATAGTTTTTCCACTTATGAAAACCCTTTAAATTGTCCTCACCCATAATTAAGGAGAAATCATGGTCTGGATATTTTTCTAACAAATATGTAAGCGTATCAATGGTGTAATTAGGTTGTTTTAAACCAAACTCAATAGCACTGGGTTTTAGCTTGTCGTACGTTTGAGTGGCTTGATATACCATTTCTAAACGATGATAATTATCGAGCAGGCTACTTTTCTTTTTAAACGGACTTAAAGGTGTTACTACAAACCAAATTTGATCCAAATCACTATGTTCGGCTAAATGATTCGCAATTGTTAAATGACCAACGTGTATAGGATTAAACGTGCCAAAATATAAACCTATTTTCATGCTATTTTGCTATAAATTCTGAGACTAATTTATAGGCGTTTTCTAACGCTTCATCTAAATTAGAGTTGATTACAATGTCGTCAAAAAGTGGTGCAGTTGCCAATTCTGCAGGAGCTTTTGCGACACGCATGCTAATTTTATCTTCACTTTCCTCACCGCGTTCTTTAAGTCGTCTTACGAGCTCATTTAAATCTGGTGGTTTTACAAAAATGGCAATGGTCTGTTCTGGAAACTTTCGTTTTATTCGCAAACCGCCAGAAACATCAATATCAAAAATAACATGTTTGCCTTTTGCCCAAATGCGTTCAATTTCACTTTTAAGTGTGCCATAAAAGTTATCTCTATAAACTTCTTCCCATTCTAAGAACTCATCATTCTTAATGCGGTTTTTAAATTCCGAGAGCGATAAATAATAATAATCTTTACCGTCTGTTTCATTGCCACGTTTATCGCGCGAGGTAGCCGATATCGAAAACTCTAAGTTTAATTCTTTTTGCTGCAATAAATGACGAACAATTGTAGTTTTACCAGAACCAGATGGTGCTGAAAACACAATAAGCTTACCTTGTATTTCGTTTTTAATTTCTGACACTTTTCTTTGATTTACTAATGTTTTTGATTGTGAATTCCATTAAAGGACATTTAACATTTGTTCCTTAATTTTTTCGAGTTCATCTTTCATCTGTACTACTAACTTTTGCATAGGAGCGTAGTTAGATTTAGATCCTATAGTATTGATTTCTCTTCCAATTTCTTGTGAGATAAAACCTAACTTTTTCCCGTTAGAATCGTCTGAATTTAAAGTTTGAAGAAAATACTCTAAGTGATTATCTAATCTTACTTTTTCTTCGGTAATATCAAATTTTTCTATGTAGTAAACCAATTCTTGTTCAAAACGGTTTTCGTCAACTTTTTCTTTTATATCTGAAATACCTTTTTCTAGCCTTGCTCTTACACCATCTATTCGATCAGGATCCATGGTAATCACCTCGCTTAATAAACGTTTTAAAGTTGCAATTCTATCAATAAAATCTTGCTTTAAAGTTTCACCTTCGTCTTTTCGGTAGCCAACAATTTTTGTAATAGCATCACCAATAGAGTTGGCAATTAAAGACCACTCTTCTTCATCTATATCGTCGCGCTCTGTAGTGACAGCATCCGGAAGTCTAATCGCCATTTTTAGTAACTCTGTAGCGTCACCATCAACAACATCTTTGAGTTGTTTTATGTATTCTTTTACGACGGTTTTGTTGATTTTAGAACTGGTGTCTTCACCTGTAATTTCTACAAATAATGAAAAGTCTACTTTGCCACGTCCTAGGTGTTTTGAAATAAGTTTTCTTATCTCTAATTCCTTGGCTCTATACATGGATGGCATGCGCGCATTCAAGTCTAAACTTTTACTATTTAAAGATTTTAATTCTATAGAAACTTTTTTTGTTGGGAGCTGTAAAACAGATTTCCCATAACCTGTCATCGATTGTATCATTAGGATTTTTACTATTGAAGTTGTGCAAAGGTACAAAATAGAACTGTTTTTAACCGAATTAAAATTAATGGCAACTCTTGCGCTCGCCTTGGATACTTTCTTAACTTTGTTTCGCAAAAATTTAAGTTATGAAGACCTACAAAAAACAGTTTGAAATTAGATGGAGTGATGTAGATGCGAATGGACATCTGGCCAATTCTGCTTATACTAATTTTATGAGCCACGCTCGAATGTCTTTTTTTTCTGATCAAGGCTTTTCTATGCCAGAAATTATGAAACATAATGTTGGTCCTGTGGTGTTTTATGAGCATATGTATTATTTTAAAGAGTCTTTTCTCGGTACGCCAATTACAGTAACTATTGAAGTATCTGGTTTAAGTGAAGATGGTATGTTGTTTATGTTTGAACATAATTTTTACAACCATAAAGGCGAAAATTTAGCCTATTGCGAAATGCAAGGTGGTTGGATAGACTTAAAAGCAAGAAAATTAACGGGCTTACCAAAACCATTATTAGACTTGGCTCATACATTTCCAAAATCAGACAGCTTTAAAGTGCTTACAAAAGAAGATACACGTAAGCATGGCGTAAGACCAAAACCGATGGCATTGTAAATAGTATAACAGGTATAATTCTTGCGCTTTTTTGTTTAAACTAAAAATAGTGTTTAAAAAGGTTGAAGTGCATTTTGCGTAATAGGTGTTACAACCTTTTTGGGCGAGATAGTGTTTGTGTTTGTAAAAACAAACTAATCTGCTTTTTTAGATTTAAGCGAAACTAAATAGACACCAGAAAAAATTAGAAGCATCGCTATGATTTTTAAGGTATCCATACGATCTGCTCCCATGACTAATGCAAATAAACCTGCAATCACAGGTTGTAAATAAATAAAAACACCAACGGTTGAAGCTTTCAACTTATTTAACGCAATAGGATTAAGTAAGTAAGTACCAAAAGTTGCACCAACCACAACAAAGGCAATAGAGAAATATATATGTGGCGAAAACGTGTCCCAAGGTATGGCTTTAAATTCGGTGTAACCAAAAGGCAAGACCATAAAAAAGCCAAAAAGGAATAACCATTTTATAAATGTAAAGGGATGGTATTTTTTAGTTAATTGCTTAATTAAAATGACATATATACTATAGAAAATAGCATTTAAGAATATAAAAGTATTGCCTAAAACAACATTGTCGCCAACTCTATCTGAATCTCCAAAAAGCGTTAAGACTAAAGCGCCAGAGAACGCAATAGTGATACCAACAATTTTTAAAATGGTCACTTTTTCTTTTAAAACAAAAGACGATAAAATTAAAATAATAACAGGTGTAATGGTTGTTATTGCTGCAGCATGTATTGGTGTTGTAAGTTCTACACCTTTTAGAAAAAACAGCATATTAATGCACACACCAAAAAGTGCTGCGATAAAAAACTTAAAATAATCACCGCGTTCTATTTTTTCTTTTGGCAACCATATACTAATTAACCAAAATAAAATAGCTGCTCCACCAACTCTTAAAATAGTTAAAGCAAAAGGCGGAACAAAATTGCCATTCATTACAATTTTTGCATAGGTATAGTTTAGTCCATATAACACTTGAACCATAATCAATGCAAAAAGCGCAAAACCTCTACTTTGCATGGATAGCGGTTTTAGCAGATGCTACAGTCTTTTTAGAATTGCCTATAAATATCTGGTCGTTAAAAACAATAACAGGGCGTTTTAAAAACGTGTAATGTTCTAAAATGTAGTTTTTATAATCGTTTTCTGAAAGTGATTTATCTTTTAAACCCAATTCTTTATAAAGTCGTGCACGTTTACTAAATAAATTCTCATAGCTATCTGTAAGCGCTCGCATGGCTTCAATGTGTTGCTCAGTAATAGGTTTGGTTTTAATATCCTGTAACTCAAACCCTTCTGGTAACTCTAGCTCATTAATGATTCTAGTACACGTATTACAAGTGCTTAAATAATATATTTTTTTCATATCAGAAATCTATATAATTTTGAGATTGCAAAGTAACCGTATTTAAAGGGGATTTTAAGTACATTTAAGAAAAATATATTTTATGGATTACTATTCTATTGCCACTGTTTTAATTGTGTTATCGGCAATCTTCGGCTATTTAAATGTGAAGTTTTTAAAACTTCCAATTACCATTGGTTTAATGATAATAACTATTGTGTTTACAGTGGTTTTAGTAGGTATTGCACAGTTTGATGATACACTACTCATTAAAGAACGCGAATTTATAGCGTTAATAGATTTTGAAACCGTATTACTAGATATTATGCTGAGTTTTCTATTATTTGCTGGTGCTTTGCATACTAATTTTAACCAGTTAAAAGTGCAACGTTGGCCCATCATGGCATTTGCCACCTTAGGGGTTTTAGTCTCTACCTTTTTAGTGGGTATTACGATGTTTTACGTTCTAAAAATGATGAGTTTAGAGGTCAATTTTATCTATTGTTTATTGTTTGGTGCTTTAATTTCGCCAACAGACCCTATTGCGGTTTTAGGGATATTGAAAAAAGCTGGCGCACCTAAAAAATTAGAAACCAAAATTGTAGGCGAATCATTATTTAATGATGGTGTAGGTGTGGTTGTCTTTTTAACCATTTTTGCCATTGCTGCTAAACCAGATGCAGCGATTGAGTTTTCGGATATAGCTACACTTTTTGGACAAGAAGTTATTGGTGGCATTGCTTTAGGTCTTTTATTAGGTTGGGTTACGTATCGCTTAATGAAATCTATTGATAATTACGAAATTGAAGTTATTTTAACGCTAGCCACAGTAATGGGAGGCACCATGTTAGCACAACAGTTTCATTTGTCAGCACCTTTAGCCATGGTTACAGCTGGCCTTATTGTAGGTAATGATACGGTTAGAGATACTGCAATGTCTGAAACCACTGAAGCTTATGTCGATAAATTTTGGGAGCTAGTGGATGTTTTATTAAATACTATTTTATTTGTTATGATCGGTATGGAAATGCTGGTGTTAACCTTAGAAGGTAAATTTATTTATGCAGGTTTATTGGCAATTCCAATTATCTTAATGTGTCGTTATATTTCTTTGTTTTTGCCTATTAAATTCTTTGAAAAACGATTAGATTTTGTGCCAAAAACCAATTTAATAATGACTTGGGGCGGATTGCGAGGCGGAATCTCAATTGCACTAGCATTAAGCTTAACGGCCGAGATGCACAGAGAATTATTTTTAGTTATTACCTATGTGGTCGTTGTGGTCTCTATTGTAGGACAAGGTTTAACCGTTGGCCCAATTATAAAACGATTAACACGCGTTAAATAGTTATTTAATCCTTAAATACGAATCTACAGCTTCAAATGGAATGACAAATTCAAAATAACCTTGGTCGTAAGACACAACGTCGTAAGGATTATAAAGTAAAACGAGTCCATCGTCGCTGTAGCCTATGTTTTCTGGTAATTGAAATGGTTTTCCAAAGAAGAAATCGTCCATGTTTAGAGTAGTATCTTTTAATTCGGATGCCTTTTTAAAATGGATTTGAGCAAGGGATTTAAGATCGTTTTTATTTTCGATAAAGTCATCAAGGGTTAAAATAGTTCCTGTTTTAGCATCTAAGTTCAAAAACTTAATTTGGTCGTTACCATGTGCACCACCTTTAAATTCGTATGTGCTAATTACAATAGTTAACACAGCTTCGGATTGATATACCAGTTCCGTCTCTACGTCTAATTCCCAAACAGGCTCAGAAGCTTCATCAAAGTTCTTTTTAAACTCAAGAAACTCGTTATTAAAGTCTTTAAAAAGTGTGTTAAGGTCGCTTTTAGTGTCAGCTATGCTTAACGTTTCTACAATAGCATTTTCAATATTTTGATTAATGGTTGTACTGCGTTGGTCTTTACCTTCGGCTTTGCTAAACGTAGCGGTTATTTCAGCATCAAACGATTCGTTAAGAGAAATTGTTTCAAACGTGGCTGGTTTAACGTCTTCAGAACACGAGGTTAAAACAATAATAAAAAAGAATAAAGTGAGCATACGTTTCATAATAAATGAGGCTTATGATTTAGAAACAATAAAGGTATTATTTAGATTTAAGTTAGAACGAATAATCCATTAAATTTGTTGTGATTTTAATTCGAAATTTCAAATACCTGATTAATTATGAAATTCAATACAAAAACCATTCATGGTGGCCAAAAACCAGATGCGGCTTATGGTGCCATAATGCCACCTATTTATCAGACATCGACATTTGCTCAGTCTACACCAGGTGGTCATAAAGGCTATGAATACGCACGTTCGGCGAACCCAACACGTCATGCCTTAGAAGAAGCTTTTGCTAGTATTGAAAACGGAAAATTTGGTTTGGCTTTTGGTTCTGGTTTAGCAGCCATAGATGCCGTTTTAAAATTACTAAAACCAGGAGATGAGGTACTGTCTACTAATGATTTGTATAGTGGCACGTATCGCTTATTTACTAAAATTTATGAAGACTTCGGAATAAAATTTAATTTCATTGGTATGCAAAATGCCAATCATATTGAAGATTACATTACGGATAGTACCAAACTGATTTGGGTAGAAACACCAACCAACCCAATGATGCATATTATAGATATAGTGACCACTGCTAATATTGCTAAAAAGCATAAGGTGCTTTTCGCTGTAGATAACACATTTGCTACGCCATATTTACAACAGCCTTTAGATTTGGGTGCAGATATTGTAATGCACTCTGCAACTAAATATCTAGGCGGTCATAGTGATTTAGTAATGGGAGCTTTAGTTGTAAAGGATAAGGAATTGGCAGAGCGTTTGTATTTTATTCAGAATGCAAGTGGTGCTATTTGTGGTCCTCAAGATGCCTTTTTGGCCTTAAGGGGAATAAAAACGTTACACGTAAGAATGCAAAGACATTGTGAAAACGGTAGAGCTGTGGCAGAATATTTAGACAATCATCCAAAAATTGAAAAGGTATATTGGCCTGGATTTAAGCATCATCCTAATCATGCTATAGCCAAAACACAAATGAGAGATTTTGGTGGCATGGTGTCCTTTACAACAAAAGGGAATAATTACGAGGCGTCTATAAAAATTGTAGAAAACTTAAAAATATTTACACTAGCCGAATCGCTTGGAGGTGTAGAGTCTTTAGCGGGTCATCCGGCAAGTATGACGCACGCTAGTATTCCTAAAAAAGACCGAGAAAAAATAGGTGTAGTAGATTCTTTAATACGCTTAAGTGTTGGGATAGAAGATGAAGCGGATTTAATTGCCGATTTAAAACAAGCCATTGGGTAAGTGGCTAGAAAAAATTAGATACAAAAAAAGACCAAGTCAGAAGATTTGGTCTTTTTTGTATGTTGTATTTTGTTTTTTAATCTAAGTAATAAATGTAACCAAAGTTGAGCCAAACCATCCAATCATTGGCTTTGTTAGATTCTAATTGGTGATTTAAACCATCCGTCCAATCACTAAAAAAGTATTGAAATCTAAGATCTATCATAAAATCAGACAATACCGAAAGTTTATAGCGTGTTCCTACACTGCTAACAATAGACCAAGTAGAACCACTCATATCATCTACAGAACCAGGTTCCCAACCAGAATAAAAGTTGTTAGGGTCATCTGGGTTGCCAATATCATTTGGGTTTAATGGGTCAGAACTTACATAATCGGTATAGGTTTCAGGACGATAAGACACATAGTGCGCACCTAAACTTGCAAAAGGTGCAAATTTGTATATTCCAGCTGAAAAAGCTCTAATACTTCTAGGGAAAAACTCAAGTTGCATTCCAATATCCCAGTTTTGAGACTCTCCTGTATGACCTCTTAAACGCTCTGCGTTTTCAGAATCCTTATCAGGATCTACCCATTCGCCAAAATGTTCTAACGTTGTATTGTTCCAAGCTATTTCACTTCGTAATTTAAAATGATCGTTAAAATATTTGTCTGTTGTATAACAGTTACAATCTGCTCTATAAGAGAAGTTGATGTAGTGTACAAGACCTATACCAATACCGGAATTACCAACATTTGTTTCAAAATCAGACCTAACACCAAAATCAGATTGGTAGATCACAGGGCCCGCAATAACACCGATTTCATGAGAGAAGCCTAGTTGCGAAAAGCTAAGTTGCATTGACAATAGTAATGCAAGAGGGATGAATATTTTTTTTACGTTTAGTATCATGTAAATCTTAAAATTGAAATCCTAACAGCGCAAATATATAAAATATCGACGAACTACCAAATAAAACGGATAAAATGCATAAAATATTATTTTTTAGTAAGAATATTATTCCATCACATTAAAAAAGAAATTGAGAATAATAAAAAAAAAGACACTTATTTTTATAGATAACGTATATTTGCAAGCAAAATATGTAAATACAATAATTAATCTTTAAAAAATTGAGTATTGTATAATTCTATTAATAAACTACTGGTTATATAAGCCAACAAATTAAACATTAAATGTAACAAATTGTTAGTATGAAACAAAAGATTGAAGCTTTTTTAGATTTAGTAAAACAACGTAATGGCCATGAGCCTGAGTTTTTACAAGCGGTTAGGGAAGTTGCGGAAACCGTAATTCCTTATATAGCAAAGCATGATATTTATAGTGGAAAGAATATTCTTTTGAGAATGGTTGAGCCAGAACGATTAATTTCGTTTAGAGTAAGTTGGGTAGATGATTCTGGAGAAATCCAAGTAAATAGAGGTTATAGAATTCAAATGAATTCCGCAATTGGCCCATATAAAGGCGGTCTGCGTTTTCATCCAACTGTAAATGCCAGTATTTTAAAATTTTTAGCCTTTGAACAAGTGTTTAAAAACTCCTTAACAACGTTACCAATGGGTGGTGGTAAAGGAGGGTCTGATTTTGATCCTAAAGGAAAGTCAGACAATGAAATTATGCGTTTTTGCCATGCTTTTATGTCTGAGTTATTTAGACATATTGGTCATAATACAGATGTGCCTGCTGGTGATATTGGTGTTGGTGCTCGTGAAATTGGTTTTATGTTCGGAATGTATAAGAAATTAAAGAATTCGTTTACTGGTGTTTTAACTGGTAAAGGGGCATCTTGGGGTGGTTCTTTAATTAGACCAGAAGCAACAGGTTACGGAAACGTCTATTTTGCGCAAAATATGCTACAACGAAAAGGGGATTCATTTGATGGGAAAACCGTAGTAATTTCTGGTTCTGGTAACGTGGCGCAATTTGCGGCGGAAAAAGCCATAGAACTTGGCGCTAAAGTAGTGACCTTATCAGATTCTGGTGGATTTATCTACGATAAAGATGGTATTAGCACAGAGAAATTGGAGTATGTGATGTACTTAAAAAATGAAAAGCGTGGTAGAATCAGTGAATACGTAGAGAAATATCCTAACGCAGAATATACAGCTGGTAAAAGACCTTGGTCAGTGAAGTGTGATATTGCCTTGCCATGTGCCACTCAAAATGAGTTAAATGGTGAAGAAGCGAAGCAATTAATTGAAAATGGCTGTATGTGCATCTCAGAAGGGGCAAATATGCCATCTACTCCAGAGGCCGTTCATGAGTTTCAAAAAGCTAAAATATTATTTGCACCTGGTAAAGCCTCTAATGCAGGTGGTGTAGCAACATCTGGTTTAGAAATGAGCCAGAATTCATTGCGTTTAAGTTGGACAAGAAAAGAGGTGGATTCTAAATTAAAGGATATTATGGAAGATATTCATGATTCTTGTGTAGAATACGGTAAAAATGAAGATGGCTCTATAGATTACATCAAAGGTGCTAATATTGCTGGCTTTGTTAAAGTCGCAGATGCCATGTTAGCGCAAGGTATTGTTTAAATACACCTATATTTTATATATTTAAGCTTCTATGATTTTCATAGAAGCTTTTTTTTATGACATAATATATGATATGCATCAAATTTCCGTTACTATTAAATATCTTTGACCAAATTTAATTATTGAATGCGTAAAATCATTTTTAACGTTTTTGTACTGCTCTTTAGTTTCTCAACGGCATGTTATAGTCAAGATTTTGAGGCATTATGGCAAGGGCATTTCTCCTATAATAGTATTATTGATGTTGTCAGTGGTGAAGATAAAATATTTGCAGCTGGTGAAAATGCCGTTTTTGAATACAATACATTAACCAATGAGATAAATACCATTACCACTGTAGATGGCCTTTCGGGTGAATCTATAACAACCATTTATTACAGTGAAGCGTATCAATACCTCATCATTGGGTACGAAACAGGTTTAATTGAACTGTATACTGAAAATGATGACGATGCGGTACTTACTATTGTTGATATTTTAGAAAAGCAAAATATTACGCCTGCAAACAAACGTATTAATCACTTTTATGAGCACAATGGCTTAATTTACATTTCTACAGATTATGGGGTTTCTATCTATGATTTACAAGGTCTAGAATTTGGCGATACTTACTTTTTAGGTAATGGCGGTGCTCAGATTACGGTGAACCAAGTGGCTATTGCTAATGATGAAATATTTGTAGCCTGTTTAGATGAAAATGGCATCAAAAAAGCAGCATTAAGTAATCCAAACTTAATCGATTTTCAACAATGGGAAACCGTCATTACAGGAAATTATTATTACATAAGTACATTAGATAACAGCGTGTATTCGGTAAGATCTAATGGTGCGGTTTATGAAATCGATGGTACTATAGTTAATACCTTATTTACCTTGCCCACCTTACCTGTAGATACTGATGTGGCAGCATCGCATTTAATGTTTTCAATGCCTAATAGTAGTGTGGTTTATGATATCAATCTTCAATTGGTCAATACATTTCAACCCAATGCCGTTTTTAATACCAGTTTTACAGCGACCACCATTGTAGATGATGAGGTGTTTATAGGTACTGAGGATTTTGGTGTGCTGAAAACCGGGCTTCATACCGCAAGTATATATACGGAAATAAAACCCAATGGCCCATTGTATAATAATGTCTTTAGAATCAATTCTGATGCCCAAGCTGTTTGGGTCACTTTTGGTGATTATTCGGCCTCTATTAACCCTTTTCCGTTGCGAAGTAGAGGTCTCAGCTATTTAAGAAATGAGGCGTGGGTAAGTATCCCTTACGATAGTCTTTTTCAAGCTAAAAACTTATCCGAGATTTCTGTAAATCCATTTAATACAAGCCAAGTATTTATAAGTGCGGTGCATACAGGTTTAATTGAGTTAAATAACTTTGAGCCTACAGATTTGTACGACCATACCAATAGTGGTTTAGAATCGCTGTTTGCACCTACTGATCCTACAGCAATAAGCGTTAGAATTACAGATACTCAATTTGATCGTGATGGCCTCCTTTGGACCGTTTCGAGCAGAATAGACAGTCCATTAAAATCGTATAACCCATCAACAGGGAATTGGCAAAGCTATAGTTTTACCAGTTTAATTGAAGATGGTTTTGATGATGAAGACGGTTTTTTTGAAGTAGAAATAGATAATAATGGTACCAAATGGATTGGCTCTTATGACAATGGCTTAATCGCTTTTAATGAAAGCGTTTCTAATAACCCTTTACGCAATATCAATACGGCTGCGCAAAATGTTCAACCCTTTACGCGTTTTATTAGTTTAGCTATAGATAATAACAATCAGCTTTGGGTTGGTACCACTAACGGTTTAAGAGTGCTGTATAACACCTCTGGGTTTTATGACGATCCCAATCCTACCCTTAGCCAAGTGATTATATTAGAAGATGGTATTGCAAAAGAACTACTAGAAAGCCAAATTATTACAGATATTGAAGTCGATGGTTCTAACAACAAATGGATTAGTACAGTAGATTCTGGTGTGTTTTATTTTACACCAGACGGCCAAACAACCGTGTATCATTTTACTAAAGATAATTCGCCTTTGCCATCAAACACCGTAAATGATGTGTCTATTGATGAAAATAATGGTATTGTTTATATCGCAACAGATAAAGGCTTGTTAGGCTTTAAAGCAGGAGGAACTAAAGTACAAGAGACTTTAGAAGATGCCTATGTGTATCCTAACCCAGTACGACCAGAATATAATATTCTAGGTCTTAACGATCTCACTGATATTAATAAAGGCATCAAAGTTAGTGGACTCACCGATAGCGTTAATATAAAAATTACGGATATTGAAGGAAACTTAGTCGCAGAAGCACAGTCTAATATTAATCTGAGGTCGTCTAACAATAGCTACAATTTTGCAATTGATGGCGGAACAGCCATTTGGAATGGTAAAAACATGGCCAATTCTGTAGTACGCACAGGTGTTTATTTAATATTAATTTCAGATTTAGAATCGTTTGAAACCAAAGTTCTAAAAGTCTTAATTGTGAGATAAATCATGCTTTCAAAAAATAACAGCATCGTACTTTCCAAATTAAAATATAGAGAGTATGATCTTATTGTAAAGTGTTATACACAACAAAGAGGTGTGGTGTCGTATTTGTTAAAAGGTGTGCTTAAATCTAAAAAAGGCTTGTCTAAAACGGTGTATTACCAAGCCTTATCGCAATTGCAAATAGAAGAATCGTACAAACCCAATCAATCCTTGCATTATATACGTGAAGTCAAATTTAATTACGTCTACACAAGCTTACATACCAACATTTTTAAAAGTGCCATTGTTTTATTTTTAGCTGAAATTTTGTCTAATGTGCTAAAGGAAGAAGAAAAGAATGAAGATTTATTCGATTTTATTATCGCAGCACTTCAATATTTAGACAACGAAGATCAGTTTGCTAACTTTCATTTGTTGTTTCTTTTAAAATTAACACGTTACCTTGGATTTCAACCCGAAAATTTAAAAAATGATTACCCTTATTTTAATTTAGAAAGTGGCATTTTTGAAGCTCAGAATAACGGTATTTATTCAATTTCTGGTTCAAATTTAACACTGTTAAAACAGCTCTTGGGCACAAATTTTGATGCTTTACATACCATAAAAATTAATGCTGCACAAAGACAAGAGTTTTTGAATATGCTGTTGTATTATTTTGAATTACATTTGGGTAGTTTTAGAAAACCAAAATCATTACAAGTTTTAACGGACGTATTTCATTAAGCTGTTGTCAATAACGATTAATTATAAGTGAAAAATAAGTATCTATTTAGTATCATTATATGTTTAGTGCTGCAATACAGTTATGGACAAACCGTAACCGTTTTAGAAGCAGATACTAAAACACCTATTTTGGGTGTATCGTTATATAATAATAGTAAAACGAAAACCTTAGTCACGGATAAAAACGGACAAGCTTCACTAGACCGTTTTAAGAAAAATGAAATTATAATTTTTAAAGATTTCTTATATCAAAAATTAGCCTTAACTAAAGTACAGATTGCCCAATTCAATTATATCATTTATTTGACGCCTAAAGTAGAAGGGTTAAGGCAAATTGTCATTTCTGCTTCAAAGTTTGAACAAAACAAACGCGAAATTCCGCAAACCATCGTCAGTGTAAGTGCTAATGATATTACGTTTACAAACCCGCAAACCAGTGCAGATCTTTTAGAGCATACAGGGAATGTGTATGTGCAAAAAAGTCAATTAGGTGGCGGAAGTCCTATGATTAGAGGGTTTTCTACCAATAGACTATTAATTACGGTAGATGGTGTACGTATGAATAATGCCATCTTTAGAGGTGGTAATCTTCAGAATGTGATATCTATAGATCCTTTAGCAGTGCATAATACCGAAGTAACTTTGGGTGCTGGTTCTGTGGTTTATGGAAGTGATGCCATTGGTGGTGTTATGAGTTTCTACACTAAAAAACCACAGTTGTCTTATAAAGATGATCTGTATTTTAGTGCCAATGCCATGTCGCGTTTTGCGACTGCTAGCCATGAAAAAACAGCACATCTAGACTTTAATTTAGGCTATCATAAATGGGCGTTTTTAACGAGTATTAGTTATACCGATTTCGGTGATTTACGTATGGGAAGTCATGGCCCAGACGATTATTTACGATTAGAGTACGTCACACAACAAAATGGAGAAGATGTGGTTGTAGAAAATCCTAATCCTCAAATTCAGAACCCAACAGGTTATAATCAGATTAACCTTATGCAAAAGTTGCGTTATGAACCTTCAGATAACCTCGATTTTGATTTTGGTGTTTACTTTTCTACCACTTCAGATTATTCGAGATATGATCGGTTGTTGCGCTACAGAGATGATACCTTGCGTTCGGCAGAATGGAATTACGGACCACAGCAATGGTTTATGGGTAATTTTCAGTTAACGAAACTTAGCAGTAGTTCTCCGTTTTACAATAAAATACAAACAACGCTTGCCTACCAAAACTTTAAAGAGAGTAGAAGAGATCGCGATTTTCAATCTGAAATCCGCAACATAAGAGAAGAACAAGTTGATGCGGTTTCGCTCAATGTAGATTTAGAAAAACGGTTTAATTCTAAAGTATCCTTATTTTATGGCGCAGAGTACCTCTATAATGTAGTGGGTTCTGTTGGTGAAGCCCAAAATATTGCAACCAATACAAGTACAGCTACAGTAACACGATATCCAGATGGCGCAACATGGCAGTCGTTTGCAGCCTATACGAGTTTAAAGTATAAGCCTAATATTACATTTGTTTTTCAGACCGGTTTGCGCTATAATCAAGTGCTGTCTAAAGCAGATTTTACAGCAAATAACCAGTACTTAAACTTACCGTTTAATACCGCAAAAGTAAACACAGGCGCATTAACTGGTACAGCAGGTTTAACCTGGTTACCAAGTGATATGATACAATGGAAATTAAATGCTTCTACCGCTTTTAGAGCACCAAATATTGATGACATTGGTAAAGTGTTTGACTCAGAACCTGGTGCTGTTGTGGTGCCTAATGATAATGTAAAAGCCGAGTATGCCTATAGTGGTGAGTTAGGCTTTAAGCTAAATCTAAATGATAAAGTTGTTATTGATTTGGCGACCTACTATACGTTTTTAGATCATGCCCTAATCCGAAGAGATTACGAGCTCAATGGCGAAACCGAAATTATGTACGATGGCGAATTAAGTACTGTACAATCCATACAAAATGCGTCTAAAGCATGGATTTATGGCTTTGAAGTGGGTATGGATATTAATTTCACTAAGCACTTACAATTGCGATCGCAATACAATATTATTGGTGGTACTGAAGATAACGAAGGTGTAGAAGAACCTATTAGGCACGTTGCACCAAATTTTGGGCAAACCCATTTAAAGTATAAAAAAGATAAATTATTAATCGATGGATTTTTAGTGTATAACAATACGTTTTCTAATAGTCAATTAGCACCTTCGGAAGCCGAAAAAGATTATATCTATGCTAAAGACAGTAATGGCAATCCTTATGTACCGTCTTGGTATACACTTAATTTAAGAACCCAATATCAGTATAACGACAATTGGACCATATCAGCAAGTTTAGAAAACATTACAGACCAACGCTACAGAACCTATTCTTCGGGTATTACAGCTGCTGGTAGAAACTTAATTCTCGCGTTAAAATATACGCTGTAATAGCGCTTGGCAATGGGTTTGTGCTAATTGATATTCGCAACGATACTGCTATGTGATTTTACACGACTCTAAAACTGGTTTTAGAAGCCCTTTCCAAAAAACAGTGAAATATCAAAATAATAAGACACGGTTTCGCCTTCTGCATTTTTAAGTCTAAGAATATCAAAAGGCTTTTTGTCATTGTAGGCTAAAGCTTGGCCAAGTAATGTACAATTTACACAGGCTTTCTTTACAAAAGCGTATTCATCAGAGATACTTTTAACGATAATGGCCTTTTCAAACGAACTACCATCACGTCCTGTATTATCAATACTTTGCGACGTATTTGTCTCGGCTTTTGTAGCGGTTTTTGCGGTTTTTGTTGAAGAACAAGAGGTGATAATTATAAGACTAACGATGCCAATAATTTGTGCTAGAGTTTTCATAAGTTTTGCCATAGAGAATGTGATTATTTAGGGTTGATGATAGGTAAAAAAATACGTTCTCAATATATAACATATTAAGAACGTATGGTATGGGTTTTACTATGTAAGTTCTTATTTTTTAATGATTTTTTTATTGATGACTTGTCCGTTAGATAAGGTGATCTTAGCAATATAAGTCGCTTGGCTAAGTTGCCCTAAGTGATAAACTTCAGTGGCATTGTGGCCTTTAAAGCGATGCACTTGTTTCCCTAAGAGATCCAGAATATCTACCTGTGCAATGGTCAGTTGTTTAGAATGAATTCTAAATTCTACATTATCATGTGTAAGTTCTACAACAGTAATGGCGTTAGCATCTAACACAGCATCATCAATAGAAAGTGCCGTTGTTGTAAATACAATTTCAAAACGCTCATTAAATTCACCAGTTTCTGAGGTAAACGTATAGTCATTTGCAGACAGATCATGGTACACGTTAAGACTATTGTCTTTTAAGTACACTGTATTGTTGGTGATAAAATCGCCTTCAAATTGAGGTATAGAAATGGTATATAACGTGGCTTCATCTATAGCAGTGTAAAACCCTAAAGGAATAACTTCGTTACTATCTAGCCCAATAGGATCTTTACCTTGTATGGTAAATTTATCGGTATGAGAATCATCTAATAACGAATATAGCGTAGCATTAACATTGATAGATCGGTTGCGCTTGGCATCATAGTACATACCATCATTGGCATCTGTAGCACCATCAAGATACGCGATTAATATTTGATTAAACACACCATTATCAGAAGTTAAGTTTAACCAAAGTCTATTGGTTTGTGTTGTTGTCGTTCTAAAAAACTGATCGTTATTACCAGTAACACGCATACTGTTGTTAAATACAACATCTGTAGTTCTTACACTACCACTAACGACAGTAGACGTAGCACTATCATCCATTGATACAAAAAAGCCTTGACCAGAAGGGATAAACCTATTTGGTACTACACCTTCACCACCAGCTGTTTGGCCAGACGCATTTATAATGGCATAATCGCTCTGCGCGTAGTTTAGCGATTGGTTACCGTTAGTATCTGCATCTGCTGCTGTATCATGAGACCAGAAGAAAATAGCACCATTTAATGGACCTGCAGTTTGATCAATACTTGCATTGGCAGCTAAGAAAAGATCTGCATCTATAGCCGAAGGATAAGGGTTCCCTATAAAGTTCCAGTTGTTATCTGCCATTTCAGAATCATTTCTATAAATAGGTACATTATAAACACCGTTGTTAAAAGGGCCTTCAAAGATATAATCTAGCTCATTGCCAAATGGAATAATACCTTGTGTGGCTGCATAACCTACACCAGGAGCCATAACGGTTGCACCTGCGGCAAATTGCCAATCGTCACCATTGTCGTCTATATCATCTTGTCCTGCTATTGTGGCATTGTCATTGTTAGTTTCTTCAGTGGCATCCAAATAGTTTTGACCATTAAACCAATAAGCTTGTTGTAAGTTGGCTTCTGCCAAACCGTTGTTAATGGTTTCGCCAGAGACTGGTGAACTCCAATACACATATTCTTGAGACGAGTTTAAATACGCAGTCTTCTTTACAACAGAAATTTTACTAGCTGTTGTTAATACGTTGCCAGTTACTGTACCAGCATCATTAACTTGAACAAAGGACCCATAAGGTCTTACCACTAAAGTACCATCTACAACGAGATTATTGTCTACACGTACAAAGTCATTGTCTTCAATAAGCAACTCATGTGTATCAGTAATGGTACAGCTACAAGCTTCAAAACTCGTTTCGCCATTGGTAATTTCAGAAGTATCATAATCACCATCAATTATAGCATATCTATCTAAGGCTGGTGGTGCAGACCAATTGGTACCATCCCAAATCGAAGCACGTACATCGAGTTTTACAGCTTCAGAAGCTTTAAAACAAGTGGCTGTATCTTCTCTTAATTGACAGTAATACTGGTAACCATCTAAGCCAATAGTGTTAGGTATATTTAGTATTGCAGACTGCTGCCCTGTATAATTGGTGTCCGTTGGTAATATCTCAGTCCAAGTAGCAGCGCCAGGCACATTATAAAACCATTGGTAAGCTAAATTTTGTGTGTCTGCAGGTACTGGACCTGTATGACCTTCAGTTCCAGAAATCCATAAGCTCGTTGAGAATTCACAGTCAAAAGCTAATGCTGATGGATGAGTATTAACTGTTGGAGGTGAGCCAGTAGAAAAATCATAATTTCCAATATCACTATAATCAACAGGTGTAAAACTATCCCAATCTGTAGCATCCCAAGTTGTACTTGGTGCCGTTATACCAGAATTCTTTCTTCTGTAAACATAATCTTTACTAGCAACTGTAAATACATTACCTGCTGTGTCTCCCCATAAATCTATCCAAGTGTTAGTTGGTGTATAATACAAACGAATATTGTCATCTTCATTTACACCACTTGCGTTATCATATTGATCGTATCCGTGAGAGGCATATGGGTTAGTTGCATCAGTACTACCAAAAGCAAGTACAAATACATCATTGTTAAGCAACGTACCAGTTAAAGGAATAGTGTTAGTGGCAGTACCAGTTCCATTATTATGAATTCTTATTTCATAATTCGCTAAATTAACTGCGACTCCTGTTCCGTTAAAAATTTCTACGTAGGAATGAGAACCACTACCATGATCTGTAATTTCGCTAAAAAACAAATCTAAAGGTGGTGTACCTGTATTTCCTTCACAAGAAGATATAAGCTGATCGATAACCGTAAATAATGCCGAACTCAAACAACCTAAATCATCATTAATTTCTAAGTTTCCGGTTGTTGCACCCGAAGGAATCGTTACTTCAATTTCAGATGTAGAAATGACTGTAATAGCAGCAGCAATTCCGTTCACAGTAACCGTTGTTGAACCACCAAAATTATTAGTACTAGATGTTACATTTACAATAGTGCCAACAGGTCCATTGTCTGGTAAAAACGTAAGTGCACCAGCAGCACATTCACCATTACCTTGCACGTTGAACGTATAGGGATCTTCATCTGCATCGTCACTTCTAATAGTGATAACGCCTGTTCTAGTTCCAACTCCTGTAGGAGAGAAAATAATTTCAAAATCTACCTCAGTACCAGCAGTGATTGTTGTTGCACCTGGATTAAGAGAAATTGTAAATTCTGCAGGATTAGATGATACAATACTTACTAAACTAAGGTCGCCAGTACCTTCATTGCTAACATAGTAGGTTTTAGGTGCTGTAGAATTACCCATTACTGTAGACGCAAAAATGGTATTTCGACCAGTACTTGCAGCAGCTCCATTGGCAATTGAACCACCTGTATTACGCTCAATGTCTATTTCTGGAGTAGGTGTAAAACCGATACCAGTTAAATTAACTGTACACGTGCCTTCATCGATGTCATTATTATTTATGGTAAGCACACCTGTTCTTGTGCCATTCGCAGTAGGTGTAAATCTTACAGTTACCGTTTGAGAACCACTTGCAGCAATAGTAAAAGGCGTTGCAGGCGAAACAATAGTGTAATCTCCTGTGATACCATAAGAAGAGATATCTAAATCCGATGAACCAATATTTTCAATATCAAAAGTTAAATCTGTTGTACTACCATCACTAGCGACATTTCCAAAATCAATAGTGTAGCCACAATTTTGATTTGAAGCAGAACTATCTACTAGTTGTAATTCTGGTTCAGGAGTAGAAGCTCCACAGAAAATTTCAACATCATCCAAGTAAAAAGATCCACCAGACCTAGGAGATTGTAGAATTCTTAAATAGTAAGTACCTATTAAATTTAAGTTGATGTTAAATGTATTTGCAGTATTTGTGATATCACCTGTATTTGATCCATTAGCAACGATTGAAGTAACAGTTGTCCAAGGTCCTCCTGGAGCTGTAGAATATTGAAAGTTTATAGTGTAATTTGAGGTTACTCCTGATGCTCTAGCTATAAAACTTATGGAAGTTGGGTCAGTAAGTGAAACTGAAGTAATTATATCGTCATTATTGTCGTTGAAACCGACACCATTACCTGTGATTCCAGCTGTGCTACTATTGAATGTGCCTGATCCTCCAGTCCAATTCCCATAACCAGAATTGAAATTATCAGTTAAACAAGGACCTGATATAGTAGTGTCATCTCCTGTCAAAGGACTTGGTGTATAATATAATGGACCACCAGAACAACCTGCGCCATTATAAGCAAAAACAAAAAAGTAATATTGGGTATTTTGTACCAAACCAGATGCTGTAAAAGTTGTAGCAGTAGAGCTTTGTACAACTGTGCCACTTCCTAATGAGTCGCCAGTTGAGTATGAAGTCCCATCTACAGGGTTTGCGCCTAAAGTAGCAGATGTACTTGCTACTACCAAGTAGCTGTCTGCCGCTGAAGCCGTGAATGCACCATCAATAGAAGAACTCGTAATGTTATTTAAAACTAAACTAGTTGGTTGAGCTGTTGGTGTTGTACATGCAGCAGCAGGTGTTCCAATAATTTCTGCATCATCAACAATCCAATATTCATTGTCACCATTATTATTCATTACTAACCTCACTCTTAAATTGGTAGAATTAGGTAAGCCATTAACTGTTATATTACTATAACCGTCGGTTGTTCTATCGTTTCCACCAGCAGGTGTGAATATTGTGGCAGAATCATCACCATCATAAGTTGTAGATGCTGAGCCAGTACCTGTATCAAATGACCATCTAGAATTACTATTACCTTGAACTTCCAATTCACTTGACCAAGTAGTTCCACCATCTGTGCTGATATCCACATAAACTTCATCTGCACCATCGGCACCATTTCCTGTAGATCCTGAGAAAGAAGCTAAACGACATGTGAAATAAACAGATGTAAATCCAGATGCATTTACCGTAGAAAATAAAACAGTTTCCGTTCCGTTGTTTACTTCAATGGCTTGTGAACCACTGACAAAATTATCATCGCCTGCAGGAAAAGGACCAGAACCTGTAGCAATAGAACCACCAGTATAAGTCATAGTTGGTGTAGCTGGTACAGTTTCAAAATCTTGAATGGCAATAGTTGTTTGCCCATAACCAAAGCTAACAGCAAAACATATAAAAATAAGTGGTAAAACGTAGTTTTTAATCATAAGGGATAATTAAAAAGGATTAATAGCTTACAAATTTAACTTAATAGTGTTGTAAGACAGCAACTTGTAAGTTACGAATTTATTAACAATTCATTATGATTTACCCACATTTCCTCCATAAAATACACATAGAGACGATATCATGTAAAGTTGTGGGTTATTTTTAGGAATGCCAATAGGTTGGGCAAAAAAAATCTATCGTATTTTTGGCATAATGAATTCTACCAAGACCTATACAGTCACTGAAGCCAAACGAAAGTTAGAACGTTACTGTGCTTATCAAGAGCGTTGCCATAAGGAAGTGAAAACTAAACTTAAGGAAATGCGTATGATACCAGAAGCTATTGATGTTATTTTGGTGCATTTAATTGAACATAATTTTTTAAATGAAGAACGCTTTGCTCAAGCCTTTGTCCGTGGGAAATTTAGAATTAAACAATGGGGAAAAGTCCGATTGGTAAGAGAGCTAAAACTTAGGGAGATTTCTACCTATAGTATTCAAACGGCCTTAAAAGAAATTGATGAAGAAGCCTATCACCAAACCTTAGAAGCCTTAACGCTAAAACGTATAGCGCAGGTGAAGGAAAATGACCGTTTTAAAAAGAAGAAAAAAGTCGCAGATTATTTGTTGTATCGTGGTTGGGAATCGCATTTAGTATATGAAAAACTAAATGAATTTATAAAATAACAAAGCCTTTTCAGTCCTTGTAATGATAAGTTGAAAAGGCTTTGTGATTATACTGCGGTAGCGTATTATAAATTAAAAACAGCACCAAAATTAATGGTAAACTGATTGTGTAATTCTTGTACCTCAGTTAAGCTGGTATCATATTTAGCAAATGGCGCATTGAGTTCTGTGTACAAACCAAATCCATCTGTAAAAAAGTAGCGCGCACCTAAGTGACCACCAAAATTCTTTAAACCAAGGCTTAAACCAGGATACAGATCAAAGTTATCATCTATGGCTAAAACGTTTCCGATATTGGCATTAAAACGGACTCTTAAGTCGTAACGGTCTATAAAGTCTGCCGCATCTTTTAAGGCATCATCTAAGCCTAATACGTATGTTGTAGACACACCAACAGAAATATTTTCACCAATGCCATAATCGTAAGAGACATTTAGTCCTGTACCATTATTCTGAAAGTTTGCACCAACCTGAAATTTGCCATCACCTTTTCCATTGTAGGCTTGCGAGTGTCCAAAGCTAAAGGCCACTAATGCTAATATTACTAGTAATTTTTTCATGTTTTTATTTTTGAATAATCGGTACAAATATACAAATAGAATTGTAATCCACGTAAGAATTTTACACGAAAGGCGCTGTGTTTGTAACCGCCTTTTTGTTTTTATAATCGATCCATTTTTGCCCTTTTAATTTTCGCATTAAATGATCAAAATGCCGCATTATCAAAATGTTATAAACAGCTTTGCAAAGGTGCAGCGGACGTTTGGGAATGGCGCGTAAACTTAAAGAAAAGCCTGGTGTAAGGTAGCGCATATAATGCCAATAGCCTTCTGGCAAATACAACAATTCACCATGTTGAAGTTGGCAGGTCCATCCTTTGGCATTTTTAAGGGCTGGCCATGTGTTGAAATCTGGATTGTTAAAATCGATATCTTCGCGTGTGATTAAAGAATGTGGTACTTTGTATAAGTATTTTGTTTGCCGCTGATCAAATAAAATACAGTCCTTTTTACCATTAAAATGCACATGAAAAATATTGGCCAAATCAATATCATAATGCATAAAGGTGTGGGCGTCTGTACCACCAAAAAAGAGCATTGGTAATGTTTTCATTAACCGAAGTCCAAAATCTGGATACTTAAAATCTTGCTGAAGCTGTGGTACTTCTTTTAAAATATTCCAAAGGAAGATGCGATATTTTGTAGGTTCGCGTTGCAAGAGATCAATATAGTCGCTCATTTTCATTTGAGCATGCGCCTGGTTAAAGCCATCTTTGTAATCTACAGGTCTATCATCATAAAGTGGTACTGTAATATCGCCTGCAATTGCTTTGATATACTCTAAATTCCATTTAGAATACGCAGGCCAATCTGTAATGCCTTGTTCTATCACCACAGGAAGTTGTGGCTTATAATAGGTATTGAGAAAGGCATCCTTAGAAATGGTTTTTACTCTAGGAATGGCTGTAAGATTGAGTGTCAAAACGTAAGATTATTTAACTTCAAAATTAAAGAAATGAAAACGAATGTGCTTTTTTGAAAGGTTAAAATTGCAGTCGTTCACATGGTTGTTTTGCTGTAAACGCTTAGGGCTTACGTTTATATTTATTAGAATTTGAAACCACAAGTAAATACGGAATGCCAATGATTAAGGCGCCAAAAAAGAAATAGTCTTCTAGTTTTGGTAACGCTAACAGATCACTTAAAGCTACGCCAATGAGCATAAGAGCAGCCATGCCAAACATGGCGTTTCTAAACACAGTGGCAATGCCTTCAATATCGTAGTTGGCCTTTTTTTCTTCAGACATGGTATTGTAGCCAGCAATTAAAAAATACATTTTTCCATACTTAATTAAAGCGCCTAAAACAATAAAAAGAATGCTCGTAAAAATCATAAATTTGTCATTTAATTAAATCCATTTGCTTTGTTTAGTAGTCGCATCTAATATATCTATATCTAAAATAGATGCTATTTGTTTGGCTTTAGAAAACGCCTCTTCTTCGTGTCTAGTTGTGTAAACCTCAATTTTCTGATTGGTGTGATAAAACAGATTCACTTTAACAACAGCATTCGAAATATTAGCACTAGCACTCGCAGCCCAAACGGTTGTAGTTTCTGTGGTTTTAAATACAGACACATAATCAATATCTGGAAGCGGTTGCCATTTGCCAAACGCTAGTCCAAAAAAAGATTTAGTACGTCTATAGGTACGCGCTTCAAAATTGAGTTCAACACCATCTTGAATTAATAAATAGATGCCCATAAATAAAGGAACTATGCCTTTTAGGTCATCAAAAGTGGCTATAACTCCAACACCTAAGGCAAAAATTCCCAGAACTTGCTGCCAAAGTAAATTGTTTTGTTTGAATTTATAACGGTTCATAATAGATCATTAAGGTTAAAAAAGTCCATTCGGTTACAAATGGACTTTTTTTGATATTTAGTAGATCTTAAGACTTTTCAATTTTAGCATCTTCTGCGTCAATCTCTTTTTTGTCTTTTCCTTTTAAATACTCTGGTAAATCCATACCAGCCATATTAAACATGTCTTGTAAAGGTGGTACTGATTTGTACATACCAGATAAGAAATTAGCCGTAGATGATTTGCCATCTTCATTGCTAGAACCACCATCCCAAACGGTCACTTTATCGATTTTAATATTCTTAATCGCTTCGGCTTGTGCTTGTACCAGTTCAGGTAATTTATCTGCAATTAATAATAGTACAGCATCTCTACTGTTATTACCAGCAGCTTTTACTATTTGCTCCATACCAGCAGCTTGCTTGGTTAAGATTTCAAACTGACCTTGTGCTTCGGCTTGTGCTTTAAATAATATCGCGTCGGCTTCACCTTTGGCTTTACGTCTAATACGCTCAGCTTCTGCTTCAGCATCAATTTCAGCCTTTTGCTTATCAATTTGTGCAGGGACAATAATATCTGCCATTTGAGATGAACGCTCACGTTCTGCTCTTGCGGTTTCTGCTTCTTGCTCTGCCGCATAAGACTCTTCTAAGGCTTTTGCAGCTTGTACTTTCTCAGCAGCAATCGCTACACGTTCTGCTTCGGCTTCACGCTGACGACGTGTAGAATCTGAGTTGGCAACTGCAATTTTAGCCGTGTTTTCCCCTTCTACAGCTTGTGCATTCGCTGCCGCAACTTGCGTTCTTTCATCTTGTACAGCGTTTGCTTCACCAATAGAACCATCTCTGGTTTTCTCTGCAACCGATTTACGAGCTGCGTTAATAGCGTGTGCTGCTGCTTCCTTACCAAGAGCTTCAATATAACCAGACTCGTCAACAATATCAGTAATGTTTACGTTGATGAGTTTTAACCCTACTTTCTTTAATTCCGTTTCAACCGACTGCGAAATGTTAGTTAAAAACTTATCGCGATCGTTGTTAATTTCTTCAATATCCATAGAAGCGACTACCAAACGTAATTGTCCGAAAATAATTTCTTTCGCTAATTCTTGTACATCTTGCGCGCCTAAACCTAATAAACGTTCTGCAGCATTTTGCATTACACCAGGTTCTGTAGAGACACCAATGGTAAAACGCGATGGCACATTAACACGAATGTTTTGTTTAGATAAAGCATTGACCAAATTCACTTCAATAGAAATTGGTGTTAAATCTAAAAATTCATAATCTTGAATCACAGGAATAATAAAGGCTGCGCCACCATGAATACATTTGGCCGACTGTCCGCCACCAACTTTACCATAGACCACTAAAATACGATCCGAAGGACAACGTTTGTAGCGTTTAATTAATATAATTAAGGTCAGTACAATAAATAAGACCACAAAAATGGCGAGCATAGGAACGCCTAAGCTGTCCACATTAAAATTTTCTTGAATGGTTAGTAATGTCATAGTTTTTAAATTTGAAGGTTTATTTTTTTAGTTAGATATTTTCTTTTGCACGTTACCATCCAATAAAGGTTCAGATTGTGATGGAGTAGGCTCAATGGGTTTTCGGGTTTGGTCTACAATTAAGATGCCGTTTGAGGTTACATCCACGACTTTTATAATGGTTCCGGTTTTTAATGGTGTTAACGAATCGGTTAGTGCATCTAATTCTCTCATGGTACCTTGCACGCTAACGCTTACTTTTCCCATTCTAGAACGGTCTTCGCCAATGGTTAAATACACTTCGCCAACCGCATCAATAGCATTTTTATAATTTAAAGTACCACTATCGGTTAGTTTACTGATAAAGTAGAAGAGTGTTGCCATAATAACCATCATTAATAAACCACAAATTGTGGATACGATGATGGTTAATGGAGTAGAAAGACCAGCATCGATACACGCAATGCCACTCCAACCAAAAATGGTAAAAAAGCCAACCAGGTTTTTAAAGGAAATAAACTGAAACCCAGCTTCAATATCGGTATCAATATCATCAGCATCGCCTCCTGTAAATGCCATAATCATAACTACAGAAAACACAAGAGAACCAAGGATAGCCGTTAACCAATATATTTTGGATATAAATTCTAAATTCGAAAACCAGTCTGCCATAATTCTAGGGTTTAATTTGAGTTAATAAAGATACAACCTAATAAGGTTTTAGGCGTATTATTTTGAAAGTAAATTAGACACCAAATGACCACCAAACAAGACAACGTTTGTCTAGGATAGTTTTAAATCTTGAATTGGAAGCGTAGTTATCCAATACGAGAAATGTAAAATGTATATGATGGTTATTTGTAGTGTGGTTGTTTTAATACTTTTGAAGCTTCATAAAAGATTAAAATGCTAACCACTTTCAAAGTATAAGTAGCAGAAGAATGTATTTTGTTACAGTGTTTTTGAAAAATATTTTATTTGGTTGATTTATGGTTCTTAGGAAGACACTAGTCTATAGTTACTAAAATCCTCTGTTTGTCATTGCTGCTGTTTGTTATTCCTGCGAAGGCAGGAATCTACTGAGGGCCTAAATGTTGGTTGATTTTTTCTATAGTAAAACACCCCTAAAGTCCCCTCAAGGGGACAATTAATAAAAAAATCTTTTAGATTTTTTTATTCGCAACAGTGAGACTGTCCCCTTGAGGGGACTTTAGGGGTGTTTTATTACTAATAAATAATAATCCTGCAAGGTTTCAAAAACCTTGTAGGTATTCTACATTTAAATCCTGCAAAATCAAAAATAGACCTTGCAGGATTTTACAAAAGTTATTATATTCCTCTGTTTGTCATTCCTGCGCAGGCAGGAATCCACAATGATTATTTAAACTTATAACGCAACCCAAACAACACATTACTTGGTGGCATTGGTGTAAAACCAGATTCAATATAATCCACATCAAAAATATTGCTTGCTGTTATTGATAATTCCACTTGTTTTAATGCCATTACAATAGAAGCATCCCAAACGTTATAGGTTTGTCCTGTGGTACGTTCAGCATATTTGTAAACGATATTCTGGCTGATGTTTTTAAATAATTTTGTGCTTAATCGTGTTGTAAAATGATGCTTCAATGTGTTTAGAGAGTAACGCGATAATTCTGGGTTTTGGTCTAAAATATCATCTTCTAAAAAGCTATAACCAATGGCTAAAGTTTGGTTGAAGTTATTCAACTTAAAGTTATAAGACGCATCAAATTCAAAGCCTTTAGTGTTGACTTCGGCGATATTTGTTGCTGTAAAGGATTCTTCATCTGTATTTTGCCTCACATAATCAATAAGGTTTTTAGCATCTCTATTAAATGCCGCTAAGGTTACTGAGAATTTTGGCGTTATATATTTTAGTCCTAGTTCTTGCGCTAAGGCATCTTCTGGTTCTAAATCCGGATTCCCAATACTTCCACCACCATTATAATACAAATCTGTATAGGTTGGTATTCTGTAGGTGTAACCCACATTTCCGTAGGCTTTTAAGTTGTTAGTAATATCATAACCAATATCTAATCCAGGAAAAGCATTGAATTTAAAATCCGAAAAATAAGTCATAGCAACACCAGGTGTAATGTCTAATCGGTTATCGGCAAGCTCAAATCGATGTTCTAAGAAAACAGTCGCCATAAAACGATTACGATGACCTAAGTTATTGCTTCGTAAGTACACTTTAGACATGTCCACACCAAAACCAGTTTCCCCTAATTCAGATTTATAGGATGCATTAGCTTCAGCACCTATTTTATTCGAAATATGAAAATTTCTAAAAAAATTAGGGTCATCACGTTGTAATAAAAACATATCTTGATTACGTTTCCAATACACACGCGGTTGAATTTTTAGTCTTTCAGATTTAAAAGTTGAAGTAAACGCAATTAAACTGTTTTGTGTTTCTTCATATTCATTAAAACCCCAACTTGATGGTGTATAGAAGTTTTCAGCACCAAAATTTTTTTCAAAAAACGTCGCTATCATTTCAATAGGTTGTGCTTTTTTATTGAAAACACTTTTTAAGAAATAATTAGAATTGTCATAATCGGTGTTGAATCGGTAACCTTCAGAGGTCATTTTCCCAGCATGAAAAATATGTGTTGAGTTTTCTAAATTAGAACCAACCGTTACAGAGCCGTTAAGCTGACCAAAAGAACCCGCTTCAATATTTGCAGAAACAGCATTGTTTACGTTAGATTTCGTCACAATATTAATAGCACCAGTAAAAGCATTTTGTCCAAAAACTCTAGCTGCAGGCCCTTTAATAATTTCAATACGCTCAATAACTTCTAGAGGTAAAGCCGCATTCATGGTGTGATGACCCGTTTGCGCATCGTCCATTTTTATGCCATCAATTAATAGAAGGGTTTGGTCAAAACCACCACCTCTAATAAATAAATCAGCCTGACTTCCGCCTGTGCCACGTCTTCTAATATCTACGCCAGCCACTTGCTGTAATAAATCTGCCATGTTGGTCGCAGAGCTATTTTTAATATCAGTTGCTGTAATAATGTTTATGGTTCTGGAATTTTCTTTAAAGGGTAAATCGATTCGAGTAGACGTTACTATAACTTCACTTAAAGAATCGGTTTTAATTTCGGGTTGCTCGTTTTGTGCGCTTAATTGAAAGATACTAAAAGCTAAAACTATTAAAAGTAAGATTGATTTTTTCATTTATTTTAGTTTTGCAATACAGGTTATTGCATGATTTAATTTTATGTTGCAAAAGTCGTAACTTTCCGGACGATTAAACTAGTCCAGTTTTAAAACAATGAATAGTCCGGTTAATGATATTTTAAAGCAACTTGTTAGGTTTGATAAAACGTTGGTGCAACCTGTATATATTCAAGTCGCGCAACAAGTCATAAATGCGATTCAACGTGGCTATTTAGAAAAAGGCAGCAAATTACCAGGAACGCGTGTTTTAAGTCAATTGTTAAAGGTTCACAGAAATACTGCTGTTGCCATTTATGAAGAATTGGCATCACAAGGTTGGGTAGAAATTGTAGCCAATAAAGGCACGTTTGTTTTAATACCTGATGCCTCAGACACTAAAATTAAAGCCGCAACGCAGCATATTCATCAAGCTTATGCATATCCAAAAGTGGCTGGTTTTCCGTTTCAGCAATCCTTTCATTTGGCACCAATAGTAGAAGAAAGTGCTGCAAAATATACGATTAGCGATGGTAAACCCGATTTACGTTTACATCCTGTACATCAATTTTCAAGATGGTATAGTGCAGCCATGAAACGCAAACCACTCATTAATAAATGGAATAGAGCGAGTGCGCTAATCCCTTCGGTGTTTAGTAAGCAACTCTGTAATTATCTGAACGCAACACGTGGATTTCATATAAAACCCAACAATTTATTGAATACTCGAAGCACAGAAATGAGCTTATATATTGTATCTCAACTCATCATAAAACAAGATGATTTAGTCTTGGTTGGGCAGTTGAGTAATTATGCGGCAAACATGATTTTTCAGCAAGCAGGTGCCACTATTAGAACGATTCCTGTAGATGAAGAAGGTCTAAATGTTGAGTATATAAAAACCCATTTTTTAGCCGGAAGTATTCGGTGTTTGTACATCTGCGCTAATAGAGATTACCCAACAACAGTAACTTTGAGTGCCAACCGTCGGTTAGAACTATTACAACTGGCAAAAACCTATGGCTTTGCCATTATTGAAGACGATTACGATTACGATTTTCAGTTTACAGGTTCAGCCATGTTACCCATGGCAAGTGCAGATGTTAGTGGAATGGTTATTTATTTGGGTAAATTAGGGCAGTCGTTATTTCCAAGTTTTCACACAGGTTTTGTGGTGGCACCAGAAAATCTAATTTCTGAAGCTAAAAACTATTTGCAATTATTAGACAAGCAAGGCGATTTAATACAAGAACAAATGCTGGCTGAACTCATTTCTGAAGGCGAAATATACCGATTAAAGAAAAAGAATATTGTCACTTACAAACAGCGTCTCAATTGTTTGTGTCGTTTTTTGAATATACATTTTGAAGATATGATCACTTGGGAAAAACCTTCAGGTGGATTAGCGCTATGGTTACAATTTGTAGAAAATATTTCTTTAGTAAAACTAGCTGAAGAAGCTGAAAAATTAGATTTATTCTTACCAAAAACTATTTTATATCAAGATAAAAATACCTGTGCTATTCGTTTTGGTTTTGGTCATTTAAACGAAGACGAACTCGAAATTGTGATTAAGAAACTGAAAAGTGCGTATACTAAAGTTATTGCGCTTTAATTGGGAATTCGGTATTGCAATCTTCACATTTATACTGGTAACGTGTGCTAAAAGGTAAAGTGCCAGTAATAAAACCAATAAAAAAAGATAGTAAAGATTTTAAATTAGTGATGGTGGTGTACATTTCAATATGTTCGCCTTTACAGTTTGGGCAAACAATAGGATTGCCATCATTATCTACAGAATAGGCTTTAATGGATTGTAAAATAGCTCTCGCTTTTTCTTCATCTTTAGCGAGTACTTTTAGTTTTACACCACCAATAGCTTGGCTTACCAAAGGGTCTGTGTCTATGGTTAAATTATCGCTAAGAAAAACGTCTATACCATCGGCTTCTAAGCGACCTTTGGCAATTTGGGCTTCTGTAGAATAGGGGAATTTTGCTACGGTTACAAAGGTGTCTTGCATTTAGTAAAGATAGTGAAATACCTAGCAGGTCTAAAAATGAATTACTCGATTGTTCCTTTAGCCATTTTAGTTTTCCAGTCGTCTTTATCAACCCATTTAAAATTGTTGGGTTCTGTGGCATCTAACAAATCAATGTTTAATTGTTCTGAAAGGTCAAAGCCGATGAGAAAAGCTTCTTTATAATTGTCTTCTTCATACAACTCAAAATGTTTATTGTTATCGTACCAAAGGTTGACTTCAAAAATATAATTCCCACCAATTGTTGGTTGATGAAAGACCGAAACATATTGATAGTTTTTAATGGTTTGCCAAGAACCAAATTTTATAGGACCTATGTTATAAGTTGGTCTAAATTTTGAGTTTTTAATATCTATATGAATGCTTTTTGTTAAGGTAAACGCAATACCTATAGATACTAAATAAATATTTGGCTCAATTCTATGTATCAATGTTACTAATCCCTTCTCATTAAATTCTATGTTGTATAATGCAAATAGTATGATTATTGTGGCCATAGAAAAGAATAACGCTGCAATAGGAATTTGCCAAATTGGTCGCGGACTTTCTGAAATGATGATGTTAGGTTTCATAGATTCAAATATATGAAAAGACCTAGTAGGTTTACTTAGTACTGAACTTGTTTTAGTATCTGACTTTGCAGGTCTAGTTATTGAAATTTTAATAATTAAATTATTGTTTATCGATAATTTTTGTATATTTGTTATCGTAAAACGATAATTATGAATTCTGCAAGAACACTTTATGTTATACTAAATGTTATTATTTTTCTCATTCTGGCTAGTATTGGAATAGGGATTTTTGTTTTATCAATGCGACTCTTTGATGTTGAACAAAATTTTATTTTTATAGATGAAGATGTATTAACTTATAAAACTGAAGCAATGCTTTATGGTTTTACTTTTTTTAAGCTCGTAATTTATGCTGTTTTTGTTGCTGCACTTTGGAAATTAAGAAAGGCAACAAAGTTGTTATTGAATAATGATTTTCATAACACAAAACTTATAATGAAAATGTTCTCTTCGGGAAAATTTATGGTGTTTTCTTCAGTAGCATTGTGGTTTGTTGATGAGATTGGTTATATGTTTTATAAACGGCAAGTTGTACTTGGGTTAAGTGAAAAAACGTTGGTTTATTTATCAGTAATTGCAATGGGATTATTTTTAATGCTAATGAGTACAGTGCTTAGAGATACTAAGGTTATAAAGGAAGAAAATGATTTAACCATATAATCATGCCAATAATAGTCAACCTAGATATAATGCTCGTTAAACGAGGCATGAAAAGTAAAGAGCTCGCTGAAATTATTGGTATTACTACAGCAAATCTATCCATATTAAAATCTGGTAGAGCAAAGGCGATTCGGTTTTCAACTTTGGAAGCAATTTGTAAAGCATTAGATTGTCAGCCTAGTGATATTTTAGAGTACGTTGAAGATTTAGGTTAAAACTCGACTTAAAGTAGGGTTCTCGATACGATTTTCTCATCCTTCGAAAATTACGCGAACTGACGCTTATACGGTTTGGTTTGTCATTCCTGCGAAAGCAGGAATCCACAGGGTGTTATTTATGTTGGTTTGATATAGAATTACCAAGAATTATAGGATATGGTGCTGTTGTGGATTTCTGCTTTCGCAGAAAGGACAAAAGGTGTCACTATTTGTTATGAGTGTTAAGATAGATTGGCTTTCTGTCCCCTTGAGGGGACTTTAGGGGTGTAAAAAATATTATAATTAAAACTATTGAACACTTATCCAAAAACCTGATAGTTCTTACGTTATAATCAACGTCGTCGATTTGCCAATAAAGGTGGTGGCTCGCCATTAAAAGGGTTAAAACGACTAATGGTTTTGGCGTCCATACCAGCAGCACTCATTACAGCTCTGTCGCCATAACGTTCTCGCATTTTGTCCATAGCATTGCTGAGGTTAAGGCGCATTTCGTTGTCTTCAAATAAATTTATTTGGTGTCCACCCTCTACCAAATGACTAAATTTTACACCAATCAGTCGTACTAAAAGCCGACGATGGTATAGTTTTTTGAATAAATCTAATACCACAGGAATTATAGTATGGTCCATGGCACTATAAGGAATCCGTTGTTGTTGCGTGTACGTTTGAAAATCGGAATACCGAATCTTAAACATCACACAAGCTGTTAACTTATTACCTCGTCGTAATTGATAGGCTAAATTTTCAGCCATAGCAATAACCATCCCTTTCAGCTTCGCCACATCTGTAGTATCTTGATTAAATGTGCGTTCTGTAGAAATAGATTTGCGCTCGTGATATTGTACCACTGGCGAATTATCTATACCATTGGCCTTTTTCCAGATGACAAGTCCGTTTTTGCCCAATACTTTATGCATGAGTTCCATGGGCATATCTTGTATAGTCTGAATGCGTTTCACACCCAAATCGCACAAGGCTTTATAAGTGACATTACCAACCATCGGAATTTTTTTAACCGAAAGTGGTGCTAAAAAGGGTTTTTCGGTACCAGAGAGAATACGTATCTCATTATTAGGTTTGGCTTCGCCTGTAGCAATTTTTGAAACGGTTTTGTTAAGCGATAAGCCAAAGGAAATCGGTAAACCGGTTTCTTTAATAATTTTTTGACGTAATTCTGAAGCCAATTTATGACAACCAAAAAACTTATCCATTCCGGTAAGGTCTATGTAAAATTCATCAATGGATGTTTTTTCGTAAAGCGGCACACTTTCTTTAATGACATCGGTAACCATATTAGAAAATTTGGTGTAAATACCAGAGTTTCCTCTAAGTACAATAGCTTCTGGACATAACTGTTTTGCCATACGCATGGGCATGGCAGAATGAATGCCGAATTTTCGGGCTTCATAGCTACAAGAGGCCACCACACCTCTGTCGCTTGTGCCACCAATAAGTATAGGTTTGCCGTTAAGACTACTATCAATATGTCTTTCGCACGACACAAAAAACGTGTCTAAATCCATATGTACGATGCTTCGGTTGTTGTTCATTTTTTTAATTTGGGTTTTCTTTTCCTGCAAGGTTTTAAAAACCTTGTAGGTATTAAGAGATGATTTTATACCTACAAGGTCAAAAAAGACCTTACAGGATTTGGTGTTTGTAAAAAAAACACCCCTAAAGTCCCCTCAAGGGGACAGTCTCACTGTTGCGAATAAAAAAATCTAAAAGATTTTTTTATTAATTGTCCCCTTGAGGGGACTTTAGGGGTGTAAAATCCAACGAACACTTCATAGTTTCCGTCAGTTCGAGTGGCAATTTTTGTAGCTAAAGCGGAAAAAATGGTTGTATCGAGAACCTTACGATTGATGAAAGCTTCTCGATACAAATTTGCTCGTGCCTCACAAATTCACTCGAAGTGACGTCATGTTGTTTTTTAAACTGTTTTTAGTTATACCTACAAGGTTTTTGAAACCTTGCAGGATATATAAACCTTCTCGATACAATTTTCTCATGCTTCGCAAATCACTCGAAGTGACGTCATGTTGTTTTTTTAACTGTTTTCAATTATACCTACAAGGTTTTAGAAACCTTGCAGGATTTCGAAATAATATTTTTAAAATTTTTAACTGATGGCTCTTTTTAAATCGGTAAAACTTCGTTTATTCTGAAACGTAGGATTCAAAGATTTTACTGCATAACGAGGGTCTTCAATAATTGCTAAGCGTTCCATTTTTGAAACTTCAATCGTTACACAATCAAACTCAACCATTACTTTACCTATAATGCTGTAAATCCCTTTACCTCTAAAAGGATATTTGGCTGCCACAGGCGGAAAGTGAACCGTGTCTAAAAAATCGCCATCGCGATCCAAAAAGGTTCCAAAATGCATTATTTTTCCATTGGCTGTTTTAGTGTTTTTTGTGGTTATTAAATAGCCTTCAATAATAATCAACTTATTTTCAAGCTTTATAAGGTGTTTGGCTCTTAAGTTACTAATCGAAGGTGTTTCTAGTAAAAAGAAAGGATTACAAAGTGAAAAACCGAGTAATTCAATAGAATCGAAAGCGTTTTCAAGGTCGGTACTTGGTAATTCTGGTGTGTTATAGTTAATGCGTTGGGTTTTAAATAACGTAATTACTTCGTCTTGAATTACGGTTTTACTAATCTTTAAATGGGCTTCCCAAAGCAACTCACGTTTATTGATATTTGTAAATCTAAAGGCGTTGATTTTTATTAAAATAGATATCTGCTCAATAGAAATGGGTACACGCTCAATATAATCATCTAAGGACTGAAACGTCCCGTTTTTTTTACGTTCATTGAGTATGCGATGGATGGTTTTAGATTCTAGAGATTGCAAAAACATAAAGCCTAAATAAATGGTTGTTCCTTTTATAATGGCTTGGTTAAACGAACGATTAATACATGGTGCTTCAATGGTTGCATTGTGCATTCTTGCTTCGTGGACGTAGAGTTCTGTGCTGTAAAATCCGCCAAAATTGTTAATGGTGGCTGTCATGTATTCCAACGGATAATAGGCTTTTAAAAACAGACTTTGGTAGCTTTCTACAGCATAAGATGCGGAATGCCCTTTTGCAAAGGCATAACCTGCAAAACTTTCTATTTGTCGCCAAACGTCTGCCACTAAGGCTTCAGGTTTACCAGCGTTTATACAATTATTGAAGAATTTTTGCTTCACTTTTAAAAACTCATTTCGTGAGCGGAATTTCCCAGACATACCACGACGTAACATATCAGATTCGCCTAAATCTAAGCCTCCAAAATAATGAGCCACTTTAATAACGTCCTCTTGGTACACCATTACGCCATACGTTTCTGGCATAATTTGAGCCAATACAGGATGTGCGTCTTTACGTTTTTCGGGATAACGATAGCGCAAAATATATTGCCGCATCATGCCGCTTTTGGCCACACCAGGTCTAATCACAGAACTTGCAGCCACCAAACCGAGATAATCATCAACTTGCAATTTTTTTAAGAGCATACGCATGGCTGGCGATTCTACATAGAAACAGCCTATAGCTTTGGCGTTGCGCAACAAATCTTTTATGCGCTCGTCTGCTTTAAAGCGTTTAATATCATGGATGTCAATAGGTGGCTGTTCCGTGTAATTGGCATCAATAATTTCTACAGCTTCCTTTATTTTTCCTAAGCCACGTTGACTTAAAATATCGAATTTGTACAAACCAATATCTTCGGCTACCACCATATCAAATTGTGTGGTGGCAAAACCTTTTGGTGGCATAAATGTGGCACAATAGTAATGAATAGGTTGTTCTGAAATGAGAATACCACCAGCATGAATACCTAAATAATTAGGAAACCCTTGAATGTAGGTTGCATATTTTATGACCAGTTGTGATAGTTTATCGAGCTGGTTAAGGTTATATTTTCTTCGGGTTAATTTGTCCATTTCGGCCTTTGGTAAGCCAAAAACTTTCCCTAATTCGCGTACAGACGCCTTAAATTTAAAGGTGTTGTAAACCGCAATAAGTGCTGTGTGTTTAAAGGTTTTGAAAATGTAATTGGTAATATCATCTCTATCGCGCCAGGAAAAATCGAGGTCGAAATCGGGTGGATTCTGGCGAAATAAATTAATGAAACGCTCAAAATATAAGTCTAGCTCAATTGGGTCTACATCTGTAATTCGCAACAAATACGCAATAATACTATTGGCACCACTACCACGACCAACGTAGTAATAGTCTTTACTTCGTGCGTATTCTAAAATTTTCCAATTGATGAGAAAATAGGACACAAAGTTTTGTTGTTTTATAATGCTAAGTTCTTTTTCAATGCGATCGTACACTTTTTGTTCTACGTCAGTGCCGTAACGATAGGAAATACCATCGTAAGTCAATTGTTTTAACAGTTGATAATCTGTAGTTTTATTTTCAGTCAGGCACTTTTGATTTTTAGGTGCCACGTTTTCAAAATTAAAATCAATAGAACAGCGTTGTAAAAGTTGTTCGGTATTACTAATGAGTTTTGGGAATTCGGCATAGGTTTCGCAGAGTTCATTGTAAGGTAACATCATGTCGTTTATGCTGCCTTCTTCAGACTTTGGAAGTTTACTCAGCAGTGTGTTATTATCAATAGCACGCAATAAACGATGCGTGTTAAATCCTTTTTTATTTTGAAAGGATACCGTTTTTAAAACCACGAGTTTATGTTTGAATTGATTCCATTTTGAAAATTTAAGCCGATTAAGGTTTTGAGGTGTGATGCCTAAAAATTCATTTTGTTTTAATTCGAAATCTTTTCCAGATTGATACGGATAAATCACGAAGCTATCTTGTATGTCTTCATCTGGTCGTTCAGGAATTTGTAAGTCTGAATTATGAAGAAACTTTGAGAGGTAGTTATTGATACTGTGAAAACCATTATTGTTTTTAGCAATAAGAATAAATTGTTGTTTAGCGCGGTTTCTAAAATCGACACCAAGGACCGATTTTATTTTATATTTTTTAGATAAGCGCATCACATCTAAGCAAGCCGATGTGCTGTTAATATCAGTTAATGCAAGGGTTTGTACGCCATTTTCTGAAGCAATAGCGAGCAGTTGTTCTGGTTTTATGGTTCCATAACGAAGACTAAAATAAGTGTGACAATTTAAATACATAAAAAACGTTGTTTTTTTGATAATAGACCGCTTTGCTTTTAGAGACAAGAACAAAGACTATGTTTTAACTAACTGATAAAGAGAAATCAATAGGTTGATAAAAATGTTTACACTCTATTCTTAATTATTTCTATTAGCAGATTGTAAAATTAGCTACTATATGTAGTTTTTGTTGCTTATATTTGTAGTAATATATAAATTAGTGATTAGTGATTAGTGATTAGTGATTAGTGATTAGTGATTAGTGATTAGTGATTGATGAAGGTGGAAGAGAATATGAGTGTAAGGGCTTGTACTGTTAGTATGGCACTTAAAAAAAATGATTAATAAAAATAAATTATAAATGAAACCAATTCAGGCCAACATAAAACATTTACGCGCGCTTAGAAAGCTGTCTCAAGAGCGTTTTGCAGACGAACTAAACTGGACACGCTCCGTTGTGGGTTCTTACGAAGAAGGCCGTTCTGAGCCGCCAATAGACCGTTTAATAGACTTGTCTAATTTCTTTGATATTCCTATTGATATTTTGGTAAAAAACGATTTACGCAAGGCAAAAGATACCTCGTTTATAGAAGTAGGGAATAAGCGTGTGTTGTTCCCGGTAACGGTTAGTGAAAACAATGAAGATTTAATTGAGATTATACCAGCAAAGGCCTCAGCAGGTTATTTGTCTGGTTATGATGACCCAGAATATATAGAGCAACTTCAAAAAATAAAATTACCTTTTTTACCAACAGGTACGCACAGAGCATTTCCTATTAAAGGCGATTCTATGTTGCCTGTAAAAGATGGTGCTTTTATAGTTGCAAAGTTTACGGAAGATATCAGTGATATTAAAAATGGACGAACTTATATTATTTTAACAAAGGATGATGGTTTGGTTTATAAGCGTGTTTATATACCTGAAGGCGATACTACAAATTTGTTATTGAGTTCTGATAATAAGACGTATCAACCATATTTAGTTAAGCGCGAAAATATATTAGAAATTTGGGAATTTACCTGCTGTATTAATACTCAAGAATACGATGAAAAGGAATTGAAACTAAGCAGTATTATGATGTTATTTCAGGAGTTGAAAGTAGAGTTGGAGGCTGTGAAGCGAATGTAATCGATTTATTAGAAACAAGACTGCTTTGTTGTTAGAACAAAGACTTAAGACTTGAAGAAATAACCGAATTGAACACCAAAAAATTAAACATAAAAAAAGCGCGAAAAATTAATTTCGCGCTTTTTTTATTTATATAATGATTGAATTAATCTGCTAAAATAATGAGCTTATTATCTTTCATTTCTAATGTTCCAGAATTGATAGCTAACCAAACGCCTTTATCAGATTTAGTGAACTTTTCTTCAACCTCTTTTTTAAGAGTAACAGAACCAGCAACTTTTACATGTCCTTCCTTAAGAATAGAGACAATAGGAGCGTGGTTGGTTAACATTTCAAACTCACCATTTACGCCAGGAACCGTTACTGAAGTAACTTCTCCGCTAAATAATGTGGCTTCTGGTGATACAATTTCTAAATACATATCTTTTAGTTGTTTGTTGTTAGTAGATGGTTGTTGGGATAACTGATAACCAACAACTATAAACTATTAACCAATTATGCCTCAGCTAACATTTTCTCTCCTGCTTCAATAGCTTCTTCAATAGAACCTTTAAGGTTAAATGCCGCTTCTGGTAAGTGATCTAATTCACCATCCATAATTTGGTTAAAACCTTTAATCGTTTCTTTAATATCTACTAATACACCAGGAATACCAGTAAACTGCTCAGCTACGTGGAAAGGTTGTGATAAGAAACGTTGTACACGTCTTGCTCTACCTACAGCCATTTTATCTTCTTCAGATAATTCTTCCATACCTAAGATGGCAATAATATCTTGTAATTCTTTATAACGTTGTAATAACTCTTTGACACGTTGTGCACAAGCATAGTGCTCATCACCTAAAATTTCAGCAGTAAGAATTCTTGATGTAGAATCTAATGGATCTACAGCAGGATAAATACCTAACTCTGCAATTTTACGAGATAATACGGTTGTTGCATCTAAGTGAGCAAACGTTGTTGCTGGAGCCGGATCCGTTAAATCATCCGCAGGTACGTAAACCGCTTGTACAGATGTAATAGATCCTCTTTTTGTTGATGTAATACGTTCTTGCATTGCACCCATTTCGGTTGCTAATGTTGGTTGGTAACCTACCGCAGAAGGCATACGACCTAATAGTGCAGATACCTCAGAACCAGCTTGTGTAAAACGGAAGATATTATCTACGAAAAATAATACATCTTTTCCTTGTCCTTCACCAGCACCATCACGGAAATATTCTGCTATAGTTAATCCTGAAAGCGCTACACGAGCACGAGCTCCAGGAGGCTCATTCATTTGTCCGAATACGAAAGTTGCTTTAGAATCTTTCATTATTGACTTATCAACTTTTTGAAGATCCCATCCGCCTTCTTCCATAGAATGCATAAAGTCATCACCGTATTTAATAATACCAGACTCTAACATTTCACGAAGTAAATCGTTTCCTTCACGTGTTCTTTCACCAACACCTGCAAATACAGAAAGTCCACCGTGACCTTTTGCAATATTGTTAATCAACTCTTGAATTAATACTGTTTTACCTACACCAGCACCTCCAAATAAACCAATCTTACCACCTTTTGCGTAAGGCTCAATTAAGTCGATTACTTTAATACCAGTAAATAAAACTTCAGTAGATGTTGATAAATCTTCGAATTTAGGAGCTTGTCTGTGAATCGGTAAACCTGCATCACCCGCTTTAGGTAAATTACCTAATCCATCAATAGCATCACCAATGACATTGAAAAGACGTCCGTAAACATCATCACCGATTGGCATTTGAATTGGAGCACCAGTTGAATGAACTTCCGTTCCTCTGCTTAAACCATCTGAAGAGTCCATAGCAATTGTACGTACAGTATCTTCACCAATGTGAGATTGTACTTCTAATACTAATTTTGAACCATCTTGGTTGTTAATTTCTAATGAATCATAAATCTTTGGAAGCTCTGCACCAGCAGCGAATTCTACATCGATAACTGGGCCTACGATTTGTGCAACTTTACCTGTAACTTTTGACATTACTTATATGTTTTTGTTTTGCAATAGTTTAAATGCGAAAAATCAGCTTTCCCAACCAAGTTGAGTACATGCGTTTTTCGCGCTGCAAAGATAGGAGTTTTAATTTAAAAACCATATCAAAATTTTGGCTTTTTTAAGCACGAAAAACGCTCCCAATTTGAGAGCGTTTTTATTATTGTATTTTATCTAATTTTACTGTAAAGTTGGCGGGTAATTCGTTGGGTAATTCCCAATGTTTAATAAGTTACCTGAAGCTTCAAAGTTAGAGCCATATGTGGCATCTATGGCTTTCATAAATTCATTAGCTAATAGTGCGTAACCTCTAGCTGTTGGGTGAACGCCGTCTAATGAAAATGCACCTCCTGTTACTAAACTCGATGTTAAAATAAAATCTCCATCAGCATACCCGCTATTATGTAATTGTTGCATTAACGAATTTGCATCTACAAAAGCAAATCCTGCAGATGATGCTGCAGATTGTAATGTTGCGTTAAAATTATCAGTTGCAGTTATTATTTCTGCTTGTTCTTCTGGCGTTAATACCCACTTATCTGCTAAAGGGATTGCAACACCATTAACAGTTGTTGGATTTCCTGGTATAGCCTCTGTACCAATAAAACTAGAGGCAGGTAATACTAATAAATCATCTTCAGTGGCTTGACGCATGCTAACCAAAGCAGCGTTTATTGCTGTTAAATCCGTTAAATTTTCATCCATAATAACAACAGCATTGCCAGCACCTTCCGTAAAGTAAATTTTTCTCTTAGCTATTTCGGCTGTTGCTAATTCCTCTGATGACATACTATCAGTAGGCGGAAAGAAAAAAGCAAGTTGAGCAGGATTAGCCATAAGAAATGCTAATGTTGCATCAAGTCCTCCATTGTATGCGCCGTAAGCACTTGCACTATTTAAAAAGCCTGCTGTGGCCGCATCTAGAGGCACAGGATTATGTGGAACTGTAGTAAAATGCGGTATTGTTGTTACATAAGGAATGTTTGCCATTACGCCTTGTGCACCAGTCGCCTGTATTGAATTAACAATAGCTCCTATAGTTTGGTCAAAACCTACACCTGGAGGGCCATCAATTGGAGTTATAGCTGCAACAGTTTGGTCGCCACCAGAAGTTGCATAACCTAATACGTCGTTATTTCCAATCCATAAAGAAATAAATGTTGGTTGTTGTGCTAATGCATCTCCTAAAACAGTTGCATTTGGAGCAGAAGCCATACGAACATAATACGGGTTAGCGGTCGGAGGCGTTGTTAATAAGTTGCCAGGATTACCATAACCATCATATAACAAATGATAACTTGCAGCACCAGGAACTCCCATATTATTTTGACTGCCAACAGAAGGAGCAAAGGCCTCTGTTGTAGAAACAGCTGGTAAACCGGCTGGTCCTGATCCATCAAAATATAGTCTAGGTCCAAAACTACCATCGGCATTTTGCATTCCACCAAAAAGTAATCCTCCAATATTATCATTCATTAACGGCTGCGTAAAACTCCCACCACCTACTAAACCAAATTTTTGTGATAACATATTTGGCATTGAGTTTTCTTGTCCTTGAATAAACAAGGCATTATCTGTAAAACCTGCGGTTAAGGAGTTACCAATAGATACATAATTTGAAAAATTGGCAGAACCAGCTGTTAATTCTGGTAACACAACAACTTCAATAGGGTTATCTAATTGGTCTTCAAAATCACTTTCATCATTACATGCTGTAAAACCTATTAGGACAGCTGATAGTAATAAATATTTTATATTTTTCATTTTACGTTTTTTATAAGTTATTAATTGTCCAAGAGATGTAATACATAGATCCTATATAGCCTGAACCAAATATTGTGAAATATTCTTTTCCTCCAATATTTGTACCTCCTACTTTAACTATAGATTTTAAACTAGGAATTTTGTAATTGATTTGTGCATCTACAGTGTGGAATTCAGGTACTATACCATCTCCAAATGTCGCTTGCCAGAAATAATCATCACTAAATTTGTACGCCACGTTAAAACCAAAGTTTTTGAACAACTCTGTATTACCAAAATGTGCTTTAAACTTATGTTCTGGTGTATTAAAATTCGTTTCAAAGTTAGGGTTTGCTGCTTGGTCAAAATCTTGTTTTGTGAAGGTGTAACTTCCGCCTAGATCATAATCACCAAATATTTTTGCTGATAACCCGATAGATGCACCATAAGAATTAACATCTGCTTCAGAATTGGTATAGGTGCTATAAGTTCTAAAATCACTATTAGCTATAGCTGCAATTGCTGAGCCATCGGCTACTGATCCATATAGTGGAGCAATAACAACTTCAGACGAAATAAAGTCTTCATATTTGTTATAATACGTGCTAAAGTCTACAGTTAACTTATTAATTTTTCCTCTATATCCAATTTCAAAAGAAGTAACTTTTTCTGGAGAAACAAGATCTGGGTTGGCAATCTCTAAAACGGTAGGGTCACCTGTCGCGCCTAATTGTTGTACAGAAGACGCCGTATATGAATTGTTATATGCTGCTGCACCTGTTTGTGTATAAGTATTGCCATCATTGGCTACAAAATCTCTAGAATAACGATCTAAGTTATCTGGTGATGAACCTACTAAAATGGCTCTACCAGCGTCTAAACCAATAAATAAATCTTGCGTTGTTGGATTTCTAAACCCTGTTTGAGCAGATGCTCTAATATTATGGTTCTCATTTAAAGTTAAGCCTAAAGAAAGTCTTGGTGATACAAAACCGTCAAAAAACTCAGATTTGTCATAACGTGCGGACGCTGTAACTTTTAACGCCATTAAGTCATTTAATTCTAAGTTTTTCTGAATTTGAGTATAAACGCCATATTCACTATATTTTATTGGTCCGTCGAAATCCGTATAAATAGAACCTAATGAATTTAGATCATATTGTCTAAATGATCCACCAACTTGTATATCGGCAAAATCAATGAGTTCACTAAAATTGTAATTACCATCAGCATGATAGTATTTTGATTGATCTTGAAATTTAGAACCTGTCGCTAAGTCTGGATCTTGAATAATTCGGTTAAAAGCATTGTTAAAATCATCTGATCCTGGTTCAAATCTACCGCTTTCTGCGGCAGCTCTTGCTGCAGCATGCGCTTGTTCATCAGTAGCACCACCACCTAAAGTTGCAGCGACGTAGGTATTAATATAATCACCAAACCAGTCCTCATCACTTTTCCATGCTCTGTTAATATTGATTCCTGTAAAAACCATATCGTAAGAGTCTCCGGCTCTATCTGCTACAACATAACCTCTTAAAAAATAATTATCATTCTTTAATTCTAATTTATGTTGTTGTTGGAAAAACCCATCTATATTATAACGGTTAGTACCTTGGTATATCGTTGTACCAGTACCTACTTTACCGACATATTGTATTTCAAAATTGCTATCAGTAATTGGGCGGTAATATAAGCCCCAATCTGCTTTTACACTTTCAGCTTTATGCTCTGTTAAATCACGTTCATTATATCCTGTTCTACTTACAAAAACATCTGGCACTATTCCTGTACCACCAGCTAAATCATTTAAATTAGCTGAAACTTCATCACCGTAAACATTGATACCATTGTAATTTCTATTTGTTGCTCTTGTACCACCTGGTAAATCACTATCTACTTCACTTGTGGCAGCCCAATCTTTACCGTGTAAGTAACCAAAGTTAACTTTTGCAGCAAATTTATCACTAAATTTATAGGCCATTCTTACACCTAAGTCAGTGTAAGCATTATCTCCTGCGGCTTCTTGAGAAGTAATACCTCGTTTTACAAACGCACTAATACCTTGATGGTCAAAAGGGCTTTTACTTTGCATAAATAGAATACCGTTGAACGCGTTTGCACCATATAACGCAGACGATGCTCCAGGTAATAATTCTACACTTTGTACATCTGTTTCGATCATACCTACCAAGTTACCAATTGGGAAATTTAGAGCAGGCGTAGAGTTGTCCATGCCATCTACCAATTGCATAAAACGAGTGTTTGCTGTAGTTGCGAAACCTCTAGTATTAACAGATTTAAACGTTAAACTACTTGAGTTTACATCAACACCTTTAAGGTTTTCTAAACCACCATAAAAGTCAGCAGAGGCTGTGTTTTTAATTTCTTTTAAACCAAAACGTTCCACGGTTACTGGTGATTCAAATATACGTTCTGGCGTACGTGATGCAGAAATTACGACTTCATCGAGTTCATTTCCTTCTTTTAAAGTGACATCTATCGTTTGGTTGTTTGATGTGACTTCGAACGTTTGAGATTCAAATCCGGCATAACTGATTTGGATTGAAAATGGCGGATCTTGACTAACTGTCAATGAATAGTTACCATCAAAATCGGTTACGGTACCAGAACTCGTACCTAAGACGACAATATTTGCTCCAGGTAAGGGTAAACCGGTATTGTCTTTAATTTGTCCTTTTACTGTGGTTTGTGCAAAAGATACCACGCAAAAAAGCATTGTGAAAAGCTTTAAGATTGTCTTCATTTTAGAAAATTAGTTAATTTATTAGATGACCAATTTAATTAAATATATGATAATTCGGTAAGAAATCTGTAAAAAATTATGCGTGCATAGGAAAATATATAAAAATAAACGCCTTAAAATTGAGAAATTGTCAATTTTAAGGCGTTTTAATAATAATTTAATAGTGGAATACGGGCTATTCTACCGTAACAGATTTTGCTAGATTTCTTGGTTGATCAACATTTTTATCTAATAATACTGCAATATGGTATGATAATAATTGTAACGGAATTGTTGTTAAGAGCGGTGTAAGACACTCTAATGTCTCAGGTACCTCAATAACGTGATCAGCAAGTTCTTTTACACTTACATCACCTTTAGTTACAATACCTATTATTTTTCCTTTTCTAGATTTTATTTCTTGAATATTACTTACCACTTTTTCGTAATGACCCTTCTTAGTTGCAATCACAAATACAGGCATTTGTTCATCAATTAAGGCAATAGGTCCGTGTTTCATTTCTGCAGCTGGATACCCTTCTGCATGTATGTAAGAAATCTCTTTTAATTTTAAAGCACCTTCTAAGGCGACAGGGAAATTAAATCCGCGTCCTAGATATAGACAGTTTTTTGAATCTTTATAAATTTCGGCTACAGATTTCACATAAGCATCAGATTTTAACGCTTCTTCAACTTTTCCAGGAATGGTTTCTAATTCTATAAGATGATGTCTAAACTCAGAACTAGATAATGTCCCTTTTGCTCTAGCCAAACGTAAAGCCATTAAAGTTAAAACTGTAATTTGTGTAGTAAATGCTTTTGTTGATGCAACTCCAATTTCTGGTCCAGCGTGCGTATAAGCACCTGCATCAGATTCTCTAGCGATAGACGAACCAACGACATTACATACTCCAAATACGAATGCGCCTTTAGATTTTGCTAATTTAATTGCGGCTAACGTATCTGCGGTTTCACCAGATTGCGAGATGGCAATAACAACATCTTTTTCGGTAATTACTGGGTTTCTATATCTAAATTCTGAAGCATATTCTACTTCTACCGGGATTCTAGCCAAATCTTCAAATATATACTCAGCAACTAAGCCTGCATGCCATGATGTACCACATGCTACTACGATTATTCGGTCTGCGGCTAAGAATTTTTTCATATTATCCTCAACGCCGGCCATTTTAATAATGGCTTCATTACTTAATAATCGTCCTCTAAAGGTATCTAAGATTGCTTCAGGTTGTTCATAGATTTCTTTTAGCATAAAGTGATCATAGCCACCTTTTTCTATTTGCTCTAAGTTTAACTGTAACTCTTGTACATAAGGATCAACTAAGCTGTCGTTTTTTATTTTTCTAATCTTAATATCCTTACCTCTTCTGATTATAGCCATTTGCTCATCTTCAAGGTAGATCGCATTTTTAGTATATTCTATAAAAGGCGAAGCGTCACTGGCTATAAAGAATTCGTCATCACCAACACCAATAGCCAATGGACTACCAAGTTTTGCAACAACTATTTCATTTGGTTTGTTTTTATCGAAAACCGCGATAGCATATGCACCAACCACTTGGTTTAAGGCAATTTGTATAGCTTTTCCGAGTTTTAAATTTTCATTTTTCTTGACGTCTTCAATGAGATTTACAAGTACTTCTGTATCTGTATCTGATTTAAAGGTGTAACCACGTTTTATCAATTCTTTTTTTAGGGAATCGTAATTTTCAATGATACCATTATGAATAATTACAAGATCTCCGGAATTAGAATAATGAGGATGCGAATTTACATCATTAGGCACACCATGTGTAGCCCATCTTGTATGGCCAATTCCTAATGAACCATCTATTGATATTTCGTTTTCTAATTTTTCTTTTAGATCAGCAACTTTTCCTTTGGTTTTAGAAAGTTTAATTTCTTTTCCATCGTAAAGCGCAATACCAGCGCTGTCATAGCCACGATATTCTAATCTTTGTAGTCCTTTAATTATTATAGGATAGGCTTCTCTATGGCCAATATATCCAACAATTCCACACATAGGTTAATTTTTTAGTTATTTGGTTCTGTATAATAAATTTCTAAATATACTTTTTTACTGTCATCATTAGTGTTATTACCATGTAATACCACACCTCTTGGCGATATTGTAGAACTTGCAGGTACTGTAAAATCAATGTCAGATGCGGTTTGCACTTTTCTCTGTGCAATTGATTCTTCCAGATTAACATTTAAAGAAACAGACAAACCTAATTCTATGTTAGTAGAATCTCTTAATAATAAATTATTAATATGATCTGTAATTTTAAATTTATATTTTACACCTGCACTTGTTGGGTCATCTTCATCAACACGTTCTAATGGACCAAGGTGATTTACTATTGAGAACGAAGGTAAAGTATTATTAAGACCATCTAAATAATAATCTATCAACGGTGAGTTATTATCTATATCATACAAATAGAGGCGATTAGGTTCGTTGTTCTGCACAATATCTTGGTCAACATAAAAAACTAAATTGGCTTCATTCACTAAACGTTTAGAGCTAACAAATTCATTATTTTCAAGGACAACAAAATCAGATCTGAATTTTTCAAAATTTGATATACCTGCTTCTTCATCGTACATGCCTTGAAATAATTTAACACCAGCTATCGCTCCTTGTCCGCCTTTTAAATAGATTTTACTGTCTCCAGTTTCGGAATTCCCTTCAGTGATAGATTGTGAAAAATCGTTATCAAAAAAGTTTATTTTATTTGGAGAAAAATTAAGGACATACGTACCTGTATTTGTTGTTTCTTCTTCGGTACCATCATCATTCACAGTTGTGGTAGTGTTTTTATAATACACCGTAACATTGGCAGTTGTACTATTAGTATTTAAAACAATAAAGCTTCCATCACCTGCATCATTAGGTTCTACTTTAAAGTATAGCCCTCTAAAGTAGTCTGCAAAGTTGTTTTGACTACTTAAAACAGCATCGCCTTCTTTGTCTAGTATTTTGGTTTGCCAAAATGTTGGGTCTAGCCTAATTCTAATGCCTGGTGCTTGTCTTTCTATAACTTGAGGTAAATCATCATCGTCATCATCATCTTCCTCTTCTAATACAAATACATCACTATTTATGGTAATATTGTTATTAGAGCTTTCATAATACGAGGTTTGAGGCTCATCTAAAAAAATGAGTTCTTCGCCTTCTAAATTAGATATCATTTCAGAATTAGATGCTGTTTTATTAGAGAAGTATGCCTGACTTTCATTAAAATCACCAGCTGGGTCAAAATCTCTGATAAAGTAGTTGTTTTCAAAGATTCTAAGTTTTATGTTTTTATAAGTGTCTGATTTCGGTATAATTGAATCAATATCATAAATAACGTTACCATCGTCATCAAAATCAATTGCTGTATTAAAAAAAGGCATTGTTACAACTACGGAATCTATGGTTGCGTTATCCCCAAATTCTGGATCTACTGTACTTGGAGCTAATTGCGTAACAAAGCTTGCTATTGTTCTTCCATAAATGTCATCGTATATACCTAATGTACTTAAGCCAGAACCAAAATCATTAGTTTGTACTGGTCCTAAAGGTTTGGTGTAAGTAATAATATCACTTGAGGCAATTTCAACACTGAAGTTGGTTGCATTGTCGGAATTAATAACGTCGGACTCAATTGTAGCAAAGTCATTATCACATGCAATGAAACTGCATGCAAGTAATACAAATGCAAATAAATTTAAGGCTAATTTGTTTTTTTTCATAGTATTTAGTTACTGTTAAGAACAGTATTGGTGTAAAAATCAGTATAAGGATCTGCAAATTCTTCAATAGAAAAATAGTCTAAAACTGGTTTTGATAAATCACTTAAATAAGAATCTAATTCATCAGGTAAATCTTGTGAACCTCTTATAATGGCGTCTGAATTATCAATCGCAATTTTCATTAAATTATTATAATTGGGTTCATCTAATAGTTTAGTAGCTTCCGTGCTCAATCCGTCAAAATTAATTTTAGAGATCATGTCTTTATCTAACGCACCTTCAAATGATTGATTGTATACAGAGGTTACAATTTTACTTTCCGTAAATAAAGGTTCGGTTTTGTAAAATTCTTTTAAATATAAAGGGAGTAAAGAGGCTAACCAGCCATTTACGTGAATAATATCTGGAGCCCAATTTAATTTTTTAACGGTTTCTATAACCCCTTTAGCAAAGAAAATGGCGCGTTCATCGTTGTCAGAAAATAGTTTTCCGTCTTCATCAGTCAATGTCGCTTTTCGCTTAAAATAATCTTCATTGTCTATAAAGTAAACCTGAATACGTTCTTTTGGAATTGAGGCGACTTTAATTATTAATGGCATATCTAAATCATTAATAACTAAATTGATACCAGAAAGTCTAATGACTTCGTGTAATTGATGTCTTCTTTCATTAATATTACCAAAACGAGGCATAAATATTCTAATCTGACCTCCTTGTTTGTTTACCATTCTAGGCGCTTCAAACGACATTGAAGAAATCTCTGTTTCTGGTAAATATGGAACGACTTCCGAGGACACATATAATATTCGTTTATCTTTCATAAATCTGCTTCTTTTGAAAATTAAGAGTAAAAAACATGCAAAATTACAAAATTTTGGGCAGATTGCTAGTATTATATTATGTTTGCACGCGTTAATTTTTTGTTAGTACCGTGAAAAAATATCACAATAAATCCGAATTATCACATTATCTAGATAATTTAAGGGACGATGGAGTTACGATTGGGTTTGTTCCTACAATGGGAGCATTGCACAATGGTCATTTGTCATTGGTCAATACAGCCCTTGATGAAAACGACTTTATTGTGGTTAGTATTTTTGTAAATCCAACACAGTTTGATAATCAAGAAGATTTAGTAAAATATCCGAGAACATTAGAGGAGGATATTAATTTATTAAAATCCGTAAGTAAAGATAAGATCTGTGTTTATGCGCCTACAGTAGAAGATATCTATGGTAAAGACATTGTGTCTAAATCCTTTAAGTTTGATGGTTTAGAACAGCAAATGGAAGGAGCATTTAGGGCAGGTCATTTTGATGGTGTTGGGACTATTGTAAAGCGATTATTTGAAATAGTAGAACCAAAAAAGGCCTATTTTGGAGAGAAGGATTTTCAGCAATTACAAATCATTAAAAAACTAGTAGAATTGTACAATTTGCCCGTTAATATCGTTGGCTGTCCAATTCATAGAGCCAAAGATGGTTTGGCAATGAGTTCTAGAAATACAAGATTAACCAAGGCTCATAGGGCAGAAGCCCCTTTTATTTATAAAACGTTACAGTCGGCCAAAGCGAAATTTAAAACCAATAGCGCTCAAAAAGTTACAAAATGGGTAGAAGCTCAATTTAAAAAAAACGAACTTTTAGAATTAGAGTATGTTATTATTGCAGATATTAGCACTTTGAAACCTGTGAAAAGGAAATCATCAAAAAGGTTATATAGAGTATTTATTGCAGTATATGCAGGCGATATTAGACTTATCGATAATATAGCATTAAATTAATTATCTTTGTAAAATGCAAATACAAGTTGTAAAATCAAAAATTCACCGTGTAAAGGTGACAGGAGCAGCATTAAACTATATTGGTAGTATTACTATTGATGAAGATTTAATGGATGCGGCAAACATTATTCAAGGTGAAAAGGTTCAGATTGTAAATAATGACAATGGTGAACGTTTAGAAACGTATTGTATTCCTGGCCCTAGAAAAAGTGGAGAAATCACACTTAATGGCGCTGCAGCACGAAAAGTTGCTATAGGAGATACTTTAATTCTTATTACCTATGCTTTTATGGATATTGAAGATGCTAAAGTATTTAAGCCATCTTTAGTGTTTCCGGATGAGGCTACAAATCTTCTAAATTAAGAAATTGCCTAACCCAAAATCCATCCTAAAAGTTGTAGTTCCTCTTCTATTAGGCGTAGGATTAGTGTGGTATTCTTTATCTAAAATTTCAATTCCTACATTGGTTCAGTATTTTAAGGATGCGAACTATTTTTGGATAATTTTAGGTGTCGTATTGGGTATTTTAAGTCATATGTCTAGAGCATATCGTTGGTTGTTTATGGCAGAACCATTGGGTTATAAGCCAAAATTTGCCAATAGCTTTATGGCTGTATATTCTGCGTATTTAATAAACTTTACAATTCCAAGAGCAGGTGAAATAGCGAGAGCTTCCATTTTAGTGAATTATGAAGGCATTCCTTTTGATAAAGGTTTTGGTTCCATCGTTGCAGAGCGAATCGCAGATACAATAATGTTATTGGTAATAATTGCAATAGCGTTTTTCTTAGAATTTGAATTCATATTTAATTTTTTTACCTCAAAGTTTAATCCTAAAATGCTCTTTGTTTTAGGTGTTGTATTGCTTCTCGTCGGTTTTGTGGTGTTTATGTTTATCAGAAAAAGTCGAGGTAAAATAGCACTCAAAGTAAAGGCCTTTGTCGCTGGTCTTATTGAAGGAGTTTTTAGCATTTTTAAGATGAAAAAAAAATGGGCATTTATAAGTCATACCATCTTCATATGGCTTATGTATGTTCTAATGTTTTATGTAACCACCTTTGCGTTGCCACAATTAGAACACATTTCTATGGCAGCGATATTAATTGGTTTTATACTAGCAAGTTTTAGTATTGCGGCTACAAATGGTGGAATTGGTTCCTTTCCTGAAGCTGTAGTTATAGCATTTCTATTATTTGGCATGTTAGAAGAGCCAAGCAGAGCATTTGGTTGGATAATGTGGTCCACGCAAACTTTAGTAATTATTGTGTTAGGTGGTTTATCGTTATTATATTTGCCTATCTATAATAGAAATAAAACAGCAGCTTAGAAATATTTTTTAACTTGCTAATTTGATTAATATCATTATGAAGAATTTTTACCTACTACTTATAAGTCTGTTTTTTGCGTTTAATCTTCAAGCGCAAGCGATTTATAAAACCATAGATTCTTATAAACTTGAAGGAAAACGCGAATTAAAAATTCAGTTACCAAGAAATTATAATCCAGAAGAGAAACGAACCTATCCTTTAATTGTAGTTTTAGATGGAGACTATTTGTTTGAGCCTATAGCAGGTAATATTGATTACCAGTCGTATTGGGAAGACATACCAGATTGTATTGTAGTAGGAGTTAAGCAAGGGAGTACTAGAGATGATGATTTCTTTTATGATGAAGAGACTAATTTTCCGGCACAAGAAGGTGCGGCATTCTATGAGTTTTTGGCAGCAGAATTATTACCATATATTGAAGATACTTATAAAGCTTCAAACTTTAGAATTATTGTTGGGCATGATCTAAGCGCTAATTTTATTAATTATTATTTATTTAAGGAGCAGCCACTTTTTAGAGCATATGTGGCTTTAAGTCCCGATTTTGCTCCAGAAATTAAAGACAGATTAAAACAACGATTTGAAATTTTACAACAAGAAACCTTTTATTATTTAGCGACAGGAGATGCGGATTTAAAAAGTCTAAGATCTTCAATTATAGAAAGTGATTCTATTTTTTCCTCCATAGAAAATGAAAAATTACTCTATAAATTTGATGACTTTGAAGACGCTAACCATTATGGTTTAGTAGGTAGAGGAATTCCGAAAGCTTTAAATCAAATATTCGGACTTTTTAAACCCATAAATGCAAAAGAGTATAAAGAAAAAGTGCTGACCTACGAAGGTTCTCCTTACGATTATCTGGTTAAAAAATACGAAGACATAGAATATTTCTATGGATTTGAAAAAAAGTTAATTGAAAACGATATTAGAGCTATTGCCGCAGCAAGTAATAAAAAAGATGATTTAGAATCCTTAGAGAAGTTAACAAAGCTGGTTAAGAAAAATTTCCCAAAATCAATGCTAAGTTCTTATTATTCAGGTATGTTGTATGAAAAAGAAGGTAACTTAAGAAAAGCCTTAATTCAATATAAATCTGGGTTATTGTTACAGCCATCTCAGTTTATAGATAAGGAAATTATGCTCGAAAAAATGTACGATACGCAAGAAGCATTAAACGATTAGGTGTATTTCATCGAAAAAAATTGACTATTTGACGATAATTAACTATGTTTGGTGTCCCAAAACTAAACCTACTTAATTATGAGAAAAACTATTCTAGTAGTTCTTACTTGTTTTATTTGTGTGTTGTCCTATGCGCAAATTACCTACGAAGAGATTTCTTCCTCGCGTTTAAATTCTAAACGTCAATTAAAGATAAAATTACCTACAGATTATGATTCAAAGGCAGATAAAAAGTATCCGCTTATTATTGTTTTTGATGGTGATTACTTATTTGAGCCTGTAACTGGCCAGGTAGATTTTCAAACCTATTTTGATGATATGCCAAGCTCTATCGTAGTTGGTGTAATGCAAGGAGAGGAACGTGTATACGATAGTTATTACGAACCACAAACAGGCTTACCAACAGAGTCTGGTATACGATTTCACGAGTTTGTGTCCGAAGAATTATTACCATATTTAGATGGTAAATACAAAACAAGTAAATTTAGAGTAGCTGTAGGTCATGATATCATGGGTAATTTCATAAACTCATATTTATTTAAAGAAGAATTAGAGTTTCAGGCTTATGTATGTATTAGTCCAGATTTTGTAGGTTCGTTGAGAAATTTTGTTTCAAAACGTTTAGCGCTTTATAAGACAGATGTTTTTTATTACATGGCGACTGCAGAAAAAGATATACCAGAAATTAGAAAGAACATTATATCTACAAATGAATTAATTGAAGCTGTTGAAAATAAAAACTTAACCTATTACTTCGATGATTTTAAAGGCGAAACACATTATACCTTGGTTACAGGAGCAATATCTAGATCTTTTGATAAGATTTTTTCAATTTACAATCCGCTTAGGGAAAAAGAATTAGAAGAAAAGGTGTTACCATATGAGGGAACTTTAGATGAATATTTAGTTGATCGCTATAAAAGAATAGAAAAACTATTCGGAATTGAAAAAGATATCAGTGAGGAAGAATTAGAAAAAGTAGCAAAAGTAGCGGAACAAAGAGAAGATTATAAATCGTTATTTAAGTTAGGGATATTAGCCAATAAACTACATCCAGAAACCTTATTGGGAACATTTTATTTGGCACAGTCTGCTGAAAAATTAGGAAAAACTAAAAAAGCTAAAAAGTTATATGAAGATGCTTTAACCTTAAATGACGTTAGTCATATCAATAGAGATTTTATATTTTCTAAAATAGATGAATTAGCATTAACCTTGGTTGATGTAGATGAAGAAGACACAGAAGAAGACGTTATTGAGGATGAAGAAAAGTAAAAAGCATAAGATGTCTACAGATTATTTTTTTGAACATATTTTTAAAAAATCAAAGCATTTTTTAATATCTAATTGGCCTTCAAAAATAGCTGCAATAAAAGTTTTAGCGATTGTGTCTTGGTTTAAAGACATCAACTAAAACCTTGTTTGCTTAAAAACAGGAGTCACTTGATATAAATATAGATTGCCTCCAACATTTCGTTTGAAGAAATTCTTTAATTTAGCTGTTCTTAACTAAATAGATTGCTGTTTGTTCAGCACAAGAACATGGCTAAAGTAAAAACAACTTTTTTTTGTCAAAATTGTGGTAGTCAATATGCCAAATGGCAAGGGCAATGCACGTCTTGTAAGGAATGGAATACCATTGCTGAAGAAGTGATTCAGAAACCCGAAAAAAGCGATTGGAAAACGCCAACATCTATTTCAAAACGAGCTTCTAAACCATTATTAATTAATGAAATTGATACGTCTCAAGAAGCGCGTTTAGATATGCAAGATGGCGAATTTAATCGTGTGCTTGGTGGCGGCATGGTTAATGGATCGTTGACCTTATTAGGCGGTGAGCCAGGTATAGGTAAAAGTACGCTCTTACTTCAAATCGCCTTAAAATTACAATACAAAACACTATATGTTTCTGGCGAAGAAAGCCAAAAACAAATAAAAATGCGTGCAGAACGTATTAATCCTAACAGCAATAATTGTTACATCCTTACAGAGACTAAAACTCAAAATATCTTTAAACAGATTGAAGCTTTAGAGCCAGATATTGTGGTGATAGACTCAATTCAAACCTTGCATAGCGACTATATAGAATCTTCTGCAGGAAGTATTTCTCAAATTAAAGAATGTACAACAGAACTTATAAAATTTGCTAAAGAAACATCTACACCAGTTTTATTAATTGGTCATATTACAAAAGATGGACATATTGCAGGTCCAAAAATTTTAGAGCATATGGTAGATACGGTTTTACAATTTGAAGGCGACCGAAACCATGTATTTAGAATTTTAAGAGCCAATAAAAACCGTTTTGGTTCTACTAACGAACTTGGTATTTACGAAATGCAAGGGTCAGGGTTACGCGAGGTTTCTAATCCATCTGAGATATTAATTTCTGAAAAAGATGGCGAGCTTTCTGGCAATGCCGTTGCAGCAACGTTAGAAGGATTGCGACCATTAATGATTGAAGTACAAGCATTAGTAAGTACAGCAGTTTACGGTACACCACAGCGTTCTGCCACAGGATTTAATGCCAAACGTTTAAATATGTTATTAGCGGTTTTAGAGAAGCGTGCAGGATTTCGTTTGGGAGCAAAAGATGTTTTTTTAAATATAACAGGAGGCATCACAGTTGACGATCCTGCGATAGATTTAGCGGTTGTTGCAGCTATTTTGTCTTCTAATGAAGATGTCGCTTTAGAAAGTGATTATTGTTTTGCTGCAGAAGTCGGTTTGTCTGGAGAAATTAGACCAGTACAACGTGTTGAGCAACGCATTTTGGAAGCCGAAAAATTAGGCTTTTCGACCATTTTCGTCTCTAAATACAACAAAATTGCTCTAAAGGATACGGTTATTAAGATTCAATTGATATCTAAGATTGAAGACTTGGTAGGATTTCTGGTTTAAAAATTCCTCTGAAAGCAAGAGTCTCAATAATGGGAATTAACTTGGTATTTTAATTTTTTTATGGTTTGTACATAGTTTGAGTATACAAAACAAACCTTGTCTAAACGTTTTTGGTTAGATGTTTGATACAATACCTCTAAAATTAAAACATGAAACGATTAGTGCTTATTTGTATTTTAATGTGTTTTTTTTCGTGTAATGAAAAGGAAGAGCAATTAGAAAAAGAATTACATAAGTTAACGATTCAAAACCATTCACTTCAGTCAAAGGTTGATTCTTTAGAGAACATACCAGCTATAAAATTTGAATCATTATTACAAAAAGATGTCTTAGCAGATTCTTTAAGAAAAAGTCATATAAATGATTTTATTCCAAATTATAGACTGAATAAAATAAGGACCCAAGACTCAGTTTTAATAGAAAAATATATTGAATTCGCAAAAAATAATAAGCAATCGTATTTGTCTACTTATGCGCTTGATAGAGTTCAAGATATTAAAATAAAAAGAAAGCAAATTAAGATTAATGATATTGTTGGCTCATGGCAATGGGAAGGAGTTACCAATCTTATGAATCCTTTAAAAGGGACAAAAAATGAGCATATTGTATTTAATACAAACCAAACGGTAACGTTTTACAGAAATAATAAACGGGTTTCAGAAGAAACATTTGAAATTGAATATCCAACCCGTTTTCCTACTAGAAATTATATAAGGTTTTCTAAACGCGGAATATATGCTATTGCACTAAAGAAAAATGGAATACTAACGTTAACGAAAGGTGTAGGAATCTGTATGGACTGTGGAACACATATTTATAGAAAACAATAAATATTTATTAATACTTTGATTAAAAGTACATATTCAAAATAGAATTAATAGTATATACGAGTTAATATACCTGTAGTAATTGGAAGTCAAATATTGTAAGGCATTATTAAATTCTGCGTCTAAGATAATATACAATAATTGAAATATTGAGAATAGGATTCAATAAAAACATTTATTTTGTAAGTTTTATGCTACAAAAATGTATTATATCGAAAAAAATTAATGTTTTATCGATGACAATAAGAATAATATTTTTATAATTGTAATTAAAACACTGATGACTGCCCCTCAAGTCTATCTTAAATTTATGCTATTAATTTATGAAAACTTTTGCTATTTCTGTGTACAGAAACGCCATATTGTTTCTAGTCGCCTTGTTTTTTACTTCGCATATATGCGCTCAGTATTGTACACCAACCAATATTAATAATTATAATATTTATTATATTTCAGAGGTATCATTTGGTACAATGAATAATAGTAGTAATGGCGCTACTGGAAACTATGTAGATTATTCTAATACATCTACAATAAACGTTAACGCAGGCGAAACTCTTACAGGTTCAGTTAAGGTTGTATTAAATGGGTGGAATACGAGTACCCATACACTTGCGTTGTGGGCCAATTTTAATTCTAATGATGATGAAGATTTTGAAGATAGTGGAGAGGAATTTATTTTAACCTTTCAAGATTTTAATAATACAGGAGGAACAAAAGTAGTCGAAGTACCGGTAAGTATTGCTATACCTGCAAGTGCTCAAAATGGTATTTCGCGTTTAAGGATAGGATTAAGAGATGGTTCAGAATCTGGCTATAACTCTTGTAATTATAATTATAAAGCAGGAGAAGTAGAAGATTATAATTTAGATATTAGTTCTGGAAATAGTGGAGGTGGTTCATCGGGTTCTTCAGAGCCACAGTTTTGTGATATAGATAATATAGGTTCTTATAATACGCTGTATATTTCTAATGTAGATATAGGTTCTATTAATAATAGTACAGCGGGAGTAACAGGGGATTTTACGGACTATTCTTCAAGTATACCTTCGGAAGATATTTTTATAGGAGAAACATTTACAGGTACCGTTAGTGTTACTTTAAATGGATGGAATACTAATACTAATACAGTTGCAATATGGCTAAATTTAAATGAAAATTCAGATGATGATTTTGAAGATGCAGGAGAACAATTTTTATTTACGTTTCAAGATAATAATAATTCGGGAGGTACTAAAGTAGTCGATGTGCCCATTAATATTTTTGTACCTAATAGTACAGATGAGGCTGTTTCGATTTTACGAGTTGCAGTAAGAGGCGGAGCAAATACTAGTTTTACTTCTTGTGATTTTGACTATACAAATGGAGAAGTAGAGGATTATTTAATAAAATTTGGTACTAGTACGCCAGAACAAAATATTGCATTATATGGAAATTCTCAATCTATCGTTAATGGTTCTTCTACCACCACTGAGGCTAATTCAACAAATTTTGGCGTTGAAGATATAAGCTCTGGTGTTAGCTCTCACATCTTTGAGATTAAAAATAATGGAAATTTAGACTTAACTTTAACTTCTCCTTATATAAGTATATCAGGAGATTCAGAATTTACAATAATTAATTATCCTAATACGTCAAATTTAGTATTGTCACCAGGAGAGTCAACAACATTTACTATTGGTTTTAATCCTACTTCAGAAAATAGTTTTGCTGCTACTTTAAATGTTTATTCAGATGACCCAGATGATGCCGTTTTTACATTTTTAATTGAAGGAGAAGGTGCACAATTGTATAATGATACAGATGGAGATGGTATTGCGGATATTTATGATTTAGATGATGATAATGATGGTTTATCAGATGCGTACGAAGCTTCTTTATGCAATTCGAGATCAGTCGCAAATCAAACGTATGTTTATTTTTTAAATGAAACTTTTGGTACAGGTACAAGTAGAACAGAAATAAATGGTCAGTATGTTGGGGCAACAACGGATTATTGTTTTGAAGACGGTTCAGGGGCTAATTGTCCTGATCCAAGTAATTATCACAATCCAAGTGTTAATGATGGAGATTATACAGTATCTTATACTATACACAATAATAATGGTAACAATAATGATGATCTTGCAATATGGGCAGAGAGCGATTGGTCTACAGGAAAAGACCATACGCCTGGTGATGTAAACGGAAGAATGGCCGTTTTTAATGCAAATGAAGATCCGAGTGTTTTTTATAGTCAAGAAATAATTGGTGCAACACCAAATGTAGATATTGAATTTGGTTTCTATGTTGTTAATTTAGATAAAACGGAAAGAATAAATCCGAAAATCCGTATTACTGTTTACGATCCTAATGGTAATGTTATTTCTAGTGGACTTTCTGATGAAGTTCCGCCTTCTGATGGTAATTTAGAAGGAGATTGGTACCTTATAGATCTAACAGCTTTTCAAACTTCATTTACAGATTTCACTATAGAACTCCGAAATGAAAATATAGGAGGATTGGGTAATGATTTGGCTATAGATGATATTTATGTTAGACAATTGCTTTGCGATTTAGATGGTGATGGTGTTGCAGATATACTAGATTTAGATAATGATAATGATGGTATCCCAAATGTAGTAGAACTAGGTTTAGTTGATGATAATAAAGATGGTACAGTATATGGTGACAGCACCAATACTTGGGTGGATCTAAATGAAAATGGAATGCATGATTCTTATGAAAATATAACTCCTTTAGATTCAGATGGAGACGGTACACCAGATTTTATTGATTTGGATAGTGATAATGATGGTGTTTTTGATAGCGTAGAGTATGATGGTTTAGGAGATATAGATGTTAATGGAGATGGTCTTGGCGATGGTTCAGATTATCAAGATACAATTGCTAATGTTCTCAATGATGATCAAGATGGTGATGGTATTCTCCCTTTGATTGATGGTAATGATGATGACGATGATCACGAAACTAATGCTGATCATGGAACTTTAGGTTATAACGATCCTGTTGATACGGACGGAGATGGTGTGCCTGATTATATTGATATTGACAGTGATGACTCCAGTAATGATGTGTCTAATGGAAGTGATATAGAAAGTGTTTTAATATTTTCTAATTATGATAGTGATAATGATGGAGTAATAGATGGTACAAACGATTCCGATGGAGATGGGATTTTAGATGCTTTTGATTCAGATACTAATTTATTTGGATCACCAAGAGATTTTAATGATTCGTTCAGCTTGTATTTTGATGGGAGAAATGACTATGTTGAAGAGGCTACAAATATTATACATGGCTTAAATAAAGTCACTCAAATGGCATGGGTAAAGTTAGATTCAGACTATAATTCAGTTGGAGCTATTACTGGTCAAACGCATTTTTGGCTTTATATTGATAATAACAGAAGGTTACAAGTTGAAATTAATGGAAATACTTTTAATGTTGGTTCTGCAAATGCTATAAATTTAAACGAATGGTCGCATATTGCAGCGGTTTATGACGGCCTTGCGTCAGATAAAAATCTGAATGTATATATAAATGGATTACATGTTTTTAGTTCTAATTCTGTAACTGGAAATATTATTAATGAAGTGAATAATGTGACCTATAGAATAGGTAGAAAACCTTTTGATACTGGAAATCAAAGCTATTTTAAAGGAGAAATTGATGAAGTAAGAGTGTTTAACACTAATCTTACCGAAGAAGAAATTCAACGTATTGTTTATCAGGAATTGGATGAAAATGAAAATTTTAATAAGGGAAAAATAATACCAAAAGAGATATCAAATAATTCTATTGGTAATAACTTGTTGAGATATTATAAAATGGATACGTTTAAGGATGATATAACAGATGATAAAGTAACTTTTGTTATTGAAAAAGGGACTGGAGCTAAATTATACAATATAAAACAAATCTTTCTTCAAACTGCGCCACTTCCTTATAGAACGATAAGCGATGGAGATTGGACATTAAGTGATGTGTGGCAATTTGGTAATGTTTGGGATATTGAAAACGTTACAGACTTAAAGCCTTGGAGCATTGTAGAAATAGGTAACAACATTAACTTAGAAGAGTCAATTAGTAATATAGGATTAATCATACAGTCTAATGCAAATCTAAATATTGAAGCAAATCAATTGGTTAATAATACTTGGTACTTAGAGTTAAATGGCACTTTAGATTTACAAGGAGAATCACAACTAATTCAAACCGATGAAAGTGATTTGGTAACCTCTGTAACAGGTAGAATTAAACGTAGACAAGAAGGGAATTCTAGTGTTTATTGGTATAACTATTGGTCTTCGCCTGTTGGTGAATTAAGGGCTACGACGTTAATAGATGATAATAAAAACAACAACAACACAAATAATACTGATTTTAAGTTAGAAATGTTAAAAGATCAAAATGAAGCAGATGTTTTATTTACGAATCAATATCATGAAACAGGAAAGATTAGTAGATATTGGTTGTATACTTATAAAAACGGAATATCATATTACGATTACGAGTCTATTGATGAAACAACAACTTTGGAATCTGGAGTGGGTTATACGCAAAAAGGAACAGGAACAACAGAGACTAATCAGCAATATTTGTTTGAAGGTAAACCTAATAATGGCACCATTCTAGTTAATGTTACAGATGTTGGAGGGAATGGTTCTGTACCTTCGGTTTCTAAAACAGACTTTCTATTAGGTAATCCGTACCCTTCAGCTATTGATATCCATCAATTTATAGATGATAACGTTGGTGTTATAGATGGTACTCTTCAGTTATGGCAACAATGGAGTGGGAATTCTCATGTTTTAGATGAATATAATGGAGGTTATGCTCAAGTGAATAAAACAGGATCAACAAGGGCGTACCAATTTGTAGGTATTACTGGAGACACTAACGGTGAGCAAAATGGCACAAAAACACCTACTAGATATTTGCCAGTAGGACAAGGTTTTATTGTGGAGATTTTGAATAGTGGAAACGTAACTTTTAAAAATAGCCAAAGAGTATTTATTAAAGAAGAAGATGCTAATAATTCCTATAATAATGGTAGTGTTTTCTTTAGAGGAGTAAGTCCAAGTGAAGAGAATACAGCCAAAAATGCTAATGGCGAAGAAAGTTTAATGCAAAAAATTAGAATAGAGTTTAATTCTATAAATGGACCTTCTGTAAAAAGAGAATTGCTTTTAGGCTTTAGCACAGAAACTTCAGATGACTATGATTATGGTTATGAGGCAAAAAATGTTAGTAATAATGAGGATGATTTAAATTTAATTTTAAATGATGAATTAATGACGATACAGGCATATGGTCCAATTACAGATGATAAGATAGTGCCTTTGAGTTTAAGGGCTTCCGGAGACTATAATTACGCTATTCAGATAACTGAGACTGAAAACCTTTCTGATGAACAACAAGTGTTTTTAAAGGATAATTTAACTGGTGAATATTTTGATTTAAAAAATGGATTACCATATGAGTTTTCTTCTGAAGTTGGCAATTTTAATAATAGGTTAGAACTCGTTTTTAAAAATGAATCAGAGACATTATCACAACTTGAAGAAACAATTTCGTCATTACAATTTTATTATGCTTTTAATAGAAATAAAGTAGTAATCCTAAATCCAAATAATGTTGACGTAAATAGTATAGAAGTCTATAACATAATGGGTCAATTAATCTATCAAACGAATAATATTTATCCAGGTGGTTATAATGAATATACATTGCCAGAAATTAGTGAAGGCGCATATGTAGTGAAAATTAAAACCAGAAATAGCAGTCTTTCGAAAAAAATAGTTATTAAATAAATACAAAAGGTCTTAAATCTAAAATTAAGGCCTTTTGTGTTTTATATAATTAGATGATATATAAATGAAGTCTGGTACTGCAACAAGAACGAAAAAAACAAAAGAACTGAAAAATTGAATACTTAATAAATCGTGGTATTGATGATTTAATTTGTCTCTACATTTTGTATGTTGTATAAGTCTTTAAAATCAATAAAAACGGGGAATCGTTGGGCTAATAATTGTATTTATGAAGTAACAAATATTTATAGAAAACAATAAATGTCTTTTCAAAATTCATTATTTTCGCACCTCGAAAAGAAAACAGAATAATGAGTACAAAGTTCCCTGAATATAAAGGACTTAACTTGCCAAAGGTTGCAGAAGACATCGGTAACTATTGGGAAGCTAATAATATCTTCGATAAAAGTGTAACTACAAAAGAAGGAAAACCACCTTTCGTTTTTTTTGAAGGACCACCTTCTGCAAACGGATTACCTGGTGTACACCACGTTTTAGCACGTGCTATTAAAGATATTTTTCCACGTTACAAAACCATGAAAGGTTTTCAGGTGAAACGTAAAGCCGGTTGGGATACACATGGTTTACCAGTAGAACTTGGTGTAGAAAAAGAACTTGGTATTACCAAAGAAGATATTGGTAAAAAAATCACTGTAGAAGAATATAACGAAACTTGTAAAAAAGCCGTGATGCGTTACACTGATATTTGGAATGACCTTACCCAAAAAATGGGATATTGGGTAGATATGGACGATCCATATATTACTTACAAATCTAAATATATGGAATCTGTTTGGTGGTTACTAAAACAGATTTACGAAAAAGATTTAATCTACAAAGGTTACACTATTCAGCCCTATTCGCCAAAAGCAGGTACAGGTTTAAGTTCGCATGAGCTCAACCAGCCAGGAACATACCAAGATGTAACAGACACAACGGTTGTGGCGCAGTTTAAAGCCAATGCAGAATCGTTGCCGGATTTTCTTCAGAATGAAGGCGATATTTTCTTTTTAGCTTGGACCACAACACCTTGGACCTTACCAAGTAATACTGCTTTAACAGTTGGGCCTAAGATTGAATATGTTTTAGTAGAAACTTATAATCAGTACACTTTTAAACCTATGAATGTGGTGTTGGCTAAAAATTTAGTCAACAAACAATTCGATGGAAAATATAAACGTGTTGAAACCAAACCAGAATTAATCGAATACAAAGAAGGCGATAAAAAGATTCCTTACTTCGTCGTTAAAGATTTTGTTGGAAAAGATTTGGTGGGTATCACTTATGAACAATTATTACCATACACTTTACCAAACGACAACCCAGAAAACGCCTTTAGAGTGATTTCTGGAGATTTCGTAACGGTTGAGGACGGAACAGGTATTGTACACACTGCACCAACCTTTGGAGCAGATGATGCTATGGTAGCTAAGCAAGCTACACCAGAAGTGCCACCAATGTTGGTAAAAGATGAGAATGGAAATTTAGTACCTCTAGTTGATTTACAAGGGAAATTCAGACCAGAATTAGGCGAATTTGCTGGTAAATATGTGAAGAACGAATATTACGACGATGGTGAAGCGCCAGAACGTTCTATAGACGTTGAGCTTGCTATTAAATTAAAAACAGAAAACAAAGCCTTTAAGGTTGAAAAATATAAGCACAGTTACCCAAATTGTTGGCGAACAGACAAACCAATTCTATATTACCCATTAGATTCGTGGTTTATTAAAATCACAGATGTAAAAGGGAGAATGCACGAGCTAAATACCACGATTAACTGGAAACCTAAATCAACAGGTGAAGGACGTTTTGGTAATTGGTTAGCAAATGCAAACGACTGGAATTTATCACGTTCGCGTTTCTGGGGAATTCCATTACCAATCTGGAGAACCGAAGACGGAAAAGAGCAATTATGTATAGGTTCTGTTGCCGAATTAAAAGAAGAAATAGCTAAATCTGTTGAAGCAGGCGTCATGTCTGAAGATATTTTTGCCGACTTTGAAGTGGGTAACATGTCTGAAGAAAACTACGAAACTATTGATTTACATAAAAATGTGGTAGATAAAATCGTATTAGTTTCAGCATCAGGTAAGCCAATGAAACGCGAAAGCGATTTAATAGATGTTTGGTTCGATTCTGGCTCTATGCCTTACGCACAATGGCATTATCCATTTGAAAACAAAAATTTTATAGATAACAACGAAGCATTTCCAGCAGATTTTATTGCAGAAGGTGTAGACCAAACACGTGGTTGGTTCTATACGCTTCATGCTATCGGAACTATGGTTTTCGATTCTGTGGCTTACAAAAATGTGGTTTCAAACGGCTTAGTTTTAGATAAGAATGGACAGAAAATGTCTAAACGTTTAGGTAATGCTGTTGACCCTTTTGAAACCTTATCTAAATACGGCGCAGATGCCACACGTTGGTACATGATTAGTAATGCCAACCCTTGGGATAACTTAAAATTTGATAGCGAAGGCATTGCTGAGGTAAGCAGAAAATTCTTCGGAACTTTATATAACACCTATTCATTCTTTACGCTGTATACTAATATTGATGGTTTTAATTACGGTGAAGCAGATGTTGCTTTAGAAGAACGACCAGAAATAGACCGTTGGATTTTGTCTGAATTAAACACTTTAATTCAGAAAGTAGATGACTATTATGCACAATACGAACCAACAAAAGCTGCGAGAGCAATTTCAGACTTTACCCAAGATTATTTGAGTAACTGGTATGTACGTTTAAGCAGAAGACGTTTCTGGAAAGGCGATTACCAAGCTGATAAAATTTCGGCATACCAAACGCTTTATACCTGTATGGAAACCATCGCAAAGTTAGGCGCACCAATAGCACCTTTCTTTATGGACCGTTTGTATTTAGATTTAAATGCAGTGACTAAAAAAGAAACGTTTGAGAGTGTGCATTTAGCCGATTTTCCTGTGCCTAATACTACGTTAATTGATAAGGTGTTAGAGCGTAAAATGGAAAGTGCACAAACCATTTGTTCATTGGTACTATCGTTAAGAGCTAAGGAGAAGATTAAAGTACGTCAGCCGTTACAGAAAATTATGATTCCTGTTGATAGTCAACAACAAAAGGAAGAAATTGAAGCGGTTTCAGATTTAATAAAGCATGAGGTTAATATTAAAGATATAGAACTTTTAGAAGACGCTTCAGACATCTTAGTGAAACAAATAAAACCAAATTTTAAAGCCTTAGGCCCTAAGTTTGGTAAGGATATGAAGCTGATTGCTAGTGCAATAAGTGCTTTTACTGCAGATGATATTAAAAATATCGAGCAAAATGGTAATATTGACGTTGAAATAAACGGAAAAAATATTACTTTAGGGCTTGATGATGTGGAGATTACATCTCAAGATATTGAAGGATGGCTTGTTGCTAACGAAGGTGCATTAACTGTGGCTTTAGATGTTACAATCAATGAAGATTTACGTAAAGAAGGGATTGCTCGTGAGCTCGTAAACCGTATTCAAAACTTACGTAAAGATTCAGGATTTGAGGTTACAGACAGAATTGACGTACAAATTCAGAATGATTCACAGGTAGCGGCAGCAATTGTTTCAAATGAAACTTATATTAAATCAGAAACATTAACTGAAGATTTAAAAATTATGGACACAATAGATAATGGTATAGAAATTGCTTTTGATGATGTAAATACCAAATTATTTATTAAAAAACATTAAAAACTATGGCAACAGATACAACAAGTAGATATTCGGATAAAGACTTAGAAGAATTTAGAGCAATTGTTCAAGAAAAGATTAAAAAGGCTGAGCACGATTTAGAATTAATTAAAAGTGCATATATGAACGATCATAATAACGGTACTGATGATACATCGCCTACGTTTAAAGCTTTTGAAGAAGGAAGTGCAACGATGAGTAAAGAAGCGAACTCGGCTTTGGCTATTCGTCAAGAGAAGTTTATAAGAGACTTAAAGAATGCACTAATCCGTATTGAAAACAAAACATATGGTGTTTGCCGTGTCACTGGTAAATTAATTAAAAAAGAACGTTTAAAATTAGTACCTCATGCAACCTTAAGCATTGAAGCTAAGAATATGCAGTAACTAATCACTGCGACTTGTGCTGAACTTGTTTCAGTAAAGCAGAAATCTCTTTAATTGAGGACTTATTTTGTATACAAAAGAAACTATAAAGCCATGGACTATTAATGTCATGGCTTTTTTTGTGTTTTTTATTTTGAGTCTAACAACTGTAGATGCTCAGAATGTTATAGAAAAGACTATACAATCAGATGGTATTGCATCCATTTCTATTAATGGGAATGACATTTTTAAGATTTCTGTTGCTACTTCAGAAACGGATAAAATTAAGGTAACTTCAACGTTAGATGGCGAGTACCAAAACGATTTTCAGATTGTTGTAAAAGAAGAAAAATCTATTTTAAAGCTAAGCTTAGAGCACGTATCCTTAGAGGAAATACCAGATGATAAACGTAATGCGCATAAAGTCATTGCGGCCACGTTGCATATTGAAATTCCTGATTCTCTTAATGTAAATATTCTTAGTGATATTGGTTCTGTGAACTTATTAGGCACTTTTAATGCACTTAATGTTGAATTATCACGTGGACAATGCCATATAAAAGGAAAAGTTAAAACGGCAACTGTGAATACGTTAGACGGAAATATTCACGTTAGTACTAATAGTGCTACAATTGAAGCAAATTCTAATCATGGAGAAATAGAACTAGATGAATTTTCTAATACAATTTCTAATTGGACATTGACTTCAATTCATGGTGATATTACAGTAATAAATAGCTAATTATATATGAGAAACTTAATATTAACTTTTTTATTAATACTAATAAGTTTCTCAACAAATGCCCAAGCCAACGATACCGAAGCCGCCTTGTACAATGTAGGTTTTGGAGCTGTATTTGGTACAGTAGGAGCAATCATCAACAAATCTCCAGACGAACCTTTAGGTAAGGTGATTAAAAAATCCTTATGGCAAGGTGCTTTAGGTGGATATATTACTTTTGAGAGCAAACGTATTTTAAGAGAAGCGAGAAGACAAGAACAATGGGAATATTTTTGGGCTGCAAAATTGGTAAACGCGGCAGGCACTTCTATTAAAGAAAACGCAGCACTAAACAAAGATTTCTATGACAAATGGCACTTAAATATTGGTTTTAGTAGACTAGAATTTAATACAAAGGATGAGTTCTCTGTAAAGTATAAATTGATGCCTGTGGCATTTGTTTATAATATTGATGCACTTTTTAGATATAAATTTGAAATAGGTCAAAGTCTAAGAATTGGAGAGTTTGTGTATTCAATTAGGGAATTGGAAAACGGGTATTACGATGATGTTCGAGCTTCTGCTAGTGCTGGCTATATGGTTTTTAGTAAATCATATTTAAATCAAATAGATGATAATGTTCACGAAGTAATTCACTTATATCAATCTAATGATTTTTCTGTTTTTAATACTTACATTAATAAACCTTTGGCACAATGGTCTATAAAAAACAAGTCAGTTAATTGGTTAAATGAACATTTGTATACAGAATATCATTATTTAATTTTAAGACCACTTTATATATTTGAGACAAATAATGCTAATAGGTATTACAATAATTTCTTTGAGCACGAGGCTGGTTATTTTGGTGGCACATTACACTAGTTCTAAATATAATCCTATTTTTGTTTTTCAAATTTTTTAGATGTCCATAAAAAAAGCCTCTATTCTCATCGTTTTAATTCTCTTGATTGATCAAATCAGTAAGATCTACATCAAAACCCATTTTCAGTTAGGAGAAGATGTCACTGTGTTTTCATGGTTTCATATTGCCTTTATTGAAAACGATGGTATGGCTTGGGGAACTAAATTGAGTGATTTCACTACCTTAATTTCAGACCGTTCTGCAAAGCTTATTTTAACTTTATTTAGAATTGTGGCTGTAACAGGTATTGCCTTTTGGTTAGTGGATGTTATAAAAAAGCAAAAATCTAAAACTTTAATATTTGCTATTTCTATAATATTTGCAGGTGCTTTAGGTAATATATTAGATTCTGTGATTTATGGTGTCATATTTAGTGATAGTGTAATGCAAGTGGCTACATTTTTTCCAGAAGGTGGTGGTTATGAAAGTGTGTTTCATGGTAATGTTGTGGATATGCTATATTTTCCGCTTTGGAGTGGTGTTTTACCAGAATGGTTACCGCTTATAGGAGGTAAATATTTTTCGTTTTTTGATCCTGTTTTTAACGTTGCAGACGTTGCTATAAGTACAGGTATAGGTATGTTGTTGGTCTTTAATAAAAGAGCATTTAAATAAATTAAGCTGTTTTATTAAATACAGCTTCTAACTCATCAATTTTAACCGGTTTAATAAGATAGTTTTGAACGGTTGATAATGATTTAGCTTTGTCAATATCTATAGCGTTTATTGAAGAACTTACCACGTAGAGCGTAATTGGGTTGTTAAATTTATTTTTAATTTTAGTAAAACGCTCTAAAAATTCCCAGCCATCCATAATTGGCATATTAAGATCGAGTAAGATAACTTCTGGTATTTGTTCTTCTTCAAAATTTTGAAGTAAGGTTTCAAAATAATCTATACCTTCTTTTCCGTCTTTAAATATGAGTAAATGATCACATAGCTTTTTGGTTTCAATGATTTTTTTTACCAAATTCACGTAGATTTTATCATCATCTATGATACAGGCTAGTTTTATTTTATTCTTCATGTTGGTTTAAAATTTTATGGTAAATGTTGTCCCAATATTTGGTTCGCTTTCTACTTGTATTTCGCCATTTAAGGATTCAATTTGGTTTTTGGTAATAAACAGACCAATACCTCTAGCATCTGCATTATAATGAAACGTTTTATACATGCCAAAAAGTTTGCTTCCAAATTTTTCCATATCTATTCCAGAGCCATTGTCACTGATTTTTAACACAATACGATCATTGTTTTTATAATCTAATGATGTAGAAATAGTAATAATAGGGTCTCTGTCTTTGTGTTTGTATTTTATAGCATTAGTGATCAAATTTAATAAAATACTATCTAAATATGCAGGAATATAATGAATGGATTCTGCTTTGCTAAAATCTGAATTTATAGTGGCCCTATTTGTATCTATAATTTGATTAATTGAGGTCGTAACCTGCTCTAAAGTGGTAGAAAAACTCACATCCTCCTTGTGTTGGTTAGAATTGGTCTGAATAGTTACAACTTCATTTAAATGTTCTATAGTCGTATTTAAACTATCAGAGACATTTTTAATATTATCCAGGAGTTCTAATTTTTCTTCTACAGTGTTTAATTCATTGATGAGACGTACTATTAAAGTTAAATTACTAGAATGTGATCTTAGATTGTGCGAAACAATATGTGCAAAATTGAACAATCTTGAGTTTTGAGAGGCGACAATATCTGATGTTTTTTCTAAATTTATTTCTTTTTGTTTTATATCGTCTATATCTTGAAAAACACCTCTAACGCCAATAATTTTCTCTTCGCTGTTGTAAACAGGTTTTCCTATGACTCTTGCCCAAAATTTTCTATTATTGGCCGTGATCATAATGATTTCTACATCAAACGGAATACCAGAAATGCCACACTCAAAAAATGTATTTGCTATAAAAGCTTGGTGTTCTTTGGCATATAAAGACTTGGCCATTCTTAAAGAAGGCACAAACTCTAACGGAAATTCTAATATGCTTCTGGTAATGTCATCCCAATAGCTTTTTTTATTTTCAAAATCTATGTACCAACTTCCTGTAGATGTCATCAATGCAGATTCTCTGTAATAAAAATTATCTTCTTCTAATTTTTCACTAGAAATAATATGTTGTTTTGTATTAGATTCTGTCATAGTAATAGTACTTGCAACCCTTAGAGTAGACTCTGAAAATTAATTCATTGAGTTTGCAATATATGAAAATTTTACTTTTTATCTAATTTTATTGCATTTCAACGATAAAAAATTCAGAATTTGTAAATTTGATCTGGTGTGACACAGAAATCTAGCCTAACATCGTTTTCTGAATGGTCGGTAATATGGTCTTCTGCATTGAAGAAAGAGAGCCCTATTTTAATGGTTTCTGGTTGGCATTGGCCTAAAAACCTATCGTAGAAGCCTTTGCCATATCCTACTCTGTTTCCTAGTGTATCAAAGGCTAATAAAGGAATAAAAACCACTTCTAATTGGGAAGATTCAATTTTGATACCATCTAAAGGTTCTGGTATATTGTAATGATTTTTTTTAATGGTTGTATTATCGGTTAGTAAAACGTGATCCATACTGAAATCATCAAAATTACTTTTAGAAATAACAATGTGTTTGTCTTTGCCAGATAATATATTGAGAATAAAATCGGTGTTAATTTCCTTTTGTTCTTCTATGGTTAGAAAAATATGGTAGAAGGATTTGTGCCAAATGTCTAAACGTAATAATTGATTGGCAATAGCCATACTGTTGTCATCAATTTGATTATCGTTTAACGCTTGTCTAAGCGTTTTGTATTTGGTTCTTAATTCTTGTTTTGTCACTTTTTTACTTTTGTAGAAATATGAAAAATAGCATCACCTTGATAGATTATTGGCGATTCATTAATATTAAAAACATAGCCATCGTTTGGTGCTTTTACAAAGTGATTAAAACTTCCATAAGGATCTGTAATATTTCCTAAAACATCCCCTTTTTTAACCTCTGAATTTATAAGTGCTGTAGCCTTAAACATTCCAGAATATTTTGCTCTTATCCACTTGCTTTCTGTAATATAAATACAAGGTTGTTTAGATTCTGACACCTTGAATCTTCGGTTGAGCATTTCGAGATGATGTAAAACACGTTTAACACCGTTGACACCTGTATTAGTAATGGTGTTGTCTATGTTAAAAGATTTGCCTCCTTCAAACAATAAAATAGGGATTCCTAATTTGTGACAAGTGTTTCTAAAGGATTTATTAAGGTTTTTTGAGTAAAAAATAAAAGGTGCACCAAAGACCTTTGCTAATTCGTTTAAAGTTTTTTCGTTTTTAATAATTCGTATTTGTGCAGCATTAAAGCGATCTGCGCCACCAGTATGAAAATCCATAACCAAGTCGGCATGTGGTAAAATTTCTGTGACTAATTTAAATGCCACTCTACTCGCTAAAGAACCACCTCTAATACCAGGAAAAACACGATTAAGATCACGTCCGTCAGGAAATTCGCGATTCATATTTAAAAACCCAAATACGTTAATAACAGGCACACAGATAATTGTTCCTTTTTTGGGTTTATTGATACCTTTAGAAATGATTTGACGTACAATTTCTACACCATTAACTTCGTCTCCATGGATTCCTGCTGTGATTAAAACGGTTGGTCCAGGTTTTTTAGAACGTTCTATAATTACCGGAACGTCAATAGTATTTTGCGTGTGTAGTTTTGCAACGTTAAAACTAACCTGAGCACTTTCTCCTAGTGCTACTTCTGTTCCTAATATGTGAAGTATATCTTTATTGCTCATGGTTATTTATTGACCTGCATTAATTTTACGATTTGCTACGTTCTATAAAGGTAATTATGGCTCTAGCAATGTTTTTGTGCGTGGCACCTTCAATACCTTCTAGTCCTGGTGTAGAATTTACTTCGAGCAATAGTGGTCCACGAGAAGATTGTAACATATCTACACCACAAACAGGCAGTTTTAAAACCTTTGCAGCATGCATAGCTAACTTTAACTCATCTTGATTTAGTTTAATAATATTAGCAGAACCACCACGATGTAAATTAGATCTAAATTCACCTTTTTTTCCTTGGCGTTTCATAGCACCAACGACTTGGCCATCTACAACTAAAGCTCTTAAATCTGCACCATTGGCTTCTTTTATAAATTCTTGGACTATAACACGTGCTTGCAAACCATTAAAGGCTTCTAAAACAGATTCTGCTGCGTTTTTAGTTTCGGCCAAAACAACACCAAGACCTTGTGTGCCTTCTAGTAGTTTAATGATTACTGGTGTGCCACCAACATGTTCTATCACTTCTTCGACATCTCTTGAGTAATTTGTAAATACGGTTTTTGGCATCCCAATACCAGCTTTACTTAAGCGTTGTAAGCTTTTTAGTTTGTCTCTAGATCTTAATATAGCTTCGGAAGAGGCAATGGTAAAAACGCCCATTTCTTCAAATTGTCTTACTACGGCACAGCCGTAAAACGTTACAGAAGCACCTATTCTTGGGATAATGGCGTCTACATAATCGAGATAACGGTCTCTGTAATAAATTGAAGGTTTTTCCTTTTCAATGATAATATCACATTTTAAGGGATCAATGATTTCAACGGAATGGCCTCTGTTTTCGGCTTCTTCAACAAGGCGCTTTGTAGAGTATAGGTCAGGGTTTCTTGAAAGAATTACTAAGTTCATTTCGTATTACGTTGTTTAAAGGATTGGTTATCTAAATCTACATCAACCATAAATTTGTTTTTTAAAAATTGACGACCAATAAGCACAGGAAACTTCATGTCGTCTCTAGTGCTTAAAGTTAAGTTAATCTTATACGTTTTTCCAAAGAATACGACGGTTGTTTTAATTTTATATCGGTTTTCTTTATTTCCATTACTGCTTTTTACATCAGTATAAGAATAGGTATCAAAAACAACTTCTTCACTTTTAAAGTTGGGATGGCCTTTGCTCTCAAAAACGCAGAAAAGTTGCCCTTCAGATTCTTTTATTTGAGAACAATGTATCGCAGATGTATAAGCACCAGTATCTATTTTAACGTCTATATTGCTAAGTTGCAAATCCGGAAAATTGACTCTATCAATACGTCCTAGGATTTTTTTTGTCATAAATTAAATATTTAAAAAATGAGGCGCAAGATATAATAACTTTAAAGACTAGTTATGCTTAACTTATAACTTTTATTTACCTTTGATTATATGCCAGATTCTTCATTAGAAATACAAATAAAAACCTTACCTCATCAACCTGGTGTTTATCAATATTTTGATGCAAATGAGCGTATAATCTATGTTGGTAAAGCTAAAGATATAAAAAAGCGAGTTAGCAGTTATTTTAACAAACACCATGATAATGGTAAAACACGCGTGTTGGTAAAAAATATTGTATCGGTAAAGCATATCGTGGTGGATACCGAAAGTGATGCTCTGTTATTAGAGAATAATCTTATAAAAAAATACAGACCAAAGTATAACGTTTTATTAAAAGATGATAAATCTTACCCTTGGATTTGTATAAAAAAGGAGCGTTTTCCAAGAGTATTTCCAACACGACGTATTATAAAAGATGGGTCGTCATATTTTGGGCCATATACAAGTATGAAAACCGTAAAAACCCTTTTAGGCTTAATTAAGGGGTTGTATCAATTACGCACCTGTAATTACGATCTGTCTGAAGCAAAAATTGAAGCAGATAAGTATAAAGTGTGTTTAGAATATCACCTAGGCAACTGCAAAGGTGCGTGCGAAGGTTATGAAACAGAGGAAGAATACGAGGCTAATGTCATTGCAATTAGAGAAATTTTAAAAGGCAATTTTAAAGATTCTTTGCAGCAATTTAAAATTCAGATGCGCCAACATGCCGAAGCGATGCAGTTTGAAGATGCTCAAAAAATAAAAGAAAAACTTGAAGTTTTAGAAAACTACCAAGCTAAGTCTACAATTATTAATCCTAAGATTAGTAATGTAGATGTGTTCTCTATTGTCAGTGATGAAACCTATGCTTATGTAAATTTTTTACAAATAAGTTATGGCTCCATAATAAGGTCGCATACCTTAGAATTGAAGAAAAAATTACAAGAATCTGATGCGGAACTGTTAGAATTGGCAATCATTGAAATTAGACAACGATTTGATTCTACATCTAAAGAGGTTTATGTACCGTTTAAAGTACATTTAGGTGATGGTATAAAAATCACAGTACCAAAACTTGGAGATAAAAAGCGTATTTTAGATTTATCACTCCGAAATGCCAAATATTTTAGGATGGATAAATTTAAGCAGGTAAAACTTGTAGATCCAGATCGCCATGCTAATAGAATAATGGCACAGATGAAAGCCGATTTGCGTTTGTCTGAAGAGCCTAGACATATAGAATGTTTTGATAACTCAAATATACAAGGTACAAATCCAGTAGCTGCTTGTGTGGTGTTTAAAAACGGCAAACCAAGTAAAAAGGATTATCGTAATTTTAATATAAAAACAGTAGAGGGTCCAGATGATTTTGCATCCATGGAAGAAGTGGTGTATAGACGTTATAAGCGTTTACTAGAAGAAGAACAGCCTTTGCCTCAACTTATTATAATTGATGGAGGAAAAGGTCAATTATCTTCAGCATTAAAAAGTTTAGATGTATTAGGATTGCGCGGAAAAATTGCAATTATAGGTATTGCCAAACGATTAGAAGAGTTGTTTTATCCAGATGATCCTATTCCTTTATATTTAGATAAAAAAAGTGAAACGTTAAAGATTATACAACAATTAAGGAATGAAGCGCATCGTTTTGGGATAGAACATCACAGAAACCGACGGAGTAAAGGAGCTTTAACCACAGAGTTAGAAAACATACAAGGTGTTGGCGAGCAAACTATTATAGATTTAATGAAGCAATTTAAAACCGTAAAACGAATTGCTAACGCAAAATTAGATGAGCTTGAAGCCGTAGTTGGTGTTTCTAGAGCGAGTAAGGTTTATAATTTTTATCATAAAGAGGAGTTAAATTAAAACCAATGGTATTCGTAATAAATTTTTTAAAACACTCATGTTGAAAATGGTATCATCAGAATTGTAATTTATGAAAAAAAGATATTTCATATTATGTAGTGTATTACTAACGTTTTTACCAATAGTAGCACAGGTTTCTGAAGAGCAACACCAGCCCAAAGTGGGATTGGTGTTAAGTGGTGGTGGTGCAAAAGGATTTGCTCATATAGGTGTGCTTAAAGTTATGGATAGTTTAGGGTTAAAGGTAGATTATATTGCTGGTACAAGTATGGGTGCTATCATTGGTTCTTTGTATGCGTCTGGATATTCTGGAGCGCAATTAGAGAAAATGTTTGAAGCTCAGAATTTTGATGAGTTAATCAATGATAAATTTCCTAGAGGTTCTAAATCATTTTATGAGAGAGAAAATGCTGAAAAATATGCCGTGACCTTACCCTTCGATAAATTAAAAATTAGTTTACCATCTGCGTTATCGCGAGGTCAAAATGTGTATAATTTATTGTATCAACTTATGATGCCTGTTAATCAAAACAAGGATTTTAGCAAATTACCAATTCCGTTTTTTTGTATGGCTACAGATGTAGAAACAGGAGAGTCTTTATTGTTAGATAAGGGTAATTTAGCAGAAGCGGTAACGGCTAGTGCTGCATTGCCGTCATTGTTTCAGCCTGTAATAATAAATGGTAGAATTCTAGTAGATGGTGGTGTTACTAATAATTATCCTGTACAAGAATTGCGAGATAAAGGTATGGATGTAATAATAGGTGTAGACGTGCAAGATGCCTTAAAGGATCGTGAGGCGCTAAAATCTGCACCAGATATATTACTCCAAATTAATAACTTTAGAACCATAAATTCGATGAAATCAAAATTGGTTTTAACAGATGTTTATATAAAACCAGACATTTCGGACTACTCAGTTGTGTCGTTTGACAAAGGCACCGATATTATTGCGAATGGAGAATTAGCGGCTAGAAACCAACTTACCGAATTAAATAACTTAAAAACCAAGCAACATCATATAAAAAAGCAAGCTCATCTTACAGTTTTTGATAGTTTAACTATAAAAAATGTGGATATAAAAGGCAACTCAAAATATACCAGATCTTATCTGTTAGGGAAGTTAAAATTAAAAGGTGAAGAGAAAATAGCGTATTCAGATTTTAGACGTGGTATAAATAGTTTAATTGCTACCAATAACTTTGACGCCTTTAGATATCATTTAACACCAACAGACCAAGGGACTAAATTTAATTTAGTCGGCGAAGTAACTGAATCTGAAATTACGACCTTTCTAAGGTTGGGTATTCATTTCGATGAGTTATATAAAAGTGCAATTTTAGCGAATATTACAAAAAAGAAGTTGTTATTTAATAATGATATTGCTTCCTTAGATATCATACTTGGAGATAATTCGAGATATAATTTTGATTATTTTATAGACAAAGGTTATTATATAAGTTTAGGTGCAAAATCTTCGTATAATCAATTTCATAAAAGCATAAGTCCATCTTTAGCCTTGGAAGAAGACTCGTCATTGTTGGTGGGCGTTAATAAGTTAGATGCAGAAGTTGCAGATTTAACGAATCAGGTGTATCTACAAACCATTTTTCAAAAAGATTTTGCATTGCGATTAGGAGGAGAGCATCGTCGTTTTAAGATTACCTCAGAAACAATTATTGAAGATGAATTAGAAGATGAAATAACTTTTGATAATACGAACTATTTTAGTGTTTATGGAAATTTAATATATGATGATTTTGATAATGCTCATTTTCCAAAAAGTGGTTTTTATGTAAATGCAGATTTTCATTTATACCTAAACGCTACAGGATTTAATACTGATTTTGATGGATTTTCTATAGCGAAAGCAGATTTTGGTTATGCCTTCAGTTTTAACGATAAGTTAGCTTTAAAAACGGAAGCCAATGGTGGTTTTAAAATAGGAAGTAAATCTACCAATACTTTAGATTTTGCGTTTGGAGGTTATGGAGCTAATTTTTTAAGTAATTTTTATTCGTTTTATGGTTATGATTTTATATCGATCATTGGTAACAGTTTTGTAAAATCTACCTTTACCTTAGATTACGAGTTTCATAAAGGGCATCATATCCTTGGTGCAGCTAATTTTGCTAATATAGATGATGATTTGTTTGAAACAGGTCAGTTTTTCTCATCACCAGATTATACAGGTTACGCGTTAGGCTACTCCTTAGAAACTTTTATAGGGCCTTTAGAAGGTAAGTTTTCTTATTCACCAGATACAGGAGATAGTTATTGGTACTTTAATCTTGGATTTTGGTTTTGATTTAAATTCGCTGTTACCCCTTTTATCTCGTTTCAATATCTCAAATAATTTTTCGATATTTGTAGAACATGAAACCATTCTGGCAAAACATAAAACTACACTTACACTTCCTTATTAAGAGGAATCCAGAATGACATTTATGTCATACTGAACTTGTTTCGGTATCTTTTTAAATAATTTTTACCATTTTTTGTACCTTTAGATGTAGCCTATAGTTAACTGCAAATTACCACAGTTAATAATAAGCTCAACTTTTGAACTTAAAACAAAAAGCAAATGCCATTCTATCATAAATTAGGGAAAATTCCACCAAAACGCCACACGCAGTTTAAAAAACCAAACGGCGATTTTTATTACGAGCAATTGTTCGGTACCATCGGTTTTGACGGTATGTCTACCAACAGTTACCACGAGCAACGCCCAACACAAGTAAAAGACATAATAAAACAATATAGTGTTGCACCTAAAATTGCGAAAGCAAACAATATGCAATCCTATCGTTTACATGGTTTTAAAACAAAGCCAGAAAACGATTATTTAGAGAGTAGAAAAATCGTCCTCACTAACAGTGATTGTCATATTATTTTGGCCGCACCAAAAGAATCGACACGAGATTATTTTTATAAAAATACAGATGCAGATGAATTAATTTTTATTCATAAAGGCACAGGGAAATTACGAACACACTTAGGAAACTTAGATTTTAAATATGGCGATTATCTTTTAGTGCCAAGAGGTGTCATTTATAAACTCGATTTTGATACAGAAGACAACCGACTCTTTATTGTAGAATCTCGAAGACCTATTTATACACCAAAACGCTACCGAAACTGGTTTGGTCAGTTGCTAGAACATTCGCCATTTTGTGAGCGCGATTTACGTCAGCCACAAGAGCTAGAAACGTATAATGAATCTGGAGAATTTTTAATTAAAATAAAAAAACAAGGCGATATTTTTGATATGGTTTATGCCTCGCATCCTTTTGATGTGGTGGGTTATGACGGTTATAATTATCCATATGCTTTTTCAATTCACGATTTCGAACCCATAACAGGTCGTGTGCATCAACCACCACCTGTGCATCAAACTTTTGAAACTGATGCGTTTGTAGTCTGTAGTTTTGTGCCAAGGTTATATGATTATCATCCATTAGCTGTGCCAGCACCTTACAACCATAGTAATATAGATAGTGATGAGGTATTGTATTACGTAGATGGCGATTTTATGAGCAGAAACGATATAGCAGCTGGTCATATTTCGTTGCATCCAGCAGGTATTCCTCATGGTCCACATCCAGGCGCTATGGAACGTAGTATTGGTAAAGTAAAAACAGACGAATTGGCTGTAATGGTAGATACGTTTAAACCATTGCAAGTCACAGAAGAGGCAATGAAAATTGCAGATGAGGATTATTATAAGTCTTGGTTAGAGCACTAATAGAAGTAATATGAATAGAAATAAATTATCAGCAGATCCATTATCTCTTATTTTAGGTGTATTGTCATTGATTATTGGTTTAGTGGGTTGCTGTTGTTATGGTGTAACGGCAATTGTTCCGCTAGTTATGGCAATAATTGGGTTGGTGACTGCTAATAAAAGTATTAGAGATTTTCATAATAATCCTGAAGCTTATGATCCGCAATCACTAAGCAATGTTAATACAGCCAAAATCTTAAATATAATAGCGGTTATTTTAAACGGAATAATTTTTCTTGTTGCTTTTGCAGCATTAATTTTTTACGGAACCATTATATCTTCAGCCGTGTTAGATGGTATTAGGAATGGAAATTATGAAGAAGATGATTTTCATTATGAATACGAATCAGATAGTATTGAAGATTGGGAGGAAGACGATTACATTATAGAATCTGAAGTAGATTCTATATAATAGATTAAAAAGCTAATAAGATAATTAAAAAGCATATAATTTTTAAAATATAAAATTATGACTAAAAAAATAGAAAACGTTAACTACGGTTTAGAAAAAATATTTGAAGACGCTCAAGATTTTTTGCCGCTTTTAGGGACAGATTATGTAGAGTTTTATGTTGGTAATGCCAAGCAATCTGCACATTTTTATAAAACCGCATTTGGTTTTCAGTCGTATGCTTATAAAGGGTTGGAGACAGGTTCTACGGATTCGGTAAGCTATGTCTTAAAGCAAGATAAAATACGATTAGTGCTTACAACACCTTTAAATAGTAAATCGGAAATTAACAAGCACATCGTTAAGCATGGTGATGGCGTAAAAGTAGTTGCACTTTGGGTAGAAGATGCACGTAAATCTTATGAAGAAACTACAAAAAGAGGTGCAAAATCGTATATGGAACCTACTGTAGAAAAAGACGAATTTGGTGAAGTCGTTAGAGCAGGCATCTATACCTATGGAGAAACAGTACATATGTTTGTGGAGCGTAAAAACTACAACGGTACATTTATGCCAGGTTTTGTAGCGTGGAAAAGTGATTACAATCCGGAACCAGCAGGTTTAAAATACATTGACCATATGGTTGGTAATGTAGGTTGGGGAGAAATGAATACTTGGGTAAAATGGTATGAAGATGTTATGGGCTTTGTGAATTTCTTATCCTTTGATGACAAGCAGATTCATACAGAGTATTCAGCTTTGATGAGTAAGGTAATGAGTAATGGAAATGGCCGAATTAAATTTCCAATTAACGAACCAGCAGAAGGTAAAAAACGTTCTCAAATTGAAGAATATTTAGACTTTTACGAAGGCGCAGGAGTGCAGCATATCGCTATAGCAACAGATGATATCATCACAACAGTTTCGCAATTAAAATCTAGAGGTGTTGAGTTTTTATCTACACCTCCAGAAGAATATTACAGGGCTGTACCAGGTCGTTTAGAAGAGCATAGTCATGCATTAAGAGAAGATATCGAAACCTTAAAAGGCCTAGGTATTATGATAGATGCTGATGAAGAAGGATACTTACTTCAAATATTTACAAAACCAGTAGAAGACAGGCCAACCTTATTTTTTGAGATTATTCAAAGAATGGGAGCACGTGGTTTTGGTGCTGGTAATTTTAAAGCGTTGTTTGAGTCTATAGAACGTGAGCAAGCTAAAAGAGGAACGCTTTAGGCAAGTAAAAATATACTGTAGTTAGATTTAAAAATCAGACTAAGGTTCTTTTTAGATTTTGCCCATTGTAATATTTGGAATAGTAATTGTATTTAAGATAATTGTAACACAAAAAATGCGTTACATTAATTATATTTACAACTTATTATTATGAAACATATTTTTACAATCATATTATTACTTGTTGGGTTTCAGGCCTCCAATGTTGAAAAAGAATCTGCGTTTCAGGATGGAGAATGGTTTAAGTTTGAAATGAGTTATAGTGGCTTTGTTAAAGCAGGTAATGCAACATTGTCAATTAAAGAAGCAAATTTAGAAGGACGAGAAGTATATCACGTTGTCGGAAAAGGATGGACAACAGGTGCAATAAAATGGTTTTTTAAAGTCAAAGATCGTTACGAAAGTTATTTTGATAAAGAATCAGGTGTGCCATACAAATTCATTCGAAAAATAGATGAAGGCGGTCATACGAAGGATATTGAAATAAATTTTGACCATGCAAATCAAAAGGCTGAAGTACATAATAAAAAACATAAAAAAGTCACTACAGTAACCACAGAGCAAGATGTTCAAGATATGGTGTCTATGTATTATTACCTAAGAAATGAGATTGATACCGAAGCTTTAAAGAAAGGTGATGAAATTAAAACGAACATGTTTTTTGATGAAGAAAACTATGGTTTTAAGCTTAAATTTTTAGGGAGAGAAACCATAGAAGTTGATGTAAATGGTTCGGACGTTAAAGTAAAGACGCTTAAATTTAGACCATATGTCATGGCAGGACGCGTTTTTAAAGAAGAAGAAAGCTTAACCCTATGGGTAAGTGCAGATAAAAATAAAATTCCATTAAAAATTAAAGCAGATTTAGCTGTAGGTTCACTACGCGCAGATTTAGTGGAGTTTAAAGGATTAAAACATTCTTTTCAAATAGAATTCTAAGATTAATTAGTTTATGGCAGACCAACCTAACTATGATGAGGTTATAAAAGCACTTCAAGAGAAGTACGATAAGATAGATCAAGATACTGACGACCATTTATATGGTTTATTATATAGCAAACCCATTACTTACTGGGATTATATCCAAACGGATGCGTTATTAAACCTTCAAATACAACGTACCACATTACCAGATGAAATGGTGTTTATAGCCTATCATCAAATTAATGAACTAATCTTTAAGATGATTCTATGGGAAATTTCTCAAGTAGCAGAAAAAGAAGATTTAGATGTTACTTTTTTTGAAGGAAAACTTATGCGTATTAGTCGTTATTTTGACATGTTGTCAACCTCTTTTAATATTATGAGAGAAGGTATGGAAGTAGAGCAGTATATGAAATTTAGATATACGCTAACACCTGCTAGTGGTTTTCAAAGTGCGCAATATAGGCTTGTAGAATTTGCTTCTACAGAATTGATTAATTTAATAGATTACAGGTTTAGAAAAGACATAGATAGAAATACACCATTTGTTCATGCTTTTGAGCATTTATATTGGCAAGCTGCAGGGAAAGACCATAAAACAGGTAAAAAATCTACGTTATTGGTTAATTTTGAAAAACGTTATAAAGATGAGTTTCTAAGGTTTATGGAAACTTACAATAACAAAAATCTTTGGACACGTTTTAAGGAGCTTCCAGAAAAAGATCAAAAAGACAAAGAGCTAGTAAAAGCGATGCGTCATTATGATTATACGGTTAATGTCTCATGGGTAATGTGCCATTATAATGCAGCAGTGCATTACATAGAAAGCGGTATAGGCGACGGAGAAGCTACAGGAGGAAGTGACTGGAAAAAATACATGCATCCAAAATATCAGAAACGTATATTCTTTCCAGAATTATGGAGTGCAGACGAAATTAAAAATTGGGGAAATAATTTATAATTAGCTAAATTAATGCGGTTAAAACCACTAGTAGTAATTGCCATAGCGGCTATAAGTATCATTGCTTGTAAAGAGGACAACTCAGCTGAAGAAGCCTATAATAAAGAGCTTGCAGAAATTGTAGAAGAAGAAAAAATTCTTGAGTTTGGCTTTGATATCAATAATTACATTGTAAAACGAGATACCATACAAAAAGGGGATAGTTTTGGTGAAATTTTGCAACGAAATAATATTGGTTATCCCGATATTTTTCAAATTGCAGAAGGCACTAAAGATACTTTTGATATAAGAAAACTGCATCCAGGTAAACCATATACCTTACTGTTTTCAAAAGAATCGGAAAAAGATAGTCTTCCAAGTCCTAAAACATTTATATACCAAACAGATCCTGTGAATTATGTGGTTATAAATTTAAAGGATTCTATATATGCCTATACAAATAAAAAACCTGTAACTTTTATTGAGAAAACAGCAACAGGTGTCATTGAGAGCAGTATTTCTAAAACATTAGAAGATAAAGGACTAAGTCAGAAATTAGCCTATAAGATGGCGGACGAAATCTATGCGTGGACCATAGATTTTAGAAGACTGCAAAAAGGAGATCGCTTTAAGGTAATCTATACAGATAAATATATTGACGATACCATTTATGCAGGTGTTCATAATGTAAAGGCTGCTTATTTTGAGCATAATAATGATTCTTTATATGCCTTTGAATTTGAAACAGATCCAGAAAAAGGAATTGTTGATTACTTCAATGAAGATGCTAAAAACTTACGTCGTGCGTTTTTAAAAGCACCAGTTCAATTTAGTAGAATATCGTCACGCTATAATCTAAAACGACGTATTGCAGTTTATGGGTACAAGGTTCGTCCGCATAAAGGAACCGATTTTGCAGCTCCAGTAGGTACGCCAATCATGGCAACAGCTAATGGTACGGTTATAGAATCTACACGACGAGGTGGTAATGGAAAATATGTAAAAATTAGACATAATGATACTTATACTACGCAATACCTCCATATGAGTAAACGATTAGTTAAAAAAGGAGATTATGTAAAGCAAGGTGATATCATTGGTAAAGTAGGAATGACAGGCAATACAGGTGGTCCACATGTGTGTTATCGCTTCTGGAAAAACGGTAAACAGGTAGATCCCTTTAAGCAAAAACTACCAGAAGCAAAGCCAATTTCAGACAGTTTAAAGATAAAATACCTTGAATACGTGAAGCCTATAAAACAACGATTAGATAATATCTTCTTTTTAGAGGCAGAACCAAAAGACATAGAAAACACAATAACGGAAGATCCGATTTTATAACAGAAGACCATGGCATTAAAAGCAACCAACCCAACCACATCAAAAGCTTGGAAACAATTACAAGCGCATTTTGAAACAATTAAATCAACGCATTTAAAAGATCTGTTTAAAGCAGATGCGGATAGAGCAAATGATTTAACGATAAAATGGGATGATTTTTATGTCGATTTTTCAAAAAATAGAATAAATACGGAAACAATTGATTTGTTAATTGCATTGGCAAATGAATTAGATCTCAAAAATGCGATTTCAAAGTATTTTGAAGGAGATATCATTAATGCTACAGAAGGTAGAGCTGTTTTGCATACAGCTTTACGTGCACCACATACAGCGGAGGTGTTAGTTGATGGTAAAAATGTAATTCCAGAAGTCCATGAAGTCAAGAAAAAAATTAAGAATTTCACAGATGCAGTTGTAAATGGTCATCACAAAGGCTATACAGGTAAGGCGATTACAGATGTTGTTAATATCGGAATTGGAGGATCGGACTTAGGACCTGCAATGGTTGTAGATGCACTTCAATATTATAAAAATCACTTAAACACACACTTTGTGAGTAATGTTGATGGTGATCATTACCAAGAAGTCATAAAAAACTTAAACCCAGAAACAACACTTTTTGTAATTGTTTCAAAAACGTTTACAACGCAAGAAACCTTGTCTAATGCCAACTCAATAAGAGCATGGTTTTTAACCTCACAACCCGAAGATGCTGTAGCGAATCATTTCGTTGCTGTGTCTACAAATATTGCAAGTGTAAAGAATTTTGGTATAGATGAGTCTAATATTTTCCCAATGAAGGATTGGGTTGGTGGTCGTTTTTCATTGTGGAGTGCAGTTGGCCTTTCAATTAGTTTGGCAGTAGGTTATAACAACTTTGACGGCTTATTGGATGGCGCGCACCAAATGGATGAGCATTTTAGAACCGCAGATTTCAATACTAATATTCCTGTAATATCTGCTTTATTAACTATTTGGTATAATAACTTTTTTGAATCAGAGAGTGAGGCAATTATACCATACACGCAATATTTAAATCAATTTGCGACCTACCTTCAGCAAGGTATAATGGAAAGTAATGGTAAGAGTGTAGATAGAGATGGTAATAAAGTAAATTACCAAACAGGTACATTAATTTGGGGAGAACCAGGTACCAATTCACAACATGCTTTCTTTCAATTAATACACCAAGGCACTAAATTAATTCCAACGGATTTTATAGGCTATGTAGAATCATTGCATGGCAATAAAGATCATCATAATAAATTAATGTCTAACTATTTTGCGCAAACAGAAGCATTAATGAATGGTAAAACAAAAGACGAAGTTTTATCAGAGTTAACAGCGCAATCAGCGACAGAAGCGGAAATTAAACAGCTATTAACCTTTAAGGTTTTTGAAGGAAATAAACCTACAACATCTATTTTAATTCAGAAACTATCTCCAGAAAGTTTAGGGAAATTAATAGCTATGTACGAACACAAAATTTTTGTGCAAGGCATTATTTGGAATATTTATAGTTACGATCAATTTGGTGTTGAGTTAGGAAAGCAGCTCGCTAAATCAATATTAAATGAGCTTACTGACGATGATATTGCAGCAAGCCACGATTCGTCAACTCAAAATTTAATAGCTTTTTATAAGAACAATTGTTAAAAATTGTTAAAAACATTTAATAAAATCTATTATGCACGCATAAAATTTAAGGATTATATAATTAACTTCGTTTCGCTTAATTGTTAACATTTAGTTAATATACTAGCTCTATGAGGTACGTAATTTTGCGATAATTATAAAACCAATTAACTTAAATTTTATATGAAAAAATTTAATCTTTTTTTATGTTTTGTTGTTCTTACGAGTTTAACAACATTATCATATGCCCAAACCACTATTACGGGTAAAATAATTGATAGTGACATGAGCTCACCACTTCCTGGTGCTAACATTATAGTAAAGGGAACTTCTAATGGTGCAACAACTAACTTTGACGGTGATTTTACTTTAACAACAGATTTAAAGTCTGGAGAAGTAATTATCTCTTATGTAGGGTTTGTTTCTCAAACTATCGCTTTTAGCGGCAATACTGATTTAGGAACAGTAACTTTAATGTCTAGTAATGTAGGATTAGACGAAATAATGATTGTTGCTTCTGTAGCGGTTGATAGAAAAACACCAGTGGCTGTATCAACAATTAAAGCAGAAGAGATTGCAATTAAATTAGGAACTCAAGAATTTCCAGAAATTTTAAAGTCAACACCAGGTGTTTATGCAACACGTCAAGGTGGTGGTTATGGAGATAGTAGAATAAACCTAAGAGGGTTTAGCTCTGAGAATGTCGCTGTAATGATTAACGGTGTTCCTGTGAATGATATGGAAAATGGTGCTGTTTATTGGAGTAACTGGGCTGGTTTAGGTGATGTAACATCTACTATGCAAGTACAAAGAGGTTTAGGTGCTTCAAAAGTTGCGGTAGCTTCTGTAGGTGGTACAATTAATATCATTACAAAAACAACAGATGCAGAACAAGGTGGTAGCGTTGGTACTAGTATTGCAAATGATGGCTACTTAAAATACGGAATGACGTATTCTACAGGATTATCTGAAAAAGGATTTGCAGCAACAGTAAGTGCTTCTAAAATTGATGGAGATGGTTATGTAGATGGAACAGAGTTTTCAGGATATAATTACTTTTTAAGTTTATCACAGCAAATAAATGATGCACATAGGTTGTCTTTTACAGCTTTTGGTGCACAGCAAGAACACGGTCAACGTTTTAACCGTTCTACAATCGCTGAATTACAAGAGACAGATTCTGGTCCTCAAAAAGCGAATAAAGATTGGGGTTACAAGAATGGTGAAGTTTATCACCAATCTTACAACTTTTATCATAAGCCTCAAATGTCTATTAACCATTTATGGAATATTAATGATGCCTCTGCATTATCTACAGCAGTATATGCATCATTTGGTTCAGGTGGTGGACGTAGAGATGAAGGATCTAAAATAGGGTCGGCAGATTACAGAATAGGTTCTACAGGCTTAACACCAATTGATTTTGATACAATTGTTGAAGAAAATATTGCGAATGGTGTAAATGGTTCAACAGATATCATTTCATCTTCAAGAAACTCTCATGAGTGGTATGGTGTATTATCTACATATAAAAACAAAATCAATGATGCTTTAACAATTTCAGGTGGTTTTGATGGTCGTTATTATGTAGGGTCTCACTGGTATCAAGTAGATGATTTATTAGGAGGTCAGTTTTTCTTAGATAATGAAACGGATACTTTTGCTTTTGGACAACCTTTAAAAGTTGGAGATAGATATAATAAAGATTATGACGGTATTGTATTAAGATATGGTCTTTTTGGTCAAGCAGAATATCAAATAAATGAATCTGTAAATGTATTTGTAGCTGCAGATGTTTCTAACAGTAATTATAAACAAGAAGAGTTTATGAATAATACTATTACTGGTGATAGATTATCTGAAGCAGTTAACTTTGCAGGATATGGTATTAAAGGTGGTGGTAACTATAATTTAGATGGAAATAACAATGTATTTGTTAACGTTGGTTATTTTTCTAAAGCACCATTTTTAGATGACGTATTTTTAGATGAAGATGGTATTATACCAAATGCAGATGCTGTAAACGAAAAAGTATTTAGTGCGGAATTAGGTTATGGTTTCCGTGGTGAAAAATTAAGTGCCAACGTAAATATTTATTACACAAACTGGTTAGATAAATCTTTAGGTGGTTCTATTGGTACGGGTGAAAACTTATTTTTCTATAACTTACAAGGTATTGATGCGTTACACCAAGGTATCGAAGTAGATTTTAGATATAGAGCAACGGATAAGTTAACCGTAACAGGTATGGCTTCTTTAGGAGATTGGCAATGGAAAAGCAACGTATCTGCAGATATTAGAGACCAAGCAGGTGATGTTGTTGATGTCGTAGAGGTATATGCAGAAGATTTAAAAGTTGGTGATGTTGCACAAACTACATTTGCGTTAGGTGTTGATTATAAATTAGCATCAAAATCTAATATTTATGTAGATTATAACTTTGCAGGAGATAACTACTCGTCTTATGATGTTACAAATAGAGGTAGTTTAGATTTACCAGATGTATGGAAGTTACCTGATTTTGGTTTGTTTGATGTTGGTTTAAGACATAGTTTTGAAATGGGACCATTTGATGCAACCTTAATTGGTAAAGTAAACAACGCTTTTAATACAGAATATGTATCTGATGCCAATGATTTAGATGGAACCTCTGCTACAGCGCAAGTTTATTACGGTCCAGGAAGAACTTATAGTGTTGGATTAAAAGTTAATTTTTAAAAAATATTGAAAATGAAAAGAATAATTTATTGTTTAGCAGTTTTAGGATTAGCCTTTTACGGTTGTAATCCTATGGAAGACATTTATGATGGTTTAGATACAAGTGCAGAGCCAATTGTAGGTTCTGATACTTACACACTTGTTAGTGATGATTATGATGAATTAGAATTAACGTACGGTAGTTTTAATTCTGAAGATGAAGCAAAGATATTATTACCAGGATTTTTAGCAGATAAATACCCATTTTGGGGAGAAGGTTCTTCTGTAGTGGTAGGATATGATTTGTATATTGGTAACGCAGAAGGTGTAAGTGATTTTACAAGTTCTGATATTTATGAATTTACAAACTCTGATTATGCAACAACAGGTAGTGATGCATTCGGATTTTATCCAGATGTTAATGCGACTAACGCTATACCAGAAATACTAGATACACAAGTGGCTAGTCCAGTTGAAGGGCAATTAATCTTAGCAAAATACGACCAATATTCTGAAGAACCTGAAGTAGGTTTAGCAGAAATTGTCCTTTATGATTTCGTAGGAAGTTTAGAAGGTTGGTCTACAGTTGAAGAATCTGGTGATGATGGAGTTTGGACCTCAGAATCTGGATATGTACAAGGAAACGGTTATTTTGGTGACCAATATTCAAACGTAGAATGGTTAGTATCTCCTACAATTGATTTAACTAACGAAAGTGATCTTAAATTTCAAATCACTCAAGAATTAGATTTTGCTGGAGATGTATCTTTAGTTAAAATTTTAGTTTCAACAGACTACATGGATGATGTATTATCTGCAACATGGGACGAAATTACTTTAGGAACTCCTGCAAGTGGAGATATGGCTTCTTCAGAAGATTATGATTTTTCTGCATATGATGGCGAAACTATCAACATCGCTTTTAAGTATACTTCTATTGGTGATGATCCCGCAACTGTAGATACAGATGAAGGTGACGCTTCTAGATGGAGAATACAAAGCTTAGCTATAAAAACTGTAGGAGCAACAGGTGATACCAACTCTAAAGGCGAATATTTTATGTATTCAGGTGGTTCTTGGGAAGCAGTTGAAGGTGTTTACTACTTAAGTTCTAAAGATTTTGATTCAATGGGTGAAGATTTCAATCAGCCAGGACAGTATGATAACTTTGGAAGCTCTATACCACCAGATAACTACTTACCAACATTCTTAAGTTTAACGTTCCCGTATGCGCAAGAAGAAGAAGAGTTATTTGTAATCTATGATTATTATTCAAGCTCTAGTGGAGCGCAAAGAAGAGGTAACCTTTACACAGTAACAGGTGGTGAGTTTATTGGACATGAGTCTACAATATCTACAACTTTACAGTTTGGTTATGAAAACGGAATTTGGGTACCAGATAATACTATTAGGTATACTTTTTCTGCTGATGATTATGTGTTAGTAGCAACAGAATTAGCTGATACATATCCAAATGCTACAAGTAGTATGAGTAACTATGGTAACATGGATAGAAGAGCTGGTAATGCTGCAGAGTGGACAGATGCAATGGTACTTGAAGCTGCTGCAATAGTATTAGATAATTTAGATCCTTCTGCTGCTGAAGAGCAAAAATATATTGTTACTGTTGAAATATACAACGGAAGTAATACTACAGAAGACTTCGCTGTCATTAAAATAGGTGGAGAATGGGTTTATCAATAATAGAGTAAATCCAATTACATAAAAAAATGCCACTGAAATTCAGTGGCATTTTTATTGTTTTAAACTTATATTATTCTTCCCATTTAACACTTTCCATAATATGCTTTATGTCTTTTTTTAAATACTCAGAAGCCGGATAAATAGAATCGTAATTCGGTTTAGCATAGAAGTACAGTGAACCACTTAAGAAGTGCTTAGTGCTATCGGTAACATAGAATTGAGATTGCGAAGCAGCATTACCTCCAATTTCGTATAACATGCCGTAAACTTTGTTTTCTTTATTTTCAAAATCTTTATAAGAGATTTCATCAGCCTTAATCGTGTGTTTTTGTGTGAGGTTTTGAGCATCACGCAATAAACTGTCTAAGTTTCCATTTTTTATAGCTTTATACGTTAAATATATTGTGGCTTTAAGAGCAGGATATTTAATATTTACACCATTAAAGGTCGCATTGGTTTGTACTGGAGTTATAGGATTGGCAAGTTCATTTTTTTCAAAAGAGAACGGTAGCGGAACGGTTGCTTTTTTATATTCAGCATTAGGATACTCTAATCTTAAATAACCCTTAGGTTTAGGTAATGGATCATCGCCACAACTTAACATTAGTAAGCTTAAAATAGGTATTGCTAATCGTTTCATTGGTTTGTGTTTTATTTTTTACATAATATGATTTCTAAATATTTAAATATTAGAAAAAATGTTATGAGTGTTTGCCTTATTATTGGTCATCTAATAAGGTAAGTTTAATCTGTTTTATTCGTTTGCGTTCTAAGGATTCAATAGTAAAAACATAATTATTAAAATTAACTTTACTACCTATTCTAGGAAAACCTCCTGATAGTTCTAATACAAAACCAGCTAGAGTTTCTGCTTCACCTTTTTGAGATTCAAATAAGTCTATGTCAGAATCTATTCCTATTATTTTATATACATCTTTTAAAGGTGTTTTGCCTTCAAAACTATAATTTTTATCATCAAGTTTAGTATATATTAAATCATCATCATCATATTCATCACTAATATCACCCACAATTTCTTCAATAATATCTTCGAGAGAAACTAAGCCAGACGTACCACCATATTCATCTACTACAACGGCTAAATGTACTTTCTTGGTTTGAAACTCAACCATTAAATCATCTAATTTCTTGTTGGCTGGTACAAAAAAGGGTTCGCGTAAAAGGGTAGTCCAATTAAAATTCTTTTTGTTAATATGTGGTAATAAGTCTTTTACATAGAGTACACCTTTAATAGAATCAATACTTTCTTCATACACAGGGATTCTAGAATAACCGTTATCTATAATCTCTTTAATAATGGTTGCAAAAGGCGTTTCTATATTTAGCGCAAATAAATCCATTCTAGGACGCATTACTTGTTTTGTGTCTGTGTTTCCAAAGGATACAATACCTTGTAATATTTTTTGCTCTTCTTTTGTTGTATCGTCGTCATTAGTGAGTTCTAAAGCATGTGATAATTGATCTACACTTAGATTAGAACGTTGTTTGCCAAATTTATTTTGAATTTTTATGGTTACAAAACGCATAGGTAAACTTATTGGCGAAAATATAACATCTAAGACTCTTAGTGGTCTAGACATAAATGAAGAAAACTTCACACTATTTCTACTGGCATAAATTTTTGGAATAATTTCACCAAATAGTAATATTAAAAATGTAGCAGAAACGACCTCAATTAAGAACCTAAAAAGGGCATTTTTTATATCATTAAAAAGCGTTTCACCAATAAAGGCAAACAAAATAACAACCGCAATATTTATAAAATTATTCGCAACTAAAATTGTGGCTAGCAGTTTTTTAGGACGTTCTAATAGTTTTGAAATAATTTGCATTGCAGGCGATTCGTTTTCTAATCCGTCATTAATTTCAGATTTTGTGAGTGAAAACAATGCTACTTCAGCGCCAGATATTAATGCTGAGCAAATTAATAAAACAACAAGCAACAGTATACTTGAAATAAATGAAGTATTATAAGCTATTAGATTTATTAGTAAAACCGTGGGTTCTGGGTCCAAGATAAAGTGAAATTAAAAATTAAAAAGGTAAATCGTCATTACCTTCTGCAATATCCGTGTTTTTCGTTGGTTGCTCTGATTGAGGTTTTGCTGGTGAGGTATTTGATCTTTGTGGTTGATCATTTTTTGGCGTTAAAAACGTAAATTCATCACAGATAATTTCGGTAGAATAACGTTCCATACCTTTATCATCAGTCCATTTTCTAGTTTTTATTTTACCTTCAATATATACTTTATCTCCTTTAGATAAGTATTTTTCGCAAATTTCTGCAGCTTTGTTTCTTACTACAATATTATGCCATTCTGTGTTTGTTATGCGTTCATTAGTTTGCTTACTAACATAAGATTCGCTAGTGGCAATAGGGAAGCGACCAACACAATTTTTATCATCAAAATAATGCATTTTTACTTCATCCCCTAAGTTGCCTATTAGCATTACTTTATTTAATGATCCCGCCATAATATTTTAGTTTTAAGTTGCAAAGTTACTCAATTGAACAATCACTACTTTAAAAGTAATAAAAAAATGTGATTTCTTTAAGGTTCTAAAAATTGAAACGTTCAATAAATTGACTGATGAGTACAGGTGTTGGGTATTTAGATAAAGAATTAATTGGGATAGCTTCCTTTGGTAAGGTTGTTAATTCTAAAATCCAAAATTTTGTATAGAGATGTTGATGCGAAAGTTTATGGATAATGTCTTCGTTATTATATAAGGTGTAGTCAAGGTCCTTTGTATGAAGAAATGGATAGGGTAAATCTAAAAGTTCAAATTGATTGGCATTCAGACTTTTTTTGGTCTCTATCAACGGAAATTGATATAAGTTTTGCCAAATTCCTTTTTTTGTGCGTTTTTCAAAAATAGTTTGTCCCTGTTTATCAATGCATACCAAAAAGTTAAAATACTTAATGGTTACTTTGGTTTTCTTCAATTTTACAGGTAGTACATCTACCTTTTTATTCTGGAGAGCAACACAGGCATCATTAAAAGGGCACGTATCGCAATCTGGATTTTTCGGTTTGCATTGCAAAGCACCAAACTCCATAATAGCTTGGTTATAAATGTCTGGGTTTTTAGAATCTATTAAAGTAGAGGCTAAAGTTTTAAATTCTTTAATTCCTGTGCTTGAGTTTATAGGTGTGTCAATACCAAAATAACGAGATAAAACTCTGTATACATTGCCATCTACAACAGCAGTAACTTCTTTAAAAGCAAAAGATGCTATAGCGCTGGCGGTGTAATCGCCAACACCTTTTAATTTTAATAACGCTTTATAGGTGTTTGGAAAAACACCATTAAAGGTCGCTACAATATGTTTTGCGGTACTATGTAGGTTTCGCGCTCTAGAGTAATACCCTAAACCTTGCCATAATTTTAGAACTTCAGTTTCTGATGCTGAAGCGAGATCAAAAATTGTAGGGTATTTTGCGACGAAATTTTCATAATATGGAAGACCTTGTTTTACTTGAGTTTGTTGTAAAATGATTTCTGAAAGCCAAATATAATATGGATTCTTAGTCTCTCGCCATGGCATTTGTCGCTTGTTGTCTGAGTACCAGCTAATTAATTTATATTTAAAATCCATTTTACATTTTAAGTGTTAAAGCAAAATTAAATGTTTATCATCTTAAATTTTAATTAATTACGTTTGAAATATTGAAATTAAATTACATATATTTGCAATCCCTTAGAATTTAATAGTAACCCTAAAACTAATAGTAATGACAAAAGCCGATTTGGTAGCAAAAATATCTGACAAGTTAGGTATCGAGAAAGGAGACGTTCAAGCAACAGTTGAAACGTTTATGGAAGAAGTAAAAACATCTTTAGAAAGCGGAGATAACGTTTATTTAAGAGGTTTTGGAAGTTTCATCATTAAAACAAGAGCTGAAAAAACAGGTCGTAATATTTCAAAAAATACTACAATAAAAATTCCAGCTCACAACATACCAGCATTTAAGCCGGCTAAAGTATTTTTAGAAGGCGTTAAATCTAATGTTGAGGTTAACTAAAGAAAACATTAAACTAAATATTAATTTAAAAAGCATTATTTATTATGCCAAGTGGTAAAAAAAGAAAAAGACACAAGGTAGCGACGCATAAGCGTAAAAAACGTAGACGCGCTAATCGTCATAAAAAGAAATAAATTGTTAAAAGTAGTTTTATAACTACTTTTTTCAGTTTTAAAGAAACGTTCTTTGATATAGAATTAACAGCATTTAATAGAGTGCTGTATAATTTGTTGGATATTAATCCTGTGTCAAATAATTTAGTAAAATCCATCTATCTCAATGAAGAGTTAGATATAAATTAACATTATGAACAAAGAGTTAATCGTAAGATCGAGTTCAGATATTGTTGATTTTGCCTTATTAAAAGATGGAAAACTTATTGAATTACATAAAGACGAAGAGGATAATGACTTTGCAGTTGGTGATATTTTTATTGCCAAAATTAGGAAAGTTATGTCTGGTTTAAATGCTGCGTTTGTTAACGTTGGCTATGAGAAAGATGGTTTTTTACACTATCATGATCTCGGACCACAATTGCCTTCTCTTTTAAAATTCATTAAACGTGTAAGCACAGGTAAATTAAGGGATTATACCCTTAAAGATTTTCCTATGGAGAAAGATTTAGATAAAAATGGCACCATTGCACATGCCATAAAATCTAATCAATCCATATTAGTACAAGTAGTAAAAGAACCAATCTCTACAAAAGGACCTCGCATTAGTTCAGAATTGTCTATTGCAGGCAGATACATTGTCTTAGTGCCTTTTTCTAACCGTATATCAATTTCTCAAAAAATTGAATCGCAAGAAGAAAAAGATCGCTTAAAAAGACTTGTTAAAAGTATTACACCTAAGGGGTTTGGCGTTATTATACGTACTGTAGCTGAAGGCAAGAAAGTTGCCGAGCTCGATAGTGATTTACAGAATTTGCTGGATCGATGGACAGCAATGTGTAAAAAATTGTACAAAGCACATCACCCAACTAAAGTATTGGGAGAAATGAATAAAGCGTCCTCTATTTTGAGAGATATTTTTAATGATTCATTCTCTGGTATAGTGGTCGATGATGAAGCGTTGTACTTACAAGTAAAAGATTATGTGCAACAAATTGCACCAAACAAAGAGTCTATAGTAAAATACTATAAAAATGGTGTTCCTATTTTCGAAAAATTTGGCATTGAACGCCAAATAAAAACATCATTCGGACGAACCGTATCTATGGCAAAAGGCGCCTATTTGGTTATTGAACATACCGAAGCCCTACATGTTGTAGATGTAAACAGTGGTAATCGCTCTAACAAAGAGAAGAACCAAGAAGATACTGCTTTAGAAGTCAATATGATTTCTGCCCAAGAAATTGCTCGCCAATTACGATTACGTGATATGGGAGGCATAATTGTAATCGACTTTATAGATATGGGTAAAGCAGAGAACAGAAAAAAGCTTTTCAATTATCTTAGAGATGAGATGAAAGATGACAAAGCAAAGCATAAAATATTACCGCCGAGTAAGTTTGGTTTAGTGCAAATAACCAGACAGCGCGTTAGGCCAGAACGTAATATTAAAACGAAAGAAGAAAACCCAAACCTTGTAGGAGGTGATGAAATCGAAGCGCCAATTAAAGTGGTAGAACGAATCAATCAAGACCTAGAGCGTGTTTTCAAAAAAGACTATAAAAAGGTTACACTTAATACACATCCTTTTATAGCAGCCTTTTTAACCAAAGGGTTTCCATCAGTACGTTCAAAGTGGTTTGTTGAACACAAAAAATGGGTAAAAGTTTTACCTAGAGATGCTTACACTTATCTTGAATACCATTTTTATGATAAAGATGGTAACAAAATCAAATAATATCTATTAAAAAAAGCCCAATTGAATTTTCAATTGGGCTTTTTGTATTTAAAGTAAATGCTATACTTATTTGAAACGACGTTTTGTATTCCACACCAATGAACTGGCATTTCCAAATTTTAATGTCTTTGTTCCAACTTTACTTTCTACTACAATTCTGTTATTTGTTTTCATAATCTAACTATTTATTCCTTTTGTTTGGGGTTTTATAAATGGGGTGCAAATGTATGTGCAATGTTAGCTATAGAAAACAATAGAATTAATAACATTGTGTTCTATATTACCCTTAAAGCGTATTTAGAACTTGTTTTTGGTTAAAATTAAATATGTAGCACTAAAAAAAGCCTAACACATACTTTGTGTTAGGCTTTTTTTTGCTAGAAGTAAACTGTTTTTAATCTCTAGACATAAATATTCTTAATATATACCAGAATAATAGCATTAATGATGCGAACAATCCTAAAGCTGCTGGTATATAATCTTCAACACCATAGGTTTTTACTAGGTTAGAGGTTTGGTATAATATAGAGCCTCCTGCGAGTAAACACATACCAACTGAAAACCATAATCCTAAATTAAATCCAAAGAGCGCACCAGCTATAATTAAGCCTATGGCAATAAAGAAGCCAATGGTTAGTCCTGTTTTTAAAAATGAAAAATCGGTCTTTGTTAATAACACTGCGGCAGATAAACCTGTAAATAACGCTAAAGTAACTATGGCTGCTTGTTGAAGAATTTCTGGTCCAGAATCCATATACATTGCTGCTATGGCTATCATAGGTATAAAAATTAAAGCTTCAAAAAAGATGTATATCCCATAAGCTAGGTATTGCATGTTTTTGTCTGAAGTTTTCAATGCCATACTTTCAGCATAGTTTGTTGCTAGCATAAATCCTCCTAACAATAATAGCCATTTATAACCTTGCGTCATAGAGAGCATAAAGTTAACTATAGTATCACTTTGAAATAATAAGTACTCAAACAATACAAATACAAGTACACCTCCTGCCACATGTGTATACGTCTTTTTGTAGAAGGCAACACGATCTGCTTCCGATAGATTTCCGATCAATATTTTTTGAGGTGATTGGTTTGGGATTTGATTTTCCATAGTATTTTAATAAGATTAGTTATATAAATGTAGGTGTTTTCAAAATTGAAAACAAAATAAAAGCTTTGAAAATCAAAGCTTTTAAAGATATTTTATTAAGAAAGTGAACTAAATTTAACGTCGGTTTAAAAAGATACTTACAAAGTAAAGCAAAGTGGCTAATGAACCTAATGCCGCAACTAAATACGTTCTTGCAGCCCATTTAAGCGCATCTTCAGAACCTTTATATTCTTCAGGCGTTACCATGTTTTTGTTTTTTAACCAAGCTAAAGCTCTATTACTTGCGTCGTATTCAACAGGTAAAGTAATAAAAGTAAACAAGGTGGTAATGCCAAAAAGAACAATACCAGCTAAGAAAACGGTATTGCCAAAAACAGTACCAGAAGCTGATAAAAATAAACCAGCCATAATCACTATGTTAGAGAATTTACTACTGATACCAACAGCTGGCACAATAGCAGATCTCATTTTTAACCAGCTATAGGCCGTTGCATGTTGTACAGCGTGCCCAACTTCGTGCGCAGCAACTGCTGCAGCAGAAGCGTTACGTTGATTGTATACAACTTCACTTAGGTTTACGGTTTTATTTGCAGGATTGTAATGATCTGTAAGTTGGCCTGGTGTTGATATGACTTCGACATCATAGATACCATTATCAGCTAACATTTTCTCTGCAATTTCTCTACCACTGAGTCCATTTCTAAGACTTACCTTAGAATAATACTCAAATTTGCTTTTTAATTTTCTGCTTACAAATGTACTTACTAAAAAGATCGCACCTGCAATGATATAATAACCCATCATAATTTTAATCGAATTTTGAATTTACAATTGTAAATATAACAAATAGTAAGCCAAAAATGAGTTAGGAAATATTGTCAGTTAAAATTATGACAGGATTTAATATTATATAGCGTCTACCGACCAGTTGAAAGCTTCAGCGATTTCTTCGTAAACTATTTTACCATCTACAATGTTTAATCCTTTAGCTAGCATTGGGTCTTTTTCACAGGCTTTTTCCCATCCTTGGTTTGCTAAACGTAATACATATGGTAATGTCACGTTTGTTAATGCTAAAGTTGACGTGTAAGGTACAGCACCTGGCATATTGGCCACGCAATAATGAACAACATCGTCTATGATATACGTTGGATCCTCATGCGTAGTTGCTTTTGTTGTTTCCATACAACCACCTTGATCTACAGCAACATCGACCAATACAGTACCTGGTCGCATGTCTTTAAGCATATCTCTCGATATTAGTTTAGGCGCTTTTGCTCCTTTTAGTAAAACACCACCAACAATTAAATCATGATCTTTAATACGTTTTCTAATGTTGTATTCGCTAGAGAATTCTGTTACCACATGGCTAGGCATAACATCGTTTACATAACGTAATTGTTTCATGTTAATATCCATAATGGTAACATGCGCTCCTAAACCAGCTGCCATTTTCGCGGCTTGTATACCAACGACTCCAGCTCCTAATACTAAAACGCGTCCAGGAGGAACACCTGGCACACCTCCTAATAATACACCACGTCCTTTAATTGGTTTTTCTAAGTATTTAGCACCTTGCTGAATTGCCATTCGTCCTGCAACCTCAGACATTGGTGTTAATAATGGTAAAGAACCGTCTTTGTCTTCTACAGTTTCATAAGCTATGCAAACGGCTTTACTTTTTAGCATTGCTTTGGTTAAAGGCTCACTAGAGGCAAAATGAAAATAAGTAAACACTACATGATGCGATTGTATTAAAGGATACTCTTCAGCAATAGGTTCTTTTACTTTTACAATCATATCACTTGATGCATAAACTTCTTCAATTGTATCGAGTACAATTGCTCCTGCATCTATATAATCTAAGTCAGAAAAACCACTGCCAAAACCAGCACTTTTTTGTACATAAACTACATGTTTGTTTTTTGTTAATTCAAAAACACCTGCTGGTGTCATACCAACTCTGTTTTCATTGTTCTTGATTTCCTTTGGGACTCCGATTTTCATTTGTTACGTTTTTTTTAGTTTAATAAATCTAAAAAATGAAATTTGTAATTCATAGACGGATCGCAAACCATCATGCTATGTTAACGCGTTTCCTTTTTGAAGATTATTAGATTAATAGCTTTCGAAAATTACTATTAAAAAATCTGTTGTTCCAAATTTCGACCCTATTTTGAAATCATTTTTACGGAATTAATATATTTATGTTAATATTTTAAAAACTTCTAAAAAGTGTATTCGTTTTCAGTGCAATATGATATTCGACCAAAGTTAAAAAGCTTCGATTACCGTAAAATACCTCATATTGAGTTAGTTAGATTTAGGAAGTAACATAACTTTAGTGACCTTGTTATTTTCAAAAAAGACACTAAGCATTGCCGTTTTGTTAGAATTTACGGTGAGACCTGTGCCTATGTAATAATTATATTGGTCATTTGTAGATGTGCCTAGAATTTTGGGTGTACCCAATTTAGAAATTACCTCTTGTCTAGAGTTGTTTTTTAATAGCTCACGATCAATTAAATCCTCTACGAGTCGGTAACGCTGCATTGGATTTTGTTTCCAAGCGTTTGTCGTAAAACGATTTTCAAAAACATAAATTAATGAGGAGCTTATTACAAAGGATATAAATAGTATAAGACCCACTTGGTTCACTTGATTATTTTTAAAATCAAAAAAATCAATTACCCTTTTACGGTCTTTTTTTGTTGAGGTTTCTTTTTCCGAAGGTTGGTCTAAATACATAAGATCACGCTTTGGTTAGTTCAGCGTAACTCAGAAAATAGAGGTCTTCGCAAGGTGTCATAGCATGTGGATAATTAGGAATTAGTAGTACACCTTCTGAGGTTAAATTCCATGTTTTGTATTGCCAATAACTATCATTGACAAAAGTTTCACATTCTTCATCTGCAACATCATTTTCGGTATTTTGATATTTTTCCTTTAATTTCTGAAAGAAATCAACCTCTGGGAATAGTGATTCTATATCCACAACAACCTCTAATGTTTCAAGATTAAATGTATAACCAACGTTGCCATACGAAGGATGTGCGCCACCACAATACACGCTGTAATGTTTTAAATAGCTTATAAAACTAGTATTAACCAAATTGATGTCATAAGACATCTCAAACCATGTATTGCAATCTAATTTGTCCTTAGCATCTGATAAGTGAATAGCATCTAAAATAGGATTGAACGTATCTCGTTGTGCTTTTGTAAAGCCGTTGCCTAATCTAAACAAAGGCAATTTAGAATAGTGTTCTGTAAACCAAATTAATTGTTTACCCTTATATTTAACAACACTATCTTTTACAAAGTTTAGTTTGGGGTTTCTAAAGTCTTCTAAGGGTTCTTGGCTGGTTTCGGTTAGAACAACTTTGAAAGATTCTTCTTTTATTTTTAAAGTGCCAATGAGTTGGTTTTTCTTTTTCTTTAACTCGAAAACTTCGTTGGCATCAAACACTTTTTCTGGTGTAAAATAGTAATCATCAATTAACGTGATGCTTTCTTTGTTATAACTACCAGAAACAGGAATGCTAATTAATTTAGAATCGTAAAAATAGAAACCTTCTAATTCGCCTGAAGTTGTGTCGTTTGCGTTTGGATAAACTGTAACTTCTAGATGAATAGGATAATTGCCAACAGTACCAACATAACTTTGAGACCAACCTATAATTGGAAGCAAAGTTATGATGATATGTTTTAAAAGTTTACCCAACAATATTTACAATTTTGCCAGGAACCACAATTATCTTTTTAGGTGTTCTACCATCTAATTGTGCTATGGTTTTCTCATGAGCCATAACGGTTTTTTCAATTTCGTCTTTAGGCATGTCCATTGGTAGTTCTAAGGTAAAACGCATTTTACCGTTAAACGAAATGGGATATTTTTTACTACTTTCTACCAAATGACTGGCTTCAAATTTTGGAAAATCAACCGTTGATATAGAACCTTCATGTCCTAGTTGACTCCATAATTCTTCTGCAATATGTGGTGCGTAAGGCGAAATTAAAACCAATAATGGTTCTAATATTTCTTTACTTGTACACTTTTGAGAAGTTAACTCGTTTACAGCAATCATAAAGGTAGAAACAGAGGTGTTAAAAGAGAAATTCTCAATGTCTTCTTCTACTTTCTTTATGGTTTTGTGTAATGTTTTTAAGTTGTCTTTGCTTGGCTCAGTATCCGTTACTTTTAAACCGTTTTCATTGACAAACAGCTTCCAAAGTTTTTTAAGAAAACCATGAACACCAGTAATACCAGCAGTATTCCAAGGTTTGTATTGCTCTAATGGTCCTAAGAACATTTCGTATAAACGTAAACTGTCTGCGCCATAATCTGCTACAATATCATCAGGATTAACAACATTGTATTTTGATTTGGACATTTTTTCGACATCTCTTGAAACTTTAATAGTACCATCATCGTCCGTTATAAATTCTGCATTTTGAAAATCAGTCCTCCAATTTTTAAATCCTTCAATGTCTAACTCATCTGATGAATTAATTAGAGATACGTCTACATGTAATGCACGAGTATCTCTCTTAGGAAATTTGATTGAATCTTTACACTTATCAAATTGTTCTTGACTGATTATTGAAAGAAATTTGTTTTTAAGTTTTGAGTCAATATATATTTCTCTCTCTTCAAGAGGTAGGGATTCAATCTTTTGAATTATTCTATGAGAAATGAATATACTCTTGTTGAAACCAGAAGTTATAGTTGTTGATATGTCAATTTTTTCTTTTATAAATTCATAAACAAAAGCACTAGTTCCCAAAATCATGCCTTGGTTAATTAGCTTTTTAAAAGGTTCTTCAATATTAACAAAACCTCTATCTTTTAATAATTTTACCCAAAAACGAGAGTATAATAAATGACCAGTTGCATGTTCACTACCTCCAATGTATAAATCTACATTTTCCCAATAGTTTAAGGCTTCTTCACTTGCAAAAACACCATCTCTATTGGCTGCATCTTCCATATAACGGAAGAAATACCAAGAACTTCCTGCCCAACCTGGCATGGTGTTGAGTTCTAAAGGAAATATTGTTTTGTGGTCTATCAACTCATTACTAACAACTAAAGACTGAGTGGTGTCCCAAGCCCAAACATCTGCACGTCCTAAAGGTGGTTCGCCTTCTTCGGTTGGTAAATATTTTTCTACTTCGGGTAATTTAATTGGTAAATGTTCAGCCTCTATCATTTGAGGCATGCCATTTACATAATACACTGGGAAAGGTTCGCCCCAATAACGTTGACGAGAAAACACAGCGTCTCGTAATCTGTAATTGGTTTTTCCTTCGCCTTGACCTAATTGCTCAAGTTCGTAGATGGCACGTTTGCTTGCTTTTTTGTAGTTCATGCCGTTAAGGAAATCACTATTGACAATTTTTACGTTGTCTTTAGAGGTAAATGCCTCTTCTAACTCCTCCGAAAGCGGAGAATTCTCACTAGTACCTTTAATATTTGATAAATCAAAAATATTAGGAATTGGAATTCCGAAGTGTTTTGCAAAATCAAAATCACGTTGGTCGCCACAAGGTACAGCCATAACTGCGCCTGTTCCGTAGCTCGCTAGTACATAATCGCCTATCCAGATAGGAATCGGTTCTTTAGAAAACGGATGTTCTGCATAAGCACCTGTAAATACACCAGAAATGGTTTTTACATCTGCCATACGATCGCGTTCGCTTCGTTTTGCTGTAGCTTCTATGTACGCTTCAACGTCTGCTTTTTGTTCTGCTGTTGTGATTTGTGATACTAACTCATGTTCTGGTGCAAGGGTCATAAACGACACGCCGAAAATAGTATCTGGTCTTGTTGTAAATACGTCTATTTTTTCATTGTGTCCATTCACATTAAATGTTACAGAAGCACCAACCGATTTCCCAATCCAGTTTTTTTGAATATCCTTTAATGCATCTGTCCAGTCAATAGTATCTAAGCCTTGTAGCAAACGTTCTGCGTAAGCTGAAATTCGCATGCTCCATTGTGTCATTTTTTTACGCACCACAGGATGGCTTCCACGTTCAGAAACGCCATTTACAATTTCGTCGTTAGCTAAAACGGTTCCTAAAGCTGGGCACCAGTTGACTTCGGTTTCTGCTAAATAAGTTAATCTGTATTTTAAGAGGACTTCTTGTTTTTCAACTTCAGAAAAAGCGTTCCATTCTGCTGCAGTAAAAGGTTCAATATTTTCATCGCAAGCTGCATTTACGGTTGCATTGCCTTCAGCTTCAAATTTTGAAACTAAAATTTTTATGTCTTCGGCTTTATTTGATTCATTGTTGTACCAAGATTCAAATAATTGAATAAAAATCCACTGTGTCCATTTGTAATATTCAGGATTACTAGTTCTTACTTTTCGACTCCAATCAAAAGAAAACCCAATTTGGTCTAACTGTCTTCTGTAGGTTGCAATATTGGTTTCGGTTGTAATTGCAGGATGCTGACCCGTTTGTATAGCGTACTGTTCTGCTGGCAAACCAAAGCTATCGTAACCTTGAGGATGTAAGACGTTAAAACCTTTATGACGCTTATAACGTGCATAGATATCACTAGCAATGTAACCTAAAGGGTGACCAACATGTAAACCTGCACCAGAAGGATAAGGAAACATATCTAATACGTAGTATTTTGGTTTGTCACTGTTGTTTGAGGCTTTAAATGTATGGTTGTCTTTCCAATATTTTTGCCAGTTTTTCTCTATGTTCTTAAAATCGTACATCATTATTTTTTCGCCTTGTATTGAAGTGGCAAATTTAAACTTATTGACTGATAATTAAAGGGAGAAGCGCAAAAAATATACGATCATTTTCGTTCAAAAATCTAGAAATAATTACGTGTGTCGCTGTAATATTTATTAATTTCGTGGTACCGAACTTTAGAGATAAAAAATGAGCGAAAAATTTGAAGCTATTCTATTAGAGCATGAAACTTTAAATAAACTTATAAAGGAAAAAGACCTTAATACGTTTGTTAAGTTTCCATCTATTGATACGTTTAGTGCAGAATTCATAGATTGGTTAAGTCCGCAGTACTACGATGCTTTTGTTGAAATTTACACAACACATTTGGGCTCAAAAAAAGAATCTAAAGTAGTGAAATTGATAAATTCTACTTGGTTTTGTAATGCTGAAACTACAGATCGTATTGTAGCATTTTTGTCTGAGCGTTTAGACACAACTGCAGAATTATCTAAACAATTGAATAAAAAAATCACAGGAAATAAAAATCTCGAAGACATTCTTAATGTCAGTGGATCAATGGTAAATGATGTTTTAAATTACGTTAACAAAGCCATTTTTGAAAAAGAACATCCTGTGATTATAGAAAAGAAGAATGAGATTTTGAACAATAGTTTAGGCGTTTGTGAAGCATTAAAACACTTTAAGGCGTCTAGTGAAATAGAGTTTCAGATGTTTAATGGCATTTTAGATCGATTAAAAAATATTAAACTAAATACAGAGCAACAAGCACGTTATGACGCATGTATTTCTAAATCGAAATCATCATCTAATAAATATGCTATTGTTACCGTTATTATTGCAATCATTGTAATCATAAGAATGATAGCTAGATTTGCGAATTAAAAAATAAAATTTTACAGAATTTATATATGGCATCATCCTTTGACAAATATCAAAAACGTAAACTAATATCTTCTTACATATCTGTAGTGATTAGTATCGCCTTGGTGTTGTTTCTATTAGGCTGTTTAGGTCTTTTAGTTATTAACTCTAAAAAAGTAGCTGATCACTTTAAAGAACAGGTTGTAATGACCATTTATCTTAACGATACGGCAAAAGAGGTTGAAGTAAATCAGCTAAAAAAGAGTTTAGCAATGGCAGATTATACTAAGGATGCTCTGTATATTTCTAAAGAAGAAGCTGCTGATTTTATGAAAGCCGAAACTGGTGAGGATTTTATGGATTTTGTTGGGTATAACCCTTTGAAGAATTCTATAGATGTGCATTTAAAGGCTGATTTTGTAACTACAGAACAATTATCTGAAATTACTGAAAGCCTATCTAATAAAGCGTTTATTGAAGAGATTAGATATGATAATGATTTGGTAGAACTGATGAATGATAACGTTAAGAAAATTACATTTTGGGTATTACTCATTAGTGCAATTTTTACCTTAATTGCGGTATTATTAATTAATAGTTCTATTCGTTTAGCTGTGTATTCTAAACGTTTTATTATTAAAACCATGCAAATGGTTGGCGCAACAAAACGCTTTATTCGTAAGCCTTTTGTATGGAAAAGTGTACAGTTAGGAATAATAGGAGCATTGGTGGCTTTAGCTGGTATGGCAGTTGTTTTATATTACTTAGATATTTCGTTTCCAGAATTAGAATTACTTAAAAACACTGTTTTAATTGTGGCTCTTTTTGTTGGCATCTTCTTGTTAGGTATTCTTATCACTTGGATTAGTACGTTTATTGCCACACAACGATTCTTAAATTTAAAGACCGATCAGTTGTATTATTAAGTCCAAAAAATAAAGCGTTGTGCTTTTCGTTATAACTGAAAACCAACAACAATGAACTCGTCAGTTAGAAATGCCATTATTATTGTTTTGCCTTTAGTTTTGGTGCCAGTTCTGTTTTTTAAATCATGTATAATTCAAAATACACAACCTTCAGACTGTAAGGTGGTTTCTGCAAAAATAGTTGCGCTTAAAGCATATCCAAGTTTAGATATAGGGTTTAGAGGTGACCAAGGTGAACGCTTTTATATCAATAGAGGTGTGGAGTTTGGTTTAAATTTAGATTCTCTTAACGCAAAAGTTTTAAATAAAACCGTTACTTTGCATCTACCAAAGCTGTTATTTGGAGTAACGCGACATATAGCACATTTGGAGATAGATGGTCAAATCCTTTATTCAGAATTTAAAAACTAATGGGAGAGCAAAAAAGAAAAGTAGACTCTAAAACCGAATTTATCTTCGGAAAGAAAAATTATAAATTTTTATTTATAGGCTTAGCATGTATCGTTATAGGATTTGTTCTTATGTCTGGAGGAGGAAGCGATGATCCCAACGTTTTTGATGAATCTATCTACAGTTGGCGACGTATTCGTCTAGCACCAACTTTGGTGCTTATTGGTTTTGGTATTCAGGTTTATGCTATTCTTTTAAATCCCAATAAAGATTCCAAAAAATAACATTCATTTTGTTTACTTTTGCCATGTATCTTCCCTTAATTGATACTTTAGTCCCATGGAAATTATAGATGCTATTATTTTAGGAATTATCCAAGGACTAACTGAGTTTTTACCAGTGTCTTCTAGTGGTCATTTAGAGCTAGGGAAAGCCATTTTAGGCAGTGATGCTATACCAGAAGAAAGTTTAATGTTTACTGTAGTTCTTCATTTTGCTACAGCTTTAAGTACTATGGTTATCTTTAGAAAAGATATTCTAGAGATTATTAAAGGCATCATTACAAGTATTACGACATTAAAATGGACAGAAGAATCTAAGTTTTCTTTAAAAATTCTCATTTCAATGATTCCGGCAGTCATTATTGGTTATAAATACGAACGTGTTTTTGAACAGCTTTTTGGTAATAACATTCTCTTAGTTGGTGCTATGTTAATCGTTACATCATTGTTGTTGTTTTTGGCAGATAGAGCAAAGAAAACACACAAAAAAGTATCCTTAGCCGATGGTTTTATTATTGGTATAGCACAAGGAATTGCGATGTTACCTGGTATTTCTAGATCAGGAGCAACCATATCAACCTCTGTTCTCTTAGGAATTGATAAAACTAAAGCCGCTCGATTTTCATTTTTAATGGTTGTGCCTTTAATATTTGGTAAAATTGCTAAAGATGTCTTATCTGGAGAACTTACCTTTAGTAGTACTAGTTTTAGCTATTTAAGCATTGGGTTTGTCGCTGCATTTGTTTCTGGTTTATTTGCTTGTACATGGATGATAGCACTAGTAAAGAAAAGTAAATTAACCTATTTTGCTATATATTGTGTGCTTGTTGGATTTTTAGCAATAATTTGGACTCAAATCTAATGCAAACAAAAGAGGACTTTTTAAACGGACACGTCTTACTAATAGATAAACCATTGACCTGGACTTCTTTTCAGGCCGTAAATAAACTGCGTTGGGAAATAAGGCATGCCTTCAATATTAAAAAAATAAAAGTAGGTCATGCAGGTACTTTAGATCCATTAGCAACAGGATTGTTGGTGATCTGTACAGGTAAAATGACCAAACAGATTAATACCTTTCAAGGGCAAGAAAAAGAATATACAGGAACTTTTGTTTTAGGTGGCACAACACCATCTTATGATTTAGAAACAGAGGTCACAGAAACCTTCCCAACAGAACATATTACAGACGAATTAATTCATAATGCTACGCATCAATTTATAGGAAAGATAGATCAATATCCTCCAGTGTTTTCAGCGCTTAAAAAGGATGGAAAGCGATTGTATGAGTTTGCTAGAGCAGGCGAGGCGGTTGATATTAAATCGAGACAAGTAGAAATTTCTGAATTTGAAATTACTAAAATTGATGGTTTAGAACTCCATTTTAGAGTGGTTTGTAGCAAAGGGACTTACATTAGATCTTTGGCAAATGACTTTGGCAAAGCCTTAAATTCTGGTGCGCACTTATCTGCTTTACGTCGCACAAGAATTGGCGATTTTAACGTTGATGATGGGTTAACGCCAGAAGAATTTATTGCAAGTTTACCCTCTAACAATTGATTTAACAAGGGTTTAATATTGGTATTTAAACTATTTCGTTATTATATTCGTATATATTTTAAAAATCGCTTACTCCGCTGAACTTACTAGATAAACATAAGGCATTAATCATTACAATTCTTCTTTCAGGCATTGTAGTGCTTGTATTGTTTAGTGCACAATTAAAACTGAAGGGAGATCTTATAAGCGAAAGCTATTATCTGCTAGAACCCGAACCAGAAAAAACAGAAGAAGACATTAAAAAGCTTGAAGATTTAAATGCGGAGTCAACAAATAAGGCATTTAATGAAGATCAAGAATACAAAGACATGATGCGTAACTTTAAATCGGTTAGTGCAAATGATTTTGAGCGTACAACGAAGGCTATAGAAGAGGCAAGAGAAAGCGAAGACGCTGTAGAAGAAACGAAAAGTGTTAGTAAATCGTATACAAATACAGGCGACTATGCTTTAAATACGGATGAAACAAATTCATACAAAAAGCTTCAAGAAGAATTACAACAGCGTTTAAAAAATAAAAAGCAAGCCGATGAGCATGCTAAAAACAAAGGCACCTTAACCTATTCTTTAAAAGGACGAACATTGGCATATTATAAAATACCACGTTACCTCTGCGAAGTAGGTGGTAAAATTGTGGTTAACATTAAAGTTAATGGCTCTGGTAACGTTTATGATGCCTATGTAAATGGTTCTTCTAACTCTAGTAATAAATGTTTAGTAGACCATGCAATTGCGTATGCAAAATCAGTAGAATTTGATCGTTCTGAGCGCAAAGACCAATTAGGTACAATTACCTTTTTATTTAAAGGTAAATAAAGTGTTAGCTCAATAAGTTTACTAAATCACTTACTGTAGATTGCCCTTTGTCTTTATTATACCAGCGTTGTAAATCTTCCTTAAATTCAGCAGTTACTGAACCATGTTCTGCTTTATATGCGTTTACTAAATCTGTTGCAACTGTTGGTCTTGGTCCAAAAGTGTTTAAGACTTCATGTGTTTCAGAATCTAGCATTATTAACTTTGGTATAGCTTGGCCTCCATTTGTTAAAAACTGATTCATTAAAGCTTCATTTTCATCTCTAAGGACCACTTTGTAATCAATAGTATCATTAAGCTCTGCGACTTTATTAATCACAGGCATTATATGTGCAGCATCACCACACCAACTTTCGGTAAGCACTAACCAAGTTATTTTTTTATCAAAGGATGAAATAAAAGATGACGCGTCTTCTGTTATTTTGGTCGTTTTATCCCAACGTTTCATACGTCTGTCATTTAGCATGGTGTATGTTACTAAATTCTCGGTTTTATTTGGTCCAGTAGTTGATTTTTCTTCTACTAAAGTTGAAACTAAATCTCTATATTCAGCATAAGTCATACTATTTTTTAGACTTTCTGAAATAATTGTGTTTATTGCGAGTGTATCTGTGTTCATATAACAAAAATAAAATTAAGATGCATTTATTTGTGCAACTGTTGTTACATTAGTAGTATAAAACATAATTCCTTACAAAATGAATAAAAACAGATGTGGTTGGTGCCTAGGTAATGATTTGTATGAAGCCTATCATGATGAAGAATGGGGAACACCTGTTTATGATGATGATACGTTGTTTGAGTTTTTAATGTTAGAAACGTTTCAAGCTGGTTTAAGTTGGATTACTGTTTTAAAAAAGCGAGAGAATTTTAGAAAAGCTTTTGATGAATTTAACTATAAAAAAATTGCCAAGTACAATACTGATAAAGTTGAAGCTCTATTACAAGATACTGGTATAATTAGAAATAAATTAAAGGTAAAAGCGACGGTAACTAATGCTCAGGCATTCATTAAAATTCAAGAAGAATTTGGTTCGTTTTCAAAATATATTTGGGGTTTTGTAGATGGACAGCCCATTAAAAATGCAGTAGAGAATTATAAAAATGCACCTGCCAACACACCATTAAGTGATGCGATAAGTAAAGATTTAAAAAAGAGAGGCTTTAAGTTTGTTGGTTCTACAGTTATATATGCACACATGCAAGCTACAGGCATGGTAAATGATCATGAAGTTTCTTGTTTTAGGTATCATGAAGTGTAGCAAACAATTATAGATAGTTTACAAACTCAGCTCTAGAAATATGTTGCGCTCCTAAACTTTCTAAATGTTTGGTGTGTAATTGACAATCAATAATTTTGTACTGAGAATTTTGGATAAACGTTATAAAGCCAACTTTGCTAGCGTTACTTACTTTTGCAAACATACTTTCACCACAGAACACGGAATCATTGGTTTCAATACCATATAAACCACCAACTAATTTATTGTTTTGCCAAACCTCTATAGATTTTGCATAGCCAAGCTTGTGCAATTTAAGATAAGCATTAATCATCTCTTTTGTAATCCATGTGCCATATTGATTTTTGCGTTTGGCTTGGGCACAATTTTCTATGACATCTTTAAATGCTTTGTTAATAGTGACTTTAAAAGATGATTTTTTTAATATTTGTTTCATGCTTTTAGAGACCTTTAAGTCTTTCGGGAATAAAACAAATCGAGGGTCTGGTGACCACCAAAGTATGGGTTCTGCAGGATCAAACCATGGAAAAATTCCCTTATTATAGGCATGTAATAAGCGCTCTGTAGATAAATCGCCACCTACGGCTAAAAGCCCATCTGCTGCAGCTTCTGAAATGTCAGGAAATTCTATGTTTTTCGTAAGAATGTGCATGTCTCTTGTTGAAATTCAGCTTATAACAGTGAAATTAAGGCTTTTTTAGCTTTGAAACTAAAAGAATTTTCTGCATATTTGGTAAGATCTTAATAAATTAAATTTTTGTTCATCATTGCTTTTTTTTTAATTTATTTATTGGGATCAAACCTAAAACCAAATTATTAAGTCCTGACTAACCATCAGGACTTTTTATGTTTAAAGCGCAAAAAAAGACCTGCTTTTTCTTAAAGCAGGTCTTTTTTAAGTGAAATTTTTTATAATTAAAAAGGTAAATCGTCGTTATCGCCTTCGTTTAGATCACTTACAGGTTCAAAAGCTTCTGCAGGTGCTACAGGAGGCATCTCTCCACTTGCTGCAGGTTGTAATGCTTCAATTCTCCAACCTTGAATAGAATTAAAATATTTTGTTTCACCTTGAGGGTTTACCCATTCTCTTCCTCTTAAATTGATGTTTATTTTAACTTGCTGTCCTTCCTTGTAGTTGTTTAATAAATCACATTTATCCTGAACAAATTCTACCATAATATGCTGAGGGTACTGCTCTTCTGTAGTGACTACAACTTCTCTTTTTCTAAACCCATTGCTACCAAAAGTCTGAGTCTCTCCAACCAATTTAATACGTCCTTGTACTTCCATTTTTGCTTAATCTATAATTTAAATAATTCTTTTTTATTTCAGGCTACGAAAGTAATAACTTCCAAGCACTTTTTACGTCTCCAAAGCTCAAATAATTTCGAGCCAATTTATGTTTTTCTCTATGCGATCTTGTTTTGATATCTGGATAACGTTCACTAATATCACTCACAAATTGATCAACTTCTTCTTTACTTGGTAATGCTTCAACATTGGCAAGCATTCCAAGATTATTGCCTGTTAAAATCATGCTATTTTTTACGTGATCTGGCATATTATCTACACCTATTCCCATTTTTTGTAAAGGTTTTGGGATTTCAAAAAAGCCTTTTTTTGCTCTACTGTAATAACTTCCGCCTGCTCTAGCTACTAAATCTAAAGCTTCTTGGTTCACTGTTTGGTCAGTATTTAAAACGTCTTCAGAAATATGAAGTTTTACGACTTCACAGATCACTAAGTTTCCGGCGCCTCCTTCCGTTCCTAATTTTACAATTTCATTGACTTTACATTCTAATTGAATAGGAGATTCTGCCACCCTAAATGGTTTAACTATGTCTGAGGCTACCATGGTTAAACCTGCTTTTTCAAACTCATTAGTGCCTTTAGGATACTCTGTACTAGTTAATGACATTTGCTGAACAATATCGTAATTAACCACATTGATAACCACTTCTTTTGTGGCTTCAACATTTTCTAAAGTATGCTTAATAGTATTATCTCTTACACGTCTGGCAGGAGAAAATATTAATATAGGCGGATTTGCACTGAATACATTAAAAAAGCTAAATGGCGATAAATTAGGAAGTCCATTTGTATCCATTGTACTTGCAAAAGCAATTGGTCTTGGTGCTACAGCACTCAATAGGTAACTATGCAAAAGGCTAGTAGAAAGATCCTTTGGATTGTATGATGCCATGTATTTATCTGAGTTTCAACAAATATAATTATATTGAATTGTCAACGAAAGTATTTTATAAACATTAGCATACAATATTATTAACAGTTTTGCATTATATTTAAATTTGAATAAAACTGACTAATGACTTTTAGCATCAACCGAAATATTATCCGCTGGATTATTATTGCCTCCTCATTTATAATCATATCACTCATTCTTTGGAATACTTATACGTTTTTTCAAAATTTTAAGATTGAGGAACGCTCTAAAATGAAAACCTGGTCTGTAGCGCAAATTGACCTTAATAGTATGGATAACCTAAATACAGATGTTAATCCCGTAACATCTCATGTTGTTACCCAAACTATTATTAGTACACCTGTTATTGTGTTAGATGAAAATGGAGATGTCAATAGATATAGAAATATAGATAGTTTAACACTAGAAAACCCTAAAGAACTGAAAGCCCTTGTTGATAAGTTTAAAAATGAAAATCAGCCTATTCCTGTTGTCATGGGAAAAAAGGTAAAACAAACAATTTACTATGGAAATTCACCATTATTGAACAAATTAAAATATTATCCATTAGCGTTGCTACTCATTATTTTTCTTTTTGCAGCTGTGGTGTATTTCTTTTATCGCAGTTCTAAAAATGCAGAACAAAATAAACTGTGGACAGGTATGGCCAAGGAAACAGCACACCAAATTGGGACACCATTATCATCTTTAGTGGGTTGGACGGAGATTTTAAAAACCGAACATGTAAATCCAGAATATATTGTAGAAATAGAAAAAGATATAGATAGACTACAAACTATAACAGAACGCTTTAGTAAAATAGGGTCTGCGCCAACATTAGATAGTATGGATATTGTTGAAGTGACTAAATCCTCTTATGCGTATTTAAAGTCGCGCTCTTCTAAGCTAATTAATTTTGAAATTATAATTCCTGATCGCGAAATACTAGTCAGTTTAAATGAACAACTTTACAGTTGGACTATTGAAAATTTAGTAAAAAATGCAATTGATGCCATGAAGGGAAAAGGTGATTTAAAGTTAGAATTAAAACAGGTAGAACGACAAGTTTTTATAAATATTTCTGATACAGGAAAAGGTATTCCGAAATCATCTTACACTAAAATTTTTGAACCAGGTTATACCACTAAAAAAAGAGGTTGGGGACTTGGGTTGTCTTTGGCAAAACGCATTATTGAGGATTATCATAATGGAAAGATAAAAGTATTAACGTCAGAAATTGATAAAGGATCTACCATACAAATAATGTTAAAGCAGGTTTAAGTTGTTATAAATCAGATTATAGACTTTAAAAATTTTTAACGTTATTTCGAAAAATTAAGTAAATTTGAACATGAATGCGTTCAATTTTTTCACATTAAAGGAAGCCAGAATTAATAACAATTGCCCAGAGTGTTATTCTAATGATAGTTTAGAGCTTATTTTTGAGCAAAAGTTAACAGAGACTAATTTTTATAAGGCAATTACAAATGAGACACGTAGTGAAATAAGATGTCTTAACTGTGAGGTTCAAATTTTTCCTGTAATGTGGACAAATGATATAGAACAAGTCGTAGATTACCACAAAAGAGGTCTTCATATTAAACCTAAATCACTAAAATTAAAACCAATTTCTTGGGCAATAATCACGTTTGTCTTGGTTGTACTAATTGCAATTGTTTTATTGGTAACTGGCGTAATGTCTATTTAAATTACAAGTGAGATGCTATCGCTTTTGCAATGGTCTCAAACTCTTGAGGGTCTAATTTCTGTTTGTGAGAAAAACGCGCATCATCCATACTGTGTAATGGAATTAAATGAACATGAGCATGTGGGACTTCTAGTCCAATGACTGACATGCCAACGCGTTCACAAGGCACTGCTTTTTCTAATGCAATAGCAACTTTTCTTGAAAATTGCATTAATCCATTATACGTGTTTGCATCGAGATCAAAAATTTTATCCACTTCTTTTTTAGGAATACAAAGGGTATGGCCTTTAGAGTTTGGGTTGATATCTAAAAAAGCAAAAAAATCTTCCGTTTCTGCAACTTTGTAAGATGGTATTTCTCCAGAAATTATTTTTGTAAAAAGTGTAGCCATAATTCTATTGTATTGCGTCTTTTATAAATATAAAAAGATTCCTTTAAACCGGAATCTTTTTATGATCTATCTATTTAGATAAGTAAATTAAAATTGAATATTATCGTGATATTTCTAAAATATCAAACTTCATTGTACCACTAGGTACTTGTATTTCTGCAACATCACCAACAGATTTTCCTAATAAACCTTTTCCGATAGGTGAGTTAATAGAAATTTTTCCAGATGCTAAATCTGCTTCACTTTCAGCCACCAAAGTATAGGTCATTTCCATACCATTCATTTGGTTTTTAATTTTTACTATTGATAATGCTAAAACTTTAGAAGTATCTAATTGCGACTCGTCAATCACTCTTGCGCCAGATAAAATTTCTTCCATTTTAGAAATTTTCATTTCTAACATTCCTTGAGCTTCTTTGGCCGCATCATATTCTGCATTTTCACTTAAATCCCCTTTGTCTCTTGCCTCTGCAATAGCTTGTGATGCCTTAGGACGTTCAACATCCTTTAGTTGGTTTAATTCATCTCTTAATTTTTTTAAACCTTCAGCTGTGTAATAAGATACTTTACTCATAATTCCTTCGTTTATTGTCATAAGATGCTGAAATACAATCAGCATAAAAAAAATCTCGCGCTGACGAGATTACTATACAAATATATAAAATATTTACGGCAATGTTCAAATAATTGTAAATTGCCTTATAAATTAGAATATGAAAAAAACACTCTTTGCGCTCAGTTGTTTAGTATTTTTTACGTGCAACAATACAGATGATATAAACAACTGTAATTTCTTGTTTGATGCTAATGTTAATCTCACTGTGAATACTAATTTTCCGCAGTATAGTCAATTACAATTTAACGGCAATGCAGTATATGTTGCTGGGCATGGCAATAAAGGTATATGGTTGTATAGAGCGAGTTCTAATATTCTTTATGCTTGGGATGCATCAGATCCTGGTCATGTACCATCTTCTTGCTCTACATTAACAGATTCTGGTATAGGAGATATTGTTGTTTGTGGTTGTGAAGATGCTAACCAATACAGTTTAGCCACAGGTTTGGGATTAAGTGAAAACTCTCAATCCTGTACGTTACAACCGTACAGTGTTGAGAGTCTTGGGAATAATACTTATTTGGTAAGCGATTAAAATTTTAAAGTTACACCTGCCAAAAAGTTTCTTGTAGCTTGAGGGTAGAAACCTGCGCCTTCAATAGTTGTTGTAGCATTTGGGTCTGACCATGTGTCATCATACGTGTAGTAATATCCATTAGAAATGTATTCGACATTAAAAATGTTATTTACTAAACCAGAGAATACAATTTCTTTAAAAATAGAGTTTGTTTTTAAGGTGTAATTAATGTTAAAGTCATTGATAAAAAAACTATCTAATTTAGAAGAAGTAGCTTCTGTGTTGCTCATAAATTGTTCTCCTACAAATTTGCTTAATACAGCCATCTGAAGATGGTCTATTGGTCTAAAAACAATGGCATTGGCGGCTACTATATCTGGTGAAAATGAAATGTCTGTTTTTCCTAAATTCTGTAATTCGCCATCAAAATTAATGATAGTTTCCTTGTTCTTATTGCTGCTTAATGTTACATTAGGTTGTAATGTTAATTGAGACGTAATTGGTATAATTGCTTCAAGTTCTAAACCTAAACGGTAACTTTTTCCGCTATTGGTTCTAATTGGGTTTCCAACGTCATCTAAACTTCCCGTTAATACAAGCTGTTCGTTATAACCCATGTAGTATGCATTAGCATTAAATGTAAAGTTACCTTTTTGGTGTCTCCAACCAAGTTCAAAATCATTTAATTGTTCTGCTTCTATAGTCGCGTTGCTTTCAAAATCAGTTCTGTTTGGTTCTCTATTTGCCCTAGCATATGAGAAATATAGATTGTTAGCACTGTTTAATTCGTAAGTTATCCCAGCTTTAGGATTAAAAAACGTAAAGTTTTTATCTACAGCAAATTCTACTAAATCTGAAGTTGTACCTGTTGTTTTATAGGTTACGTTTCTCACTTGTAAGTCACCATATAAACTCAGTTTTTCATTTAGTTTATAATTTGCTTTTGTAAAAAGAGATAAGTCATTCTTTTTACTATTTCCATCGTAATAACGGTCTCTAATTTGAGATTGACTCGCATATTCTGCCCAAATCACTTCGCCAAAATGATCACCGTTGTAATGGCTGTAAGATCCACCAAATATTAGATTGATGTTATCATTTTTATAGTTTGCATTAGCATTAAATACATAAAAATCATTATCTAACCATCGTCTTCTAATTAAATCGGTTTCGTCAATGATTTCACCATTAAAATCTAAAGGTTCAAAACCATAATCTGCAAAGTCTTCCCCTTCTTTATATTGTTCAAAATAACCGTTTCCTTTTGTATAGTTAAGCCCAATGGTTGTAGACCAATTGTTAGTGTATCGTTGATTCCAGTGTAATTGATAGTGGTCTTGGCCGTAGTTATCAACTTCGTTATCGTAGGTGTAATAGTTGTATCTTCTGTCTGAATTTCTAAGATTTTCTGCTTCGGCTTCGCTTAAATAATTTTCTGCAATAAAGGCTTCGATACCAGCTTGGTCGCCATTAATCCTAGCTAATGGAGTGCCATACCACGCTTGGTATGTGATCTCTTCTCCTCCAAAGGTTATGGCTTTAATTAAAGTATTATCATCTACATAAGACCCTTGTAAAAAGTAAGATTTTAAGTCTGAAGATGCACGATCTATATAACCATCTGATGCAATGTTTGATAAACGTCCTGCTATTTCAAAATGGTTATTCATTAAACCAGTACTAAATTTAATGGTATGTTTTCTTGTGTTATAACTTCCAAATGAATTAGAAATTTCTCCAGAGGACACTTTAGATACAGCATCAGTTAAGACATTAATACTCGCGCCAAAGGCACCAGAACCGTTGGTAGATGTCCCAACACCACGTTGTAATTGTAAGCTCTCTGTAGATGATGCAAAGTCGCCAAGGTTAACCCAAAAGGTACCTAAAGATTCGGCATCATTATACGGAATTCCGTTAATAGTAACGTTGGTAGATTGTGAACTCACACCTCTAACTCTAATACTGGTATAACCAACACCAGCACCAGCATCTGTAGTTGTAACTACTGAGGGTAAAAAATTAAGTAAAACTGGGATGTCTTGTCCTAAGTTGCGTTTAGCTAAGTCTTCTTTACTGACGTTACTGTGTGTAATTGGAGATTTTGCATCTACTCGAACTGCTTTAACTAAAACTTCGTCTAATTTTTCTACTTTACTAGAGTCTTGTTTTGTTTGGTTTTGCTGCGCTGCTGCGCTGACTGATAACACTAAAAGTGTTAAAAAAAGAAATAAATTTTTCATTACGATTGTTTAAAATCGAATAAAAAGAGGTAATTATTCTTTATAATTAATAATTAAATGTTTTGAGCTACAGGTATAAACAAAGCTAAAAAATGTCTTTTTCTTTTAGAATTTATTCGTTGCATACGAAACAAGAATAAACCAGAAGTAGAAAAATAAACATTGATAACTGTTGCGTCTACCAAAAACAATATACGATTGTTTTCTTTACGCTCGTTTCCTAAACAGCATTACCTGTTCTAGGTTCAATGGGTATGATCTCAGCCGTTTTAGTAGGCAGTGAGCAGTAGCAGTGTGCAGAAAAAACTGTGGACTGAATACTGAGAACTAAATACTAAAAAAAGCACCCCTTTTTTGAGAACGCGGCAAAGATAAGGTAGATTTTAGAATTACAAATTATGAATTGCGTTTTTTTTAAATGGAAAAATAACCATCAGTTATTATGGAATTCTTTATTAGAGTTTTGTACAGAGAACACTTTGAAAATTAATGTATTCATACATCTCGAGACAATGCTTTATGCTGATGAATTACTTGAAGTGAGGTACATTGTTATTCAATTGTTGGTGGTTTGCGATTCGCCTTTTTATCTGCATTAATACGTTTGTCTTTTAAGCGTTTCTTCTTTACACTGCGAGGTACTCTAGTGGCAATACGTATTTTGTCTTCTTTTAGACCATCTTTTATTAGTTCTAAAAAACGTTGAGTTACCAATGCTTTATTTCTAAATTGACTACGACTCTCGTCGCATGTTAAAATTAGAACAGCGTCTCTATTTAATCGGGTTTTAAAATATTCTAATAGTTTTTGTTTCTCTATATCATTAAAAGCCAATGAGTTCTCAAGGTTAAAGTATAATTCGGCCTTAGAAGACACTTTGTTAACATGTTGTCCGCCACTGCCAGAGCTTCTAACATATTTATAGATTACTTCAGATTTTAATATGTTGCTGTCCACTAAAATTTAGTTTGATGAGGTGCTTTTAGTAAATCATTCACAGTTTTTACAGGATTAAAAGTTATGATAGGAACTTCTACAAAAATAGTTGTCCAATTGGCCATACTTCCATTCCATAATCCAGGAAGTTCTAGAGCTTTTAATTCTTTTCCGTTTTTGGTTTTTTGTGAAATAAAAGCTGTGTCAAAATCAACATATTTTTCTAAATCAAATTTTTCGCCTTTATAATTTTTAACACCACAAACTAAATCTACAGGATTAAAGTGCGTTGCATTTTTAAGGATTTCAGCTTGTTTTAAATCATTTAGATTGATTTGTGCAGACTCCACAATTTGTAGAGATTGATTAGATTTAAAATCTTTAACCCAAAAAGGACCACCACCTGGCTCACCTTCATTTTTTACCATTCCACAAATGCGGATTGGTCGGTTTAATTTTTCTTGTAAATATTCGATTTTATAATGATCTGTGTATTTTTTATACTCATCAGAAATTTTTATGTTTAAGTCTGATGTTAAAAACGTTTCAATGGTTTTAAAGGTCGTTTCTGATATTGTTTTGGTGTCTAACGTGTGTAAATATTCAAAAGTTTTGGCTTGTAATTTTAAAAGTATGCCAGCTAATACTTTTTTATATTTCGCGATGTCTTCTTTGTATTTGTTGACAACAACATTGTCAATGTTTTTTACAAAAATAATATCTGCATCGAGTGTATTTAGGTTTTTTAATAAAGCACCATGGCCTGAAGGTCTAAAAAGTATTGAGCCATCTGATAATCTAAATGGCTTATTCTTTGGTGTTACGGCAATTGTATCTGTAGATTGCTGCTGGTATGAAAATGAAATATCAAATGTAACACCCGTGTTTTGTTCTATGTTTTGTTGAATATTTTTAAATTCTTTAGAGAATTTATCCTTATAAATTTCTGAAATTGTGAAATGTAATTTGGCCAAACCATTACTTGAGGCGTACAAAGCGGCTTCATATAAATGTTCTTCAAAAGCTGTAGATATTTGATCGTTTTTGTATTTGTGAAATGGTAATAATCCTTTTGGTTGATTACCAAAATTTAGTTGATCTTCATCTAACATGGCTTTAGCAAAATGCCATACTTTTTCGTTGGTAGTTAGTGTTTCAAAATTAATATTCTTGGCTTTAAGTGATTTAAGAACAAGTTTATAAAATGGAAATTTTTCCATACCAACCATAAAAAGAGATAACTCTCGTAAGTTGTTTTTGTTTATAAACGAGTTTAGGGATTGTTCTTTAGAATTGAATTCACTCACAAACCTAAATAAGAATTTAAACATACGTGATGCGGCTCCAGATGCTGGGACAAACTTTAATAACGATGTTGCGTTCTTTTTAGATTCAAAAAAGTCAATATATGATTTAATACTAGTGTCGTCTAGAGCTAATATTCCGTTATTAATGGTAGCTGCTTTAGAAATATTGGTAAATGGAATACCGGTTTCAAAAAGTTCTATTTGCTTTTTTACGTCATTTAAGTTTAGACTTTTAGATTCTATTTGTGTAATGTCTTCTGTTGTAAATTTCATAATTTGTTTGCTAGTAGGTTATCAATATGTTGCACTGCAGTCTTAAGGCGTTGTTCTTTATTACCCTTTAATAAAACATATGGTTTGTTGTAGGTTTTTAAAGTGGTCTCAAATGCGTTAAACATGCGTTCTCTTTCATTGGGTTTATCTCTTAGGTCATCTGCTTCCCAAGGCGTGTCAATATAAGTTAAAAAGTAAAGGTCGTAAGAATTTTTTAGAGCATATGTATTTAAAATAGGGTTACATGTTCCTAAATAATAGGCTTCACTATATACTTTAGTTTCAAGTAGATCGGTGTCGCATATTAATACGGAATCCGTTTTTTGTGCTAAACTGTTTTCAAGTTTCATTTGCCCTATGGCAATAGGTAAAAGATCATTGGGTTCGCAGGTTTTTCGTTCGTTATTCCATTTGTTTTGCAGGTATTCTCTTGCGTATTCTGGTACCCAAACAGAATGGTAGTGTCTCGCCAATTGTCGTGATAATGTTGTTTTTCCGGTAGATTCAGGACCAAACAATACTACTTTTATACAGTTGCTTGGTTCTTGTCTAAGTGCGTCTTCCATTCTCTATAACCTTGAATTGCTAATATTGTAAAGATAAGGTATTGCAAAGATAACATTCCTAAGCCTCTATAAGCGTAAAGTGGAATTGTAATAAGATCACCAATGATCCAAAGTGTCCAATTTTCTAATTTTTTGGTTGCCATATACCACATTGCAGTAAAGAAAATACCAGAAGTAACAATATCTATATAGTTTGGGATTTTTAATTCATAGTCATATGACTTATAGACTATAAATGTCGCTATCATGGTTAAGAAGAATAAACCTATACCAATTTGCTTTTCTTTTGTTGTTGTTCTCGATATTGGAACAACGGTAGTATTGTTTTTTTTTCGAGACCAATTCCACCAGCCATAAATACTCATAATAGAATAGTAAAAATTCATCATCATATCTCCTAAATATTTATTGATATATAAAAGATAAACCGTGATTACAGTACAAATAATACCAGTTGGGTAAACTAAGATGTTTTCTTGTTTTGCATACCAAACACTCATAATACCAAAAATAAAAGCAATAGCTTCTAGTAGTATCTGATTGGTGGGTGTACTTTGATAAGCGTTTAGGAAAAAATCAAAAATGTGGTTCATAATCACTTCTATTAGTTTTAACCAATTTTATGGTTAATACAGAAATATCAACATCTTCAAATGAGCGCTTTATTTCTTTGGTTAAAAATGGCATTAGATCGTCGTAAGCTCCAAATATTTGAGTGCTTAAGGGATTTTCTAAAACTTTAAATTTTGAAGCTCTTAAGGCTTTTATAAAGTTAATGACATGGTCTTCGTAGTCATTTTGTAAGGGTGAGAGTGTTAAATCTACAGATATGTCCATTTATTATTTTTTTAGTTCAGTTAAGAATGATTCATTGTGTTCAAACGCAGTGCCTATGACTATCATATCTGCACCTGCATTGTAGGTTGTTTCTATTGTTTTTTTATTTCTAATGCCACCACCAACTATTAGAGGAATATTAAGCTCTTGCGCGACTTGCGAAATAATATGAGCATCGATTGGTTGGGTTGCTCCACTGCCTGCTTCTAAGTAAATGAGTTGTTTGCCCAGCAACTCACCAGCTTTAGCTGTGTGAACTATAGATGTTACGTGATTTCGTTTTAATGGTTGGGTTTTACTGACGCGCTGTACAGCAGTTTCCTTTCCGTTTTCAATTAAAATGTAGCCGGTTGGTATAACTTCAAGTTGAGAGTGCTTTAGCCTTGAAATGGCCTTAACATGTTGGCCAATTAGATATTCTGGATTACGACCAGATATTAAAGATAGAAACAAAATTGCATCGGCTTTATGCGTTATTTGAATAACGTCACCAGGAAATAAGACTACTGGTAATGCAGTGTGCTTTTTTATTTCTATTACTAAGGTTTCTGTAAGGCCTTCATTGACCTCGCTACCTCCAACAAAGACATGTGTTATTATAGATGCATTGACTTTAGATATAAAACCAGAAACGTGTTGAGGTTTCATCTTATCTGGATCAATTAATACAGCTAAGAGTTTTTTGCCTTTTGCCTTTGCAGCAACTATATTTTGGTAAATTGTATTCATTAAGGAATAACGTAGGCACAGGTAAACCCTTCAAACTCTAAAAATGCCGTATTGTATCTGTATTTTTTATTTTTGTAATCTATCCAAGCAACTGTGTTTCCGTCTTTCATCATAAACGGAATGACTAAAAAATGTTCTTTAAATAACATGCCAGGTGTAGCAAATAATTTATAAAGCGATTCTTTAATTCCCCAAATCACAGTTAGTTTATTTATGTAATCGTCTTCTGTTGCGCTTAAATAATTGTATTCATAATCAATAAACTTATGCGCAATGACTCCAATTTTATCACGTTGTTTTTCGATATCAATACCAACTTCAGCATCACTTATTATAACACCAGAAAAGGTAAACGAATGTGTAATAGAAATATGTTTACCATCGTTGAGATGAGGTTTTCCATTTTCATCGTAGTACAAATCTTGATCGGTATAGCCAAACGCATGCAGCAAATGCCTAACACTCAAAAATCCACGCTGATGCAATTCGCTTTTCATGTCTAAAACACGATCTAAGCTTTGAGGTTTTAATTCTAAAGGTTGTAATAAGTCGGTATAAGATTCTTCAATCTTCCAGATTTTAACAGTAGTTTGTGAATTTACACTAATAGTTTTGTATAGTGGCATTTAAAATTCTTAATGTTATTGATTATCTTTGCGGTGCCTAAGGTAAATTTGGTGTTTTTAGATAAGCGAATTTAACTATTTAAGCGCTAAACCCAAAGGTGTTTCAAAATATAAAATAAAGAAAATAATATGAGTACAAAAACTGTTGCTTACGTACCAAATAAGGTAAAAGACATGTCGCTTGCGGCTTGGGGAAGAAAAGAAATTAATTTGGCTGAAGCAGAAATGCCAGGTTTAATGAGTTTACGTGAAGAATATAAAAACGAGCAACCATTAAAAGGTGCACGTATTGCAGGATGTTTACACATGACGATACAAACGGCTGTTTTAATTGAAACATTACAAGCTTTAGGAGCAGAAGTGACTTGGAGTTCTTGTAATATCTTTTCTACACAAGATCAGGCTGCTGCTGCCATTGCAGATGCTGGTACTGCTGTGTATGCTTGGAAAGATATGACAGAAGAAGAGTTTGACTGGTGTATTGAGCAAACCCTTTTCTTTGGTGAAGACAGAAAACCATTAAACATGATTTTAGATGATGGTGGCGATTTAACAAACATGGTTTTAGATAAATATCCAGAATTAGCGGCTGGAATCAACGGTTTATCTGAAGAAACTACAACTGGTGTTCACAGACTTTACGAGCGTGTAAAGAACGGAACATTACCTATGCCAGCGATTAATGTAAACGATTCGGTTACGAAATCGAAATTCGATAATAAATATGGTTGTAAAGAATCTGCAGTAGATGCCATTCGTAGAGCAACAGATATTATGTTAGCTGGAAAACGTGTAACGGTTTGTGGTTATGGTGATGTTGGTAAAGGAACAGCAGCTTCTTTTAAAGGTGCTGGTTCTATTGTAACAGTTACTGAAATTGACCCAATTTGTGCATTACAAGCAGCAATGGATGGTTTTGAAGTGAAGAAATTAGAAACTGTAGTTGGAAATAGCGATATTGTTATTACAACAACAGGAAACAAAGATATCGTTAGATCTGAACATTTTGAAGCGATGAAGGATAAGACTATTGTTTGTAACATTGGGCACTTTGATAACGAAATACAAATGGCTTGGTTAAATGAAAACTTTGGAGATACTAAAGATACTATTAAGCCACAAGTAGATAAGTATACAGTTAACGGAAAGGAAATTATTATTCTTGCTGAAGGTCGTTTAGTTAACTTAGGTTGTGCAACTGGTCATCCAAGTTTTGTAATGTCTAACTCATTTACTAACCAAACGTTAGCACAGATTGAACTTTGGAATAACAAAGAAGCCTACGGAAACGATGTGTATATGTTACCAAAACATTTAGATGAAAAAGTAGCGAAATTACATTTAGAAAAAATTGGTGTTGAATTAACAGAACTTAAAGACTACCAAGCAGAATATATTGGTGTAACCGTTGAAGGGCCTTATAAGCCTGAGCACTATCGTTATTAATGTCATTCCTGCGAAGGCAGGAATCTTATTAAAGAAAATGTAATATTAAATTAAACCCTTGCAGAAATGTGAGGGTTTTTTGTTGGTAATCTTGAAACCTAAAAAGGAACAAGAACGTCACTTCGAGTGACCTAAGTACATTAAAAAGAATGATTTTATTTTGGAAATTTAATAATAACTTATTTTTCTTGTAATTTTTTCCTTGATTACTCCATTTTGTAAAGTTATTTTTTCAATATAATTACCGTTGTTGTCATACTTATAATTTATTTGTCTTAACGAATTGTTTCTTAAATCTCTGTATTCGATTAAATGTTTCTTCATGTTATAAAGTTGTGTTCTGTCAATTTTATTATCGCGATAAGAGTTTAATATATAACTTCCATCTGAATTATAAATATATTTAGAAATAAGTCTTTTTTCGAACTTTTCATCTCCTACTTTTCCTTTTAAATACCATGATTTGTGTAGTAAAGTATCTTTGTTAATTATTTTATACTCGTATAATCTACCAGAAATGTACCCATTTTTATTTTTGCTAATAGTTTTTAGCTCTTTACTTCCCCAATACTCATAAAAATTTTCATTTTCAGATAATGGGTAATTAGAATTATGCTTTATTTTTTTCGAAGAAAGTAATCTGCCTTCTATATTATGTTGAAAATTTTCTTCAATTTCTAACTCAAAACCTGAAAAGTCTTTATCAGCATCCTTTCTAATTATGGGGATTTTTACTTTATAATTATTTAAAATTGTATCTGGCAAATGTACAGTTATTATAGTGTCTCGGTAACGAACAGATGTGTCAATATATGTTTCAGTCCTAATTAAAACATCATTGTTATAATCATATTTTGTTATAAAGTCATTTAGAGAGTAGCCATCGCCTTTGCACATTACGAATCCATAGATACTTGTCTCAATATGATTATTTAAATCTTCCTTATTTAGAAGTTTTCCATCTTTATATGTATTCCTTTGAGAAATATAAAAATCTTTCTGTTTATTTGTTTTTTGATATTTAGTGAGTAATTTATTTTCAGAATTATAAGTGTATTTTTCTTGATAGCTATTTACGTCATTAGTGGATATTACACTGTCTTTGGTTCGTTTCCATTGTTTTGCATATTGAGATTTCAATAGTAGATTATCTTTAGCATCAAAAATGTTTTCCTCTTTCAGAAACAGTGAGCTATCCTTTTGAACCCTATATTCTTTCAATAAATAACCATTTTTATTAAATATTCTTTTAACCTTGGATGAAACAACCTCGAACGAAGAGTCTATCTTTATTGTTAATTCATTAATAACTTCAGTTTCTTTAACTTTACCAACCAAAGCAAAATAAGTTTTGTACCCATAACCTTTTGAATAATCTTCATTTGGTTTATTTCCATTGTTATCAAGAATTTGAGAGTAGCTAAGGCAAAAACGAAGCAAGAAAAAAAAGAATAATATTTTTTTCATAATCATAAAACGTCAAGAACTATATTTATCGTATGCTTTCCAAAAAAATCGCTTTTTATTTCTAAAATCCAAAAACTGCTACCTTAAGACTAAAATACTACGACTTTATTTCTTTCGCTTCTTACTTTTCTTCTTTTTCTTAGAACTAGAATCATCCTTTTTAGGATGCACTAAAGTCATTTCATCAATTAAATGGGTTGCACCAGCGTATTTATCAACAATAAAAAGCACGTAGCGTAAATCTACCATAATGTTTCGGCAGATTTCTGGGTCGTAATTCATGTCGCTCATTGTGCCTTCCCAAACACGGTCGAAGTTTAAGCCGACTAAATTTCCTTCGGCATCAATTGCAGGACTTCCAGAGTTTCCACCTGTGGTGTGGTTGGTTCCTAAAAAGCAAACTGGGACTTTTCCATTCTTATCTGCATACTGTCCATAATCTTTAGCGTTGTATAAATCTCTTAATTTTTGTGGCACATCAAACTCATAATCGCCAGGAATGTATTTTTCAATAACACCATCTAAATAACTCACAGGATTGTAATAAACCGCATCTCTTGGCGAATAGCCTCTCACTTGTCCGTAAGTGACACGAAGTGTACTATTAGCATCTGGGAAATAACGTGTATTTGGTAAGGCTTCCATTAATGCTGTCATATATTTAGTTTGTAATGCTGTAATTGGTTCGTTTTTTTGTTGGTATTCCGGATTTAGGCTGTTAAAAAACTCGTCAATAATTGGTTTTGCATACGCAAAGGCAGCATCATTATTTAGGTTTTTTATAACGGTTGCTGCATCGCCTTCAAGCAAACTTAAAGCAGAATCTAAATTAGTAAAGGCTGTTTTGTCGTAGATAGAAGCATCAACGTCTTTGCCATATAAAGGCATCACATTGAGGTAAACCCCTTTATCTAATTCAGCGTTGTAATTTTTATGAATACCTTGTAATTGACCCGTTAAAACTTCCTTACCTCTTTCTAAATTAGCAGGATTAGCAACAAGAGCTTGTTCCACTTGGTAAGCTCTAAAGGTCATTTGCATTAATTCATTAGTTATTAAAAAGACTTCAATAAAGTTTCTACGTTTAATATTTATTGGCGCGAAGTCTTTGTATAGTCTATCAAATTCCGGAAGAATGTTTCCATATTTATCTTCAAGTCCTTTTTCTTTTAAGGCTTTAGTAAATGTAGCTTCAAACGCTTTTCGTTTTTCAACCGCATTACTTTTTTCAATTCCTAAATTTTCGCCAATCCATTTTTTCCAAGCATTCGCAATTCGTGCTTGTTTAGAAGCATATTTAATTCTTACAGCATCACTTTCTTTCATTTTTTGGTCAATGACTTTTAAAGCCGCTTCTCGTATAGCAATATTTGTAGGATTAAATTCTTTTGTAATATGCTCAATGGCAACAGCAGGTAGATACTCGCTTGTTGTGCCTGGAAAACCAAAAACCATTGTAAAATCGCCTTCTTCAACACCATCTAAAGATACTGGTAAGTAATGTTTTGGTTTGTATGGCTTGTTGTCTTTGCTGTATTTTGCAGGTCTATTATTTGCATCAGCATATATACGAAACATAGAAAAATCGCCAGTGTGTCTCGGGAAAACCCAGTTGTCTGTATCGCTTCCAAATTTACCAATACTGCTTGGTGGTGCACCAACTAAACGAATATCTTCAAATCGTTCTGTTACAAAAAGGAAGTATTGATTGCCTTCATAAAACGCCTTTGTTTTTACATCTTGCCAAGCTTCTTTCGGCCACGTTTTTAAAACTGCATTTGTATTTTTTGAGATTATTGATTGTTTCTCAGTTTCAGTCATGCTATCTGTGATACCTTTTAAAGCCACTTCTGTAACATCGTGAATACTGACAATAAACTCAATAAATAAGCCTTCGTTTGGTAATTCGTCCTCAAGAGACATTGCCCAAAACCCATCTTTTAAATAATCGTTTTCTAAAGATGAATGTGATTGAATTTGTCCAAAACCACAGTGATGATTGGTTAACACCAAACCTTGGTCTGAAATGACCTCACTTGTACAGCCACCATTAAAATGGCCAATGGCATCCTTTAAGCTAGAGTTGTTAACATCGTAAATATCTTGAGCTGTTAATTTACTGCCCAAACTTTGCATTTCAGTTTCGTTCATACCTTCTAAAAGTGAAGGAATCCACATGCCACCTTGTTGGGCAGACACTTGAAAAACAAAGCATAATAATAGAATTTTTATAAAGCGCATAGTCTAAATTTTATGAGTTTTTGTAAAGATAGAGAATAAGGGAAATGTTACCTAATGGCTTGGTACAATAAGTGCTGAATTTTGAATCCAGTTAGTAACTAATTTTTTGTTGGTGGTAATTTCTGCGAAAACATAAATATTAGACCTAAAACAGGCTGAAGTTTCGGCTAATTCTATAACCACTTTATCATCGCAGTAACTAGAATGTAAGAAGTAAAGTGTTTTATTTTTAATAAGTATATAACCAACATGATTATCTAGACCAACAAAATAAATACCATCAGAATAAACTGAGTTAACTTTTGTCTCTAATGTAGCAAATGTTAGGTTAGAATAAATTTTTAAGTCAGATTTAGGTTGAAGCATTCGTGCTTCAATTAAACCAGCTTGTTGTGCCATTTTATAACGATTGAGATTAAAATCTAAATGTTTTAAAGTGGTTGAAACAAAATAACCACAGGCAATTAATCCGTCATTTGGTGTGTTGGTGTATCCATTAAAATCCCATTCTGTTCCATACCAATGCGGAACAATTTCATTGATTAAATTTTCATATAAATAGGTTGATGCACTATCAATGGCTTTAGTTGGATTTGTTTGATATAAAGATTTAAAATAAAACCTATCTGTTTTTATTTTATGCAATAGTGATGTGTAATTTCCTTTAGGTTTAAAATTGATATTCAGCTTTATTGAATCTAAACCAGTTTGCGTTTCAATTTCAGCAGGAATATCTATGTCTTGGTCTATTTTTTGAGAAGAAACTATAGGTTTTTCAATTGGTTCATTACACGAGAAAAGAAAAATAACTATAAGTAGAATGGTAGATTTGATGACAAGGTGGATTGATTGATACTTATATAACTCATTTTTTTAGATATTATTATCTTTAGCCAATGCAACATCAATCAAAATTACCAAACGTTGGCACCACCATTTTTACTGTAATGAGTGCTTTGGCAAACGAGTATAATGCTATTAACTTATCGCAAGGGTTTCCTAATTATCCGAGTTCTCAAAAATTGAATGATTTGGTAACCAACGCTATGAATAATGGTTACAATCAATATGCACCAATGGCAGGTAATTTAGATTTGCGTTTGGCGATTGCTCATAAATATGAATTGTTATACAAGAGCACCTATCATCCAGAAAAAGAAATCACAGTAACAGCAGGTGCAACGCAAGCTATTTATACCATAATTTCTGCATTTGTAAGACCAAATGACGAAGTCATTATTTTTAAACCAGCTTACGATTGTTACCAACCAGCTATAGAATTAAATGGAGGAAAAACCATTCCTGTTCAATTATCTGCGCCAAATTATAGCGTTAATTGGGATGAGGTGGCTTCAAAAGTGTCCTCTAATACAAAAATGATCATTATAAACTCGCCTCATAATCCTAGTGGCACCATTTGGTCTCAAGACGATATGCTTCAATTTCAAAAAATAACCGAAAACACCAATATTATTGTATTAAGCGATGAGGTTTATGAACATATTGTTTTTGATAATGGGCAACACCAAAGCGCATGTTTATTTGCAGATTTAAAGCAACGTAGTTTTATAACCGCTTCTTTCGGAAAGACATTTCACAACACAGGATGGAAAATTGGGTATTGCTGTGCACCAGATTATTTAATGTCTGAGTTTAGAAAAGTGCATCAGTTTAATGTGTTTTCCGTGAACCATCCTGCGCAAAAAGGCATTGCAGATTATATGCAAGATGCATCTACGTATTTAGGTTTGAATACCTTTTTTCAGCGAAAACGCGATTTGTTTTTAAGCTTAATCTCAGAATCTCGTTTTAAGTTTCAACCTTCAAAAGGGACGTATTTTCAAGTTTTAGATTATTCTGAAATCACAGATGAATATGATGTAGATTTTGCCAAACGCCTCACTAAAGAATTCAAAATTGCAGCTATTCCGCTTTCCGTTTTTAATGAACAAGATAAAGACGATAAGGTTTTACGTTTTTGTTTTGCTAAAACAGATGACACCCTAAAACAAGCCGCAAACGTATTAAAGCACATATAAATCGTATTTACGTTAACATAGTTTTGCATCATCATTTATATTGATATCAAATTAATAAAAATGGAAACTATGTATATTTTAAAAAAATCAATATTTATAACAACAATTTTATGTTTAGTCGCTTGTAGTAGTAGCCAACGCGTTATTACGGACAATGGAAACGTCTATGAAGTAAAAGGAAAAACGATTAAAAACAATGGTGTAAAGGTTACCGATGATTTAACCAATTCAGAAAAGGAAGCCATTAATAGACAATTAGAGCAAAAAGAAGCTGCCAAAAAAGCATATAATAAAGAGCATGAAACTATAGAAGCTGCTATTGAAAAACAAGAAAACATTCAAAAGGAAGCAAAAAATAAACAGAATGAACTAGAAGAAAAATTAAAAGCCTTAGAAGATAATCTTGAAGAAAAGCAAGACAGCAGAGATCATTATGCTACAGCAAAGGAACGTTATAACGCCAAAAAAGCAAAATTCAAAAAACTAAAAAAAGAAGGTAAATTGTCGCCTAATGATATTGAAGATTGGAAAGAAAAATTAAAAGATTTAAAAGAAGAGGTAAATGACGCAAAAAACAACATAAATTATTAAAATAAGCTGTTACCTTTTGTAATTTTGTGTGTCATATATTATGAACAATAAAAATACAATTACAATGAAATATTATATCATCTTATTATTCTTAGGTTTATCACTGACATCATTTGCTCAAGAGGTACCTAAAGAAGGAAAAATTTATGAAGTTAAAAATGAAAAAATCTTTTTAGAAGGGATTGAGGTTACAGAAACTTTAAGTTTAGAGGAAAGAACGTTAATTTTTAAAGAGGCTGCTTTAATTAGAGAGAAAATACAAGCTGCTGATGACGCTAAAAAAGCCGAAGCGAAAGCAAGAATGGAAGCAGAAGTAGCAAAGAAAGAATTAGAAGCAGCAAAGCAAACTGAAGAGAAAGCGAAGATTGAAGCTGAGAAAGTAAAAAAAGAAGAAGAGAGAGTCCAAAAAGAAGCAGAAATGCTTAAGAAAGAGGAAGAAAAAGCGCTTAAAGAAAAAGAGGAATTAGCTAAAAAGTTAGAAAAAGAAACTGAAAAGGCAGAAAAAGCTCAGAAAAAAGCAGAAAAAGAACAGAAAAAGGCAGAAAAGGCTATAAAGAAGAAAGAAAAGCTTCAGAGTAATTTTGAGAAGGCAGAAAAAAACCTTGAAAAAGGTCAGAAAAAATACGAGAAGTTAAAAAGGAATGGAAAATTATCACCAGTAGATGATTTAAAATGGCAAGATAAATTAGAAAAGCTAAACGATAAAGTAGCGAAAGCTAAAGGAAAGCTGTAATCTAAAAGAAGCGTTTTATAACTTATTAAGCAAGCTAAATTGTAAGCACCAATAGCGTTTACAGTTTAGCTTGTTTTTTTTATGCCATATTTAGATTTCAAATTTGTAATTTTAAACTATGAATTCAGATTTAAAAGTAGCTCTTATTCAAACGGATTTGGTTTGGGAAAACCCTTCAGAAAACAGACGTCTATTAAATAAAAAAATAGACGCGCTGTCAACAACTGCAGATCTTATTGTATTGCCAGAAATGTTTACATCTGGTTTTACCATGAATCCTGAGGCTGTGGCAGAGCCTATGACAGGTAAAACTATAGTTTGGCTTAAAGAAAAGGCAAATGAGCAACAAGCGGTAATTCTAGGGAGTTTAGTAATAGCAGAACATAACAACTATTATAATCGCATGGTTGTTGTAAAACCTTCTGGTCAAATTATTACTTACGATAAACGCCATACCTTTACTTTAGCAGGTGAACATAAGGTCTATACAGCTGGCAATGAAAAAGTGGTTTTTGAATACAAAGGCTGGAAAATTTGTCCGCTTGTATGTTATGACTTACGTTTCCCAGTTTGGGCAAGAAACGCGGAAAATTATGATCTTTTAATCTATGTAGCGAATTGGCCAAAAATTAGAATAGAGGCTTGGGATGCATTGTTAAAAGCAAGAGCCATTGAAAACATGACCTATTGCATTGGTGTTAATAGAGTAGGACGAGATGGCAATAATTTTGAATATTCTGGTCATTCTGCAGCTTATAATGTTTTAGGGCAAAGAATAGATCATCTATCTGAAAATGAAGACGCAACAGAATTAGTTTCCTTGGACAAAGAAGCCGTAAATCGATATAGAGAAAAACTTAATTTTCTAAATGATAGAGATGATTTTAGTCTGAGAACGTAAAATCAATAATCCAATCAAAACTGGCTCTGACTTCTTCAATTGGTTCGGAATAGGTTACTTTTTCGGGTTGAATACCTAATAAATAGTTTCCGGTATCATACTTTTTGTTGTGATTTTCGTCAAAAATTACGCGCAGTTGGTATTTGCTAGGAATCAAATTAAAAAAATCAACGACAGGAGAATCACTGGCATATTCTTCATATTTAACCTCTCCAGAACTATTTATTAATTGTACAATTAAAGGCAGTTTTGCATTTCTCAAATTAACTCTTATGTTACCATAATCTGATTTCAGTTTGGTTTTAAAAGAATAATTAAGCGTGTCTTTGTTTGTTTCACCATAGAAATCGGTAATGGTGTTTGGTAACATTTTAAAATTGTAATTCTGAGCTTCTTGTTTGTTTATCAAAAACTTATACCTGTTGTAAATAGAATCATATTTTATGGTATAAGGAACAGCTAAAGAATCTTTATCAATGATAGTGATTTTTGTGGTGTCAATTTTTGAAAGCGGAATGTTTCCTTCTATAGTGAAGTGGTCTTGAAAACTTAATGTTCCGGTTGTTGATGATTTTAGTTTTAGTGAATCTTGTTTTAAGTTTCTAAAACGATGTTTAAAAGTGTCTATTTTTACGCCATTAGTAACTATGAAAAAAGTGGTATCTACTTCAAATTTAGGTGTGTACCAATAGTATAAAGTGTCGGTTTTTTCGTCCTTAACTTTTCGGGTTTTATAGCCTTCGGGTTTATCACCTAAAACACTTATTCTAATGTCTTCATAGTTGCCTTCATAGGGAAAAATAATTCTAGATTCGCCATCTTGTATCGGTTTAATAGCCTTGAAATTAACCTTCTCTTTAAAGAGTTTCAATTTATACGTTGTGTCTGTTGGTACTGTAATAAAGTCTTCGTGAAATCCTATTTTTTCGTCTTTTTGATTGAATAAGTAATTGGAGTTTTGGTCCTTTAGTGCTATTAATTTATAGGTGCCAGCTTTTATATTGTCTATACTAAACGTGGTTAAGCTATCTAACGTGTTAGTGATATATCTTGGCTTTTCTTTATACACTATAGAATCTGAATAGGTAGAATCTTTTTCATAAAGCATTACTGAAATAAAAGTGTCTGGTTCATTTAATAAGGCATCTTCAACATAGCCTTTTACAGACAGTGAATCTATTACACTTCCTGTTGAAAACACATAGCGATAATACGGAAATGGGTTACTTTCATTATTATCTACAATACTTTCTCCAAAATTAAAAGCATACGTTGTATTGGCTTTTAAGGTATCTACAATTTGTATAGTGATAGTCTTACTAGCTCCAGAGGCTGGTGTTACAATAGGTGTATTGTCCATTGGAGGCGAAATAATAAGTTGTTTTCTCAGATCCTTTATTTTTACATATTCGTTAAAATTTATAATGATTTCATTGCCATTAAAATTTGTAGAATAATTTTCAGGTTGAGATTTTGTGATGATTGGCGGTTCTTCATCTTTTTCACCTCCAGAAGGAGTACCACGATTAGCACAACTTGCAATTGTAATTGCAATTAAAAAAAGACTTAAAATTCGCATTAGGTGACCACGCATCTATTCAAAAATATTTAGCACAAAGAAACAATATTATTACTCAATTTCAATAGGAATTAAATAATGAAACGAAAAAATTAATCAGCAATTGCCATAGTAGCAACACTTAACTTAATATTATTAATATTTAACAAAACTCTAGCACAAGATTCAATGGTAGAGCCACTAGTAATTATGTCATCGACTAACAAGATATGTTTACCTGCTAAGGATTCTTTTTCTGAAATGTTAAAAATGGCACCATCGTCAGTCCAACGTTTATAACGACCTTTAAAAACTTGTGTTGTAGTAGATTTGGTTTTTATTAATACAGAGTCGTTAAAATCTGCATTTAACGCTTTTGCAATTTCTTGACCAAATTTAGTCACTTGGTTATAACCTCTTGAGCGCAGTTTTGTTTTATATAATGGTACTGGTACAATGACATCAATATCTTTGTAATTATTTAAAGTTGCTAGTTCTGAACCTAACCATTTGCCAAAAAATGAACTAATCTCTTCATGACCTCTGTACTTTAAATTATGAAGAATTTGTTGTACGATACCTTTTTTAGAAAAGTGTAATAAAGCCGATGCGTTTTCTAATTTTACTCTACCATATAGTATCTTTTTTACGGCTTCTTCGTTTTCAAAATGATAATTAGTAATAGGTAAATGATGTCTACAAGATGTGCATAAAAGAACTTCATTATCCGATAATGCCAAGTTACAAGCTTCGCAAACCTTAGGAAAAATCAAGTTTAACAAGTATTTCATCACTTATGTCGATAAAAATAAAAAGTAGATTTATTTAATTTTAGTTTTGCATTAAATTAAGAAAATTAATAATGATAGTTAACCCTCAATTATTTAACTACAGATTAATTATAAGTTCTTTACTAGTCGTTTTAACTGTTTTAGGTATATATAGCTATAGCAAATATAAGTCTAATGAATCCTACGAAGCATTTTTAAAACAAGAAAAAGTTTTGATAGAAAATGAATTATCAGAATTATTATCGAGTTACGACGATTTGAGCAAAGATTATAATCTTATGGCTACACAGCTCCAAAAAGCCAAATTAGAAACTAGGATTGCCTTAGATTCATTGAGATTATTAAATAGTGATTTGTCAATTATCACTAGGTTTAAAGATCAACTTATAGTTTTAAAGTCTAAAAGTAAAGTGCTATTAAGTACAATAGACTCACTGAATTCTGCAAATTCTAAATTGCAGACAGAAAATCAATATGCCTTAAAGACTATAAAACAAAATAATGTAGAGATCCATGATTTAGTGGAGCTAAATGATGATTTAGCTGCGGCAAACGATTCGCTACATGTATCAATTGATAAAGCAGCCATCTTAAAGGCAAGTAATCTTATCGCTAAATCTTATAAATTAAGATCGGGTAAAAAACGGTTAACAGAACGCGCTAAGCGTGCTAATGCTATAGATGTTTGTATCACTTTAAATGAAAACCCTTTAACTTCAGAAGGTAAAAAAGACATTTATATTCAAATAGTTGGTCCTGATGGTAATGTGGTTTCGGATAAAGGCGAAGTTACCTTTGGTAATACTTCTTTAATTTACAGTAAAAAAGAAGCCATAAACTATAAAAATGAAAACTTAGAAATCTGTACGGAAATTGTAGCAGACTCTGACGATGAGCCATTTCAAAAAGGGTTTTATTTTATCAGTGTTTTTCATAGAAACCATAAGTTAGGAGGTACAAGTATAGAGCTCAATTAAAAAAAGAAGAAAATAATAAACGATAACGATATAATTTTTTAAAAACCGTTCTGTTAATCAGAGCGGTTTTCTATTTTTGCAGTATTATGGCAAACGACGATCAATTTAAAAAAGTAATCTCTCACGCAAAGGAGTATGGTTACGTGTTTCAGAGTAGTGAAATCTACGATGGACTAAGTGCAGTATACGATTACGCACAAAATGGAGCAGAATTAAAGAAAAATATACGCGACTATTGGTGGAAAGCCATGGTGCAAATGCATGATAATATTGTAGGTATAGATGCTGCAATTTTTATGCATCCTACAACATGGAAAGCTTCTGGTCACGTAGATGCGTTTAATGATCCTTTAATTGATAACAAAGACTCTAAAAAAAGATATAGAGCTGATGTATTGGTAGAAGATTATTGCGCAAAAATTGAGACAAAAATAAATAAGGAAGTAGCCAAAGCAGCGAAGCGATTTGGAGATGCTTTTAATAAAGAAGAATTTGTTTCTACTAACGGACGCGTTGTTGGTTATCAAGAAAAAATAAATTCAATTTTAAAACGATTAGGTCAATCCTTAGAGAAAGAAGACTTAGCTGATGTTAAGGCTTTAATAGAAGAATTAGAAATAGCTTGTCCTTTAAGCGGAAGTAGAAATTGGACAGACGTTAAGCAATTTAACTTAATGTTTGGAACAAAATTAGGTGCTTCTGCAGAATCTGCTATGGATTTATACTTAAGACCAGAAACAGCTCAAGGAATTTTTGTAAACTTCTTAAACGTTCAGAAAACCGGACGAATGAAGATCCCTTTTGGTATTGCACAAACTGGTAAGGCGTTTAGAAATGAGATTGTAGCAAGACAATTTATCTTTAGAATGCGTGAATTTGAGCAAATGGAAATGCAGTTTTTTATTAAACCAGGTACGCAAAAGGAGTGGTTTGATTATTGGAAGGACGCACGATTAAAATGGCATAAATCACTAGGTTTAGGTGAAGATAATTACCGTTTTCATGATCATGAAAAATTAGCGCACTATGCAGATGCTGCTACAGATATTGAGTTTAATTTTCCATTTGGTTTTAAAGAATTAGAAGGGATACACTCACGTACAGACTTTGATTTAAAACAACACGAAGAATATTCTGGTAAAAAATTACAGTATTTTGACCATGAAGATAACGCAAGTTATACACCTTACGTTTTAGAAACTTCTATTGGTTTAGATAGAATGTTCTTAGCGGTGTTTTCTAAGGCCTTAATAGAGGAAGAATTAGAAAACAATACCACAAGAACCGTTTTAAAATTACCTGCTGTATTAGCACCAACAAAAGCGGCTATTTTACCATTGGTTAAAAAAGATGGCTTACCAGATGTTGCTAAGAAAATTGTTGAAGATTTAAAATGGGATTTTAACGTAACTTACGATGAAAAAGACGCTGTAGGAAGACGTTACAGAAGGCAAGATGCTAACGGAACACCATTTTGTATTACTGTAGATCATGACACTTTAGAAGATAATTCTGTTACCATACGTCATAGAGATACTATGGAACAAAAACGTGTAAAGATTGAAGATTTAAAAGAGCTTATAAAAGCTGAGGTAGATGTAAAGCATTGGCTTCAGAAAATGTAACACAAATTACTGCGAAAGCAGGAATCTCATTATAAAAACGCCCAAACAATTACGTTTGGGCGTTTTTTAGTTATTAAAAATATGCCTTTAACTGAACGGTTCCTGTATGAATGGTTTTTGAGGTTTCAGATTTTCTTCCAAAGTAATTTAAGTTAAGGTCTAGATATTTAGTTAGTTTTTTTTGAGTCAATAAATTCCACGTATAATTGTTTCCAGGTTGCAAGCCTTCGAGGATTTGGTAACCAACAGGCGAATTTGAATTACCATCAAATGCATTTTTAAAATAATTGAACTCACCTGTTAATGCTATTTTTTGTGCCTTATTGTACGTAAAAGATAAGCCATAGTTGTGCTGCGTTAAAGCTTCCAAACTGCCAATGCTATTTTCTTTAGAGGCGTATTGGTAAAAGACATCAAACTGTGCATTTTCACTGAATAAATAACTTAATTTGGGTTTAAATTGGTAGTTGTCTATTTCGTAATTTCTGCTCACAAAATTTTGACTACTACTTTCATCTTTACCCAAACTGCCTAAGGCATTTATTAACCAATTAGCTTTAAATTTATGCGTAAAATTTACCTGATGACTTCTGGTTTTGTTTTGCTGAAATCCTATAGAAAGTAAATTACGACTTTTATTATCTAGAAAAGTATAAGACGTGGTAAAGTGTTGTTTTCCTCTGTTAAAAAATAATACATTTCTTAAGCTATAATTTAAGGCGACAAAATCTTCTGTGTTGGCATCATTCTTTAAAGCTTCAAAAGGATTTAAATTAAATGAAGTTTCATTTTTAAAGGTTTTACTATCTACAATAAATGACGCTTGGTCATAAAAATGCGACCAAAATTGTTTCGATTTGTCTTTAGAAACACTCCAGCTTTGCGGATTTATAGTAACCGTTTGCCCAAATCGATTTTGATGGGTTTGCACATAAACTTGATTTGGTAACAAAACTCTTATGTAGCTACCTTGGTCTGCAAATTGCGCGATTTCAAATTCGTCTAATTCTTGTATGTTGTTTTCATTGTAATCTATCCAAGTATATGCGCCTTGACCAGCTTCTACTTCAACATAGGTAAAATCTTGTTGTGCTAAGGTGCCAGAATTGGTTTCAAAATTAGTGTTAAGGACAATAAGGTTTTTAAATAATTTCTGATTATACGTTAAGCGACTGTTTAAACTTTGTTCGTCGTCAATACTATCGTCTTGAGACTTTAAATCTCTATAATTTGCATACAATTGAAGTGTGGTATTTTTATTCTGAATCAATCTCGATTTTAAATAATAGGTGTCGGAGCTGTTAACACGCTCTATATTATTACTACGTAAACTATCGTTAAAACGTTTTATATAGCCTACTTCAGCAAAGACTTTGGTGCTATCTCCAATCCCAATAAAAGCTTCATACGCTTTAAATTTTTGACTTAATGCGGTAAGGGAATCTGTTACGATTGCACGTTGTTCATTAGCTTCTGTTGAGAATTTGATACCTGCCCATTTGTTCTCTTTTCCATACACTAAACTATTAAATGACCGTAAAAATGTAGATGTATTAATAGTGCTTTCATTAGTTAAAACACTAGAATTTGAAAATAGTTTAAAATTTCCTAATCGTAAATTGGTTAATACATTATGTCGGTTTCCATTGAAGTTTTCAGCATAATTTAGATGTTCAAAATTGTAAGATGCAGATCCTTTTTTAGCATGTGAAAGTTGTAAACCTGTTGTAAATAATAGTTGATTGCCAAACACCGTGTTGTCCGCTGTGTTTTCGGATGTATCAAGATTCCAATCTCTATTAAATTCTGCTCTATACAACCGTTGTATGGTATTAAAGTTTTTTTCAATAAAATCAGTATCAACACGTGCAGAAAGATTCCAAAGGCTATCTGATGTGATTAATTTTTGTTTCAATGTAAATTTTCCAGCATAACCATCATTGTTAGCATCATCTAAACTTGAAAATAAATTCTCATCCTTTTTGCTTCCTGCTAATTCAAAATAAACATCTGTTTTTTCACTTGGTTTATACTGTCCATTTATAACGGCAATTTGCAAACGTTCTGGAGCGATGAGTTGTGTAATGGGTTCGTAATTTCCTTGTGGAACACCTGCTAATGGAGCAATATATTCGTAAATATTACTAATGGCATTTGTGTTACTTAAAATATAATTTCCTTGATTTGCGCCAACCAACGTGAATTGTACACTGTATAGTTCGTCCTCAGGTGTATTAGAGAACACAAAAATTTCTTCAGCACCAATGAGTTCTTTTTTATATAAAATACGGTTTTCGGAGTACGATGTCAATGTGGCTGAAGGTGCAGTCATTAAATCTAAATCATCGCCTGCGGCCGCTAAAATCTGAGTTTGTTCTGTAGATAAATTTTGTTGTAACGGTTGGTTTTTGGCATCACTTTCAGAATAGACAGAGACATTGAGTTTTAAAGTTTCGGTATTATAATTAGCACCTCCAAAAACGGTAAATCTAGAATAATTACGTTCGCTAAATTGGTAATCAACAGTAATACGCATTTCAGATGTAATGGGAAATGTAGAGTTAAAAACAATTTCACCAGCATTATAATCTATAATATAATCATTGTTTTCGCCACGTTCTAATGGCACACCGTTAACGTATACGGTTTCACTTCCAGAAACCACCAATACATAGAGTTCGTTATTAGTGCCTCTTAATTTATAAGGGCCTTGGTTGCCTTCTTGTGCTGTAAATTGTGTGGTTGTAAATTGGCCTCTCACTAAGGCTCCAGAGGCAAATACAGAAGTGTTTTCGCTTAAATTAGCATTGACTAACAAACCTTGAACGCGTTTAGAAAAATTAGCAAAATAACTCTTGGTGTTAACTAAATCAATGTCTCCTGCTCTAATGTTCCAATCGTCACTAAATAATTCAATAAAAACTTGGTCAAATTCATCTAAACGTTGGGAATAGCCACTTTCCTGTAACGGAATATTGGCATCTTGTATAGAGGCTCTTAATGATACTTTATCATTTAATTTGCCCGAAATTTGTAAATCTAATTCACTATTTAATACGGAGTTTTGATTATTGCCAATGGTAACACCTCTTGATATACTACCTGAGGTGCTCAGTCCATCAAAAGGAATAAAGTTACTTGGGTTAGGCTGCTTTTGTAACGTATATAATTGCTGCTTTTGTGAAGAGCGGTCTACAATGACGCCATCATCTAATTGTTTATAAACTTTAGTGAGAAATTTAGGATAGCGTAAATATTCTATTTGTACACTGTCTATCGTAGTCGGCTGCTTAAAACGCATAGTGGCCTTGACAAAATCTACACTATACAATGAAGAGTCAATGAGTATATTGTCTTTTGTTTTTACTTTAAATCGCGAAGGGTTAATACTAACCGAGTCAATAGTGATAGTATCTGTTACCACTACTTTTTTTAGTCTAAAAACAGGGTCTTGTTCTTGGGAAAAGCCCCAAAAAGCAGAAAGTAATACTAGAAAAAGTAACGATTTTTTCATTTAGAATAATAACTGTTTTAAGCCTAAAATATTTTATCGTTAAAAGCAGTATAAAATTATAGGGTAAAAGTACAGTATTATTTAATTTAGCAGTTCATTGAATGTTTAACTAAAATGAGATTCTCGTTTTTTCGAGAAATGCCTATGAAAATTGTTTCTTATAACGTAAATGGTATTAGAGCGGCTCTAAAAAAGGGCTTTATAGAATGGTTAATTGCAACAGATGCAGATGTGGTTTGTCTACAAGAAATAAAAGCCATGGAAGATCAACTCGATATAAGTTTATTTACAGAAGCTGGTTATACATACAATTATTGGTTTAGCGCACAGAAAAAAGGCTACAGTGGTGTAGCAGTATTGTGTAAAACCAAACCTAACCATATAGAATTTGGTACAGGTATAGAATCTATGGATTTTGAGGGTAGAAATATCCGAGTAGATTATGATGATGTTTCTGTAATGAGTATGTATTTGCCTTCAGGTACAAATGCAGCGCGATTATCTCATAAATTTGAATACATGGATTTAATTCATGAGTATTTAAATAATTTGCAAAAAGAAAAGCCACATCTAGTGGTATGTGGCGATTATAATATTTGTCATGAAGCTATAGATATTCACAATCCAAAAATGAAGGGTGTTTCTGGGTTTTTACCAGAAGAGCGAGAATGGCTTGGAAATTTTATAGACAGCGGCTTTGTAGATAGTTTTAGATACTTACATCCAGAACGTCAAGAATATTCTTGGTGGAGTTACAGGGCTAATTCTAGAGCAAACAACAAAGGCTGGCGATTAGATTATGCCATGGTAAGCAAGCCATTACAAGAAAAAATAAAGCGAAGCGTTATACTTACAGAAGCGGTACATAGTGACCATTGTCCTATTTTATTAGAATTAGATCTTTAAAAATACATAGCACGTACTTTAATTTGAAATTAATTACATACATATTATGATTAAAAAACTTTCAATACTAACATTAACGATTACTCTATTTACATCTTGTGTCTCCAAACAGATTTACACTGATCTTGAAGATAAATATGCAAACCTTAAAAAGGAAAATCGAGGTTTAACAGATGAAGTAGAACATCTTTCTAAAGATAAAACGCAATTAAATAATGATTTAGAAAAACTACAGATGGCTTATGATCAGGCAATAGAACAGCGAGATAAGCTACAGTCAGATTATGCGGCATCTCAATCAAATCTAGAAACTTTAAAAGCATCATACAAAGCATTAGAAGAAAATAGTTCGGCTTCAATCGCTAAAAATTCTCAAAAAAACAGAGAGCTATTGGCGCAATTAGAAGCTAAGGAACTTGCCTTGGCGGCAGAAAACGAACGTTTAAATTCTTTAAAACAAGAGTTAGAAAGCCGTTCACAACGTGTTGCAGAGTTAGAGAATGTAATAGCATCAAAAGACGCGGCTATGAATACACTAAAAGACGCTATTTCTAAAGCATTAACCAACTTTGAAGGCAAAGGTTTAACTGTAGAGCAACGAAACGGAAAGGTTTACATTTCTATGGAAAATAAGTTGTTGTTTGAGTCTGGGAGTTGGTATGTTGGATCGCAAGGAAAACAAGCCGTTAATCAATTAGGAAATGTTTTAGCAGAAAACCCAGAGATTTCGGTATTAATTGAAGGCCATACAGATAATGTGCCTTATAAAGGGAATGAGCAATTGAGTGGTAATTGGGATTTGTCTGCAAAACGCGCAACAGCTATTGTGAACATACTTAGAGAGAATAATGCTATAAAACCAGAGAATTTAACAGCAGCAGGTCGTGGTGAATATGCGCCAATAGCGTCAAATGACACCTCAGAAGGAAAAGCAAAAAACAGACGAATAGAAGTTATTTTAACGCCTAAGTTAGATGAGATTTCTAAACTTTTGAATGATATATAATCTTTTGCGATAATCACAAGAGATCTCTATTTAATTAAGAATTAGACCTTTTAGGTTTTCAAATCCTTATAGGTCTTCTTATTTTTACGGTAATAGATACGTTTAACTAAAAAAGATTTCTGCTTTTGCAGAAAGTGATATGAAATATACAACACTACCTCATACAGACATAAAAGTAAGTAAAATTTGCCTTGGGACGATGACTTGGGGCAACCAAAATACCCAAGAAGAAGGGTTTGAACAGATGGATTTTGCACTAGATAAAGGTGTTAATTTTTTTGACTGTGCAGAGTTGTATCCTGTGCCTGCTACTAAGGAAACGTATGCAGAAACCGAACGTATTATTGGTAATTGGTTTAATAAAACAGGCAACAGAGATAAGGTTGTTTTGGCATCTAAAATAGCCGGAACAGGTGATTATACAGCACACATAAGAACCAATGGCTTTTGTAAGGAGGCGTTAAATGAAGCCGTAGATAATAGCTTAAAACGTTTACAAACAGATTACATTGATTTGTATCAATTACATTGGCCAGAACGAAACACAAAAATGTTTGGCACAAGAGATTATGTACATAACGTTAATGATCCATGGGTAGATAATTTTAATGAGGTATTGCACAGCTTAGATGAGATTGTTAAATCTGGTAAAATTAGACACGTTGGTATATCTAATGAAGGTGCTTGGGGAACCATGCGTTATTTGCAAGAATCTCAACTACATAATTTACCGAGAGCAATCACAATACAGAATGCCTATTCATTAATCAATAGAGTTTTTGAGGTTGATTTAGCAGAGGTTTCACATAGAGAAGAAATCGGTTTATTAGCATATTCGCCAATGGCTTTTGGCGTATTGTCTGGTAAATACATTAAAGGTACAGCTGCAGATAATGCAAGGTTAAAATTGTTTCCAAGATTTGCGCGTTACAGTGGAGAAAAAGCTACAGAAGCAACCAAGCGTTATCTCAAAATAGCAGAAGACAACAATATGTCTTTAGCGCAAATGGCTTTGGCTTTTGTAAATGAAAGACCTTTTGTGACTAGCAATATTATTGGAGCAACTACGATTTCACAGTTAGAAGAAAACATTGATAGTATTACTATTTCTTTATCAGAAGATGTAATGAAGGCTATTAATGCTGTGCATGCCGAGATTCCTAATCCTGCGCCTTAATATTATGCCTCAATGGGTTTGATTGAAACCAAAAATAGGCTATATAGAATAGTAGCGCTCGTCTTTGACGAGTGTTTTTTTTATAAAAACTTAAATCTTAATCTGTCGATTAATCTGTTCTTGTAACGAAATAAAAGTCTCTGTTCTAGAAACGCCTTTTATACTTTGTATTTCAGAATTAAGAACGTGCATTAAATGTTCGTTATCTTTAGATAGAATTTTAATAAAAATAGACCAGTTTCCTGTGGTATAATGGCACTCAATAACTTCAGGGATTTTTTGAAGTTGTTTCACAGCTTCAGGATTGCTGATGGCCTTATCTAAATACACACCAACAAAAGCCATGGTTGTATAGCCTAGTGCTTTTGGGTTTATTATAAATTTTGAGCCTGCTAAAAGGCCAGATTTTTCTAATTTTTTTAAACGCTGATGAATCGCTGCTCCCGAAATACCGACGTTTCGAGCAATTTCTAAAATAGGTGTCCTGGCATCTTCCATTAATGCACGAAGAATTTTCTTGTCAATCCCATCAATGTAAATTCCGTTGTCGTTGCTCTTCATTTTGTATTGTTTAAATCTGAAAGTCTAAAATAAGAAAATGATGTTAAACTGAAACTATTAATAGTCTAACTTATTCCTTTTGTTAATGAAGTGGTCTTAGTTTTCAATTGTTAACATTACAGATTCAAAGGGTTATAACCTAAATAAGGCACTTCATGTTCCTTAAAAATAATATCATAAGCTTCTAAGGCTTTTAAAATGGGCGTATAGACTTCTTTCGTTATAGGAATTTGTACACCAGGAGTTTTTATTTTACCATTTAGTATAGCTAAGGTGGCAATAGCAACGGGTAAACCTACGGTTTTTGCCATAGCAGTGTAGGTTTGGTCTTGGCCTAATGTGACCATGGTTGCATCAATTTGATGTTTTTTACCATTAAGTTCGTAACCAAATTTGTGATACATCACAATCATATCCTTATCCTCTTGACTCAGCGTCCAACTATCCATTAGTATTTTTTGAAGGATTTGTGCAGGTGTTCCTTTATCTATGGCAACCATTTTTTCTGAATTAAAGATGTCTAATTCTAAAAATTTATCCCAAACAATATCATCTTGATCTATTTTTAAGGCATGTCTAAATTTAAGTTCAACAGAATCTGTTGGACTATAGGGTAAAAACGAATTGACAAAATCTCTATAACTCATGTTAATACTGTCGTCAATAGTATAACTATCATCAGTCATTCCTAATTGTACAAAAACGTTCCATGCTCTGCTGTAGCCAACACGTCTCATGGTGCCACGGTAAAGTGTTTTTATGTGGTCTAAGCCATATACAGATTGGTATTTTAATGAGTCTCTGTTCGCATAAGCTTCAAAACGTCCAAAACCTTCAACATCTAAGAATTCGGTACGTCTAAATAATCTGTGATATGGAATGTATTTAAATTGATCTTCTTGTAAAAATTTTGCAGCACCACCTTGTCCTGCGACAACAACATTTCTAGGATTCCATGTAAACTTGTAGTTCCAAAGATTGTTGTCACTTTCAGGAGCAACGAGTCCTCCAGTAAAAGATTCAAACAAAATCATTTTGCCACCTTTATCGCGTATTCGGTCTATGACTTGCATTGCACTCATATGATCTATACCAGGATCTACGCCAATTTCATTCATAAAGATGAGATTATTAGCAATAGCATCTTCGTTTAAAGCATGCATTTCTGGACTGACATAAGAAGCAGTTACCATATGTTTTTTATATGTAATACAATCTTTGGCGACTTCAATATGAAAGCGTGCAGGTAGCATAGAAACTACGATATCGGCATTTTTAACGGCTGCAATTCTAGATGAAGCATCAAATACATCTAAATGAATAATACTTGTGTTTGGATGGTGGCCAACTAGTTTATTAGCATTTTCTACATTTAGATCTCCTACAGTTATTTGAAGTTGCTCGGATTCTGATTTGTCTAGTAAATATTTTATAAGATAAGAACAGGATTTACCTGCTCCTATGATTAAAATTTTGCGCATTATAACTAATTTTGTTCGTACGAATGTAACAAATAGAACAGCGACTTTAAACCAAAATTGAGATTTAATATGAACAAAAAACTATTAATTGCCGGATCTTTTTTAGGAATAATTGGGATTATTTTAGGAGCTTGGGCGGCACATGGATTAGAAAAATTGGTAGATGAAAATGCTGTTAAATCCTTTGAAACCGGAGTGCGATACCAAATGTATCATGCGTTTTTATTATTGTTATTAGGAGGCACAACTTTTATCAATTTAAAGGTTAAAAAAGTGGTGTTTTATTTAGTGCTTTTAGGTGTTTTTTTATTTTCCGGATCGATTTATGGATTATCAACTAACACAATTTATAGCTTTAATTTTGAGATTTTCGCAATTTTAACACCTTTTGGTGGTTTATCGTTAATAATCGCATGGATTGTTATGTTAATCGGAATATTAAAGACAAAGGACGATAATTGAAAAACTGCGATGTAGTTTTAAAATAAAATCATAGTTTTGTGTTCTAAATCAATTCAATAATTATGGTAAACCATACACAATTTTCGAAAACGATTTCGTTAGATCAATATGGAATAAAAAATGCAAAGGTAAATTTTCAATTATCTTCAGAAGAACTTCATGCTGAAACCATTGCAAAAGGACAAGGTGTAGAATCTTCGTCTGGTGCTATCGCTGTTAATACTGGTGAGTTTACGGGTCGTTCTCCAATGGATCGTTTTATTGTTAAAGATGCTATTACCGAAGACAAAATTTGGTGGGGAAATATTAATATTCCTTTTGATAGCGATAAGTTTCAGAAGCTTTATGATAAAGTAACGAATTACTTGTCTGATAAAGAACTCTACGTAAGAGACAGTTATGCATGTGCAGACGAGAATTACAAGTTGAATATTAGGGTGATTAATGAATACCCTTGGAGCAATATGTTTGCTTATAATATGTTTTTAAGACCTACAGAAGCAGAGTTAGAGAACTTTTCTCCAGAATGGACTATTGTAAATGCACCTGGTTTTATGGCAGATCCTGAAGCGGATGGTACACGTCAACACAACTTTGCGATTTTAGATTTTACACGAAAAATTGCTTTAATAGGAGGAACGGGTTATACAGGTGAAATTAAAAAAGGTATTTTTTCTGCTCTCAACTTTATTCTTCCGGTGTTTAAAGACACGTTACCAATGCACTGTAGTGCTAATGTGGGTAAAGATGGTGATACTGCAATTTTCTTTGGATTATCTGGTACAGGAAAAACAACACTTTCTACTGATCCTAATCGTAGTTTAATTGGCGATGATGAGCATGGTTGGACTAAAGAAAACACTGTGTTTAATTTTGAAGGCGGTTGTTATGCCAAAGTGATTAATTTATCGCAAGAGCAAGAGCCAGAAATTTTTGCGGCTATTAAAAAAGGAGCAATCCTTGAAAATGTAATTATGGACGATAAAGGCAATGTAGATTTTGCCGATACGTCTATTACTCAAAACACAAGAGTAAGTTACCCAATTTATCATATCGACAATATTAGAAAGCCATCAGTTGGTGAAAACCCAAAGCATATCTTTTTCTTAACAGCAGATGCTTTTGGTGTCTTGCCTCCAATTTCTAAATTAACACCTAATCAGTCAGCATATCATTTTATTTCTGGTTATACAGCTAAAGTTGCTGGTACAGAAGCAGGTGTTGTAGAACCTGTACCTAGTTTTTCTGCTTGTTTTGGTGCGCCATTCATGCCATTGCACCCAACAAAGTATGCCGAAATGTTGAGTAAAAAAATGAAAGAAGCAGGTGTTAATGTTTGGTTAGTTAATACAGGATGGACAGGTGGTCCTTACGGTGTTGGTACACGTATGAAATTAAAGTATACACGTGCTATGATTAATGCCGTACTCAATGGTGATTTAGGTGCTTATACATACGAAGATTACCATATTCATTCCGTATTTGGAGTGGCGCAACCAAGAACGTGTCCTGGAGTACCAACAGAAGTATTAAGCCCAAGAGCTACTTGGAATGATGATGAAGCGTATTATAAAATGGCGTTTAAATTATCTAACGCTTTTAGAGAAAACTTTAAGAAGTTTCAAGACGATGCTAATGAGGATATACGTAGAGGAGGACCTCAGCGTTATGCGTTTTAAATTAAGGAATTTGAATGTAACATAAAAAAAGCGATTCTAATTTTAGAATCGCTTTTTTTATATGCTAAATTATGTTTTACTTGCCTTTATTAACGGAGTCAATATATTTCTGTAAAGCCATAGTCATTGATGGTGTTTCTGGTGTTGGTGCAGAAATATCTACACGTAAGCCTTTTTCCTTCACAGCCTTTACTGTGGTATTACCAAATACAGCAATACGCGTTTCATTTTGTTTAAAATCTGGAAAATTATGAAATAATGATTCTATGCCAGAAGGGCTAAAGAATACTAATATATCATAAGTTACATTAGATAAATCGGATAAATCACTAATTACGGTTTTGTAAAACGTAGCTTGTTTCCATTTTACACCTAAATTGTCTAAGATTTCAGGAATGATAGGTTTTACTTTATCCGTTGTAGGTAATAAAAAGGATTCGTCTTTATATTTTTTTATCAACGGAATTAAATCTTCAAAGGTTCGTTTACCAACATAGATTTTACGCTTTCTATACACTACATACTTCTGTAAATAATAAGCTACAGCTTCAGATTGACAGAAATACTTCATAGAATCTGGTACCTTAAAGCGCATTTCATCTGCAACTCTAAAAAAGTGATCTACAGAATTTCTACTTGTAAGAATGATGGCCGTGATTTTACTAAGATCAACCTTTTGTTGTCTAATATCCTTTGAGGAAACGCCTTCGACGTGAATAAAGGGTCTAAAGTCCACCTTAACTTTTTGCTTCTCTTGCAAATCAAAGTATGGAGAGTTCTCTATTTTAGGCTCTGGTTGTGATACTAAAATTGTTTTCACTTTCATACGTAAACCTTGTGTTTTAACCGTTATACTCCCTAATAACCTTATATAAAAGTACATAAGGTCCAATTTCGAGAGCGCAAAGATACAACAAAAAATAGAAAAAATTAAGATTAATTATTTTTTGATAGGTTTTAAAGGAAGTCAAAAAGCCAATAATGTTAATTATACAAACCAAAGAAAACGCTATTATGATTGTAATTTCTATATCAATCTTGGTATATAATAAAAATAGGTTAGCCACCAAAAACACTATACCAGATAGGTTTTTAAATGTTGTTTTCTGAAATACATAATGATCAATGATACTATCTATTTCAAATAAGCTACCAATTAATCGTTCTATTAAAGTTTTAATAATTGCAATGGTAGAGATTGCAAACAGTAATTTTAAAAACGTTACTAGGTCAAAAGTTAAAGGAGATACATAAGTAGAGTAGACAAAGTAAATGAAAATACTAAGTGATACACTTAAGTTTATAAAGAGAAAACTATCAAATTGATCTATAAATTTTTGATCCTTAGAATATATTTTTAAATATTTAGAATTGCCAATGACATACATAAAATCATTAAACCGCAGCGTGTTTAAATATTTAGCCAAAACTATAGTGCACAATCCTATAATTGTAAAAATAGTAAACCAATCAAAAGTTATATAGTCACGCATTTGGCTAAAATAAAAAGAATAGACAGCATTTTCACTATCGCCTTGATAGAAAAGAAAATCATGAATTAAAATTTATATGCAAAATTAAGGAATATTATAAATTTATCTTAATTCTAAAGGTAGGCCTAAAACGGTTCTATCTAAAACGTTAATTTCAACTAATAATCCATTAAAAACTTTACTTTTGTTAAAATTCTAAAACTGCTAAATAGCCTATTTTAAAGTTGATTTGATGTCTGACGCCATAGTAATAATCCCTACATATAATGAGATTGAAAATGTAGAATCAATCATTAGAGCAGTGTTTTCGCAACACAAGGCTTTTGATGTGCTCATTGTAGATGATAATTCTCCAGACCAAACAGCAATACGTGTAAAAGAGTTACAAGATGAATTTAAAAATCAATTGTTTCTACTTGAGCGTAAAGAGAAAAGTGGTTTAGGGACGGCTTATATAGCCGGTTTTGAATGGGTTTTAGATAAAAACTATCAATTCGTTTTTGAAATGGATGCGGATTTTTCTCATAATCCGGACGATTTAAAAAGATTATATGAAGCTTGCGCAAACCATGGCGCAGATATTTCCGTTGGTTCGAGGTATGTTAAAGGGATAACAGTTGTGAACTGGCCAATGTCTCGTATCTTATTGTCTTATGGTGCATCGCGTTATGTGAGATTTATTACACGTATGAAAGTTAAGGATTCTACAGCTGGTTTTGTATGTTATAAAAGAAAAGTGCTAGAGGCCATTAATTTAAAAAAAGTAAAGTTTGTGGGTTATGCTTTTCAGATTGAAATGAAATTTAAAGCGCACAAAAAAGGTTTTAAAATTGTAGAAATACCCGTTATATTTAAGGATAGAACAAAAGGTAACTCTAAAATGAGTGGAAGTATTATTACGGAAGCTATATTTGGAGTGATTAGTTTAAAATTAAAAAGTTTATTTGCTAAATAAAAGATTATGAACAGGCAGACTCTTATAAAGAATGCAAAAATTGTTAATGAAGGTAAAATTGTTGAAAGTGATATTCTTATAGAAGGCCATTTTATTAAAGAAATAGACTTATCTATTAGTGTTAAGTCTGCAGACATGACTGTGATAGATGCCGAAGGCAATTATGTAATACCAGGCATGATTGATGATCAAGTACATTTTAGAGAACCTGGATTAACGCATAAAGCCAATATTGGGTCAGAGTCTAAAGCTGCATTAGCAGGCGGAATTACATCGTTTATAGAAATGCCCAATACCAACCCTCAAACCACAACGGTTGAAAAGTTAGAAGAAAAGTTTGCCATTGCAGCAAATAGCTCACATGCCAACTATTCATTTATGTTTGGAGGCACTAATGATAACTTAGAAGAAATCCTAAAAGTAGATCCTAAAACTGTTGCAGGATTAAAGTTATTTCTAGGCTCTTCTACAGGAAACATGCTAGTTGATGATCCAAAAGTAATTGAGAAAATATTTTCGAGTACAGACATGGTAATTTCCGTTCATTGCGAAGATGAAGCCACTATAAAAACAAATTTAGCGACGTATAAAGCAGAATATGGTGACGATATTCCTATGGAAAAGCATCCAATAATTAGAAGTGAGGAAGCCTGTTATTTATCATCGTCTAGAGCTATAGAATTAGCGAAAAAAACGGGAGCAAGATTGCATGTTTTTCATTTATCTACAGGAAAAGAAACGCAACTGTTTTCAAATAAAATACCTTTAAAGGATAAGAAAATTACAGCAGAAGTATGCATACATCATTTGTGGTTTTCTGATGAAGATTATGCTAAAAAAGGGAGTTTTATAAAATGGAATCCGGCAGTTAAAACCTCAAAAGATAGAGATCAACTTTGGAAAGCCTTATTAGATGACAGAATCGATGTTATTGCTACAGACCATGCACCACATACACTCGAAGAAAAAAACAATCCATATACAAAAGCACCTTCTGGAGGTCCTTTAGTACAACATGCATTAGTTGCATTGTTTGAAGCGCATCATCAAGGGAAAATCTCAGTCGAAAAAATTGTAGAGAAAGCCTGCCATAATCCAGCTATTTTATTTGATGTCGAAAAACGTGGCTACGTAAAAGAAGGTTATTTTGCAGATCTTGTCATTGTAGATCCACAAAGCCCTTGGACCGTAAATAAAAGCAACATCTTATATAAATGTGGTTGGTCACCGTTTGAAGGGAATACGTTTAAAAGTAGAATAACGCATACGTTTGTTAATGGCGAATTAGCTTATAACAATTTTAAAGTTTTAGACGTTAAAGCAGGACAACGATTAACTTTTAATAGATAAAATGTTTAAAATTCTCAGCGTAATAATAATATTAAGCCTTTTGGTAATCTCATGTAATAGTGTTGATAAACCTAAAAAGCCAAATAATTTAATTTCAGAAGCTCAAATGTCTGAACTTTTATATGACGTGTACGTGGTTAATGCGGCAAAAGGTATTAATAGAAAATTACTAGAAAAAAATGGTATTGTACCAGAAACATATATTTTAGAAAAACATAATATTGATAGTTTGCAATTTGCTGAAAGCAATTTATATTATAGTTTTAATACGGAAGTTTATAAAGGTATCATTGAAAAAATTAAGAAAAGAATAGAGACAGAGAAAGAGGCTTATGAAGCCATTAGAAATATTGAAAATAAAAAAGACAAACGCAATTCAGACTCCATAAAACAAAAGGCTAGAAGACATAAAGATTCAATTAAAAGAGTTATTGATAGTGTTGGTTTTAAAGGGCTTAACTCTTAAGGTCTCTGAGATACATCTTACCAATATTTTTTATGGTTGTATCCATAGGAATAAATTGAAAATCAAATAAAGTTTTAAATTTCGTATTATCATATTTCTTAACGCTAAGTATAGATTTAGCGGTAAGTTTAGTTAAACGCCTAGGCTGACGTAACACCATACTTTTTAACCAATCTAATCGCCATACAATATTTATTAACCAGGACTTAGCCTCTTTTTTAGGAGGATTAACATCTAAAGCATTGGCCGTTTTAGTAAAAAAGGATTTATAACTTAAGTTTTCAGAAACAACAATAAAGTTTTCATTTTTAGTGTTGCTATTCATTAATAAAAGCATGGATTTTACGACATCAATTACATCTATAAATCCAGTAATGCCTAGCGTGTAATACGGAAGTCCTTTGTGAATTCTATGAAATAAGCTACTACTTCCTTTGCTATGCCAATAACCAGGTCCTAATATAATACCAGGATTTACAATAACAGCATTTAAACCTTCTTGTGTTGCTCGCCAGACTTCTAATTCAGCACCATATTTTGTAATGGCATATATACTGTTGTCGTAATCGGCATTCCATTCTGTTTTTTCGTTTATAAGCAGTTCCGGATTAGCATGATGACCAATTGTTGCAATTGAGCTAACATAGCACAATTTTTCTACATTAAAACTAATACATAAGTTCACAATGTTGGCCGTGCCTTTAATATTAATTTTGCGTAACAATTTATAATCACTTGGTTCAAAAGATACAAATGCCGCACAATGATACACATGTGTGATATCTTTAAAAGCAGACTGAAGTTGTGGAATATCATTTATGTCTGCTTTAATCCATTCAATTTTATTAAACATTATCTCAGCAGTGTCCGTATAGTAAGAAAAGACCTGTTTTACTTTAGAAAGCGTTTTTTCAGTTCTATAAATTGCTCTTACAGAAGCATTGCTCTGCAACAGCTGAAAAAGTAAATGCGAGCCAACTAAACCTGTACCTCCTGTAACTAATATCATTAAGCGAAGGTACTAAATCTTATGCTTAACCCAATGTTAGAACTTTGTTAATAAGGACAAGCCTAATTGCGTTGCGGATTGTAAATTGAATTAAAATTGTCTTTTGTCTTTAACATCGGAAACATATCTTTGTGCAATTAAAATTTGAAACTAAATAAGCAATGGCAAACAAGTTTGTAGACGAATTACGTTGGAGAGGTATGGTACATGATATCATGCCTGGGACTGAAGAACAATTAGATAAGGAGATGACAACTGCGTATATCGGTTTTGATCCTACTTCAGATGCCTTGCATATAGGGAGTTTAGTGCCTATTATTTTGTTAGTTCATTTAGAGAGAGCTGGTCATAAGCCAGTGGCTTTAGTTGGTGGTGCAACAGGAATGATTGGAGATCCATCAGGTAAAAGTGATGAAAGAAACTTGTTAGACGAAGCAACACTAGCGCATAATGTTGCTGGTATAAAAAATGTATTATCACGTTTTTTAGATTTTAATTCTACTAATGAAAATGCGCCAGTTTTAGTGAATAATTATGATTGGATGAAAGACTTTAGTTTCATTGATTTTGCTAGAGACGTAGGTAAGCGTATCACTGTAAATTACATGATGGCTAAAGATTCTGTAAAAAAACGTCTTAGTGGAGACGAAGGAAATGTTGGGATGTCATTTACGGAGTTTACATATCAATTAATACAAGGTTATGATTTTCATCATTTGTATAAAACAATAGGTTGTAAATTACAAATGGGCGGAAGTGATCAATGGGGAAATATCACAACAGGTACAGAATTGGTTAGACGAATGCATGATGGTGAGGATCAAGCAAAAGCTTTTGCTATGACTTGCCCTTTAATTACCAAAGCTGATGGGTCTAAATTTGGAAAGTCTGAAGGCGGAAACGTTTGGTTAAATGCAGATAAGACTTCGGTATTTAAATTCTACCAGTTCTGGTTAAACACCACAGATGAAGATGCAGAAAAATATATAAAAATATTTACATTTTTAGATAGAGAAACCATTGAAGCACTAATTGTTGAACATAAAGAAACACCCCATTTGCGTTTGTTGCAAAAACGATTAGCAGAAGAAGTTACTGTTTTTGTGCACAGCCAAGATGATTATGATAATGCTGTGAAAGCCTCTAAAATATTATTTAGTAAAGATTTTAAAAATGAAATTAAGCAACTACCAGAATCTTTATTTTTAGACGTGTTTGAAGGCGTAAAACAAGCTGAAATAGCTGAGTCAGAATTTAAAGAAGGTATAGATATGATTGGTGCATTAGCTGCAAAAACTAATTTTTTAAATTCTAATGGTGATGCAAGACGTGCATTAAAAGAAAATGCAGTTGCAGTAAATAAAGAAAAAGTAAAGGAAGATTACATATTGTCTTCTGAAGATTTAATCCATGATAAATACATTATTATAAGTAGAGGAAAGAAAACGAATTTCCTTTTAAAAGTGGTTTAATTAAATATAAACTAACGCATAAGGACCTCACTGTTTTGTAGCAAGTGAGGTCTTTTTTTATCGTTAAATTCTGAAGTATTAGTTAAGAAATTAATTTTTAGGTTTAATAAAGGTTATAAATAAAAAAAGTGCCCAATATAATATTGAGCACTTTCTAACCAATCAATCAACTATTGAAAATCTTTCTTTTTCATAGCACTTAATAAGTCGTTAGTATGTTTTTGTCCTTACAAAAAATTTAAAATAATTTTAAAGTGCCATTAAATTACAGCCTCTAATGTCAGAGTTATCAAACCTTCCAATGATTCCAAAATGACCGTTATTGTAGACTTTTCCTAGATCTTGAGTAGCAATAAACGAGCAAGAATTAATATTTGCTAAATCAATAACATTGATGCCGCCTGTTTTGTTTGGTTGTTGTATGGTAAGTGCGTCTTCAGTATCTCGCGTTAAAATTTTCATCCATGGCGGACATTCAAAAACACCATTTCCATTAGAGTACGCTTGGCTTAACAATTCTGTCATGCCGTATTCACTATGTATATGGTTAACATTAAACCCATTCTGAAGAATTTGATGTAACTCTTGTCTTATAATTTCTTTTCGTCTGCCTTTCATGCCACCAGTTTCCATAACTGTGGTGTGTTTTAAATTAAGTTGGTAGGCTTCAACTAAATCTAATAAGGCAAAGGAGACACCAATAAGTAATGTTTTCTGCTGTTTACCTTCTAAGGATTTTAAAGTATTGGCTAAATCATCAAGATTATTGAGATAAAAGCCACTTTCTGTTTGATTAGATTTTTCAATTAAATCATTTACCATATAGATTAAAGAAGAACCGTCACGTTCTAAATAAGACGGTAATAAAGCTAAAACAACGTAGTCTTCAATTTCTCCATAGAAGTGTTTAAACGCTTTTAAATAACTCGTTTCGTATAGTTTTAAATCTGTAACTAAATGTTTACTTGTTATGCTTCCCGTTGTTCCAGAACTTGAAAACGTTTTTTCAATAGTATTAGACGTACTAAGAACGTCCTTTGTTTTAAAAAACTGAATGGGTAAAAATGGAATATCTGAGACCGCTTTAATATCAGATGGATGTTTGTAGAGTAGGTCGCAAAAAGAGCGGTATACTGGATTGTTTTCAAATTGAAATTGAAACACTTTTAATGCCAACGCTTCAAATTCTACATCAGTTTTTATATTAAAAATGTCCTCTTTAATGATCATTGTGCAAAAATAGACAAAGAAGTGATTTAAACTTTTCTTTTAGCCATAATTTAAAGTTGCCTAATCCATAACGCATAAAAAAAGCGTAACTCTATTCATTGAGTTACGCTTTTTGTTTTATTACAATATAGCTTAGTTAATTACTAATTTCTTAGTAGTAGAAGCATTGTTTTGAGTGATTTTTACGATGTAAACACCAGATATTAAGTTAGAAACATTTAACGTATTGTTTGTTAAAGTTTGGTTTTTAACTTCTTTACCTAAAATATCAAATACCTGTACAGCTATGACTTCGTTATTCGTTGAAGAAATAGAAACAGAACCTGTATTCGTTGGGTTAGGATATAAGCTAAACGTATTTGCGTTGAAGTTGTTAACACTCAATGGAGCAGCAATATCACTAGCATATCTTGGGAAAATTTGGTAAACACCATTAAATTCACCACCTAAACCTGTGATGCTAGAAACTGTAGTTGGGATTGCAGTACCAATAATATCTTCATCACCAAAAGCAACTCTAGCTACTGTGACATCAGCACCATCTGCTACGTCGTAATTTGTGTTGTCAGTAAAAGAACCTGTATCTGAAAACGTTACATTGTTTAATGTAATTAATCTACTTTCATAGACTTCACCATTGTTAATTAATTCTGAAGCACTAACTACTATAGGTGTTAAAACAGTACCAGTAGAAGAAGCGGCAGCAATGTTTTCACTAGGTACAAACTGAAGTGTACCAGCATATTCAGTAAGCTCTCCAGTTAAACCTGTGATACCATCACCGATATTAAAAACTGTAGATAATGTACCTGCAGTATCATCTATTAAGATACCAGCTCCACCATCTTGAATGTACTTTTGGTTTCTAGTACCTTCAGTGACGATATAAGAGATAATAGCTTCACCAGTTAATTCGTAAAAACTACCAACAGTTCCAGCACGTAATGCGGTTATATCAGCGACTTGATTTTCTGAAGCCACAGAAAAAGTTATTGTTGTATTTACAGCAGGACTAATAGGTGTATGACTATTGTCAACTAATTCCATATATACTACATAAGTTCCACCGTTTGCTACAGCAATAGTCTCATCATTAGTATCGTATTTCATAGGTTGTGCAGCACCATTTACTGTCCAATGAATATGTCCATCAAAACCACCAGATGTTGCTCCAACACTAAAGTTTAATACGCTTACAGATAAATTTACACTAGTTGTACCAGGATCAATAATGTCACCATCAGCAGGTGATGTAATTGTTAAAGTAGGTGTAGTAACAGCTTGCTCTACAAATGAGAAATCATCCCAATATACAACTGCAGATCCATAAGATCTTACTTCAAAATAAAAAGCAGCCGCAGTAGCAGGTGCCGTTAAAGTTACAGTATATTCTGCCCATTGATTTCCGTTAGTGTCAAAATATCCGTTATCTGGACCTCTTAATTCAGCCGCATTATCAGTTATGTTAGTATCAGAAGCATCTCTCCAATAACTCCAAATTCTTGCATCAGTATCATCACCAGATTCAACTTTATACCATAAAGAAATAGTATACATGTTTCCTGGAGTAATACCTGAAACAGTTTGGCTTAAATCTTTTGTTCCATCTGCTGTATGTTTAGCAGCATTAGCACCTCCATGAAATTCTGTAGTTTCTTGAGTGATATTCTCAGCTTTTGTCCAACCGTTTGGAGTCGTTGTATCCGTCCAAGTTTCAAAATCTCCGTTTACTAATAAATTCTGTCCAAATGAAATGGAAGATATTAAAACGGCAATAAATAGAAAGTAAATTTTCTTCATAATTGAATTTTTATAAAAGTTTAGATTACAAATATAACAACAAATCTCGTTTTTTAAGAATCTGAATAGTTAATACTTATCAAGTTTACATTAACTTAATATGGTAAAAATCAGGTGCTTTTGAAATACAATGAGTTAAGATAGCAATGTTAGGTAATTGTTATCAATTTAGTATCTTTAGATGGTATACAGAGATATATTTTATATTTACCATTCTTAAAATACAAAACAGAGCTTTGAAAAAGAAAGATATTAAAATACTATTAGTAGATGATGAACCAGATATTTTAGAAATAGTTGGTTACAATTTGTCTTCAGAAGGTTATCAAGTTATTAAAGGTGAAAATGGTCTTGAAGCTATTGAATTGGCGAAGAAAAATAAGCCGCATTTAATTATTTTAGATGTAATGATGCCAAAAATGGATGGTATTGAGGCTTGTGAGCGTTTAAGAGAATTACCAGAATTAAGTGAAACTATCATTACGTTTTTAACAGCAAGAGGAGAAGATTATTCTCAAGTTGCTGGTTTTGATGCTGGTGCAGATGATTACATTGCTAAACCTATTACGCCAAAAGTATTAATCAGTAAAGTGAAGTCGTTGTTGAGACGATTAAAAAATACTGAGGAAATAGCAGAATCAATTGTGAAAATTGGCGACTTGGTAATTTATAAAGAAGAGTATAAAATAACTTTAAACGGTAAGGAAATAACGTTGCCTAGAAAGGAGTTTGAATTGTTATCTTTGTTAGCAACCAAACCGGGAAAAGTTTTTAAGCGCGATGAGATTTTAGATAAAGTCTGGGGAAATGAAGTCGTTGTTGGCGGAAGAACCATAGATGTACATATTAGAAAACTTCGTGAAAAAATTGGCGATAAATCGTTTAAAACTGTCAAAGGTGTTGGTTACAAGTTTGTAGACTAATGCAGAATACTACCATAAAGAAATCTTATAAGTTTGCACTGAGAACAGCGTTTTATATCACGTTGTTTTCAACGGTGTTAATGACCTTTTATGTATATTACTTTCATACCATTACTTGGCAAGTTGCTTTTTATCCTTTAATTTGTTTTCCCTTATGTATGTTAATTATACAATATAGAGTAGAACGCTTTATTTACAAACGGGTTAAAAAAATATACGACGACTTAACACTTCTAGAATCTACAAGCCTACGGCAACAACCCATAACGACAGATATGGGAACCTTAACTAAAGAAATTGATAAATACGCTAAGAACAAAAAGATTGAAATAGAGACCCTAAAGGTTAGGGAAGAATACAGGAAAGAATTTATTGGAAATGTCTCACACGAGCTTAAAACTCCATTGTTTACAGTTCAGAGTTATTTACTCACCTTGTTAGATGGCGCCATTGATGATGAAAAGGTCAAAAAAAAGTACCTCACTAGAGCAAGTAAAGGTGTAGAACGACTTACCTATATTATTAAAGATTTAGATATGATCACGAAGCTAGAAGTTGGTGATCTCAGTCTTAAAAAGGAAAATTTTAATATCGTTCAATTAGTTCAAAATGTTTTTGACCTGTTTGAAATGAAAGCTGCAAAAAAGGACATAACGTTAACTTTTGATATTGATTATAATGAACCAATTATGGTCTATGCAGATAAAGAAAGAATTCAGCAAGTGTTAACAAACCTCATTGTAAATTCTATAAAATACGGACAAGAAAAAGGGACAACAGAGGTAAGTATTGAAAATCTTATAAAAAACAAAGCAATTATTAGGGTTACAGATAATGGAGAAGGTATTGCAAAAGCGAATCTTCAACGCTTGTTTGAGCGTTTTTATAGAGTAGATAAAAGTGGGTCTAGAAAAGAAGGAGGTTCTGGTTTAGGGCTATCTATTGTAAAGCATATTATTGAAGCGCATGAAGAAAAGATATATATAGAAAGCGAACTTGGTGTCGGTAGTGAGTTTTCTTTTACCTTAGAAAAGTCCAAATAAATTGTTGTGGTTGAGTTCAAAATCTTCAAACTTAAACCCTGTGTAATCTTCAATATTAGATAATAGTTCTATGCGAAATTCGTGCTGTTGGCAATAAGGAGCGATGCCTTCATTTTGAAACTTTTTTGCTAAATACTCTTGTTCAAATTGCCCTGGTGTTGGTATAAAAAACGCTTTCTTTTCTAATTTTGCCAAATCCATTATTGTTGTGTAGCCTGATCGGCTTAGTATAATTTTACTTTGGTTAATAGCCATTTCAAGCGCTTGGCTTGTCATAAAATTATAAACCTCAATATTTCCAATAATTTCTTTTTTCTGCGTCGCTTCTACTTTACCTTTTACAAAAAGAACCTTGCCGCTAAATGTAGTTAATTCTGTTAATAGTTTTTCTTCTAGAAATGTACGTTGCGGTTCAGGACCAGATAATAGAACTAATAAATCATAACGGGTTTCGATATCTATTTTTTTAAATCGCGATAATGGTCCTAAGTATTTTAAGGCAGCATTAAAATGATTTACATGCCCTAATTTGCCACTTAAATTGTGGATGCCAATATGATCAGGAACCCAACATTCGTTAAATTTCAGAATTATTTTTTGATGGAGTTTGCTACTTATCCATGTAGTGTTACCACTTAGTACGCGTAGCTGATGCGTCATAAAAACAGATGGAATGGATTTGTGTCTTACCCCAAATCTATTATCTGAAATAATACCAGAAATTCCCTCCGTTTTTACCAATTCGTCTACACGTTTTTTTTCTTTTTTTATGGTTTTTAATACATGCGGAGAATCTTTTAATAATTTGGTTTTAAAACCTTTTGCCTTTTTAGAGTAAGTTATATTATACGACGGAAGCTCAAAAGTAGTAAGCTCAGGGAATTCTTTTTTTAATAACTCAAGCGCAATACCATCACTTGCAATAATGGGATCAAAATTATGTTTTATCAACGCTTTTATTATAGGAATACACCTGGTAGAATGTCCTAATCCCCAATTTAAAGGTGCAACTAAAATTCTTTTTTTTAAATTCAACAGACGTTAGTGTTTATAATTTTGGATTAGATGGTATTTAACAAAGATAAACCTAAAATGTTTGCTTAATTTTACCAAAATATTAATAAATCTATAACTAGTGGGAAGTAAAAATAAACAGAAACGCTTTAGAGAAAATGAAACCTTTCATAATGTATATCAGCCAACTCGCGAGGAATTAGTTGATGCCACCTATAAACTAAAAGGAAAATGGAGATCAGATGTGTTTAAAAACAATAATCCGTTAGTTTTAGAGCTTGGATGTGGTAAAGGAGAATATACGGTAGGTTTAGCCAAACGATACCCAACAAAAAACTTTATTGGTATAGATATCAAAGGTGCGCGTTTTTGGAGAGGCGCAAAAACAGCGATAGAAGAAGAGATTCCTAATGCCGCCTTTATAAGAACTCAAATAGAATTAATTGAATCTGTTTTTGAAGAAAACGAAGTAGATGAGATATGGATTACATTTCCAGATCCTCAAATAAAATACCAACGTACTAAACACAGAATGACCAATTTACAGTTTTTAGAGCGTTACAAAAAAGTACTAAAACCTGGTGGATTGATGCACTTAAAAACCGATAGTGAGTTTATGCATGGCTACACATTAGGACTGTTACACGGATCTGGTGATGAGGTATTATATGCTAATCATAATGTTTATAAATTAGAGGGTAGTCCGGAGGATGTTACAGAAATTCAGACTTTTTACGAAAATCAGTATTTAGAAAAAGACAAAGCAATTACGTATATTAGATTTAAAATAAACTAATCTTGAGCATTACCGTTATTTTCTTTCTAGGGCTTCTTGTGGCAATAATTGGTGTTGTGCCACCAGGACTGCTAAACATGACAGCAGCACGAATTAGTTTAAAAGAAGGCGCAGGCCGAGGTATTATGTTTTCAACAGGTGTGTGTATTGTTGTGTTTATTCAAACTTATTTGGCTGCGATTTTCGCGAGGTATTTATCAAAAAATCAAGATATTGTAGAGATACTTCAGCGTGTAGCATTTGTGATTTTTGTATTAATTACCATTTATTTTCTAGTATTAGCATCAAAACAAAAACCAGCCAAAAAAGAAACGGAAATTAAAAGTAAACATGGCAGATTATTACATGGTATGTTGTTGTCTGCGCTTAATGTTTTTCCTATTCCGTATCAAGCCTATATGACCATTACTTTAGTTTCTTTTGGGTGGATGAATTTTGAAAGACTAAGTATTGTTACATATGTCACGGGAGCGGCAACAGGTACATTTGTGACGTTGTATTTTTATATTTTCTTTTTTGATAAAATTAAAGATCGCAATTTTACGTCTCAAAAAAGTATGAATTTAAGTATAGGAATCATTACTGGTATTGTAGCCTTAATAACATTTATAAACATTATAAGAGAATTATAAATGAAGCCTGAAACTTTAGGATTTTTTGAAAAAGTGTACGAAGTTGCCAAGCAAATCCCTGTCGGTAGAGTTACATCTTATGGTGCCATAGCTAAATATTTAGGTGCCAGTAAAAGTGCGCGAATTGTAGGATACGCAATGAATGGTTCTCACGGAAAAGACGTGCCTGCACACCGAGTTGTAAATAGAAAAGGACTATTAACAGGTAAGCATCATTTTGAAGGTACCAATCTTATGCAACAGTTATTAGAAAGTGAAGGAATTGAAGTCATAGAAAACCAAATTCAAAATTTAGAATCAGTGTATTGGGATCCGGTTAAGGAACTTAAATAGTTGACGTCTTACTCATGTTTTTTATGCATAGAATTAAAGAGGGTATTTAATATTCATAAACTAAATCCATCTATTATACAATTCAATTTAACTACTTCAAAATCTAGATTTTTAGCAGTATCTTTGCGTTTAGAATTAATCTTAATAAGAAAATAGAATCTTTACGTAAAGCTCTAATTTTCATGTCTTATTCGTTAATATGAAATTAAATAAACAAGATATACTTAACGCACTAAAAACGATCACAGCACCAGGTGAAGGTGAAAATATGGTAGATAGTGGTGCAGTAACTAATGTTGTCACCTTTGCAGATGAAGTCATTGTAGATATTACTATAAAAAATCCAAGTCTACAAGCAAGAAAAAAGACCGAAGTAGAAATTTTGCAAACCATTCATAAATTGGTTTATGAAAAGGCTAAAATTAAAGTCAACGTTAAAGTTGAAGCCGCTGCAACGCAACCTAAAAATGAGATAAAAGGAAAGGCAATACCTGGAATTAAAAATATTGTCGCCGTAGCTTCAGGAAAAGGTGGTGTTGGTAAATCTACAGTCACAGCGAATTTGGCAGTTTCCTTGGCGAAAATGGGATTTAAGGTTGGTGTACTAGATGCAGACATTTACGGTCCTTCAATTCCAATTATGTTTGATGTCGCCAATGAACGACCATTGTCAGTCAACGTGGATGGAAAATCTAAAATGAAGCCAATAGAAAATTATGGTGTAAAAGTGTTATCTATCGGTTTTTTTACAAAACCAGATCAGGCTGTTATTTGGAGAGGACCAATGGCATCTAAGGCTTTAAATCAAATGATTTTTGATGCTGCTTGGGGTGAATTAGACTTTTTACTTATTGATTTGCCACCAGGAACAGGTGATATTCATTTAAGTATCATGCAGGCCTTGCCGATTACAGGAGCGGTTGTGGTAAGTACACCACAAAATGTAGCTTTGGCAGATGCTAAAAAAGGTGTCGCAATGTTTCAGCAAGATAGTATTAATGTGCCAGTATTAGGTATCATTGAAAACATGGCTTATTTTACACCTGAAGAGTTGCCTGAAAACAAATATTATATCTTTGGAAAAGAGGGAGCTAAACACTTGTCAGAAGATTTAAAAGTGCCATTTATTGGAGAAGTACCAATAGTACAAAGTATCAGAGAGGCAGGAGATATAGGGAGACCAGCTGCTTTGCAAACAGCAACTCCAATAGAGGAAGCCTTTGAAGCTATCACTAGAAATGTAGTGGAACAAGTGGTCTATAGAAATGAAGACTTACCTGCTACAGAAGTAATAAAAATCACAACAATGGCAGGTTGCTCTGCAGTAAAAAAGAATTAAATGAACTCAGAAGATCTAAAATTAAATGTTGAAAAAGCCTTAGATGAAATCCGTCCGTTTTTACAGAGTGATGGAGGAGATATTAATTTAATATCTATTGATGAAGGTAAGTTGGTAACGGTTCAGTTAGTCGGTGCATGCACATCTTGTAGTGTTAACCAGATGACCTTAAAGTCTGGTGTAGAAATGACCATTAAAAAGTACGCACCTCAAATAGAAAAAGTTGTTAATGTAGAGTAGTTGTGTAATGTTAGTCACATTCTAATTGCATATACATTGTTAACTTAGTATTCAATTTTATTTTCATGATTAAAACAGATATACTTATTATTGGTGCAGGACCTACTGGCCTTTTTACGGTATTTGAAGCCGGACTGTTAAAACTAAAATGTCATCTTATAGATGCTTTGCCACAAGCAGGCGGACAATGTTCAGAAATATATCCTAAAAAACCAATTTACGACATACCTGCTTATCCAGAAATATTAGCGGGTGATTTAACTGATAAATTGTTAGAACAATGTCAACAATTTGAGCCTGGTTTTACATTAGGCGAACGCGCAGAAACAATTGAGAAACAAGAAGACGGTACTTTTATTGTTACTACAAATAAAGGGACGAAACATGCAGCACCAGTAGTTGCTATTGCAGGCGGATTAGGTAGCTTTGAACCTCGTAAACCTTTAATACATAATATTTCTGATTTTGAAGATAAAGGTGTTGAATACATTATTAAGGATCCCGAAATTTATAGAGATAAAAAAGTAGTCATAGCAGGTGGTGGAGATTCGGCTTTAGATTGGAGTATTTTTTTAAGTGACGTGGCCTCAGAGGTAACTTTAATCCACCGACGTAACGAATTCAGAGGGCATTTAGATTCCGTAGAAAAAGTACAAGAGCTAAAAAATTCAGGTAAAATAAATTTAATTACACCAGCCGAAGTTGTAGGTATTGTTGGTGATCAAAAAGTGAAAGCTGTTGTTGTTAAACAAGCACAACATATTGAAAAAGAATTTGAACTTAACTGTGATCATTTTATCCCTTTATTTGGTTTATCTCCCAAGTTAGGTCCTATTGCTAATTGGGGTCTAGAGATTGAAAAAAATGCAATTAAAGTAAATAACGCACTCGATTATCAAACTAATATTCCTGGTATTTATGCTATTGGTGATGTAAATACGTATCCTGGGAAATTAAAATTAATCTTATGTGGATTTCACGAAGCGACTTTAATGTGTCAATCGGCTTATCAAATTATTAATCCTGGTAAACGCTTTGTTTTAAAGTATACAACGGTTTCTGGTGTAGATGGTTTTGATGGTACACGTAAAGAAGCTCCTAAAGCCGTTGTTAAAGCAATTAAGTAATGGAAGACTTAGATGTAAATATTACTATTATTGATCGGGCAGGTGTAGAGCATCAAATTGCAGCACCAACTGATATGGCAATGAACCTTATGGAAGTTGTGAGGTCTTATGAATTGGCAGAAGAAGGAACTATTGGTGTTTGTGGAGGTATGGCTATGTGTGCATCTTGTCAGTGCTACGTATTAAGTGAAACAGACTTGCCAGAAATGCAAGATGATGAGGAGGCTATGCTTTCTGAAGCCTTTGATGTTAAGGATAATTCGCGTTTAGGTTGTCAAATTCAAATAACTGCAGAAATGGAAGGTTTGGTTGTGGAGTTGGCTCCTGAAAGTTAGAGGTTCATCATTCTGTTATGTAATCGGTTAACTTGGTAGGTCCTTCAAGTAAAAAGCGATCTATTTTTAAATTGCCATCTTCTGTTGTTACAATTTGCCATTTAATTAATGAAATCGTTCCATTTTCTATTTCAATACCTGTAATGCTTCTTGGGTGAACGCAACTACCATCATTAAAATAAGCAATATCTCCTGGTTCAGGAAATCGTGGTCTGTGTGTATGGCCAACGATGGTAATGAGGTTGTTGTTTTCTGTAATCCAACGTTTGGTTCGTCGTTCTATTTTAATGAGTTCTTTATAATTTTTTGCAGGACTTGTAGGATCTGCAATACCCATTACATTTAACGGTTTCCATAAAATACGAACCATAAATCGGCTCCATTTCCAAAATAAAAAATTCCACCAATCTGCCTGATGACCATGTGATAAGAAAATGTTTTGTTTTGTTTCGGAATGTTCTAAAACGATACCTTCATGGTAGTTGATACCACAAAACAAATCTTCATCATTTCCAGTTTTTGGATCAAAAAAAGTAGATAAATGTTTCTCAACATATTTTGGGTCGCGATACACCATATCATGGTTGCCCCAAATCATGTGTAAACGGCCTTCATCATGAAATTGTTTCATGAGCATATAAACATTTTTATGCGCGTAGAAAATAGATTCAAATGATAGATTTTCCCATAACTCATCACCATCACCAAGTTCACAGTAATCAAAACCTTCAGAATAATAGTGTCTTAAGGCATGAAAATAGATATTTCTATTATTCGCAAAATCATCAGCAAAACTATTGTCTCCACGATGACAGTCACTAAATAATATAAATTTTGAAGAATCGTTAAACGATATACGTTTGGCATTTTTATAAGCACGATCTAACCTGGTTTTTGATGACATGGATTTACTTTTAACTAAAATAGGAAGAAAATAGAAATGGCAATGCTATTGTATTCGCTTTTTTAATAAACAGTCCTGTAAACAAAGTTTATACTATTAAATCTATGATTAGCAATGATACGTTAACCTTTATCATTGTTGAGTCTTATTATTTAAAAGCATTCAAGCCTGTAATGTCTAAACCAGTAATTAGTAAATGAATATCGTGGGTGCCTTCATAAGTGATTACACTTTCAAGGTTCATTGAATGACGCATAATGCTATATTCACCAGATATTCCCATACCGCCTAACATTTGCCGAGCTTCACGAGCTATGTTAATGGCCATTTCAACATTATTTCGTTTTGCCATTGAAATTTGTGCTGAGGTAGCCGTACCTTTTTCACGCATTACACCAAGACGCCAAGCTAATAATTGGGCTTTAGTGATTTCCGTAATCATTTCTGCAAGTTTCTTTTGTTGTAGTTGAAATTGTCCAATTGGTTTTCCAAATTGCAATCGTTCTTTGCTATATCTCAATGCGGTGTCATAACAATCCATTGCGGCACCAATTGCGCCCCAAGCAATTCCAAAACGAGCAGAATCTAAACAGCCTAATGGTGCGCCTAGTCCAGATTTATTAGGTAATATGTTTTCTTTAGGCACTTTTACATTGTCAAAAATAAGTTCACCTGTTGCACTAGCTCTGAGCGACCATTTATTATGGGTTTCTGGTGTGGTAAAACCTTCCATACCGCGTTCCACGATAAGCCCATGGATTCTTCCCTCTTCATTTTTAGCCCAAACTACCGCAACATTACAGAATGGCGCGTTAGAAATCCACATTTTGGCACCATTTAGAAGGTAATGATCTCCCATATCTTTAAAATTAGTCACCATGCCACCTGGATTAGAACCATGGTCTGGTTCTGTTAGGCCAAACGAACCTATCCATTCTCCAGAAGCTAATTTAGGTAAGTATTTTTGACGTTGTGCTTCGTTTCCATACTTCCAAATAGGATACATAACTAAAGAAGATTGCACAGACGCCGTACTGCGAACACCAGAATCACCACGTTCAATTTCTTGCATAATTAATCCATAAGAAATTTGATCTAGGCCAGCGCCTCCATATTCTACAGGAATATAGGGTCCGAAAGCACCAATTTCAGCTAAACCATTTACAATTTGTTTTGGGAATTCTGCATTTTGTGCATAGTCTTCTATTATAGGAGAGACATCGCGCTTTACCCATTCTCTTGCAGCATCTCTTACTAATTTATGCTCTTCTGTAAGTAATTCATCAAGATTATAATAATCTGGTGCTTCGAATAAATCTGGTTTCATTCTTGTGTTAATATTTATGGCTTCTTATTTTGAGGATTTATCAAAATTGAAGGTGTTATTTTATGACTTTAACAAAAGTAACGAAATCGTGAGCATTGCCCAACAATAGACTTACATTTTCAAATAAAAATCTTGAGTTAATTGTATGTATTGCTCTGTATAGTGATGTCGATTCGTTTCTATAGTTAAAGCTGACCGTTCAATGTCTCGATGTTTAAATGAAAATTCAATCAAACTGCGTTTTATGTCAGATTTTGGATTGCCTCTAACCTGAAGAATACGGTTTGCGTATAAGCCAGATTTTAAGGCTAATTCAATAAAATTTGCTTCTTCTTTTACTGGTATTATGACTGAAAATATACCAGTTGGCGATAGTAAATTTGCGACGGCAAAGATGATATGCTCAAAAGGCATCGCGTCATTAAAACGGGCTAAATCTCTTGAAGTATTGTCGGTTTTATAATTTTCTGAATAAAATGGAGGATTGCAAATAATAAGGTCAAACGTATCGTCTACTTCTTCTACAAATTCTAACAGTGAGGCATGATAGCAAAATACACGATCAGCCCATGGTGAGTTTTCAAAATTTTCGGCACATTGCTCAAAAGCATCACTATCAATTTCTATAGCTTCTATGGATTCGGCAAAACAGCGTTGTGCTATCATTAAAGACAAAACACCAGTACCTGCTCCAATATCTAGAACGGTATTTGGGTTGTGATCTACTGTAGTCCATGCGCCAAGTAAAACACCATCTGTACCAATTTTCATTGCACATTGATCTTGGTTTATGGTAAACTGCTTAAATTTAAAAACCTGATTCATGGATACGTAAACCTGTATTTAATATGTATAAATGGGTGTGTTTGGTTATTTTATGCTTCGAGATATAAGTCTATTAAACCTTCAGGCGTATTTACATTAATGGTTTTATGGGCTCTATCTACCTTAACAATAAATTCGTCATTCATAGGTATTAAAATTTCAATACCGTCGCGATCAATTTCAAATAAGGATTGCGCTGTGGTATCATTAATTCCTGTAATGGTGCCCACCAATCCGAAGTTTTGGTCGTGAATGGTAAACCCTATGACTTCATGAAAATAAAATTTATTGCCTTCTAATTTAGGTAATAATTCTAGTGGTAGAAATAATTCTGTTTTTATTAAGGCATCCGCATCTGCTTCTGAGTTAACATCTTCAAATTTTAAGCGTAATAAATCCGATTTGTGTAATTGAGAAGACTCAATAAAAAAAGGCACTAAATTTCCTCTCAGATCTATAAAAATAGCTTCTAAATTATCATACAAATCAGGTTCGTCAGTGTCTAGTTTTGCTAACAGTTCGCCTTTAAAGCTGTACTTTTTTACGATTTTGCCTAAATAAAAACAATCTTCTTTTTTCATTACAAATCTTGGATTTGTTGTTTCCCAATATTAACGGGAATCTTATAATGGTTATTACAATTCTTTAAGGAATCCTCATTTTTATGAGGTTAACTATATAACAGCACTATAGCGTTTATATAATAAAAAAACCCAGACTAGTTTAGTCTGGGTTTAAAAGTATAAAAAATATTTTTTTATTCTTCTTCATTAGAAGCTGATGCTTCTTCTGTAGCAGCTTCTTCAGCTACTTCTTCAACAACAGGCGCTGCTGCTGCGATACGTGCTTCATTTACTGCTTTTTCTGCTTCTAATGCTTTAGCTTTTGCTTCAGCATCTGCTTTAGATAAACCATCAGTTTTAGCTGCGATTTTAGCTGTTTTTTCTTCTAACCAAGCGTTGAATTTTTCTTCAGCTTGCTCTTCCGTTAAAGCTCCTTTTCTAACACCACCAGCTAAATGATTTTTCAACATAGCGCCTTTATAAGATAAAATTGCTTTTGCTGTGTCAGTTGGTTGTGCACCATTTTGTAACCAAGTTACGGCACCATCAACGTCTAATTCAATAGTTGCAGGATTAGTGTTAGGATTGTAAGCACCTAATTTTTCTAGGTATTTACCATCTCTTTTAGCGCGTGAATCCGCGGCTACGATCCAGTAATAAGGTTTTCCTTTTTTACCGTGTCTTTGTAATCTAATTTTTACAGGCATAATAATTAATTAGTGAGGTTCTCGACCTCTGTTATTAATGAGGGCGCAAAGATAATATAATTTTTTAATATACAGCCATTTATTGCGTTTTAGCGAAAAGAAAAATTCAACATGCTAGTATTTTAAAAAAAATTATACTTTTGACATTCTTGTTTCGTTATATTTGAGGCATAGATAAAAGACCAATTTACACATGAAGAAACTAATCCTCTTATCTCTTGTTTTTTTAACAGTATTTAGTTGTGGTGATGAAGTGCAATTTAATTCCCCTGCTTTTCAAGGTGATCGTGAAAATGCACTATGGAGAGCTAGTGCTTTTTCTGCCAGTATTGATGCTAATGGATTCTTAACAATTATAGGGACTAATAATTACGAAGTCGTTAAACTAATGGTGCCTTCTGCTATTGAAACACCAGAAGATGATCCTTTTATAGTTGGCGATGTAAGCGCTGTTGAGGCACAATATATAGATGCTTTTGGAACGATTTATTCCACAAGCAACAGGCCAGATGAAAGCGTTTCAATTTATCCAGAACTAGGCGAGATTTTTATAAGCGATATCGATCTGGTAAACAAAACGTTTACAGGTTCTTATAGATTCTTAGCTTTTGATGATGAGGGCTTAAATTCTGTAGGGTTTACTAATGGGATTTTTTACAAAGTGCCTTTAGTATCAGGAGAGATACCTGCAAATCCAATTACTTGTGCTGATATAGAGCTGTCAGTAGACGCTGCGTTATTAGCCTATGAGGCAACAACAGCATCAACCTTAACGTTTATATCTAGTGATGATTTTACTGCGGCTTGTAATAATTATATTGAAGCATTAATTAGTCAACAAAATTATTGTGGTGATCAAAATGATGTGATACAGACCCAAATAGAAAGTTTAGGTGATTGTACCATAACGTGTGACCATGCTACAGCAAATGTAGAGGAGGCAAATATCCAATATTCAAATGCTGTTATTGGTAACTTTAATGAAAAGTGTGCTCAATACGAATTTTATTTATTAGAGCAAATTGAGATTTGTGGTGATGAAGATGGAAGTATACAAGCTGAAATAGATGCTTTAGATTGTGGTGATGATGACAATGATGGTGTGCCAAACGTATTTGAAGATTTTAATGGTAATGATGATTTTGAAGATGATGATACCGATGGTGATGGTGTGCCAAATTATTTAGACAATGATGACGATGGTGATGGTGTATTAACACAATACGAAGCTGTTGATGCTGATGGAAACCCATTGGATACAGATGGTGATGGAGATGTGGATTACCTTGATAATGATGATGATGGTGATGGCGTTCTAACAATTAACGAAGACGCAGATCCAAATGCAGATGGAAATCCTGATGATGCTGTAGATACTGACGCCAACGGAATACCAGATTATTTACAGCCACTTTAGAAGCGCAATTAAACTAATTTTATAAAAGTGTTATTGTAAAAAATAACACTTTTTTTTGTTTACAAATATTGACAACTTCGCTTTTAAAAAGTACAAATTCTATGTAATTTTATAGACTAACTTTTTCGAGTTATTCCAAAATACGTAACCGGTTTCAGTGGCTGTATACAAAGTATAGACCTTACGCTGAAACAGATTTTTTAAGACCATAACTAAAACAACGAAATACTAAATGTATTTAATATTCGATACCGAAACTACAGGATTGCCAAAACGTTGGGATGCACCAATTACAGATACAGATAATTGGCCTAGATGTATACAAATTGCATGGCAATTGCATGATGGTTTGGGAAACTGTATTGAACATCAAGATTATTTGGTACAACCAGAAGGTTTTAATATTCCATATGATGCTGAGAAAATTCATGGTATTTCTACAGAATTAGCGCAAGAGCAAGGTGTACCTTTGGCTGAAGTTTTAGAGAAATTTAATGTTGCTTTATCTAAAACTAAATTTGTTGTTGGGCAGAATGTTAAATTCGATTTAAATATTATGGGTGCCGAATTTGTTCGTGAAAACGTTACAAATCCATTGCAAGAGTTACCCGTTTTAGATACCTGTACAGAACATACAGCAGAATTATGTCAGTTGCCAGGTGGACGCTATGGTAAATTTAAATTACCAACCTTAACAGAGTTACACGAGTATTTATTTAATCAGCCATTTGCAGAAGCACATAATGCCACAGCCGATGTTGAAGCGACTACACGTTGTTTTTTAGAATTAATAAGACGTAAGCAATACACCAAAGAACAGTTAGATGTTGAGCCAGATTATTTTGAAAAGTACACACAAGAGAATCCTGCTGAGATTCAACTGATAGGCTTAAAACATGTTAATCTTAAGCGAGAAAGTGCTAAAATTAATGCTCGACTTCAAAAAGAACAAGCCGATACAACACCAACCGTTGTAGATAAAGAAACGGCATCGCAAATCAAAGATGTTGATTTTGCGCATCTGCATAACCACTCGCAGTATTCCATTTTGCAATCTACTATCAGTGTTAAGGATTTAGTAGCTGCAGCAGCTAGAGAAAATATGCCAGCCGTTGCCATGACGGATCATGGTAATATGATGGGGGCATTTCACTTTGTTAGTGCCGTTTCGGGTCATAACAAAAAAGTAAAAGCACAACATAAGGAAGCAGTAGAAGCTGGTTTAGAGAAGAAAGGCAAACTTATAAAACCTATTATAGGTTGTGAGTTTTTTGTCTGTGAAAACCATGCAGATAAGACCAGAAAGGACAATGGGTATCAAATTGTACTCATGGCCAAAAATAAAAAGGGCTATCATAATTTGGCAAAATTATCGTCTGCAGCGTTTACAGATGGTTTTTATTATGTGCCTAGAGTAGATAAAAAACTCATTGAGAAATACAAAGAAGATTTAATTTGTTTAACAGGAAATCTTTATGGTGAAGTACCAAGTAAGGTCTTAAATGTTGGGGAAAACCAAGCCGAAGAAGCATTGTTGTGGTGGAAAGAGACCTTTCAAGACGATCTGTATTTAGAGATCATGCGTCACAATCAGGAAGATGAAAACCGTGTGAATCCTGTGCTAATTCAGTTTTCAAAAAAGCATAACGTTAAGTTGGTGGCGACAAATAACACCTATTATGTTGATCAAGAAAATGCCAATGCTCACGATATTTTACTCTGTGTAAAAGATGGAGAAAAGCAAGCCACACCAATTGGTCGTGGACGTGGTTACCGTTACGGTTTACCTAATCAGGAATACTATTTTAAGTCTTCAGAAGAAATGAAGGCTTTGTTTAGAGATGTACCTGAAGCGATTGTAAATATTCAAGAAGTCGTTGATAAAATTGAACCGTACGAGTTAGCAAGAGATGTACTATTACCTGCGTTTGATATTCCGGAAGAATTTAAGCACGAAGAAGATGAAGTCGATGGCGGAAAACGAGGCGAAAATGCATTTTTAAGACATTTAACTTACAAAGGTGCCAAAATTAGATATGGTGATATTACACCAGAAATCGAAGAACGTCTCGATTTTGAGTTAAACGTTATTGAAAAAACAGGGTATCCAGGTTACTTTTTAATTGTTGAAGATTTTATTCGCGAAGCCAGAAATATGGATGTTTCCGTTGGTCCTGGTCGTGGTTCTGCAGCAGGTTCTGTGGTGGCTTATTGTTTATGGATTACGAATATTGACCCAATTAAATACGATTTACTTTTTGAGCGTTTCTTAAATCCAGATCGTGTAAGTATGCCAGATATCGATATCGATTTTGATGATGAAGGTCGTGGTCGAGTTATGGATTATGTTATTGAAAAATATGGTGCTAACCAAGTTGCTCAGATTATTACTTACGGAACAATGGCTGCAAAATCATCGATTAGAGATACAGCCAGAGTTTTAGATTTACCTTTAAATGAAGCGGATCACATTGCAAAACTAATTCCGTTAATGTCTAAACTCGGAAAGATTTTTGGTTTAGATGAAAAAGAACTCGCTAAAAAATTTAGAGCCGAGGATCTAGAAAAAATTAATGAGTTATTAAATATTTCAGATGGTGACGATTTACAAGCCGAAACCATCAACCAAGCCAGAATCCTAGAAGGTTCAGTAAGAAATACTGGTATCCATGCATGTGGTGTAATTATTACGCCAGGTGATATTACCAATTATGTTCCGGTATCGTTAGCAAAGGATTCCGATTTATATGTGACCCAATTTGATAACTCAGTAGTAGAAAGTGCTGGTTTATTGAAAATGGATTTCTTAGGATTAAAAACCCTAACCTTAATTAAAGATACGGTTAAGATTGTAAAAGCCAGACATGATATCACCTTAGACCCAGAGAATTTTCCGTTAGATGATGTAAAAACGTATGAGTTATTCCAACGTGGAGAAACGGTTGGTGTGTTTCAGTATGAATCGCCAGGCATGCAAAAACACATGAAGAATCTTAAACCAACGGTTTTCGATGATTTAATTGCCATGAATGCCTTGTATCGTCCTGGTCCAATGGAATATATTCCAAGTTTTATTGCGCGTAAACATGGTGATGAGGAGATTGTGTACGATTTACCAGAGATGGAAGAGTACCTCAAGGAAACCTACGGCATTACTGTTTACCAAGAGCAAGTAATGTTATTGTCTCAAAAGTTAGCCGATTTTACTAAAGGTGAAGCCGATGTTTTGAGAAAAGCGATGGGTAAAAAGCAGATTGCGGTTTTGGATAAAATGAAACCCAAATTTATTGAGCAAGCAGGTGCAAAAGGTTTAGATAAATCGAAGTTAGAAAAAATCTGGAAGGATTGGGAAGCCTTTGCAAGTTACGCCTTTAACAAATCACACTCAACGTGTTATGCCTGGATTGCGTATCAAACAGCTTACTTAAAAGCCCATTATCCTGCAGAATATATGGCTGCGGTATTATCTAATAATATGAATGATATTAAATCTGTTACCTTCTTTATGGAAGAATGTAAACGGATGCGATTACCTGTTTTAGGACCAAGTGTAAATGAAAGTTTTTATAAGTTTTCTGTAAACAAAGATAATGCGGTTCGTTTTGGGATGGGAGCCATAAAAGGCGTTGGTCATGGCGCTGTACAAACCATTGTAGATAACCGAAAAGAAGGTGGAAATTACAAATCTATATTCGATTTGGCCAAGCGTATTGATTTAAGAGCCGCAAATAAAAAAGCTTTTGAAGGCTTAGCAAATGCAGGTGGATTTGATTGTTGGCCAGAAACCCATAGAGCACAATATTTCGCGCACGATGGTGATGGCATAACCTTTTTAGAGAAAGCTGTAAAATACGGAGCTAAACATCAAGAGAATGAAAATTCTGCACAAGTGAGTTTGTTTGGAGAAGCTAGTGATGTGCAAATAGCTGAACCAGTAGTTCCGCCTTGCGACGATTGGGGCACTATGGAAAAACTATCGCGCGAACGTGAAGTGGTAGGTATTTATATTTCTGGGCATCCTTTAGATGATTTTTCCATAGAAATGAAAAACTTTTGCAATGGCGTGGTAGCGCATTTTAATGATTTAGAAGCTATTGTCAATAAGGAAGTTACCTTTGGAGGTGTGGTTACTGATGTACAGCATCGCGTGAGCAAACAAGGTAAAGGTTGGGCGATTTTTACGATTGAGGATTATACCGATAGTCATGAATTCAGAATTTTTGGTGAAGATTATTTAAAGTTCAGACACTTTTTTGTCATTAATTCATTTGTCTATGTAAGAGCCTTTGTAAGAGAGGGCTGGGTGAATAGAGACACTGGTAAAAAAGGAGATCCAAGAATTCAATTTAATAGTTTTCAATTGCTGCATGATGTCATGGATACATATGCCAAGAAACTTTCCATACAACTTAATATTAGAGAGCTAGAAAAGGATACTATTACGGTTCTGTATGATTTAATAAAGTTTCACGAAGGCAATCAAACCTTAAATTTTATAGTTTACGATAATTCTGAAAAAATAAAGGTGGTTATGCCAAGTCGTAAAAATAAAATTAAGATTTCTCAGGAGTTATTAAATGGTTTGAAGGAGCATGATGTTGTTTATAAGTTGAATTAAATTTTTATTCTCATTTCTAATTTATGTCATTAATTATCTATTTTGAAAGTGAATCGAATAAAAATAGACAGACCTGTCTGTTTTTAAAAATAATTTATATATTTGCATTATGAAACATGCCGAAGTTAAAAATAGAATTACCGAAACGGCCTCATTTTTATTTTATAAGAATGGGTATAATTCTACAGGTATTAATCAAATTATTGCAGAAGCAGGTATAGCTAAGGCTACGCTTTATAATCATTTTAAATCTAAAGAAGAGATTTGCCTGGCTTATCTTCAGCATAAGAATATCAATTTTTTAAAAGATTTTGAAGCGTTCACAGCGTCAAAACCGAAAGGGAAAGCACAGATTTTGGCGATATTCGATTTTTTACAATTGTTTTATCAAGATAAAGATTTTAACGGCTGTTGGTGTATAAAAACCGTTTCAGAAATTCCAAAAGATGACGAGCGTATTAGAAACGAAATACAAGCGCAAAAGAATAGTTTTATTACCCTTATTGCAAAGCTTATTGCATTCAATTTGGAGGATGTTAATGAACATCAAGTTCAAACGTTAGCACGACAAGTATATCTATTGTATGAAAGTGCGGTAGGAGAGAGTCACTTACATCAAGAAGATTGGCCAATTGTAGAATCTAAAAATTTATGTGAAAAAATAATAATTTAAAAAAATTTACAAAAACAAAGACAGACTTGTCTGTCTAATTTAACAATTAAATAAAAATAGAATGAAAGAATTTGAAAACAAAGTAGCCTTAGTTATAGGCGGAACAAGTGGAATAGGTGCGGCGACAACAAATGTACTTTTAGAAGGAGGAGCAACTGTACATATTGTAGGTAGAAATACGGCAAAAGTAACTGATGCACCCAACTTAGTAAAGCATACGGCCAATATTTCTATTGTCTCAGATGTTGATGCATTGGTAGAAAAAATCGAAGGCTTAGATAATTTAGATTACTTAGTAAATGCGTCAGGTATTTTTGGACCTAAGCCTTTCTTAGATCATACGATGGAAGATTATAATTCGTATTTAGACTTAAATAGAGGTTTCTTTTTTCTTACTCAAAGTGCAGCAAAAAAGATGAAAGCTACCAACGGTGGCTCTATTGTTAATGTTGGGTCTATGTGGGCAAAACAAGCGGTAAAAGCGACGCCATCGTCTGCATATTCTATGCAGAAGGCAGGTTTACATTCGCTAACACAACATTTAGCTATGGAATTGGCAGACGCAAATATTCGTGTTAATGCAGTATCGCCAGCTTTAGTAAATACACCAGTTTATCATGGTGTTTTTGGAGGCGAAGAAGCAGCTAAAGAGGCCTTAGTTGGTTTTAACGGTTTTCATCCTATAGGTCGTTTTGGAGAATCTGAGGATATTGCGAATAGCATTGTCTTTTTATTGTCAGATAAAGCTGCTTGGGTAACAGGTGCTATTTGGGATACCGATGGTGGTGTTATGGCAGGTAGAAACTAAAAACTAAAATTATAAGTAAGGAGCCATAACCTCAGTTGCTTAGGTTATGGCTTTTCTGTTTTACAAGTATCACAAAATCTTGATGCTTTAAATAAAATTAAACTATGAAAAAGTTATTATTAATAAGTAGTATGTTGTTACTTTCTGTCTCATGTAATGATCAAGAAGTTCCAAAAGAAAGTCAGTTGTCTCCTTCTGTAAAGATAGAAGAGACGAACAAAACATCAAGGCTTAAATATAAAACTCGTGAGGTTAATGGAATAAATATCGCATATAGAGAAGCTGGTCATCCTAAAAATCCAACCATTGTTTTGTTACATGGTTTTCCGGCATCCTCGTATCAGTATCGTAAAGTATTAGCACAACTTTCTGATGCGTATCACTTAATAGCGCCAGATTATCCTGGATTCGGCAATAGTGATTTTCCCGATCCTAAAACTTTTAAGTATACCTTTGACCATATCGCTGAAACAGTTGATGCCTTTTTGGAGCAGATAAATGTAAATTCTTATGCGATAATGATGCAAGATTATGGAGCGCCAATTGGGTTTCGTTTAGCGACGGCTCATCCCGAACGTATTACTGCTATTATTAATCAAAATGGTAATGCTTATGAGGAAGGTTTAGGTGAAGCTTGGGCTGGTATTAGAGCGCTTTGGAAAGACAGAACCAAAGCCAATGAAGACGCATTGCTACCTGCTTTTTCATTAGAAGGATTGAAATGGCAATACACACATGGTGTTAGAGATATTGAAACCGTAGATCCTGATACTTATAATTTAGATTTCTTGCGGTTGTCTAGACCAAACGCACATGCCGTGAATTTAGATTTGTTTTATGATTATCAGAATAACGTGAAATTGTATCCCAAGTGGCAAAAATATTTAAGAGATTATCAACCTTCACTACTAATTGTTTGGGGTAAGAATGATGCGTTTTTTCCTGAAAGAGGTGCTGAAGCATTTAAAAAAGACGTAAAACATATAGATTACAATATATATGATACAGGTCATTTTGCGCTTGAAGAAGAAGGTGATGCTATTATTGAAAACATTAGAACTTTTATGAACGCTCAAAATAAATAGATTTTAAGAATGAAATATTTAATTATACTTCTTGCAGCTTGTTTTAGTTTTTATGGTTGTGAGACGGCTACTAAAACAACTGAAAAACAATTTTTTTTACCACCTGTTACAACTTATAACTATGTAGATATAGATGGTGTCAAATTATTTTATAGAGCGGCAGGTGATAAAAATAATCCAACTATAGTATTATTACATGGTTATCCGTCCTCATCACATTCGTATAGGCATCTAATTCCTATGTTAGCAACTCATTATTATGTCATTGCACCCGATAATTTGGGTTCGGGTTATAGTACGCATTTGGACCCAACTGTCACTACATATACCTTTGATCTATTAGCTGATTATACCCAAAAGCTAATCGATACCTTACAAATTGACACTTACGTAATGTATATGCAAGATTTCGGTGCTCCTGTAGGCTACAGAATGATGATGAAAGATCCCACTCGGATAACCGCATTAATTGTGCAAAATGCCAACGCTTATTTAGATGGTTTAACACCAAAACGACAAGAGTTTTTTAGAACAGCACAGAGTGATACTTCGCAAACCAAGCACGATTTCTTATACAATCTTACAGGTAAAGAGGCTATTATTAATCAACAATATTTATTTGATTTAGACAGTACTAATATTAATATACAAAGTCCTGATGCATGGACACATGATTTGGCGTTTCTGAGATCTGAGAAAGATAGAGAAATACAAGTACAGTTGTTTCAAGATTATAATACGAACTTAATTCGTTATCCTAAATGGCAAAATATGTTGAGAACCTACCAACCTAAAACTTTAATTGCTTGGGGCAAAAAGGATATAAAATTTAATGCTAATGGTGCAAAGGCTTATTTAAGAGATTTGCCAAATGCAGAAATACATCTATTGGATGCAGGTCATTTTGCTGCTGAAGAAAAAACAAGAGATATTGGGCAATTAATTTTAGAATTTTTAGCTAAATATAATATTGAATAATACGACTAAACGAGTATAATGAACCACAAGTTTCTTATAAACAACATAAGTAAATCGTCTAAATTTTACAGTAATATACGCAATAGCAGTTTACTATCTCTATTATATATAGTGGAACTAAATATTGGTTGTAAACTACTTGGAGATAGCTAGTTCATTACAGAACTTCACTAAATCGTCTATGTTATTTTTAAAACCATTAGCATTCACTTTTTCTATTAATTCTGGATGTCCTTCTGCAAGTTTTACTAGGTTTTGATTAAACCCAAATGCAAAAGAATTAGATAAGGTTGATGTGCCATGATTACTGTCTGGAGATACAATTACGGGTTCCTCATTATTAAAGAGATATAAGTTTATTTTATCTGATTCTAACAAAACTTTACATAGTTTTTCTTGAGTTCCATTAACAGCTTCTTGGTTTAAGTTCGAGGATTTAAAATCAATGTTTTTATAACGTGTGCCATCGACTATTAAAATTTCTCTTAGTTCATTTGCGCTTCTTACTTCGGTACCAATTGGTGTGCCGTTATCTGCATATCTTACAGTATTTAATTTGTAGGCTATGTTTTTAATATCTTTTGTGTCCATATCAACTAAAGTGGTATCATTGGTTTTAGTGATTAAATAGACCTTTATTAATTCAAGATTTAAGGATGAAGATTCTTCTTCTGCTTCTTCTACAATAGGTTCTTCTATGATATTGCTTAAATCTTCAGTCAATACTTCAAAGTGTCTTGTGTTAGATTGGTTAGCGTTAAACTTTGCTATTAAATCATCAGCGATACGTATAAAATATTTGCCATCCGATTTATCGTAGTCATTGTCAATTAATTTTTGAGCATATACTTTAGTTTCATTTGGCATGTCTAGATAGTAGTACATTTTAGCAATGTTATAATAACTAGCATATCTCATTTTTACATCTTTCTTTTTAGAACCTGTGTATTTTGAAATTAAACTATTAAAGTAGTCTATAGTTGGCGCTAATTCATTTTTTAGTTGATCTATGGGTTCGTTAGATTTCATTTTAGAAAAAGCGACTTTCATGGCTTCAAAAGCATCCATATGTTTATTGTATTCTGGGTGTTTTTTTTTGCCTAAAATCCAAAAATGGTCACTTTTCGCATTCAAAGGTTGATAGCCATAAATGTTGTTGAGTTGCCCATTGATATCATGTATAATTTGTTGTTGATGGTCTGAAGAATGACGCTTTCTAATAGTATTACGGTTGTTGTTATAATAATCTTCTGCGGCTTTATAAGAATTGAATTTTTTACTTTTATAGTTTTCTTTTTCTGAAAATTCATTCTCATAATCATTGCTCATATTTTCAGAATTACTAACCGCAACTCTTGCAGATGAAGTATAAGTAACATGTATTCTGTAAGAATAGGTTGTAGAGATCACATTACCATCGTCATCTTTTTTTTCGTGTTTGGTCTTTTTTATTTCTACTTCTCCAACATTTGTACCATGAAATCTGTAGTTAATATCTAAAGTTCCATTTTCTCTAACTCTAGAAAATCCAGATAAAGAAATGGCTCTTTTATTTGTGGAAAAGGTTCTATTAATATCATTTAAAACAGGGTCAGTAGGTAGCTTAACATAAGATACTGTAAAGTATTCTCTGTCTAAATTTGCATTTTGACTAAAGGCAAAGGAAAAAGTGAATAATAGAACCAGGAGCGTAATTGTACTTTTCATGAGTAAGATGTTGGTTATAAAATATATAACAAATATAAATATATTAGTAAAAGTTATGTTATCAATTTGAAGAGATACAACTAACTGATGTATCTACTACTATGTTTTAAAGATAAATTTAGTTGAGAAAGCTCATTTTTATAGGTTAATAAGTCTAGAAAATACATCTATAGTCAAATCCTATGTAGCCAGTGTAAGGTATGCCAATTATTTTGACTAATTTTGTACCTCTATCGGAAGACTGATAGAAAAAAATAAAGTAGAATACAATAAAAATAAATATTATGGCATTAGAAATAACAGATGCAAATTTTGACGAAACCGTATTAAAGAGTGATAAGCCAGTGATGGTTGATTTTTGGGCAGCATGGTGTGGACCATGTCGAATGGTTGGGCCTATCATTGACGAAATCAGTACAGAATACGAAGGTAAAGCTGTAGTTGGTAAGGTAGATGTTGATGCAAACCAAGAATTTGCGGCTAAGTATGGTGTGAGAAATATTCCTACAGTTTTGATTTTTCAAAATGGAGAAGTTGTAGGTCGCCAAGTTGGTGTTGCGCCAAAAACGGCATATTCAGACGCCATTGATGCGCTATTATAGTCAGAAGATAAAATAAGTTTCTAAAAGAAATGATAAAAGGTTTGCCAATATGGTGAACCTTTTTTAGTTTCGGTAACTGATGGATTTACAAAAAGAACTTAATCAAACCGGCAGTTTTAAGAACCTCGGATTATTGGCCAAACAGGTAGTGGAAGGCTTTATTGCCGGAATGCATAAAAGTCCATTTCATGGATTTTCTGCAGAGTTTGCGGAGCATAAGGTGTATAATCCTGGCGAAAGCACAAAACACATTGATTGGAAATTGTATGCCAGAACTGATCGTTTGTATACTAAGCGGTATGATGATGAAACCAATTTGCGTTGTCATATTATTTTAGACAATAGTCGATCTATGCATTATCCAGTAAAAACCAATGTCACACTAAATGATTTAAATAAAATAGCGTTTTCAGCCTTAGCAAGTGCCTCATTAATGCATATATTAAAAAAGCAACGCGATGCTGTTGGACTAAGTATATATAGTGATCAGTATGACTTTTATGCTCCAGAGAAAGGAAGTGAAAGGCACCATCAAATGCTGTTAACTAAATTAAGTGAAGCAGTAAGTTCTAACGCAGCAACTAAGTCTACAGAAACGTATAAGTATTTACATCAGATTGCGGAGAAAATTCATCGTAGATCATTAATTTTTGTGTTTACAGATATGTTTCAAACTTCGGAAGACGATGAAAAACTTTTTGAAGCCTTAAGGCATTTAAAACATAATAAACATGAAGTTGTATTGTTTCATGTTATAGATAAAGACAGAGAAGAAGCATTTAATTTTGATAATAGACCAAAGCGATTTATAGATGTAGAAACAGGTGATTATATAAACTTATATGCAGATAATGTAAAAATAAATTACGAAAAAGCAGTAAAGGCCTACTTTAATGACCTAAAATTAAAGTGTGGACAATATAGAATTAAGTATGTTGAGGCTGATATAAATGCTGGTTTTAATAGTGTATTAACCACCTACATGATAGAACGGCAAAAATTTGTTTAGATAATTATTTATTTTTTTTGTTTTTTGTTTGTCAAATTAAAAATGCGATGTATATTTGCCATCGCAATTAAGCAACGGTCTGGTAGTTCAGTTGGTTAGAATGTCGCCCTGTCACGGCGAAGGTCGCGGGTTCGAGTCCCGTCCAGACCGCAAAAATTGCAAGAAGCTTCAAGAAATTGAAGCTTTTTTTTAGCAATGTAAAGACGTTGTGTTGTCTCAGAGAAATCTGAGAAGTAGTTTACCATAGTAATTTGGTATTCCAATGAGAAGCTTTCCTTTTTTCTGAATAAGAAAATCGGGATGCTTTTTTGTTTTTAGGTACCTTCAATTTAAGTTTTGTGCGCAAACAATAGCTTATATATTTTTTTAATTTTTTTTGATAATATTAAGTTGTTGAATGTCAGTTTGTTTTGTGTATATCGCATGAAAAATTTACTATATGTTTATCAAAATATGTGACTCTTCTTACAAAGTAGTGTCTTATAAGTGCTATTAATCATTAGGGAAATTGGATTACAAGAAATTGTAGTCCTTTTTTATTTTATAAAAAAAAATTATATAGCATCATTAAATTAGCATAATCATCATATTTGTAGCGATTTAGGTTAATTTTATATTGTTTTTAATCGGTAAAAAAACGCTCTTTATCGGTGTTAAATTAGGAAAATATAAAAAAATGCTTATATTTGTACTCCTTCGTAAGACCTCAAATCGCTTATTTAGGAAATTTTTAATCCATTTTACTAGTTAGACCAATCGTCTAGAAAACATCCCTCGTTTTTAATTTAGTATCGTTTTAGTGTTTTAACTAAAACCGTTAATAGTCCATTCCCTTCCCTCATTGTATCGCTTTGCGTTACACATTATAGTATTGATTAAACTTTAACCCTAAATTAAATATTTATGAAAACCCTAAAAATTGTTTTTGCTGTAGCAGCCGTGTCATTATTAACTGTATCTGGAGTACAATCAGAGAATGTAGTTACAACAACTGCTGAAAACCAAGACATTAAGCAACCTACAAAAATTGAATTAATCGCACACGTAAAAACTAAAATAAAGAAACCAACTCATAGTTAATTATAAAGATATTAAATCGATTAAAAGGTCCTTATCATTATGATGAGGACTTTTTTTGTTTGTTATTTTTAGTTTAGCGTAAAAAGAGAAGATTTTATTTTAACTTTGAGAGACATATTAAAATCTAAATATTGAGATTAAGTGTATTAATGATTCTACAATTGGTGTTTTTCGTTACTTTGGGTAGCGCTCAAACAACAGCTAAAAAAACGTTATCAGATAGTGTTTTTGAATTGATAAGAAATTCCAAAAACGAAAATATTTCCGAAGAAGATAGGTTTGCTTTTGCGAAAAGTGCTAATGCGCTTGCAAAGAAAGTTAATGAAGATTCACTTGCGTTAATAACAAATAAAAATTTGCTTGGTTTCTATTTTGACAACGAACCAATGGCGTATATTCAAACGAACCAAAGGATTGTTAAGCTATCTAAAACTTTAAAAGATTCTCTTTCTCTAGGCAACGCAAATTATGCACTTGGCTATTCCTACCATGTAAAGCAATTAAATGATAGTGCCTATTATTACTATTCTAATGCAGTTAAAATTTTTGCTGGCTTGAGTAATATGAAACAACTTTCTTATAGTTTAGGTAGTTTGTCTGCGTTACAGTTTGAAAGTAAAGATTATTATGGTGCCGAGGAAAATACAGTTAGAGCTATTAAAGCCTTAGATGATGTAGAAGAAACCAATGATATTCTAGATCAAAAATGGATCTTAAAAACGAATTTAGGAAGCATTGCAGGCTCCTTAAATAATTATGATAAATCTTTAGAATATCATGAGGATGCTGTAGAGATAGCAAATCGCATGGATGAGGATTTTAACAATGGTCTTTATAGTCTAAATAACATTGCATTTGTTAAAAGAGAGCAAGGGCATTATAATGAAGCGAAGGAAATATTTGCCAACGTTTTAGAAAGCAAAAATTTACAGCAAGAAGACCCTTCATTTTATGCACTAATACTCGAGAATTTAGCATTTACAATGTACTTAACTGGGACTTATAATAAAGACAATGTCATTGCACTTTTTGATAAATCTATTAAAATAAGTGATAGTATTAATGATAGAATTACAAAAACTGGCGCTGTTGTTAGTATGTCAAAATTTTATGAAGGTATTGGAAATACTGATAAGGCAAAACTATATGCGAAGGAAGCTTACGATTTAGCAAAAGAAACAGTGTCTAATGAAATTTATTTAGAGTCAATGACCATTCTTTCTAAGTTAAACGAAGGAGAGGAAGGGAAACATTATCTATACGAGTATATAAATGTTAGTGATAGTCTATTGCAAGTAGAACGAAACGTAAGAAATAAATTTGCAAGAATTGAGCTAGAAACAGATCAGTTAGAAGCAGAAAACGAGCAAATTTCAAAAAAAAATGTATATCTCATCTTTATCTCCTTTGGTTTATTCATTACGGCCATTTTAACGTACCTATTTATTTCTCAGCGTGCTAAAAATAGAAAGTTAAAACTGATTCAAGTGCAGCAAAAGGCCAATGAAGATATCTATAATTTAATGTTGGTGCAACAAGATAAGGTAGACGAAGCTAGAGCTAAAGAAAAAATTAGAGTATCTGAAGAACTTCACGATGGTGTTTTAGGACGACTTTTTGGCGTTCGGTTGAGCCTAGACAGCATTAACTTTAATGAAGGTAAAGATGCTATGATGACGCGTGCAAAATACATAAGTCAATTACAAGACATTGAGCAAGACATTAGAAAGATATCTCACGATTTAAGCGTCGATTTTGAATCTGGCTCTAGTTTTATAGATATTGTTACAGAACTTATTGATACCCAAACACAAGCGTATGGATTAGAACACGAGTTTAATTATGCAGAAACAATTAATTGGGATTTGGTACCTAATAAAACTAAAATAGATATCTACAGAATTATACAAGAATCCATGCAAAACATCTATAAACACGCTAATGCAAAAACTATTAAAATTAGTATTTCATTAGAAAAAGCATTAATTTGCTTGTGCATTATTGATGATGGCGAAGGGTTTGATACCACAAAAAGTAAAAAAGGCATTGGATTGAAAAACATGAGGTCTCGTGTAGAAGATTTAGATGGCGAAATTACATGGACGTCACAATCTGGTAATGGAACAGAAGTTAATGTTAAGATTCCCTATACAAATCAATCAACTTAAAACATGAATCACATCAGCATTTTAATGGTAGACGATCACCCAATAATAATTGAGGGCTATCAAAATGTACTAATGGCAACTAAAAAGGAGGATCAAGAACTCCATATAGACACAGCAAATAATTGCGACGAAGCAGTTGCTATGATAGAACGAGCTTCAAAAAAATACCCTTATAACATCTGCTTTTTTGATATTAGTTTACCAGGATCTAAGGATGGGAAATACGCATCTGGTGAAGATTTAGCATTATTGGCAAAAGAATTAATGCCTAGAGCAAAAATTGTAATTCTAACGATGTTTAATGAAACGTTTAGAATTCATAATATTATAAAAGAAATAGATCCTGATGGGTTTTTAATTAAAAGTGATTTGACCTCAATGGAGTTAGCCGATGGTTTTCAGCAAATATTAAAATCGCCTCCTTATTACAGTTCTACCGTTAATAATTACCTTAAGAAAACAATTTCTAGTGATATTTATGTAGATGATATTAACCGAAAAATTTTGCATTTATTATCTCAAGGTGTAAAGACAATTAACCTAAGTGAGTATATTGGTATTTCTAAAAGTGCCATTGAAAAGCGCAAAAAACACCTCAAATTATTGTTTGCAATAGAAGATGGTAAGGACGAATCTTTGTTAAAAGAAGCGCGAGAAATGGGTTATTTGTAATAAATACGCTATTTCTGAGTAAAAAAAACAAGCTTCAAAGTACCGTAAAATAAGGAAAGTACGGTTTTACCACAGCAAGTGTGCGGTTTTACCACAGCAAAAAAAGATTCTACTTACATATATTTACCGCATCAACAAGAATTAATTGATCCCTCATTAAGTATTTGTTGAATTAATAGCAAGAAGATTAAACCTAGTTACAGCAATGTAATTAGGTTTTTTTCTTTTACACGTTTTGTGCCTCTTTGGTTAATACCATGCCGCATTATGTTGCGAAAGTTTTACAATAAAAAATCCTAAGTAAACGATAGCGACAATAAATTTCATAAATGTTGAAGCAATAAAGCCTAGAAAAGAACCAAAAGCAGCTCTAAGTGCTTTGTCTATATCGTTTCTATGAATCATTTCTCCAATAAGAGCACCAAAAAAAGGGCCAATGATTATACCAAAGGGTATTGGCGAAAACAGGCCAACAATTAAGCCAAGCGTTGTGCCAATCATTCCGGCTTTACTACCACCAAAACGTTTGGTGCCTATGGCAGGAATGATATAGTCTAAAACATATATAAATATGGCAAAGATGAGCGTAGCGATTAAAAACGTATCGCTCATGTCTACACCGTCAGTAAAATGTAATACTAGTAGACCAGCCCAACTCGTTAGTGGTCCAGGTAAAATGGGTAAAAAACTACCAACTATACCTAAGACGATTAAAATAAGTGATACGAGCACTAAAAATATTTCCATATAATGTATTAATTAAATTCATTTATATGACGCAAAAAGTAGACCAAAGTTACAATTTTGTAACTAAGAAATTAGTTTAAACTAAATTTTTAGTTATATTTGAAAAAGATAAAGAACAAATTATGAAGCAATTAACAAAAGCAGAAGAGGAAATTATGCAAATCTTATGGCAATTGCAAAAGGCCAATGTTAAAACTATTATTGAAAAATTACCCGAAACAAAACCAGCATATAATACGGTTTCTACAATAGTTAGGATTCTAGAAAGTAAAGGGTTTGTGGATTATGAAAAGCAAGGTAAAGGGCATGTGTATTTTCCAATAGTAGCTAAAGAATCCTATAGCAATCAATCTTTAAATAAATTAGTAGATAATTACTTTCAAGGCTCTTTTAAAAGTATGGTGTCATTTTTTGTAAAAAAGAACGATGTAGATGTAAAGGATATTGAAACATTATTAAATGAAATTAATAAAAACAAGTAATTATGCTGTATACAATTCTTCAAGTTAGTGCTTTTCAGGCCTTGTTTTTATTGGTGTATGATATTTTTCTTAAGCGAGAAACCTTCTTTAATTACAATAGAGCATATCTCATCCTAACCGCAATATTATCTTTAGTATTGCCTTTTGTTAAATTTCCAGAATTAAAGACTATGACTACTAAAGATGTAGTTATAAGATTACCAGAAGTTTTTATTGGTACAAAAACACCATCAAATTACGATATACAAATTGCCGAGCATGCAGGCATTATTATAGAGCAGCCGCAAACACCAATTTGGCAAATAGTAGCCATTGTAGGTATGGTCATTACCGCGCTAATTTTTCTAGTAAAAATTACAAAGATTTATAGGTTAAAACACCAAAATCCAAAACGTTGGAATGGCAATATTCTCGTCGTAAACCTAATAAAAAGTAGTGCTGCATTTTCGTTTTTTAACACCATATTTTTAGGCGATCATATTTCTGCAACTGAAAAACCTACTATATATAAGCACGAGATGGTTCATATTAAAGAATTACATACGGTAGATTTATTATTCTTTGAGTTGTTAAGAATAGTGTTTTGGTTCAATCCTTTAGTTTATATGTATCAAAAAAGAATAAAGGAATTACACGAGTATATCGCAGATGCCAAAGCCGTAAAGCAAACCGGAAAATCTGAATATTACACCAGTTTACTCAATCAAGTATTAGACGTTAATCATGTTTCATTTACAAATTCATTTTTCAACAAATCATTAATCAAAAAACGAATTACCATGTTGCAAAAATCAAAATCAAAACAACTCAATCTTATAAAATACGCTTTATTACTGCCTTTGGTTTTTGGGATGTTAATTTATACATCAACTGAAGTTAGAGCGCAAAAGAATGATACTCCAAAGCAAGAATTATCTCAAGAATTAACAGATGCTGAGTTAATTAAAAAATATTATGATGAATATGTAGCCATGGAGAAAAATGGCTCTACGTTTTTTGAAATTACAGAGCATGCAGGATTTAGTAATAGAGATAATGTGAAATATTTAAGCTCAAGAACTGAATTCTTAAAGTTGAAAGCATATATGGAATATATAGCAGATGGTATATTAAAACATAAATCAATTAAAGGCACTTTAACTCGAAAAGACCTGGAGACCACTGACCTTATGAGGCTATCAAAATTTGAAACTTATAATGACTATAAGACTTACAAAAACACAAAAGAAGCGAAAGAACGTTGGGAAGCTAATGCAAGAGATGGTATTTTAAGATTATTTGTAGAAGAATTAGGTAACCAAACAACCAAAGATAAAGCCCGTTTAGATGGTTTCTTAAAGCAGTTAGAAAATGGTGATTATGAAAAAATTGTAATGACAGATGGTGCGTCTACATTTATAATTGAAGATTACCAAAGTCCTAAAGGATATAAGGAAGAAAAAGTAGAAATTGAAGTGCCATTTTCAATAGTAGATGAAACACCAACCACCATAGATTGTAAAGATTTAGAAAGCAATGCAGATAGAAAAAACTGCATGAATATGTTTGTAAACAAGCATATTGCTAAACATTTTAATACAAGTATTGGAGATAGTTTGCCTTCTGGAAGAAAGCGCATTTTTGTACAGTTTAAAATAGGTAAAGATGGTATCGTTAAAGATGTAAAGGCAAGAGGACCAAGTGAAGCACTAGAAGTAGAGGCGAAACGTGTTATTGCAACGTTACCGCAGTTTATTCCTGGTAAACAAAGAGGAAAAGTGGTTACAGTTCCTTTTTCTATTCCTATTGTTTTTCAGGTTAATGGTAATGATAAAATTAGTCAAGAAACCAAAACTTACAGAGAACTTGTTGCTAAGAGAGATCGCATTTTGCAAACTTCAGAAGATGGAAATCCTGTTGTAATTCAATTAAATAAACAGATTTCAGAATTAGAGCAAAATTTAGAACGCGATATGGATAGTACCTATTTAGAAACCTTAAGAAAGCGTGAAGAAAAATTAATTGAAAGAAGCCTAAAAGATGGCTCTGTAGATATTCCTTTTAGTGAGGTAGAAATCGCTCCAATGCATCCAGATTGTGATGCAATGGTCTTAGAAGAAGACAAAAGAAATTGTTTTGCAACAGCCATTAATAAACATGTTGGACAGAATTTTAACATGAAACTCGCAGATTCGCTAGGTTTAACGCATGGAAAAAAACGTATCTATACCTATTTTACAGTTAACAAAAAGGGAGTTGTAGACCATATCGTTGCCAAAGGGCCACATCTAAAATTAGAAGAAGAAACGGTTAGAGTTTTAAAATTACTGCCACAATTTAAGCCAGGGAAACAAGATGGTAATGCGGTAGATGTGCGTTATTCATTGCCAATTGTCTTTCAAATTAATGATATTAAAAACGATTAATTTAGTTAGGTATGAGATTACTTGGGTTGTTATTCAGCTTGGTTTTTGCTTTTAGTATAAATGCACAAAACCTAAAAGACAAAGCCGATCATTTATATGCAAGCGGAAATTTTTCTAAAGCTATAGAGACGTACAAATCGATGCGTAATTTAGATGATGTTTATGATGAAATAGCTAAGGCATATATAGCTATTGGAAACTATGGCAAGGCTTTAGAGTTCTATGAAAAAGCAAACAAAGCCAATGAAGATAACCTTCTCATTCAGTATGAATATGCTAAACTATTAGCCAAAACTAAAAAGTATGATCTCGCTAATGAGATGTTTTTAAACTTAATAAAATCAGATAGTATTAACCCTAATTATTATTACGAATTGGGTGTTGTTTTAGAAAAACAAAAAGATACAACAGCGTTGCGGCAATTTATTAAAACCTATGACTTAGATAATACACATCAAAAAGCAATCTTTAAAATTGCAAAGCATCATTTGCGAAAACGAAATTTTACAGAAGTTCATGGTTATGTAGATAAAGGTCTTGAGCGTTATGAGCATAATGTAGAACTTATAAGTTTAAAGGCTCAAACGTATTATCATCAAGAATTTTATACACATGCTATAGATTGGTTTAAAAAATTACTAGCCTTAGGAGAGAAATCAGAATTTATTCACGAAAAATTAAGTTTGAGTTATGCTCAAAATTCAGATTATCAAGACGCTATTTACCACAGAAAACAAGCTTTAAAATATAACCCTTACGATGCTAATGCCATGTATGTAATTGGTACATATTACGAGAGTTTAAAGCAATTTGAAACCGCTGAAGATTACGTTAAAAAATCACTATTTATTAAAGATCAACCACTTGGTAGAGAATATCAAAAGCTAGGAATACTATTAAATAGGCAAAAAAAATACGACGAGGCTATAAAAGCGTTTCAAAAATCTTTAAAAGAAGATCCGACTAATACTATGGTTGAGTTTTATATTCTGAGAACAAAAGATGAATATTATGCCGATTTAGATAGCAAAATTAAACTCTATGAGCAATTTATAGTCAAGCATAAAAAAAGCTTCTTTGTTAAATATGCAGAAGCGCGCTTGCAAGAATTAAAACGCGAAAAACTCTTAGAGGAAAATTAAATTAAGGCATATAATTACGGAAACATAGTTGTCTAAGTGATTGATTCTAAAAGCGAAGCGATCTAGCACGTTTTAAATAAAATATTCGTACTTTTCGGCATCAGAATTCTATAAATGAACCGAATTGTTTGTCTTTTAATCTTACTTTTTGCAACCTCTTGCAATTACTTTGAAAAGAAGAAAGTCTATCCTGAAGATTTAATTGAGGAGGAACTGCAGGCAATTAATTGGACTGAAGTAGATACCTACCCAACCTTTGCGAGTTGTGATTCTATAACCGTAAAAGAAGAGAGTAAAGTATGTTTTCAAAATACACTTATTACGAGTGTAAATCAGTATTTAGCAGAACAAAATATTGTAGTAACTAATGATGTTTTTGATACTATAAAACTGAATATTATTATTGACAAGCATGGATTATTAGAGATAGAATCTATAAAAATACATCCGGAAACAGTTGTAGAAATTCCGGAAATAGATAGTCTTTTAAGACAAAGTTTAAAACATATTCCTAAAATCTATCCTGCAATAAAGAGAGGACAGCAAGTTACTACAGCTTTTCAATTGCCAGTAATTGTACAAATCAATTAATGTGTCATTAAAACCGAACGGCAAACTTCTGCAATAGTCTAAGGACTTCGATATATAACCAAATAAGGGTGGCTAAAAGTCCCCAAGTTGCAATCCATTCCTTGTATTTAGGCGCTTTATTTTTGTAGCGTTCTATATAATCAAAGTCGAGTAACAATGCAAAGGAAGCAACAATGGCAGCCAAAACATTAAAAATGATAGCCAACCAAGACGTGCCCCAAATATAAGTTTTGATACCAAAAAAACTTAGAATCCAGGATATTAAATAGACAAGCATAATACTAACGGTTGCTGTAATCACAACACTTCTTAGCTTTTTAGTAACAACAATAATTCTAAGTTGATATAGAAACAACATCACAAAAAACGTCACGATAGTTACACCAATAGCTTGGTAAGGCAATTCGGGATAATGACGATGCCCATAAGCAGAAAAGCCACCAAGAAAGCAGCCTTTTGCAATAATATAAAACGGAACCAAAATAGGCGACCAATGTTGTCTTACAGAAATTAACACGCTAATAATAGCGGCTGCAAGCATACCTCCTAATGTAAACCATTGCATAGAAATGCCAGCTTCATTGAGCTTCCATAAATATGTAGTAATAGCAGCAATGACAATTATCCCGAAAATAGACTTAAAAAAAATACCAGAAACGGTCATTTTTTTGGTAGTCGATTTTCTGTCATCCCAGAAATAACGATTAAATACAGGATTAGAAGTTTTTAAATTGCGTAATGCCATTCATTATAAATTAAACTTATAACCTATAGATAAATCAGTAGAAAAATTACCCTGATTTTTTAGGAACGCAGCAAATAATTCACCATAAGTTATGGTAAGGTAGCTATTTTTTCCAACTTTTATATCAGAGCCAATACCAAAAATAAAAGGGACATCTAAAGACGTTGCGCTATTGTCTACATCGTTATTATTAGCATCTTTTAGCGTAGAGTTAAACATATTAACGGTCACTAATTTCACTTGTCCATAAACTGAAAAACAAGATTTATTAACCAATCTATAGCGATAGCCCAATGCAAATTCTGTAGTGCTATAATTAAATTCATCTGTATCAAAAGCATGTCTTGCTTGTAAAATTCCGGAATGTCTTGGTAAAGAATCAGCTTCAAAAAATTCTAATTCTCCTCCCAATAGAAGGCCTAACGCGTTTTCCGGGTTTTCAACAAACGGACTGTTTGTAAAACCTCCAAAAGCGCCTAATCGTAACCCAATTTTACCTTTTTTAACGGCACTATTATAGGCATTGTCTTCAGATAAATTATAGGCATCGATTAAAGATTTTATATCGTATAATCTAAACTTTAAAGATTCAGTTTCTTTACCATTTGTAAGATTACTCAACGTAGTTTTGTATTCTGCAAGATAATTTTTGTCTTTACCTTTAGAGTTAATTAACTCGGTAATAGTATTGTTTTTTTTAACAAAGTATCTAAAACCACCGTTTTCACTGGTCCATAGTAAACTTAGTTTTCCTTTTACTTCAGTGTTGAGTTCTAATGTTTCACCATTAATAGTGTAGTTTTCTTGGGAGAAATTAAATTGAAAAGTAAAAAGCAATAAAATAAAAAAGTAAAACGTTTTCATGCGTTACGAGATTTGGTTATCGTAAAACTATATGAAATCGACATAGTGACATTATTTTTTCGATGTTCTACCTTTCCAACGGTATGATTTAAAGAATGATAGGATAAAGATACCAATATTAAAGACAGGATAGAGTAGGCTAGATATTATAAATGAAGGTAAAATAGCTTCTTGTTTAAAGAATCGCAACGTTTTAAATACTAATAAAAAGTCGATACTAAATTTAATAATCAGTAAAGCTAGCACTGATTTTATGGAAATAAGGCCTAGAAAATAAGTTGGTAATAACGAAAGACACATTACATTTTCTAATATTACCAAAGCACCTATTATTTTTGTCGTCTTTTGAGCTAAGCTGCTGGTTTTAGAAGCCCATCGTATACGCTGATGTAGTAATGCATCTAAATTTTTGGCAGCATGTGTGGTTACAATTGCTTGCTTACATTTTAAATAATGGACGTTTTTCTTATTCTTTTTTACTAATTTTTCTAAAAGAAATACATCGTCACCACTCGCTATAGTGGTATTACCATCAAAACCACTGACATGGTAAAATGCTGTTTTTAAATATGCAAAATTAGCACCATTGCAAAGCATTGGTTTTTGTATGCCAAAACTACCAATAGTTACACCTTGTAGACTTAAGAAATCTAAGGTTTGAAAGCGATTAAAAAAGGAAGATACGCCTTTGTAAGTCACAGGTGCGACTATTGCTTGTGTTTCATGGTGTTGAATAAATTCATCAAAACTATCTAACCAATATTTTGGTAAAATACAATCTGCATCTGTGGTTACAATCCACTCGTTTTTTGATAAAGAAACACCTAAGGTAATAGCATCTTTTTTTGCAGCATTAGACCTTCTTTGATTGTCTATAATTTGAAGATTTAGACTAGAGAATGATTTTTTAGATATTATTTTCTCAATAATTTCTACTGACTTATCTTCAGATTTATCGTTGATTAAAACAACTTCAAAATAAGAAGGCGGATAATTAAGTTGTTCTATAGACTTTAATAAGTTAGTAAGATTCTCGGCTTCATTTCTAAACGGAATAATTAATGAAAATTTAGTGCGAGCAGGTACATCTTGAAGATTAAATTCTTCGACCTTATCAAAACCTAGTAGAATTACACCAATAACGACTAAGTAACTAATACTAATAACAATAAATAAAGTTAGCATTGCGATATAGGTTTAGGAAATTTAAAGTTAAGTACAAAATAACTACCAATAACACTAGGTAATACAAAATTTAAGAGCCACATTAAGGTGGTTATTGATAAAATGGTCAATTCATCAATACCAAGATAACCAAATAAATAAACGGCAATACCACCTTTAACAATAACATCGAAAATAGCTATTGTTGGGATGATTGAAGATAATAAATAGAAACTAGAGATAACAATCATAGCGTTCATGTAGCTGATATCTACACTAAAAATTCTTAATAAAACGAAAAACTGAAATGAGAAAATCGCATAACGAAGTAGAGACAATAATAGAGTTAAGCGCTTCGTTGTTATAGAAATTGATTTGGTAAATGCTACAATGGTAGCCATTGAAAATCCTTTTATTTTAAAGTGTTTTTGCTTTGTGCCTAAAAAGGTAAACAAAATCACGATTATAAAGAATAGAGTGATTTTGGCGATTTTAAAATAATTAAGGTCAATATGATATCGATTGGTAAAGAGCAAAAAGCAAATAGAACCAGTTATCATCGTAATAGACATTTGAGACAAATTGCCAATGAGGTTTAGCAGTATTATTTTTGTTCTTAAAGGTTTTGAATAGTACATAGCTTTAGCGCCATAATCACCAATTCGGTTTGGTGTAATTAGGGATGTTGTAAGTGCTGCGAAACTTTGAACAAAAGCAGAATTAAAGGAAATGGAGTTTATTGTTTTAACTAAATGTTGCCATTTTAAAATTTCGAAAAACCAATTAAAAAAGCTTAAAAAGATTAAAAAAATGATGTTTTGAACCGAAAAAGTGTCGTTTTGCTTTAAAAATGAGATAAAATCGAGAAATTTTAAATTCTCATTTGCAATAACTTTAGAATAAATAAAATAAAATGCACCAACTACAATGCTTATCTTAATAAGGACAAAGAAGAATTGTTTAGCTTTGTAATGCAAGGATACATTCATAAGTACAAATAAAATCAAAAACTTAGAGATGCGATACAATTTTAAACAATACCTTTTCTTTTTTATCATCGTTTTTATAACCTTTGGTAGTGCGGCACAATTAAGAGATACTGCAAAATGGAAGGCACTTTTTGCACTTGGTGTTAATTACCCAACTACAGATGGTTTTGTAAATGGTTCTTATGCACAGGCAGTAAATTTTCCAACGGTAAATTTAGGCGTTCAGCATATGTTAAAAAGGGAATATGGTGTAAAATTAGATTTTGGATTTAATCGGTTTAAAAGCCACGAAGACACGCCAGAATTTAAGATTAATTATTCAAGAATTAACGCTCAGTTTGTATTTGATCCTTCTAATTATATAGGGTTTTTACCTTCGCGATTACGAACAGTTTTGCATGCAGGACCAGGAGTGTCTTTTGCCAAACCATTAGGTACATTGAAAGAAAATAAACAAACCTATTTAAATCTGCTTGGTGGTTTAGAAATTCATTATGCTATTAATGAAAAGGTGTCTGTGTTTACTGATGTAGCATATATTTACGGATTTACAAGCTTAGAAGATTATAATCCTGCATTGCCAAATGGTTTAGGAGCCTTTAATGGTAGTGTTTTTAACCTTACCTTTGGTTTGGCAGTTTCGTTAAGTGGTTGTCAATATTGTGACTAACCTATAGCAAAAATGAGTAAAGAAAAAATTATTTTAGGCATTGATCCAGGTACAACCATTATGGGTTTTGGGCTCATAAAAGTGGTTGGTAAAAAAATGGAATTTATGCAACTTAATGAGCTAATACTCAAAAAGTACGATGATCATTATCTAAAATTAAAACTCATTTTTGAACGGACTGTAGAGCTTATTGATACGTATCATCCAGATGAAATAGCAATTGAAGCACCATTCTTTGGGAAAAACGTACAAAGTATGCTTAAGTTAGGACGCGCACAAGGTGTTGCTATGGCAGCAGGTTTATCTCGCGAAGTACCAATTACGGAATATGCGCCTAAGAAAATTAAAATGGCCATAACGGGAAACGGAAATGCAAGTAAAGAACAAGTAGCTAAAATGTTACAAAGCATGTTGGGACTAAAAACAATTCCTAAAAACCTCGATTCTATGGATGGTTTAGCTGCTGCAGTTTGTCATTTTTATAACCAAGGTAGAGTAGAGGTTGGTAAAAGTTATTCTGGTTGGGCTTCTTTTGTAAAGCAGAATGAAGGACGTGTAAAAAAAGCCCCTTAATCCCCAAAGGGGAAAATAATACGTAATGATAAATGAACCAAAACGTATGAGTAAGAATTCTTCCCTTTTGGGGAAGTTAGAAGGGGCTTCTGGTGGCATCTACATTCACATACCATTTTGCAAACAAGCATGTCATTATTGCGATTTTCATTTTTCAACATCACTGAAGAAAAAAGATGAACTCATAAATGCATTAGCAAAAGAGATGCAGCTTAGAAAAACTGAGTTTAAAAATACAACGGTTGAAACCATTTATTTTGGAGGCGGCACACCTTCATTATTAACCAATGAGGAGTTGCAATTTTTAATCGATGAGGTTTATAACAACTATCAAGTTTCAGAGGATCCAGAAATCACTTTAGAGGCCAACCCAGATGATTTATCTGTAGATAGAATCGTCAAACTATCTAAAAGTAAAATCAATCGTTTATCTATAGGTATTCAATCTTTTTTTGAAGCCGATTTAAAACTGATGAATCGTGCGCACAATGCAAGCGAAGCAAAAGCCTGTTTAGAGGAAGCTACGAAACATTTTAGTAATATTTCTTTAGATTTAATTTACGGCATTCCAGGCGCATCAAACGCGCAATGGATTCAAAATATAGAAACAGCTTTACGTTTTGGTGTGCCTCATATTTCTAGTTATGCGCTAACGGTTGAGCCCAAAACAGCATTAGCGTCGTTTATAGAAAAAGGTGTCATAAAAGATGTAAATGATGAGCAAGCACATGAGCAATTTCATATATTAAAAGAAAAGTTAGAAGCTTCAGGTTTTATGCATTATGAGTTGTCTAATTTTGGTAAAGATGGTTATTTTAGTAAAAACAATTCGGCATATTGGCAAGGGAAATCTTATATCGGTATTGGACCTTCAGCACATTCTTTTAACGGAACGCAACGTGGCTGGAATGTGAGGAATAATTCAAAATATATAAAAGCATTAGACCTAAATGAGCTACCCATAGAAATTGAAACGTTAACAAAAACAGATCAATATAATGAGTATATAATGACAGGTTTACGAACTATTTGGGGCGTTTCTATTGAAAAGGTAGAAAGCGATTTTGGCTTAGATGATAAAGATTATTTAATTGAGCAGGCAGAAGTTTTTATAAATCAACAATTATTGTATATTGAAGATAAGCACATACGTGTCACTAAAAAAGGACAATTTTTATGTGATGGTATTGCATCAGAATTATTTAAAATCAACGCGACGTGTTAACAACCATACAATACAATTCAAGAAAATTAAAGATAGATTTATCTCAACCTTTAGACATTTCCATAGCTATAAAAAATGGAGTGTCTAATGTAAATGCGTGGTATTTAGGACCTCCTAAAATTGAGCCAGAAGTAATGGATGGCGAAACCATTAGTGTAGAAAAAGGTGCTGTTGTTAATTTTAATACCATAAATTTTAATCCACATTCTCATGGTACACATACAGAAACCGTAGGTCATATAACAGAGAAAGTCTATTCTATAAATAAACATTTAACCCAATTTTTCTTTTTAGCGGAAGTAATTACAGTTGCACCAGAAAAGTTAGGCGATGATTATGTGATTTCTAAAAAGCAATTGCAATTTGCCTTAGGTAATAAAAAACGCGACGCTGTAGTAATAAGAACAATCCCAAATACAAGGGAAAAATTAACTAAGCAATATTCTCACACCAATCCTACGTACTTAAAAGTAGAAGCGGCAGAATATTTAAAAACAAAAGGTGTAAAGCATTTACTCATAGATTTGCCAAGTGTAGATAAAGAACAAGACGAAGGCGAATTATTAGCACATAACGCGTTTTGGAATACGCGTGGGAAATTGAGATTGGACGCAACAATTACAGAATTTATCTATGTGTCTAACAAAATAGATGACGGTTGCTATATGCTTAATTTACAGATAGCACCTTTTGAGAACGATGCTAGTCCAAGTAAACCTATATTATATAAAATCATTGCTTAATCTATTGGTTATGAAAACGTTATTGAAATTAGAAGAACTTATGATGTTCGCATTAGGCCTTTATCTTTTTAGCTTATTAGATTTTAATTGGTGGTGGTTTGTAGGTTTGTTGTTAGCGCCAGATATAGGCGCCTTAGGTTATTTGGTTAACCCTAAAATTGGAGGTATTGGTTATAATGTTTTTCATCATAAAGGGTTAGCAATATTAATTTATCTTATTGGTATATATTATAACTTGGAAGTCTTAAAACTTATAGGTGTTATATTATTTTCGCACGCCTCAATAGACAGAGTATTTGGTTATGGATTTAAGTATTTAGATAACTTTAAACGTACACATTTAGAAAAATTAGGCGATTAATACAACAATGTTAATATGTGACAATACACAGAGCTCAGTGTCATATAGTAAAGTGAAATAAAATTTATTACATGGAAACTTTCTTTATCATCATCATTAGTATTCTTGTGACTTTGGGTATTGTTACTATCTATAAACAATGGAAAACAAAAAAAGTAACGAATGAACAGTCTATTCTAATTTTAGATAAAATTAAGCGTGTGTGTAAATTTGTAACTGTAGAAGGTGATTTTGCAGAAATTTACCATTATGAAGACGTAAAAGAGAAATTCTTAAAACTTATTTCAAGCCGAAAAAAAGCTTTGGTTGTTATCAATGCTAAAGCGCATGTTGGTTTTGATTTGGGTAAAGTGCAGATGGCTTCAAACCCTAAAACAAAAACTGTTAGTTTAACTCATTTTCCCCAACCCGAAGTCTTATCAATAGAGAGCAATATTAATTATTACGACAAACAAGATGGTATGTTTAATAAGTTTGAAGCTTCAGATTTAACAGATCTTCATACAAAAGCTAAAGCCCATATTATGGAGAAAATACCAGAAAGTGGTTTGTATAATGTGGCAAAGCAAGAAGCCTTGGAAGCGATTCATCTTATAGAAAATTTAGTCGAAACCATTGGTTGGCGATTAGATTACACAGCATTAAAAATAGAAGATGGTGAAGACCAAAAACTATTGAAAAAAGAGCATTAGTCTACAATACAGCAGTTATGAATATAGAAGACTTTAGAAACTATTGCATGAAAAAAAAGAAAGTAACCGAGCACTTTCCTTTTGATAATGATACGTTAGTTTTTAAAGTCTGTGATAAAATGTTTGCTTTAGCATCTTTAAAGCGTTGGGAAAACGGTGAAGCCTTTATAAATTTAAAATGCGACCCAGAATACGCTCAAGAACTCAGAGCTGAGTATCATAGTATAAAACCAGGCTATCATATGCACAAAAAGCTATGGAATAGTGTGTATGTGCTAACAGGAGAACTCTCACCAACACTAATTACCGAATTAATCGATCATTCTTATGGCATGGTTATCAGAGGTTTACCTAAAAAGCTCAGAGCGCAATTGTAAAATATATTCGCTTATTTTCACTTATGGAAAGAAATTGACCACGCAACACACGAAATGGTCCACTCGTCGAAAAACACAGAAAAGCATGCATGTAAACTTTAATTTTGTAGTAGTTAATTTATTTATCCCTCAAATTAAAAACTAAAACGATGATGTACAATCAATTGAAATTTTAAAATTAAAATGAATTAAAGAAAATAAGACGTAAAATTCTCACTGATAGGGTTAGAAACGAAAATTGTTAGGTAATGCCTAATACTATTGTGTTGGAATACCATAAGAATTGAATGCGTTGAATAATGCAATTACCGCTTAAGTTGTTTGTTTTTAATAAACTACTGTAAAAAGATTGCAAGCCTCAACAAATGTAGAATTTTACCGTTTATCGACGATATTCTTAAAATATCGATTAGTGAGCTTAAAATATCCGTGTAGCCCACGTAAATACAACAATTTTACCGTTCGTCGATAGTAAATTGCCATCCACCTAAACTAAAGTACGCTCAAACGAAATCTACTAAGATTATAGAGATTTCTGAATAATTTTGACCTTGATAAATAAACAACGCAATTATGAGTAACTTAAATATTTTATTAATTGAAGATGATATGATAGAAGTTATGAAGCTGAATAGAGCAGTTTCATCATTAAAACTTCAGCATAATATTGTAGAAGCAAATAATGGAGAAGAAGCTTTAAAAGTTTTAGAGCAAAAAGATAAATTACCAGACGTTATTTTATTGGATTTAAATATGCCTAAAATTAACGGTATTGAGTTTTTAAAAATATTAAAGAGTGACGAACGATTAAAGTATATACCTACCATTATTTTAACAACATCTAGTAATAAAAGAGATTTATTGGCCTGTTTTGAGATAGGAATAGCAGGTTATGTATTAAAACCGTTAAAATATGAAGATTATGTTTTTAAAATTGAAAAATTATTGTCATATTGGAGCATCAATGAGTTAATCACGGCATAGTGAAAGGAATAATATTTACAGAATTCTTAGATTTAGTAGAAGAAAAATTTGGTTTAGCCATGGTTGATGAGATCATCAATCAATCAAATTTAGAGTCAAATGGTGTCTACACTTCAGTAGGCACTTACGAGTTTTCTGAAATGTTACAATTAATATCGCATCTTAGTGAAAACACCAGTATTTCTGTAGATGATTTATTGTTGGTGTATTCAGAACACTTATTTAAAGCCTTAATAAAATCTCATCCTAATTTAGTGGAGCACTACAAAGACCCATTAAATTTATTGGCTTCAATAGAAAATCATATTCATATAGAAGTTCAAAAAATTTACCCAGAAGCACAATTACCAACATTTGTTTTAGAAGAAAAAACTAACGACAAATTGGTTATGGTATACAAATCCGAAAAGGCCTTGTATATGTTAGGCAAAGGGTTAATGTTAGAAACCTTTAAACTCTTTAAAACACCAGTAGATATAAAGTTTGAAAAACTGAATGATGCAGGTAGTGAAGTAAGATTCTTTATAGAAAAGATATAATGAAACAAACCCTTAAGGACGAAATAGAAATCTACAAAAGAGCCTTAAAAAGGGAAAAAGCTGCTAGAAAAGCTGCCGAAGAAATTCTAGAGCAAAAATCTACAGAGTTATTTGATATAACTCAAGAGTTAAAAAAAGCAAATTCTAAACTTCAAAAAACAGTTAAAGAACAGAATACAGAACTGCAAGGTGTATTCGAAAATATTATTGACGCCTATATTGTAATGGATTTATGGGGCAACGTTCTAAAAATGAACGAAGCCGCTATTAGTCTTTTGGGTTATAATCACAGTAACAACGATTTTAATTTATTTGCAATTGCAGATAAAGACGAAATAGATAATGTCATGAGTACCTTTGAAGTGCTAATGTCAGAAGGTTCGGTTACAGATTTTAAAGTAAAATTAAACACAAAATCCGGAAAACAAATCATAGCTCAAGTCAATGCAAGTGTCATTTTAGACGAAAACAATAAAGCAATTGCAGCGCAAGGTATAATTAGAGATGTCACTTATGAAAATAAGTACAGACAAGCCATAGAAGCAGAAAAGCAAAAATACAGCCGTATTATAGCAAACATGCATTTAGGTTTGGTTGAGTTAGATAAGGACGAAAAAATAATGATGGCCAACCAAAGCTTTTGTAAGATGACAGGTTTTACAGAAGAAGAATTAATTGGTATTGTCGCAAAAGAAATATTACCAGCAGAAGAAGACAAGGACTTAGTTCACGAAAAAACAATAGAACGAAAAAGTGGTAAAAGTAACGCGTATGAAGCGCGCGTTAAAATGAAAAATGGCGACTTAAGATATTGGTTAATTAGTGGTGCACCTAATTACGATTTAAACGGCAACATTATTGGATCTATAGGTATAAGCTTTGATATCACAGATTTAAAAAATCTTCAACTTCAAAAAGAAGGGTTGTTAAAAACTTTAGAAACCAGAAACAATGAGTTGCATGAGTACGCACATATTGTATCACACGATTTAAAATCACCTTTAAGAAGTATCAACGCATTAGTAAGTTGGCTAAAAGAAGATAATAAGTCTATTTTAGATGAGGTTAGTATGCAAAATTTTGCACACATAGAAACGACCTTAGAAAAAATGGAGCAACTCATCACAGATATTTTAGCCTACTCTAGCGCTGGCTCTGAAGATAAAGAAAAGGCAGATGTAGACTTAGATGTCTTAGTCAATGATTTGGTTAAAATTTTATACGTGCCAGAACATGTTGAGGTTGTAATACCACATAAATTACCAGTAGTAAAGGGAGATCAAACAAAGTTGCAGCAACTCTTTCAAAATCTTATCAGTAATGCCGTAAAATTTATAGATAAGCCAGAAGGACTTATACGTATAAAAGTTAAAGAATTACCTAGTTATTATGAATTTTCGGTTTCAGATAATGGCATCGGAATTGATAAAAAATATCACGATAAAATATTTAAGATTTTTCACTCATTAAAGAAAAGTAAAGACTCAACAGGCATCGGTTTATCAATAGTTAAAAAAATTGTTGATCTCCATGAAGGGGAAATATGGTTAGATAGCCAAGTTGATTTAGGTACTACATTTTACTTCACAATAAAAAAATAGCTATGAAAACAGTTCAATTAATTAAGCGCAAAAATGAAAATTGGAAGTACTTATCTAAAAAAATGAACTTAAAAGAACCGTTAATATTAGTTTTTGGAAATCGTTATCTGCTAGAAGAAGAAAATGTATATACAGATTTAAAGGCAAAGTTTCCAGATGCTCATATTGTATTTGGTTCTACTAGTGGAGATATTACCGCTTATTTTGTAACTGATGATAGCATGGTTGCCACTGCAATTGAATTTGAAAAAACGAAATTTGAGATAAAAACGAGTAATGTTATCAATTCAGATTTAGACAGTTTTGTTACAGGCAAAAATTTAATAAATCAGTTTACAAAGGAAGGCTTAAAACATGTTTTTGTCATTTCAGAAGGCAGTTTTATAAACGGAAGTGAACTAACCAAAGGAATGAATGCTGCGGCCGAAAATAAAGTGTTAATAACAGGAGGTCTTTGTGGTGATGCAGCACGTTTTGAGAAAACATTAGCCGCTTACAATGAGAATCCAAAACAAGGTGAAATTGTGGCCATTGGGTTTTATGGAGCAACTTTTGAAGCCTCTTTTGCCATATATGGTGGTTGGTCGCCTTTTGGACCAGAACGTGTGGTTACCAAATCAAAATCAAATGTTTTGTATGAGCTCGACGGGCAACCAGCACTAGACTTATATAAAAAGTATTTAGGAGACAAATCTAAAGAGTTACCAAGCGCAGCATTATTGTATCCATTAAATGTAAAATCAGAAGAAGAAAAACAGTCTTTTGTACGTACAATTTTAAACATTGAAGAAGATACAAATGCCATGATCTTGGCTGGAGATATACCAGAAAATTCCAAGGTTCAATTAATGATGACCAACATTGATAATATTGCCAATGCATCAGAATTAGCAGCGACTCAAGCCTCAGAAAAAAGAAAAAACAAACCGCAATTGGCTATTTTAGTGAGTTGTATTGGTCGTAAACTTGTATTAGATCAGCGCATAGAAGAAGAAATAGAAGAAGTGGTGTCTGTTGTAGGCGATGATGTGGTGATATGTGGATTGTATTCTTACGGTGAAATAGCACCATTTAATACAGAGATCAATTGCCAGTTGCATAACCAAACCATGACAATAACCTTAATTAGCGAATAATGTCTTCATTATTAAAACGACAAATAAAAAAATTTTTAAGCAAAGATATCGCCGAAAGTAAGTTATTGGTAGATTTTTTAGATGCTGTGAAGCGCTCATATACTAATTTTGAAGATCAGTATAAAATGCAACAACGAGCAATGTCTATTAGTTCTGAAGAATTATTTGCCGCAAATAAGCAACTAAGAGAAGAAGCCGATTCTCAGAAGAAAATTATAGATAAACTAAGACGAGTAGTTGACACCATAACAGATTCTAATTCTAAAGATGGTAATGCCTTAACTCTAGAAAAAGATTTAGATGAATTAAAACTTATTGAGTTAATTGACAACCAAACTAAGGAGATAGTAAAAATTAATAAACAACGCGAAACACTTTTATCAGAATTAGAGCATCAAAACCAGGAGTTAAGTGATTATGCACATATGGTTTCACATGATTTAAAGTCGCCTCTACGCAGTATTGAAACCTTAACAACATGGCTAAGTGAAGACTATAGAGGTTCATTTGATGATAATGGCAATAAAACACTAAATCTCATAAAGTCTAATGTCGAAAAAATGGATGGCCTCATTACAGGCATCCTAGAATATTCAACAATAGGCAAAAACAATATAGAATTTTACGATGTTGATTTAAATAACTTGCTAGACAATATTTTAACGATTATCCATATACCAGATCATATCACTGTGAAGCGGTCAGAATTACCAACCGTTTCTGGAGATAAATACAGATTGCAACAGTTGTTTCAAAATTTAATAGGAAATGGTATTAAATATAATGACAAAGAAGAAGGTCGCATAGAAATAGGTGTAACCGAAAAGGATGAGAATTGGGAGTTTTATATAAAGGATAATGGTGTCGGTATAGAAGAGGTTTATTTTGAAAAAATATTTAAAACCTTTGAAAAACTCGAAAACACAGTAGATTCTACAGGAATTGGACTTTCAATTGTAAAAAAAATAGTTGATCTATATGGTGGAAAAATCTGGTTAACTTCAAAAGTTAATGAAGGAACCACCTTTTACTTTACCCTAAAAAAGCAATAAAATGGAACAACCTAATTTATCATATATACACAGCATGTCTGGTGGAGACGAAGCTTTTGAAAAGCAGTTAATAAGCATTATAAAAGCAGAATTCCCAGAGGAGAAAAGCGTATATTTTAAAAACATGGCAGAAAAGAACAATAAACTTTCTGCAGATAACGTTCATAAACTTAAGCATAAAATTAGTATTTTAGGCCTTGAGAAAAGTTATGATGTAGCCGTAGCATTTGAAAATAATTTAATAGAAGGCAGTACAGAACTGCAAGAAGAATTTGAAATGATATTGCAAACTATGACCAACTTTTTAGAACAGTTATAAAAAACATGTATGAATTGTATTATTATTGATGATGAAGCTACAGCAAGAGCTATTATTGGGCAGTTATGTGCTAATGTAGATAGTTTAAATGTTTTAGAAGCGTTTCCTAATGCAATGCAGGCCATAAAGTATCTCAACCAAAATGAGGTTGATTTAGTGTTTTTAGATATTCATATGCCAGACTTTACAGGTTTTGATTTTATAGAAACTATAAAAAATCCGCCTAAAACAATACTAACCACGTCAGATCCTAATTTTGCAATTCAAGCTTTTGAATACGATTGTATTGTAGATTACTTAGTAAAGCCAATTACACCAGAGCGTTTTCAGAAAGCGATTTTAAAAGCCGAGGCTGCAACTGTTACAACGTCTGAAGCAGAAGAACCATCCGTTGAGAAAGTAGAAGGAAGTTCTGGGAATGATTTATATGTAAATATAGATAGACGTTTAATAAAGATAGATATACCTAGTATTTATTTGGTTGAAGCCAAAGGAGATTACATTCTTGTAAAAACCGAAGAAAAAAATTACACAGTACATTCTACACTAAAAAAGATTGAAGAAAAGCTACCAGATGATTTATTTTTAAAAGTACATCGTTCTTATATTATAAATGTAGATAAAATTATTGATATTGAGGACAATAGCGTGCTTATTAAAAAAGATGTGATTCCTGTAAGTCGTTCTAACCGTCCGGAGTTAATGAAGCGACTTAATTTACTTTAAATACCATTCGTCGACAGAGAACGGTTGTTTAAAAGCCGAATCGGCATAGTGAACGAAAAACAAATAATCTCAAGACATGCCTTCTTAAATTTGCATCAGAAATACGAGTTAGGACGTGTTTTAAAGAAAATGGATTAGTAGTATAACTAGAGGCAAAAATTTTATTTTTGCCTTTTTTTATACCTCTATTTTTCTGTGCTGCAAGCGCTACTAATCTACTCGTCGACACTAAAATGCAATCCATCGTGGTTTGGGTTGTAACAAACGAAAAAGTAAAAATGCCGCCCTTTTATCAAGTAATTTTGACTCAGAATCAAATACGATTACAAGATGAAAACACTTTACACTTTTAGAAACCAACTATTTATTTTTGCTTTAGCCCTTTGTGGGTTTTCAACTCAAGCGCAAAACGATCCGTTTAATTGTGATTATAATGCCTATTTATTTCAGTATAACGATGTATATGCGATTGACTTAGCATCAGGGAATTCGTATCAGGTAGCCGCAGATGTTACGCCAGGTAGTATTAATGCGGCAGCATATAATCCTGCAGATGGTTTTATTTGGGGTTCATTAAGTACACCAGCAAAATCTATTGTTAGAATAGGTAATGACTTTACAACAACTACGTATTATATAGATGAGTTACCAAATAGCAATCGTTATGTAGGTGATGTGAGCGCAGATGGTATTTATTATTTAAAAGGTGGAGGAACAACATATTATAAAATTGATTTAAATCCTGAATCTGTAAATTATACACAGTTTCAATCTACTGGGACTTTATCGCAAAACCTTAGTATACATGATTGGGCTTTTAATGCAGTAGATGGTAACATATATGCCGTTGAAAAAAACACCAATATTTTATATCGTATTAACCCAGAAAATGGTGTCGTAACAGCCTTAGGAGAAGTGCCAATTTTATCGGGATTAAATTACACCTATGGTGCTGTTTATTTTGATAATGAAGGGCGTTTCTATGTGTCTTCAAATCAAACCGGAACGATATACGTTATTCAAGCAGTTCAAACAGTATCTACAGCAGCAGATATAGAATCTAACTTATTTGCTTTCGGACCATCTAGTGCAAGTAATGATGGTGCACGTTGCCCAACAGCTCCTGTGTTACAAGAAATTTGTGATAATGGTATTGATGATGATGGCGACGGACTAATAGATTGTGAAGATCCTTCTTGTTCTGGTTTTGGTTCTTGTGAAGTGATTGCAGCACCAACATCGAGTTCTAATAATGGAGGTTTAGAAAGTAACAACAGATTAGCTGAGCAAATAAATGCACGTAATTTTAAAAGAGCTAAAACAGGTTATAAGTTTGACCCAACAACAGCACCAAAAGCTGTAAAAAGATCTAACTATGCGACTAAAAGTGCGAATTCAAATTTTACATTAGAAGATTTTATCCCTTTAACAACAATTAATGAAGATGAGGCTGTAGAAGCGTCGCCATCAGACTTAATAGGTATTACAAACGCTACAGAAATTTACGCTGTAGATTATATTAAAAACAATAGTCCTATTGCTTCTGTATTAGCGTTAAAAACAGAAAATGGTGTTTACGAGCACACTAAATATATCTGTGATCGTCTATTAGGTGGAGAACTAGTTAATGTCTCTACAATGGATATTAACGAACAACAATTTATAAAATCTATTATTAAGAACGAAGACGGAACCTTTGAGTTTGTCTTAAGTCTATCTGCAAAAGTGGTTAATAACGATGCGAACTTTGCTATAGAAAGCCACTGGAATTTAGATCAGTATGAAGCTAACGTAACGTTCTATAATTTTCAAATATGGTCTAACTCTATAGATGATTTATATGCCTTAGGACAAGAGCTTTTAAATTTATTAGAAGTAGAGAAACCAATTACATCTTATAATATCTCTACACCACCAACAGTGTTTGTAAAAAGTGGAGGTTACTCAGATGGAGGGCTAGATTTACAGATTGTAAATACAAATGGCACACAAAGCATTACATTAGACGCAGGTTATAGAACTACAGAAACAGAGCCTTTTCAAAATTTAAATTATACAATTAACCTTAACGGAAACTATATTACAAACCTTAGAGTAGAAACAGGTAATTTGTTTGATATAGGATTTAGAATTGGCGATGGTATTGCCACACCAGACGATTTGTTTATGTCTGATGGTCCTTGGGGAATTGATGACTCTCAAACTGGTACTAACGTAAGTCTTTACGAGGTGTCTACAAACTCAAATACCTTTGCTGCGGAAGATTATCCAATAGAAAGAAACGTAACATTAAATGCAACTACAGATACTTACGTTGCCGCATATAGAGCTTTAACACCGAGATTTCAGGCTGTAGACGTATCAGAGTACACAAGTTTTCAATTTAGTGCACAAGGTACAGGTGATTTAGAAATTACTTTTGTAAAAGAAAGTGTAACAAACTGGGAAGAACAGTTTAAGGCAATCGTGTCTTTAACAGACCAATTACAAGCGTATACATTACAGATTGAAGACTTGGAAAACAATGCTTTTGATACTGCAGAATTAAATGATGTGGTCACTATAGTATTTACTATGGTTGCAGAAAACGGAACAATGACTTCAAAATCATTAAATATTAGCGACCTACGATTCTCAGCACCAGAGGCATTATCCATAGATGATTACTCAAAGGATTTAGAGACTTTAACTGTTTTTCCTAATCCTATGAGCTCAAAAGCTACAATTAACTTCGCTGTTGACCAAAGTGAAACAGTACGTTTTGAAATGTATAACCAACTAGGTAAGCGCGTATATAGCACAATATATACTACAATACCAGGAAACAATAGCATAGAAATAAATAGAGAACGCTTAAGTTCTGGACTTTACTTCTGCAAAATTATAAGCAATCATTACAATTTTACACCAGTAAAACTCATTATAAAATAACCCTAATTAATAGCAGTAAGAATCAGGCAAAAGCGAAAGCTTTTGCCTTTTCTTTTTTGTGGTGGTTTTAATTTTATTAGTATATTTATATTTTAGTAATCTTTTGTTTTTTAAGGAATTAGATAAAAATAATTTAGGAGCGCTTTTAAAATATTATAACCAAGTAGGCTTTGACCACAAACCGCTAATCCATGATAAAATTCTTTAGAAAAATTAGACAAAACTTACTTTCGGAAGGCAAAACAGTTAAGTATCTTAAATATGCCATTGGTGAAATAATCCTTGTTGTTCTAGGAATTTTAATTGCCTTACAACTAAACAATCTTAATGATGAACGGAAAACTGAAAATTTAAGGCAAGTTTATTATAAACAATTACTACAAGATTTTGAGAATGACAAAGCATATATAAAAGAGCATTCTTCAAGAATAGATTCAAATATGGTAAAATTTAGAGCTTTTAAAGACATCTATAATCAGCCAAATTTACCATTAAACAAAATAATTTCTGAAAATAGAAAATTAGCTTGGAAATTTTATAATGTTCAATTCAAATCTAACACGATACAAACATTACAGAATACGGGTGACATCAAATTAATACCACCTATTATTAGAGAACAATTAATCCGTTTAGAAAAATATAAAGAACAAACAGAAAACGTTTCTAAATATAATAATGATCGAGCTGGCGAAGCTACATCTACAGCAGCTAATAGGTTTGGAAATGAAGAATTTGCCTTTAAAAACATACAAAATCAGCCCAAACTATCAGAATATGTATTTGAAGAAAAAAACTTAATCGAGCTTGTTGTTATATTAGAAAGGAGTCAATTTATGAAGGTTGAATCGGAAAAAGGTAGTCTTATAAGATTCAAGAAAATTTTATCTGACATGGATGAAATTGAAATTCTTATTAATAAGGAATTAAAAAAATAATGAAACGTAACTATGTGCACGATGCTAGTGAAAACCAAAACATTTTGTTATTCCTGCGAAAGCAGACCAACCAATAGGTTCAGTTCTGCACATCCAAAAGTTAAATTAAACTTTAAAATGGTTTCCTAAGTACGGAATGACAAACTGAGAATATTATGATAAAGTTTTTTAGAAAAATAAGATACAACCTTATGGAAAAAGGTAAAATACGCAAGTATCTTAAATACGCCTTAGGCGAAATCATCCTTGTGGTTATTGGAATTGTAATTGCACTTCAAATAAACAATTGGAATGAAAAACGGAAAAGCGATGCTATTTTAGAAAATTATTACCATCAAATAATAACAGAATTAGCAAAAGATTACAACCGAATACATTATGATATCTATAATTTGGAAGCAAATTACTTATCATCATACAATGAATTTGTAAAAAAATTAGCCACTCATAGCAGTCCTAAAGCAATAATATTAAGTTCTGAAAAACTTAATTATACAACGACTTCTTATGCTAACTTTAATACCAATACTATAGAAACTTTACAAGCCACAGGTGATATAAAAATGATACCTACGGAAATTAGAAATAAACTTATAGAACTAAAAACGGACCAAGATAGGTCTCATACCGCAAGTAAAGATAATTACGATAATTTTTTGAATGAAATCAGTAGAGCTACAGCCCTAGGGTATAACCCAAATCTTATTCCAATAAATGGCACAAAGAATATATCAGAGGAACTTTATAAAAATTTAGAAATAGAAGCTAATTATCCAGAAATAGCACTAATTGTAGTGTCGTCCTATTTTGCAAAGAATTTAGGAGAACTTGATATGTTTAGGAATTTAAAATCAATACAAGAAGATGCCAATAGTTTATTTCTGTTAATCAATGAAGAGTTAGGTAATCCTTACAAGGACATTGAAAGGGTTACAAGTGACTATAAAACGTTGAATAAGCTGTTAAATACAGGTAAAACAGTAGACGAAATTATTGCGGTAATAAATGCCCAAGACAGAGACAATCCTGAATATAATATTTCAGAAGGCTACATAAATTCTTTAGGGTATTATTACTTAAATACACTAAATCAGCCAGAAGATGCTATAAAAATTTTCAAGCTTAACATAGAATTGTATCCAGAGTCTTGGAATCCTTACGATAGTTATGGTGAGTGCTTATTACGTATTGGAGATAAAGAAAACGGCATTAAATATTACAAAACATCGCTTCAACTCAATCCGGAGAACGAAAATGCCATAAACGTGTTAAAGGAGTTGGGAATAGACCTATCTCAGTAGGCTTATTAATTTCTAAAAATAGCCTTCTTCATAAATTGCCATTTAAAACGTATACCAATTTCAGTAAAGGTAAAACCAGCTGCTGTTGCAGCAGCTATGTTACTACGAGTGCCATAAATGTTAAGTAAACTTCGTTCAGAGAATTTGTAGCCTAAAGCGCCTTGTATTCTATACGCTGTTTGTTTAGGGTCGTCTTCTATAAATTGGTAACCAAAAGCCGCTGTTGCGTTATAAAACCAGGCTTTAGGTTTTGCTATGGCTTCGTCTTTAATGAGGTTAATAAAGAGTTCGTAATTATTAAATTTTTCTGGGCTAAAATAAATGGTTGGTACTTGATCTTTAAAGGTTATGTATTGATAATTAAAACCAACTTTTACCGATGGTTTGGGTAAAATATTGTAGTACAATGACGTAAATAATAGATTTCTTTTATTGCCATCATTTTGTGAGGTATACATTAATTGTGTAAACCAGCCTAGGTTAAAATTAGTTCCTAAATTGTAATTGGCGTAGTAATTGTTTTGCACCAATTCACGGTCTAATAAATCGGCATTAAAACTTTCAATTTGTCTTTTATATCCAATATCTAAAGTTTGAAGTTTAAAGGATTTTATATGAAAAGACAAGTCGGTTAAAAGTTGTGTGTAATCTTCTGTTTCTGCTTTTGCAGACGTTATGCCTGCTGTTCCTTTAAAGGTAATACTCGGTATAAATTTATAGGATAATCCTAAAGAAAGATTGTTAGACGTTGCACTATTGTTGGTAACTGTGTTATTTGTGGTTCTGTAATTATAGTTTCCTAATAAGGCAAATTTTGTAGACAACGGAAATACAACATTATTGTTAAAAGCAAAAGCCTTATTGTCGCCATTATCAAAAGTGTGAGAGGCTTTTGTTTCTAGAGTAGGTGCAAAGCTATTATTTAGCTGGTTAATAAAGTTGGTTGCATCTTTTTGTTTGTCGTAAAATTTTAAAGTGTTTTCTGCTGAGGTATACGCTTCATCTGTATAACCTAATGCTTTCAGCACATTTGCTTTTCCGAGGTTACCATCGAAAGACGTACTGTCGTTTACTAATATTTGGTTGTAATCGTTTAAACTCTTTTTAAAATTACTCTTATAAATGTTTAAAGTAGCTCGCAACGATAAAACCCAGTTTTCGTTTGGGTGTTCTGTAATAAGCTGATCGATTAAGGTTGTTGCCGATTTAAATTTTTTATTCCAAATTAAAGCTTGTGCATATCGCTCTGTGGTTTGTCTGGTGATCGCTTTGTCTGTAGTCTCATTAATGCTGTTATAAGCTTCTGTACTTAAGCTTAGTGCTTTCTTTTCCTTACCATTTAAGTGTTCTACTAAGGCCAAACCATTTAAAGCAATGACTTTATGTTCTGGTTGTTCAGCTAACCTAGCGTAAATAGCTTTGGCGTTGTCTAATTGGTTCCAAATTAAATATAAGTTGGCTAAATTTAATAAGGTGTCTTTATCGTCTCCAAATAATTCTAGGTTTTTAGTTAGTAGTGTTTCTGCCTTGTCATAATTTTGAGCTTGTTGATTTTGGTAGGCATAGCCTAAATAGATGTATTTTTTTGAAACCATGGCATTTGGGTTTCCAGGTGATACATCTAAAGCTTTGTTTACTGTTGTAAGTGCATCTTCATATTCTTTTAGATTAGACAGCGTATTTGCAAAACCTAATAATGCCGCAAAACTTTTAGGGTCTTCTGCGACTAAACTTTTGTAATAAACCTTAGCGTCTTTAAAGTTACTGTTCCATAATAAAGATTCGCCGTAGTTTAGCTTTACTTCAAAATCGTTAGGGTAATCGGCAAGTAAATTTGTAAATAAGGCATTGGCTTCTTTTGGTTGACCATTAAGTCCAATAGCACGTCCATAACACAAGCGTGCTGTTTTATTATCTGGATTGTCTTTTAATATGCCACTAAAAAAGGTCTCTGCCTTACTGTAATTTCCGGTTTCTAAATACGTAAATCCTTCTTGCATGTCTTGCGCAGAAGCACTTAAAATAATAAAGAAAAAGGCAATATTAATAAATGATTTTAAAGTCATAATTAGTCTTTGTTAAACTTATTGCAAGTTACGTCGCATTTATGTTCCATTCATCTACAGCAACTTGTCATCCATCGAAATAGAAAGCGCATACGCGGAAATGTTAAAGATATTTGTGTCAGATTTAACCGCATACAAATTAAGAAACTATATTTTTTTGATTCGCATTTTTAAAGAAAACCACATCAAAATTATAGTCAAAAATGGTTGCAAGGCGATCTACCAAGACAATATTAATCATATAGAAGCTGCTTAAAACCTTACTTTAAAACATATACCAACTCATCATGCAAATATTAACAGCAATTAAATCTAAAAAGTTATCGCCAGAACAATTATTTATGGTTAGTGTTTTAGCGGTCAATGGAGGTAACTATTTATACAATCTAATACTAGGTCGTATTTTAGGACCAACAGCCTTTGCAGATGCAGCCGTATTAATTACGTTTTTATTAGTATTATCTTTTGTTGCAATGACATTTCAGTTAGTGACGGCAAAATTTTCAGTGTTATTTGAAAATCAATTATTTAAAAATTTTATAGCCAAAGTATACCAGCAAGCTTTTGTATTTGGTTTAGGTTTTGGTGTTTTAATTATTGCCTTTTCAACGCAACTTAAAGCTTTATTTAATACCTCATCTTCCACGATGTTTGTCATTTTTGGCTGTGGTGTTCCGCTTTATTTCTTAATGAGTATAAATCGAGGAGCTTATCAAGGCAAAAAAGCATTTAAATCGTTATCTATAACCTATCAATCCGAAATGTTAAGCCGTTTGCTAATTACATTAGGTTTAATCCTTTTATTTCAATTTCAATCTGCACCAGTTATTGCTGTTGGTATTTTATTATCCTTTGTTTTTGGTTTGTTTCCTTTTAAAATGAAACAAATTAGTTTTAAAAAGACGGCTAAATTAGATGCGAAGTATAGTAAGCAAATCAGAAACTTTTTTCTACTTACAGCGTTTTATGAACTCACACAGATTATTATAAACAATAGTGACATTCTATTGGTTAAACATTATTTTGAATCTTACGAAGCAGGTTTGTATGCATCATTAGCATTAATCGGAAGAATAGTATATTTCATTGCTTGGATGTTTGTTATGTTGTTATTGCCAGCTGTTGTAGAATTGAAAAAAGAAGGTAAAGAAACCTCTTCAATATTATTTAAATATGTTGGTTATATCGCTGTAATTTCTGCTGTGATTGTGTTAGGATGTTTAATTCTTCCTGAATTAATAATTAATATCCTTTTTGGTGAAGACTATATTGCAATGGCACCTTTACTTTGGAAATATGCTATTGCTACATCAATGTTTGCAATCTCTAACATTTTCGCTTACTACTATTTGTCTTTAGATAGATATGTGCCTGTAATTATTTCTGGAGTCTTTGGAGTGTTGCAAATGTTTTTAGTCATTTTTTATCATGCTAGTTTAGAGCAAGTCGTGCATATGCAAATCGTAGCAATGTTTTTATTGTTAATTATTCAAGTGAGTTTCTTTGTATTCGATTCTAAATTAAAAAAGCAGTAATCTCTGACGCTCATCACTCTAAAAAACAAGTGTAAATTCTACACTGAGATCGTCTCATACCTTTTTGGTTCAAAAGCGTCAATTCATCTGTCTAAATCTTAACTATCTACACTAAAATCATGCATTTAGCTTTTTTTTACGCGTTATTAATGGAAGTTTAAAAAAGCCTTGTCTAAAGATTAATTCCATTCGTCTACAGTAAAAGTCGTCTTACCGAAGCTGGCTAAGAATTAGAAAAATAAAACATCAAATTTGTATTGTAATTAAAAAGAATATTAAAAATTATTAAATATGAAACTAGCAGTTGTAACAGCATATCCACCAAGTAAAGTAACATTAAATGAATATGCATATCATTTAGTAAAGCAGTTTAGACAAAACCAAGACGTAACAGAACTTATTTTGTTAACAGACAGAACGGAAGGTGCTAAGGATATTCAGTTTACAGAGGCTGGTTGTAAGATTACAGTGAAAGAATGTTGGTCTTTTAATAGCTATAGAAATATATTATCAGTGACTAAAGCAATTAACCAAACACAACCAGATTCAGTATTGTTTAACTTACAATTTATGAAATTTGGAGATAAGAAAATTGCAGCGGCTTTAGGTTTAATGTTACCACTGGTATGTAAGTTAAAGAAAATCCCTAATATCGTTTTATTGCATAATATTCTTGAAGAGGTCGATTTAGGAAGTGCAGGTTTTACATCAAATAAACTAATGCAAAGCATTTACGGATTTATTGGCACCACACTCACAAAGTTAATCCTAAAAGCAGATGTAGTGGCTGTAACAATGCAGAAATATGTGGATATTTTAGAGGGTAAATATGGAGTAAATAATGTGAAGTTAATTCCACATGGCACATTTGAAATTCCAGAAGAGCCAGATTATTCACTACCTAAAGGACCATTACAAATTATGACTTTCGGAAAATTTGGAACCTACAAAAAAGTAGAAGGCATGATTGAAGCTGTAGAAATGGTAAGAGCTTCTACAGGTTTAGATCTTGAAGTTGTAATTGCAGGAACAGACAACCCAAATGTACCTGGTTATTTAGCAAAAGTACAAGAAGATTATAAGCATGTGCCACAAGTTCGTTTTACGGGTTACGTAGAAGAAGTAGAAGTACCAGTATTATTTAATGAAAGTGCTGTAGTTGTATTTCCTTATACATCGACTACAGGAAGTTCTGGAGTTTTACACCAAGCAGGAAGTTACGGTAAAGCTGTGGTTATGCCAGATTTAGGTGATTTAGCTTTACTAGTACAAGATGAAGGTTATAAAGGCGAGTTTTTTGAGCCGACTAGTGTAGCGAGTTTAGCAAAAGCCATTGAAGCTATTGTTACTAATGATGCTTATAGATTAGAATTAGCAAAGACCAATTATAAAGCCGCTACTGCGCATCCTATGTCTCAAATTGCAGACATGTATTTAGAGCGTTTTAAGCAGATAATTGCTAAGAGATCTAAAGATGTAGCGACTGTATCTGCATAATAAAGGGAAAGTACTATTTTATTGAAATCGGTTAAAGTCTACTGATTAGAAATATATTTAAACGCCTCCTTTTTTACGCCTTTAGAATCAATAAACCCAAATCTTTTTTGGGTATTGCGACGCCAAGGCCTGCTACCCACAACATCTTTAGGGACATCAGTAAAATCGTATAAAGTCCAAGACATAAATTGTAAATTATTAGCTACAATTTGTTCTTGGATTTTTTTGTGATAGTTGGCTTGGTCTTCTTCTGAAGATCCAAAAGGTTTCCAAAAACCAGAATATGACGATAATCCAAACTCTTGAAGAACCAGAGGCTTATTAGGTATTTCTGTTTTTAAAGCTGCTACTGCTGCATCAAAATTTTCTAAATCTTCATAATAATGAAAGGATATAAAATCGACTTTGTCTTTTAAGATAGTAGCACTTTCGGTATTAGACCAGCCTATAGTTACAGGATGTATGGAATCTGTGGTTTTTACCAAATCAATCATATTGTCTAACCAGGCAATTACATTGTCTTTTCCTCGCGATTCAAAATCTAAATTTGGTTCGTTTTTAATATCCCAAGCCAATAAAGCATTGTGATCTTTTACAGCATTAACAACCGTTTCTGCGTGTCGCTGATTTAAGGTCCAGTTCATTATAGAATAATCTCCAAAAAAATCAAACAAGGTTAATACGACTTTTAATTCGTTGGCTTCTGCAGCATCTAGGGTTTGTTTTAGCTTTTCAATTTTTTTAGCGTCAACATGTTCTTTTCCAAAGTCTTCATATTGGACAAAAAGACGTACCGAGTTTAAACCAGCCTCTTTTATAATTTTAAAATCTTTAGAAATGGTGTCTTTTGAAAATGCATCCCCAAACATATTCCAAGGATTAGCTTGTGGATAGTAATTGATACCTTTAATATTTAGACTATCTACATTGATTTGTTGCGGTTCATTGTTATAAATACCAGCACTATCTTTTACTAAATGTCTAATGCGCCAAAAGCCGTCTTCTAATAAAAATACCATTTGGTAAGTAGCCGTTTCTTTGGTTTCTAGAATGAGATCTTTTGCTTTAAAAACACGCTTGTATTCTATAACGTTACGGTCTGTAATTACGGCTAATTGACCATCTTGACTAAAATATTCTAACGTAGGATTATGACTTAACGTTGTCGCCTCAATACTTATGTCTTGCGCTTTGTTTAAATCTATGAATGCAAATAAGTTTTCTCTTGCACTGTCTGTATAATAGTCTTTAATTCCGGCTGTTTTATTACTCTTGTAGGCAATTTGTTTAACGTACCAAGCATCTAAATAATCATGCTGAATAGCATTTAGCGTTTGGTCGTCCATGGGTCTACCTTCATTTTGCAAGGGTTCCCAATTCATTTTTGGTGCGTATTGGTCTACTTTTTTAATTTCGGTATGTAGCATGGTGCTGCGGTCGGCACCTGTATTTAGGTAACTAAATAGTGCACTTACACCAGAAATAATTAAGGCTACAATCATAATATATGAGGCAATTAAAATGGTACGTAATATGTTTTTGTTAAGACTTACCATAGCTGTATTGATTTAAATTCTTTTGATAAGCCAGCGGTTTCAATCTTAAAATTATAACTGCCGTTTTTATAAATAGCTGGTTTTAGTTTAAAACTAGTGTACCCGTTAAAAGATGTTTTGGTTAATGTAGTAATAAGCGAATGGTCTTGGTAAATATGAAGTTTTATATGCAAACCATCTGGTATCATTTGTCCCATAAAACTTTGCAATGGTCCAATGTTGATTTGTCGGTTATGTTCTAAAAATTCAACATCAAAATCTTTAACAACTTGTTTGTAGCTTACAGTAATGCTATTACTCTCAGACATACCATCTACGTAGGCTTTAACACTCCATTGATCTGCAAAATCTGGATGGATAATTTTTGAATTTGCAATACCATCAATCGTCGTTCCTGTGGTTTTTAAAATATTTCCTTTTCCGTTTTTAATAAAAAATGTTACAAAAGTCCCATCGCTTACCACATTGTTTTGTTCATCTTTGATAATGGTAGTCCAAAATGTCGTTACCTGATTGCCGTCTGCATAATCGTGTGGTCGCGTGGCAGAGATTTTAAAATCTGTAGGAATGGCTGGCATAACATTAATGGTGTATTCTTTAGAATTAATACCAAGACTTTCTGATGACACCAACATCCTTCCGCTTTCTTTTTTGGAATATATATTTCGGTAGGCAATTAAATTTTTAGTGAATATATCAAAACCTTCTTCTGAATCTAAAAACTGAAATTTAGCATCTACCAAAGTATGTGTTGGTACAGGATTGTCTAAAGAATCCGTTGGAATAACCACCAATGTGGTATAATCTTTTCCGCCTGCTTCAATACTTGGTGGACCAATATAAGTTTCCATTGTGGCTACTTCTGGTTTTGGTAAAATGTTTAGTTTTCCTGAAAGTGATTTGCTATCATCTAATAAAGTCCAGTTAACAGCACCAATTTTTTTAGTGATATTTTCAGGAATAATAAATTCTAAGGTGTTGTTTTTTAAGCTTGAAGATATAACGGTTGAACCATAACTATTAGAACAGTATAAATCAAATGGAACATCACCTGAGGTTGAAAATCTTAGCATAACAGGTTGACCAACTTCAAATTCGGTTTGCGTAGAAATTAATGTTATTTCAGTTGAAACAACTTTAGTGTGTTGCACAACAGCGAAGGATGATAATAACATCAACCCTAAAAGTAAAAGGTATGTGCGTTTTATTTGCATTAATTAGGACTTCCTATATATGTGTTAATTTCAATTTTAATTCCACTAAAATCGAGATGGTCAATGGGTTGTAATTCCGCATTGGTATGATTTTTAATTCTATTTGGTACTATTTTATCTGAAATATCTTCGTTTGGTAAACCGTTTACAAAGATGTTTTTCATATCATCGTTTATAATTTTCACATCACCATCAATTATAATCGGATATTCAAAATGTTGCTTACGTTGTTGTCGCACACCAGCTTTTACAAACATATGGTCTACCCAAACCATATTTTGGTTATTATCGTAATAGGTTATTAATAATTGCGGAATGGTTATTTCTTGAATGCCACTATTAAACAAATTACCATTAAGCATACAGTCTTTAATATTCACATCACTTAACACAACATTTTTATACAAATCAGAACCAGACACATTTCCGGCAACTTGTAAGTTGAATTTTGTGGGTTGTTCTTCAAACTCTACAGGTGTAAATTCATCAGGATTAAAGGTATCTGGAATAGAATCTTGGGTTTTAGACCAGGCAATGCCTTCAAAATTAATTCTAAAACTACTCGATTCCTTAGGCATTAATTTGTGCTTTACGTGATATTTGGCATTATACGTAGCTAATTCTTTGTTATCTTCGTTGTAAAGAGTCCCTTTTAAAATAACATCTGCAGGTACATTATCTATATTTTGAACTTCGCCAATAATAGCATAACTACCATCAAACTGAACCAGTTTTGCTTGTATAACTTCTAAAACAGGTTGTTTTAAAATATCTTCGTGGTGTGTAGCTTCGGTTGTAATTCTACGTCGACCTTGGTTAAAATATTTAGTCACATTATCAGAATACAACTGGTCTGGTGGTAAATCGTTGTTTAAATCATCGGGTTGTAAAAACCATTTGCCTTTTATTTTAGACAAGGATTTGTAATCTACTTTTTCAATTTTTTCTAATGGTGTAATCCATTGACTGGTCACTTTTGCCGAAACTGTACTATCGTTAAGTGCTGTGATTTCGGTTTCAATCGCGTCCATTTTTGCATAGCTACTTAATAAACCATCCGTTACCGAAATCTCTAACATGTATTGCGCAATTGGCACATTGCTATTTGGGTCTATTAAGCTATGGGCTTTTTCAAATTCTTTAAAATCTAAAGCATCATAATAGGCCACAATAGCGTTTTCCGGACTGCGTTGTGAGTCGTTTTTTAGATAGAATAGATAGATGCCGTAAAAGACTATTATTGCTAAAACTAGAGACCAAAGGTGTGTAAGGCGTAACACATTGCTATTAAACTTGGTGTATGCCGTTGGGAATTTTAGAAAATCTGGTAATGGTTTTATTCGTGTTTTTAATGCCAATACAAATAGCATTTGTATGTTTAGAACAAAGGCCACCAGAACCGTTAAAAACGGCATAATTCCCCAATGAATTTTTAACCATTTAGCAACATCTTCCTTTGGTAAAATAGCAGAAACTGGCGGAATGTTAAGGCGTTCCCAAACCATAATACCATTTTCTAATTGACGTAAACGTTGCCAACCACAGAAATAGAGAATGGGGTCGTAAAATTTATCGTTAGAGAAAATGTATTTAAGATTATATTTTTCTGGTGTGGTTAAAAATTGCTGTAACGAACCAATACCAGCAACACCTTTAAATTTTGAATTTTCTAAGCGTTCTATTGGTCTTGTCGTTAATTCTGGCAATCGCCTTGCAGAATGGTAATTACCATCTACCGTCATTGCATCGGTTTGCGCACTAAGCCAAGCCATTTGGTCACCAAAACCAAGGGTTAAAAATCGCCATTTATCGTGGTCATCTTGGTTTAAGAAATTTACAATAGGCAACATTTTTATTTTCTGCGGTTGCGATGGTCTAAAGTAATTTAAACTCATGGTAAACACCACCATAAAAACCGCCAAACCAGCAAGTATGCCACCAATTATTCTATGATATACAGCACCAAATTTAGTTTGGATGAGAGTTTTTAAATCGCCTTCCACAAAGCGATAGGCAAATTCACCCATTAATGGTATTGATAATATAGAAGCCCAAAGCGTAAACCGGTCTAAGGTTAAGATGTTAAATGCCGTTTCGCCTAACATTTTTAACGGAATTGGTGTAGTGCCACCAGTACCTAAAACAAAACATATGGTTACGGATAAGCCAAAAAACAAATAACGTTTACTGTAATATCTATAAAATATATAAGGCAATAATATGAGTAAAATTCCCCAAGGAATTAAAAAGAATACCAAACCTGAAGATGTGATTTCTAAAAAATTATCACGAGAACCATGCGGAATTGGAACTTGGGTTATTGGGTTGGCTTTAGAGTTGAGCCAATACGGAAAAATACAACCTATAATTAATACTAAAGACAGCATGCCAAAACTCACAATGCGCTTAAAGAGTTTGAAAAAGGTATTTAAGAATATTTTGAAAGTGACTTCTTTCATACTATTGACCTGTTCTCTTGAGACATCCATGAGCACCATTCCTATTAAAGGAAAGATAAAAAAGACCATTCCAAAAATTGGTGTCACATGATGTGAGGTTACAGTCACTGCAATAAGAGATAAGCTGGTGGCTAAATACCATTTTCGTCCTGTTTTTAGCCATAGATAGATTTCTGGCAAGGCATGCATTAATACCGAAACACCAACAATACTTGGTAATTGCCCAAAGATGTGAAGGGTTTCTATAAACGACGATGAAAATACGGCAAGCAGACAAGCATAACCTGCAACGGTTTTGTTACTCGTCATTAATAAAGAAAAACGATACGTCCCAGTTATAAAAAGAACAATGGCTATTAAGGCCACACTAAACATACCAAACTTTAAGCCTCCAATTAAGGACAGTAAGCCAATGGACTGATGCACCAAAGGCGGATAACTCTGTACAGTAAAGCCTGTGTACCACTCATAGTTCCATGGCTCAAACCAACTGTTCGCATAATGGTCTGCAAAAAACAAGTGGATTAAGGCATCATACGTAGTTTCTAAAGTAAAAAAGATAGCACTACCATGAAACGCTAAACCTAAGAGGAGCGCAGATATTAAGTATTTGTTAGAGGTTTCCTTCATTTATAAGCCTAAGCAGTAACATATTGGTAAAGATATATAATTTAATAGAGGTTCACATTTTAATTATCTACAGCAATCTACCATTCGTCTACACTAAATATTAAGTTCAGCTAAATTTAAAATTTAATAGCCTAATCCCTAGTACTTTTGAACTGTAATTAACAAAGAAAATAATTTATTATGAAAATTTTAGCCATTGACGATCAACAATTAGTTTTACTGCCTTTGCAAAAAAGATTAGCAGAATTAGGTTATGAAGTAAAAATTGAAACTGATGCTCAGAAAGGATTAGATTTATATGAATCGTTTAATCCAGATTTGGTTATTGTAGATATCAATATGCCAAAAATTTCAGGTCTGGAAGTGGTTTCATATATAAGACATAGTAAAAACCCAAAAACTTCAATTATGGTGTTGTCTGGCGATACACAAGATGATACAATTACACAAGGTTTTGAATTGGGTATTGATGATTACATGAAAAAGCCATTGAGTTTAAACGAGATTAGTGCTCGTGTAAAACGTTTAATTGGTGCGCCAGAAATACAAAATTCTGTAGCCAAAAGTGAAGTAATGATCCAAGAACGATGTGTAGGTGTGGTTATTCCTTGCTATAATGAAGAAGAACGTTTATTAAGTGATGAATTTTTAAGTTATATAGATAAAAACTCTGGTTATCATTTATGCTTTGTAAATGATGGAAGTAAGGATAGAACCTTAGAAGTTCTTCAAAATTTACAAAAAGGACGCGAAGATTTTATAACAGTTTACGATTGTGAGAAAAATGGAGGAAAGGCTGAAGCGGTTCGTTTAGGAATGTTGCACATGGCTAAAAAGACCGACTTAGATTACATTGGATTTTTAGATGCCGATTTATCAACAGATTTAGCTGATTTTGATGACCTAGTAAAAACGATTGAAACTTCAGATTTTAAAATTGTGAGTGGCTCAAGAATATCTAGAATGGGAGCAGACATTACAAAGGAATCCGCTAGAAAAATTATTAGTTTAACCATTAACTTTATTATTCGAAAGATTTTAAAAATGGATTTTAAAGACACGCAATGTGGAGCTAAAATTTTTCATAAAGATGTCATTGATATTGCTTTTGGAGAAAAGTTTGTAACACAATGGATCTTTGATGTTGAAATCTTTAAAAGAATGAGTATCCACTTCGGATTGAAAAAAGCTAAAGAAATGCTTTGTGAACAACCGTTAAAACGATGGATACATGCAGATGGTTCTAAATTATCTATGAAAGACTCCGTAAAAATTGTTGCGCAGCTAGGTCAAATAGCTTGGGTATACAGATCAAAAAAATCTTATACAAAGGTATCTACTAACAGCGATTTAGAAATTGCTTAAAAATTTCTGAAAACATAAAAAATGAAGCTAGGAATCATTATTATATTTTATAACAATGGTGCGCAAATAGATAAGAAATTCTTTAGAGAATATATAAAATCAAACCATAATGTAGAACTATGTTTGGTAGATAATAATAGTTCAGATAATACCTTAAGTCAATTAGAAGAGATTAAAGAATGGAGTTTATCGCGAGTGTCAGTTATAGAAATTAAAAAGAAAACTACTGAAAATGCCGCTAAAAAAGCAGGCGCAAGATATATGTTTAATCAATTTAATCTTAAGCATATAGGGTTTATAAGTGTCAATACTATTTATAAAAACGGAGATTCTTTAAATTCAGTAGTGCAAAGTGTGTGTGAAAATTACGAGTCAATTATAGATGAAAATCTAAAGACTATTGCTAAACAAGATATAAAACAGACCTTATTTAAAAGTATTTTTTCAGTTGTGGAATACTTAAAAATAATAAAATCCAAAACAAATATAAATTCTCTAAGTCCAAGTATTTAGAACCCAAATCAGTTATTATGCAAGCATATCCTATTAAATTTAGACCTATATTAAAAGAGAAAATCTGGGGAGGAAATAAACTTTCAGAACTGTTAAATAAAAAAACAGATTTGAAAAATGTTGGTGAAAGCTGGGAAATATCTGGAGTTCAAGATAACATTTCAGTCGTTTCTAATGGGTTATATAAAGGTAAATCTTTAAACGACTTGATAAAAACGCATACAACAGAATTCTTAGGGAAAGCGAATATTGAAGTTTTTGGAGAAAATTTTCCTTTGCTGATTAAGTTTTTAGATGCTAAAACTAATTTGTCTGTGCAAGTACATCCAGATGATCAAATGGCTAAGGCACAACATAATTCTTTCGGTAAAACGGAGATGTGGTATATAATGAATAGTGATGATAATGCAGAAATTGTGTTAGGACTAAAAGATAATAATGTAGATAAAAATGTGTTAGGCGCTATTAATGCTTCAAATGTAGATGACATTTTCAATACAGAAAAAGTAAAACAAGGCGATAGTTATTTTATTCCTGCTGGAAAAATACATGCTATTGGAGCTGGAGTTTTGGCAGCAGAAATCCAACAAACCAGTGATGTAACTTACCGAGTTTATGATTGGGATAGAACAGATGATTATGGAAATCACAGAGAATTGCATACAGATTCTGCAATAAAAGCCACAAAAACGTTTCCTACCAACGGAAAAAGTGAGTACCATTTAGAACAAGAAAAAACTAGTAACCTTGTAGATTGTGATTTTTTTACAACCAATATATTTGAAGTAAAAGGGCCTCAAAAAAGAACTTATAACCATCTAGACTCCTTTGTAATATTTATGTGTGTAGAAGGAATAACAGAAATCATAATAGATAACCAAACCGAGTTTGCTGCAATGGGTGAAACCATATTAATTCCTGCAAACGCTAAAGATGTTGTGTTTAATTCTCAAGGCGCAAAATTACTAGAGGTTTATATCGATTCAAAAACATCTAACTTCAAAAAGATAGCTTCCTAAAAGTAATTTGTATAAATTAGAACAAAGCAATTCTTATATTTGCTCAGATAACGAGTTTTATGAGTTTAGAAAGAGAATTAAAACAAAGAAGTGGCTCTAAATGTGAGCTTAGTGGGAGTGACGAAAATTTAGCAGTTTACATAGTTCCAGATATAAAAGAAAACGGATTAAAAACAGCATTGTATGCCTCTAAATCTTGTATAGAGCAGATGGATAATGCAGATCTTATTGATCCTAATCATTGGCGATGTCTAAATGATAGTATGTGGAGTGAACACGATGCGGTAAAAATTATGGCGTGGCGAATGCTTAATAGAATAAAAGCAGATTGGACACAAGATTTGTTGGCAATGATGTACATGGAAGACGATGTATTAGTGTTAGCAAAAGCGTCTGGTGACGGTGAAGATGAAGCGGATAAATTAGTTCACAGAGATGTGAATGGTGTTGTTTTAGCGCATGGTGATGCTGTAGTATTAATAAAAGATCTTAAAGTTAAAGGATCTAGTATGGTAGCAAAACAAGGTACAGCTGTTAGAAATATTAGACTAGATCATGAAAATGAAACGTATATTGAAGGTCGAGTAGACGGACAGCATATTGTAATTATTACGGAATACGTTAAAAAGATTTAGTCCGTATCTTTTTTATTAAAAAAGTCGAAACTTAGCGGAATTAAGAATACCATAAACAAGTATTTTCCCGATGCTAATCCGTAAAGGGTAATTGCTGCGAGTATTACCATTATGACTACTTTATACTTGTATTTCATTTAAATGTATTGTTACTTACTCTCGTAATACGATTATAAAATGTAAAAATATGGATTTTCAATAATGTTACAAATAAGACCAACTTGCGAAAATTGTAATAAAAACTTACCCTTTGATTCTCAAGAAGCATTAATATGTACTTTTGAATGTACCTTCTGCTTAGATTGTGTTCATTTACTTCAACATGTCTGTCCCAATTGTGGAGGTGGGTTTGAAAAACGACCAATAAGACCATCTCATTTATTAAAAAAATATCCACCATCTCAAGTAATTGTATATAAACCTGTAGACCTACAAGAGCATCTTAAAGCCATTAAAAAAAACGAATAGTCCCTTTGTTTTTCTTACAAGGCTTCTAATTGAATAGATGTTGTTTGTCGAATTAATATACAATCGATTTCTAATAAACTAGTCATTTTACAGTTTATCGATAATATAATATAGAGCCAAATAAATAGACCGATATTGTGGTCATCCCTCTAATTAATAGTACAATTTTGCTGATTAATAGCCCTGAATTAGTATGAACACTTTTAACATTATTTATTATGGATTTAGAAATTACCAATTACAATAATCGCTATCAAATTGAAGGCGCTTTAAATAAATTTAATTTAAAAACCTTCAATGCTTATTTTGCTAATATCTTTGATAAACGAGATGACGTTTTATTAGATATAGAACGTGTACAAAGTATTGATAGAGCAGGTGTGATGGCCTTGGCAAAATTACATAATGAGTCTATTACAAAATCTAAAAAATTATCTATTATAGGATTAGGTTGTAAGGAGTTGTACCAGCATTTTAAGACAGAAGAGCCTAAAGAAGTATCAACAGACAAATCTATTGTTACAGGAAATATTGTAGCCGCTTAAAATAAGTCTATTTACATAATATAAATTAGGAAAGTGTTTCCCAGGCATTTGTGGTGATAGATAGATGTTTCGGATGCACTTTTTTATTTGTTGTCAATAAGTCTGTATATGTTAACACGACATATCTGCGATTATCTTCCACTTTCCATTTATTTTTTTAAAGATTATCATAAAAATTCCGTTGGCATCTCCTGCTTTTCGTTTTAGATGATATTCTCCCATTACCCAATAATTGTTTTCTTCAATTTGAGATACATCATTAACCACAAATTTTAGTGTGCCAGTCTCTGCTGCAGTAGGATACCCTTTTTTATAATTAGCTAATGTTTGTGCCCAACCTTTTGTTAATCCTTTGCTTCCGTAAAACTTAAGCTCATCGTTTTTCCAATAGCCTTGCATAAAACCTTCCAAATCATGGTTGTTCCAAGCAATTTCTTGCGCGTTCATCACGTTTAAGATTGAAGACTTGGCGTTCTCAAAAGTATCTGTTTGTGGTTTTTCTGAATTACAATTAAATAAAAGAAGGATAAAAATTAGAGCTATATATTTCATTAAAATATGGTTTTACTGTACTAAAAGTAAGCACTTAATTTTAATTCTAGAAACCTTCCACGAATTACAGTAATTTCTTTTGGTTTTTAAAAAAAGCATCTGCCTGAAGCTGCATTAATTCCCTTGCTTTTTTTCGTTTGTAATTAATGACTTCATCTTCATCTGCAATTTCGTTATATACTGTATTATTAATGTCATTATCCGTTTTTAAAAGGAGTTTGCGTTCAGCAACCTTTTGCATGGTCCAGGTTTGTATTTGGGTTTCTTGGTCTTGTAATTTATAATCAAATTCGCCTTTAGAAGCTAACAGTTTTGCAATTATAGGCGATGTTTCAATAGCCAAAAACAATAAGAATATAAAGAAAGAGGGTAGCCAAGGTAATGTACCTAATGCGGTTACTCTTGCCATTAAACCATCAAAATTATCAATGATAGGTTGTGTTGTAGCTACATGAGTTGTATAATCATTTTGAAGACTTAAAATTTGTCCTTCAATAGCCTCTATTTTACTTGTATTGTCAGCCTTTAATTGTTGTAACTCTGCCAATGCCGCATCATGCTTATCGCGTTTTTCCTTATACACAGGTCCTTTTCCTAATAAATTAGTGCCAGCTGTACCTTCTGCTTCAGAAATGTAAGTGTCATACAAGGCATTTACGTCTTGTTCTTTTAGATCGATTTGAGATTTTAAACCTGCAATCTGACTTTCTAACTCAGTAATCTTAGGATTAAACTGTTCTGCAATTTGATGTTGATTGGCTAAGGTTAAATCATTTTTTTGCTCTAATAAAACTTGATTAATTTCTTTTTCAAATATCTTTAGTTCTAAAGGTTTAGAGATGACAACAGCAATAATTACGGCTAAGAAAAGTCTTGGTGTAGCTTGAAGAATTTCGTCTATAATATGATCTCTTTTTTTAATTGTAGACACAATGTAACGGTCTAAATTAAAAATGAGTAAACCCCAAATTAATCCAAAGAAGATGGAAGTGTAGAGGTTATCAAAAACAGTATAAAGTGCATAACTTGCAGCAATAGTTGCCATGACAGCTGTAAAGAAAACTGTGGCACCTATACCAGCATATTTGTTTTGTTCGCCAACGGAACAGTCGTTTAAAATATCCGTATCTGCGCCAGAGCAGAGGATAAAGAATTGTTTTAACATAAAGCGTTCGATTTTTTGATTGACCTGAATAATTAGGATGATTGATTATTTATAAGAACGCTAAATCTTTGGTTTTGTTACACTTTTAGGTTAAAAAGGTAAAGCCTCAATGCTTATTTTAAACACTGAGGCTTTAAATAACTATTTTTTAGAGTGATCTATTCTACGATTTCAATAGCAACGGGTAAAAATTTAGAGCCCTTGTTATCTTTGATATCAAATAGAGTAATATAATCACCAAGTTCCGCTGAATCTAAATTTTTTAAAGTGATTTCGGTAATTTTATTACCAGCTATTATTTCCGTTTTAACACCAGGTATTTTAAGCTTAAAAGCTGTTATTTCTCCATCTGGTATGGTTAAAACTAGTTTTTTAAGTGCCGTAAATGTCATTGTCGTTACACCAGATGTTATCGGTTTTCCATTGAGAATAGGAAGAATACTTTGCTTAGTCTGAGGTATTGATGTTCGAAGTTTCACAATATATTTTCCGTTTTCATCCTTCTGAGTGAGCATATCAGTACTTTTTCCTTTATTCGTTTTGGCTATAGATTTAGCTTTTTCTGCTGAGATTTTTATATCATTTAACAAGAAGGTTGCTCCTTGTTTTTCCATGTCTTCTATATATTCTAAGAATGATGGGTTTTTTGGAGGAGATTGAGGTGCAGGAGGTGGAGGAGGAGGAGGTAATGTAGCTTTTTCCTCTGCTGTTAATTCATCATATTTTTTATAATAGGTTTTTCCGTTTAGACTCACTTTTGCATAGGGACTCATATATGATTTAGGTCTTTTTACTTTGGCCTTGTTTTCCTTAGACATATCAAAATAGAGTGTTCCTAATTCTGAAAACAATTCTTCCATTTTAATTTGTTCCTCTTTAGATTTATGAATATAATGAGGGTCTTCTGCTCTTAAAGCTTCATAAGTGTTATACTGTTTTTTGTAATATTTTACAGAGTTTGTATTTTCGTAAATTTGTAGACGTTTGTTAGTTTGCTCATCAGTAGTAATAGAACTTGTAAAGACATTATATTTGGTTAATAATTCTAAGACATTTTTTGTGAACTCCATAGAAGTTTCTCGATCTGTTTTTAAACTAACTGTATAATCAGATTCTGGGAGTGTTTTTAGGAGTTGTTCAGGGGATTCTAAACTCCCTATTTTGTCATTAATTAAGAACTCTTCGTTTTTGTTAATTATAATATTAATGGTGTTTGAATTTTGATCTAAGAGTACTGCTGAAGTTTCGGTGAACTCTTTTTCAACATATTCCTTTTCTGCAAAACTGTAAAATAGAACTGCAATTAATGGCAATATTAAAATTGTACTTAGCCAAATTCTGGTTTTTGATGTTTGTGTTTTCATAACTGTAAATCGTTTTTTGATGGATGAATAATTGATGGCACTCGATAATTGATGATTGTGAGTGTTTGATGAAAATTGTAGTAATATATTTTGATAAGTCTTAGCGTCTGAACCTTGTTTTAAAACAGCTTGGTCTGCTAAAAACTCGTGATTAAGTTTTACATGATGTTTTAGAATGTAAATGAGTGGATGAAACCAAAACACAATTTGAAATACTTCTATTAGTATAATATCTATACTGTGTAATTGCCTTGCATGCGTTTCTTCGTGCAGTAAAACTTCATCAGGTATAGATTGCGTTTCATAACGTTCTTTATTGAAAAATATATACCTAAAGAATGAATGTGGAATGAAGTCTTCGTTCAATAAAACATATATGAAAGTGTGTTTGGAGATAGTTTTGTTTCTAGAAATACGACGCTTCATGTTTAATAGGTTTATGGCAAAGCGTAAGGCAAATAAGACTGCTCCAATACTATAGATAAACCACAAAATATTTTCAACAGTAAAAATAGAAGCGTCTTCTAAAGGTGGTAAAACGTCTATTTCTGATGGTATATAGAACGGTTCGGTTTCAAAATTTGTAATAACCGGTTCAACATATTCTGTTATGGTTAAATTAGGGATTATCAATGCTAAAAGAAAGGTGGCTAATAAGTAAAAGCGCTTAACTTTATGCATGTTTTGGCGCTCTAAAAAAAGCACATAAGCAAACCAAAGCACTACTAAACACGCAGAGAATTTTAATAGATACGTTTCCATAATCACTTGTTTTTAATTTCCGTATCAATAATTTTTTTTAAAGCTTCTAGTTCTTCTTTCGTTAAGTCTGTTTTACGCGTAAAAAATGAAGCAAACTGTGAGGCGCTATCGTTAAAAAATGTTTTAATTAGGCCGTTAACATGTTTAGAGAAATAGTCTTCTTTTTTCACTAAGGGAAAATATTCTCTAGATTTTCCGTAGGTTTTATAATCTATAAATCCTTTGCCAATCATGCGCTTTAATAAGGTCGCAATTGTTGTGGTTGCTGGTTTTGGTTCTGGGTAACGCTCCAATAAATCTTTCATAAAGGCTTTTTCAAGCTTCCAGAGATGCTGCATTAATTGTTCTTCGGTTTTTGAAAGTTCCATGCTCTACGTTTTTAGAATTAACTCTACAAATGTAGAATATAAACTTGAATTCTACAAATGTAGAGTATAAAAAGAAGGTAAAAAAAATCCGCTCACTCGGAACGGATTTATTTTTAATGTATTGATTTCTTTCGGTTTATAGCGTGTTTGTTTCGCTTAAATCTATTTGAATGACTCCGTAAAATACTTGTAAAACCAAGGAATAGTTTCAATACCTTTGAGGAAATTCCATACGCCAAAATGTTCGTTAGGAGAATGAATGGCATCACTATCTAAACCAAAGCCCATTAAAATAGTTTTACTTTTTAGCTCTTTTTCAAATAATGACACAATAGGAATACTTCCGCCACTGCGCTGTGGAATAGGCGTTTTTGCAAAGGTCTCTTCGTAAGCTTTAGAAGCCGCTCTGTATCCAACACTATCTATTGGTGTGACATAGCCTTGTCCACCATGATGAGGTGTTACTTTTACAGTGACACCATCTGGTGCTATACGTTCAAAATGAGTTTTAAATAAATCAGTTATCTCTTCCCAATCTTGGTTTGGCACTAATCGCATAGAAATTTTTGCAAACGCTTGGCTCGCTATCACTGTTTTGGCACCTTCACCAGTGTAACCTCCCCAAATTCCATTAACATCTAAAGTTGGTCTAATAGAGTTACGTTCGTTAGTGGAATATCCTGCTTCACCATAAACTGCATTAATATCCAATGATTTTTTATAAGCTTCTAATGAAAACGGCGCTTTAGCCATTTCTGCGCGTTCGGCATCAGATAAGTTTTCTACATTGTCATAAAATCCAGGTATAGTAATATGATTATTCTCGTCATGAAGCGAGGCAATCATTTTAGTTAATACATTTATAGGGTTGGCTACAGCACCTCCATATAAACCAGAGTGTAAATCTCTGTTTGGTCCAGTAACTTCAACTTCTACATAGCTAAGACCTCTTAAACCCGTTGTGATTGAAGGTACATCTTTGGCAATCATGCCAGTATCTGAGATTAAAATAACATCGTTCGTTAATTTTTCTCTATTGGCAGCCACAAATTTAGCGAGGTTGACGCTACCAACTTCTTCTTCGCCTTCAATCATAAACTTAACGTTGCATGGCAACTCATTGTTAGCTGTCATGTATTCTAAAGCTTTAACATGCATGTACATTTGGCCTTTATCATCGCAAGCACCTCTCGCAAAAATGGCACCTTCTGGATGTAAGTCCGTTTTTTGAATAACAGGCTCAAAAGGAGGTGAGTTCCATAAATCTAGTGGATCTGGTGGTTGCACGTCATAATGACCATAAACAAGGACAGTTGGCAAGTTTTTATCAAATATTTTTTCGCCATACACAATAGGATAACCTTCAGTTTCACAAACTTCAACATGGTCACATCCTGCTTTTTCTAAGCTTATTTTTATGGCATCTGCGGTTTTTAAGACATCGTTTTTGTAGGCAGAATCTGCGCTAATAGAAGGAATTTTTAAAAGTTCAATGAGTTCATTTAAAAATCGATCTTTATGGTTATCTATGTAAGATTGTATGGATTGCATATTGCTTTTTGATTTATAACAAAAGTATGAAAACTAGTGCGAAGATATTCTTAAAAAAATCTTATTTGTATATTCAAACTATTGTTTATATTTGCATCCCAATAATTATTGGAAAGTTGCAGGCGTGGTGGAATTGGTAGACACGCTAGACTTAGGATCTAGTGCCGCGAGGTGTGAGAGTTCGAGTCTCTCCGCCTGTACAAAATAAAAAAGCTAACTTTAACGAGTTAGCTTTTTTTATTATAAACAGAATTATTATATAACTCTAAATTTAGTTGTTATCTAAAATTTGTTCCATAACCCAAGATGCTTTTGCTGCGGTTTCTCCTGTTGAAGGATGTATTGATTCATTGTTCAGATGTTTCTTAATATTTTCAACATGAAATAATTGAATATTTTCAGGGTGTTCAATAACTAAGCTTTCAACTTCTCCATTGCGTTCTAATTCAATAGGGTTTTCATTAAATACAGAGAAAGATATATGGCCGTTACTACCATAAATTGTAACGGAATCTACTCGTTTTTCAGTACCAAAATTCCAGCTTCCAGATCCTGTGACTCCAGATTTATGAATCCAATTTCCTTCAATCGCATCCATTGCAGAATATAAGCCTTGTTGATTTGTAGCAATACCATTTGCTTTACTTATGTCGCCTAGGAAATAAGCAAATAAGTCTAATCCATGAGATGCTAAATCATCAAAATAACCTGCTGGTGCTATTTTTGCATCAGTACGCCAGTTATATTGTTTAGATAAATCAATATCATTCGCAGGCTTGTTAAGCACCCAATTTATATGTCTGATGTCTCCGATTTTATTCGTATCAATCCATTTTTTTATTTGATTAAATCGCGGTAAGGAACGTCTGTAATAGGCTACAAATAGAGGTAGGTTTTTAGAGTTGAAGGCTTTATTTATATTTAAACAAGCGTCGTATGAAGGTGCCATGGGTTTTTCGATACAACAGATTTTTCCAGCTTTAGCTACTTTTAATGCATAAAATTCATGAGAATCAGGAGGCGTTGCAATATAAATAGCATCAATGTCAGGATCATTAATGAGTTGATCTGCATCACTGTAATATTTCGGAACATTGTGCCTCTTAGCATAATCCTCTGCTTTTTCAGCATCTCTTCTCATTACAGCAGTTAACTCGAAGCCTTCCGTTTTTTGATAAGCTGGTCCGCTTTTTCGTTCGGTAACATTACCACAACCAATTATTCCCCAATTATATGTTTTCATGTTTGTTATTTTGATCCAACTTTCATTTTATGTCCCCAAATTGCAAAAAACAATATGATGGCATAACATGGAATTAAAATCCAGTAACTTTCTGTTGAAGCTGTAGCTAATGCTTCAGTTTCATTCATTCCGTTAGCGATTAGTTCGCTTTTAGATCGGTCAACAATTCTACCATATAAAGGTGGAATAAAAGCACCACCAGAAATAGCCATAATTAGTAATGCCGAAGCCGTTTTAGTATGTTTACCTAGGCCGTCAATGGACAATGGCCAAATCGCAGGCCAAACTAAAGCGTTTGCAATACCTAAAGCAGCAACAAATAAAACAGATATAAATCCTGAAGTCGATAAAATTAAAATACTAAATACGATTCCTAAAATAGCACTTGCAACCAAGGCTGTTCTTTGATTAATATATTTTGGAATTAAAAAGACGCCTAGAGCATAAGTTGCGACCATAGCAAGCAATGTGTACGTTGTAAAGTATTTAGCCTCTTCTCCCGTAAAACCTAATGAAATGCCGTATGCTATTATAGTATCACCAGCAATCACTTCTGCACCAACATATACAAATAAGGCAATGACACCTAACCATAAATGTGGAAATTGAAATATGGTTTTATTCGAAGCACTATGCTCCGTTGTACTGTTGTCTTCTGTAGGCTCCACATGTGGTAACGGTGCTTTTCTTATTAAAATGGCTAAAATAATTAAGACAGATGCCATAATTATATATGGCAAATAAACACTGTCTGCCATGGTATCTAAAAGTGTTGCTTTTTCTGCTTCTGATGCCGTTGCGAGTTGTTTTTTTACAGCATCAATACCAGACAGAAGTAGGGCTCCAAAAATAATGGAACCTAATGCACCTGCTACTTTATTGGCGATTCCCATTATAGCAATACGTTTTGCACCACTTTCAATAGGACCTAAAATGGTGATATACGGATTAGAAGCCGTTTGTAAAATAGTCATTCCCAAGCCTTGAATAAATATACCTGTTAAAAACACCCAATAGGTTCTTGCTTCTGCTGCCGGAATAAAAACCAAAGCACCAATGGCCATAATAAACAAACCTAGAGACATGCCTTTTCTATAGCCAATTTTATTTAGAATATAGGAAGCTGGTAAGGCCATCACTACAAAAGAAATATAAGATGCTGACGCTACGAGATACGACTGTGCATCAGTGAGTTCATTGATTGTTTTCATAAATGGAATTAACGCACCATTTATCCAGGTTACAAAACCGAAAATAAAGAAGAGTCCGGCAATGATAAGTATTGGGATAAGATTGTTTTGCGATTTTGCACTTGTGCTCATAGAATCAAAATTTAGTTATATAGTTAAGCAGATTGATTTTTTGCATATGGGTTTATGCTACTTACCTATAAGTAATAACAAATATATTAACTTTAAGGTTTACAAAACTTTTAGAAGGCACTAATTGCTTTCGAAATGCAAATACGATTTTCTATTATTCAATTAGGATAAAAAAAAAGAGCTTCTATTTAAAGAAGCTCTTTCGTTTTAAATCAAAAAACACTTAACCTTTATGACTTAATTAATTTTGATGTTAATGTTTGGTTATTTTCAGTTTGAACCTTAACCATATAAATTCCTGAGTTTAAAGTTGAAATATTAAACGCATCTGTCTGCGTAAAATTACCTTTATATGACTTAACTAATTTGCCTGTAAGATCGTAAATTTCAACATTTGAAACATTAGCATTTATGCTAAACGCGTTTTTAGATGGATTTGGGAATATACTAAATCCGTAGAATGCTTCTTCGTCTATACTTAAAACAGAAGAGGCTACATTACCCAAAATTCTAAACTGACCTGCAGGTATAGAAATAGAAGTTGTAGAATTGCTAATGGTGGTATTGCCTGTGGCATCCATTAAATCATACCAAGTTGAAGTTACACCGCTAGGAAAACTTGTATTTATGGTTTGGGTTGATACATCAAAATTAGCGAGGATAATCACGTTTTTCAATTCTGTAGCTGGTATTGAATTATCAAAAATATCAATACGAGGTGTTAAACTGCCAGAGGTAATGGAGTAGTCTCCTTCAAAAACAGGTTCTTCAATTTTTAGTTTATGAAGTTTAGACCAATCGTCATAAATTTGTGCTCTTAGCGCTTCCGTTAGCCAATTGTTGGTCCATTGCGGTTGCGGTTTTGTGTCTAATTTACAATCACCATTTCCGTCGCCATCACCAGGGAAATTTGTAGTGCCATTATTACAGGTGTAAATAGAGTTTTCCAACCCGAGTTCTCCAAAGTGCCAAATCATTTTTGGTCCAGGAACCATTGCAGAAACAGCACCTAAAGCAGACATCCTAGATAATGAAATATTTAAGTTTTGCACGTTGTGCGAAGAATTACTAGTGTTTCCATATGCCAAGTTTTTAAACATTAAACGCTCTTCGTCATGACTCTCTGGATACCCAACAACTCTTGGGCCATTAAATCCTGAATGAGCGTTGTGACCAATTCTATCAATGTTTTTGTCACCATTTTGTCCCATGGTTAATTCATTGTATGGCTCTGTCATTTTTCCCCACATCATTACACCTTTACCTTCACCTAATCGATAATTTGCCCATTCTTTTTCTTCGTTATCTGAACCCAAATGTTCAAATATGGCATAATGATCAGCGTCTATGGACCAAGAATGGTCAGCGTAAGTTTTTAAAATGTCTACGCGGTCTTGTTGATAGCCATTGGTACAACCATCGTTTCCAGATGTGCAATTTTGGGTAAATCCTTTGGTTAAATCCCAACGGAAACCATCAATATTAAATTCATTAATCCAATGTTCAATGGTACGTTTTACAAAATCTTGAGTTCTAGGGTTAGAGTGGTCAAAATCTTCACCAACGCTATAGCTATGTAGAGCAACTTCATTAAAGTATGGATTTTCAGAGCTAGGCGCTCCCCAACCATCACCATCAGGATCGTTCATCCACATTCTTACCATTGGGTTTCTTCCGAAAGCGTGGTTAAAAGCAATGTCTAAAATAACTGCAATACCATTTTGATGACAGACATCTACGAGCTCTTTGAATTTATCTTCTGTTCCATAAAATTTGTCTAAGGCCATATGGAAAGATGTATTGTAACCCCAACTTTCATTGCCTTCAAACTCCATTACAGGCATTAATTGTATGGCATTAACATTAAGGTTTTTAAAGTAATTTATTCGGTCAATAATATCTTGATAATTTCTATTGGCATCAAAATCTCTAACCAGTACTTCATATATTATTAAGTCTTCTTTTTTAGGTTTGTTAAAGTTAGTGACTTGCCAATTGTAATCTGTTTGTCCTGTTTCTAAAACGGTCACTTCACGCTCTTGACCTGCTGGATATGTGGGTAAGTTGGGATAGGTGGTTGCTGAAATATAAGGATCGTCATAAGGAGATAAAACTAATGTAGAATAAGGATCTGCAGTTTTTACCAAAGATGGTGAATTTGCAATAGGTGTTTTATCTACAACCCAGTATTGATAAGTTTCAACTTGTCCAGGTGTTAAACCTGTTAGTTCTAACCAAAATTTATTATTTCTGGTTGGATCTTTTTTCATAGCATAAGCCGAGTCTGGTTGCCAGTTGTTAAAACTACCTGCCACGTATACAAAATCTTTACCAGTTGCATATAATACTAAAACAGCTGTATTATCATCAATATATGTAATACCATCTTGATATGTAGTAGGCATTATTCCTATATTAGATCCTGGATCTACGAGAACACTGAATGTTTTTGTAATAGTGGTACCTGCTAAAACTGCGGTTAATTCATAATTTTTATTAGCCGTAATATTAGAATCCACAAAACTATAACTATTAGTAGCCGTATTAGTGTTTATTATTGTGCCATTTGCTTTAAGCGTATAACTAGCATTACCTCCAATATTGGTAGCAGATATGGTTAAGTCTTCTCCAGAGTTTAAGATTGTAGTGTCACTACTTGGAGACGTTAAACTAACTTGAAATGTTCCAACCTCAAAAATAAAATCACTACAGCCACTGGCTTTTAATTCTTGAGTACCGTCTGCATTTCTAAAAACCATACCCATTTGAATTACATTTGATGCTTGGGCAGCAGATAAACCATAATAGGTTTCAGGCGTTAATGTGATGCTAAATATGCCACCACCTTGGTTAGTCATTTCGCCAACACCATCATCTTGTCCCCAGTTTCCAACGACACTAATGCCAAAGGCATTTGATCCGTCACCAACACCAGAGTGCATATATACTTTTGTAGGGTTAGTGAGTCCATTACAATCTGTATCCGTACTGTTAACGTTTAGAGTAATGGTAATACTTTCATCAACTTCAAAAGGATTTGGAGAAATCGTTACCTGAGAAAAGGCTAAAAGTGATAATGAAATACATATAAATGATAAGTAAATCTTTTTCATAGTTTATTATTTAAAAAAAGGACTGATGTTAATCAGCCCTTTTTGGATTTAAGGGTTTTAAATCTTTTTTATTGAATTTTATTCAACATATAAGTGCCATTTGCAGTGTCCATTTGAACGCGGTATAAACCAGCAGTAACAGCGATGTTATCTCCACCACCATCTAAAGTACCATCTGCTCCTGTATCTCCAAAGTCCATTGCCCAATCATTATTGGCTCTAAATTTAATTTCACCATCTAAAAGCGTTGCAATATCACCGTAAAAGATACCAGGTTGAACTTCAGTTAGCGCGAAATCTGGTCCTGCTCCGCCCCAATCATTAAATCCAGATCCAACGATTCCCCATACATCTGTAGATTCTATTGTATACGTACCAGCATTAAAATCTAATGTAATAGCATAATGACCTGCAGTTACTGGAATATTATCACCACCACCATCTAAAGTGCCGTCTGCACCTGTGTCTCCGAAGTCAGTAGTCCATTCGTTGTTTTGTCTAAATTTAATTTCACCATCAATTAATTGAACACCTACTTTAAATGTATCAGTTGTATAGTCGTAATAGAACTTTGCATCTGGAGAAGCTCCCCAATCATTATATCCAGAACCTACAACTCCCCAAGAAAACGCTTCCATTGTATAGGTACCAGAAGCAATATCTAGAACAATTTTATAAGTACCAGCAGTTACAACGATGTTTGATCCTCCTGCATCTAAAGTTCCGTCTGCATCATTGTCACCAAAATCATTGGTCCACTCGTTGTTTTCTCTAAACTTAATTTCACCATCTAATAAGGTTACATACGCCACGAAAACATCGGCTTCAGCAGTAGTGTAGAACTGACCATCAGGTCCTGCTCCACCCCAATCATTGTAACCAGAACCAACAACACCCCAAGTTGCTGGCATAAATCCGCCACCTCCAACGCTTGTTTGTTCTTGCAATTCTACGTTTAATGCTTTTATTTCTGAATAAGATGGTAATCCATCATTTCCAATAACTGCCATTAATCTAAAATAAAGTATTCCTGTATTAGGTTCTGCAGTATCAGGATCGTTATCTAATCCAGCAACTTCAGCTAAAGCAAGCATTTGGCCAACAGTGACAGGAATTTCATTGGCTTCAGGGTTTGCTGTATTACTTCCTAAGTCATATAAATTATCTCCAGCCACGTAATCTGAAAAATCTGCCGCTGTCGCGCCTTGTAGGTAATACGTAATATTAGTTGGCACACCAAAGTCAGCATTATTCCACGTAAAACGTTCAGCTAGATTTGCTGATACGGCTGCATTTAAAACATAATTTTCTAAGAATGAAGTGTTAAAGGCTACACCTTCAGCTTCATTTGCTACAAATTCTAAGTCGTCATCTGTTTCACATGCTGTAAAACTTACAACTGTAATAAATGCGAGTAGTATAAATTTTAATTTTTTCATTGTTATTTATTTTATTAGTGTATTAGTAACCTGGATTTTGTGTTAAGTTAGGATTGGCTTGTAATGCCGTTGCTGGAATTGGAAATAATTTGTAGTCATCAGAAATTGCTGTTCCTCCAGCAGTTCCACCTTTCCAAGGCCAAAGGTAATTTCCGCCTGTAAATTTGTTGAAACGGATTAAATCACTTCGTCTCATACCTTCTAAGTTTAATTCTCTTGCGCGCTCGTCAATTATGAAATCTAAAGTTAAATCTGACATTCCAACTGCATCAGCATTAGATCTAGTTCTTACATTATTCACATAAGTTAACGCATCATTCATAGCTGTGCCAGCTGCACCTCTAATTGCAAGTTCAGCATACATTAGGTATACGTCAGATAAGCGATAGAAAGGAAAGTCAGTTGAAGAGAATTCTACAGGATTACCACTACCATCTGAAGCTGTATTTCTAAATTTCGTAGAAGGGAAACCATCTGTCCATTCTCTGTAATCATTCATTTCATAATTATGACCTGTAGTCCAGAACAAGCTTGCTCTAACATCACTAGATGATCCTAAATCAGCTGCGCTGTTACCAAACAAACCATACCAAGCTTTTGTTGTTCTATGACCTGTCCAACCTCCAGAGGCACCAAACTGCGCTAAAGGCATAGTATCAGCACTTAAGCTTCCATTTACGATGTAAGTTGTATTACCATAACTTTGACTCGTTAAAGACTCAGCTAGTAATGGGAATATAATTTCTGGAGAGCTATTGTTATCCGAAGAAAAGATTCTTACAAAATTAGAATCTAATGAATAACCTCCTTCATTTATTATTTTATTTACATAAGTTGCAGCATCATCCCATCGTGGAGTACCAGTATAAACTTCAGCATTGATATATAATTTAGCTAAAAGCATATCTACGACATATCTATTTGCTCTACCATAACTAGAGGTTGTTCTAATGACAGGTTCAATAGCTAAAAGTTCTGATTCTACGTAGTTAAATAATTCTAGTCGTGTTGCTTCTTGAAGTGGTTCTGATTGCCCAAAGTTCATTTCTGTAGCAAGCACTCCTTTTCCAAACACATCGATAACATTATAATATGCTAAGGCTCTTAAGAAACGTGTTTCAGCCACAATGTTTTCTTCATCAGGAAAATCAGCAATGTCTAACGCTTGTAAAAAATTATTACACTGAGGAATAGTATAGTAAGCTCTGTCGTAAAATAATCTAAAGAACTTGTTGTTTCTATCCCAGTTAGACGTGGTTGTTAATTGGTCTAAGCCATCATCTCCCCATCTGTTCTTCATGGCATCTGCCGTGAAGTCTTGCAAATTGATGATTGCTCTTAAAAAAGCACCTTCACCTGCATCAGGACTAACGATGTCAGAACTACCAGGCCCACTTGGTCCAGTAAGTGCATATGAAGCGTATAATCTAGCTACTAATCCTTCAACGGCATTTGGGTCGGAGGCTAATAACTCTTCAAGAGTAAGTTGCGTAATCGGTTCTGTATTTAAATCATCTGTACACGATGTGTAAATACCTAACATGGCAATACTCAATAAAATTAAAAATCTTTTTTTCATAATTTTTTTTTTAAAAATCTATATTAACACCTAAAGTATAAACGGTAGGTCTTGGATATGCGTTTCTATCAATACCTCCAAAATTTTCTGGATCCTCACCAGAGTAATCTGTAATTAAGAATGGATTTGTTACAGATGCGTATAATCTAAATGAACCATCTTTAATTAACTCATTGAAACGGTACCCTAATGCAATATTATCGCATCTTAAAAACGTAGCATCCTCTAAATAATAATCTGAGAATTGTACATTACCGTTAACATTATCAATTACAGGATTTGCAGAACCGTCATAAAAATTTAATACGTTAGTTAAATTATTTTGACTAGAAAACACGGCACTCTCGGTAAAACCAAAATTCAATTGCGCAAAATTATAAACGTTACCACCAATTTGTCCTCTAAAGCTAGCGCTTAAATCCCAATTTTTATAATTGGTATTAAGATTAAATCCATATGTCCAATTTGGTGTTATTTGTTTGTAATAACGGTCATCATCTGTAATTTGATTGTCACCATTTAAATCAACAAATGCGTTTGGTATAGGATTTCCTTGGGCATCATAAACTTGCTTAAATACATAAGCACTTCCTGCTTGTTCATCAATAGCATGTCTCAATAAGTCTGCACCAGTACCTCTTAAAGTTCCACCTGCATTTAGTGTTTCTAAACTATTTAGGTCTGTAACGATTGTAGAGTTGTACGATAAGTTACCACCTAAACTAAGTGTGAAATCATGTGTGTTTATAGGAGTTAAATTAAGATTTAATTCAAAACCTTCACTTTCAGTTTCACCTATGTTGTCAATAAATGAATTAGTTAATGCTTGTCCTGGAGGTACAGGAGCTTGCGCTAATAAGTCTCTAGTGTTTCTTTTATAGATATCAAAGGAACCTGATAATAGTCCATTATTAAATAAATCAAAATCTAAACCTAAATTTAAGGTTGTCGTTTTTTCCCAAGTTAAGTTAGGGTTAAAAGCAACTGCAGAATACAATGAAGAATTTGGAAAATACTGACTATTAGCATCGCCTGCTAAGAATAAAGGTATTGATGGATAATAGCCAACCGTTCCTGTAATATCTTGTTGTCCGGTTTTACCCCAACCAACTCTTAGTTTTAATGAATTAATTACTTTAGAATCTTCTAAAAAAGCTTCTTCATTTATTTGCCATGCTAACGCTGCAGAAGGGAAATATCCCCAACGATTTTCCTCCGTAAATAAAGAAGAACCATCAGCTCTTATTGAGGCAGTAAAAAGGTAGCGATCTAAAATGCTAACATTTCCTCTAGCAAAAAATGATTGTAAATTTAAGACATTATAATATCTAAAATTAGCATTTGATGGGTTTGAAACGCGTTCTCTTTGTCCAGAATCTAAATTATATTGAAAACGTTCCTGGTTACCATCATTTTTAAAATTCTGATACGAATATCCAGCTTGTAGATCCCATTTGTTTATAACCTTACTAGATAGCAGTTTTGTGTACTGTAAAAATCCATCTAAAGTTGTATTTGTAATACGTTGATTTTCTCTGTAATTAAGACCTGAATTGAACAAGAAATTACTGTCTATATCAGAATTGTTGGCGTTAAATTGATATGTTTCAAAAGCGTTTTCGCTAAAACGTTCTTCAATTTTAGAACCAGAAGCATCTAAACCAAAGTTTACTACGGCTTTTAATTCTGGTAAAAATGGCATAGTGTAATCGAACTCTACATTTCCTAAGAAACGATATACGTTTTCAGGTCTTTCACGTTGTTCTAATCTAGCTAAAGGGTTAGATTGTATGATTCTTCTAAACGTATTGTTATCATCAAAAGTTGTTAAATAGTAGCCTCCAAATCTATTATTTTCAGAATGGTCATAAACAGGTTTTGTAGGATCAAATGTAAGTGCTTCACCTATAGCTCCACCAGAATCAATAGCATTTTTAAATGCAAAAATACTTTTAGCGTTTACATCTATTTTAAGATTGTCATTTAATAATTTAGGTGTTAACTTAACAGACATTGTTAATCGCTCATAATCGTCATTTTTTACAATACCTTCAGCATAAGTATATCCTAAAGAGCCTCTAAACGGAATTTTGTCAAATAAATTTGCTCTAGCGCTAAAGTTTGTATTAGATGTTGTAGCTGTTCTCGTTATTGCATCTCTCCAATCTGTATTATAAATGTTTCTTCCATTAAGTGTGCTAGATACAGTTTCACTTGTGCTAATAGAACTCGCTGGGACACCTAATTGATCAACTCTTGTTGGGTGGTATTCTTGAATAAATCTTGTGTATTCTTCTCCATTCATCATATCCAATCCGTCACCAATTTGGCTGATAGAATAATCTGTTGAGAAATTATACTGTGGTCCTCCAGAGGTTCCTTTTTTAGTTGTAATAATTATTACACCATTTGATGCTCTAGAACCGTAAATAGCGGTAGCCGAAGCATCTTTTAAGATTGAGAAACTCTCAATGTCATTAGGATTCACTAAGGTTAATGGGTTAGATACACCTGCAGGATTATCATTACCAATAGCGACACCATCAATCACAATTAATGGATTGTTTTGTGCGTTAAGCGAAGAACCACCTCTAATTCTAATATTTGGAGCTGCATCAGGAGAACCACCAGATGAGGTAATCCTCACACCTGCAGCCTTTCCATTTAGTAATTGATCTGTAGAGACAATAGAGCCCTTATTAAAATCTTTAGAAGATACAACATCTACTGAGCCAGTAGCATCTTCTTTCTTTACGGAGCCATACCCAATTAATACCACTTCATCTAGTTGTGAAGCGTCTTCAACAATTGCAACATCTATTGAAGACTGTCCATTAAAAATGATTTCTTGCGTAGTGTATCCTACATATGAGAATACAAGTACTTCGCCATTACTCACTGCTATGGAATAGTTGCCGTCAAAATCTGTAGAAGTACCTCTCGAGGTGCCTTTTATAATGACATTTACACCTGGTAAAGGCATAGCATTTGCTTTATCTGTAACTGTACCTGTCGCAGTAGATTGCGCCATTAAGGAAGCAGGTAAAATTATGAGACAGAATAGTAAAGCATTTAAAAATGTTTTCATATAATGTTTTTAAGTTAATTACTTAGTTAATTGATATATATTTTCACTTCTCGGGTTAAATCTAGGTAAATTTAATGTGAATAGCATGTTAATTACTATGACGAAAGTCACGAAAACGTTTGCGTGTTAAAAACTTTTAAAAAAAAGAGGTATTATCAGTGAAATAATGAAAAAAATAAATGATTTTCATTAAATGAGCTATAAATTGCGATATTGAAAATATTTTATCTCAATAATTGATCTATATTCGTTCAATATTTATAACAAAAAATGAAAAGAAAAATAACATTAAAACAAATTGCAAGAGAGTTAGATGTGTCCATATCTACAGTGTCAAAAGCCTTAAAAAATAGTAAAGAAATTAGTGCAGATACCATTCAAAAGGTTCAGGCTTTTGCTAAACTTTATAATTACAGACCTAATAATATTGCGTTAAGTCTAAAAAATAGAAAGACCAATACCATAGGGATAATTATTCCAGAAATAGTGCATCATTTTTTTTCAAAGGTAATTAGAGGTGTAGAGCTAGTAGCCAATAAAAGAGGTTATAATGTAATTATTGGGTTGTCTAATGAGTCATTTTCCAAAGAAGTTATCAATATGGAGATGCTCGCTAATGGCAGTATAGATGGCTTTATACTGTCAATGTCTAAGGAAACGTTACTTCAACAAGACTACCATCACTACAATGAAACAATGAATCAAGGTATGCCAATTGTAATGTTTGATCGTGTGGTGTCTGAGATTAACTGTGACAAAGTAATTGTTGATGATTTTAACGGCGCGAAGAATGCTGTATTAAAACTAATATCAAATAAATGTAAGCAGATTGCCTTGATTACTACAAGAGATTATGTAAGTGTAGGTAAATTAAGAACACAAGGGTATTTGGAGGCATTGCAAGAAAAAAATATTACACCGCAAGCTGAATTAATCTTAAAAATGGATGATACTTTAGATTACGAAGTGCATTTAGAGAAATTGGAAGCGGAAATTGAGAAGCTATTTAAAGCACACAAAAATATAGATGGTGTATTTGCAGTAAATGAATTGTACGCTTTGTCTGCTATGAAAGTCGCAAAGAAAATGGGTTTAAATGTGCCGAATGATATACAAGTAATTGGTTTTACTGATGGTGTACTTTCTAAGCACTCAACACCTAGTTTAACTACTGTGAGTCAGCATGCTCAATTAATGGGAGAACGATCAGCAGACTTATTAATTGATAAGATAGAAGCAGAATTTGAAGTAGAAGAAGAGCAGTTTCAAACCGTTGTAATTAATACCGAATTGGTAGAACGAGAATCTACCAAATAGAATTTTATCCTTGTTATTTTAAAATCTTTTATATATTTGCCCCATATTCAAAACTTATATTTTCACTTCTCTCATAAGTTTTGATAAGCATAGCTTGTCAGAATAGTATTAACTCTAATATACTATTTCATGAAAAAGCGCATTCTCGGATTTTGGGAAATTTGGAACATGAGTTTCGGGTTTTTAGGAATTCAATTTGGTTTTGCTTTACAAGGTGGCTTTATGTCACGTATTTTTCAAACGCTTGGTGCAGATAAGCATGATATTCCACTGTTGTGGATTGCGGCGCCTTTAACAGGTTTACTTGTGCAACCAATTATTGGTTATATGAGTGATAGAACATGGCACTCTCGTTTTGGAAGACGTCGTCCGTACTTTCTTATTGGAGCTGTTTTAAGCTCTATAGCTTTGTTTTTTGTACCCTATTCACCGGCTTTATGGGTTGCTGCAGGTTTTCTGTGGATTTTAGATGCATCTATCAATGTATCTATGGAACCCTTTAGAGCATTGGTGGCAGATAAGTTAGATGAGTCTCAGAGAACTTACGGTTTTGTGATGCAAACTCTAATTATTGGTATAGGTACATGGATAGCCAGTAATCTCCCTTGGTTAGTTTCAAAAATGGGCGTTAGCGATTCTGCTGGTCCTGGTATTGTCACAGATTCAGTAAAAGTGGCATTCGCAATTGGCGCCTTTGTATTTTTAATCAGTATACTCTATACGGTTTTTACAACTACAGAATATCCACCAGAGGATATGGAGGCTTTTGAAAGAGAAAAAGCACAAAAAAGCAGGTTTGTTTCTGATATTGTTAACAATATAGGAAACATGCCAACGACCATGAAGAAGTTAGGAGTAATTCAATTTTTTAGTTGGTTTGCCTTTTTTACAATGTGGAGCATGGCAAATCCTGCTTTAACAGAGCATGTGTACAAAATGCCTGCGCCAATAGAATCAAATTTTGATATGACTAAGGTAGCAGATCAAGACGCCTTTAAAATTCAAAATACGGCATTTCAAAAAGCATCTAATTCGGTCGGATCTGCTATGGGTGTATACGGTTTGTCATCTATGGCTTTTGCTTTATTATTAGTATTTTACACGTCTAAAAGAAACATTAATAGAAAATATGTTCATATGTTATCGCTAATCATTGGAGGAGCAGGTTTTTTATTAATGATAGTTGTGTCTCCAGAGCAACTTAAATATTGTTTCATATTAATAGGTATTGCTTGGGGAAGTATTTTGTCCATGCCTTACGCTATGCTTTCGAGTTCAGTTGACCCAAAGAAAATGGGCATGTTTATGGGGATTTTTAATATGTTTATTGTGATTCCGCAAATTATTGCAGCCTTAGGAGGTATTAATGTGATTTCAGGACTTTTAGGAGAAGAAGCAATTCATGCTATGACTATAGCAGGACTAAGTTTAATTATCGCTGGCTTATGTAATTTTTTAATTACAGAGAAAGCCGCAATTTCATATCAACCTACAGAATAAAATAAAAAATGAATAAAAAAGGATTCATATTTGATTTAGATGGTGTTATCGTAGATACCGCAAAATATCATTTTTTGGCTTGGCAAAGATTAGCTAAAGGCTTAGATATTGATTTTACAGAAGAGGAAAATGAACAGCTAAAAGGAGTCAGCCGTGTTCGCTCGTTAGAAAAAATATTAGCTTGGGGAAATAAAACCATTTCTCAAGATTTATTTAATGATCTCATGGGCAAAAAGAACGAAGAATATCTAGGGTTTATCGCAGACATGGATACTGATGAAATTTTACCAGATGTGCCGAGAGTATTAAATGTGCTAAAAGAAAAACATCAACCAATAGCATTAGGCTCTGCAAGTAAAAATGCCAGAACAATATTAGAGCGCGTACATCTAATTTCAGATTTCAATGCTATTGTAGATGGAAATGATGTTTCTAAAGCAAAACCAGATCCTGAAGTGTTCTTAATAGCAGCAAAAGAAATTAATGTTCAACCAGAAGATTGTATTGTATTTGAAGATTCTGTAGCAGGAGTTACAGCGGCTAATACAGCGAATATGATTTCAATTGGTATAGGTAGTAAAGATGTTTTAGGGCATGCAAACTATGTATTCAAAGATTTTACAGAAATAACAGACGACTTTATTAAATCCTTAATAGAAAATTAAATTAAAAAGTAATTGACTTACTAATTTGAATTAATAACAAAAGACAAATGAACCTAGATTATATTATACCTAACAATTGGTCAATCATAGAAGAAGGCTTCAATCCAGAACAAGTAAAAGCATCCGAGAGTTTATTTAGCATTGGTAATGGTGCTATGGGACAACGTGCTAATTTTGAAGAAAAATACTCAGGCCCTACCTTTCAAGGTAGTTATATAGCAGGTGTATATTACCCAGATAAAACTCGAGTTGGTTGGTGGAAAAATGGATATCCAGAGTATTTTGCAAAAGTGTTGAACGCTCCAAATTGGATCGGCATCAACGTCGTTGTAAATGAAGAACAATTGGATTTGTTTGCTTGTAAAACGGTTAAAAACTTTAGACGCGAATTAAACATGAAAGAAGGTTGGTTGTCTAGAAGTTTTGTAGCAACCCTTCAAAATGACATTGAAGTAGAAGTTAAATCGACAAGGTTTTTAAGCTTAGATTTAGATGAAGTAGGTGCTATTAACTATGAAATTACGCCACTAAATTCTAAGGCCGAAATTACTTTTGAACCCTATTTAGATTCTGGTATTACTAATGAAGATACCAATTGGGATGATAAGTTTTGGGATACCTTAAAGGTAAGTCATGAAAATAACCAAGCCTTTATACAAGCAAAAACCATGAAAACAGATTTTTACACCTGTACGTTTATGGAATCTCAAGTGTTTATTGATGGTAAATCTGTGCTAGTTGAACCTAATTTTACTGCAGATGCTAATGTAGCGTCATTTAGCTATGCCTATCAGGTTAAACAAGGTGAGACCTATGCTATACATAAGTTTGGTGGTTATACAGTAGATCGCGATCATCATAAAAATGAACTCGTAACTGCAGCCAAATTATCATTGAGCAAAGCTAAAACCGCTGGTTTTTCTAATCTATTAAAGGACCAAAAGGATGCTTGGGCAAAAATTTGGGAAATGGCAGATATCACAATAGAAGGTGATGTCAAGGCACAACAAGGTATACGTTTTAATATTTTTCACCTTAATCAAACTTATTTAGGAACAGATGAAACTCTAAATATAGGTCCAAAAGGATTTACAGGCGAAAAATATGGCGGTAGTACATACTGGGATACTGAAGCTTATTGTATTCCATTTTATATGGCAACCAAAGATCAAAGTGTTGCAAGAAAATTATTAGCCTATAGGTATAATCATTTACAAAAAGCAATAGAAAATGCGGAAAAATTAGGCTTTTCAAACGGAGCTGCATTATACCCAATGGTTACCATGAATGGTGAAGAATGCCATAATGAATGGGAAATAACTTTTGAAGAAATCCATAGAAATGGTGCTATTGCATTTGCAATATTTAATTACTACAGATATACAGGTGATTTTAGTTATATCCCAGAAATGGGTCTTGAGGTTTTAATTGGTATAGCACGTTTTTGGCACCAAAGAGCTAACTTTTCTACGCAAAAAAACAAGTATGTTATCTTAGGCGTTACAGGGCCAAATGAATACGAAAATAACGTTAATAATAATTGGTATACGAACTATATAGCAAAATGGTGTATAGATTATACAATAGAAACGTTAGAAAAAGTAAAAGAAGGTTACCCTGACGATTATCAAAGAATCACAGGAAAAACAAAAATTTCGCACGAGGAGTTGTCACATTGGAAAAAGGTGGCAGACCAGATGTATTTTCCTTATTGTGAAGACAAAAATATATACCTACAACAAGATAACTTTCTAGATAAAGAGTTAACTACAGTTGCAGATTTAGATAGATCACAGCGACCAATAAATCAAAAATGGTCATGGGATAGAATATTACGTTCCCCATATATAAAACAGGCCGATTTACTTCAAGGTATGTACTTTTTTGAAGATCAATTTACAACCGAAGAACTAGAACGTCACTTTGATTTTTACGAACCATTTACGGTACATGAAAGTTCATTGTCGCCTTGTGTTCATAGTATACAAGCGGCAAAGTTAGACAGAATGGAGCAGGCGTACACGTTTTATTTAAGAACATCTCGATTAGATTTAGATGATTACAATCACGAAGTACATGAAGGCTTACATATTACCTCTATGGCAGGTACATGGATGAGTATTGTAGAAGGATTTGGTGGTATGCGTGTAAAAAATGACACATTATCTTTTGAGCCAAAAATTCCAGAACAATGGGAAGGCTATTCGTTTAAAGTTAATTTTAGACATCAAATTATTACTGTGAGTGTTAATCAGAACGAAACGCAATTTAAATTGGAAGGCGATAAAGATTTAACCATTTACGTCGATGGCAAATCGATTACGATTACGCCTAATCATATGGTTACAGTTTAATTTATTAAAAGTAATGGATGGTTACTGTTACTGAAATTTGTTGTTTGGATATAAATAATGACCTAGTGGCTCATAACGCCACAAGGTCTTAACCCTATAAATCATGAGAACGTTAAAACTATTTTTTACAGCACTATTAGTTGTTACTGTGTTTTCGTGTAAGAAAACCACCTCAGAGGAAAACGTGGTTTCAGAACCAGTAACAGAAATTCATAATGCTATTGAAAGAGTGGAGCCGCCACATTGGTGGGTGGGTTTTAAAAATCAAAATTTACAACTGTTAGTAAAGCATCCCAACATCGGGAAAGCAATAGCAAAAATTAATTATGTTGGTGTTAACTTAGTGGAAACACATAAAGCAGATAGTCCTAATTATCTGTTTTTAGATTTAGAGATATCTGAAGCAGCAAAAGCAGGAAAATTCAATATTAAATTTCAGTTAGAAGATCAATCTGAATTGATTCAAACTTATGAGTTAAAATCTAGAGAGAAATCCGCAGAAGATTATATAGGTTTTAATAGTTCAGATGCCATATATTTAATTACTCCAGACCGTTTTGTTAATGGTAATCCAGAAAATGATCAAGTAAAAGGTTTATTGCAACAAGGCGTAGACAGAGCTGATGGATATGCAAGACATGGTGGTGATATACAAGGGATAATAGATCATTTAGATTATATAGAGGATTTAGGTTTTACAACGGTTTGGCCTTGTCCTATGCTTATTAATGATATGCCAAATGGGTCTTATCATGGTTATGCCATGACAGACTTTTATAAAGTAGATCCGAGATTTGGTACCTTAACAAGGTATAGAGACTTAGCCGATAGTTTAAGACAACGCAATATGAAACTCATCATGGATCAGGTTGCAAATCACTGTGGTTTGCAGCATTGGTGGATGAAGGATTTACCGTTTAAAGATTGGGTGAATTATCAGAAACATTACGAGGATAATATAGATCATTGGGATTGGAAAGTGACCAAAACTTCAAGCCACAGACGCACTACAAACCAAGATCCTTACGCTTCAAAATTAGATGCCAAAGCAATGACCGATGGTTGGTTTGTGGCAAGTATGCCAGATTTAAACCAAAGAAATCCGTTTATGGCAAACTATATTATTCAGAATAGTATTTGGTGGATAGAAACTCTAGGGCTAGCTGGTATTCGTCAAGATACCTACCCTTATCCAGATAAATTATTTATGAGCAATTGGGCTGGTGCTATTATGAAAGAATATCCTAATTTTTCTATAGTTGGTGAAGAGTGGAGTTACAACCCATTATTAATAGGATATTGGCAAGATGGACAACGCAATAACGATGCTTACGATTCAAATTTAAAGTCTACCATGGACTTCGCAATGCAAAAGTATATTGTTGAAGCTTTAAATGAAGATGAAACTTGGGATAAAGGTCTTGTTAAAATGTATGAAGGGTTAGCTAATGATTTTGCTTATGCTGCACCTAAAGATATTATGGTGTTTGGAGATAATCATGATATGAGTCGCATATTTACGCAATTAAAAGGTAACGTGGTTCATACAAAAATGGCTTTGAGTTATTTATTAATGTTGCCAAGAATTCCTCAGATTTATTATGGTACTGAAATCCTAATGGACGATTTTGATAAACCTGGAGACCATGGCTTAATCCGAACCGATTTTCCAGGAGGTTGGGAAGGTGATTTGGTAAATGCATTTACAGGTGAAGGTTTAACAGAGACGCAAAAAGAGATGCAGTCTTATTTATCTAAAGTATTAAATTATAGAAAAACAAGTGAGGCTATTCATCATGGTAAAACATTGCATTTTGCACCTAACAATAGTATTTATATATTAGCGAGAATAATTGATAATGAGGTGGTTGTGCATGTTATTAATAAAAATGAAGATGCTGTGGAGTTAGATTTGTCTAGATTTAAAGAGTTAGATTTAGTTGGCAAAACCCTAACCAATATTATTACGAATGAAACATTAATTTGGAATTCTACTTTAATGTTACAATCAAAGGGAAGTTTAATTTTAACTACAAAAGCGTTATAATATGAGACGTATGTTATTAGTGTTATGTATGAGTTTAATTTTGACGTCTTGTAAAGATGAATCGAAGTCAGAAGCTGTAATTACCACCCAAACCGAAACCGATGCTAATACGCCTCAATTATACTTTCAGCATTTAAAAAATGTTTCACTTTATAAAGGTGAAATTCATAGAATAGAAAATTTCCCGTCAAGTTATATAACACCAAGATCCGTGGATGTATGGTTGCCAGAAAGTTACGTGGAGAGCAAAAAATACAATGTGTTATATATGCATGATGGTCAAATGTTATTTGATGCTTTAACAACGTGGAACAAGCAAGAATGGAATGTAGATGAATGGGCGAGCCAATTAATGGCAGAAGGAAAGACTCAAGATTTTATCGTTGTAGCTGTTCATAATATAGCGAAACTACGCTGGCAAGATTTATTTCCTCAAAAGGCATTTAATTATATACATGAAACAACAAAAGATAGCTTAAGAGATCTATCTGGCTCAAAGGATTTTAAACTTAATGGTGATAATTATTTAAACTTTATTGTTAAAGAGCTGAAGCCAAAAATAGAAGCCACCTATGCTGTGAGTTCCGCTAAGGAAAACACATTTGTAATGGGCTCTAGCATGGGAGGATTAATGTCTATGTATGCCATTTCTGAATACCCTGAAGTTTTTGGTGGAGCAGCTTGTTTGTCTACGCATTGGCCAGGTGCTATGCCAATAGAACATAACCCATATCCATCGGCAATCTTTCAATATATGGAAGCCAATTTACCCAATGCAGGCGAACATCGATTGTATTTTGATTATGGCAATGAAACTTTAGATCAACATTATCCGCAATATGCGCCAAGAGTGAATGAGATTTTAAAAGCTAAAGGCTATAGTGAAACCGATTCTAAAAATTTATTTTTTGAAGGCACTAATCATTCTGAAAATGCTTGGAATCAACGGTTAGACCAACCCTTAATTTTTTTGTTGGGAAAATAGAGACATAATCATAATGCATAGACCTAAAAGCGTTTTAGAATATAGAAGGTCTGTTACCTAGTTTATTTATTAGGTTTTAATAACCTAATAAATATAAACCTTAAACTATGAAAAATATAAATTTAGTTCTTGTATTGCTCTTTTCATTCACGGCTTTAACGGCTCAAAATACCAATCGTATTTTTAAAAGTGCCGTAAAGCAAGGGTTAGATTTAAAAGTAGAAGTTAGTGATGGTTATTATATTATTAAACCGTATTCTTCAAATGTAATAGAAACCACCTTTGTACCAGAAAATGAGTATTTCAAATCGCAATCTCATGCCGTTGTAGCAAAACCTTACAGTTCGTATTTCGAAATGATAGATAGAGGTAATGATGTTTTATTAAAAACGAATGGTTTGTATGTTACCATAACAAAGCAACCGTTTCAAATTTCGTATTACTATAAAGATAAATTTATAATTTCAGAGAAAGACGGTTATGTAAAACAAGATAGTTTAGAGATTCTTAAGTTTAATCTAGAAAAAGATGAGGTATTGTATGGAGGAGGTGCCAGAGCATTAGGAATGAACCGTCGAGGCAATCGATTACAACTCTACAATCGAGCGCATTATGGATACGAAACTCATAGTGAACTAATGAATTATACCATGCCTATTGTGCTCTCTTCAAAACAATATATGTTGCATTTTGATAATGCGCCCATTGGCTTTTTAGATTTAGACAGTAAAGGGGATAATACGTTAACCTATGAAACGATTTCTGGCCGTAAAACCTATCAGATTGTCGTAGGTGATTCTTGGTTAGATATGGTAGATGTTTATACAGATTTAACAGGAAAACAGCCAATGTTACCTCGTTGGGCATTAGGTAATTTTTCGAGTCGTTTTGGATACCATTCTCAAGAAGAAGTAGAAAAAACAATTGAAAAATTTAAAGCACAAAAAATTCCGGTAGATGCTATTATACTCGATTTGTATTGGTTTGGTAAAGCGTTAAAAGGAACGATGGGTAATTTAGAAGTATTTAGAGATTCCTTTCCAGATTTTGAAGGCATGGTTAAGCGGCTCAACAGTAAAGGGGTAAAAACCATAACCATAACAGAACCGTTTATTTTAACCAGTTCTAAAAAGTGGGATGAAGCTGTAGAAAAAGGAATTTTAGCAAAAAAATATGATGGTAGTCCTGCCACATACGATTTTTATTTTGGCAATACAGGCCTCATTGATATTTATAATCCAGATGGTGAAAAGTGGTTCTGGACGATCTATAAAGAATTAGCAGATAAAGGTGTTTCAGGCGTTTGGGGAGATTTGGGAGAACCAGAGGTGCATCCAGATTGGGTACTGCATAAATCAGGTACTGCTAATGAAGTTCATAATATTTATGGACACGATTGGGCGCGATTAATTTTTGAAGGGTACCAACGCGATTTTCCTAACAAAAGACCATTTATTTTAATGCGAGCCGGATATTCGGGTTCACAACGTTTTGGAATGGTACCTTGGTCTGGTGACGTGAATAGAACTTGGGGAGGTCTACAATCTCAGCCAGAAATTGCATTGCAAATGGGTATGCAAGGCTTATCATATATGCATAGTGATTTAGGTGGTTTTGCAGGTGCTAATTTAGATGATGAACTCTATGTACGTTGGTTACAATATGGTGTTTTTAATCCTATTTATAGGCCTCATGCTCAAGAGGACGTACCAAGTGAACCGGTCTTTAGAGGCGCAAAAGCAAGGGAACTCGCAAAAGAAGCGATTGAGTTGCGTTACAAATTATTACCCTACAATTACAATTTGATGTATGAAAATAATCAATATGGTAAACCCTTAATGCGTCCATTATTTTTTGAAGAATCTAATAATAAAGATTTATATACGTATTCAAAAACCTATTTATGGGGAAACGATATTTTGGTATCGCCTGTTCTACAAGCTGAAATTAAAACACAAGATGTGTATTTTCCTTCAGATAATGTTTGGTTCAATTATTATACGGACAGCAAAGTAAAAGGTGGACAAACTAAAACCGTAGCATTAGATGAGCAATCAATTCCTACTTATATAAGAGCAGGTGCATTTATTCCGAGTATTAATGTGATTCAAACCACAGAAAAATATGATGATGCAATGTATAAAATCGATTATTATCACGATACATCTGTACTAACATCACGTAGAGAAATTTATAATGACGATGGTCAATCTGCAAACGCATTATTAAACGAAAATTATGAGATTTTAAGGTTTGAGATGACTACCAAAGGCGCTACATTAGAATTTAAAATATCCGATAAAACAGGGAAAAATTTTAGTCCTAAATCAAGACTATTTTATTTAACCATTCATGGTTTAGAAAAAAAGCCAAAACGAGTTTATGTAGGTAAACACACGGATTTTGATTGGTCTGAAACCTCTAAAACAGCGCGAATTCCTGTAGAAAGAATCACAGGGGAAACCACACAGGTTTTGGTAAAAATTAAAAAATAAACTAAATGAAAGGGATTAAAAAAATCACAATACTAATAGTTATCTTTAGCTTTTTAGGATGTAAAAATGATACAAAAGATAATGCTACAGTACCAAGTTATAGCACTACGGAAATAAAACAAAACATGAAGAAAAAAGAAGTTGTTTACCAAGTATTTACACGTTTATTTGGCAATACAAATACTACCAATAAGCCTTGGGGGACTAAAGCGGAAAATGGCGTTGGCAAATTCAATGATTTTACAGCTAAAGCCTTACAGGAGATAAAGGACTTAGGTGTAACGCATATATGGTATACAGGTGTGCCACATCATGATGTTATTACAGATTATACCGAGTATGGAATTTCTAATGATGATCCAGATATTGTAAAAGGTAGAGCTGGTTCACCATATGCAGTAAAAGATTACTATAACGTTAATCCTGATTTAGCGGTTAATGTAGAACAAAGATTAGAAGAGTTTGAAGCTTTAATTGAGCGCTCGCACAAGGCAGGTTTAAAGGTCATAATTGATATTGTGCCCAATCATGTTGCACGAAATTATCAAAGTTTAACCAATCCTGAAGGTGTTACCGATTTTGGAGCAGAAGATGATCAAACTAAAACGTACGCTGTAAATAATAATTTCTATTACAATCCAGGTGAAGCGTTTAAAGTACCAGAGTGGAAACATGGTTATCAGCCATTAGGTGGTGAACAAACAAATATGGCAGATCATAAGTTTGAAGAAATTCCGGCAAAATGGACAGGTAATGGTTCTAGAGCATCACAACCAGATATTAATGATTGGTACGAAACGGTAAAGATAAATTATGGCATTAGTCCAGAAGGTAGAAAAGATTTTGCCGAATTACCAGAAGGGTTTGACCATGCAGATTATAAAAAGCACTTTGAGTTTTGGAACGATAAAACGGTACCAAGTTCTTGGACAAAATTTAAAGATATTGCCTTGTATTGGACCGCAAAAGGTGTAGATGGATTCCGCTATGATATGGCAGAAATGGTTCCGGTAGAATTTTGGAGTTTTATGAATTCTCATATAAAAATGAAAAATCCTGATGCTTTTTTATTAGCTGAGGTCTATAATCCTAGTTTATATAGAGATTACATTAAGAAAGGTAAAATGGACTATTTGTATGATAAAGTTCAGTTGTATGATACCCTTAAACATGTGATGCAAGGTCATGGAAGTACAGATAATATTCCGCCAATTTTAAGTGATTTAAGTGATATTGAACATCATATGCTTCATTTTTTAGAAAATCATGATGAGCAACGTATAGCAAGTCCAGATTTTGCAGGTAACGCAGCCAAAGGTAAACCAGCAATGGTTGTATCTGCGACCTCGTCTACTGCGCCAACTATGATTTATTTTGGACAAGAATTTGGTGAACCAGGCGCGGAAGATTTAGGTTTTGGAGACCCAACGAGAACATCAATTTTTGATTATGGGTCAGTACCAACGCAAGTCCGTTGGGTAAATCATAAAAAGTTTGATGGAGGACAATCCACAGAAGAAGAAAAGGCATTACGTGATTTTTACAAACGCCTTTTAAATTTTACGATTAATAGCTCGGCTTTAATGGGGAATTATCAAGATATTCAGCATTACAATCATCAAAATACAGAGTGGTATAATGATAAAGTGTTGTCGTTTGTGCGTTGGAGTGCTGATGAAAAACTCATTATTATTTCCAATTTTAATGCCGAGCACACTTATGGATTTGAGTTACAATTGCCAGAAGATTTAGTTCAAAAACTTCAACTTATAGATGGTGAGTATGTCGTAAAGGATCAGTTGTATAATGCATACACTTCACAATTAAAAGTTGAAAACGGTAAAGCGGAAGTACGGATAGATATTAAACCCTTAGAGTCTTTTATTTTAAAAATTGAAATATAAAAACTAAAATCCCTAAACCATTTAGGTTTAAAACCAAAAACAACAATGAAAAAACTAATTTTATTCACCTTAATTCTTGTCATTTTGAGTTGTAAAAATAAAGCAGCAGAAAATAGAATCATTTTAGAGGCTTCTACTGAAACGACCGAAATTCCATTTGTTTGGGAAGGTGCTAATCTTTATTTTTTATTAACTGACCGATTTAATAATGGAGACGTTTCTAATGATGTCAATTTCAATAGAACAAAAAAAACAGCAAAACTTAGAGGTTTTAAAGGAGGCGATATTAAAGGTGTTACACAAAAGATTAAAGAAGGATATTTCACGGATTTAGGTGTTAATGCTATTTGGATGACACCAATTGTTGAGCAGATCCATGGTGGTACAGATGAAGGTACAGGAGTAACCTACGGTTTTCATGGGTATTGGGCAAAAGATTGGACTAAGATAGATCCTAATTTTGGGACTAAAGAAGATTTGCACGAGTTGGTAACAGAAGCACATGCTAGAGGAATTAGAATTGTTTTAGATGCTGTAATAAATCATACAGGTCCTGTTACAGAAAAAGATCCTGTTTGGCCAAGTGAATGGGTAAGAACAAATCCACAATGTACATATGATACCTATGAAAATACCATAAGTTGTACATTGGTGGCTAATTTACCTGATATAAGAACAGATAGTAATGACCATGTAGAATTACCACCACAGTTGGTAGAAAAGTGGAAGTCAGAAGGTCGGTATGAAAAAGAAATTAATGAGCTTAATGCTTTTTTTGAGCGAACAGGACATCCTAGAGCACCACGTTTTTATATCATGAAATGGCTAACGGATTACATTACAGAATTTGGAATAGATGGTTATAGAGTAGATACTGTAAAACATGTTGAAGAGTATGTGTGGACAGAATTTAAAGTAGAATGTGACTATGCCTTTGGAGAATACAAAAAGAATAACGCAGATAAAGTAATAGATGACAATGATTTTTATCTTGTAGGAGAAGTCTATAATTATGGCGTAAGCACAGGTCAAGAATTCGATTTTGGAGACAAAAAAGTAAATTATTTTGATCCACCAAGTTTTCAGAGCCTAATAAACTTTGAATTCAAATATAATTCTAAAGACAAGGATTATGAAGATCTGTTTAAGCATTATCACACAGTCTTACATAATGATTTAAAAGGTTTTGGTACATTAAATTATTTAAGCTCACATGATGATGGTAGACCATTTGATGCGCAACGAAAAAAGCCATTTGAAACCGCGAATAAATTATTATTAGCTCCTGGTGCTTCTCAGATCTATTATGGAGATGAGTCTTCAAGATCACTCATAATTCCGGGAACAGAAGGTGATGCTACGTTACGTTCAATGATGAATTGGGATTCTATTGCTAAAAGAAAACGTACAAAAGATGTTTTATCTCATTGGCAAAAATTAGGACAATTTAGAGCAAAACATCCAGCAATAGGAGCAGGTATGCATCAAATGATTACCGCTTCGCCATACTATTTCTATAGAAGTTATCAAAAAGACAACTTTAAGGATTTAGTAGTTGTAGGTTTAGACTTAAATAAAGGCAAGAAAGTTATTGATGTTTCAAAGGTTTATGAAGAACGCGTAAGGCTTAGAGACGCTTATTCTGGTCAGAAAGCAACGGTATTAAATGGGAAGATTACAATAGATTCAGAGTATAATGTTGTGCTTATAGAAAGGGAATAATTAATAGATATTTAAATTCAATATTATGAAAATAAGAATTATTGTTATTACACTTTTATCCATCATCTTCTCTTGTCAAGGGAGTGAAAACATAGTAACAAATATAGCTTCGCCAAACAAAGCGGTAGAGGTAAATATTAATGTTAATTCTGAAGGCCGTCCTTTCTATGTTGTAACATATAATAATAAAGCAGTAGTAGATACATCTTATTTAGGTTTTGAGTTTAAAGATGTGCCTGACTTTAAGACAAATTTTAAAGTTAAGAAAACGGTCAGTTCTTCATTTAATGAAACCTGGCAAATGCCATGGGGAGAGCAGTTAGATGTTGTAAATAATTATAATGAATTAAACGTAACTCTACAAGAAACCAATGGTGCAGAACGGTTATTACAAATCATTTTTAAGGTCTATGATGATGGTATTGGTTTTAGATATGAATTCCCAGAACAACCTAAACTAAAAGGCGATATTTATATCACTGAAGAGCATACAGAATTTAACTTAACAGAAGACTATAAAACGTTTTGGATTCCTGGTGATTGGGATATTTACGAGCATTTGTACAATACAACAAACTTATCAGAAATTGATGCTGTACAATTTGCAAACCATAAGAATCTGGCGCAAACCTACATACCAGAAAATGCCGTAAATACGCCAGTTACAATGGTTGGTAAGGATGGTACGCATCTAAGTTTTCATGAAGCTGCTTTGATTGATTATTCGGGAATGACTTTAGCCGTAGATACTGTAAACTTAAACCTAAGAAGTAATTTAGTTGGGTCGGAAAATAGACCCTATAAAGTAAAGAAAACAATGCCTTTTAGTACGCCATGGCGTACTATTCAAATTACAGATAATGCTCCAGATTTAATCGCATCTAAGCTTATTGTTAATTTAAACGAACCAAATAAACTAGGTGATGTTTCATGGTTTAAGCCTATGAAGTACACAGGTGTTTGGTGGGAAATGCATTTAGGAAAGTCGTCTTGGGACTACGGAATGACACAAGACATGAATACATGGACCGATGGCGGAAAATCTCATGGAAAACATGGAGCAACAACAGAGAATGTGAAAAGATTTATTGATTTTTCTGCAAAAAATAATATTGGTGGTGTTTTAGTAGAAGGTTGGAATACTGGTTGGGAACATTGGATAGGCTTTGAAGATAGAGAAGGTGTTTTTGATTTCGTAACACCATATCCAGACTATGATTTAGACGATGTAACACAATATGCTAAGGCAAAAGGAGTAGAGATAATAATGCATCATGAAACCTCGGCAGCAACAGAGACTTATGAAAAACAACAAGATACAGCCTATGCTTTAATGCAAAAATATGGGATGCATAGTGTAAAATCTGGATACGTTGGTAAAATACTACCAAAGGGTGAGTATCATCATGGACAATATATGGTAAATCAATATAATAATGCGGCAATAAAAGCTGCAAAATACCAGGTCGCTGTCAATGCACATGAGCCAATAAAAGCTACAGGATTGCGTAGAACATATCCTAATATTATCTCTAGAGAAGGATTGCGTGGGCAAGAATTCAATGCATGGGCAAGCGATGGTGGCAATCCGCCAGAACATTTACCAATTGTAGCGTTTACAAGGATGTTGTCTGGTCCTATTGATTATACGCCAGGTATTTTTAATATAAAATTTAATGAATATAAAAAAGACAATCAGGTCAATACAACCATTGCTCAGCAATTGGCATTGTATGTAGTAATTTATAGTCCTATACAAATGGCAGCAGATTTAGTGGAACATTATGAAGCTAATCCTAAACCTTTGCAGTTCATCAGAGATGTAGGTGTCAATTGGAAAAAAACACTTATTTTAAATGGCGAAGTTGGTGATTATGTGACTATTGCAAGACAAGAACGAGAAACAAATAATTGGTTTGTTGGTGGTATTACAGATGAAATGTCTAGGACAATAGATCTCGAGTTTAGTTTTTTAGACAGTGACAAAACCTATGAAGCTATAATTTATAAAGATGGTAAAAATGCACATTGGAATGACAACCCATTAGATCTTACCATTGAAAAAATAGAACTAAATACAAACTCAAAGCTCTCTATAGAACTTGCCGAAGGTGGTGGTTTTGCTTTGAGTATACTAACTAAATAATAACTAATATTAATTATGAAAAATGTGATACTAGTACTAGTATTGGCACTGTGCTTTCATTGTGTTAATGCTCAAGTGGGTGTTGGTACTACCGACCCAAAAAGCACATTAGATATTAATGGCAATTTATCCATAAAAGTAGTAAGTTTAAACGGAGGGCCAATGGGTTCTGCCACACCTGTTGATGACGGTGTTTATCTAAATTTAACACCAACAACTGGAAATGAAGAATTTATTCTTCCTAATGCAACTTTAGTGCCTGGAAGAATTTATATATTAAGAAATGTATCCGATTCAGAATCGGCCGTAATTTATTCCTATGGTTATGTGGCAGGTTTGGGAAATGGTGTAGAGTTTTATTCTGGTGATAGTAGAGCAAGTACAAAATCGGTTACTATGACTGCAGATACTGCTGCTGATGGCAATGATGAAACTAAAACTTTAATCTTTATAAGTGATGGGTCTAATTGGACTTACGGACAGTTAGGATTTTAATCGCAATTAGCGTATTTTTACTTTAGATATAGATTCATGTAAGCTGTGTTTGCCAAAAGCGACTTAATACAGAACATAGGCTTTAGCATTAATCATAAACCACTTGTTTTGGATATTAACGATAACATAGAATCCCCTTTTCATATAAAGGTAAGCTTCAATAAGCTACTAAATCAGTATGAAAAGTTAATAGCAGCAGATAATGATTTTATTGCAGCTAATGCGCGTCGTGTGCTAAAAATAGCAGAAGACAATCCTATACTAAGAGATGGCTTTAGTGACTTTGAACTATTCAAAACCTATGAAAAAGAGATTGAAGGCTTGTTACAAGATGCGTTTAGTCCTTTGCTAACTAAAAATGAAATTAAAACAGCATCGATTCCGTTTCATAATTTCACATTTAACTCATCTGAGCGATTTAAAAGTATTCTAAAAACGGCAGGTTCTAATTTTGATTTACAAATTCAGAACATGCCCAATGATCAAAAATATATATTCGCCTGTGCTGTTATTTTAAATTTATGTTATGGTTATACGCTTAATTTTAAGCGTCCATTTTTTTATGAAATTCCTGATGCTAATGGCGTAGTTCGTTATTATAAAATGCTGTATAATGCCGATTTTACAGAAGTAATTCCATCAGAAAATGCTCCTAAAATAACGAAACAAGATTATGATGAATTATTAGATAATTTTGAAAATATAGCATTGTGGAAAAAGAAATTTCCGCCAGGTAGTTATATGTTCAAAGGGTTTGTGATTTCTAATATTTTTGATATTACAGATGACCAATCCATTTCTAATGTTAAGACCACACTGATTGGTGAGAGTAAACGAAAAACGGAGAGCTTTATGGAAGGTTTTCATGATATTTTTCAATCCTTATTTGGACTTAAAAATATCAAAGTAGGTTTTTCTATTTATAATGCAGAAGACCATGTTTTTGAACGCGTTTACGGTGTAGGTATTAATAGTTATTTGCTCAATAATTTAGAAAGCAAGTATTGTTCTGATGCTTTGTGTAAGTGGTCTTATAATAAGTTATTAAGAGAGAACGAGTATTTTTCTGTGTCTGATGTAGATAGAGCTTTTGAGAAATCACAAGGAAAGGCGCCACATATTAAAGTGTTACATGAACAAGGAATTAAAAGCGCCATTTTTGCACCAATAGCCAATAAAGAAGGTTTAATGGGTGTTGTAGAAATTGTTTCAAAAGAACCAAAAATATTAAATAGTATAAACGCTAATAAATTGGTAGATGTTATGCCATTTATTGTAAGTGCTGTGGAGCGTTCAAAGAATGACGAGACGAATTTAATTGAAGCCATTATACAAAAGGAATGTACGTCTATTCACTCTAGTGTGCATTGGAGATTTAAAAAAGAAGCCAAGCAATTTATAAAAGATGAAATGGATGGTAAGAAAGCTAATTTTAACAAAATAGTTTTCGAAAATATTTATCCTCTTTACGGACAAATTGATATTAAAGGATCATCCGAAGCTAGAAATTGGGCCACTCAAAGAGATTTGTCCCTTCAGCTAAATGAATTAAAAAGTATTTTATTAAATGCTTTTAATATAGTGAAATTGCCAATTTATGAGCAATATATCTATCAAATTGAAGACTTTTTAAAGAGTGTTGATGTGCATTTTCAAGTTGATAGTGAGCACCAGATATCTGTTTTTATTAAAAATGAAATTGAACCCGTTTTAAAACATTTGTATTCAATTGATGATTTAAAAATTGAAATCGATTCCTATTTTAAGCATATTGATAATCATGTAGATACGTTATATCATCATAGAAAACAGTATGACGATACGATTCTGAAAATCAATAAAGAAATGGCTGCGATACTAGATGCTAAACAAGTAGAGGCACAACAAATGTATCCGCATTATTTTGAGCGTTTTAAAACCGATGGTGTAGAGCACAATATGTATATCGGTGAATCATTAACAAAAGAAGATAGTTTTAACCCAATTTACTTATATAATTTAAGACTATGGCAATTACAAGTCATGGTAGAAATGGAGAATGCTTATTATCAAATGAAGTCAGATTTTCCTGTTGCCTTAGATGTCGCTTCTATGATATTAGTCTTTAATCAGCCGCTATCGATTAGTTTTAGAATGGATGAAAAACAATTTGATGTAGACGGAACCTACAATGCCAGGTACGAAATTGTAAAAAAACGAGTAGACAAAGCTTTTATAAAAGGCACTAATGAACGAGTGACCCAAAAAGGGAAGTTAAGTATTGTTTATTCTCAAAGAGAGGATGAAATAGAGTATTTACAGTATATTAAATTTTTACAAGCGAAACAGTATTTAGATACTGATGTAGAAATTGTAGAATTGCAAGATTTACAAGCGGTTACTGGTTTAAAAGCAATAAGAGTTAGTGTGTTGTATCATAAAGCCAAAGATGATAAATCCTTCTATACGTATGATGATTTAATGAAAGAAATTAAGGCTTAGAAAGCTATAAACTTGTAATAGGTGATTGTTGCCCAGAAAAATGAAAAGCTAATGCAAAAGCCATGGCACTAACGACAATTCCTACGGCAAAAAAAGTATATGTGAGTCGTAATATTTTATATTTTCTATTGAGAACCAGTCCTAAAAAGTACAAATCTTTAGTTAAAGAGCCATAGAGATACTCTTTGTCTTTCATCATTTCTTCCATAGCCCATTCAAACTCTTCAAGTTTCATTTTATGGAAGTTACCAAAGAATAATAGATTTACTTTTTTATTCGCCACATCCTCTTTTGTGAATTTTCCACTTGTTATATTAGGGCGTGTTGCTATAACTGAAAGTACTACAGATCCTACCGTAAATAAAGCAAAAATAAATGTTGGCCAAATTAAATAATCATTAGAAGGATTGTCAAGTTTAGAGACAAGATTAGACAATACTAAGGAAATAATTATAGCATTTACAGATAATAAAATATTAGCTTTTGTGTCTGCAATATCACTTAGCGTAATATGGTTTCTCAAGGCCACCCTAAACATGGTTTCAATGCCGCGATCTGGTAGGTCTAACTTTTCTTTTTTAAAGTTTAATTCCGCCTTTTTTTGTTTTAATTTATCAGTAGTTGTTTTTATTTTATTTTGATCTTGTAATAGATTTGCTAAATTTTTTCCTTTTCGTTTTTCCCATTTTTTTGTCGCTAAATCCGTGCAAAAACTATGTTGTGTTAAAAAGCCAATATTTTCTTTAAGCCATTCTGCTTTTGATACTTTTTTACCCAAAGTAAGTTCCCATTCTTTTCTTAACAATGAGGCGTATTGGCTGTAGTTTTTACTAGATAAATGTGCGCAATCTGCATCCTTTATAAAGCCTTCTAATTGGTTAGTCGGCTGGTAATTCATTTGAGTCGCTAAAATGATGTCAGAAACACTTTTAATAGTTGCTTCAGAGACCTTTTGAGCGGTTAAAAATTCTGAAGCAATTTTTACACTTTCTAGTTCATGGCCAACAATCGTTTTTGTAAATCCGGTATCATGAAACCAAGCAGCTATTAACAATTGCTCCTGTTCGTTAGCTGTTAATGTGCTGCCTTCAATTAATTCATTAACTTTAGAAACAACACGTTGCGTATGTGCTACATTGTGATAAACAAATGATGCGTCTAGATTATCATTTAAGTAAGTGATAACATAGTTCTCAGCAGCCGTTAAAAGGTTTTCCATAAATCTCGTATAAGAATTTAAAATTAAGGAATTTTTATGTTCTAAAATAAGTATTGAAATTTATTTTGTAATGTATTCAGTATGTCTTCTACTAAACTGTAGACGTAATTTATCTAGTTTAATTACAGTTTGTTATAGATTGAAATTCTTAAGAGTTATTGTATAAGGCCTTTAAGAAACATAAATTAACAATTTCTAATTGGCTAGCGTAATTCGTATTTTTGACTAACTAACGAAATGAACTATGAAATTTTTACGCAAGTTTACAATGGCTACGGTTGTTGTTTTATTCTTCTTTAATTCTTGTGCAACTCTGCATAAACAAGTGGTAGAAGGGTCAGAAAAACCGAAACCAGAAAATAAAGAAATTGAACATAGTTTTTATTTAATTGGTGATGCTGGGAACTCAAGCATAGGAGAAAGTTCGGAAGCTTTAAAGGCATTTAAGGAAAAATTAGAGACCGCTAGCAAAAATAGTACGGCCATTTTTTTGGGCGATAATATTTATCCTAAAGGCATGCCAAAAAAATCAAGTGAAGGTTACGAACTTGCTAAGCATCGTATTCAAATACAAACGAAAGCACTAGAAAATTTTAAAGGAAAATCTATATTTATTCCTGGGAATCATGATTGGTATTCAGATATAAAAGGGTTAAAAGCGCAAGAGAAAATAGTTGAAGACGCATTAGGAAAGCATAGTTTTTTGCCAGAAAATGGTTGCGCAATAGATAAAATACATATATCAGAAAATATAGAACTTATAGTGGTAGATACACATTGGTATATAAATAATTGGAATGATCAACCTACCATTAATGATGATTGCGAGATTAAAACAAGGTTAGCATTTTTAGATGAATTTAATAGCTTAATAAAAAAGGCTAGGGGAAAAACTACAATTGTTGCATTACATCATCCTATGTTTACAAACGGCTCACATGGAGGGCAATATAGTTTTAAGAGTCACATGAGCCCTGCACCTATATTAGGTACCGTAAAAAATGTTATTAGAAAAACAAGTGGAATAGCTAATGTAGATCTTCAAAATAAATTATATAATGAACTCAAAAGCCGTTTGGTAGCCTTAGCACAAGTCAATAAAAAAGTGGTTTTTGTTTCTGGTCATGAACATAATTTGCAATATTTAATTGAAGATAATTTACATCAAATTATCTCTGGTGCTGGCTCAAAAGTTTCTGCGGTAAGAAATATAGGAAGTGGTATTTTTGGTTATGGTACACCAGGTTATGCAACCTTAGATATTTATAAAGACGGATCTGCGCATGTGTCTTTTTATTCTTCAGAGAAAAAAGCGGTTGTTTTTGAAACGGAAGTGTTTTCAGAAGATAAACCATTAGCGCCAAAAACATACACTAAAAATACAGATAGTCATAAGGTCTCATCGGTTTATACAGAAGAAGAAACAGACGTTAATGGTTTTCGGAAATTTATTTGGGGAGAACGTTATAGAAAGGAGTATAGTACCAAAGTTAAGGCACCCAATGTTAAGTTAGACACGCTTTTTGGAGGCTTAACGCCAGTAAAGAAAGGAGGAGGAAATCAGTCTAAATCCTTACGTTTAGAAACTAAAAATGGCACGCAATATGTGATGCGAGCAGTACGTAAACAAGCCTTACAATATTTACAAGCGGTTTTATTTAAAGACCAATATATAGAAGGCCAATATGATGATACGGCAACAGAAGATTTAATTTTAGATGTCTTTACAGGTTCACATCCATATGCGCCATTGGTTATTGGCGATTTAGCGGATGCCGTAGGTGTTTATCATACAAATCCTGAATTGTATTTTGTGCCAAAGCAAGACCGTTTAGGTCAATATAATGACGCATATGGCGATGAGCTTTATATGATAGAAGAACATACCTCAGAAGGGCATAACGATCAAGCTAGTTTTGGATTTCAAAATAAGTTATTATCAACAGATGATATGATGCATAAAATCCATAAAGATGAAGACCTTAAAGTAGATGAAGTTGCATATATACGTGCTCGATTATTTGATATGTTAATAGGAGATTGGGATAGACATCAAGATCAATGGCGTTGGATAGAATTTAAAGAAAACGGACAAAAAATATACAGACCTATGCCTAGAGATCGCGATCAAGCATTCTCTAAAATGTCAGATGGATTTTTATTGGGTACAGCTGTAAAATTAATGCCAACAGCACGTTTGTTACGAAAATATTCAGATGATTTGGTTGATGTAAAAGGCGTAAATGTAGAACCTTACCCTTTAGATATGGAAATAATTGCAGAATCAGATAAAGCGGTTTGGGATGCTCAAGTAAAACGGATTCAAGATGGAATTACAGATGCCGTTATTGAAAATGCTTTTTTAAATATGCCATCTGAAATGCCTAAAAATTCTATAAAGGACATTAAGGCAAAGCTCAAAGCTAGACGCTCTAATCTTCAAGAAATCTCTGATCGTTATTATCAGTTAATTAATAAATATGCAGTAATTAAAGGTACTAATAAAGACGACTGGTTTGATGTAGAACGCATGCCAAACGGAGAAACTAAGGTGACAGCTTATCGCATTAAAAAAGGTAAAAAGCAAGATGTTTTTCATCAACGCACCTATACAAGAGATGAAACTAAAGAAATTTGGATATACGCGTTAGACGATGATGATGTTTTTGAGGTTAAAGGCGAAGGTGATGGTTTTATTAAAGTAATCTTAGTTGGTGGGCAAAACAATGACACCTATAATATAGAAAACGGAAAGCGTGTTAAGTTTTACGATTATAAATCCAAAACTAATACAGTGGTTACGAATAAGGGTAGAAAAAAACTGTCCGATGATTATTTAACCAATGTATATAATTATAAAAAATTAAAAAATAGTACCAATCAACTTATACCTTCTGTAGGCGCAAATCCAGATGATGGAATTAAAATCGGATTTGTAGATGTGTATACAACCTATGGTTTTGAACGAAATCCATTTACATCACAACATCAATTTGCAGCATCCTATTATTTTGCAACCGAAGGCTTTGAATTAAATTATAAAGGCGAATTTGCTAATGTTGTAGGGCACTTTAATTTAGGGCTCGATGCCTATTTTACAAGTCCTAATTACGCTTTTAATTATTTTGGAAGTGGAAATGAATCAAATAATCCAGCGGCAGACACTAGTGATGGATTAGATGCAGATTTAGATTATAATAGAGTGAAGCTAAGAACTCTAAAATTTGAACCTTCTTTAAAATGGAAAGGCAGGTATGGCGCAAGTTTTAAATTTGGAGTAACCGTAGAATCTATAGAAGTAGAAGATACTGAGGGTAGATTTATAAATGATCAGGTAATCGGCAATAATACCGAAGTTTCTAATAATTTTTATGGCGCAGATGCCACTTATAAATTTGAGCATAGAGATAATGAAGCTTTCCCTACGTTAGGTATGTTATTTAGTGTGCAAACAGGCTTTAGAAATAATATTGATACATCCAAAGGGTTTGGGTATTTGATTCCAGAACTGGGTTTTGACTATAAATTAGAACCTCAAGGTCAATTGGTTTTAGCAACTAAATTGAGAGGACATCTTAATTTTGGCGATAACTATGAATTTTATCAAGGTGCAACTATAGGAGCAGACAATGGATTACGAGGCTTTAGAAACCAAAGATTTAATGGGCAAAACGCCTTTGTGCAAAGTACAGATTTACGACTCAATCTAAAGAAAGTAAGAACAAGTGTTATGCCTCTAAAACTTGGGTTTTATGGAGGATTTGATTACGGAAGAGTTTGGATAAAAAATGAGACTTCTCATACATGGCATAAGGCATTTGGTGGTGGTATTTTTGCGAATGCAGCAGATTTATTTACATTAAACATGTCTGCCTTTGATAGTAATGAAGGTTTGCGATTAGCATTTAGAATAGGTTTTGAGTTTTAAAAAATCATATTCATTCGTTACAATAAATACTATAAAATTCTTCTTTTGAAGTATATCATTGTAGTTTTATATTTTTAAAATATAAGATTGAGTACACATAGCGATATAATAATCATTGGAGGAGGTGCGGCAGGTTTTTTTGCAGCAATAAATATTGCCGAACAGCAACCGCATTTGTCTGTTACTATTTTAGAACGAGGCAAAGAGGGTTTGCAAAAAGTAAAAATATCAGGAGGCGGAAGATGTAACGTAACGCACGCTGAGTTTATACCTTCAGAATTAACGTTGAATTATCCGCGAGGTCAAAAAGAACTGCTTGGTCCATTTCATCAGTTTATGACTGGTGATACAATAGCGTGGTTTGAAGCGCGTGGTGTAGCATTAAAGATTGAAGATGATGGTAGAATGTTTCCTGTGTCTAATTCTTCCCAAACAATTATTGATTGTTTTTTAGATCAAGCACAAAAACACCATGTAGAGGTGTTGTATAATCATGCGGTAAAATCAATTGAACCAATGTTGCAAAGCGACATTGATGCACCTCGATTTAAGATTGAAACGAATCAAGGAGCTTTAACTTGTAATGCCTTAGTTGTGGCAACTGGTAGCAATCCTAAAATTTGGAAATTATTAGAAGATTTAGGGCACACTATTATTCCACCAGTACCTTCATTATTTACGTTTGATATAAAAGATAAACGCATTAAGGATATACCTGGCGTAGTGGCAAAGCATACTGAAATTAAAGTCGTAGAAACCAATTTAGAATCTAGTGGACCGCTGTTAATAACACATGTAGGTATGAGTGCTCCAGCTATATTAAAACTTTCTGCTTTTGGAGCTGTAGCGTTGGCAAAAAGGAACTATAATTTTAAAATTGAAGTAAATTTTATTAGCCTAGATGTTAATAGTTGTACTGACGCACTAAAAAGTTATAAGCAAGAATTTGCTAAAAAAACAGTTATCAACGCAACACAATTTGATTTGCCTAAACGACTTTGGAAACAACTCGTTTTAGCATCAAAAATAAATGAAACAGAACGTTGGGCAGAGGTAAATAAAGCGCAAATAGAAAATTTAGCATTACAACTAACATCAGCCGTTTTTGAGGTAACAGGAAAAAGTACGTTTAAAGAGGAGTTTGTAACTGCAGGAGGTGTAGATTTAAAAGAAGTTAACTTTAAAACTTTTGAGAGTAAACGTATTCCTAATTTATATTTTGCAGGTGAAGTCATTAATGTAGATGCTGTAACAGGAGGTTTTAATTTTCAGAATGCCTGGACAGGTGCCTATATTGTCTCTCAATCAATTACTAAATAATGAATACATATATCGCTCTTTTACGAGGTATAAATGTTGGAGGACACAAAAAAGTTCCCATGGCTGAGCTACGAACATTATTGTCTAATTCAGGATTAGAAAACGTAAAGACTTATATACAAAGTGGTAATGTTATTTTTCAAACGTCCATAAAGGATGAGGTAACCATTGCACAAAATCTAAAGACGCTGTTATTGGATCATTTTGGTTTTGACATTCCTGTTTTTGTGAAAACACGGGAAGCATTAGAGTTCATTTTTAACAACTGTCCATTTGCTAAAGACAAAAAGGAACTAAGTTACTTTGCAGTTCTCAGTGAAATTCCTGATAAAACTAAAGTTATTGAAGCTTCTCAAAAAACATATCCAGATGATGAATATGTGATTATTAACGATTGTATTTATCTGTATTGTGCTAAAGGTTATGGTCGTGCAAAATTTAATCTTAGTTATTTTGAAAAACATTTAAGTGTCAATGCAACAGCAAGAAATTATAAAACAATGCTAAAACTGTTATCTTTGTCAGATATTTAATTCGCAATGACAGAGCAAGACTTTATTCTTAAAAATTACAATGCTAATATAGATAACGGTTCCGTAAAATGGACTTCACCAAGTAATATAGCTTTGGTAAAGTATTGGGGAAAAAAGAAGCATCAAATTCCAGAAAATCCATCGATTAGTTTTACACTTTCAGATTGTAAAACAATCACTGAAATTACATATACAAAGAAGGATTCTAAAGGGTTTAGTTTTGATGTGTTTTTTGAAGGCAATAAAAATGAAGCGTTTAAACCTAAAATTCAAACTTTTTTTGAACGCATAGAAAGTTATATGCCATTTTTAACGGCCTTTCATTTTAAAATTGAAACATCAAACACGTTTCCGCACAGTTCTGGTATAGCATCGTCTGCATCAGGAATGAGTGCAATAGCTTTGTGTTTAATGAGTATTGAAAAAAAACTCACAACTCAAGGTAATAGTACCAATGATCAAGCGTATTTTAATAAAAAAGCGTCCTTTTTAGCAAGGTTAGGATCAGGTAGTGCCTGCCGAAGTATTGAAGGCGAACTAGTAGTTTGGGGAAAAAATGATAGCGTTTCAAATAGTTCTGATTTATACGGAACCAAATTTGAAGCAGATGTACATTCAGTTTTTAAAAATTATCAAGACACCATTTTATTGGTAGATAAAGGCGAAAAGCAAGTGAGTAGTACGGTTGGTCATCAATTAATGTATGGACATCCATTTGCTGAGGAACGGTTTAAACAAGCGCATGTAAACATTGCAAATCTCAAAACGGTATTGGCGACTGGCGATTTAAATGAATTCATTAAAATAGTTGAGAGCGAAGCGTTAACCTTACATGCAATGATGATGACGAGTTTACCTTATTTTATACTAATGAAACCAAATACATTAGAAATTATTAATAAAATATGGGCTTATAGAGCGCAAACAGATTCTAAGGTATGTTTTACGTTAGATGCAGGTGCAAATGTACATGTCTTATATCCAGAAAGTGAAAAGCAAAATGTTATCGAATTTATTAAAAATGAATTGGTAACCTATTGCCAGAATGGACATTACATATGTGATCAAATTGGGCAAGGTGCAAACCAAATACAATTATAATACGTATATTTGTTAAAGTAATTGACAATACTACATGAAGGGACCACTATTTTATTCAAAGATTCTTTTATTTGGAGAATACGGAATCATCAAAGATTCTAAAGGCTTATCTATACCTTATAATTTTTATAATGGCGCATTAAAGATGGATGAAAATCCATCTAAAGAGGCTATAGATTCTAACGCAAGTTTAAAACGTTTTGTTCGTTATTTAGCTAAATTAGACAAAGACTTAGTATCGTTTGATATAGAAAAATTACAAAGCGATGTTGATGCTGGTATGTACTTTGATTCATCTATACCTCAAGGTTATGGCGTAGGAAGTAGTGGCGCATTAGTCGCAGCGATTTACGATAAGTATGCATCAGATAAGATTACTGTTTTAGAAAACCTTACACGAGAAAAGTTACTAAAGTTAAAGGCTATTTTTTCTGAAATTGAATCTTTCTTTCATGGTAAATCTTCTGGTTTAGATCCATTAAATAGCTATTTAAGCCTTCCTATTTTAATTAATTCTAAAGATAATATTGAAGCTACAGGTATTCCGTCGCAACAAACCGATGGAAAAGGTGCTGTGTTTTTATTAGACAGTGGCATTGTAGGTGAAACCGCTCCAATGGTTAGCATTTTTATGGAAAACATGAAGAATGAAGGGTTTCGTAGTATGCTAAAAGATCAATTTATTAAGCATACAGATGCTTGTGTAGATGATTTTCTAAAAGGAGATCTTAAGTCTTTATTTAAAAACACTAAGCAATTATCTAAGGTGGTGTTTAATAACTTTAAACCAATGATTCCGTCTCAGTTTCATGAGTTATGGAAAAAAGGAATTGAAACTAACGACTACTATTTAAAACTATGCGGTTCTGGTGGTGGTGGTTATATCCTTGGGTTTACTGAAAACATTGAAAAGGCTAAAGAAGCTTTAAAAGGACAAAAATTAGAGATTGTTTATAATTTCTAATTTTCAATGTTAAATATGCAAAGTCCAACTTAATTTTACTAAGTGTGTTTTAGGGTATTTTGACAGAAATTTGCGCAGTGAAACCATGTTATCTAGACGGCAGAAACACATATTAATAAAATTTTTCAGCCTATTTTCAGTAGTTAGAGGTTATAATATTTTAGTCGTTGTTGTTGCACAATATTTGGCTTCAGTTTACATTTTTGCACATTACAAACCTTTAAAATCCGTTTTATTAGATGTCAATCTACTAATGTTGGTGTTAGCGTCTACCGCAACAATTGCTTCTGGGTATATTATCAATAATTTTTATGACTCCGAAAAAGATTTAATAAACAAGCCTAGAAAATCTATGTTAGATAGGTTAGTGAGTCAAAATACCAAATTATCGTTCTACTTTATTTTAAATTTTTTAGCTGTTGTTTTTGCCAGTTATGTGTCCTTTAAAGCAGTTTTGTTTTTTGCCTTATATATTTTTGCTATTTGGTTGTATTCGCATCGTTTAAAAAAACAACCTATAGTTGGTAATTTAGTATCTGCAATATTAACGGTTACGCCGTTTTTTGTTCTTTTTATATATTATAAAAATTTTGAAAGAGTCGTTTTTGCACATGGCGTCTTTTTGTTTTTAATAGTGTCCATGAGAGAACTCACAAAAGATCTAGAAAACTTAAAAGGCGATTTGGCATTAAATTATAGAACCGTTCCCGTGGTTTATGGAGAACAAGTATCAAAACGTATGCTTACCGTTGTCGGTGTATTTACAATTATATCAGCATTATTGCTCATTAGTTTTTTTAAAATAGGGCATATGTATTATTACTTTTACCTAAGTATAGTGTTATTACTCATCTACTTTATCATATTACTAAAATCTAATAAGAAGCCACATTACTTAATTTTACATAATATTTTAAAATTTATTATTGTTGTTGGTATATTTTCCATTTTATTAATAGATGTCTCTGTAGTCTTAAATCGTATATAAATGAATAATACTTTAAAAATAGCGATGGCTCAAATTGCGCCAGTTTGGTTAGATAAAAGTGCAACATTGCTCAAAGTTAAAACGGCAATTGAAGAAGCTGCAAAGGAACACTGTGAACTTATTGTTTTTGGTGAAGCTTTATTACCAGGTTATCCGTTTTGGTTGGCCTTAACCGAAGGAGCAGCATGGGATAAAACGGTAAACAAAGAATTGCATGCGCATTACGTAAGAAACTCTATTTGTATAGAACATGGTGAATTAGACGTTGTATGCCAACTAGCGAGACGTCACAAAATAGCAATATACCTTGGTATCATAGAACGGCCAACAGATAGAGGAGGTCATAGTATCTATGCCTCATTAGTGTATATTGATAACAAAGGCGAAATACAATCTGTTCATAGAAAATTACAACCCACTTATGATGAACGCCTCACTTGGGCACCAGGTGATGGTAACGGATTACGTGTACATAAGTTAAAAGACTTTACAGTTGGAGGTCTTAATTGTTGGGAAAACTGGATGCCATTACCACGAACCGCATTGTATGGACAAGGTGAAAATTTACACATTGCTGTATGGCCAGGTAGTGATCACAATACTAAAGATATTACTCGTTTTATAGCAAAAGAATCTAGGTCTTATGTCGTTTCAGTGTCTAGTTTAATGTCTACAGCAGATTTCTCAAAGGATACACCACATAGAGATGCAATTTTAAACAAAGCACCAAAAATTCTAGCTAATGGCGGAAGCTGTATTGCAGGTCCTGATGGTGAGTGGATTGTAGAGCCTGTTTTACATAAAGAAGGTTTAATAATTCAATCAATAGATTTTAATAGAGTTTTAGAAGAACGTCAAAATTTTGATCCAGTTGGACACTATTCCAGACCAGATGTTACCAAGCTTACCGTAAATAGAGAACGACAAACAACTGTAGAAATTAAGTAGTTAATATCAACTATTGTTATACCTTTGCAAAAAGTTAAAACATGAGCAGAAATCAAGATAGCAAAGGCAAAGGGAAAACTTCAGGAAGAGGAAATGCTAATAGCAAAAACAAAAGTTATGCTAGAGGAAACGCTCCTTTTAAAAAGAAACCAAAAGCTGCAAAGCAAGGAACAAATTCTGATGAAATCAGATTAAATAAATATATCGCCAATTCTGGTATGTGTTCGCGTAGAGAAGCTGATGAAAATATAGCCATTGGTTTAGTAAGTGTTAACGGAAAAATTGTAACCGAAATGGGTTACAAAGTTAAACGTACAGACGAAGTAAAGTTTGACGGACAACGAATTACTCCAGAAGCTAAAGTGTACGTTTTACTAAACAAACCTAAAGGATTTGCTACGACAACAGCAGAAGGAAAAGGCCGAACAGTTATGGACTTAGTCGCCAATGCAACTAATGCAAATATTAAACCTATTGGTCGATTAGGAAGAAATTCTTTAGGCTTATTGTTGTTTACAAATGATGATAAAGTGGTTCAGAAATTCACTAATTCTAAAAATGGTGTTGCGCGATTGTTTCAGGTAGAATTAGATAAAAACTTAAAATTCGAAGATTTAAAAAGAATTCAAGAAGGGTTTAAGGTTGATGGAAAACTAGTGGCTGTGGAAGAGATTAGTTACATACAAGATGAGTCTAAAAATCAAGTAGGCATTAAGATTAAAAATACCGGAAATACCATTCTTCGTACTATTTTTGACCATTTTAACTATGATATTGTAAAAATAGATTGTGTGGCTATTGGTCATTTAACCAAAAAGGATATTCCTCGTGGTCATTGGAAACATCTTACAGAGCAAGAGGTTAACACGTTAAAAATGATATAAGCGTTTAGTCTTCTACTTTAAATGTATAGGTAGATATTAAGTGCTCTTCTAGATATAAGTGTACATCATAAAAACCTTTTTTTGTAAATTGATGTTCTATTTTTAAGGTAGAATTTAGAACAGAAATAGGCATAGGTATAATGTTTTCAATGCTTGTGCCATTATCAATTTTAAATACAACATCCTTAGGTTGAATCGGTTTTTTAAGTTGATATTCAAACCGAACATGTTCAAAACGCTTAATAGTTTGATGCATTTGTTTAGGAAGCGTATGTTGATCTAAACTTTCATAGGCTTTGCCATAAATGATTGGCGCTGCTAAAAATGCATTAAACGTAGGCGCATTATCTTCTAAAAGCGACCATTTTGCTTCAACCGGAAAATGATTAACTGCAAACAGTTTTGGTTCAGCTAAAAAGAAACCATCGTTGTATTGAAAGCTAAAATGATTTGTCTTTGGGTTAGGAATTCCACTAGCCCAAGTGGGATCGCATAAGTACCATTTCTTATTGAGTTTTACGGCATTCCACGAATGATTGGGTAGGTCTAATGTTTCAATATTTGTTGTGCTTACTCTTCCGTAACCTTGAATAATGTTGCATTCTATGTTGGCTAGTTTGGCTAGTTCTCTCACTAAGTAAGCGTAACCCGTACAAATTGTAGTGTTATTTTTAAGTAATTTTTTAAACAGCTTTTTTTTGAAGTTTTTATTCCAATTTTTAAGTTTTATACTATCATTTTTAAAACGATGACGTTGGTGTTTGTTTCTTAAATACAAACTATAATTATTTGAAATATTATGACAAACCCAAAAGTAAATAGCTCTAAATTTTTCAGCATCTGTGTCTAAATTACACGTCAGTTGATAAGCTAATTTTGGTAAATTATAAAGCCCTTCATTGTTGTAAGACAAAGCTATGCTATCTGCTTTTTTAAAATCTATATGATTAAAATCAGAGATTTGTGCAAAAGAATGTTTCGCAATAATGAAGAGCAATATATTTACAATCGTTTTTAAATAACGCATCTAAGTATTGGACCAATGATGTTTATGGATGTTGTAATTAATCCTTTCGTTTAGATTTGTATGGTTTACCAGTATCTAAGGTGCCAATCATAGTTACATCATCTAAAGTTAATTTTACAGTAATAAACGAAGTGTCTTCTTTTATTTCTACTTTTTGAGTTTCATAACCGATGTAACTAAAAAGTAAAACATCGCCTACATTTAATTTTTTAGGAAATGTAAATTCGCCTTTTTCATTAGTTGTTGTGCCATTAACTGTGCCTTCTTGCACAATGTTTACACCAAGTAGCACATCTGTTTCGTCGCTAACGATGCCTTTAATTGTGCGTTCCTTTGTAATCGATTTCGAGTTGTTTTCGTTTTTAGTCTGAGAGAATGTAGGATGACTAACAAACAAAGTAAGTATCAATAAACTAATAAAGCTAAAGGTTGTTAAATGTTTTTTTTGCGGTAATGTGACATGTTGTTTCATAATATCTGTGTTTTGTTTTCTTCAAATCTAGATGTTATGCTTACAAGTTAATAATAGTTTTGAGTAACAGCAACCTATGAGTTCGTAAAGTCGTGTTTTTGGTAAGTGACGCGCTTCATGTAGTATGAACACGAGCTACGTTGTATTTAAAATTTTAAATAAAAAAAAGTACTCTCGTTACATTTAAAACTCGAGTACTTTACTATCAATCAATCAAATTTTCGTTTTACATGGTGCTTGCTTTTATAGGGCAACCAATGGCTTTTGTAAGGTTTGGACTTGGCTTTTCCCCTTTTTCTAATGCAGCAATGGCATCTTCAACGTATTTTACTTTTACGTTTTCTGGCGATTTAGCGTTGTCATCAATTGAGCCAATGTATTGTACTTTTCTTTCACTATCTAATAAAAATACATGAGGTGTTCTTACAGCACCATATTGAGGGTATATTTTTTGTCCTTCATCTACTAAATATACAAATGGAAAACCTTTGTCTTTTGCGCGTGTTTGCATTGCTGCAAAACCTTCTTTTTCATTTTCTGGACTATTAGGATTAATAGCAATAACAGAATAGCCTTTAGGTGCATATGCGTTGTGCAATTCTATTAAACGGTCTTCATAAAGTTTAGCAAAAGGACATTCGTTACAAGTAAAAGTGACTATATAACCTTTTGCATTGTCTATACTAGCTAATGAAACCATTTCACCATTGACGTTTTTAAGGTTAAAATCGGTTGCAACATCGCCAATTTTATAACCACCAATCTCTTCTAAAGTTTTAGTTTGTTCTGGGCCATGACCACCACCAGGAGGTGGTCCTTTTCTATCGCCTTTTCCCTTTGGTGGATGTCCTTTTGGAGGATGACCATTAGGATCGTGTTTTTGGTTTTCAGTAATTGTTTCGGCAGAGTTACTAGCTTTGTCTTTACAAGATACTAGAGCAGTTGTGGATATAACAACAGCGGCTATGAATACACTTATTTTTTTCATTCTATTTATTAATTAAAGTTTTGGTAAATTTCGTTTTCTAAGTCGTTAATATTTTCAAAAGGGCGTTCGTAAAATAAACGTTTTTCATGGTTAAAGATTATTGTAAATGGAATAGCTCCCGACCAATTGGGATCTATTTTGTCTATCCAAGTATTTGAGTCAGGATCATCTAATAGTACCACCTTTGTAGTAATATTTTGTTCTAATAAAAAGGGTTTAAGTTGTGTGTCAATGTCTTTAGGAAAATCTAGACTCACTAATAACAGTTCTATGTTTGCGTTTTTATTGGCGTATTCTTGTAAATATGGCAATTCCTTTACACAAGGTGCACACCACATCGCCCAAAAATTCACAATAGTTATTTTGCTTTGTTCGGTATATAGTAATGGCTCTAATTCTTCAAAATTATATACAGGAACTTCTGAAATCTGAAGTTTTTTTGTAGAATCACATGAGGTGATAAAACAAATTATGAGCGTAAAAAGGAATAGTTTTTTAAGTGTAGTAATCATTAAATAGTATTATTCATTCATTAGACTTAGATTGAGGAAAAAAGTTTAATTGAATATATATTTATTTCAAAATTTATACTAACATGCAGTTTTGAGTCGTATTAAGACCATAAAATGAGGTGTTTAAAAAAAAATAAAAAATGTTTTTTTTATTAAAAAATAAATTACATTTGCGGCGAAAATTGGTGTTAATTTAATTTAAGATTTTAAAGCCAGTTTTTAGCTGAACAATTGAAACATGTTTTTATGTTCGGGCTTTTGAAAATTAGGAAGTCATATTCAAAAGCAGCTTATAGGTTAAGTAACCGAATTTTAGAGCTAACTTCCGCTTCTGCGATAGCTGCTAGTCAGCATATTTATGGTTTTGTACCAACTACACAAAGCCAAATTCAGGTATGATATAACGTAACCTTAACGGAGTTTTACGCATATATTTTTTAATTTACATACTTTAAGTCCCATACGTTGGGAATTTTATCATAATTACATCATGAATAATAAATACATTGATCTTATTGATCAATCCTTTCACTTTCCTCAAGACGAATTTAAACTTGAAGGCAAATCTTTACGTTTCCATAATGTAGACCTTATGAAATTGGTTGAAGAGCATGGAGCACCTTTGAAATTTACGTATTTACCTCAAATTTCTAATAACATTCAGCGTGCAAAAACGTGGTTTGCTGAAGCGTTTAAGAAACACAATTACAAGGGTGAATACAACTATTGTTATTGTACAAAAAGTTCACACTTTAAACACGTTTTAGATGAAGCTTTAACGAACGATATTCATATTGAAACCTCTTCAGCTTTTGATATTGATATTGTACGTGCGCTTAAAAAAGAGGGAAAAATCACCAATAACACGTACGTGTTAAGTAATGGTTTTAAACGCGAAAAGTACATTACAAATATAGCTGAGCTAATTAATGATGGTCATAAAAACTGTATTCCTATAATTGATAATTACGAGGAAATAGATTTATTATCAGAAGAAATAAACGGTAAGTTTCAAGTTGGTATTAGAATTGCTTCCGAAGAGGAACCAAAGTTTGAATTCTATACCTCGCGTTTAGGAATTGGTTATAAAAACATTGTGCCTTTTTACAAATCTCAAATTCAAGATAATAAAAAAGTAGAGCTAAAAATGTTACACTTTTTCATTAACACAGGCATAAGAGATAACGCATATTACTGGAATGAGTTGCACAAATGTCTAAAAGTCTACACAGCTTTAAAGAAAATTTGTCCATCATTAAATAGTTTAAATATAGGAGGTGGTTTTCCTATTAAAAATTCGTTGGCTTTCGATTTTGATTATGCGTATATGGTAGACGAAATTGTAAATCAAATTAAATTGGTTTGTGAGGAAGAAGAGGTAGATGTACCTAACATTTTTACTGAATTTGGAAGTTTCACAGTAGGCGAAAGTGGAGGTGCTATTTATAAAATACTTTACCAAAAGCAACAGAACGACCGTGAAAAATGGAACATGATAAACTCCTCTTTCATTACAACATTACCAGATACTTGGGCAATTAATAAACGTTTTGTGATGTTGCCCATTAATCGTTGGAATGATAGTTACGAGCGTGTACTTTTAGGAGGTTTAACGTGCGATAGCGATGATTATTATAACAGTGAGCAACACGTTAACGCCATTTATTTACCAAAGTATAATAAAGACAAACCTTTATATATTGGCTTTTTTAACACAGGAGCGTACCAAGAAACCATTGGCGGTTTTGGTGGATTACAACATTGTTTAATTCCAACACCAAAGCATGTTTTAATTCAGAAAGATGCAGAAGGCAATTTAAGTACTCGTGTATTTGCAGAGCAGCAAAAGAGTGAAAATTTATTAGGCATTTTGGGTTATGAAACTGAGACAAAAGAATCTACAATAATTACGTCAAAAGAACTTTTAGAAAATAAAATTTAGAGTAAAAGATTATGAACAAACAAAATTACGCTGGTATTCCAGATGAGTTAGCAAAATTAGAAACAGCTAAAATTGTTCTAATTCCTGTACCTTACGATGGTACAAGTACTTGGCAAAAAGGAGCAGATAAAGGGCCTGATGCTTTTTTAGATGCTTCTGCAAATATGGAACTTTATGATATTGAAACAGATTCTGAAGTTTACCAACAAGGTGTATTCTTAGCAGATGCTGTTACAGAAAACGCGTCACCAGAATCTATGGTAGAAGCGGTTCATTTAGCAACAAAAAAATACATCAAGAAAAATAAATTTGTTACTGTTTTTGGTGGCGAACATTCTATTTCAATTGGTACTATTAGAGCATTCAATGAAATGTTTGATGACTTAACTGTCTTACATATTGATGCACACGCAGATTTACGTGAAAGTTATGACGGTTCTAAATGCAACCATGCTTGTGCTGTTTATGAAGCGAGTCAAACTACCAATTTAATTCAAGTAGGTATTCGTTCTATGGATGTCATTGAAAAGACGGTAATGGACGAAGATAAAACATACTTTGCTCACGAGATGGCAGAAGATGATAGCTGGATGGATTCTGCCATAGATCAAATGACAGATAATGTATTTATTACATTCGATTTAGATGCACTAGATCCTTCAATTATGCCAAGCACTGGCACACCAGAACCAGGAGGATTATTGTATTATGAAACTTTGGAATTCTTAAAACAAGTGTTTGAAGAAAAGAATGTGGTTGGTTTTGATATTGTGGAATTATGTCCGAATGAAAATGAAAAATCATCCGACTTTTTAGCAGCAAAACTCTATTACAAAATGTTAAGTTACAAGTTTCAAAATGAAGATAGTGAAGATGCTTTTGAAAGTAACTTCAACGATGCAAATAACCAAGGACATAAAAAATCTAAATTCCAAACAGAAGATGACTACTAATAAAGGCGAAATTTCAAAATTCATTGAAAAGTATTATTTACATTTTAATGCGGCTGCTTTAGTTGATGCAGCAAAAGGCTACGAAGACCAATTAAATTCTGGAGCAAAGATGTTAGTGTCTTTAGCTGGTGCTATGAGTACTGCAGAATTAGGGAAGATTTTTGCAGAAATGATACGTCAAGACAAAGTTCAAATTGTGTCTTGTACAGGTGCAAATTTAGAAGAAGATATCATGAATTTGGTAGCGCATTCACATTACAAACGTGTGCCAAATTATAGAGATTTAACACCTCAAGATGAGTGGGATTTATTAGAGAAAGGCTTAAACCGAGTAACAGATACTTGTATTCCAGAAGAAGAAGCTTTTAGACGCATTCAAGAACATATCGTTAAAATTTGGAAAGAGGCTGAAGCTAAAGGCGAACGCTATTTGCCACATGAGTATATGTACAAATTATTGTTATCTGGTGTTTTAGAAGAGCATTACGAAATAGATTTAAAAGATTCTTGGATGTATGCTGCTGCAGAAAAAAACTTACCTATAGTTTGTCCTGGTTGGGAAGATAGCACCATGGGAAACATTTTTGCAAGCTACGTACTTAAAGGCGAGTTAAAAGCAAGTACCATGAAATCTGGTATAGAATACATGACATTTTTAGCAGATTGGTACACAGATAATTCTAAAGATGGTATTGGTTTCTTTCAAATTGGAGGCGGAATTGCAGGCGATTTCCCAATTTGTGTAGTGCCAATGTTATACCAAGATATGGAACGTACAGACACACCATTCTGGAGTTATTTTTGTCAGATTAGTGATAGTACAACAAGTTATGGTTCATATTCTGGTGCAGTACCAAACGAAAAAATAACTTGGGGAAAGCTAGATATTAATACACCAAAGTTCATCATAGAAAGTGATGCTACTATTGTTGCACCATTAATTTTTGCTTATCTCTTGGATATGTAATCATGGACAATCAAAAGATTGACAACATAGAATTAAAGTTTCTAACGGTTGATGATTTTGAAGAATTAAAGTCAGCAACCTTAGAATCTTATGGTGGCGTTTTAGATTCCTACTGGAAAAAACATCACATAGAACGTTTAACTTCTATTTTTCCGCAAGGGCAAGTGGTTATAAAAATCGATGGTAATATTGCAGGTTGCGCATTGTCTCTCATTGTGGATTATGACAGTATAGATGATGAGCATACCTATGCAGATATTATTAAAGGAGATACATTTAAAAATCACGATGCTAATGGCGATGTACTTTATGGTATTGATGTATTTATAAAACCAGAATACAGAGGATTACGTTTAGGAAGACGTTTATATGATTACAGAAAAGAAATTTGTGAAACCCTTAATTTAAAAGGAATTGTCTTTGGTGGACGAATGCCAAATTACCATAAACACAAAGGATTTACACCTAAAGAATACATTGAAAAGGTAAAGCGAAAGGAAATACATGATCCGGTTTTAAACTTTCAAATTTCAAATGACTTTCATCCTGTACGCGTGTTAAAAGGCTATTTAGAAGGCGATACAGCATCCAATGAATATGCTGTTTTAATGGAATGGGATAATATTTATTATACAAAAAAAAGCAAGCGCGCTTCAGCGATAAAAACCGTTGTGAGATTAGGACTTATTCAATGGCAAATGCGTCCTTATAAAGATTTAGATGCGTTGATGCAGCAAGTAGAATATTTTGTAGATAGTGTGTCTGCATATCGTTCAGATTTCGCCGTGTTTCCTGAGTTTTTTAATGCGCCATTAATGGCAAAGTACAATCATTTGCACGAGCCACAAGCCATTAGAGAATTAGCAGGTTACACTAAGGTTATTGTAGAAAAAATGCAGCAATTGTCTATTTCGTACAATATAAATATCATTACAGGTAGTATGCCAGAATTGGTGGATGATGTGTTGTATAATGTAGGCTATTTATGCAGAAGAGATGGAAGTTTAGAGCGCTATGAAAAAATCCATGTCACACCAGATGAAGCTAAAGTTTGGGGAATGCAACGCGGAAATGAATTAAAAACGTTTGAAACTGATGCAGGAAAAATAGGCATATTAATTTGTTATGATTCGGAGTTTCCAGAATTATCAAGGTTATTAGCAGATGAAGGTATGGACATTTTATTTGTACCATTTTTAACAGATACGCAAAATGGATATTCTAGAGTGCGTCTATGTGCGCAAGCAAGAGCAGTGGAAAATGAGTGTTATGTTGCCATTGCTGGTAGTGTAGGTAATTTGCCAAATGTAAATAATATGGATATACAATATGCACAATCTGCCGTGTTTACGCCTTGTGATTTTTCGTTTCCAAGTAATGGTATAAAAGCGGAAGCAACGACCAATACCGAAATGATTTTGGTAGCAGATGTGGACCTCAGTCTTTTACGAGAATTACATGCTTTTGGTGCTGTAAAAAATTTAAAAGATAGAAGAAAAGATGTTTATGAAGTTGTACGTGTAAACAAATAAGTATTATATTTAAAAAAAATTAGCATTAGAAATATTATTAAAAAATGAAACCGAAAGACGCACATTTAAAACGAGTTATAGTTGATTTTAAAAAATTAACACCAGAAATTTTAGCACTACTTGTGGAGAAATATCCTGACGGCTACGATGATGGAAATGTAATTTCGTTTAAAAATGCAAAGAATGAAACTGTAGAAGCTGTTGAAGTTACAACTGAAGATACTAAGTATTTAGTTAAAGTTAGTACAAAGCTAGAGCAGACTATGGAAAATTATGATGAAGATGATTATGAAGATTTTGATGATGATGATCCAAACGCAGTCGTAGATCCGGAATTAGAACCTGGAGCTGAAGACGAAGATTTTGGTTAAATCTTAGTTGCTAATTTTTGAATATTTTTGTAATTTACTGTATATTAAAGTGTTGTAATTTTAAATGGTTGAATTATGGAAACATCATTTCATGTCTCTTTACCGTGTGTAAGTGTAAAAGAAACTAAGAATTTCTACATTAATAGTATTGGAGCTTCTAGCGGAAGGTCTGGTAAAAATTGGTTAGATGTAAATTTATTTGGCCACCAAATAACATTTATTCAAGCCGAAAAATTCAATTTTAATAATCCCAATTATGTATTTGAAGGTAAGTTGTTGCCATCGTTTCATTTTGGTGTTATTGTCAATGAAGACAACTGGAAGGACTTGTATGAAAAACTGAAAAATTTAAACTTAAATGTAGTCACACAAACCACGTTTTTGTCAGATAAGCCAGGAGAGCATTTGTCTTTTTTTATTAAGGATCCTAGTGATTATATGTTAGAATTTAAAAGCTTTAAAAATTCTAAAGACGTTTTTAAAGCTTAAAATCAAATTTTTAATTTAATCTAAACGTTAGTTAGACTAAAAAGAACTTCTACAATTATAGCTACAGTAATTATAGCCTTAAGGTTATATTCTAAAAGCATTTGGGCTTGAGGTAGCAAATTCCCAAAACCACACATTATTTAGTTATAGATACTACGAGGATTGCAAAACCTTGCACGTATTGAGGTGTCTATATCTAAAATTTAAACAAAGGAATTTAAACAAGATTTTTAATTTTTAGCAAACATGAAAAACAAACAATTTATACTCGTATTTATATTCTCAATTGTAGTATTTAGCGCAAATGCATTATTAGTGAAAAAAACTAAAACGCAAGAAAAACGAAAAGAAACAACAACTGCTACTTTTGATGGTTATGATGCAGAAGATGGTTATGCCTTTATTGTCCTAGAGGATAAGGATGATCCAGATAGTGAGATGACAATGTTCTTTACAGAAATTTCTGAGGCCGCTTTAAAAGCTGTGAACTTAAAATCTAATGATATGATTGGTAAGCGTTTTCAAATTACTTATGAGGTCACAGAATATGAAGAAGAAGACGATAACGGTTATATAGAAACGTTTGAGAGCTTTAAAATATTAGAAGTAAAAAAGATTTAAAACCATTATTTATAACAAGAGTTAAGATTGGACTGCTAGGCAACTAGCAGTCTTTTTTTTAATACAACTTCCCAAATAAATACAGAAAATACAATACAATATTCGAGTCCAATAATCCATAAATTTTCAGAAAACGTATCGTTAGCATAAGCGGCATAGCTTAATATAATAATTATAGACCAAACTATAGGGAATTTATATTTAGTAAACACGCTTAATAGGAGTACCGTTGCAATGTACCAAGGATGAACCGTTGTACTTAAAAACAAATACAAAGTAAGCGCCAATAGCATGGATGTAATCAGTTTTGGGAAATAACTATTGTCTTTAAAAAACGAAAAACCCAATATGAATAGAACCGAAATAACAGGTAAAATTTTTCCTATTATGGCAATTTCATTATAACCCGTTATTGCATAGCCTATAGCTCTGGCGAGATAATAAATACTGGCATTAAATTCAAAATTTCCAAACCAAAGACCAACAGTTTTAGAATAATTATTTACAAATTCCATTGAAAAAAACGGAATAAAAAGTAGAATAATAGTACCGATAACAATACTGTAAAAACCTATGAGTCGTGGTAAATTTAGATTTTTGATGGTGTCTAAAAACCTTGTTGTTTTGCTGTCTTCTTGAGGCGTTTTAAAATGGTTAAAAAACAAAGGCAACAACATCAATGGAATTAATTTTACTGAAATAGAACAGGCTAAAACCACAGCTGCCCATTTCCATTTGCCAGAATGTAATAAGTATAATGACCAAACAAGGAAGAAAATCATGACACCTTCAAAATGCAGGTTCCCTGTTAATTCAATAATGATAAACGGATTTAAAATGTACCAGAAGATATTATTAGACGGTAATTTTAGTCGTTCTAAAAGCTTTTTTCCAAAATATAAGGTACCAATGTCAGCAGCAATAATTATAAGTCTTAGACCAATAACTGAGCTCAAAATACTTTGCCCAGGAAATAGATTTGCTACCACAAAACAAAGTTGATTTATTGGCGGATAATTTGTAAAATGCGACGCACTTAAACTTCCCATGCCATTAAATAACTCTTGTGTGTCTGCTATAGGAAATACACCGTTTTCTATAAATGAGTTTGGTTTGTAGAGATAAGGATTTAGGCCATTTAAAATTATACGTCCATCCCAAATAAAACGATAAAAATCTTGCGATAAATTAGGAATGGCAAATAAAAATAATAACCGAAATATTACAGAGAAAAGAACTAATGTCTTAAACTTGAATTTTGCCGACTTTATAATTTGAAAAGTAAATGCAAAGAGTGTAACGTACAGTAATATTAATTTTGAGGTATCACTACGGACTAAATCATAAGCAAAACCCACATAAAAAATGCTACTTAAAATAAAAAATAGAAAGGGGATTTTGTGATATTTCCAATTTGCAATCACACCTTAGATGTGAGTGATTTAAAAAACACATAAGAAAATCCTATAAAGAGCATTAAGTGAAACGGAAATAATCCAAAATCGCCACCTTGGTCACCCACAATAAAGGCACTATACATCCCAAAAGCAAAGTACAGCATTAAAAGGCCTTCGATAATAACATGTGGTGATACTTTTTTACGTAAGTACTTATTGTTTTTCCAGTTGTCTTTGAATTTTTTAATATTGAATTTTGGTGTACGTACAAATTCACTTTTTTTACCAATATGCCCTTCAATAACAGCAATAGAATTGTGTAATGAAAATCCCATGGCAATGGAGAAAAAGGTAAAGAACATTCCGATGTAACCAAAAAATCGTTTAAAGCCGCTGCCATAAATATTTTTGTACATAAACCAGTAGCAAACAAAGAATATTATTGTACTCATTACAAAGAAACTCATTATATAAAAATAGTTTCTTAAATGTGCATATTCATTTTTTATATACAACATAGGAATACTCAAAATAGCAACAATAAAGATGCTTAAAAACATAGAGCTATTTAATAAGTGAAGTAACCCATGAACTTTAGTTTTAGCAGAAATATTATTAGACTTTACAACGCGCCATAGCATTTTTCTGAAGTTTTCTGCACCACCTTTATTCCAACGAAATTGCTGTGAACGCGCAGCACTGATAACAATTGGTAGTTCTGCAGGTGTTTCTACATCTTCTAAATATTTAAATTCCCAATTTTTTAGTTGCGCTCTGTAACTTAGATCTAAATCTTCTGTAAGAGTATCACCTTCCCAATTTCCGGCATCGAGAATACATGCTTTTCTCCAAACACCAGCTGTTCCATTAAAATTAATAAAATGGCCTTTACTGTTTCTGCCAACTTGTTCTAATGTAAAATGAGCATCTAAAGCAAATGCTTGTATTTTAGTAAGGATAGAGTAGTTTCTATTTATGTGTCCCCAACGCGTTTGTACAACACCAATTTTATCATTCTTAAAAAATGGAATTGTACGTTTAAGCCAGTTAGGTTGTGGTAAAAAATCGGCATCAAAAATGGCAATAAATTCTCCTTTTGCTATTTCTAAACCTTCTTTAAGTGCACCAGCTTTAAAACCAGTACGATTGGTTCTGGTAATATGTTTAATGTCTAAACCGGTTTTGGCAAGTTGTTCTATGTGCGCTTTTGTGGTTTTTACAGTTTCATCTGTAGAATCATCCAAAACCTGTATTTCTAATTTTTCTCTTGGGTATTCTAGCAACGCAATATTATCTAATAAGCGTTCCATTACATACATTTCGTTAAACACAGGAAGCTGAATGGTAACAAATGGAATTTCTTCTGAATTTGAAAAATCGAAAGTTTCACAATTTTCTCGCTTCCGTTTAGAAGACAAGTAATTATAAAGCAGGTTTAACTGAGCCAAAGCATACATAAAAATCAGTACTATGGCAATAGTGTAAATTACAATTATGGTGTATTGAAGGTATATCACTTAAAACTATATTTAAAAATCCAAGTCAAGATTTTTACACCAGCAAAGATAGCACCTTTTATCGTACCAGAAACTTTTGAGACGCCTATTCTGTTTCTGTAATTTACAGGAATTTCTCTATAACTTAATTTTTGTTTTAAAACTTTGAGTTGCATTTCTACGGTCCAACCATAGGTTTTGTCTTCCATGTTTAAGCCTAACAGTGTGTTGTACTTCACTGCTCTAAATGGTCCTAAGTCAGTAAAGGTTGAGCCAAAAAATAATCTCATTAAGTTGGTAGCTAACCAGTTACCAAAAATTTGAGGTTTTGTCATGGCGCCAACTTCGCGCAATTCTTTTACTCTAGAACCAACAACAAAATCAATGTCTTCTTCTATAATGGGCTGCACTATTTTAGTTAGTTCTTCAGGATAATCACTATAATCGCCATCTATAAAAACAACAATGTCTGGCTTAATTTCTTGCTTAGAAATATAATCCATGCCTTTTAAGCAGGCAAAACCATATCCTTTTTGGTTTTCTACTAATACAGTTGCACCAGCATTTTTAGCATTGATTTCCGTATTGTCTGTTGAGTTATTACTAACTACTATAATCTCGTTTACAATAGAAGGAATGTCATTTATAACAAGAGGAATTGATTCTTCTTCATTATAAGCAGGAATTATTACTGATATATTGGACATTATTTTAAATCTGAAAGTTTATTGTCTCTTTTAAATGATTTTAAATCTGTCCATTCTTTAAGTTTTTTTCCTTTAGAATATCTTGAAGCAGATATTAATTTTTCATCTTTATACATGAGGCAATATCCATTTTTTTTATTGTTTGTTAACTGACACTTGTGGTTAATTTTTTCGTTTTCGTCATAAAATAACCACCAACTGTCTTTTTTTCCATTCACAAAATGACCTTCTGAGGTTTTTGTTCCTTTGCGGCTGTAAAATTGCCAATAGCTATTGAGTTTTCCTAACTTATAGTCGCCAACTTTTTCAATTTGACCATTATCATAAAAAAACCGCCAGTATCCTGTTTGTTTATCATTTAAATACTGACCTTCATTTTTAAGTTTGCCATTGTTGTAATACGTTTTCCAATACGCTGTTTTAAGGTTGTCTAAAAAATGTCCGGTAGACTTTAACCTGCCGTTTGGGAAATAAAATTTCCAATACTTTGAGCGTTTGCCATTATTGTAATGCCCTTCTTCTAAAAGTTTATTGTTAGAATATGTTTTCCAATGCTTTATTTTTAAGCCATTTTTGAAGTAGCCAAAAGCTTCAGTATTTCCGTTTGAATCGTAAAATTTCCAAAATCCGTTCTCTTTACCATTTATAAAAGCACCACGTTTTTTGAGTTGACCATTTGTATAATAAAAGTACCAATAGTCTACTTTTACATTATCTTGTAGCCAACCTTTATCACTTGTGTTGCCATTGTCATAGAAATGTTCTGCGTAATTTTTTTGACCAAACGCCACAGAAGACACCATAAAAAGAAATAGAAAAAGTCGCATTAGTTTTGGTTTACTAAATCCATTAAATCAACATCATTACCAAGTAAAATTTCAGTAGGATTAATACGTCCTTTCATAGAATCATTTTCTAATTTTAGTACACCTCTTGGGCAAACAGCAGAACAGACACCACAACCTACACAGCTAGAGCGTACTATATTCTCTCCTTTTTGTGCATAGGCACGTACATCTATTCCCATTTCGCAACTGTTAGAGCAATTACCACAAGAAATACATTGTCCACCATTGGTAGTAATTCTAAATTTAGAAAACAATCGTTGTTGAAACCCTAGAATTGCTGCCATAGGACAACCAAATCGACACCAAGAGCGACTTCCTAAAATAGGGTAGAAACCAGTACCTATAACACCTGAAAAGATAGAGCCAATATAAATGCCATAAGTAGAACGCAAAGCACCTGCTTTTATGTAAAAAATTTGATCTGTTGTGCCAGTAAAATGCATTATGAGTAATAAGGCAATTACAATGAAAAAACCTATGGCACCATACTTTGCGTCTTTGCCCAATTCTTGTCTTTTAAAATACATGACAGCTGCAAATACTAATGTTAAAAAGCCAATAACTAAGCTTATAAATATACCTCTAGTTAGCCAAAAGTCATTTTTGTCATAACCTAGATAAGTATAAATCATTGCGGTTGTCATTACTACAGAAAATACTAAGACCGTGTGGATTAACCATCGCTCTATTTTCCAAGCAGACATTTTTTTAGACGATAATTGTCTAAACGAATCACCAGCCGTTTCTGCCAATCCGCCACAACCACAAACCCAAGAACAATACCAACGCTTTCCATATTTGTACGTCAGAATTGGTGTAATTACGAATATAGATATGATACCAAAAAGTAAAAGCGCCAATCCTATGTTGCCATTAGAAAGAAAACCGTTTACCGACCATTCATCAAAAATATAATAGTTAAGCGGCCAAATACTTTTTAGGTCGTAATATGGTAAGTCCTTATTCATAACGTACATAAATTCTGGAATCAAAAAGGCAAAACCTAATTGAAAAAACATAACAGAAACTGTACGAATCTGTTGGTAACGGTTATGTCTGTATTTTAAAATAAACTTATACCCAAAAGCTAAAATTGCAACCGTATACAATGTACCATAAACAAACCATTGACTGGCGTTTCTATCACTTAAAAGTACGCTTAAAGGATCAAATAACCCTATTAATCCTGTGTTTGCTTTACCATCTGAGCCTAGTCCTAAATATTCAGGAAAGAAATAAAGGACAATATAAAATGTAGTTAAAATGACACCTACAATCCAACCCCAAACGCCTCGTGAGGAAATGGATTTAAACCAAACACCATCATTTTTTATACCTTCTAATTTAGTTAAATAAGCATCTCTGGCATATACTATTATACCAACCGCAATTAAGCCTAATGAAAGCGATAAGAAAAAGGCTTTATTAGGGAAATTAGTATTAAACAAAGCTAATACTAAAATGAACAAGCCAATAAGACCTGTTGCTAAAGCTATTTTTTGTTTTGTTGTTATATCTAAAGCATCTGGTTTGGCTAAAGACATACTGTGGTTTAATTTATTACTCATAATTAAGCGGTTTGTAGTTGGTTGTTGTAGGCTTTTAAAATTTCGTTTTCGAATTTTGAATAAAACTCTGGGTCAAAATTCGCTTCAGATAAATGATGCATCACATAATCGATATCGCGTTTTTCTGTTAACCATGTATCAAAAGTTTCATGGCGCATTCGTATACCAAAGGTATTGATGCCTAAAAATGCTTTGGTGTCTTTGTGGTACGCTACAGTAATACATTTTGTATCGTCACTGTGTTTCCAATGAAAATGTTTTTCGTGTTTTGGGCGTCCGCGTTCTCCAAATACCCAACCATACGTTTGATATTCAATATCCATAAACTTTGCTGAGTTAAACCAATGTCCAGGTTTGTATTCTATTTTATTGCCACAGATGGTTTGGGCTAAAGTTTCTCCCATCATTCGGCCTGTGTACCAAACGGCTTCGATGGGTCTTCGGTTGCCTATAGCTTCATGTTGTTCAGCGCAATCACCAATTGCATATACATCTGAAATGTTGGTTTCTAAAAAACGATTCACTTTTACACCTCGTCCTAATTCAATTTCTGAACCTTTTAAGAAATCGATGTTAGGCGTCACTCCAGCAGTTAATCCTACCACATTACAAGGGATTTCTTCTCCTGTTTCTTCAATAATGACAGATTTAACGTTTCCGTTTTCGTCAGATTTTATTTCTTTTAAATTGGTTGAGAGCCTCAAATCTATATGATGATTTTTTATATGTCTATTAATCATCTCACTTTCACCTTGTGGTAAAACACCATTCCAGAAACTATCTTCTCTTACTAGAAAGGTAACCGGAATACGTCTAGAATTCAACATTTCTGCTAATTCAATGCCTATTAATCCACCACCAACGATTACGGCACGATTACAAACTTTATTATTAGGAGCATGTTTTTCTAGGTTTTCTAAATCTTGTTTGTGGTACATACCCATAACACCATTAAGGTCTTGACCTGGCCAACCAAATTTGTTAGGTTTACTTCCTGTTGCAATAATCAATTTGTCATATTGCATCGTATCTCCTTCGGCAAAATGAAGTGTTTTAGATTTGGTTTCAACGTTTTTTACGTAACCTTTTTTTAATTCAATTCTGTTTTTTTTCCAAAACCAGTTTTCGTAAGGTTGTGTGTGTTCAAATTTCATGTGTCCCATATACACATACATTAATGCTGTACGCGAAAAGAAATAATCTGTTTCTGCTGAGATAATTGTTATCTTTTTATCAGATAGCTTTCTTATATGTCTGGCTAAAGTAACGCCTGAAATGCCGTTGCCAATGATCACAATATGCTCCATGTTTTTTGTTGTTAGTTAAGAGGTCTGTCGAAGCTAAAGGTAATAACTTAATATGTGCGCTTTATTTAGAAAGAATTTAAATAGTGTTTTTGGGTTTTAGTGTTTGTAAGTGTTAAGATTTTTGTACGACCTAGGGTGCAATTGATGAACAAAATATTCCCTTAAACATGAAAAAAATTAGTTTAATACTTACATTACTCGTTAGCTTAAGTGTATCTGCACAAGACTTAGATTTGTTTTTTACGCAAACCAATTTGTTTTTAGGTAAGCATGTATCTAAAGGCAAAGTTGACTATGCGTCTATACATAAAGACCAATCTGAATTAGATGAACTTTTAAAAATAGCCAGTTCTATTTCCGTAAAAAGTACGGATGCCAATAATTATAAAGCCTTTTGGATTAACGCCTATAATATTTCAGTTATTAAGGGCATTATAGATAATTATCCGACGAAATCGCCTTTAGATAATTCTGGTTTTTTTGATAAAACCACTTATAAATTAGCAGGTAAAGACATTACATTAAATGATATAGAGCATAAGTTGTTAAGAGCAAAATTTAAAGATGCACGTTTTCATTTTGTGTTGGTTTGTGGTGCTGTAGGTTGTCCACCATTAATCAACAAGGCCTATTTACCAAGTACTTTAGAAACTCAATTAGAAAATCAAACTGTAAAAGCCTTAAATGGTAGTTTTCTTAAAGTGAATACAAAAAAGAAAAAAGTAGAAGCTTCTGAAATTATGAAATGGTATAAAGAGGATTTTACTATGGATGGCATTACCGAAATTGAGTTTATAAATAAATATAGAACAGAAAAAATTCCTGATAACTTTAAGTTAAGTTATTTCACATATAACTGGAATTTGAACAAACAATAAAATCTCTTTAGAACGAAAGATCCCAAAAATTAACTTAATCTTAAATATTAATCAACAAAAAAAAGCAATGAAAAAAATTAGTTTATCAATCCTAGTAATGATGGTTACATGTCTAGGATTTTCGCAAGAAGACGAAGAATCGCAAAAAAGTGTAATACAAGAATATACGCCTTCAAAATTACTAGATAAAGGACAATGGGATATTAAATGGTTTAATAACCTATATACGCAAACCGAAAGTACATTTAGTGATGGTAAAGAACCAAGACAAACCTTTTTTACATCGACTGTAGATGTGTTTACAGGTGTGTCTGAAAACAGTAAGTTCAATGTAGGATTACTTTTAGAATTTAGATCTAATGTTATCGCAGATAGAGACGCTTTAGATGTATTTTCTTTTGATGGCGAAACAGGTACTGCACGTTCGGGATTTACCTCTTTTGCACCTGCTGTAAAATTTAATCCGTTTAAAAATGTATCTAACTTTACAATTCAATCTGCTTTTCATATTCCATTAGTAGATAACGAATCTGAAGATGGTGTATTTTTAGACCAGAAGGGATTTATTTTTCAGAATAGATTTTTCTATGATTACACTTTTCCTAGTGGTGATTGGCAAATTTTTACTGAGTTGAATACCGAGTATAATTTTGGTAAAAAAGAAGATAGCTTTGCTAACAACAGTCTTAATTTAACACCAGGTGTTTTTCTAAGTTATTTTCCTAGTGATAAGTTTACAGTATTAGCTTTGGCTCAACATTCTCAACGCATTGATACAGGTAATGATTTTGAACAAGATTTTACAGCGTTAGGTGGTGGTTTTAAATATCAATTAACAAAGGAATTAAATATAGAAACACTTTATACCAATTTTGTACGAGGAAATAATACAGGGTTAGGCCAAACATTTAATGTAGGTTTAAGAGCCTTGTTTTAGGCCTTTGTTTTTATTGACAACGCATATTAGAAGAAATCCCGTTTCTTGTGCTGAATTTATTTCAGTATCAACGGGATCTTTTCTATATTTAGAAATACAATATTAATATATATGAAGCTGTATCAATACCTAGTCATTTTTTTGAGTTTTGCAATGCATTCTTGTACAAGTCAATCCGAAAAAATTAATGGTGTAAGTTTTGTAGCTTCAAGAGATATTATTGACGAAACTAATGTTAATCCCATAGTAGAAGTAAATGCTAATTATGCGGCTGTAATGCCATTTGGGTTTATTAGAGATTTAGATCATCCCAACATTCAGCATAATACAAATAGGCAATGGTATGGCGAAACCCAACCTGGTACAAAGCAATATATAGAAGAACTCAGAAAAAAAGAGATTAAAGTAATGATAAAACCTCAAATTTGGGTGAGACGAGGTGAATTTACGGGTCTTATTAAAATGTCTTCTGAAGAAAACTGGAAAATTTTAGAGGAAACCTATACTAGTTTTATTTTACTATATGCGCAATTAGCAAAAGATGTGAATGCTGAAATTCTTTGTATTGGAACAGAATTAGAGTTGTTTGTAGAGCATAGACCTCAATATTGGATTGATTTAATTGCAGACATTAAGACCATATATAACGGTAAATTAACCTATGCGGCAAATTGGGATGAATTTAAAAGAACACCATTTTGGGATAAGTTAGATTATATAGGTGTAGATGCCTATTTTCCTGTAAGTGATCTCAAAACACCCACTGTAGAAGATTGTATTGAAGGTTGGAAAGTACATAAACCAGTCATTGAAAATCTCTCTAAAACCTATAATAAGCCTATATTGTTTACAGAATATGGATATAGAAGTGTTGATTTTGCTGGAAGAGAACCTTGGGCTTCAGATATGGAGATGGACGATGTTAATTTACAAGCACAAGTAAATACAACTAAGGCATTGTATGAGACCTTTTGGAAAGAGCCATGGTTTGCAGGTGGTTTTGTATGGAAATGGTTTCATAGACATCACGAAGTTGGTGGTGAAGAGAATTCGAGATTTACACCGCAAAATAAACCTGCAGAAGCTGTGATAAAAGCTTACTATAAATCAAATAAATGAAAATAATAAAGTGTTTCGTTGTACTCCTATTATTTGCATCTTGTAATACTGATGATGTGAAGGATGAGAATAGTTTGAGTGACTATTTAGAAAACAGAACCGTAGAAAATGGTGCAGTTATCGCTTGTGCTGGTAGCATGGAAGATAACACAAATAGCGTAGAAATATTCTTTTATCCAGAAAGTGGTGCTTCTAATTTTGGTCTGTTTGAAACATCGAGTAGTGCTGTAGATCCAAACGACATATTAAATTATAACCGCATTGTTTTAGATGATATAGCTGTGTTTAATGGCTACTTACGTAAGTTTGAAGGACATTTTAATGAAGAGCGCTGGTTTATAGTATCTTTTGAGTTAGATGGTGAGATAAAACTATCTAATCCTATTAGAATAAAACATATTACGCAACCCACATTATACGCTACGCAAATTTCAATTAATCAGGACACTTCTCTAATGCCACTGTTTACCTGGAATGTTAATTCTGAAGAAAATAATGCCATCTTTTTTGAAGTTCTATCTACAATTGACAATGATTTATGGTCAGGTACGTATACTTTTGAAACGCAATTTCAATATTATAACACTGCTAATGTGGTTTTAAATATTACAAACGGAACACCTCCAGATTTAGTTCTCGGCGAAACTTACAAAATGACCATAATGGATGTTAGTGAAGATAACTGGATTAATGAAATTTTTGTTTCTCAATTTACTGCACAATGATTAGACTATTAACGTTGCTTTTTGTTTGTTTTTCTTGCTTTAGTTACGCACAAAGCAAAGTGGTTGACCTCAAAATTCAAGGGAATAAAAAACTAAAATCGTCTTTTGTAAAAAAAATATCTAATATTAAATCTGGTGTAGTATTAGATTCTTCTGTGATAGAAGAAGATATAAAATTATTAAAACGATTGCCTTCAATTGCACATGCGTATTATCAAGTGTTTCCTGCAGAAGGCAAGGATGAATACAATGTGTTTTACAATATTGAAGAAAACTTTACTATAATCCCTTCTGCTAATATTTATACGACCAATGAAGATGAGTTTGCTTACCGTTTAGGATTGTATGAATTTAATTTACTAGGTCAGAATATTACATTTGGTGGCTTTTATCAAAAAGACATTTATAGTTCGTATGCAGTAAACTTTAGAGCGCCTTATTTGTTTGGTAGATCTTTAGGTTTGGCAATGAATTATCAAGATTTAACGACTCAAGAACCTATATTTTTTGATAATAAAACAGCCGATTATAAATACAACAATACGTCTTTTGAAGTATTAGGTTTATATCAATTAAATTTTACTAACCGTTTTGAATTAGGAATTAATTATTTTACAGAAGATTACCAATATAAATCTGGAGCGACGAGTCCTAATGTTCCTCGAGCTTTGAGAGTCCATAAGTTATTGTATAAACTTATTTATGAATACAATAACCTTAATTACGATTATCAATATGTAGAAGGTTTTAGAAGTATTCTTAATTTTCAATATGTAACCACACGAGATGATTCCTTACCAGAGTTTCTCATTGCATGGAATGATTTTTTATTTTACAAACGTTTAGGTACACATGGCAATTGGGCGAATCGATTGAGAATTGGGATGGCTACCAATAATGAAACACCTTTTGCTCCTTTTTCCGTAGATAATAATATCAATTTAAGAGGTGTTGGCAATACCATTGATAGAGGTACAGCAGCAATAGTATTAAACACAGAATACAGACATACGCTATTCGAAAAAAAATGGTTTTCGCTACAAGGTAATGTGTTTATTGATGCTGGTACTTGGCGAAATCCTGGTGGTAATTTTGGCGATTTTTCAGATTCTCAAAACATACGTGTATATCCAGGTGTAGGATTGCGTTTTATTCATAAAAAAATATTTAATGCCATATTTAGAATAGACTATGGTAATGGGATAACGCCAGATGCTACCAATGGATTAGTTTTTGGTATTGGCCAGTATTTTTAATCTTCAGCTGGTAAGGCTTTAAACTTTTTTATAGCATTATTTGGTTCAATAATGTTATGACCTTTCCAGAATTCAGGATTATATTGACTTAGCTTAGTCGGTAAAACAAGTGTTTTTTCTTTAAAATTATGATAGTCCGCTTCAGATAACAAATCAGTTTCAAAAACGACGAGTTCTGTTTTTTCAATATTTCTAATTATAAAATGGAGGTCTGCTTTTAATTCATTTTGTTTACGTCTGCCTTTTACATTTTTGTTTTTTTCTACGATTTTTATAGGTCGCTTAATTCCTGTTTTTTCTCCAAAAGTTTCATCTCTATATTTTAGGGTGTACTTTTCGTTTTCGTTTTTCTGAAAAATAATAGTGCCTTCTTTTAAGTACTTATTCATGGAAATGCCAAGTATAGAAAACTTACTTAAAGGTTTTATGTTTTTATAATCTACGCGCACTATAGCAAAATCCTCTGTGTTAACGTACATGGTGCCAAAATAATCTTCACTGCGTTTGGGTTTAAAATCTATTTCATAAACAAACATGTCGTCCATATAAGCATAATCTGAAACTTCAAACTCATAACGATTAGATTTATGAATAAAGTTGAGGTCATTGTCTTCATCAATAAAATTATTGTTTTCAAAATTATGAACCATCATTTTTTTCCAGTTCAAAAACCCTAATTTTTTTAGAGAGTCCTTTTTCTTTTGGGCGTCGACCATAGCGTCTGTAACAACTTTTTCTTTCTCGTTTTTATCGCCAAACAAAGACGAGTCAATTTCTTCTTTAGCACCAAACCATCCCGATTTTATCTTAAAGTAAGAATCGCGTTTTACATATTTTCTAAAAATAGCATTAAAGCGTTCTTCATAGTTGTTAAAGTTGAGATCAGCAGATGAATCGTAAAGCTGGCACGCTTTTAGAATTTCCATTTTCTGATAAGATTTAGGCTCAATTTTTCCGTAAAGTTCGCCTAAAATTTCAGTGTGGTCTGCAATGGTTTTGGGCATAATAGTGATTAAACTATCAATAAGATGTTGGTTAAATTCTGGAATTGTAGATTTCTCTAAATGCACGTTGTGCTTATCTATATTTGTATAATAAGATTGTCTAAAAAATAACTTGCGTTTGGCATAGTCATAATCGTAATTCGTAGCAAGCCCTTCTTTTATCTTATCTAAAATCTCATCAATGGTGTAAGATTTGTTAGTGACTAAAACTTCAGATAAATCTACACTTTGTGGTATTAGGTAGATAGTAGCATGGTTATAATTTAAGAGTGAAATTCGCTTTTCTTCATAGCCTAAACAACTAATAACTAAAGAGTCATCAGCTTTAAGATGTCGTTTAATAGTGATGCTAAATTCGCCATTGTCATTACTAATGACTCCAGACTTGGCATTGAACTGAATGGTTGCAAAAGGAATGGGTTGCTCCGTTTTAGAATTTAATAATTTTGAAGAAAAAGTGTGCTGTCCGTAAGATTGCGATATCGTAAAGACTACAAACGCAATAATGATTTGATTGATTTTCATTGAGTTGATAATTGATTGGTGTTCAGCCAAAGTAGAAGAATGAAATAATTCTGAAACTCAATTTATAATTTTGTTAAGTCATATTTTACTTAAGTTTAACATCTTTAAGAAAAATTATAGGTTTTCATTATCAAGATTTTAACAATGTTAGTATATTTGTGTCAATATTACACAAACAAAACATGGCGTTACAACAAGATATAAAAGTAGCCGTAGATGCAGTGATTTTTGGCTACGAGTCTAAAGGGAATTTATCGGTTTTATTAATTAAGAGAGGTATAGAACCTTTTAAAGATGCTTGGGCCATGCCAGGAGGATTAGTGTTAGAACGCGAATCTTTAGAGGCAGCAGTAAAACGAGAGCTCAAAGAAGAAACAGGTGTAAGAATTGATTATTTAGAACAATTGTACACCTTCGGAAAGCCAAACAGAGATCCAAGAAATAGAGTAATATCAGTGAGTTATTTTGGTTTAGTTAGGCCAAATCATTTTAAAATAAAAGGCGATACAGATGCCGTAGACGCTAAGTGGTTTCCAGTAAATGATTTGCCAAAATTGGCTTTTGACCATAAGAAGATATTTCAAATGGCAGCACAACGATTAAAAGGCAAATTAATGTACCAACCTATTGGTTTTGATTTACTATCTCCAGAATTTCCGTTCTCAGATTTAGAACATTTATATACTACAATATTAGGTCGAGATATAGATAGACGCAACTTCAGAAAAAAAATTAAGAGTTTTGGTTTTGTTGAAGAAACTGATAAATTACACCAAGAAGGCAGTGGTAGACCAGCAAAACTATTTAAATTTAATAAGCAAAAATATGATACTCTAGTGGATGATGGCTTCCACTTTGATATTAAGTTTGTGTAGTTTTTACACAAAATATTTGGTCGATTCATAATTTCAATCTACATTTGTGTAAAAATAACGCAAATGATTTTAAATTTAGATACTTCGTTTCAACCTTTAGGAAAAGACAATACCATTCAGTTTAATAGTTTTACATTCTCTGGAGGCGAGCCTCATATTAAGATACTTTCGGATTTAAATGAGGTCACAGAAGTTACGGTAACAACCAGAATTCAATCCTTTAATGATTTAGGGTTGCTACTGATTGCTGTGGATGCTTTGCGTAGAATGGATGTAAAAACCATGCATTTGTTTTTGCCATATATGCCAGCAGCACGTCAAGATCGTGTTATGATTCCTGGAGAAGCTTTGTCAGTAAAGGTCTATGCAGAGGTTATTAATAGTTTAAATTTTGAATCTGTTTCGGTTTTCGATCCGCATTCAGAAGTCACAGCAGCTGTAGTGAACAATTGTAAAGTGATGACTAACCATACGTTTATTGAGCAGGTAATACGACGTATCAATTCTGAAGTTTTACTCATTTCACCAGATGGAGGTGCTTTAAAAAAGATTTATAAAGTGAGCGAATTTCTTGGCGGATTCCCAGTTATAGAGTGTTCTAAAAAACGAAACGTAACCAACGGAAAACTTGAAGGGTTTAAGGTCTACGAAGATGATTTAGAAGGTAAAGCCTGTTTAATTGTAGATGATATTTGTGATGGAGGCGGAACATTTATGGGTTTAGCAGAAGAACTCAAAAAGAAAAATGCAGGCCAATTATATTTGGCCATAAGTCATGGCATATTTAGTAAAGGTGTAGAAGCTCTGAATCAACATTTTGAAACCATTTTTACAACAGATAGTTTTAAGAATATAGATGAGGTTGGTGTTGTACAGATAGCATTGAACGACATTCTTAGATGAAAATTATTAGAATTTTATAGCGAAATGATGATAGACGATGCAAATATTACTTTAGAGTTGGTATCAAAACACATCCATAACATGTGGACAACTTGGGCAAAAAACATTATTGAAACAGAACCCAATATTTCTAAAGAACGAAAAGAACGATGGCAAAAAGAATGTTTCAAACCGTATGAAGAACTTTCAGAAAGCATGAAACAATTAGATCGGAATTTTGCAGTTCAGATTATAGAAGCGATTACTAATGAACGAACAACATAAAAAAAGAATAAGCAAATTTCTGAGTTTGGTGTTAAGACATCAGCCAGAACATATCAACCTACAATTAAACGAAAACGGTTGGGCAAAAGTTGATGAACTCATAGAGAAATCAAAAGCCAAAAAGAGAAGCTTTTCAAAGGAAGAATTAATAGAGATTGTAGCCACAAATGATAAACAACGTTTTGCCTTTAATGATAACAAATCCTTAATACGAGCTAATCAAGGGCATTCCGTAAAAACTGTAGATTTACAATTAGAACCCATAAAACCACCAGATGTTTTATGGCATGGAACGGTTGCAAAGTTTATGGATTCTATTAATACATATGGCTTACTAAAGCAAAGCAGGCAACATGTACATTTAAGTAAAGATGTAGAGACGGCTTTAAAGGTAGGAAATCGAAGAGGGAAAGCCTTAATTTTAAATGTAGCATCTGGTAAAATGCATCGCGATGGTTTTAAGTTTTACTGCTCAGAAAATGGTGTGTGGTTAACGGAAACTGTGCCATTAGAATATATAACACTAAAAGAATGAAAAGAACATTTGCTATAGGAGATATTCACGGAGGATTTAAGGCCTTAAAACAGCTTATAGAGAATCTTCAAATCACTAAGGATGATGTGCTTATTTTCTTAGGTGATTACGTTGATGGTTGGAGTGAATCTGCCCAAGTTATTTCATATTTAATAGACTTATCAAAGACAAATACATGTACCTTTATTAAGGGAAATCATGATGCTTGGTGCGAACAATGGTTGGCATCTGGTTTTATCAATGAGGTTTGGTATCAACATGGAGGAAAGGAATCAATAGAAAGTTATATTGGTGTTTCGGATCACGATAAAAAAATGCATCTTAAGTTTTTTGAAGATTTAGCGATGTATCATATTGATGCAAAAAACCGATTATTTCTTCATGCTGGTTTTACGTCTATGCATGGTGTAAACAAAGAATTTAATATCCAAAATTTTTATTTTGATAGAACCCTTTGGGAAATGGCATTGACCATGGACAAGCGTATAGAAAAGCATTCCGAATTATATCCTAATCGTTTAAAACATTATTCGGAAATCTATATTGGTCATACACCTACAACCAATTATTCTCAAACAAGGCCAATGAATGCTGTTAATGTCTGGAATGTAGATACAGGAGCTGCTTTTAAAGGCCCTTTATCTGCTATAGATGTGGATACTAAAGAAGTGTTTCAAACAGACAGAGTTATGGATTATTATCCTAATGAGACTGGTAGAAATAAATAGAAAAGCAACAGTGAGACTGTCCCTTTGAGGGAATTTTAGGGGTGTAATTCTTATAATTAATCTCAACTTCCAATCACTACAATTTTTAAATTTTAACCCACAATTACAACTTAACAACAAGTTTTAAAGATAATTTGCGTAAATAAAACGCAAATTATTTTGTCGCCTCAAAATTAAAATATATATTTGTGTATATATTACGCAAATTAAATAGTTTTATTATGAATCCACTATTATATACAGACGGTTACAAAGTAGACCACAGAAGACAATATCCAGAAGGAACAACATTAGTATATTCTAACTGGACACCGAGAAAGAGTAGAATAGAAGGCATAGAAAATGTTGTGTTTTTTGGGTTGCAATATTTCATTAAAAAATACATGATTGAGGATTTTAATACTAATTTTTTCAATCAACCAAAAGCTGAGATATGTAAACGTTACTCTAGACGTATCAATAATTATTTAGGGCCAAACCAAGTAGGTATCGATCATATAGAAGCGCTTCATGATTTAGGCTATTTGCCAATGGTTATAAAAGCGTTGCCAGAAGGTGTGCAAGTGCCAATTAGAGTGCCAATGGTAACGATGTACAATACAAAACCAGAATTTTTTTGGCTCACAAATTATTTCGAAACCTTATTGTCTACCACACTTTGGATGCCTTGTAACTCGGCAACTATAGCCAAAGAATACCGAACAATTTTAGATAAATATGCCTTAGAAACGTCGTCAGTTCCAGAATTTGTAGATTGGCAAGGTCACGATTTTTCAATGCGAGGAATGGCAGGATTAGAAGCCGCTGTAATGTCGTCAGCAGCACATCTGTTGAGTTTTACAGGTACAGATACTATTCCAACCATCGATTTTTTAGAGGATTATTACAATGCCAATTCAGATACCGAATTAATTGGTGGTTCTGTCGCAGCAACCGAACATTCTGTAATGTGTATGGGCACTAATTTGGGAGAGCAAGAAACCTTTAAACGTTTAATTACAGAAGTCTATGCAAATGGTATTGTGTCTATTGTTTCAGATACTTGGGATTTATGGAAAGTACTTACCGAATATTTACCGAATCTTAAAAACGAAGTATTAGCAAGAGACGGAAAAGTTGTGATAAGACCAGATTCTGGTGATCCTGTAGATATTATTTGTGGTCATCCAAATGGCACATCTACTGAAGAGAAAAAAGGGGTTATTGAACTACTTTGGGAGATTTTTGGAGGAACAACTAACGCTAAAGGTTATAAGGAATTAGACGCACATATTGGAGCCATTTATGGAGATAGCATCACCTTAGATAGAGCGACTCAAATTTGCGAGCGTCTAAAACAAAAAGGCTTTGCTTCAACTAATGTGGTTTTAGGTATTGGTTCTTTTACATACCAATATAATACAAGAGATACCTTTGGATTTGCAATGAAAGCGACCTATGGCGAAGTAAATGGCGAAGGACGCGAAATTTATAAAGATCCTATTACAGATGATGGTACAAAGAAATCGGCTAAAGGTTTAATTAAAATCGAAAAGCAAAATGGTGTTTACCAATTAATAGACCAAGTCTCTTGGGAAGAAGAAAACCAAGGCGAATTAAAAGAGGTTTATCGCGATGGTAAATTGTTAATCGATGAAAGTTTGACCGAAATTAGAAAACGAATAAAATCTTAACTTCTTATAATAACCTACAAGGTTCTAATAATCTTGTAGGTTTTGTTTTTTAACAGACGCTCTTTTTATAATATGCTTGCAGTTCTTCAGCCGAAGCACCAAACATCTTCTTTATATAAATAGTCCAAAAGTGATATTGCACTTTCCAAATACCATGCTTGTTATACATACGAGCTGAGGTTTTTAGCTTTTTATTAATCACAACAAATTGGTTTCTGGCGTAGAGTTCGTTAATTAAAATATTGTCTTCGTAAATGATATAATTTTCATCATAACCACCAATATCATCAAAAAGTGTTCGCGTTATAAACTGACTTTGATCGCCACCTCTGCAAGCACGCCAAGAAAATTGCGTCAACCAACTCGCTAAACGTAACCACCAATGCTTACTATCAAACTGCATTCTAAAACAACCAGCTTTATTTCCTTTGTTAACCTCATTAATAATCAGTTGGTCAAAATTTTTTGGTGGAAAAGAATCCGCATGAAGAAAATATAAAATGCTGCCTTTGGCATGTTTTGCACCCAAATTCATTTGTTTGGCTCTACCTTTTTCAGAATTAACCAATACAATTTTAGGTTGAATTTGGGATGCCGAACTTGTTTTTGGATTACTTAAGTCACTACTTTGTTGCACGTCAGTTCGAGTGAAATTCCTTTTTTGGAATTTTGTATCGAGAACTATTTTATTTTTTTCTCCATACGATGCTTCACGTTGATCAGAATCCCTCGAAGCGACGAAATCGCTAATAATTTGTAATGTTCCATCCGTACTTCCACCATCAACAATAATTATTTCCGAAATGTTTGAAGCCAATGTATTTTGATTAATATGGTGTAATAATTTACCAATATTATCAGCTTCATTTAAAACAGGAATAATTATACTTATCATAGTTTACTTACGAAAAATGTTTTAGGTGAGTTTTTAATCGTTCAAATTCCAGTTGTAATCTTTGAAACTTTTTTTAGCTGAACTTGAAATTTTTAGGTCAGCATTTTGATTTAAAAATTCGATTAAATCGCCATCGTGTTCAAAATCCTTTTTAAACCATTTAAAAATTTTAGACAGTTTTATGTGGTTTTCGGTTAATTCATTTTTAGTAGAATCGTTTAAAAATTCTTTAGTCGCATTTGTTAATTGCGTTTCTAAATCTGAAGCGGTAAAGGCCTCGTTCTGTAATTTAGGACACGAGATAGATGCACAAACAATAGCAAAATGAATACGAGGTTCGTTCATTTCTCTTAAAATCTTATGTTCAATATCATTAAGGTTTTGCCATTTGTCGCCAAATTGCCAAAGCCTTTGGTCCCAAGGGTCTTTAATGTCTTTAATGCTTTTTACAGGATAATGTCTAAGAATTAAATCTACGGTTAAGGCATTGTAAGCGTTAATCCAATAGGCTAATTTTTCGTCTTTTGTCCAACTGTCATCAGGTAGTGTTTCACTAAGGTAATCAATATAAACCTCAAATTCAGATTCGTTTTTTATGCCTTTATAATTAACATTACCAGATTCAGAAACATGGTTTTGTAAAATTTTGTTCCATCGGTTATGCATTACATCTTTATAATTAGATAAGGGTTTCGGTGGTTTTGGTGGCAGTGGAATTATGTCTTCTTCTGACTCAACAACCGTTTCATTTTGAGATTCAGGTTGCTCAATAATTGTAGAGGATTCGGTTATATTAGATTCTGTACTAACCGTTTCAGAAGTATTATTTTCTGTTTTAATAGTCTGCTTTTTTGTAACGCAAGACATTATAAATAGTGATACAATTAAAGCAAAAAGATATTTCATTGGTTGAAGTTTTAAACATCAGATTCTCGTTTTTTTGAGAATGCAGGATACAATTCCTGACTAATAAAATCTTTAGGAAATTCTTCATCGCCTTCAAAACCTAATTCAATATCTCTACCATCGTGTGGTATATAATCGGTTTTAAAAATGTAATCCCAAAGACTTAATGTTAGTCCGAAATTAACACCATACCTTACGTCTTTTGGCAATTCTTTTACATGATGCCAGATATGCATTTTAGGATTATTAAAAATGTATTTTAAAAACCCATAATCCCAACCCAAATTAGCATGGTTTAAATGGCCAACAGCAATACTAAAGAAATAGACGATAGCCACATCTTGCGCATCAAAACCGCCAATAATAGCAATAGGAATGTATAAAATAGACTTGTACATCACTGGTTCCATCCAATGGTAACGCAAGTGTGCGGCAAAGCCCATTTCCTTAACAGAATGATGTACTTTGTGGAAATTCCATAGCCATTCAAAACGATGTAAAAGCCGATGCGTGTTCCATTGTACAAAATCGGACACTATAAAAAAGATAAATAGGCCTAACCACTTTGGTAAATCATCTACATCAAACAATTGAAAGCTAGAAACCGATAAACCAACGAAGCCTAAAATATCATTAAATAATTCTGAAACTGTATTTGACAAAGCAATGAAGACAATTAAATTCAGAAGAAAAAAATTGAAGAACATATAGAACGTATCTAACCAAAAATCCTTCCGGATTAAGGCTTGATTTTTTCGCCAAGGAAATATAATTTCTAAAAGCCAAACGACTATTGAAATTATAATTAAACCATAGAAAAAATTGTCCCAATGATTGATGTCAATGAGCTCATATTTTAAATAGTTCCAATAATCGGAATAGGATTTTGTGAATATGTCTAGATATTTTTCCATCTTTTGTTTCCATGAAAATGGGTGTCTTCTTTTGTTCTTCCTGCGAAGGCAGGAATCTCTTTTTATATATTTAGACCTGCTAGGTTTTTAAACCTGCTAGGTCTTGATTATGGATTATACCTACAAGGTCGAAAAAAGACCTTGCAGGATATTTCGCGATAATAATTTAGTTTATACTTTACACCTACAAGGTTTTCAGCGTTTAGTTGCGTATCAGTGAGACTGAAGACTGCAAACTGAGGACTGCCAATTATTAAAGTGTCTTTATCAATTCTTTAAACAACGTAATCATGTTTGGTTCTGCTTTTCCTGCCATGGCGATAATTTCAGCAATATCAACAGGTTTAAGATTGTCTGGGTCGCACTCATCAGTTAAAACCGAAACAGCAGCCGCTTTTAAATTCAAATGGTTAGCGACAATAATTTCTGGTACAGTGCTCATACCAACAGCATCTGCGCCAATGGTTTTTAGCATTCTGTATTCGGCTCTCGTTTCTAATTGTGGTCCAACAACACTAGCATAAACACCTTTGTGTAAGGTAATGTTTTGGGCTTTAGCAATCGTTTCGAATTTTGAGTTGATGTCAGCGTCATAAGGTGCACTCATATCTGTAAAACGTTCGCCTAATTCTGAAACGCCTTTAAACGCTAATGGCGAACCACCTTGTAAATTCAAGTGGTCGTCAATAAGCATTAATTCGCCTTTTTTGAAATCTAAATTTATTGCACCTGCAGCATTAGAAACCAATAGCGTTTTAATACCTAATTTTTCCATAATTCTTACCGGAAACGTCACATCTTGCAACGTGTAACCTTCATAAACATGAAAACGACCTTGCATCACAACGACTTTTTTACCTTCTAGAATACCATAAATAAGTTTGCCTTTATGAAACTCTACAGTTGCCGTTGGAAAATTAGGAATGTGATTATAACTAGCTTCTGCAATGATTTCAATTTCATTAATTAATTGTCCTAAACCAGTACCAAGAATGATACCTATTTCGGGATTTTCAAAACCTTTGCTTTGTAAATATTCAGTGCTTTCTGTTATAAATTTAATCATTGAGTTAATGTTTAATTAGCTTTTTTGTAAAGGTATTACCATTAACTGAAAAACGTATTAAATATAACCCAGTTTTTAATGAAGAAATATCAATGGTTTGTGTTTGTTTCGTGAGATTTTTATATTCTAAAATACGGTCTCCTAATGTATTGTACACAGAGAAATTAATATTGGTTTGTGCATTATTAGAAATTTCTAAAATGTCATTTGCAGGATTTGGTGATAAACTTATTTGTTGTGATAAGGTGTTTTCTACTACATTTAATGCAGAACAGGTTGTATTTGTAAATGGAATTATTTTACCAAAATCCCAAAATTGATCAAATTGTTGGCAGTAAAAAAATACGAGGTCGTAATTAGATATATTGGCATTAGTTGGAATGTTTACGGTAAACATTTTTGAACCGTTTTGATTGACAGAGTTAGAACCAACTAAGCCAAACTCAAAGTTTTCTAGATTAGAAATTAACGAATTTCTTAAGGTTGCATCTGTAGCTCCATTTGAGGCAACAAAATAGGCTCTAATGTCTGGTCCTGCAGCTGTAGTAAAATTGTCTCCTAAGTTGAGCGTAACGGTATTATTTGTGTTTAGCACAACTGTAACATCTCCCATTACATTGTACATTGGAATACTGCTATTGTTTTCAAAATCCGTAGCCATCACTGAGCATTGGGAATAAACAGTAGAAATTGCAGAAAAAATAAAGCAAATAAAAAGTAATTTTGTTTTCATAATTTACACATTTGGTGGTTTGTTAAATATTTTTCGAAAACTTTATATGGTTTTAAATCTTCGACATTATCTATGTCGTTAAGAGTTTTTAAAACATACACACTTTTATCATTGAGTTTGTTAATTGTTTGCTCGTAAACAGTCTCTCCTCCCCAATTTTGTATGTTAAACACTTCAGGGTAAGCATGTTTCATTCCCAAAAGATAGTAGCCTCCATCTTCTGCTGGTCCTATTACAAAATCTTGATTTTCTAAATTTTTAAAAGATTCATCTATTATAAATTCGTTTAAATCTAACAAGTCACTGCCAATTATTACTGCTTTGTCGTAGTCGCTATTAAATACATCGGAAAAGGCATTTTGCATACGCTTTCCAAGATCACCTCCAGATTGTATTTTTTTTATAAAATGGTCGTTGTCCCATAAGTCATTTGTACTAATATTTTCTGAATAAAACACGAAAATATCTGCATTTACCTTTTGAGATATATTGGCTGTGTGTTGCAATAGGTATTTGTAAATATCTAGCGCATTTTGATCACCAATTGTTTTTGCTAAACGTGTTTTACATTTTCCCAATTCGGGATTTCGAGTAAAGATTATTAGGGCATTCTTATTCATCATTTTCAAGCTTATCGTATATTTTATTTCCTTTTGTAAGCCATTTACTCCATTCTTTAGAAAATGCGTGAACATCATCTGTTTCGCCTTCTGTATTGTAAATTGTGAAGTCGTTATTTTTCCATTCAAAAATACCGCCAAATAAATTAAAAACATTGGTGTATCCAGCATTTTTAAGCTGTTCTGCAACGTCTTCTGAGCGAATACCAAGCGAGCAATACACTACAATGGTTGCCGATTTATCTGGTAATAATGCCGTAGTTGTTTCTAAATTAAATTCGTCATAACCAACGCAAATCGCATCTTCCAAATGACTCACATTAAATTCTGAAACTTCTCTAGCATCTAACAAAATAGCATCGGTTTTTGGCATCGCTAATTCGTCAACTGAGATATAAGGCACGCTTTCTTCGTTATATTTTTTTAGTAGTTTTTTAATGCTACTTTGGCTATGTCCTGCAATGCCTAGAAGTAGAAATGATAGTAAAATTAAATTTTTCATAAGGGTTTAGTATAATTAGTTGGTCTAACCTTACAGTAATATCGGTTTTCCCTGTAATTGTTTTTCTGTTTCGGGTAATATTTCCATGTTATCCCAAATACCAGTAACTATGGTTTTTGCATAAGATTCTGGTAATAATCCGTTTAACATCAGTTGATTTGTGTGTTTATAATCATAATCTAATTTACGGAAATTTACTGTAGTCAATGGTTTTGAATCGTCTAAAATAGCATACCAAACGTTAGGGTTTCCGTCGTTTGCAGGCATACCAATAACACCAGGATTAACCCAAAGTTTATCATCTTGTTGTTCTAAAAAAGGTAAACCACAATGGCCAGCAATAATGATATCAGCTTGTGTTGCTTCAAAATTTAATTGTTTGGTAGACCAAGCTGTGGATTTAAATATAAATTCTGAAACATTAAAATAAGAACCATGGACCACAGAAACGGTTTTATTGCCCGATGTAAATTTAATATGGTCCGGAAGCGTTTCAAGATAATTTAATGAATCTTGTGATAATTTACTCTTAGCATAAGGATACCATTGTTGCGAAAAATTATCACAGCGAGAGCCTTCCCTAAAATCGCAACCACAATCATCTTCATCATCGCGCAGTTGTATTTCTACATTACCAACAATACTGCGTGCTTTCCAATTTTTAAATGTTTGAATGGTTTCTTCTGGCTGAGCGCAATACCCAATGATATCGCCTGTACAAATACAGTTTTCTGGCAAAATACCTTCTGATTCAGCTACAGTAATAAGGGCTTCAAGCGCTTGAAGATTACTGTAAACACCACCAAAGAGTAATACTTTATCAGTTAAATGACCTATGTCTGTTATGTTTTTATTCATTGTTTTTGTTACTGCATCGGACAGCTTGTTATTTTAATTTTAGCCATTTAGGAATGAAATATAAAATATTACAACTTAAAATTCCCCAAATATTTACCCATAGCAAGTCGGCATATTTTCCTTGAGTGAAAATTAAGGCTTCAGGAAATACATTAAAAACCAATAAGAATCCAAAAGTAATTCCTGTTATAACACTAAGATAAAAACTAATTTTTGGGACTTTCATTTTCCAGAATAGAAAAATAGGTGTTAAGCCAATAACCATAGTTCCTGAAATGGTGGTTGCGGATAATATTTCAGCTTCAAGAAAAATTGGCAAAGTTCCTAAAATGGCAATAGCAGCCATGGACGCTCGTCCAAAAGTGAGGTCTTTTACCATGCCTAAATCAATTGCTAATAATTTGGAAAAGGATGAAAATGTAGAGTCTAAGGTTGAAGCTGCAGAGGTTATCATTATAAAATTAATGACTAACAGAATAATTACACCAAATGCTTTACCAACTTGCACTGCTGCCTGACCAGTAAAGCCTTGCGTTTGTGCATATACGCCAATAATACTAAATAAAACGATGCAAATGCCACCTAATAAACTTGCCCACAAAAAGCTTTTCCGTGTGACTTTTGGCGAACTTATAAAAGCTCTATCTGTTAAAACTGGATCGTGAAACGGATAACTAAACGATTGAATAATAGCTGCGAAAAACAGATTTAAACCCAACTCAAAACTCCATGTGCCTGAAGAGGAAACATCGCTATCGCTAAAGGATTCTACTGAGAAGATTTTCCAAAGAATGACTAACAATAAAATGCTAAATAATACCATTTGAATGACATCTGTGAAAATTGAACTACTCAATCCGCCTTTAATCGCATAGGCTAAGGTTAGTACTGTAAAAACAATAATGGCTTTGTAGTAGGCTGAACTGCCAATGTCTCCAAAATAACTACCAATAACCATGGTGTTACTCCAAACTTCATTAAACAAACGAATGGCAATTAAAATTGAAAATAAGGCCATGGCGCCTTTGCCAAATTTGCTCGTCAGGAATTCATGAATACTTTTAAAACCACCAACGGTTCTAATCTTATAAATTAATAAACCTGCCACAGCAAAAGATAAATAATAACCAGCATAAGCCACACCACCAACAATACCAAAGCTTAAACCTAAATTGGCAGCATTGGTAATACTCTTGGCAAAAATCCAAGAAATAATAAGGCTACCAGTAAGCACCAAAGCATTTGGCGCTTTTCGGTTATGAACCGCCTTAAAAAATTGGTCAGTAGTTTTAGCTAATGGCGAAAGCACAAAGAGCAAAACACTCGATGCAACTATTAAAAGCCATTGCCAGTCAATTATATCCATACGTTTTTATTCATTCCACCACACTGGAACATTAATACTATTGTTGTCGGTTGCAGATGCAGCAACACTATAATTTTCAAAATTTAAAGCTTCTTCTTCTGCAGGATAAGGCATTCTTACCGGAATGATATCATTATTTAAACTCGCAGAAATAGTTTGTAATTCTGGGAAACCTGTTCTTCTGTATTCTATCCAACCTTCATAGCCATTAATAACATTCGCAATCCATTTTTGAGTCAAAATTTGCTCAATAGGATTAGACCCAAAAGCATTGTAAGCTGCAGGACCAGTTAAATAATCCGCTGGTAATTCCGTGTTCCAATACTCAAATGCTAAAATAACACCATTATTGTATAAGGTTTGTGCATCTGCCGAAATTATGTTTCTGGCAGCCGCTTCTGCTAAAGAAAATTGCACTTCCCAAGCGGTAATAAAATTAGCATCTAAAGTGGATGTGTCTTCTCTAAAAGCTGTGCTTGCTAACGAATAATCGGCTAAGGCAATAGACGTGGAAGACGCGTCAATTCCATTTAATAATCCGTTATATTCATTTGTAGTTGAATTTGAAAATGGACGAAATAAACTCGAAATTCTAGTGTCGTTTAAATTGATTAAAATGTCTTCCATCGTTTCTGATAATACGAAGTTGTTGAAATCGCCAATTCGCAATTGTGCTAATCTAAAACTGTTTGGGTCTGTATTGGTAAAATTGAAAATAGCATTCTCACTGTTTGAAGTGATATAATTGCCTTCATCAAATAAGGTTTGCATTTCGCTTGAAACATCTACTTTATCTGAAATACGAAGCAAATGTTTAATTTTTAAGGCATTTGCAAATTTTATCCAAGCCTCTAAATCGCCATTAAATAAAATATCGCCTTCTAGTGGAATAGCATCTGAATAGGCTTCAATGGCAGCAATACCTTTATCTAAATTATCTAAAATACCGTTATCGTTGAGGTAAATAGCTTCCTGTAAATCATAGGTTGGTGTAACAGAACCTTCAACACCATTAAAGGCTTCAAAATAAGGAACGTCTCCAAATAAATCGGTTAAGCCAGCTGTCATATAAGCTTTTAAAATTAACGCAGGACCTTCATAAACCGCAAAAGTCTCTACAGTTTGTGATTGCTTTAAAATGATTTCATTATCTCTTAAGTTGGTATAAAATATAGGCCAAGGATTACCACCTAATTGTGGCGATTTTAAAGCATGTCTATCAAATAAATTAAAATCTAAAGCGGTTCTGTGTTGTGATAACAAGTCGCCAGCAACAAAACCTTCGTAGCTCATATTTTCGCCAAAATCGTATATAACTTGTCTCAGTAACAAACTCGGTTGTACTGAACTTGGCGAGTTAGGATTTGTATTAATGTCTTCAAAATCTTTGGTGCAGCTTGTTGTAAAAATTAAGCTTAAAATTGAAATGGTATATATAATTTTTTTCATCGTACTATTTTAGAAATTAAATCCGGCTTTAAAACCAATGCTTCGTGTTGTGGCATAACTCATATCTTCAACACCACTTACAAATCCGTTGCCTTGTACGGCTAATTGTTCTGGGTCAAAATGTGGATTTTCAGTAATGGCGAATAAATTATTTCCTACCAAAGACAGGTTTAAATCTGCACCTTCTTTTAAGCCTAAAAAGCCATCTTTAAAATTAAAGGTGTAACCAATGGCACATTGACGCAGTTTTAAAAATGATGCATCGTAAATATTGTTTTCTTCATGGTTTCTATCGTAAAACTGTCTGTAATAACTTTCTGCTGTAATGGCAACCGTATTTGCTGAACCAGTGTTAACATTAACACCTTGCGCTACAATACCGTCGTCTGGTCTGTAACTGGTTTCGGCCAATTGGCCACCAACATTTCCTAAAGCACGTGTTCTAGAAACGATTTCGCCACCTTGTCGCCAATCGAATAAAAAGCTTAGGTTCCAATTTTTGTAGTTGAAATTATTGCGCCAACCTAATGTGAAATCTGGATTGTAATTTCCTAGCTTTTTTAAATTGTCATCTGCAATGTAATTCCCGTTATCATCAATTAAAAACTGACCGTTTTCGTTTTTCTGATAGCCAGTTCCATAGAAATCGCCAACGCGACCGCCTTCTTCCACTTGAAACCAAACGGTTTGATTAGAACTATCGTAAATTCTACTGTAAGCGAGCGTTAATCGTCCATCAGATTGTGGTAAATCTTTAATAATGGAACGGTTTGTGGCAAAATTTAAGGTGGTATTCCAATTAAAATTATCCGTTTGTATTGGTGTAATACCTAAAATGATTTCTACACCTTGTGTATTTACGTTTCCACCATTAACCACTTGCTGACTGTAACCGGAAGAAATAGCCACAGGTAAAGAAATGATTTGGTCTTCAGTGTTGGCATTGTAATACGTAAAATCTAAACGTAATTTATTATCTAAAAAACGTAAATCTGTACCAAATTCATAAGATGTGGTGCGTTCTGGTTTTAAATTAGAATTAGGAATAAAATCTTGGTTGCTAAACGTTGGCTCACTATTGTAAGGCGTTTGCGATACAAAAGCACCAGAGGTTTGGTACGCGCTGGTATCATTGCCGACTTGCGCCACACTAGCTCTTAGCTTCGCAAATGAAAATATACTCGGTAATTCCGTAACGTTAGATAGAATAAAACTCGACGATACAGAAGGGTAGAAGAACGATGTGCCATCTACCGAAAATGGTGTTGCTAAAGCACTAGACCAATCGTTTCTGCCAGTAATGTCTAAAAATAAAAAGTCTTTATAACCGAATTTTGTAATGCCATAAAATGAATTGATGCGTTTTTCACTTTCAAACTGAAACGTTTCAATGGGTGAAGCTGCATTATTGAGATTGTAAATTCCTGGTTGTGCCAAACTCACGGTTTGCGACTGATTTGTTGTTGCGGTTTGGTTGAGTCTATTTCCGCCTAAAAACACATCCACCGAAAAGTCATTAAATTGATTTTTATAGTTAATTAAAAAATCTGTATTCACTTCTCTAAACATCACATCGTGCTCTGCATAAGCACCATTGCTAAAACGGTTGCTACTGTATGCACGTCTTAATTGACGCTTTTCTGTACTGTAATCCATTCCTGTTCTTAAGGAAATACTTAAGTTTTTGGCTAATTCTTGTGTCATAGAAATGTTACCAAAAATGCGGTCGCGATTAAATGAATTGGTGTTTTCATTCAAGATAAAATACGGATTATCAAAAAAGGTATAATTAAAAGAATATTGTTGTGTGCCTTCTAAACCAGGTTGCCAATAATCCTTTAAACTTTCAATATTTAAAGAGCGTGGTCCCCAAGCCACAAGCGAATAATTGGCGTTTTCGCTTCCGTAACCATTAGAAGGTCTGTTGTCGCTACTAGAATTTATATAACTTAAAGACGCGTTGATTTTAGTCTTTTCACTTGGATTAAAATTTAATTTAGCCGCAACGGTTTGTCGATCTAAATTAACACCAGGAATAATAGATTCACTTCTTAAATCTGTAAACGATAAGCGGTAATTTCCGGTATCAAATCCATTAGAGATTGAAATATTATTAATGGTTGTGGTTCCAGTTTGGTAGAAATCTTTTAAATTATCTGGATTAGACACAAAAGGCGTCGCAGTAATATCTAAGCCATTATAAAGTGCCGTGTCGCCACCTCTTACAAAAGAACCGTTTGCTAATTGCACAGGACTATCAAATTGCGGAATAAGTAAACCTGCATCTAAACGCGGTCCCCAAGAATAGGTAATATTATCGTTGATGCCACCACCAAGACCATCTACATATTCAAATTGGCCGGAATTTCCCTGACCATAAGAATTTTGAAAATCTGGTAATCTAAACGCCGAATCCACAAACAATGACGAGTTAATACTAATACCTAACCCTCTTTTGTTACCGCCATTCTTGGTCTCTATAACAATAACACCATTTGAGGCTCTTGTGCCATACAGAGCTGCAGCACTTGGTCCTTTTAAAACGGTAACAGACGCAATATCATCCGGATTGACTTCCATGCCACCATTTCCGAAATCAATTTCTTGAAATCCAGCAGCAGCTTCATTAGTGAAATTAAAAACCGTTTCGTTGTTAATAGGTACACCATCTACTACAAATAAAGGATTGTTATTAGAAAAAGATGCTTCGCCTCTAATGGTAATTTTGGAAGACGAACCAACACCTGTTGCACCTTGTGTAACGGTTACACCAGCTAGTTTGCCTTGTAGGTTGTCTAAAAAATTGATGGTTTTTACCTCATTTAAACTTTTTGAGGAAATCGCTTGTACAGCATAACCTAATTCTTTGGTATCGCGTTCTAAACCTAAAGCTGTAATTACCACTTCATCTAAAGCCGCAGAATCTTCTTCTAAAGCAATATTAATTAGGGTTTGGTCGCCAACCACAATAGTTTGAGATTTAAAACCTAAAAACGAAAATGTAAGTGTATCTGAGTTAGACGACACGACAATACTGTAGGTGCCATCATCATTTGTTGTAGTGCCTAAACCTGTGTTTGATGTAATGTTTACAAACGGTAAAGGTGTTGCAGAAACCGCATCTGTGACGGTTCCGGTAATTGTAATTTGAGCATTACTGAAAAAGCATAAGCATAGCAGTAAGCCTGTGTAAATGTGCTTCATATTAAGACCACAAAACGTGGCGATTTTTTTGAGATGTTTTGGTTTGAATGAAAAAATCGTGGGAATTAGTACAATTTAAATTCCCGTTTTAAATATGAAGTAAAATAGGCGAGCCTTTATTATAGTGTTTTTTGAAAACCGTTTTACCATGAAAAACAGTAGAAAAACTAGAGTATGTTTGAATGGCTTTCCGAAGTTTTAAGAGTAGCTTTTTAATCTTAATAGCTAAAGGTTTGAAACTTTCTAAGATGATTTCAAAATCGGAAGCATCATCGATATCTGATAAGGTTTCAAGATAAGTTGTTTTTATTTGTTGCTGTTGTAATTCCGTATTTAAACAATGACGAAGCTGTTTCGTTTGCCAAGGTAAATTCTGAATTTTAGTTGTATTAAAATGTGTTTTCTTGAAACCCATTAAATAAAAACCACCATCCGTAGAAGGTCCTAAAACTAAATCGGAATCAGTTAGCTTGTCCTTCGCTTTTAAAATGTGATTGGCTGTAAGATGAGGAATATCGTTACCAAGTGTAATTACTTGTTTGAACCCTTTGTTGTAAATGGCAGCAATAGCATTTGTAAAACGCTCGCCAAAAGTGTTTCCTATTTGTTCTTTTTCAGAACAATGAAAATAAGGTAAACCTGTTTTTTTAACCGTTTTAACCGTTTCTGTATTAAGCAATTCAAAAAAATCAGCAGAAGAATGGGATGTAGACATCAATTCTTTTTCTGCAGAATTTGCAAAGATTAATATGGCGGTTTGGTTATTCATATGTCATTCCTGCGAAGGCAGAAATCTAATAATTTTGGTTTCTTTATTTCTAGATTCCTGCCTTTACAGGAATTGGGTTAAGCAACAACACCTTGGCAGCTGCTTCCTGCACCAGCAGTGCAACCGTAACAATGTTGTGAAATGACGATGTTTCGTCCTTCTAATAATTCTTCATTAAATTCTGAAATATGTTTAGACTTGCTGTTTACAGGCAATTCTAACATCTGGTTAAAATCACAATCAAACAAATAGCCATCCCAACTAATAGAAATGGTGTTGGTACACATTACATTTTCTACAGCAGCTGGATTGTAGGCTTCAACCAAAGAATACATATAATCTTCGTAATTTTCTGAAGCAATAAGGAAATCTAAAAATCGCGCAATTGGTAAGTTAGTAATGGCAAATAAATTGTGAAATTCAATACCAAAATCTTCCATCAAAGCTTTTTTGAAATCCTTTTCCATAGCGGCTTGGTCTCCTGGTAAAAAGGCACCAGACGGGTTGTACACTAAATCGAGACGTAAATCACTGTCTGGCATGCCGTAACCAACCGCATTTAATTCTTGTAAGGCTTTAATGGATTTATCAAAAACTCCATCGCCTCGTTGTTTGTCGGTTTTTCCACGCGTCCAATGTGGCATAGAACTCACCACATGCACATTGTGTTTTTTAAAGAATTCTGGTAAATCGTAATATTTTTTATTGGCTCTAATAATGGTTAGGTTAGAACGTACAATGAAATCTTTAATTCCCGCTTTAGCAGCTTCTTCAACAAACCATCTAAAATCTGGATTCATTTCTGGTGCACCACCTGTTAAATCTAAGGTGTGTGCGCCTGTGTTTTTAATCACCTCAAGACATTGTCTCATGGTATCTCTGGTCATTATTTCCTTACGGTCTGGACCAGCATCTACGTGGCAATGGTCGCAAACTTGGTTGCACATGTAGCCTACATTGATTTGTAGAATTTCGAGCTTTTTTGCTTTTAAGGGAAATTGATTTGTTTCAGAAATCTTAGCTTTAAACGTTGGTAATTCTCCATTCTGAAAAATACCATTAGAAAGTATTTCTAATTGCTTGTTGCTTTGCGCTAAATCGCTTCCTTGCTTTTTTAGTGATTTTGTTGCTGTCGCCATTAATTAAATTATCTTATAAATTCTTACGTAACAAACTAGAGATTGGTTTTAAGGTTAACCATCTAATTTATTTACTTTATTCATCATTTGCACACCATGTACTAAGGTTGCGCCACTTTTAATAGCAGCACCAACATGTATGGCTTCCATCATTTCTTCTTTGGTTACACCTCTTTGAAGCGAATCTTTTGTATACGCATCAATGCAATAAGGACATTGTTCTGTATGTGCTACAGCTAAAGCGATTAACGATTTTTCACGAGCAGTAAGTGCGCCTTCTTCAAAAACTTTTCCGTAATAGTCAAAGAATTTGTTTCCTAGTTCTTCACTCCATTCTGTGATTTTTCCAAATTTGCGTAAATCTGCTGCGTCGTAATATGGTTTAGACATAATGTATTTTTTAAGATTTGAATCAAAAATTGTTTTGTCGAAATGATTTCAAAGACTTAACAAAATTTGAAATTAATTTTATCGATTAGTATTTTGTTAGTTGCGGTAAGGAATATTCAGTGATTTGAATCACATCATTTTTTCTAACCGTTTTATCTAAAAAGTAGAAAACATCATCTAAATCATTAATGTTTACTGAGGCGACCTCATGAGCACCTCCTTTTACAATGTTGAAATAATATGGTGTTTCTAAGTCTTCAAGTTTTTTTACGATGGTGTTGGGTCCATCTAACATCATATAGCCAGCTTTGTTGGGTAGGCAATTGTGATGAGGTGCTGTGCCAAAAGGAACTGTGGTATCGTCTGTACCATGGAAAAGTACAGTTGGTATAGCGTTAGAAGTTGTAATATCTTCACTATTTAAAATGGCACCAGAAAAAGAAATCGCTGCAGCATAGTTTATAGAATCATAAGCCGTATCGTTAGACAAGAAAAATCGTTTCATAAAAACAGTATGTAGAATAATTTCAGCGCCTGCACTGCTTCCTGCTGCAACTATTTTACTGGTATCTACTTGTAGTGTTTTACTATTTTCATATATAAATTGGGTAGCGTCTAAAAAATCGAGAACACCTTGATTAAAGGTAAAAAGTTTGTCTTCTTTAGAACATTTACAGCCAAAACCGGTTTTTGTGCCTCTTCTTAATAAACGATAAGAAATGGAAACGCCAATGTAATTTTTAGAAGCGGCAAAGTTAGCCATGTTTTTTTCGTCTGTACCAGCACGACTTCCTCCAGAAAATCCGCCACCATGCATCCAAACCACAACAGGTAAACTGTCTGTTTCTTTTATGTTTTCAGGTGTATAAACATCCATTTTAAGGGTATCTATTCCTTTAATGGCATACGTGTAAGTTTTTATGTTTTGAGCGAAGCCTATGGCAAATGAAAAAAAAAGAAAGACTGCGAATAAATGTTTCATGAAATCAAATTTAGGTCAAAAAAAGTAAAATGTTATTGAGAACTATTTTTTTATAAGAAATGATTGTGTTTAAATTTACTAGAGCCAAACCCAAAATGTATTACTTTTAATTTTCTTTTTATCTCGTAAATGCAAAATTGGATTACTCTTTTAGCCGAATTTAAACAAAAGCGAATACCTGTAGCGTTAGTAACCGTTACCAAATGTTTAGGTTCCACGCCATGTGTAGTTGGTTCACGATTAATAGTGACACGTGATAAAAAAAATTATGGCACCATAGGTGGTGGAAAACTAGAATTCAATGCCATAGATGAAGCTATCGTTGCGTTAAAGGAAAATAGAATTATGACGTCAACATATACATTAGGTCCAGAATTTGAACAATGTTGTGGTGGCAAAGTAGAATTTATAATAGAACCCATGAATCAATCGCCAGAGTTATTTTTGTTTGGAGCAGGTCATATTGGTGTAGAAATCGCGAAGTTATTGGTAGATACGCCTTTTGAGGTTAATCTCATAGATTCTCGAGATAATTGGTTGTCTAATCTTAATTTAGATAAAGAAATTAAGACACATCAAACCTCTGAAACCGATTTTAAAACCTTTAAGGATGTAGTAGAATGGGGAAATAACTGTTATGTTTTAGTATTGACTCATAATCACGCCATTGATTTTGATATTATAGCCATGGCTTTGCAACAAGAAACAAAATTTTTGGGTTTAATTGGTAGTAAAACGAAGAAAGTGCGGTTTAATAATATGCTTATCAATGATCTGAAAATTGAAGAAGGAATGCGTAATGTCGTTTGCCCAATTGGTTTAGATATTGGTGGAAATACACCAAAAGAAATTGCTATAAGTGTCGTTGCTCAGCTATTGCAAATTCATTATAAGTAGGAAATAGGTTATTGCCACACCACATAATCGTATTTGTGTTTCTGTGATGAGGATAAAACCAATAAAATTTCTATTGTATAGGAATTGGCTTAACTAAAAAGTGTTTCACTCAATGCATAATAAATAGCCATTAATGCCGAAAATATAGCACTTCCTAAAAATCGCCATTTTAATTTAAAGCGATTTTGAATGATATAATTAGCCACAAAAGAAATAGGAATATTGACTAAAAACGACCAAAAGGCAATCTCCAAAAGGTTGAAACCAATAGCTTCAAACTGACCTGAAAATAATTTAATAAATAATAAATGCCTTGCAATCCATAACGGATTAAAATAGGCAATAGCCAAACCCGTTTTGGTTAAAGTTGCTTTTAATCCTTTTAAGGCGTTTGTTTTTTTTACAATCCAATCAAAATAATTTGGGATTTCAAATGCGTAAAAAGTAGCGCCAACAATTACCATTCCTAATAAGCGCATCCAAGAAAACTCATCTAACAGAAGTGCAGCAATAGTGTCGCCAGCACTATAGATTAGTGCGCCTTTTGTAATGTTCGATTTTTTGTAGTGTAGTGCGATAGAATTTATTTTTTATATAATCCCATCAAAACCTTTTCAGGTGTCATTGGTGCATGAAACTTTAAATCGTAATTAGGATTAAATGCTTTTATGGCATTCTGAAGTGCAAAATAAGCACCAATGCCATACATTAAAGGTGGTTCGCCAACGGCTTTAGATTTTAAAATAGCCATGTCATTACCTTCTGTTTCAACCGGAATCACTTCAACTGTTTTTGGTACTGAAAATATATCCGGAACTTTGTAGGTAGATAAAGCATTAGATAATAAACGTCCATCTTTGTTATAAGCGATTTCTTCCATAGTCATCCAACCAATTCCTTGAATTAAGGCGCCTTCTACCTGACCTAAATCAATACCTTCACTCATACTTTTACCGTAATCATGAACGATTTTTACAGCGTCAAATTCATAAGTACCGCGCGTACAATCTATAGTAGCTGTTGTAATTGCTGTGCCGTAAACGTGATAGGCGAATGGATGCCCTTTTTCTTTGGTTTTATCAAAGTGAATTTCTGGTGTGGCATAATGCGCATTTTCGGTTAATGCCACACGTTTTAGCATGGCAGAACTAATGAGACTTGTCCAAGATAACTCCGACTTCTTGCCATTCACGTAAACAAATTCTTTATTTAATGTAATACTGTTTTCTGATACATTTAGATCTTGTGAGGCTACAGATTTTAATCGTTCTAATAATGCTGTGCAAGCCATTAATGTCGCTTTTCCGTTTAAATCTGCCGTAGAACTGGCAGCAGAAGGCGAGGTATTGGCAACTCTAGTGGTATTGGTCGTTTCAATTTTAATGTGCTCAATAGAAACAGAAAATACATCAGCTACAATTTGCATCATTTTGGTATTTACACCTTGTCCCATTTCTACAGCAGCTGTGCTAACACCAATACTGCCATCTAAATAAATATGAACTAAAGCACGTGCATGATTCATTGGAGTGTTGGTGAACGAAATACCAAAGGTAATTGGCATAAACGATAGTCCTTTTTTAAACGCTGTATTGTTTTTGTTGAATTCGGAAACCTCTTGTTCCATAGCTTCAATGTTAAACAGTTGTTTTGCCGAATGCCATGTGTTTTTAGCTTCTACTTTTTTAGCAATTTGTCCGTATGAAAATGTATCGTTTTCATCTAATAAGTTGGCTTCTTGGATGGCTCTTGGACTTACACCAATTTCATGTGCTGCTTTCGCAATGGCAGATTCTATTACAAACATACCTTGTGGACCTCCAAAACCTCTAAAGGCTGTGTTTGGTGGTAGATTGGTTTTACAACTTAGTACTTTGGTCGTTACATTGGGTACATAATAACTGTTGGTAGCATGAAATAAAGTACGCTCGGCAATAGCTGGTGATAAATCTGCTGCGGCACCAGAATTTTGTAAAAATTCAGATTGATAGGCTAGGATTTTTAAGTCTTTGGTTAAGCCAATTTTATAGGTGCTTTCGTAAGGATGACGTTTGCCAGTCATCCGTAAATCATCATGCCGATTTAGAATCAGTTTTACCGATTGATTTAAATGAAAAGTTGCCAAGGCAGCCATTACAGCCCAAGGTGTCGCTTGGTCTTCTTTGCCACCAAATCCGCCACCAAGACGTGTGACATCAACTTCAATTTTATGCATGGCAACACCCAAAACCTGCGCTACTGTTTTCTGCACAGCAGTTGGACCTTGAGTAGAGGAGGTAATTTTTATATTGCCATTTTCTAAAGGCTCAGCATAAGCACCTTGCGCTTCAATATATAAATGTTCTTGACCGTTAGAAAAGGTTTCGCCTTCAAAAATATAATCACAATCAGCAAATGCTTTTTCGGTATCTCCTAAACTAAAAGAACGTGGTGCATTAATAAAACTACCTTTTGCTTTTGCTTCTTTTGCTGTTGTGATTACCGGAAGTTCTTCAATATCTATGCTAATTAAATCTCTAGCTTTTCTGGCAATAAATTCAGATTCTGCCACAATTAAGGCAATTGGCATACCCCAAAAATGAACTTCATGTTCTGCGAATAAAGGTTCATCAGGAATAATTCCTCCAATTTCGTTTTCGCCAGGAACATCTTTGTAAGTGAAAATACGTTCAACACCTTGCAAAGCTTCGGCTTTAGAATAGTCGATGCTTTTAATTTTTCCATGTGCTTTTGGCGAATCAAAAACCACTGCGTGAAAAGTGCCTTGTCTAATATTTACATCGTCTACATACAAGGATTCGCCACGAACATGTGTGTAAGAATCGAGGTTTTTAATACTCTTTTTTAGAGACTTAGAAACCGCATCTAATTTTGAACCTAAGATTTTATTATCTGTGTTTTTATGCATGTTGAATAAAATCGTTTAAAGTGAATTGCTCTGGAAATATCATCGTGAAATGCGCATAGAATAATTGTCTTGCCAATAAGCGCTTATAATCACTTGTACCACGAACATCGCTAATTGGACTAATTTCAGTTTGAAGTATGTCGTTGGCTTCTAAAATAGTTACTGATGTTAATGGTTTTCCTGTTAAAAAAGCGGATGTTTTATGTAAATATTTAGGAATTGCGGCAACACCTCCAACGGAAATATGGGCTTTTAAAATAACATCGTTTTCTGTTGTGATTTGAAGTGCAGAATTCACACTGGCAATATCTAAATGAGTTCGTTTACAGACTTTTTCAAAATTAAAAAACGATGCTTTTGTTGGTAATTTAAAGCTGATATTTTTAATGAGTTCGTGATCTTGCAAGTCGTAAGTTTTGTAGCCTTGATAAAAATCTTTAAGGAAAATTTTACGTTCGTTTTTATTCTCATTTGAAATAGTAATAGTACTATTTAACGCTAAAAAGAAAATGGTCATATCTCCGATTGGCGAAGCATTAACCAAGTTGCCACCAAAGGAAGCCATGTTTCTAATTTGCTCTGAAGAGACTAATTTTAGGTGCTTTTTTAAATTCGGAAAATAGTGATTCAATTCGGTGTGATTCCATAAATCAGACACGGTTGAATTGGCACCAATGGTACACATTCCGTTTTCAATAGCGATGCCTTTCAGATAATCTTTTTCCGCAATAAGATGAACTTTATTATCAATTAAATGGTCTGCTTGTTGCACGTATAAATCCGTTCCGCCAGAAACAAATTGTCCTTTTGGTTGGTTTAAATCTTTTGCTTTTAAATCTTTTATACGTTGTGGAATGGTTTCAAAATACTCAGGGATAAATCCGTTTTTAATTAACCATTCTGTTGCAGTAGTATCTTTGTTTTCTAATTTTTCTACGACGTGATGTGCGGCTTTTTCAATAGACTTATAACCTGTGCATCTGCAAATGTTTCCGCTAATAGCATCTAGAGCATTAGCGTAATTATTCTCTGAATTTGACAAGGCAAAACCAGTGAGCGCGACGACAAAACCAGGTGTGCAAAATCCGCATTGTGTAGCGTAATTTGACTTCATGGCGTCTTGGGCTGTGGTTAGTTGGTCTTGTAGGTTAGTGCCTTCAACCGTTACAATATGTTTGCCATGTGCATTTCCTAATGGCGAAATACAAGACGTTATGCTTTTGTATTCTATAGTGTCGTTTTCTAGTGTGCCAACTAGTACTGTGCAAGCACCACAATCGCCTTCGCGACACCCAATTTTGGTACCTGTGAGACGTTGTTGGTAACGTACAAAATCCAATAAAGTCATTCCAGAATTTTCTGAAGTGGTTATGGTTTTGTTGTTTAGGATGAAGGTTATCAATATTTTAAATTTTATTGTTTTGTTCATTTTGTCTTGAAACAAAACGAACCAAAAGTTCAAAACGATTTATTAGGAAATTACTCATCTCGTTTTTATTTGTTTTATAATGAATTCGTGAATGCAAAGCATTTGTTAAATCAAAATTTAATATTTATCGATTAAAATCCTTTAAATAAGTATGATAATTGATCAGATTTATTAATTTTTCACACTTCACACTTCACACTTCACACTTCACACTTCACACTTCACACTTCACACTTTAATACTCCGTCTTATCCACTTTCTTAGTCCATTCTTGAAACGGTTCTAAAGCCACTTCTCTTGCTAATTGTTCAAACGGAATGCTTCGTTTTTCGTAAGGTAACGGAATTTCTTTATATATAAACTCGTCATCAAAGCCAATATTTGCAGCATCTATTTGGTTGCTTCCGTAATATACTTTGTCTGGTCGCGCCCAATAAATAGCACCTAAACACATTGGGCAAGGTTCGCAAGAGGTGTAAATTTCGCAACCATCTAATTGAAACGAATCTAAGTTTTTACAAGCATCTCTAATGGCTGTAACTTCGGCATGTGCTGTTGGGTCGTTGGTTGAGGTTACTTTATTGTTGCCTCGTCCTACAATTTTTCCGTCTTTTACTACAACGCATCCAAAGGGTCCTCCTTCATTATTATGCATGCCTTTTAAAGCTGCGTTAACAGCTTCTTTCATAAATTGTTCTTTAGTATTACACATTAAATGTAGTTTTTTATTTAAGGTTTTATTGACAATTGTCTTACAAGCTAATATACTATTTTTAAAAATAGAAAAGCCCAAACGTGAATTTGGGCTTTTATTATTATGCTTATAATTACTATTATGCGACTTGAATATTTAATCTGTTGTTTGTTTTTAATTCAGTTTTAAAGATGGGTTTTAAAAAACGTTCTAGTTGATCAAACTCTATTAAAAAAGCATCATGTCCATGAATTGATTTGATTTCGTGAATATTGACATTGTCTTTCACACCTTTTAAGTCTACAAAAGTGGACCAGTTCTCTTCGGCTTTAAAAAATAAATCTGAGTTTATGGTAATGATATGGATGTTAGATTTTATGGTAGAAGCGATTTCTAAAAAATCAGCATGACCATCTGTAATATCTATCGTTTTTAGAACTTGATTCATCATTTTATATGCCGCTAGTTTAAAGCGTTTATTTAAACTGTCACCATGATAATTGAGCCATGATTCTATATTAAACAGTGTATTAGATCGCTTTGTGCGGCCAAATTTTTGAGTTAAGGACTCAGGTGTTCTATATAGAGTCATCGCGTGCATTCTAGCATCGGCTAACGGTTGGCTAGAATTATTTAAAATGGCATCTTGTATGTGGCAGTTAGCGATAATCCAATCTGTAGATTTCCAATCGGTTGCAATAGGTATTAAATGTTGAATGACATTTGGTTTTAAGATGGCTAATTCCCAAGCTAATCCGCCTCCAACAGAACCTCCAATGACGGCAAACAATTGATCAATTTTTAATTGTTCTAAGGCAATAGAAAAAAGTTTAGCAATATCTTTTGCGGTAAAATTTTTATAATCTTCTATTAAATTTTCGATAGTATTATCAAAACCATTTCCTGGAATATTGAAGGCTATAATAGAATAATTATTGGTGTCTATACATTTGTTTTCTCCAATTAAATCGTTCCACCAACCATCGGTTCCTATGACATTAGAATTCCCAGTTAAAGCATGATTGACTAATACAATTGGTGCAGAATGTAATGGCTTGCCAAAAGTTTGATAAGATAGATTTATAGTAAAAGTCTTACCAGTATGGCTTGCAAAATTGTGAATAGTTATATATTGTAATGCGTTCATTTTTAACTTTGAATAATTAAACAGATGTTATCATGGCCATAACATCTGTTTTTAATCTCAACTTATATATAATATTAGTTTTGAATTGTCTTTTCTTGTTTTATTAAAGCAAATGTAGCTTTTAAATCTGCTTTTAAATCTTCAATATTTTCTATACCTACAGACAAACGAATTAAATCTTTAGTGACACCAGTGGTTTCTTGCGCGTCATCACTTAATTGTTGGTGTGTTGTACTTGCAGGATGAATGATTAATGATTTTGTATCACCAATATTAGCTAATAAAGAGAAGATTTTTGTTTTATCTGCAATGGTTTTAGCAGCTTCATAACCTCCTTCAGCACCAAAGGTAACGATTCCGCTCTGACCATTTGGTAAATATTTTTTAGCGAGCGTATTGTATTTACTCGATTCTAAACCTGGATAATTCACCCATGTGACTTCGGGTTGTTCTTGTAACCATGTTGCTAATTCTAAAGCGTTTTCGCTATGTTTTTTAATACGCAGTTCTAGTGTTTCTAATCCTTGAATTATTTGAAAGGCATTAAATGGGCTTAATGCACCACCATAATCTCGTAACCCTTCAATTCTTATTTTTGCAATAAAAGCAGCCGCACCTATAGCTTCACTATAAACTAAACCATGGTAACCTGCAGAAGGTTCTGTGAATTCTGGGAATTTTCCGTTAGTCCAGTCAAAAGTTCCTGCGTCAATAATAACACCACCAAGTGAAGTACCATTACCATTTATATATTTTGTTAATGAATGAATAACAATGTTGGCGCCATATGCAATTGGGTTTAGCAAATAAGGTGTAGCAACAGTGTTATCTACAATTAACGGCACTTTATGAGCTTTTGCTACTTTAGAAATATTTTCGATATCTAAGACATCTAGTTTAGGATTTCCTAAAGACTCCACAAAAATTGCTCTTGTGTTTTCTTGGGTCGCTTTTGAGAAATTATCTATATCAGAAGGGTCTACAAATGTGGTTGTAATGCCGTGTCTAGGTAATGTAACACTAAGTAAATTATAAGTGCCTCCATATAAACTACTCGAAGCAACAATATGGTCTCCTGCTTTTAATAAAGTTAAAAGTGTTGTGGAAATAGCTGCAGTACCAGATGCTGTTGCCACAGCAGCAATTCCGCCTTCTAAGGCTGCTAATCGCTGTTCTAAAATATCGTTTGTAGGATTGTTTAAACGTGTGTAAATAAACCCTGGAACTGATAAGTTAAATCGTCCTGCGGCATCATCAGAATCGTCAAATACATAAGCTGAAGATTGATAGATAGGCACAGCTCTTGTACCTCCTGTTTGTTTAGTGTCGTGTCCTGCGTGTAACGCTTGTGTTGCAAATTTTTGTGTACTCATTTTTCTAAGTTTTTTGAATTAAAATAAATTAAACCAAAAGCCAAATAAACTTCAGTTTGAAGCATACTTAATAGAAAAATGTTAAAAAGAAAATGCTAATTACAGATGGGTAATTAGGCTTTAGTTATCTATCCGAAATTGCAAAAAATGACTTGCGCTTTCAAGTAGAATTTAGCACCTTCTTAGTGAATCTAAGGGTTGCTAAGGCTTCAAAGGGTCTTTCCCTCCACCTTTCTTGATAACATTTCAGTAAGTGTTTGAACTTTGTGAGCACAAATATTGCAATTCAAAAGTTAGAATTCCAAATTTATTTGCACTTTTTATATTTTTTTTATGAGATTAAGAATATCAGGAGGAGTATTTTGTTAAATATTTAGTGTTAATAATTTCACTGACCGGCTTGTTTGTAATTTTACTTTCTAACCAAGAAATTATATCTAAATAAAGGAATGCTCTACGCTCAAAAGGATGGTCTTCAAAGGTCTTTAAGGTTTTGTGTAATTCTTTAAAGGCATTTTTAAGATCGTGTGGATATATATCTTGAAGACCTCTAATAAACTTTATCATTTCTTTCTGAACTTCGTGAAGTTCATTCATTTTGATTAAAAACTTGTAGGTACTTCTTAATAAAGATTCTAAATGATAATCTAAACCTGCTTCATAATGCGCAACTAAATTTAGTACTCTAGAAAAGCAAAGTAGATCTTCGCGCATAGACAATGTTTTGTTAGAAATGATTTTGTCTAAGTACTTAATGCATGTTTTATTGTTGCCAGCTCCAAAATGTAAACTCGCAAATTTATAGTAGAAAATCATTTTATGGTGCGGATCGGTTCTGTCCTTAAAATCAATGAGATCTTTTTCAATTTTTGGAATTAAATTCAGTCCTGCTTCAAAACTACCATCCATGAAATGTTGATTAATAGTATGAAAATTAGTGTATAAAAATATTAGCGTTGATACGTTTTCATCCTTATTGAATTTTACATCATTTACAATAGCTTTAAATTGATTTAGTTTTTTTACAAACTTGGGCTTGTTACCTGTAAAAAACAAAGACTCTAAAAGGTAATTATTACCCTTGAGATAAAAAACTGGGTTTAAGTTAATCATGCTTGGGTTTTGATGAAACAGATCTACCCATTTAGATGCATATTTATAACAGTTTAAGAAATCTTGTAATAAAAAGCTATACCATAAATAAGCTTTGTACAACCAGAGTTTTTCTCTAAATCCAATTTTTTTATCATTAATTTTTGGAAGCCTATCATTAAAATACTGGGTGACCATTTGGCTTTCCTCTTCATTTTTTACATAGCCTGTCTTTAAAATAATACTGTATAGTTGCAGCGATAAATTAGATAGTTTACTGGCTATTACATTTTGAGAACTCAGTTCTTTGGCTTGTACTGCTAACTCATCTGCGCGTGTATTTATACTACGTGTAATGTATTGCGCTTCTATAATTTTTTCGAGTTCCACGATTTCAAAAGCTGAGTTTTTTTCTTCATTAGCAATGGCTAATTCTTTGGCTTTATCTAAGATTTTTAGACTTTGTTTGTACAACCCTTTATGGTACAAGATAGAGGCGAAATCTAATTGTTCCCTAATTTGTAACCTAACATTTTGATGCGATGGATTTAATTTTAAACTAATTAATATTTGTTTATAGAGGTGAGCTTTTACGTTAGCAAGTTGTGATTTTTTTACAATATCACTTTTTAAAATTGCAGCTTCGTTGTAGGTTTTAGCTTTATCTAAAAGGTTAAAAAGTTTTAAGAATTTTGAATCAGAATTTACACCAAGTCGTCCAACGTAAAGCTTAAACTGTCGTTTTTCGGACTTTGTTAAAGATTTTACCAGTGAAAATAAATTATCTTTTTGGTCTTTAGTTATCAATAGAATATTGTGTTATGTGTTTGATTTTAAACTACTTAAAGTGCTTAATTGGTTTTGAACATCGTAAAATCAAATTTTCATTATACAAATTAATGAAATTCAAAACATAAATTCGTAAGACAATACTATAAATATATTTTGATATATGTCAAATAACAATATACAAATCTTTGATACAACATTACGTGATGGTGAGCAAGTGCCAGGCTGTAAACTAAACACTGAGCAAAAACTAGTCATCGCAGAGCAATTAGATGAACTAGGTGTTGATATCATAGAGGCAGGATTTCCCGTCTCGAGTCCTGGTGATTTTAAATCGGTAGAAGAAATTTCTAAAATCGTTAAAAACGCAACTGTTTGTGGGTTAACCCGATCAGTTCAAAATGACATAAAGGTAGCAGCTGAAGCCTTAAAATATGCTGCAAGACCTAGGATTCATACTGGTATTGGGACTTCTAATTCTCATATTGTCCACAAATTTAAAACAACTCAAGAAGACATATTAGAGCGTGCTTTTGCTGCAGTAAAGTATGCAAAATCGTTTGTAGAAGATGTTGAATTCTATGCGGAAGATGCAGGGAGAACAGATAATGAATATTTAGCTAGAGTTTGTGAGGTTGCGATAAAAGCAGGTGCAACAGTTTTAAATATACCAGATACTACTGGCTATTGCTTGCCTAGTGAATATGGTGCAAAAATTAAATATCTTAAAGAGAACGTAAAAGGTATAGAGAAAGCAATATTATCTTGTCATTGTCATAACGATTTAGGTTTAGCAACGGCTAATTCTATAGAAGGAGTGATTAATGGAGCAAGACAAATTGAGTGTACCATTAATGGCATAGGTGAACGTGCTGGTAATACAGCATTAGAAGAGGTGGTGATGGTGTTGAAGCAACATCCATACCTCAATTTAGATACGAATATCAATACATCAATGCTTTATGGTATGAGCCAATTAGTTAGCGATAGTATGGGCATTTATACGCAGCCTAATAAAGCAATTGTTGGGTCTAATGCATTTGCGCATAGTTCTGGTATTCATCAAGATGGTGTGATAAAAAATCGTGAAACGTACGAAATCATTGATCCAAAAGATGTAGGTGTTACAGAATCTGCAATTGTGTTAACGGCAAGAAGTGGGAGAGCTGCATTAGCATATAGAGCTAAAAATGTTGGGTACGAATTAACAAAACTTCAATTAGATGAAGTGTATGCAGATTTTTTAAATTTTGCTGATAAAAAGAAAGAAATTAATGATAGTGATATCCATCAAATCATTGAAGGCAGTAAGGTTTATCAACAAATAATATCAGCGTAGATGTCAAAGAAAACATTATTCGATAAAGTTTGGGATGCGCATGTGGTCGATGCCATTAAAGATGGTCCCCAAATACTATATATAGATAAACATTTAATACATGAAGTAACAAGTCCACAAGCTTTTAATGAACTAGAAGCTCGTGGAATTCCTGTATTTAGACCAAATCAAATTTTAGCAACGGCAGATCATAATACACCAACATTAAATCAAGATCAACCCGTAAAAGATGATTTATCTAGGCAACAACTAGAGCAGTTATCAATAAATTGTAAAAAGAACAATATTACATTATATGAGTTAGGACATCAATATAATGGAATTGTCCATGTAATGGCTCCAGAGTTGGGAGTGACACAACCAGGCATGACCATGGTCTGTGGAGATAGTCACACGTCAACACATGGTGCCTTCGGTACTATTGCTTTTGGAATCGGTACAAGCCAAGTCGCGCAAGTATTTGCAAGTCAGTGTTTGTTACTTACAAAACCAAAAAGTTTAAGAGTATCGGTAAATGGTAAGTTAAAGAATGGCGTTTTGCCAAAAGACGTCATTCTTTATATCATATCAAAACTAGGGACAAATTCTGGTACTGGATATTTTTGTGAATATGCAGGCAACGTCTTTAGTGAAATGAGTATGGAAGGTCGTATGACGGTTTGTAATATGAGTATAGAAATGGGTGCTCGTGGTGGCATGATTGCTCCAGATCAGACCACTTATGATTATATAAAAGGTAGAAAATTTGCGCCTAAAGGGGCAGATTTTGATAAAAAAGTAGCGTATTGGGAAACATTAGCTACGGATGAAGGTGCTAAATTTGATATGGAATATAGCTTCAATGCAGAAGATATAGAACCAATGATTACATATGGAACCAATCCAGGAATGGGTATTAAAATTTCTGAAACTATTCCGTTAGATGAAAATCCATCATTTAAAAAGTCATTGGCTTACATGAATTTTGAAGCTGGTGAGAGCCTTATTAATAAACCAATTAATTTTGTGTTTATTGGAAGTTGTACCAATTCTAGAATAGAAGATTTTAGAGTAGCAGCACATTTTATAAAAGGCAAGAAAAAAGCGGATAATGTTACAGCTTGGTTAGTGCCAGGTAGTAAGCAAGTTGAGGCTCAAATAATAGAAGAAGGCTTAAAAACAGTATTTGAAGATGCAGGTTTTGAGTTGCGACAACCTGGTTGTTCTGCATGTTTGGCCATGAATGATGATAAAATTCCTCAAGGTGAGTATTGTGTGTCTACTTCAAATAGAAATTTTGAAGGTCGACAAGGGCAAGGATCAAGAACGATATTAGCAAGTCCATTGGTCGCAGCAGCAACAGCTGTAGAAGGAAAGATTATAGATATTACTAAGCATTTAAATTGAAGTTTATCCTGATAGGTTTTTAAAACCTTGTAGGTGTTAAAATATAATTATAAAAGAGATTCCCACTTTTGTGGGAACTAAGAGATGGAAAAATTTACAACATTAAAATCAAGAGCCATTCCATTAAATATTGAGAATGTAGATACAGATCAAATAATTCCTGCTCGATTTTTAAAAGCAACAGATAGAAAAGGTTTTGGAGACAATGTGTTTAGAGATTGGAGATATCATAAAGACGGAACGATTAATACAGATTTTGTTCTTAACGATACAAATTACTCTGGGAGTATTTTAGTTGCAGGAGATAATTTTGGTTGTGGCTCTAGTAGAGAGCATGCAGCTTGGGCAATTACAGATTATGGATTTAAAGTAGTTGTGTCTAGTTTTTTTGCAGATATTTTTAAAGGAAATGCTTTAAATAACGGGTTGCTTCCAATTCAGGTTTCAGCATCTTTTTTGAGTGACTTATTAGCGCAAATTGAGTCCAATCCACAGATAGAATTAACAGTTAATCTTGAAGACCAAACAATTTCTGTAGAAGAATTGGGTGTTTCAGAAACTTTTGAAATAGACGTCTACAAAAAAACGTGCTTAATCAATGGATATGACGATATTGATTATTTATTGAGTAAAAAAGCAGAAATCGAAGCATTTGAAAAACAAAGTGTGTAGATTGCTACAATTAGAAGAACAAAAGAATAAAATTTCCGATATGTCGGATATAAAAAAGATATTTTAATGAAATTAAACATTGCAGTTTTACCAGGGGATGGTATTGGTCCAGAGGTGACTAAACAAGCAATTAAGGCATTGACGGCGATTGCTTCAGAGTTTAACCATAATTTTAAATTTACAACAGCTGATGTAGGTGCAATTGCTATAGATAAACATGGTGATGCTTTGCCTGATGCTACTTTAGAGTTATGTAAAAAGAGTGATGCTATTTTATTCGGAGCTATTGGTGACCCGAAGTATGATAATGACCCTTCAGCGCCTGTAAGACCAGAACAAGGGTTGCTTAAGTTAAGAAAAGAAATGGGCTTGTTTGCAAATATAAGACCTGTGAAAGCTTACAAAACGTTACTCGATAAGTCTCCATTAAAAAAGAATATTATTGAAGGTACAGATATTTGTATTTATAGAGAGCTAACAAGTGGTATTTATTTCGGAGAAAAAGCATTGTCAGAAGATGGGAACTATGCTTCAGATTTATGTGCATACACACGAGATGAAATAGAGCGTATTGCACATTTAGCATTCGCTGCAGCACAGCATAGAAATAATAAAGTAACTCTAGTGGATAAAGCAAATGTGCTAGAATCATCGAGATTATGGAGAAAAGTTGTAAAAGAAGTAGCAGAGGATTATCCTGATGTTGCACTAGATTTTTTGTTTGTTGATAACGCAGCCATGCAAATGATATTAAATCCAAAACAATTTGATGTTATATTAACTGAAAATATGTTTGGCGATATTATAAGTGATGAAGCAAGTGTAATAGGAGGTTCAATAGGCTTATTAGCGTCAGCTTCTGTAGGTGATAAGTATGCTATGTTTGAGCCTATACACGGATCTTATCCACAGGCGACTAATAAAGGTATTGCAAATCCTATTGCATCTATATTATCTGCGGCTATGTTGTTAAGTCATTTTGGCTTGCATAATGAGGCCGAACTGATTCGATTAGCGGTAGAAAAATCTTTAAAATTAAATATTACAACGCCAGATATCAATACGGCAATAGATACAGTGACAACAACTAACGTTGGGGATTTTATAGAAGATTTTATATTTAACCCTAAAGACACCAATCTAAACTTTAAAAATATCCATTTAGGACAATCCACAATCATATAAAACATGCCAACACAGCCAAAGTTAACACGCTTTAACCAAAATGTTTTGTCTAAATATCAAATATACAACAGTATATTTATGACATTACCATTTGATACAATAACAAAAACAGGAGCACTTTTGCCTTTGTTTCATGAAACTTGTCAAAAAGGATTTGCAAATCAAGAAGACCCGACAACAATCGTAGATACTTTTTTTAAAAAATATCAAGGGCGAAGATCATCTCAGAGTCAAATCAATTTGCTATTTAGATTTATTCAGTACATTGAAAGACAGGTGGTTTTGTTTGATGCCATTGAAGATGCTGCATTTCCAGTGGTAAATAATATGGATGGTATAGGTACTTTAAGAAGCTTAAAAGAGACAGTTACTGCCGACGATAAAATGGAATTGCTTCGTAAATATTTAGAAGAATTTAAGGTAAGAATTGTACTCACAGCACACCCAACTCAATTTTATCCAGGATCTGTTTTAGGTATAATTACAGATTTAACAGAGGCTATTAGAGAGAATGATTTATTAAGAATAAATGACTTATTAGCGCAACTGGGTAAAACACCATTTTTTAAACATGAAAAACCTTCGCCATTGGATGAAGCCATCAGTTTAATATGGTATTTAGAAAACGTATTTTATAAGTCGTTTGGAAGTATTTTTGATTACATACAGCAAAATATTTTTGATGGTGAGCAAGTCGATAATGATATTATCAATATAGGCTTTTGGCCAGGAGGTGATAGAGATGGTAATCCGTTTGTAACACCAGAAATCACATTAAAAGTGGCCAATAGATTGCGCTTGTCTATAATTAAGAATTATTACAGAAATGTAAGACAGCTAAAGCGAAAATTAACGTTTCAAGGTGTTGAAGATAGAATGGCTAATCTAGAGCGCGAATTGTATAATATTGTTACGAACGAAACCTCTAGTTTGACCTTAGAATATTTTGTTTCAGAATTAAAAGCTGTAAAACAAACTATTATCGATAAGCATCAGTCCTTATATGTAGAAGAGGTTAATAGTTTAATAAATAAAACACATTTGTTTGGTTTTCATTTTGCGAATTTAGATATCAGACAAGATAGTAGAAAGCATGAAAAGTTTTTCAATGACATGGTCAATGCATTGATTGATAGTGGAAGTGATGTTTTTCCTAAAGACTATTTTGAGTTGTCAGAGAATGAGCAAATAAAAATATTGTCTACAGTAGAAGGTTCCGTTGATTTGTCTTTAGTAAAGGACGAAGAGACTTTAAAAGCCTTGAAAACCATGCAGGTAATTAAGACTATCCAAGATACCAATGGAGAGCAAGCTGCAAATCGCTATATAATTAGTAATAATCAAACCACTTTACATGTAATGCAATTATTTGCAATGTTAAAGTTGGTGGCATTTCAAGATCAATTAACTGTTGATATAGGACCGTTATTTGAAACTATTACCGATTTAGAAAATGCGCCAAAAGTTATGGAGGAGTTGTATTCTAATCCAGAATATGCAGCGCATTTAAAAAGTAGAGGAAATAACCAAACCATAATGTTAGGTTTTAGTGATGGAACTAAGGATGGTGGTTATTTAATGGCTAATTGGGCAATTTATAAGGCAAAAGAAAATTTAACAAGAGTGTCTCGAGAATATGGTGTAAAAGTGATATTTTTTGATGGACGTGGAGGACCACCAGCAAGAGGTGGTGGAAAAACACATAATTTTTATGCATCATTAGGCCCAACAATTGAAGATAAAGAAGTACAATTAACGATACAAGGACAGACCATTAGTTCAAATTTCGGAACCTTGGAGTCTTCACAATACAATTTAGAACAATTAATTAGTTCTGGTATTGGTAATAGTTTGAGTGATTCTGATTTAAGTATGGATCCTGAAAATAGAATAGTAATGACTGATTTGTCAGAACGAAGCTATAAGGCGTACTCAGAATTTAAAGCACATCCTAAATTTATTTCCTATTTAGAGCATATGAGTACTTTAAAATACTATGCAAAAACAAATATAGGTAGTAGGCCATCAAAAAGAGGGAAGTCAGAAGGACTGGTGTTTGAAGATTTAAGAGCGATTCCTTTTGTAGGTTCTTGGAGTCAATTAAAGCAAAATGTTCCTGGATTTTTTGGTGTAGGGACAGCGCTAAAACATTATGAAGATTCCAATGAATTTGAAAAAGTTCAGCATTTATTTAAAACCTCAAGCTTCTTCAAAACTTTAATTGAAAATAGCATGATGTCCTTGTCAAAGTCATTCTTTGATTTAACACGTTACATGTCTGAAGATAAAGAGTACGGTGAATTTTGGAATCTTATTTATGAAGAATACGAAACTTCAAAGCGACTGATTTTAAAGCTAACAGGCTATTCAGAATTGATGCAAGAAGAACCTTCGGGTAAAGCTTCAATTGCCGTTAGAGAATCTATTGTATTGCCTTTATTAACTATTCAGCAATATGCCTTAAAGAAAATTCAAGAACTTGAAAAAGCTGAGGTAAGGGATGAGGAGCAAATTAAAATATTTGCTAATATGGTAACGCGTTCTTTATTTGGTAATATCAACGCTAGTCGTAATTCGGCTTAAAAAAAAACTGTAGTAAAGAATAAAAGTCTGTAGAGTTGATCTCTGCAGACTTTTTTTAATTTAAATAAAAACCCCTCGTAGAAGACTACGAGGGGTTTTGGTTATTACCTCACTAAATTTGAGTTTGACGACGCATTGTAATTAATGTTCGTTTAATCTAAAATCAGGATAAGCATCCATACCATGCTCGTGTGCATCTAGACCTTCTAATTCCTCGCGTTCAGATACTCTAATTCCGGTTACTTTTTTCAGCGTAAATATAATTATGAAAGATGAAATTATGCAAATTACAGCATAAGATGCTACACCAATTAGTTGGCTTACAAATTGAGAAACACTTGCTAATTCACCAAAAATACCAACAGCTAAAGTTCCCCAAATTCCACATGCTAAATGTACCGCTATAGCACCTACTGGATCATCTAGCTTAAGTTTGTCAATAAGAGCTACAGCAAATACAATAATGGCACCTGCAATTGCTCCAATTAATATGGCATCCGTTGGGCTCATTTGGTCAGCACCAGCTGTAATTCCTACAAGACCACCTAAAATACCATTAAGGAACATTGTTAAATCTAAATTTTTATATCGTAAAGTAGAAACTAGGGCAGCAACTACACCACCTGCAGCGGCAGCTAAACATGTTGTGACTAATGTTAATGATGTTAAAGTTGGGTCTGCAGATAATACAGAACCACCATTAAAACCAAACCAACCTAGCCATAGAATTAATACACCAGCAGTTGCTAAAGGGATATTGTGTCCAGGAATAGCTTGCGGCTTTCCGTCTTTAAATTTACCAATTCTTGATCCTAAAAGAAATACTGCGACTAATGCTGCCCAGCCACCAACAGAGTGCACTAAGGTTGAACCAGCGAAATCGTAAAATGGCGTTTCAAGTGTTTGTAAAAATCCACCTCCCCATTTCCAAGAACCTGCTATTGGGTAGATAAAGCCTACATATAAAACGGTAAAAATTAAGAATGGTCCAATTTTCATACGTTCGGCTACTGCACCAGATACAATTGTTGCTGCTGTTGCGGCAAACATACCTTGAAATAAGAAATCTGTCCAATAGGTATAGCCTTCGTTATAAGTGAGGTCTAGAGCACCATCTACCATAGGAGCATCTAAGCCAAATCCAGCAAATCCAATAAATCCATTAAAATCTCCTGGATACATTAGGTTGAATCCTACTAAACAATAAAGAAGTAGACCAACAGTGATGATAAAAATATTTTTAAATAAAATGTTTATAGTGTTTTTTTGACGCGTTAAACCAATTTCTAAAAACGCAAAACCCATATGCATAAAGAATACGAGTGCTGTACAGATCATCATCCATACATTATTTGTTGTAAGTAATTCCATAGTTAGTTATTATTTTAAAGTGTTGCCTCCTTTTTCTCCTGTGCGAATTCTATAGCATTCATCAATATGTGATACAAAGATTTTACCATCGCCAACATCACCTGTAGATGCAGCATCTATAATGGTTTTTACGGTTATCTCTTCAAAATCGTCATTAACAACAATCGACAAATAACGTCTTTGTATGTCACTAGTACTATAAGAGACACCTCTGTATACATGACCTTCTTTTTCGTTTCCGAGCCCTGTAACGTCCCAGTACGAAAAGAAATTTACACCTACATCGTGCAATGCATTTTTTACTGTAGAAAACTTTGATTTTCTAATAATAGCTTCAACTTTTTTCATAAAAAAAAATTTAAAATTTACTTAGTTAAGAAACAAATTTATATAATCTTTATGTACACCCTATAATATTTTAGGGTTTAAGTTAAATTTTTGTGAATATTTTATTTTATTCCCCAAAAAATTTAGTATCTATTAGATTTTATTCTTATTAGGGTTTTTATAAAGGCTATTTAAAAAGTAAAACCTTCAAAGTGTAAAACTTTGAAGGTTTTTTATCTAATCATTTAAATTAATATAGAATGAATAAAACTCCTATATAATAAGGTATTATCTTTCTCTTTTTCCTGGGTATGCAATTTCCCCATGTTCAGAAAGGTCAAGACCAACTGTTTCTTCTTCTTTTGTAACTCGAAGACCCATTGTTGATTTTAAAATTTTAAGAATAATAAAAGATAAGACAACAGACCAAACAGCGTAAGCTAAGACACCTATAGCTTGTGTGCCTAATTGTCCGAATCCACCACCATTGAATAATCCAATGCCTTCTTCTCCGTTAATTCCCCAAAGACCGATAACTAATGTTCCCCATGCTCCAGCAACACCATGTACAGATGCTGCACCAATAGCGTCATCAATTTTTAATTTCTTTTCAATAAATTCTATTGAGAATACCACAATCACACCACCAATAAGACCTGCAAATACAGCACCTATTGCAGACATGTTTCCACATCCTGCTGTAATACTTACTAAACCAGCTAAAGCTCCGTTTAAAGTTTGTGGTAGATTTGGTTTACCGTACCATATCCAGGTTGTTATTAAAGCACCAAGACCACCTGCTGCTGCTGCTAAATTTGTAACTAAGACAACATTAGAAGCACCGATGGCGTCTGCACCACCCCAAGCTAATTGAGAACCACCATTAAAACCGAACCATCCTAACCAAAGGATAAATACACCTAAAGTAGCTAGTATTTGATTGTGTCCAGGTATTGCTACCACTTTTCCATCAACAAATTTTCCAATTCTAGGTCCTACCATGTATGCTGCAACTAAAGCTGCCCATCCACCTACAGAGTGTACAATAGATGATCCTGCAAAATCAATGAATCCAAGGTTAGTTAACCAACCAGACCCTTGCCATTGCCATCCACCAGCGATTGGGTAAATAAGAGCAGTCATTATAATTGAAAATATAGCATAAGTAGAATATTTTGTTCGTCCTGCAATTGCTCCAGAGACAATAGTTGCTGCAGTTGCTGCGAACATCGTTTGGAATAATAAATCAGCACCTTCTCCTTGCATTAATCCACTCCAGAAAAACCATCCATTAGAAGTGTCTCCGTACATTAATGAGTATCCTACAAGCCAGTATGTTAGGGATCCAACACAAATGTCTAATAGGTTTTTCATTGCAATGTTGGCTGCGTTTTTAGAACGTGTCATTCCAGTTTCTACAAGTGTAAAACCTGCTTGCATAAAGAATACTAAGATTGCTGATATTAGCATCCAGAGCATTCCCATGTCCCCATTTATAGCAGCAACAGCAGCTTCAATTTCGGTAGGTTCAGCAGCATCTTGTACTGCGATAAGATTTGGGAGAATTGATAAAATATTAGGTATCATAATAGTTAGTGTTAGTTAATATTGTTTGGTTAGAACGTATAGATAGCAGCTAAAGTAAAGGCAGCTAAACTACTTGCATCTTCACCGTCTGCATCAAAAAATCTATTGTCCCAATTGCTCCAAGAATCTAATCTGATTTCTGGCTTAATAATTAAATTGCTTTCTACAGTGTAGCTTCCTGTTAGAGTAGTAGCAAATACACTTGGTAAATCATCTAGGTCTTTGTCGTGGTATCCAAAATACTCTCCTCTTAATCCAATGCTGAAATCGTCAGAAGTGGCAAATTGTGGGTATAAAGCTGCTCCGTAAAAACCGCTACCATCATTGTCGTTATATGCTGCGTTGATTCCTAAGAAAAAATCGTCAGAAAGATCAAATCCACCAGTATAGTCAATTTCAAAACCTAAGCCACCGTTATTTCCGCTGTCGTAGTATAAATTTAAGTATTGACCAGAATATCCTAATTGAGCGCCAAATGAATATTCTCCAGTTGTAGATGTATTGTTAGTATCCCAAGGATTCATCACAGCAAGCATTAAGCTAAAATCATCAGATAGAGCAAAATCAGCTTTTAAACCTAAATGAGAGAATGGTCCATGAGAAAATAAATAAGAAGTACTGTAGTTAAAGTTAGCTGCAGGAGCAATTACTTCGTATCCTAAAAATGTATTAAAACGCCCCATAGTTAAAGTAGTGCTTTCTGAGACATTCCAATAAGCATAAGCTTGGTTTACAATACCGTCAACAATATCATCGCTAAAAGTTGCGCCAGCACCTCTTGGTCCTACAACTAAATCAAGTACAGCACCTACTTTGCCACTTTCGTAACTGGCAATTAAGTTACCCATACCTAATGCAAATCCAGTTTGGTCAGCAAAAGCAGTTCCGTATGATTGTCCAGAATCATCAGATGTAGTTAGGTAAGTTTGATAATAAGCATCCACACTTCCGCTAAGTGAAAAAGATTTGGTCTCTTCTGTAGACTCAGTTTCTTGTGCTGTTAATACTATTGACATTAATAGTAATGTTAATGTGAAAATTTTTTTCATGATATATATTTATAATAGTTAGTTCGGGTCAAATCTATATAATCTTTAGTAACACCCTGTATTAATTTGGGGTAAAATTGTAATTTTTACGGATTTACAATTTTAGACCCCTTAAATTTTAGGGTTAAAATTTTTTATTGCGTTTTTTTTATAAATTCAATAATTCGATTTTTAATAAAATGTATAAAAATGTGCAAATTGATATATTATTTCTAATAGTTGAATCGTTTTGAAATCGTTTTCGCAAGAAATAAGGAGAATTGTTGAGTATTTTTCATTGACTTATTAGTAGTATATTTCGATATTATTGAAAGATTTTCATTCAAAATGGACTTTACTATCGATATGCCAAAACTGATTCAACTATTTTTTTAATAAATTTTTTGAATATATCTTAGAGCTTAAATAAGGTGTAAAAACCTTTAAAATTTTTCTAATTTATGTTAAAGAAACAAGGACTTTATTTACCAGAATTTGAACATGAAAATTGTGGTGCAGGATTCATCTGTAATTTAAAGGGTGAGAAGACTAATCAAATTATACATGATGCCCTAGAAATACTAGTAAAACTTGAGCATCGAGGTGGTGTGAGTGCGGATGGAAAAACGGGTGATGGTGCAGGCCTTTTAATAGATATTCCTCATGCTTATTTTAAGCGTGTTTGTGGTTTCAAAGTTCCGGTAAAAGGGAAGTATGCTGTAGGTATGGTTTTCTTACCAAAAAATAGGAACCAATATAAGTTTTGTAAGGACACTTTTGAGAAAGAAATTATTGCACAAGGATTAACCGTAATAGGGTGGAGGGAAGTTCCTGTAGATTCTACTCAGTTAGGTGAAATTGCCTTGGCTTCTGAGCCTAATATTGAGCAACTTTTTGTTGGTAAATCTAATGAGGTTTCTGAAAAAGATTTTAATGCAAAACTCTATGCAGCGCGTAAGATTACAGAGCATACAGTTAGAAATTCTAAGATGTCTCAAAGCTCTTATTTTTACGTGTCTAGTTTGTCTATGAATACACTTATATATAAAGGTATTATTATGCCAGAAGATATAGGGCCTTATTATAAAGATTTACAAGAAGACGATTTAGTAACGCGTTTAGCATTAGTGCACCAGCGATTTTCTACCAATACGATGCCAACATGGGAATTGGCGCAACCTTTCCGTTTCATGTGTCAGAATGGTGAAATCAATACCCTTCGAGGAAATGTGAGTAGAATGCGTGTACGTGAAGAAATCATGAAAAGTGATGTCTTCGGTCCTCAAATTGATAAATTATTTCCAATCATATTACCAGGAAAGTCAGATTCTGCATCTATGGATATGGTGGTAGAATTATTGACACATACAGGACGTTCTTTGCCAGAAGTGATGATGATGATGATTCCTGAAGCATGGGAAAAACACAAAACCATGTCACCAGAGCGTAAAGCATTTTACGATTACAATGCTTGTATTATGGAGCCATGGGATGGACCAGCATCTGTACCTTTTACAGATGGTAATTATATAGGTGCGCTTTTAGATAGAAATGGGTTACGACCATCACGATATACGGTTACCAAAAGTGGTAAATTAATAATGTCTTCTGAAATAGGAGTCGTTGACATCGATCCAGAAGATGTAGAAAGCCATGGTCGTTTAGAGCCTGGTAAGATGTTCTTGGTAGATATGAATCAAGGTCGTATTATTAATGACGAAGAAATAAAAAGTAAGATTGTTAAAGAAAGACCTTACCAAGAATGGTTAGATAAAACAAGATTGCACTTAAAAGATATTCCGTATACTGGAGAAACTTGTCCTATTGAAACGCTTGATATCAAAACGAGACAGCGTCTATTTAATTATACATACGAAGACATCCAAGAGGTGATCACGCCTATGGCGCAGAAGGCGAAAGAAGCTTTAGGTTCTATGGGAATCGATACACCTTTAGCGGTTTTATCTAATAAACCACAGTTAATTTCTAACTACTTTAAACAATTATTTGCTCAAGTAACTAATCCGCCATTAGATGGTATTAGAGAAGAAATTGTTACCGATATTAGTTTGTCTTTAGGTAAGGATAGAAATATTTTTAGCATTACAGAAAGGCAATGTAGAAAGTTAAAAATTCAGAATCCTGTAATTTCAAATGACGATTTAGCAAAAATCAGAAACATTCAAGTGGAAGGTTTTAAAGCCGAAACTGTAGAAATGTTATATCAAAAAGATAGAGGACTCAATGGTTTAGAAGATGCTTTAGATGGTATTATTGTTCAAATTGAAAAAGCCTTATTGCGCAAAACGAATATCATCATCTTATCAGATAGAGGTGTTAGCAAAGAAATGGCACCAATACCACCATTATTAGCTTGTTCTTATGTGAGTCATCAAATGAACCGTTTACGTAAGCGTTCTTATTTCGATATTATTATAGAATCTGCAGAACCACGTGAGCCACATCATTTCGCAACCTTATTTGGTTATGGTGCTTCAGCGGTAAATCCTTATATGGTTAACGAAATTATCAGAATGCAAGTGACAGATGGTTTCATTACAGATATGGACGAGCAGAAAGCTGTCGATAATTTCAACAAAGCCATCGGAAAAGGAATTCTTAAAGTAATGAACAAAATAGGAATCTCAACATTGCGTTCTTATAGAGGTTCTCAAATATTCGAAATTGTTGGTTTTAACTCACAATTTGTAGAAAAATATTTCCCGTATACGGCTTCAAGAATTGAAGGTATTGGACTTTATGAAATAGAAAAAGAGATAGACAAGCGCTATCAACACGCGTATCCTAGTAATGTTTTAGATAAACGTTTAGGATTAAATATTGGTGGTGACTACAGATGGAGACGAAATGGAGAAAAGCATTTGTTTAATCCAACTACTGTAGCAAAATTACAACAAGCGGTTCGTTTAAGTGATCAAGCAAGTTATGATGTCTATGCAAAAACAATAAATGAGCAATCTAAAAATTTAATGACCATTCGTGGTTTGTTTGAATTTAATAATATAGATCCTATTCCAATTGAAGAAGTAGAGCCTTGGACGGAAATCGTTAAGCGTTTTAAAACAGGAGCGATGTCTTATGGATCTATTTCTCGTGAAGCTCATGAGAATTTAGCCATTGCTATGAACCGAATTGGAGGTAAATCTAATTCTGGAGAAGGTGGAGAGGATAGAAGACGTTTTCAGCCAGATATTAATGGCGATAGTAGAAATTCTGCAATTAAGCAAGTGGCTTCTGGTCGTTTTGGTGTTACGTCACATTATTTGACGAATGCTAAAGAGATTCAAATTAAAATGGCGCAAGGTGCTAAGCCAGGAGAAGGTGGTCAATTACCGGGAGAAAAGGTATTACCATGGATTGCTTCGGCAAGAAATTCAACGCCTTTTGTGGGATTAATTTCGCCACCTCCACATCACGATATTTATTCTATTGAAGATTTAGCACAATTAATTTATGATCTTAAAAATGCTAATCGCGACGCTAGGATTAATGTAAAATTAGTGTCAGAAGTTGGTGTTGGTACTATCGCAGCTGGTGTTGCAAAAGCAAAAGCAGATGTTGTACTTATCGCTGGTTATGATGGTGGAACAGGAGCATCGCCTTTAACATCACTAAAGCATGCCGGTTTACCTTGGGAACTTGGTTTAGCGGAAGCGCAACAAACTTTAGTGCTTAATAATTTAAGAAGTAGAATTGTTGTAGAGTGTGATGGACAATTAAAAACCGGTCGAGATGTCGCTATTGCAGCATTGTTAGGTGCAGAAGAGTTTGGTTTTGCAACAGCTCCTTTAGTGGCTTCAGGTTGTATTATGATGCGTAAGTGTCACTTAAATACCTGTCCTGTTGGTATCGCAACACAAGATAAAGAATTGCGTAAAAACTTTAAAGGCACACCAGAGCATGTGATTAATTTCTTCTATTATATCGCGGAAGAATTAAGAGGAATAATGGCAGAATTAGGCTTTAGGTCTATGGCCGAAATGATTGGTCAAACGCATAAAATTAATGCGAATAAAGCTATCAATCACTACAAAGCTAAAGGTTTAGATTTATCGTCAATTTTACACCGTCCAGAGGTTTATAATAAAATGACGGTTAAGAATACAGAAAGACAAGAACATAATTTAGATAATGTGTTGGATTTTAAAATTCTAAAAGATTCGCATCGCGCATTATATAGAAAGGAGCAAATGAACCTGGCTTATCCAATAAAAAATACAGATAGAACTGTAGGCGCTATTGTAAGTAATGAAATTTCAAAAATTTATGGACATTTAGGCTTACCTGAAGATACCTTAAACATCAATTTTGAAGGATCTGCTGGTCAAAGTTTTGGAGCTTTTGGAGCACACGGATTAACGTTCAACCTACAAGGGAATACTAATGATTATTTAGGGAAGGGCTTGTCTGGAGCTAAGCTAATCGTTAAGAAGCCTGAAAAAGCAGATTTTAAAGCAGAAGATAATATTATCATTGGTAATGTATGTCTCTTTGGAGCAGTTGAAGGTCAGGCCTATATTAATGGAATTGCTGGTGAGCGTTTCGCAGTAAGAAACTCAGGAGCCACTGCAGTTGTAGAAGGTGTGGGAGATCACTGTTGTGAATATATGACAGGTGGAAAAGTGGTTGTTCTTGGTAAAACAGGACGAAACTTTGCTGCAGGTATGAGTGGCGGAATTGCGTATGTATATGATCCAGAAAACAAGTTTAAAAATGGTTTATGTAATACTGAGACTATAGAATTTGAGAAAATTCTAAAGAAAGATGCTAGTGAGTTAAAGTCGATAATAGAGAATCACGTAAAATACACTAACAGTGATTTAGGCAAGTCTTTATTATCAGATTGGGAAACGAGTTTGAAGCATTTTGTGCGTGTAATGCCTACGGAGTACAAACGTGCTTTAAAGCGTTTAGAGACAGAAGAGCAAATGGTTGAAGAATTAGAAATAGCATAGTAATAGGCTGTTTTGAAGAGTTAAATAATAAGAATTTAAATTTAGAAAGTCAGGAAGAGATTCCAGCTTTCGCAGGAATAGAAATGGGAAAAGTAACAGGTTTTAAAGAATTCGAAAGAAAAGATGAGTCATATAAGCCAGTAAAGGATCGTGTAAAACATTACAATGAATTTACGGTGCCTTTGAAGGATAAAGATATGACCGAACAAGGTTCGCGTTGTATGGATTGTGGAATTCCATTTTGTCACAGTGGTTGTCCGCTAGGTAATCTTATTCCAGATTTTAACCATATGGTTCACCAAGGCGAATGGCAAAAAGCATCTTGGATATTACATTCAACAAATAATTTCCCGGAGTTTACAGGGCGTTTGTGTCCTGCACCATGTGAGCAAGCCTGTGTATTAGGTATTATAGAAGATCCGGTTTCAATTGAAAATATTGAAAAAAATATTGTGGAACGTGCTTTTAAAGAAGGATGGATAAAGCCACAACCACCAAAAGTAAGAACAGGAAAAACGATTGCTATCGTTGGTTCTGGTCCTGCAGGATTGGCAGCGGCACAACAATTAAATAGAGCAGGTCATACCGTAACTGTTTTTGAACGCGATGATGCTATTGGAGGATTGTTGCGCTATGGTATTCCAAATTTTAAAATGGAAAAAGGGATCATAGATCGTCGTTTAGCGATTCTTGAAGCCGAAGGCATTGTGTTTAAAACCAATGTTAATGTGGGTGTTAATTATGATGCCGAAGAATTAAAAAAGTTTGATGCAGTAGTATTGTGTGGTGGTGCAACCGAAAGAAGAAGTTTGCCAACACCAGGTATTGATGCAGATGGCGTAGTGCAAGCCATGGATTTTTTAACGCAACAAACTAAGGTTGTTTTTGGGCAAAAGATAAAAGATCAAGTTTTAGCAACAGGAAAAAACGTTATTGTAATAGGAGGAGGCGATACAGGAAGTGATTGTATCGGTACATCGAATCGTCAAGGTGCAAAGTCGGTTGTGAATTTTGAAATTATGCCAAAGCCACCAGGACATCGTTCACCAACAACACCTTGGCCATATTGGCCATTGCAGTTAAAGACATCTACGTCTCATAAGGAAGGTGTAGAGCGTAACTGGTTAATCAACACAAAAGAGTTTGTAACCAATGCTAAAGGAAAGTTAACCGCCTTAAAAACGGTAAATGTAGAATGGGAAATGGTACCAGGAGAACGTCCTAAGTTAATCGAAATTGCTGGTACGGAAAAAACTTGGAAATGTGATTTAGCCTTATTGGCACTTGGATTTACTGGGCCAGAAGCAACGTTAGCAGAAAAGCTCGGAATACATCGAGATGCGCGCTCTAATTATAAAGCGGACTACGGTAAGTACCAAACTAATATTCCTAATATTTTTACGGCAGGAGATATGAGACGAGGACAATCCTTAATTGTCTGGGCAATCTCAGAAGGACGAGAAGCAGCGCGTCAAGTAGATATTTATTTGATGGGTAAATCAGATTTAGCCACTAAAAATGAAGAAGGCGATTTAGTAGGGATATAAGTTAATATCATATTTCTACTACTATAAAATTTTAAGGGTAAGTCTATTGTTAGGGTAGAAAGTAAAAGCATCTGGAAACAGATGCTTTTTTTTATTACTTGAAGTTCTGATGCAAGATTCTATTTAGGAAACTTAGCTTTAATAGCGTCCAAACACAAATTATGAATACTCCCAATATGCGAGTGTTCTTTACCTAAATCGGGTTTGTAGGTTCCGGCTTGTACTTGGCTTCCAATTTTTTGATACGCTTCTCTAAAACTCATGCCATCAACCACTAAATTATTGATGCTGTCTACCGTAAATAAGTATTGGTATTTTTCATCGTTGAGGTCAATATCTTTTACAATGATTTGCTGAATAGAATACGTAAAGATGTCTAAAATATCTTTCACATCTTCAAAAGCGTTGATGATGTTTTCTTTTAATAATTGAAAATCTCTGTGGTAACCACTTGGTAAATTATTTGTGATTAATAACATTTCAGAATGTAAAGCCTGAATTTTATTACACTTACCTCTAATTAATTCAAACACATCAGGATTCTTTTTATGTGGCATAATGCTACTTCCTGTGGTTAATTCATCTGGAAACGTAATAAACCCAAAATTCTGACTCATATACAGACAAATATCCATAGCAAAACGTGCCATGGTATTACACAAGCCACCTAGAGCACTTGCAATGGCGCGTTCACTTTTTCCTCTGCTCAATTGCGCCGCAACCACATTGTATTTTAAAGTTGAAAATCCTAATTCTTTGGTAGTAATAGCTCTATCAATAGGAAATGAACTGCCGTAACCAGCAGCCGAACCTAGAACATTTTGGTCTGTAATTTTTGAAACGGCATTTAAGACATAAACATCATCAATTAATAATTCGGCATAAGCAGAGAACCACAATCCGAAGGATGAAGGCATCGCAACCTGCAAATGTGTGTAACCTGGTAAAAGTTTTGTTTTATGCGTTTCTGCAAGGCCTAAAAGCGTATCGAAAAACGTTTTCGTTTTATCATTTATGATTTGTAAGTTTTCTTTATAGTAAAGTTGAAGCGCAACTAAAACTTGATCGTTTCGAGAACGTGCGGTGTGGATTTTTTTTCCGACGTCGCCTAGAGTTTTTGTGAGCTCGTGTTCAATTTTAGAATGTACATCTTCAAAGGTATCTTCAATAGTAAACGTGCCTTCTTCAATAGATTTGGCTAAAACCTTTAATCCTGATTTTAGTTGTTCTAATTCATCCGAAGTAATAATTCCGATAGCTTCTAACATAATGGCATGCGCTAAAGAGGCTTGCACATCGTATTTTGCAATATGCATGTCAATTTCACGGTCATTACCTACTGTAAATAATTCTATTTTTTTATCTATTGAAAAGCCTTTGTCCCAAAGTTTCATAATATATTCCTGCGAAGGCAGGAATCTCTGCCTTCATTTTTAGTTAAACTTTTATTCTTTGTTATTCCTGACAAGGCAGGAATTTATTTTTAATATAGACCTGCAAGGTTTTAAAAACCTGCGAGGTCTATTGTCTTTTTTGTCATTCCTGCGGAGGCAGGAATCTGTTTTTAAATTTCAGTTTGTGTGTGGATTCCTGCTTTCGCAGGAATGACAGCACCTTACAATACCTTCTCCAACAACTTAATATACAAATCAACACCTTCCTCAATTTCAGCCAAATAAATAAATTCATCTGCTGTGTGCGAACGCGTGCTGTCTCCTGGTCCTAATTTTAAGGACTGACAAGTTAATACAGATTGGTCTGATAGTGTAGGTGAACCGTAAGTTTCTCTTCCTAATTCAATGCCAGCTTCTACCAATTCATGATTACTAGAAATTGAGGACGAATTTAATCGTAAACTTCTAGCAGTAATACTAGAACATGGCGATTTCTGAGTTAAAATATCTGCAATTTCTTGATTGGTGTATTTGTCATTCACACGCACATCAACAACTAAATCTACTTCTGCAGGAACAGCATTATGTTGTTTACCTGCGTTAATTTGTGTAACGGTCATTTTTACATCGCCTAAAACTGGCGATTTTCTTTCAAATTTATACTCTTGAAACCATTTTAAAACATCAATAGTGTTATAAATTGAATTGTCTTTATTTGGATGTGCAGCATGGCTAGCCGTTCCTTTTACTTTAGCGTCAAATACGACTAAACCTTTTTCAGCAATGGCTAAATTCATTAAAGTTGGCTCACCAACAATAGCAACATCAACTTTTGGAATGATACTCAACATGCTGTTCAATCCATTTGGTCCACTGCTTTCTTCTTCAGCAGAAGCCACAATAACTAAGTTGTAGTTGAGGTCTTTTTTATCGTAAAAATAAGTGAACGTGGCAATTAATGAGACCAAACAACCACCTGCATCATTACTGCCTAAACCGTATAATTTTCCATCTTCTACAATGGCTTTAAATGGGTCTTTGGTGTAACCGTTGTTTGGTTTTACCGTATCGTGATGCGAGTTTAATAACAAGGTTGGCTTGCTCTCATCGAAATATTTGTTGGTAGACCATACGTTATGATTATTCCTTTTAAAAGGGATATGATGTGTTGTGAACCAATTTTCAATGAGCAATGCCGTGTTATCTTCTTCTGATGAGAATGATTGTGTTTCTATAAGTTGCTTAAGTAAAGCAATGGCTTCTGTAGTAAGGCTTTTTATCATTTTGTGATGGTTGTATGTTTGTTATGAGTATGGAAAAGCATCTCTGATTTTCCGATACAAACTTTTTGAACGTTTTTATGTATAGCATGAAAGCAATTATCTAACTTAGGTAACATGCCTTCGAATATGATATTGTTTTCTTTTAAAATTTTATAGCTTTCTGTATTGATGTTTTCGATAACGGAATCCTCATTTTCTACGTCTTCGAGCACACCGTTTTTCTCAAAACAATAGTATAATTCGGTGTTGAAAATGGGAGACAACCCAATCGCTAATTCTGAAGCAATGGTGTCTGCATTGGTATTGAGTAATTGTCCATTTTCATCATGTGAAATTGCGCAAAATACTGGTGTAATGTTATTATTCAGTAAAACTTCTAAAGCGTCTGTGTTTACTTTTTTTACATCACCAACAAAACCGTAATCTATGGTTTTTACTGGTCGTTTTTCGGATACAATAGTGTTGCCATCTGCTCCAGAAAAACCAATAGTGTTACAGTGATGCGCCTGTAATTGAGCTACAATGTTTTTATTGATTTTACCTGCATAAACCATAGTAATAATGTCTAAAGTCGCTGCGTCAGTAATACGTCTGCCTTCAGTCATTTTCACAGGTACATGCATTTGTTTGGCTAATTTAGTGGCTATTTTTCCACCACCATGCACCAAAACTTTTGGTCCAGCTATAGTGGCAAAATCTTTAAGAAATGCAGCTAAGGCTTCTTCGTTATCGATGATGTTTCCACCTATTTTTATGACTTTTATTGTTTTCATTTCGTTATTTTTTTGTCAGTCCTGCGTAGGCAGGAATCCACAATTGATAGTATAGATTCCAGCTTGCGCAGGAATGACAATGCATTAGACCTGCTAGGTTTTTGAAACCTGCGAGGTCTGAATTTATTTATAAACCTTTGTCATTCCCGTGAAAACGGGAATCCACATTTGTTGGTTATAGATTCCAGCTTGCGCAGGAATGACAATGCATTAGACCTACAAGGTTTTTAAACCGTGCAGGTCGGACATAATTTTTTATAAACCCTCCAAAATCTGCTTCAATACTACTTGTGCAGCATAGGTTCTATTGTTTGCTTGTTTAATAACTACGGATTGTTCGCTGTCTAAAACTGCATCTTCTACAATTACGTTTCGTCTTACAGGCAGGCAATGCATAAATTTCGCATGTCCTAACTTAGCTTTAGTAAGCATCCAATTGTGGTCTTGGTTTAATACTTTTCCGTAATCGTTATAGCTACTCCAGTTTTTAACGTACACAAAATCGGCGTCTTTTAAAGCGTCTTCTTGATTGTGATTTATGGGTGTGTTTTTAGTGATTTCTTTATTTAATTCGTAACCTTCAGGATGTGTTATGGTTAAATCTACTTCCAGTTTTTGCATCATTTCTACAAACGAATTGGCAACCGCTTGTGGTAATGCTTTTGGATGTGGTGCCCAAGACAATACTACTTTTGGTTTTACTTTTTCAGTAAGTTCGGTAATGGTTATAGCATCTGCCAAGGCTTGTAATGGATGTGCTGTTGCGCTTTCCATGTTTACAATTGGCACAGTGGCATATTTTTTAAAGTTATTTAGAATGTATTCCGATTCATCTTTAGCTTTATCTTGTAAAGTTGGAAATGCACGTACTGCAATAATATCTGCATATTGCGAAATCACTTGTGCGGCTTCTTTAATGTGCTCCGATTTATCCATATTCATGATAGTGCCATCTTCAAACTCTAAATTCCAAGCGTCGTTGATGTTTAAAATCATCACTTCCATGCCTAAGTTTTTTGCTGCTTTTTCGGTGCTTAATCGGGTTCTTAAACTCGAATTAAAAAAGAGCATCACTAAGGTTTTGTGTTTTCCTAAATCTTGAAATTCAAAAGGGTTCATTTTTAGTAAAATGGCATCCTTTATGGTTTCAGATAGGTTAGAAATATCTTTTATTTTGGTGTAGTTTTTCATGTTCACTTTCTGCGAAAGCAGGAATCTTTTTAATTATACTTTAATTCTAAGTTAACATCTCTAAAGTCTCCTCAAGGGGACAATAGTTCAATTCGTCTGAGTGTATTGTCCCCTTGAAGGGGCTTTAGGGGTGTTTTTTCACAGTTTCATGTTATAATATTTTTAATTCTTGTTCTAACGCCTCAAAAAACACATCAATATGCTTTTTCTGAATGGTTAATGGTGGAAGAATTCTTAATAAATTAGGATTTTTAGCACTTCCTGTAAAGACATGATGGTCAAAAATTAACTTCTTCCGTAAGTCTGAAATTGGGAAATCGAATTCTAAACCTAACATTAATCCACGTCCTTTAATTGATTTTAAATTTGGTAAGGTCTTTGCTTTTTCTTGAAAATAGTCTGAAATCATTTTAGCATTTTCCATCAGTTTTTCTTCTTCTAAAACTTCTAAAACTGAAAGCGTAGCAGCACATGCTAAATGATTACCACCAAATGTAGTTCCTAATAAACCAAAAGACGCTTTAATCGAAGGATGAATTAAAATGCCTCCAACCGGAAATCCATTTCCCATGCTTTTGGCTATAGAAATAATATCTGGTGTTATGTTATGTTTTTGGTAGGCAAAAAAGTCGCCTGTTCTTCCAAAACCAGATTGTACTTCGTCTGCAATTAATGCTGTATTGTAGTGTTTGCAAAGCTTATCTAAACCTTGGTAAAATGCCGTTGTGCTTTGGTCTAATCCACCAACACCTTGAATAAACTCAACAATAACAGCGCAAGTTTCGTTTTGTTTTAAAATAGCTTCAGCAGCATCTAAATCTCCTAATTCTATAAAATCAACTTGTTGTTGTGCGTTTAAAGGTGCTACAATTTTTGGATTGTCAGTAGCAGCGACAGCCGCAGATGTTCTACCATGAAACGAATTTTTAAAGGCTAACACTTTGGATTTACCATTATGAAAGGATGCCAATTTTAAAGCATTCTCGTTGGCTTCGGCACCAGAATTACATAAAAACAACTGGTAATCTTTGCAGCCAGATAAAGCTTCAAGCTTATCTGCTAATTCAACTTGCATTGGGTTTTGAATGGCATTACTATAAAAACCAAGTTTGCTGACTTGATTGGAAATAGCAGAAACATATTTTGGATGCGAATGTCCTATAGAAATGACTGCGTGTCCACCATATAAATCTAAATATTCGACATCTTTATCATCGTAAACGTAGATGTCTTTGGCGCTTACTGGTGTAATGTCGAAAAGTGGGTAAACATTAAATAAACTCATATTGTTGTTGCTTTATCCTGCAAGGTTTTAAAAACGTTGTAGGTATAGATTGTTATTTCATACCTATAAGGTCAAAAAGAGACCTTTCAGGATTTGTGATTTTTAGAAGGATATACTAAATCTGTTCCTTTTTTATATTATTTATCTTATTAAATGAAGCCACCATGCCTTGAATTAGAGATGAACTCAGTCCTTTGTGTTCCATTTCGTTGAGTCCTTCAATAGTACAGCCTTTAGGTGTGGTAACTCTATCTATTTCTTCTTCAGGATGATTGCCGTTTGTAATTAATAAACTAGCAGCGCCTTCACTAGTGTACATGGCTAATTCTTGTGCTTCTTTGGAATCAAACCCTAACTGAATTGCGGCTTGTGTTGTTGCACGGATTAATCGCATCCAAAAGGCAATACCACTTGCGCAAACTACAGTAGCCGCTTGCATTTGCGATTCTGGTATCGCTAACGTATGTCCTAATCTATCAAAAATCGCTTCTGCAATTTTAAGGCGTTTTGCACCTTTTTCATTGCTACACATACAGGTCATAGATTTTCCAACGGCAATAGCTGTATTTGGCATGGCTCTAATGATGAATTGGTCTGCGCCAACAATAGCTTCGATTTTAGGAATAAGGAATCCGGTTATGGTTGAAATTAAAACGTGTTTTTCTGTTAAAAACGGTTTAATATCGTTTAATATCGTTTCAAAATGTCTGGGTTGAATAGCAAATATTAGAATATCGGATTGCTTTACGGCTTCAATATTATCGCTGGTTAAATGCACATTTTTATACCCTTGTAAATCTTGAATATCGTCCAAGTTACGTTTGGTTAAATACAATGTGGTTATAGCGTTGTTAGTGATGAGCCCTTTTGCGATGGACTTTCCTAAGTTTCCTGTTCCTATGATTGCTATTTTCATCTTTTTAGTAATTAGTGTATGGTTGATAGTGTTTTTATGCACTCAAACTCATTAATGTTACTTGGTTTATTTTTCTACTTTTTTTTTGTCATTCCTGCAAAGGCAAGAATCTATTTTGTTTTTAATTTTTGTTCTTTAAGTATTCCTGCTTTCGAAGGAATGACAGAAGTTTAAAAATAATTCGCCTTTAATTCTAAACCTTCGGTCTCTTCAAAACCAAACATAAGATTCATGTTTTGTACTGCAGCACCCGAAGCACCTTTTAATAAATTATCAATGGTACTTGTGATTAATAATTTATTGCCGTGTTTTTCAAGGCTAATTATACATTTGTTGGTATTTACTACTTGCTTTAAAAATATGCTTTCATCTGAAACAATAGTAAATGCTGCGTCTTTATAATACGCTTTGTACAGTGCTTTTGCGTCGTCTATAGAGCCTTCATATTTTGTATACGTTGTTGCAAAAATTCCTCTAGAAAAATCGCCTCTATTGGGCATAAAGTTGATTTCTGATTTAAAGCTACTTTGTAATTGTTTTACCGTTTGGTTGATTTCTCCTAAATGCTGATGATTAAAGGCTTTGTAATGCGAAAAATTATTATCTCTCCACGTAAAATGCGTTGTAGCAGATAAGGATGTTCCTGCTCCAGTTGCTCCAGTTACCGCATTTATATGTACATCATTTGTTAGTAAACCATTTGCCGCTAAAGGCAAAATAGCTAATTGTAATGCTGTTGCAAAACAACCAGGATTAGCGATGTAATTTGCTTGTTTTATAGCGTCTTTATTCAATTCTGGCAAGCCGTAAACGAATTCTTTTCCTTCAAAATTTTTATTAGCTACTAATCTGAAATCATTACTTAAATCGATGATTTTAGTGTGATCTGAAAATGTGTTGTTTTCAAGAAAAGCAGTAGAATTTCCATGGCCTAAACACAAGAATAAGACATCGACCTCCGAATTGATGTTGCTCGTAAATTCTAAGTCTGTAGAACCAATTAAATCTTGATGGATTTTATGAATTTTGTTGCCTGCATTAGAGGTGCTAAATACAAAATTGAGGTTAGTTTTAGGATGGTTAATTAATAACCTAATTAACTCTCCTGCGGTATAACCTGCTCCTCCAATGATTCCTATTTCTAATTTTTTCATAATCTTAAATACCTACAAGGGTTTGAAATCCTTGCAGGATTTTTAACTATTTACCTGCTGATAAATCTTATTTTGGTTACCTACAATCTTAATAAATCCTTTGGCTTCATCTGCTGTCCAGCCTTTGTTTTCTTCACCATAACTTCCAAATTTAGCACTCATTAAATCGTGTTGAGATGAAATACCATCTAAATCGAAGTGATAAGGTTTTAAGGTTACAAAAACATCGCCTGTAACTTTGTCTTGACTACTCTGTAAGAAGGCTTCCATGTCGCGCATTACTGGGTCTAAATATTGACCTTCGTGCAAATGCATACCATAAAAATTAGACATATAATCTTTGTGCTGTAATTGCCATTTGGTTAGCGTATGCTTCTCTAATAAATGATGTGCTTTTATAATAATCAAGGCAGCAGCTGCTTCAAATCCAACGCGTCCTTTGATACCAACAATAGTGTCTCCAACATGAATATCTCTTCCGATGGCATAGGCTGATGCTAAATTATTTAGCACTTCGATGTTGATTTCTGGGCTGTTTTCTTCCCCGTTAATAGCTACCAATTCGCCTTTAGAAAAGGTAAGTACTACTTTCTCTGGTTCGCTATGTTTTAATTGCGAAGGAAATGCTGATTCTGGTAAAGGTTTGTTAGAGGTTAAGGTTTCAGAACCACCAACACTAGTTCCCCAAAGTCCTTTGTTGACGGAGTATTTTGCTTTTTCCCAAGACATATCGATACCGTTTTCTTTGAGGTAATCAATTTCTTCTTGTCTGCTTAAACTGCCATCTCTAATTGGTGTTATAATTTTAATGTTTGGTGCTAAGGTTTGAAAAATCATATCAAAACGCACTTGGTCGTTTCCTGCGCCTGTACTTCCGTGAGCTATGTATTCAGCATCGATACTTTTTGCATATTCTATAATTTCTATGGCTTGAATAATACGTTCGGCACTTACTGAAAGGGGATAGGTGTTATTCTTTAGTACATTTCCGAAGATTAAATACTTAATTACCTTGTCGTAATAAGAAGCTACGGCATCAATGTTTTTATAAGTAGATACTCCCATTTTATAAGCATTTTGCTCAATAGTGGCAATTTCTTCAACAGAAAAACCTCCAGTATTTACACTTACGGCATGGACATCGTAACCTGCTTTACTTAAACTTACTGCGCAATAGGATGTGTCTAATCCACCACTATATGCTATAACTAATTTCTTACTCATTTTTCGCTTTTATTGTTTTTCAATTGTAAAATGTATTCGCATTTAAATGCTCGATTCATCTTTTTTATCCTTTTTAAGGAACATGGTTTGCTTTAAATTTTTCAACCTTGTCCATGCTTTTTTATCGTAATTGTGTGCTTTGGGTTTTGGTTCTTCAGTTTTTTGAGGATCGTATAACATACCTGTACATAAGCACATTTTTTGCTCAGTTCTTGTTAAAACATCGAAATTTTTACAAGTTTGACAGCCTTTCCAAAATGATTGGTCATCAGTTAATTCTGAGAATGTAACAGGTTTATAGCCTAATTCACTATTCATTTTCATAACCGCTAAACCTGTGGTGATACTAAAAACTTTAGCATCTGGAAATTTGGTTCTAGAGTGTTCAAAAATGACTTTCTTAATTTTTTTAGCCAGTCCTAAGTTTCTAAAATCTGGATGTACAATTAAGCCAGAATTGGCAACAAATTTGCCATGACTCCATGCTTCTATGTAGCAGAAACCTGCAAATTTATCACCATCTAAAGCAATAACAGCGTTACCATTTTCCATTTTAGAAATGATATACTCTGGTTTACGTTTGGCTATTCCAGTACCTCTTACTTGAGCGGCATCTGCAATGGTGTTACATATCGTTTCTGCGTATATGCTATGTGATTTATCAGCAATAACAATTTTCATTGTAATTGAGTTTTAATATTAAAAAATGCAATTTGTTTTGTTTGAATGTAGAACCGGACACACCTTAGTTCTAATAATAATTGTATACCCTTACGGGCGACGATTAAGTCCACGGCGTAACGTATTTCTATTTGAAATGGGTAGTACTAAATTTCTAAGTATGTGTTGTGAATTGTTCAATGTAAAAAAATAAAAGATTAACTAAATGGTTTTAAGGTAGAGTGCCATTAGCGACGTCGCCTGTTAGTAAACAAGCTTGTGGGTCTTTCTATTTTATTTTTTTGAATTAACATAATGTAAATTTAGAATTAATATTTAATAATTGCCCTATTATTTGTTGATTTTTAAAAAATTTATGAAATTCATAATTCTATCAAAATAAATTGTAAATCTTTCAGCAATAATGGCTTTGCAGTTCATTAATTTATAGAATATAATCAGTGCTTACAAAGTTTGAGGCTTCCGAGTTCATTAATTCTTTTAAAATTGTGTTATTGTAAGCGTTGTCTTTAGAGGCTACAAAAGTTCTAATTGAAAAAGAACGTAAAGCATCATGAACACTAAGTGTTGCAACTGCTGAATCTTTTCTCCCTGTAAATGGATAGACATCTGGTCCACGTTGGCATGAACTGTTTAGGTTGACTCTACAGACTAAATTTACAAGTGTATCTATTAAAGGTGCTAGCGTTTTTACATCCTTGCCAAATAGACTAACTTGTTGTCCATAGTTAGATTCTGCCATGTCATCTAATGGTTCATCGATATTGGAAAATGGTACCACAGGAATTACAGGTCCAAATTGTTCTTCTTGAAACACTCTCATTTCCTTGGTAACAGGATATAAAACTGCTGGGAATATATAATTTTCAGTGGTTTCGCCACCTTTGTTATTAATAATCTTTGCGCCTTTTTCAATAGCATCATCAATTAAACCTTGTATATATATAGGCTTATCTGGTTCTGGTAAAGGTGTTAATTTTGCACCATCTTCCCATGGGTTTGCAAATTTAAGCGCATCGACTTTTGCAGAAAACCGTTTATTGAATTCTTCTATGATATCTTCGTGAACGTATAATACTTTTAATGCCGTACAACGTTGACCATTAAAAGATGTGGTACCTGCAATACATTCATCTATGGCTAGATCCAAGTCTGCATCTGGAAGTACTATTGCTGGATTTTTGGCCTCAAGCCCTAAAACTAAACGTAATCTATTACTTTTTGGGTGTTGGTTTTGTAGCGCGTTTGCCGACTTACTGTTACCAATTAAAGCCAAAACGTCCACTTTTCCTGATTGCATAATTGGTGCGGCTACTGTTCTTCCACGTCCGTATATAATATTAACAACGCCTTTTGGAAAGCTATCCCTAAACGCTTCTAATAATGGAGAAATTAGTAAAACACCATGCTTTGCCGGTTTAAAAACAGCTGTGTTCCCCATGATTAAAGCAGGAATTAATAACGCAAATGTTTCATTTAGTGGGTAGTTATAAGGTCCTAAGCAAAGTACAACACCTAATGGGCCTCGTCTAATATGAGCATTGACACCAGAACTTTTTTCAAATTTAGCGCTATCGCGATCCATTTGCTTGTAATCTTCAATAGTATCATATATGTATTCTACAGTTCTATCAAATTCTTTTTCAGAATCTGGTAGGTTCTTTCCAATTTCCCACATTAATAATTTTACAACGTCAGCACGTTTGGTTTTCATTTGTTCTACAAACTTTTCCATACAAGCAATGCGGTCTACAACTTTCATGGTTGGCCATAAGCCTTGCCCTTTATTGTATGCCGAAACCGCTGAGTCTAATGCACGCAGTGCTTCTTTTTTTCCTAATGTTGGTATTGTGCCTAATAATGTGGGTTGGTAGTCTGTGGTAGATGATATGCTTGAATATACTTTTGAGGTTTCTCCTCTCCAAGGTATTAAAGCACCTTCTGTTAAATAGGTGTTTTGTTCTACTAACGTGTTGATTTGAAACTGTTTTGGAATATTCATTTTTGTTTGTATTAGACTAAAAACTGAAATAAATCGGGTTTGTCATTAAGGTAATCTCCAAAGAAATTATGAAGCTTCATTTTTGTAATTAATGGTTCTAAATCTTCAGGAGACTTCAATTCTATACCAACGACGGCAACATCATTTTCTCTATTTGCTTTTTTGGTATACTCAAAGTGAGTGATGTCATCGTTTGGTCCTAAAATATCGACAACAAAATCTCGTAGAGCACCTGTACGTTGTGGAAATTTAACAATGAAATAGTGCTTTAGGTTAGCGTAGAGTAGTGCACGTTCTTTGATTTCTGCAGTACGTGTAATGTCATTATTGCTTCCACTAATAACACAGACTATATTTTTGCCTTTTATCTCGTCTTTAAACTGTTCTAAAGCAGAGAGACTTAATGCTCCTGCTGGCTCAGCAACAATGGCATCTTTATTATATAATTCTAATATAGTTTGGCATATTTTGCCTTCATCAACAGTTACAACACGATGTAGATTTTCTTTACAAATTGCAAAATTTAAATCGCCAACGCGTTTTACAGCAGCGCCATCTACAAAGTTATCTATGGATTCTAATTTAATATTTTCATTTGCTCTAATAGAAGTGAGCATAGCAGCAGCACCTTTGGGTTCTACACTAATGATTTTTGTTTGAGGTGACAATAGTTTAAAAACAGAAGATAAACCAGACGCTAATCCACCACCACCAACAGGAACAAAAACATAATCAATAGGATGTTCTTTTGCTTGGTCAATAATTTCTAATCCGACTGTTGCTTGGCCTTCAATGACTTTTTCATCATTAAAAGGATGAACAAATGTTTTACTCATTTCTTCACTTTGCTGCATGGCTGCATGGTAGGCATCATCAAAAGTATCTCCAACTAGAACTACATCAATAAATTCTTCGCCAAACATTTTGACCTGTTCAATTTTTTGGCCAGGTGTAGGTGATGGCATAAAAATGGTGCCATGTATTTTTAGAAGTTTACAAGAAATGGCAACCCCTTGAGCATGATTACCTGCGCTAGCACATACAATTCCATTTTCTATTTGAGCAGCATCTAAAGAAGAAATTTTATTATAGGCACCTCTAATTTTGTAAGATCGGACTTCTTGTAAATCCTCACGTTTAAAATAAATATTAGCTCCAAATTTTTTAGAATACCTCGCATTTTTAACTAAAGGTGTTACAGAAGCAATACCTCTAAGTTTTTCTGCTGCAGCTTCAATAGCCTTTAATGTTGGTCTGTATGTGGTTTTTGTTTCTTCCATGTTTTCTTCCCACAAAAGTGGAAATATGATATTTAAATTACAGTTTCATAATGCTCAACACTAGGAAAGGGATCATAGTAATGGTGTAATAATGCTTTCCATTTTTTATAAGCTTCAGATGATCTAAATCCTATATTATGATCTTCTATTGTTTCCCAATTTACAAGTAAGATGTATTTGTTTTTTTTCTCAATACATTTTTTTATTGAATGACTTTTGTAGCCTTTAATTGAACTGATATACTGTCCTGCTTTTAAAAAGTCAATCTCAAATTGCTTTTCTAAATTGTCTTTAATGTTTAAAATAGCAACTTCTAATATCATGATTCATTTTGCATTTTAGAAAACCACCTGTCAGATTATTACCATCTGACAGGATGATTATAATTTATGCTAAAACAGAATCACTTGCTTCAACATCAGATTTAATAACTTTCATTGCTGTCATTGCAGAACGTAAACGTTGACCAACAGCTTCTATTGGATGATTTCTAATAGCATCATTAACCGCAATTAATTCTTTATTGTCAACGGCATTTGAATTAGAGTATGGTTTACCGATAATACTTGTATCTACAGTTTTCATAAAATCAGATAATAATGGCTTACAAGCATGGTCAAATAAATAACAACCGTATTCTGCTGTGTCCGATATTACACGGTTCATTTCAAATAATTTCTTTCTTGCAATGGTGTTAGCAATTAATGGAAGTTCATGAAGTGATTCGTAATATGCAGAATCTTCAATAATACCTGCACTTGTCATCGCTTCAAAAGCAAGTTCTACACCAGATTTTACAAAAGCAACTAATAAAACACCATTGTCAAAATATTCTTGTTCTGAGATATGATCTGATGTTAAAGCTGTTTTTTCAAAAGCCGTTTCACCTGTTGCAGCTCTCCATGATAATAAATTAACATCATCATTTGCCCAATCTTCCATCATAGTTTTAGAGAAGTGACCAGAGATAATATCGTCCATATGCTTTTCAAATAAAGGACGCATAATGTCTTTTAATTCTTCTGATAGTTGGTACGCCTTAATTTTAGCTGGATTAGATAGGCGATCCATCATGTTGGTAATTCCACCATGTTTTAAGGCTTCTGTAATGGTTTCCCAACCAAATTGAATTAATTTCCCAGCATAACCTGGTTCAATACCTTCTTCAACCATTTTGTCAAAAGATAATATTGCACCTGTTTGTAATAGTCCACAAAGAATAGTTTGCTCGCCCATTAAATCAGATTTTACTTCAGCAACAAAAGATGATTCTAACACACCAGCTCTGTGACCACCTGTAGCTACAGCGTAGGCTTTGGCTTGTGCCCAACCTTTACCTTCAGGATCATTTTCTGGGTGTACAGCAGTAAGTGTTGGTACACCAAATCCACGTTTGTACTCTTCACGTACTTCACTACCAGGACATTTTGGTGCTACCATAATTACGGTTAAATCCTTGCGGATTTGTGTACCTTCTTCAACGATATTAAATCCGTGAGAATAACTTAATGTTGCTCCTTTTTTCATTAATGGCATAACCGTATTTACAACATTAGTGTGTTGCTTGTCTGGTGTTAAGTTTAACACTAAGTCTGCCGTTGGTATTAATTCCTCGTACGTACCAACAGTAAACCCGTTAGATGTTGCGTTTTTGTAAGATTCACGTTGCTGGTCAATTGCAGCCTGACGTAATGCATAAGAAATATCTAAGCCAGAATCTCTCATATTTAAACCTTGGTTAAGTCCTTGTGCACCACAACCAACGATTACGATTTTTTTTCCTTTTAAAGCGTCTACACCATCCTCAAATTCTGAAGCGTCCATAAAACGGCACTTTCCTAATTGCTCTAATTGTTCTCTTAATGGTAATGTGTTAAAATAATTTGACATTGTTTCTAGTTGTTTTTTTATTTGAGAGCATTAAATTTATAAAAGAGAAGATGAAACTAGTTCTATTCTCTTTTTTCTAATCTCTTGTTTTTTATTTAGTGTTGAAATGCTTTAAGCATTGTTGATATTTTCATTTCGTCTTTAGTCACAGCAACTCTTCCTGAACGTGTAAATTGCATAATACCAAATTGATTTAAATCCCTATAAAGTAGATCTATCTCTTCTTTTCTTCCTGATTTTTCAAGGACAAAAAATTTCTTGTTTACAGTTACAATTCGGGCATTACTTTCTTTGATTATATTCTGAATTTGTCGTTCGTCGAATAGTAGTTCTGATTTAATTTTAAATAAACACGATTCTTGATAAATGATTTCATCTTCGGTATGGTAAAAAGCTTTAATGACTTCAACTTGCTTTTCAATTTGACCGATGATTTTCTTCATCTGAGATTCGGTGATGTTTACAACAATAGTAAATCTTGAAACACTTTCAATTTCTGAAGGGGACGTGTTAAGACTCTCAATATTTATATGTCTTCTTTGGAATATTGCAGAAATTCTATTTAGTAATCCTATATTGTTTTCCGTGTATATTGAAACGGTATATTGTTTGTTCTCTGTACTCATTCTTTTAATAGATAATAGAAAAAAGATAATAGAAAATTGACTTTTAGTCGTTAAGGCATTTGAAACCTATGTTCTCTATTCTAGTTTCTTTGTTCTTATTTTATTCTAATCTTATATCTGAAACACTTGCGCCAGTCGGAATCATTGGGAAAACATTGTCTTCCTTTTCTACTCTTACTTCTAAGAAATAAGGACCATCACAATCTATCATTTCTTTTACGGCTGCTTTTAAATCTTTTCGTTCTGAAACTTTTTGTGCTTCTATTTGGTAGCCTTTTGCAATAGCTACAAAGTCTGGGTTAACCATTTCTGTAGAGGCATAACGTTTATCAAAAAATAGCTGTTGCCATTGACGAACCATACCAAGGAATTCATTGTTTAATACAACTATTTTTACAGGTACTTTTTGTTGAAAAATAGTGCCTAATTCTTGAATATTCATTTGGTAACCACCATCACCTGCAATCATTATAACTTCGCGTTCTGGAGCTGCCATTTTTGCGCCAATAGCTGCAGGTAGTGCAAATCCCATGGTACCTAATCCACCAGAGGTTATATTACTTTTACTAACATTAAATTCTGCGTATCTACAAGCGATCATTTGATGTTGTCCAACATCACTAACTATTGCAGCTTTTCCTTCTGTTTGTATGTTGATTTCTTTCAATACTTCACCCATTGTTAAACCGTCTTTGGTTGGGTGTAGGTCGTTTTTAATAACCTTATCGAATTCTATTTGATATAAATCCTTAAATTTTTGATGCCATTGGGAATGTGTATTTGTGTTGAGCAATGGTAATAATGCTTTAAGACTTGATTTAGCATCGCCTAAGACTGCGACATCTGTTTTTACGTTTTTATCAATTTCTGCTGGATCAATTTCAAAATGTACAATCTTTGCTTGCTTGGCATAAGTAGCTAAATTGCCTGTAACTCTGTCATCAAAACGCATTCCGATTGCAATTAATACATCGCACTCATTTGTTAATACATTGGGTGCATAGTTTCCGTGCATTCCAACCATTCCAACATTTAAATGGTGTGAGCTCGGAATTGCTGAAGCTCCTAAGATTGTCCATGCGGAAGGAATTCCTGATTTTTCTATTATAGCTTTAAACTCGTCTTCTGCTTTACCTAAAATAACACCTTGTCCCCAAACAATAAGTGGCTTTTTTGCGTTATTCATAAGTTCTGCGGCAGCTTTTAAAGCAGATGTATCTGTTTTTGGTACAGGTTTATAGCTTCTAACACCAGTACATTTTTTGTACTGGAAATCAAACTCTTCAAACTGGGCATCTTTAGTAATGTCAATTAAAACAGGTCCTGGTCTACCGCTTTTAGCAATATAAAATGCTTTTGCTAAGACTTCAGGGATTTGAGATGCTTTAGTGATTTGGCAGTTCCATTTAGTAACAGGTGTTGATATGCCTACAATATCAGTTTCTTGAAAGGCATCACTACCGAGTAAATGAGAACCAACTTGACCGGTAATGCAGACTAAAGGCGTAGAGTCAATTTGAGCATCTGCAATACCGGTAATTAAATTAGTAGCTCCTGGTCCAGATGTTGCCATGGCGACACCAACTTTCCCAGAGATTCGCGCATAACCTTGAGCGGCGTGAGCTGCTCCTTGTTCGTGACGCGTTAGTACATGATGAATTTGATCTTGATATTTAAATAATTCATCATACACAGGCATTATTGCTCCTCCAGGATAACCATAAAGAGTTGTAACACCTTCAGCTAATAAGCACTTTATAACGGCCTCACTACCAGAAATTCTTTCTGTAGTTTTAGTGCTTTTAGAATTGTTGTTTATTGTTTGAGTTTCTTTCATTTACGCTTTTTTTTAGAATTCATCCGTTACACATCCTTTAGACGCAGATGAAACTGTTTTTGCATATTTATATAGAACACCACGTTCAAATTTTAATTCTGGTGCTTTCCATTTTTGTCTTCTTCGTTGTAATTCCACTTCAGATACTTCTAAGGAAATGGAGTTAGTTTCAGCATCAATTGTAATGATGTCGCCATCCTTTACTACTGCAATTGTGCCGCCTTCTTGTGCTTCTGGTGTGATATGTCCTACAACAAAACCATGTGTTCCGCCCGAAAATCTTCCATCAGTAATTAAGGCAACATCCTTACCTAAGCCAGCTCCCATTATGGCTGCAGTAGGTTTTAGCATTTCTGGCATTCCAGGTCCTCCTTTTGGTCCTTCGTATCTAATGACCACCACGTCGCCTTTCTCTACTAAACCATCTCTAATGCCGTCGTTTGCTGCATATTCACCTTCAAAAACTTTGGCTTTTCCTCTAAAACAAAGGCCTTCTTTGCCAGTGATTTTAGCCACACTACCTTCTGTTGCTAAGTTGCCATACAGCATACGTAAGTGTCCGGAAATCTTAATTGGTTCTTCAATCGGTTTAATAACATCTTGTCCTTCAGTTAAATCTGCAACATCGAGTAAATTTTCTGCAATAGTTTTACCTGTAACCGTTAAACAATCACCATGAATTAAACCTTTTTTCAATAGATATTTTAACACTGCAGGAATGCCTCCCACAGCATGTACATCTTCCATTAAATATTTTCCACTCGGTTTTAAATCTGCTAAAAAAGGTGTGTTATCGCTAATATCTTGAAAATCTTTCAGTGTAAAATCAATTTGAGCCGCTCTTGCGATAGCTAAAAAATGTAATACAGCATTTGTAGAGCCTCCTAGTATAGTGACTAATCTTACCGCATTTTCAAGAGATTTTCTTGTTATTATATCTGAAGGTTTAATGTCTTTTTCTAATAACACTCTTAAAGCTTCTCCTGCTTTTATAGATTCTTGCTGCTTTTCTTCACTCAGTGCTGGGTTTGAAGAATTGAATGGTAATGTCATTCCTAAAGCTTCTATTGCAGAAGCCATAGTGTTCGCTGTATACATGCCTCCACAGGCACCAGCTCCAGGACAAGCCTTTTCAACGATGTTCTGATATTCGCCTTCATCCATGGTTCCAGCAACTTTACTTCCCCAAGCTTCAAAAGCAGAAACGACGTCTAATTTTTTGCCATTATGACAACCTGAATCAATTGTGCCTCCATATACCAAAATTGATGGACGATTTAGTCTAATCATAGCCATGAGCGCACCAGGCATATTTTTGTCACATCCTACTACAGTAACGAGTCCATCGTAACTCATCGCTTGTACAACTGTTTCCATAGAGTCAGCAATAATATCACGAGATGGTAGTGAATATCGCATTCCTGGTGTTCCCATTGAAATACCATCACTAACACCAATAGTGTTAAAAATTAACCCAACTACATCTTTGTTTTTTGTACCTTCTTTGACCAGCTTGGCTAGGTCATTAAGGTGCATGTTGCAAGGGTTGCCTTCGTATCCTGTACTGGCAATACCAACAATGGGTTTGTAGAAATCTTCTTTGGTTAATCCAATAGCATGCAACATAGCTTGTGCTGCTGGTTGCGTTGGATCTTGTGTAACTGTTTTGCTGTATTTGTTTAATTGACTCATAGTTTATTTAGGCAAAAATGATTTGCAGGAACTAAATTACTTGATATGCGATGGATTTATAATTAAGTTCATAATTTTTTTCTAAAGTCAGATGTGTTAGAGAGGTTTTAAATACGTGAAATTCAATGATTTAGATAAGAATTAATATGATGTTCAAGCGTGTTTAAATTTTTAAATAAGAGTAATAGTTAAAAGCAATAAATTAACGATTTAACATTTTTTTTAAAGAAATTAAACTAAATGTGCGTTTCGGTAAAGGATAGTGCAATGTTTTAAACCAAAAAACTCGCAACTTTCTAAATTTAGAATGTTACGAGTTTTGGTGGTGGTGCCTCCAGTACCATTATTTGCTTGAACCTGTGTTATACTATTTTATATAATAACCTATTTATCCCTTTATTTATAATACGTGTGAGATATTTTAAATAATTTATATACTTTTGTAATAACAATAATTAAAGGAGATGTTGTCCCTTTTGTTGTCCCTTTATTATATAAATCATTAATTGAGATTATGAGTAAGTCAATTAAACCAACTTCGGGAACGATTAAATATAGATTAAAAGATGGTAATGCCAAAAAAGAAACCTCTATAATTTTAGATTATAGTTTTGGTAGAAACAATCGCATAAAATTTGCCACGGGTTATAAGGTTTTACCTAAAAATTGGGATAAAACATATCAAAGAATTAGAGCAGTATCTACAATAAGAAATAGGGAAAAAGTTAATAGTGATTTATTGAACTTCTCTTCAGAATTTGTAGAAGCAGTTTCTAAATTAGAAGATTTAGAAAAGCAAAATAAGAATATATTGAAATCACTATTGTTTAAAATAGTGAGAAAGAATGAAAACAACGACAAGCTGATAACTACTTTTTTTGAATTTGCTGATGATTATATTGAAAAAAGAGAAAATCAAGCAAAGAATATTGATGCTGTAAAATTAAGCCCAATTACTATTAGGTCTTATAAGCAAACTGTTAATAGACTAAAAGAATTTAATACTCGTGTTAACTATAATTTAGATTTTGAGAGTATTAATTTGAATTTTTATTATACGTTTATAAAATATTTAGAGGATAATAATTATTCTGTGAACACAATAGGAAAGCATATAAAGAATTTAGTAACTATTTTGAATAGAGCTACTGAAGATGGAATTAATACTAATCTTAAATATAAACACTCTGAGTTTAAAATGGTCTCTGAAGAAACTGTTTCTATTTATCTTACCGAAGCTGACATAGATGCTTTATATAAAACAGACCTGTCTAAAACAAAAGATTGGGAACTAGCTAGAGATATATTTTTAATTGGCTATTACACAGGGCAGAGAGTTTCAGATTATAATGGAATTACTAAAGACCAAATTAAAACCTTTAATGGAAAAGAAGTATTTGAATTTAAACAACAAAAAACGAATAAGCGTGTTTATGTTCCAATTCATAGACGTGTTAAAGAAATCATGGAACAACGTTATAATGGTTTTCCACCTCGTAAATTGAATAATCCAGATATTAACGAATACATTAAAGAAGCTGGAAGAAAAGCAGAGATAAACGAGCAAGTCACAATAACAAAAACGGTTGGTGGAAAAAAGACATCAGAAACTGTTCCTAAGCACAAGCTCATTGTTTCTCACACTGCACGAAGATCATTTTGTACAAATGCATATTTATCTAAAATGCCAACAATTGATATTATGTCTATTAGTGGTCATTCTACAGAACGAGAGTTCTATAAATATATTAAAGTTACACCTCAAGAAAGAGCTGTAAAAATTGCTGATAGTGATTTTTTTAAAAATTAATTATTCAATAACCTATAAATGAATTACGAAGATGCATTTGCAATCGATGATCTGCCAAGTTTAGATCAAGAAAAGAAAGATTATAAGTTTAACCTAAAAAATTACAGTAATTACGAGCCGAAATTGGTTGACGATTTCTATTTAAAGTACTTTATACGTTTGCTGCTTTTTGAAACTCGAATTTTAGAACTTCGTGGGTTTTTAAAGCATCATTACGATTATTGTAACGACCCAGAGCTCTACTATTCGGTTCTTGATTTTGAGGTTATACCTAAAATTGAGGAGATTATTGACCATGCACAGGTGCTCCTAGAAGGAAGAGGCTATAATAATGAAGTAAAGTTAGAAAATGGCTTCACAGAAAGTGAAGGTGTCATACAAAATTATGATTTAGATTATCCACTAATGTTACATCAAACATGTTTTAACAGAAAACAGAAAGAATTTGCAAAAAGAGTTGAAATCATTAATAATTTTATTCTAGACTACAAAGATGAAAAAGTGAAAAAACCATTAAAGTGGATAGCAGGTCCATCTCAGTTAGCTGTAATTATTCAAGAGTTAATTTTGCAAGGTTATATGGAAGGTGATACGCGAAACGGCGATGTAAATTGCCGTAAATTGGCACGAGAACTTTACGATGTTTTTGATATTAAAGATTGTGATTCAGCTAGCTCAATAGAAATATATCTCAGTCCAGGTAATAAGCGACATAAAGGAGCAAAACAAAAATTTGATGATAGAAACTTTCTTATTCCTCCAGCTCGATTAACATAATTATTTTAATACTGTTTATAAACTGACGTATACACCTAAATTTTAAAAAAAACTGTGTTGTAGAGTATTTTTGCATTGTAAAACATTAAACACAGGTCAAATGAAGTCTACACAACTTAATATTTATCAAAGGATACTCGATGAGCTTACTGAAAATATCCTGATTGGTGTTGATAGGAAGTTAAAATCGTATTTTGATAAATACAAGCCATCCAAAAAAGAGGAAGATGAACTTCTTACGGTTGATGAAACTCTTAAAATCCTAAAATGTTCTAAACAAGCCCTTTGGAATTGGCGTAAAAATGGTATTCTGCCAAGCTATCGAATGGGGAATCGTGTCTACTACAAAAAGAGTGATATTTTTTCCAAACTCACTAAACAGGAGTAGCATGATAAACACAGGATTTATAATGCTCTATCGCGAGCTAATCGATTGGGAATGGTATACAGATGTTAATACTTGTAAATTGTTTGTACATTGTTTACTTAAGGTCAACTATAGCAAAAAACGATGGCGTGGAATTGTAATAAATAAAGGGGAGTTTATTATATCGCTTGAAAAACTTGCAGTCGAAACAGGTCTTACTGTGAGTAAAGTAAGAACTGCTTTGTCAAAATTGGAAGCAACAGATTATATCAAAGTAGAAACTACAACAGCTTTTACTAAAATCAGTATTCCTGAATTAAGTGGTTTCGTTGTAGAAACAAATCAGCCAAAGAATGATAAACCTAACGACATACAAAATAGCACGCCATTATTAAACTCTTCGCAAACGATTAACAATCCATTAGCAACTACGAATACTAATAATAATATATTAAAAAATAGAAAAAAGATATTTAGAGATAAAGTCTTTGCTCTCTCTAATTTTAATATTAAAATTTTAGAATCTTTTTTTAATTATTGGAGTGAATTAAATACCAATCAAACAAAAATGCGTTTTGAAGAACAACAATTTTTTGAGATAGAGAAAAGACTTAAAAAATGGGTTTCAAATGAAAAACACCCAGATAAGATATCAAAACCTAAGAGCAAATTACTCACAAATAGGTAATTAATTATGCAAAGAATTGGTGAAACTCAAAAAACAGGTCAATTATTAAATCGGATGTTTAAAGACAAAAAGACACAATCGTCAAAAATAGTTATAAAGCAAATGGATGAGATCTCTAAGGCAGAATTATGGAAGATATTTACTAGAACATTCTTTAATATGTATGGAAAAAAGTTAAAACAAGATGAGGATGCATTAAAAAACCTGAAAGTAATATTCTATTATTTTCTGCGAGATGAAAAATTCTTCAAATGTAAAAATTTAAGAAGTGATATTACCACCCCCTCTTTAAAAAAAGGACTTTTAATAATTGGAGGCTATGGTTTAGGGAAGTCGAACTATTTTGAGGTTTTTGAAAAAGTGTTTCAAAACTTTCCTAGTTTAAGGTTTAAATTTTATACCTCAAAAGAATTGGTTCAAAATTATGAAATGTGTCAGACACCATTAGATAAAGAATGGTTTTTTAAAGATGTAAATAGAAAATACATGTTTATAGATGACATAAATTCAGAACGTTTAGCCAGTAATTATGGTAAAGTTGATGTTATTGAGGAGGTGTTAGCGAACAGGTACGATAAAAAATTAACAACATTTGCTTCATGTAACTATACCAATAGCGATAAATGTGCTCAACAAACTTTAGAAGATCTTGGACTGCGTTATGGCGGTCGCATTTACGATCGATTACATGAAATATTTAATATTATTGAATTTGTTGGGGTAAGTTATAGAAGATAACAAAAGGTTAAATTAAACTTTATTTTACGTTTTAATCAATCAAATTCTTAAAAACGACTATGAAAACAGCAAAATTATGCAACCATTGTTGCCAAACTTTTGAAGCTAGAAGAAGCAATCACGTTTATTGTACAGCAAGTTGTAAAACAAAAGCAAGCTATAAAAGAAATGACTATAAATATGTTTCTGGTCACTATCAAAAGAAAGAAACATTACCAAAAGCTGAAGGTTTAAGCCTGCCTACAAAAATCGATATTATAGATTCCATAAAAAGCTTAGAAACAAAGATTGAAAGTATTCAAAAAGCACCAATGATTGATGTAAATTCTATTTCAAATACGGCTATAGGAGCAGCTACAGCAGATGTAGCAGTTTTTGCAGCAAAGAAATTATTTGCACCTAACTCACTACCTGCTACAAAAGGAGATATTGCAATTTTAAAGAATGAGTTAAATCAACTAAAAAGATTGATTCAGAACAGTACACCAAATAAGTCGTCATTATTTTGAAATTCCATGATTGTTAATTAATCTATTTCTCATAAGATTTCTTACTTTTATACAACCACATTAATTATGTTAAAATTTGTGGATCAATTAATATGACTAAGCCTTTGGTATTTTTTAGAAAATTGACTAAACTTTATTAATGAAAAATGATGGTAAAAATTTTGAAAAATTAACCAAAGAGTTCTTTTCTTATCTATTCAACAGGTTAGGTTATATAATCCATAAAGAACGTATTCAATTTAGTGGAACACAAGATGGTTTTGATGTTCAATTTGTTATTTGTGAAGACTTAAAAGAAAGGTCAATTTATATTGAATGTAAAGATTATTCAACAGACTTGAAGTTTGGACCTATTTATGCTAAAGCTATTGATTTAGAATCAAATTATTCATTCAACAAATATGATTTAGCATTATTTATTAGCCCAAGAGCTAATTTTCGCAATAATAGAAATGCTGAAAAAGTTGAACCAGTATTTGATAAATTTTCATTTACAACAAGGCTTTTAGACCAAGCAAATGGAGTAGAAAACTTATTCGCTCTTAATAAAGACATATATAAAGAAATATACAAACGTGAATGTAGCCTCAAAATAAATGAGAACGAGGAAATTGAAAAGTTTAAGAGCATCATTCTTTCAAGAGGAAATTTTAGGAAAATCATAGTTAGCGAAGAGGATAAAGAAAAATTTATTTCGAACGCCAAAAAATGTTCAAATTATATTCCACGAAGTTTAATTAAGGAAAGAAAAGCTAAGAAGTCTCATAGATATTTATATCACGAAGAAGATGACTCAGATAATCTAATCTCTATAGTTAAGGGCAATATTTCAAACTCAAAAAATGACGGGTTGGCATTGTTAGGCAATCCAGGTTTAGGCAAATCTGTAGAATTAGCTGAACTGGCGCAATACTTTTGGAAGAATAGAGAAGAAACGAATACTATTCCTTTTTACAGAGTAATAAACAGTTTTACTGTTGATAGTAAAATAAGTGATTTTCTTCCAAAAGACTGGGATAAAATACCTAACCTTTTGATTATTTTGGATGGCTTGGATGAAATATCATATATAAATGAGTTCAAGGCTAAACTTCAAAACTTCATTTCTGATAGCAAGGATGAATTTCAGAACATTTATTTTGTTCTAAGTTGTAGAACTAACATTTATGAAAATATTGTAAAAGGAATACCAAAATTTGAATGTTTTTTTCTTGATAGTATAAGCTATCAAAGTGCAATAAATCATTTACAGTCAGCATTCAAATTTCCTCGTAAAGTAATTTTAGGCTTACATGTTAATGAAGACCAAAGAGAGTTTTTAGAAAATCCCTTTTATTTAAACCTTTTCGGAGAATACTATTCGGAAAACTCCAGTTTACCAAAAAACAAAACTGACCTAATTGAAAAATATGTTGATAAAAGGTTAGAGGAAGACAGGGTTAGAAAGTTTCAGAATAAAGAATATGATAAGTCTATAATATTTTCCGCATGTAAAAATACTGCATTAACTATAGAGGCAATGCAATCAAGAGTAATTGAAGATTCCAAACTAACAATGTTAATTCCAAATCATAAGGCAGAACTAATCAATTCTTGTTTTATTGAAAAAGTTTACAACGCAGATAAATGGCAATTTGAGCATAAAAACCTTCAAGAGTATTTTGTCTCAAAAGCCTTGATGAAGCTTCCATTTGATGAAATAATTAACTTTATTAGTCTTAATTCTGATAATAATAAAACACACCCTTCATGGTTAAATTCAATATCCTATTTGATTAATGATTTAGAATCAACTGATGAAACTTATATAAATTTAATTGAATGGCTTAAAAAATACGATTCAGAAGTTCTATTTAAATCTGATTCAGACAGAATATCTAAAGATATAAGATCAGATATTTTTCAAGATTATTTTATTAAAAGATGCAAGGTTAATACTTTATGGATAAGGACTAATGATAGTGAAACAATAAAAATTGCCAAGTTTGGAGACGACGTTAAAAATATTGATTTTTTAATCTCTGAAATAAATGACACAACAAATCATAGAAGAACAAGAATATCTGCTTTTGATTTATTGTCTTACATGAATTTGAATGAAAGAGAAAAAGAAATAAAAGCTTTAATCTTAAAATATTTAGATGATAATAATGAAGATTTTGATTTAGATGCTAAATCAGATTTATTAAGATTTGTGAAACGATTAGAATATCATTTAGATGAAGAGTTTTTTACAGAGCTGTTATCTAAGATTAAGGAAAATGACTATCATAGAATTTTCACTTCCTTATTGGAATGTTTTCAAAAAGAACTATTCTTAAACGAAAAATCTGTTGACCCCAATAACCATGTTGACTACATTAAGAAAGTAGCTAACGTAATAAGTGGTAAAATAGAACGAAAACATCTAAAAGACAGAAATATTTCTTCAAATGAAAGGCAGAATTTGAAGAATGTTCTTTTACAGTTTAGAAATATTGACTCATTTTTATTTGCTTTAGATTTCCTATTAATTAGAAAAGATAATTATCATCTTAACGAAAGCGAAATCACAGAATCTATTCAAAGGCTTTCTACTATGTATTCTAAAGATGCTAATATTTTAGATAAGGTTGTGAATTTTATTTACAGAGGCATTGAAAAAAGATTATATCTTTTTGATTTTGAAAAAGATTTTTCTGAGTTTTTCAAAATTACAAATACTCAACATGAAGCCTTTTTAAAATTCTATGATGTTAGAAATAAGATTGGAATGCGGTTTATGTCGCACATAGCTACTGATAAGTGTATTGTATTTTTAGCAGAAGAATACAAGAAAAGTAACATTAAAGATATAGCTGTACTGCATTTCAGAAATAACTTGAGTTGGCGAAATTTCGAATTAGCAATAAAATTTCAAAGTCTTATTTTAAAGGCCACAAACTATGATTTTAAAGGAGATATTTTAGAGCAAAAAAAGAGAAATGAATGGAAGCAACTCCATGAAACCAAAGAAATGTTGAATTTTAATTTATTATTTGATAAAAACAAATTAATAGAATTAGTAGAAGCTTTATTCACTAATCTTCAATCAGAAAAAACAAGTTGGGAGAGTCTTCATGAATTTGAGAAAATATATTGGGAGAGTCTTGAATTACAAAAGTCCATTCCTCAATTAGTCATTAATATTGTCCATGAGACATTACGTCATTCTAATTCCAAATATGTTACTTGTGATGATGTTCTTAAATTAGTCAACAGCGAATTATACCTAATAAAGAAAATTAAAGAAGAAATACATTCTAAGCGTAACAACAGACTAAACAAGCCCATAGAGATTACAAAAGAGCAATATGATTTCATCAATAATTGGTGCCAAGAATCGATTAAATCTATAAATCTTGAATCAAAATCTTTATTAGATAAAGAGGAATGTGATTTTCTTTGGTATTTTAGAAATCTATTTAATTTAAAGTATCCTGATGAAATCCTTTTAGAATTATTGGAAGTTGATGGCACAATGAATTTTAACAGACAGCATCATGGTATTGGCTATATATGTGAAATATTAGATAAATTAACTGTTGATGACAGGATTATTCTAAATATTGAAAAAGGTATTACTGTTGAGCAAATAAGAAAAAACCACTTTATCTATGCTATTGATAACCGTTTAAGAAAGGCTTATCCTAAAATAGAAGAGTACTTATTAGATAACAATCAAAACCATTACTTTAGAAAAGAAATCTTAAAGAAATATTATCAAATCAACCCTTCTGTAGATTTGCTTAAAAAAATAGCAAACAAAAATATGCAAGAAGAGATTACAGATGATATAGTGTGGTCAATTTTCGATATTCTAATTGAAAATAACCAAAGTGATTTCGTTATTGATAAAATACTGTATTACTATAATGCAAATGATGAACACTTAAAAGAATTAATCACTATTAAATACCTCATTAAATCGAATTACGAAAAGGCATTCCTATACTTTAATAATTGGATTAAAGAGCAAAAAATATATACTCGAAGAACTAAAAATAGTTTACGCACAGAGGACTTTCCTAAGCATCATAACCCAAAATCTATCCCACATATAATTGAATTAATTAAAACTTACTATGAAAATAATGAGTTTAAATTTGATGCGTATAGCAACCCCATAAGGTTTATTGTTGAATCAATTAATGCTATTGCTCAAAACAATTCTCCAGAAGTATGCAAACAACTTATAGAAGAGTTAGAAAAATGCAGACAACCACTTGACAATAATGAGCATGATCTATATTATCTTAATCAAGTTTTACTAGATTTAAAAGACATACATATAAAACTTGAATCTAAACCAATGTCCTTTCCTTCTATCGCAAGTAAAATGGATAAATTTCAATACTATTTTGCATAGAAATAATCTGAAAATTAACATCATTAAATTATTTCTTTCACACTTCTACACTTGTGCTTTACTTGCCTAAAACAGGGGGTTCTTGTCTGTACTTCCTAATCAAAACATTCTAACCAAAAAAGAAATTCTTGAGGTGGTTTATGAACTTTATGAGCTTACGGATGAAGAAATAGCGAATGTAGAACATAATTAACCTCTAAACTTCTGTTAAACAAAATCAATAGTTGTTAAAATTTCATAATTTTGTAATTAATATGAAACAAGTATTCCATAAAATAATGTCTTTAGCAATGGCTTTTGTAGTGTTATGCTCTACAATGTCATTTACGCTTAATATGCATTTTTGTGGAGATGCTTTAGTAGAAACAGCTGTTTTTAATAAGGCTAAGGGTTGTGGTATGGAAATGCAAAAGCCTTCTACTGAAGGATGTGCTATTACAAAGAAAAACTGTTGTAATGATGAACAATTGGTAGTTGATGGTCAAGACGAACTACAATTACAAGTTGACAAAATTTCTTTTGAACAACAAGTTTTCATTGCCTCATTTGTTTATACCTATATTAACCTTTTTGAAGGTTTAGATAACAATGTATCTTCTTTTGAAGAATACGATCCACCACTCGTCGTCAGGCAAATCTTCAAGATTGACGAGACTTATTTAATTTGATTTTTAAACAATAGACTGTTTTATCCTATGACTTTATAATGTCATAAGGATAATTTGTTGTATTCGGTGTTTTCCTAACGCCAATGTCTAACTGTTTAATAATCAAAATATATGCTTAATAAAGCAATCAAATTTCTTATAGAGAATAAACTCGTTGCAGTTCTGCTACTTGCCCTTTTTGTTGGATGGGGAACTGTAAACGCACCTTTCAATTGGGATACAGGGTTTTTACCAAGTAATCCTGTGGCTGTTGATGCCATTCCAGATATCGGAGAAAATCAACAAATTGTATTTACAAAGTGGGATGGTCGTTCGCCACAAGATATAGAAGACCAAATCACTTATCCATTAACGACTTCTTTACTCGGTATTCCAGGAGTAAAAACGATTCGTAGTTCGTCTATGTTCGGCTTTTCAAGTATCTATATCATTTTTGAAGAAGATGTAGAATTCTATTGGAGTCGTAGTCGTATTCTAGAAAAACTCAATTCATTACCAAGTGGTTTATTACCTGAAGGTGTTAATCCTGCTTTGGGTCCAGATGCAACAGGATTAGGACAAATATTTTGGTACACTCTTGAAGGTAGAGATGAAAATGGAAATGTTACTGGTGGTTGGGATTTACACGAACTGCGTAGCATTCAAGATTACTATGTGAAATATGCTTTATCTACTGCAAGCGGTGTTTCTGAAGTCGCTTCCATTGGTGGTTATGTACAGGAGTATCAGGTGGATGTCAATCCAGAGCTGATGCGTCAATATAACATTAGTTTAAACCAGATTGTAAAAGCGGTTAAAAGTAGTAATCAAGATATTGGTGCGCAGACTATAGAAATTAATCAAGCTGAATATTTAGTACGTGGTTTGGGTTATGTGAAATCTGTTGAAGATATTGAAAATGCTGTAGTTACTTCAGAGGATTTTACTTCAATTAAGATTAAAGACATTGGTAAAGTATCATTAGGTCCAGCAACACGAAGAGGTTTATTGGATAAAGAAGGTGCGGAAGTCGTTGGTGGTGTTGTAGTGGCACGATATGGTGCAAATCCAATGGAAGTCATTAATAATGTAAAGGCGCAAATTGAGGAGCTGAAAGGTGGATTACCTTCAAAGGTATTGGCAGATGGACGAACATCTCAATTAACAGTTGTTCCTTTCTATGATCGTACCGAGCTTATTGAAGAAACATTAGACACGCTTAATGAAGCGTTGACACTAGAAATATTAATTACCATTTTGGTTATTATTGTTATGGTTTTTAATTTAAGAGCTTCTATTTTAATTTCTGGATTGCTGCCTGTCGCCGTATTAATGGTATTTGTTACCATGAAACTGTTTAACGTTGATGCCAATATTGTAGCCCTTTCAGGAATTGCTATTGCTATTGGAACTATGGTAGATGTAGGCGTCATTCTCGCAGAAAATATGATTCGCCATCTCGATGATGACAAATTACGATTACGAGAAGATGGTACAGAGTTAACTACGAATGAAGTAGTTTATAATGCGACTGCCGAAGTTTCTGGAGCGATTTTAACCGCGGTATTAACCACAATTATCAGTTTTGTTCCTGTGTTTACAATGATTGGTGCAGAAGGAAAACTATTTAGACCACTTGCTTTTACCAAAACGATGGCGTTATCAGCATCTTTGGTCATTGCATTGTTTTTAATTCCACCATTTGCAGCTTATTTATTCAGAAAAACATCACTTAAAAATTCTTTTAAGCATATTTTAAATGGTGCTTTAATAATTGCTGGAATAGCAATTATGGTTACTGGATATTGGTTAGGGATTATTTTAATTGCTTTTGGTATTACTGGTTTACTTGGAGTCTTTGGTAAACTAAATAAGAAAAACAGCAATCTTGTAAATATTATTATTTCGTGTACTGCCATTATATTTTTACTTGCCGAATATTGGAGACCACTAGGCTTTGACAGAAGTATTTTAGTCAATCTTATTTTTGTAGCTATTATTTGCTTCGGAATTTTAGGAATATTTTCAATTTTCAGAAAGTATTATGGTCAAATTTTAAATTGGGCTTTAGCAAACAAGTTATTGTTTTTAATTATTCCGGCAACTGTGCTTGTTTCTGGAGGATGGATTATGAACAATACAGGAAAAGAATTTATGCCATCTCTAAACGAAGGTTCTTTTCTATTAATGCCAACCTCATTACCACACTCTGGCGTTGAAGAAAACAAAAGAGTGCTTCAACAATTAGATATGGCAGTAGCTACTATTCCAGAAATTGAAACCGTAGTTGGAAAAGCTGGTCGAACAGAATCTGCATTAGATCCTGCGCCTTTATCTATGTACGAAAACATGATTCAGTATAAGTCTGAATACATGCGTAACTCAAAAGGAAAAAGACAACGTTACAAAGTAAACGATGATGGTGCTTTTGAATTGAAAGATGGAACATTTATCGCCAATCCTAATAATTCCGAAAATGTTGTTTTTACAAAAGTTATACATGCTCAACTTATCGAAGATAATGATGGCGAATTCTATCGTAATTGGCGACCAGAAATTAATAGTCCTGATGATATTTGGAATGAAATAGTTAGAGTTACCAAATTACCTGGCGTTACGTCTGCACCAAAATTACAACCCATAGAAACCAGATTAGTTATGCTTCAAACAGGTATGCGAGCACCAATGGGAATAAAAGTAAAAGGACAAGATTTAAAACAAATCGAAGTGTTTGGTTTGCAATTAGAAAGTCTTTTAAAACAGGCAAAAGGTGTTAAGGTTGAAGCTGTTTTTGCAGATAGAATTGTTGGTAAACCGTATTTGCTCATTGATATTGATAGGGAAAAGATAGCACGTTATGGTGTGTCAATTGAAGATGTGCAAAACGTGCTAAAGGTTGCAATAGGTGGTATGGCTTTAACGCAAACGGTTGAAGGTAGAGAGCGTTATGCTGTTAGAGTACGTTATCCAAGAGAGCTGCGTGGTAATCCAGAAGATATAAAAGGGATTTATATTCCTGTTGAAAAAGGAAGCCCTGTTCCATTAAGTGAGTTGGCGACTATTCAGTATGAGCAAGGACCACAGGTAATTAAAAGTGAAGACACCTTTTTAGTTGGCTATGTGTTGTTTGATAAATTAGATGGGTATGCAGAAGTGGATGTTGTTGAAAATGCGCAAGCTTTATTTCAGCAGAAAATAGATTCAGGAGCATTAACTGTTCCAAAAGGCATCAGCTATAAATTTACAGGAACTTATGAAAATCAGTTACGAGCAGAAAAAACGCTTTCTGTTGTCGTTCCATTAGCCCTTGCTATTATTTTCTTGATACTGTATTTCCAGTTCAAATCTGTTACTACGTCACTCATGGTGTTTACAGGAATAACGGTTGCATTTGCAGGTGGTTTTATAATGATATGGCTGTATGGTCAAGATTGGTTTTTTAATTTTAGTTTATTTGGCGAGAATATGCGAGACCTTTTCAATATGAAAACCATCAATTTAAGTGTGGCAGTTTGGGTAGGTTTTATAGCCCTATTTGGTATTGCTACAGATGATGGAGTTGTTATGGCAACATACCTCACACAAACTTTTGAGCGTGAAAAACCTGCCGATAAAAATAGCATAAGAACTTCCGCTTTACAAGCAGCCGAAAAACGTATTCGTCCGTGTTTAATGACAACAGTTACTACTATTTTGGCGCTGTTGCCTGTATTGACATCCACAGGAAAAGGAAGTGATATTATGATACCTATGGCAATTCCAATATTTGGAGGCATGGTTATAGACATTACCTCTTACTTTATTGTACCAGTATTATATAGCTGGAGAGAAGAGTTTAAATTGAAAAGAGCAAACAAATGAAAAAAATAATTTATACACTCATAGGTTTATTAACTTTTAGTGTCTCAAATGCACAAGAATTAGAAACACTTATTAATGAAGCTCTAACTAATAATCCTGAAATTCAAAAATTTGAATTTCAGTATAGTATTGCTTCCGAAAAAGTGAATGAGGTCAATACCATTCCTAATACTGAATTTGGCGTGGGTTACTTCGTAAGTGAACCAGAAACCCGAACAGGAGCGCAACGCTTTAAAGTATCCGCTAAACAAATGTTACCGTGGTTTGGTACAATTGCTTCACGAGAAAATTATGTGAGTTCATTGGCTGATGCAAAATATGAAGACATTGTTATTGCTAAGCGAAAATTGATGGCTTCTGTATCACAATCCTATTATAATCTTTACTCTAATAAAGCAAAGCAAGAGGTTTTAAGCGAGAATATTAAACTATTGGAAACCTACGAAACGTTAGCACTAACCTCGGTTGAAGTTGGCAAAGCTTCAGTGGTAGATGTGTTGCGATTGCAAATGCGTCAAAACGAAATGCAACAAATAAAAGATGTTTTAAGTCAACAGTTTTTAGCAGAACAAACTAATTTCAATAAGCTCTTGAGCAGGAAAAATGATACTGCTGTTAGTGTGGTAGATAGTTTAATGATGCCTTCAGAAGACTTTGAATTCACTTCTAAAAATTTAGCCTTACACCCTGAATTACTAAAATTCGATAAATTTTATAAGTCGGTAGAGCAATCCGAATTATTAAACCAAAAAGAAAGCAGTCCAATGATTGGTTTTGGCTTGGATTATATCAATGTTTCCGAAAGACCAGATATGAGTTTTTTAGATAACGGTAAAGATATTGTAATGCCAATGGTTTCGGTGTCCATCCCAATATTCAATAAGAAATACAAATCTCAAACCAAGCAAAATAAGTTGCAACAACAGGAAATTACGGCTCAAAAACAAGAACGATTAAACACTTTGGAAACGCTTTTAAGTAAAGCAATTAATGAGCGTATTTCGACAAGAATAAGTTATGAGACTCAAACCAAGAACTTAAAACAAGCCAAAGATGCTGAAGACATTTTAATTAAAAGCTATGAAACAGGAACGATTGATTTTAATGACGTTTTAGATATTCAAGAACTACAATTAAAGTTTCAAATGAACCAAATAGAGTCTATTAAGGGCTACTATGTGCAAAGCACAATTATTAATTATTTAATTCAATAAAATATGACACATACTTATAAAATAACAGGAATGACCTGCAATAACTGTAAGGCTTCCGTAGAAAAATATTTAAGTGAAATAGACCAAGTATCAGAGGTGTCTGTTAATCTTGTAAAAGGTGAAGCAGAAGTGAACATGAATACTCATATTTCAACTGAAATATTACAAAAGGCATTACCAGAAAAGTATACCTTATCAGAAAAGAAAGAGAAGAATGTGTTTGCATCTTCAAGTATGGCGACAATGTCAATGGAAGAAGAAAAAAGCAAGTTGCAACAATTAAAACCTCTTTTACTTATTATTTTTTATATAGCAACCGCAAGTGTATTATTACATTATAAAGATTGGAGTTGGAGTGCATTTATGCTCGACTTTATGGGCTTATTCTACATTGTGTTTAGCTTCTTCAAGATGTTAGATTTAAAAGGCTTCCCAGAATCTTTCAAAATGTACGACCCATTAGCAAAACGAGTTCCTGCTTATGGTTGGATTTATCCATTTATAGAAACAGCTTTGGGATTAATGTTTTTAATGCGCTTTAAAGTAGAAATTGCTTTAATAATAACACTTGTTGTATTAGGTATTACAACCATTGGTGTAACGAAAACATTATTAGATAAAAAATCTATTAGATGTGCTTGTTTAGGTACAGCTTTAAAGTTACCAATGACAGAAGCTACTTTTATTGAGAATGCCATAATGATTGTAATGGCAATATTAATGCTATTAAATATCATTTTAAAATGAAAAAATATATAATTTACATAGGAATATTAGCTGTGGGACTTCTATTAGGATGGTTCCTTTTTGGTGGTTCGTCAAATACAGAAACAGAACACAATCATGATGCAGTAACAGAAAACAATCAAATGTGGACGTGTTCTATGCATCCACAAATTATGCAACCAGAACCAGGTGATTGCCCTATTTGTGGTATGGATTTAATTCCTGCCGAAAGTGGAAGTGATGGCCTATTAGCAGACCAATTTAAGTTAACTGAAAATGCGATGGCTTTAGCTAATATTCAAACAACTGTTGTTGGCAAAGGAAATATTGATGGCAACACCATTAAATTATCTGGTAAAATTGTTGAAAATGAAGAAGCAAATTCGGTTCAAGTCAGTTATTTTTCAGGAAGAATAGAACGATTGAATATCAGTTTTACAGGCGAAGAAGTTCGTAAAGGTCAGCTATTAGCTACCATTTATTCGCCAGAATTATATGCAGCGCAACAAGAACTCATTACAGCAGCTTCATTAAAAGAATCACAACCTGCATTATATAAAGCTGTGCGCAACAAATTAAAATTATGGAAGCTCTCTGAAAATCAAATTAATCAAATTGAAACTTCTGCTAAGGTTAAAGAAAATTTTCCGGTATATGCAACGGTTTCAGGTACGGTTTCTGAGAAATTAGTCGAACAGGGCGATTATATCAAACAAGGTCAACCTGTACTTAAAATAGCTAATCTAAACACGGTTTGGGCAAATTTTGATGTGTATGAAAATCAAATCGATTTATTTAAAAAAGGACAAGAGATTTCAGTCACTACCAATACTTATGCTAATAAAGAATTTGAAGCTAAAGTAGATTTTATTGACCCTGTTTTAGATACAAGAACAAGAACTGTGAAATTAAGAGCGGTACTTAATAATAAACAGAACGTTTTTAAGCCAGGAATGTTTGTTGAAGGAAAAGTTAAAGGGATGACTTCAAGTAAAGAACAAGCATTAACCATTCCATCCACAGCCGTTTTATGGACTGGAGAGCGTTCAGTTGTTTATATAAAAACAGACCCTGCTCAACCTGTTTTTGAAATGCGAAAAATTACATTAGGGAATCAAATTGGCGACAATTATGAAGTGTTAGATGGTTTGAAAATTGACGATGAGATAGTAACAAATGGAACATTTACCGTTGATGCAGCAGCGCAATTACAAGGCAAAAAATCAATGATGAATAAAGAAGGTGGTAAAGTTATGACTGGTCATGAAGGACATCTTGGAATGGAAAATAATCCTTCAGCAAATAACGCGAATCATTCTAATATGAATGAGAGGGTAAAAGTGTCCAAGGGTTTTCAGAATCAATTGAAAGTCGTTTTTAATGATTATATCAAATTAAAAGATGCTTTACTTAAAGATGAATCTAATAATGTAATAACTGAATCGAAAAGACTACTGGGTAATTTATCTAAAGTTGATATGAAGCTATTAAAAGATAAAGAGGCTCATGGTCATTGGATGTCATTAGAAAAAGAAATAAAAGCATCTGCCACATCAATTTCAAATGCATCAAATATTGAATCACAACGAAATCATTTTAAGCATCTTTCATCACATTTAATTAGCACGATTCAGACATTTGGTATCAATGAAAAAGTCTTTGTTGAGTTTTGTCCGATGGTAGACGATAACATTGGTGCGTACTGGTTGAGCAGGGAAGAAAAAGTAATCAATCCATATTTTGGTGGTGCAATGCTAACCTGTGGAGAAGTAAAACAAGTCATAGAATAATAAAAATCAAATAATAACAATTAAATTTTTTAACAATGAAAAAAGTAATTTTAAGTGTAGCTGTAATTATGGCTATAGGTTTAACGAGTTGCAAAAACGAAACCAAGCAAGAAACAACAGAAACAAAAACGGAAGTATCTAAAGACATGGCTATGGTAGACATATCTTTTGGTGTTAGAGGTAATTGCGGAATGTGTAAAAAAACTATCGAAAAAGCTGCTAACAAAGTTGAAGGTGTTGCTAATGCAACATGGGATGTCGATAAAAAGAAAATAGATGTGTCTTTTGATGATGCTAAAACAGATACAATGGCAATTCACAAAGCAATAGCAGCATCAGGTTACGATACAGAAAAAGTTTCAGGAGATGAAGATGCTTACAGTAACCTACCAGGATGTTGTCAATACGACCACGAAATGATGATGAATCAATAAGGAGATAAAGGAAGAGGATCATTCAGACCATGACCATTAATAATAAATATAGAAGAGCCTTGTTATTTAAGGCTCTTCTATTATAAAAAAATCATACTAACGTTATTTGCAATACCATTGCATTAAATAATTTATATCTTTGCTACGATGAAATTTTTAGCTTTTATATTATCAATTTATATTTTCGCGCTTAATTTAGCACCCTGCGAAGATAATGTTACGCTTGATAATGAGGTGCAGACAGAAATTTCACAAGGAATGGACAATGACCATCAACATCAAGATTCAGATTTATGTTCGCCTTTTTGTATTTGTCAATGCTGCCATGTAAGTGCTGTGCATTTTGATATTCCAGATTTAAAATTAGGAATATCTTTTATTTCCACAAAAGATGTTTTATACCTAAGCGGTTCAGAAAAAGACTTCACGAATTCCGTTTTACAACCACCACAAGTGTAATGAATACCTGCTACGCAGGTGTATTATAAATCTATGCTACCATCGATACTCTTTGGTAACTATTCTTTATTTATAAATTCATTATAACTATAATTCTATGATTAATAAAATCATTGATTTTTCAATCAATAACAAATTCATTATTGGTTTGCTAACGCTTACCATTGTTGGAGCAGGTATTTGGAGTGTGACAAAAGTACCCATCGATGCTGTTCCAGATATTACCAACAACCAAGTACAGGTCATTACACAAGCACCTAATTTGGGAACAGAAGACATTGAACAATTTGTAACCTATCCAGTAGAAGTTGCAATGAGCAACCTACCTGATGTAAAGGAAATCCGTTCCATTTCTCGTTTTGGTTTATCTGTGGTTACTATTGTTTTTGACGATGCTATGGGAACCTATCTACCACGTCAATTAGTAGCTGAAAAGCTAAACGAAGTTAAAGAACAAATTCCAAGTGGTTTTGGCGAACCTGCTATGGGACCTATCTCTTCTGGATTAGGAGAAATCTATCAATACACACTTAAAGTAAAACCAGAGTATAAAGACAAATATTCAGTTACTGATTTGCGCACAATGCAAGATTGGATTGTACAACGTCAAATGGCAATGGTAGAAGGTGTAGTTGAGGTAAATGCCATAGGAGGAAAAATTAAACAGTACGAAGTTGCTGTCGACCCAAACGAACTAAAAGCTATTGGTTTAACAATTACCGATGTTTTTGAAGCTCTTGAAGCTAATAATCAAAACACAGGTGGAGCATACATTGAAAAGAACCATCAAGCCAATTTTATTCGTGGAGAAGGTTTGGTACGTAGTTTAGAGGATATTAAAAAGATTACGGTTAAAAACACTAACAATATTCCAATTACCGTTGGCGACATTGCAACAGTACAATTTGGTGCTGCCATTCGCTATGGTGCTTTAACTCAAGATGGAGAAGGCGAAGTCGTTGGGGGATTAGTAATGATGCTTAAAGGAGCAAATTCAAATGATGTTATCGAGAACGTAAAAGAACGAATGGCTCAAATTGAAAAATCATTGCCAGAAGGTGTCATTATCGAACCTTTGTTAGACCGAAGCAAATTAATAGCAGAAACGACTTCAACGGTTGCTACCAACCTAATTGAAGGTGCATTAATAGTAATATTTGTCCTTATTTTCTTATTAGGCAATTGGCGTGGTGGTTTAATAGTAGCTTCTACAATTCCATTATCGCTGCTGTTTGCATTTATACTAATGAATGTGTTTGATGTTTGGGCTAATTTAATGAGTCTGGGAGCAATAGATTTCGGAATTATTGTCGATGGTGCTGTGATTATTGTAGAAAGCACCGTTTTTCTAATTGCTTCACAAGTTCTAAAGAAAAGGAAATTGACATCTAAAGAACGTGATGGTGTTGCTGCGGATGCCTCAAAAAAAATGATGAATGCTGCCTTCTTTGGTCAGTTAATTATTCTAATTGTCTTTCTTCCTATTTTGGCATTAGAAGGCATCGAAGGGAAAATGTTCAAACCAATGGCATTGACTTTCATTTTTGCAATGATTGGTGCAATGGTACTTTGTTTGACGTATGTGCCAATGATGTCTGCCTTAGTTTTAAGAGCACCAAAGTCAGACAAAAAATCTTATGGCGATAAATTTGTGCATTGGGTAGAAGAAAAATACCAACCTTTATTAGTTAAAGCGATACAAAAAGGAAAATGGATTATAGGCATTGCAGTCGTGCTATTCGGACTAACAGTTTTTATGTTTAGTCGAATGGGAGGCGAGTTCATCCCACAACTCGATGAAGGCGATATTGCATTTCACGCCATTTTAAAACCAGGCAGTTCCCTTACAGAAACTATTGAAACGACCACAAAAATTGAACAAATTGTAAAAGCAAAGTTTCCAGAAGTCGAAAAAATTGTAAGTCGAATTGGTGTTGCAGAAATCCCAACAGACCCAATGCCAATGGATTTAGCCGATGTTTTTGTGATTTTAAAACCAAAAAGCGAATGGACAACAGCCACTACAAAAGATGAATTAATAGAGAAGATGAAAGAAGCGGTAGAAATGGTTCCTGGTGTTAACTATGAATTTACACAACCTATCGAAATGCGTTTTAATGAATTGCTGGAAGGTGTTAGAGAAGACATTGCCATAAAACTTTATGGAGAAGATATAAATATACTCTCTCAAAAAGCAGAAGAAATATCCAAAATTATTGCAGGTACAGATGGAATTGGAGATATGAAAGCGGAAGCCACAACAGGGTTACCACAAATGACCATTACGTACAATAGAAATAAATTGGCCCAATACGGACTTCAAATTAATACCTTAAACCAAATTGTACAATCCGCATTTGCAGGAGGTACGGCAGGAGTTATTTTTGAAGGTGAAAAGCGGTTTGATTTAGTGGTAAGATTAAGTTCTCGTAATCGTAAAGACATAACAGATGTGCAAAATTTGTATATCAACTTGCCTTCTGGTGCGCAAATTCCATTACGTGAAATTGCGGATGTTAGCTACAAAGCTGGTCCAATGCAAATCAGTAGAGACAATACCAACAGAAGAACTTATGTAGGTGTCAATGTTAGAGGTCGTGATGTAAAATCATTGGTAGAAGAAATTAAAACTAAATTAGATGCACAATTAGAACTGCCATCAGGTTATTTCATTCGTTATGGTGGTGCTTTTGAAAATTTAGAACGTGCCAGTAACCGTTTACAAACTGTTGTTCCTATTGCCTTGTTACTCATTTTTGTACTGATTTATTTTGCATTAAAATCCTTACCACAAACCTTGATGATTTATATAGCAATCCCAATGGCAACCATTGGAGGTGTTGTAGCGTTATGGTTGCGTGATATGCCTTTTAGTATTTCGGCAGGTGTTGGTTTTATTGTGTTGTTTGGTGTTGCAGTATTAAACGGATTAGTAATGATTAGTGGTTTGAATGAGTTAAAAGAAGAAGGAGTTACCAATCTAAAAGATAGAATTATAGAAGGAACTAAACGAAGAATTAGACCTATAATGTTAACTGCTTTTACAGATGTTTTAGGCTTTCTACCAATGGCAATTTCAGCATCGGCTGGTGCAGAAGTTCAGCGACCTTTAGCAACCGTTGTAATTGGTGGTTTGTTAACCTCAACACTATTAACATTATTCGTTTTACCTATATTATATCATTGGGTAGAAAACAAATCATTCAATTTTAGGGCTAACAAAAAGGTAATTACAGTTACTGCTATGGTGGCTTTTATGTTTTTGTTGCCAATAACAGGAAATGCGCAAAAAATAAATGATTCGTTACCAATTATTTCGATGCAAGAAGCTGTAAAATTGGCTAAAGAAAACTATCCAAGTTTAAAACAACAACAACTCGAAATTGATAAGCAACAACAATTAAAAGGAACTGCTTTCGATTTTGGTACTACCCAAATTTTTACGGGAGGTGAAGAAATCAATAACGGAAATGGTATTTACACCACTATTGGAGTTGGTCAATCAAATATTGACGTTTTTGGTATTTCGCCAAAGAAAAAATTACAGGAACAACGTATTCAGTTAGCTCAAAAAGCGTTTCAGCTTTCAGAATTAGATTTAGAACTGGAAGTAAAGAAAGCGTGGGCAAATGCTTTACAGAGTAAAAGGAATTATAATTTATACAAAGAGTTAGATTCCATCTATACCAACTTTGAAAAAGCAGTTGCTTTAAATTATGAAGTAGAAGCCATTTCTAAACTGGAATATGCAGCAGCCAAAAATCAAGCCTTACAGATTCAGAATAAATTTTTGCAATCAAAAAGTGAATATGTTATTGCTTTACAACAATTAAACTTGTGGTTGATTTCAGATGATTTTTATACGGTTTCAGATGAAATTGTTATAACGAGCGAAATAAATGTAGAATCCTTTAGTATAGAAGCACACCCTTTATATACTGTTTCTCAACTTCAACTCGCAGAGGCAGAAGCAAACTTTAAAGCTGCCAAAGCTGAAAATTTACCAAAGTTAAACCTTCAAGGTGGTTTACAAAAAGTAAATGGAAATTCAGGGTTTTATACCTATCAAGCTGGTATTTCCATACCGTTTTTATCTGGTACAACAAAAGCACAAGTTAGAACTGCAAAAATTGATAGGCAAATTGCCGAATCAAATATGCAGTTCAAGCAAAAGGAAGTGCAATCTAAATTTAATCAAGCCAAAGAAAATCACCAAAAATGGAAAACATCTTGGCTGTTCTATAAGGATGAAGTATTACCACTTATTAAAGAACAAAAAACTGGTGCTTTGTTTGCTTATAAAGAAGGAGAGATTGATTACACAGCGTTTACACAACTTATAAAAGAAGCTATTCAATCTGAATTACAATCTCAAGAAGCATTAATAAATTATTTAGAAAGCACATTTCAACTACAATATTTTAATCAATAAGACAATGAAAAACACACGATATATAATTTTAGCACTACTAACAGTTTCATTTTTAGTTGTTGCTTGCGGAAATAAAGAAAGCCATAAAGAAGGTGATGGTCATTCCCATAACGAAGAACAAAAAATTGAAGAAAACGATGACCATAGCGAAGGCGAAGAAGTGATGCTTTCACAACAACAGTTTGAGGCATTAAAAATGAAGATAGACACCATTGCGTTGCGTAATATGAGTGGTTATGTAGAAGCAAATGGCACTTTGGAAGTTCCGCCACAAAGTGAAGCAGCCATAACATCAGTAGTTGGCGCAAATGTGGTTTCCATAAAAGTGATTGAAGGTGATAAAGTGAATAAAGGTCAAGTTGTGGCATATCTTTCACATCCAAATATTATTCAAATGCAAACCGATTATTTGAATGCTTTTAGCAATAGTAATTTTTTAAAGAAGAACTTTGAGCGTCAACAAAAATTATATGATGCAGGAGTTGGCTCTGGTGCAAATTTTCAAAAGGCCGAAGCCGAATATGATGCCTCTAAAGCAATGGTAAATGGATTGGAAGCGCAGTTGAAACTATTAAACATAAATACGTCATCAGTACGAAATGGAACAATTGCTCATAGTATATCATTACGCAGTCCTATTGAAGGCTATGTGCAAAAGGTTGAAGTAAAAACAGGACAGTATGTTGAACCACAAACCGAACTCTTCGAAATTGTAAATACGTATCACGTTCACGCTGATTTAATGGTGTTTGAAAAAGATGTGTATAAAGTTAAGAAAGGTCAAAAAGTAAGCTTTAATGTTCAAACAATGCAAGATGAAGAATTAACAGCAGAAATTTATTCGGTAAGTAAAACTTTCGAAGACAATCCCAAAGCGGTACACGTACACGCAGAAATTGAGAATAAAAAAGGCATTCTTATTCCTGGAATGTATATTCAAGGAAAAATCCAAACAGAAAATACGAAAACTATGGCGTTGCCCGAAAGTGCCATTGTAAAAGAAGGCGATAGATTTTTCGTGTTTTCGGCAGAAAAAGAAAATGAAGATTGGAGTTTTAAACCTATTGAAGTGCTTTTAGGAGCAAAAGATGGTAACTGGAAAGCGGTTCAATTTGCTGAAGAACAAGATAAAACCACAAAATTCGCTTATAATAATGCGTATTATTTAATTGCAGAAATGAAAAAAGGCGAAGCAGAACACGAACATTAGATTATGCAAACAATAGAAAAATTATTAGAGTCAAAAGATATTCGTATTACCGCAATGCGTCTATTGATTTATAAGTTTCTTGCAGAAAAAGAAATTGCAGTAACATTAAGTGATATAGAAAATGCTTTTGAAAAAGCAGATAGAACTACATTGTACAGAACTATTAAAACATTCGAGGAAAAGGATATTGTACATCAAATAGACGATGGCACAGGCATTACTAAATATGCGCTTTGTGAAAAAGGCTGCAACTGTGATATTGAAACCGATTTACACTTACATTTTCATTGTAATAACTGCAACGAAACGGTTTGTCTTACTGAGCATAAAATTCCACAAATAAAAGTGCCCAATGGTTTTATTTCAGAAAATGTCAATTTGGTGGTCAAAGGTATTTGTGATAAGTGCAGTAGATAACAAATGCACTTCCATTGCACTTACTATTAGATTATTTTTATCAAAAATTAGTGGATATGAAGTTTAATACTAAAATACCTAAACCTCTTAAACAGGCTTATAACGAAGAATTAAAACGATATAGTTTCTGTTTAGAAAATAAGCAGTATAGTAATGCTTGGTATCATTTAGAACGCAGTCATATCATAGGGCAATCTTACCCAATAGAACATACCTATTCACATTGGTTAATGCTAAAGTTTGGATTTATACAAAAAGATACTAAAGAAGTACTCGGTCAAATTATTAGGTTACTTGTTGGTGGTTGGAAATCATTTATTAACCACGTGCCACTTGGGAATACAGGCGGTGCAAACGTACCACCATTAAAATCTATGCCTATACCTAATGATATTAAAAAATTATTCAATTCAAAATGAAGAAAAAGAAAGTCAATTTAAGAGATTTAAAACTAAATTCAAAGGAACAACATTCTCACGATGATGGTCACGACCACGGAGATGGTAGCGCATTCAAAACATACATTCCTGCTATCATAAGTTTTGTAATGTTAATTGTAGGTATCGCTGTAGATTATTTTGATGCGATTCCTCAATTTAAAGGATGGATTCGAGTAGTTTGGTACACTTTAGCATATATTCCAGTTGGATTTCCAGTAATTAAAGAAGGATGGAAAAGCCTTATAAAAGGCGATGTTTTTACCGAGTTCTTTTTAATGTCTATTGCCACGATTGGTGCATTTATAATTGGTGAATATCCAGAAGGTGTTGCAGTAATGCTATTTTATGCAGTAGGAGAATTATTTCAAAATGCAGCAGTAAATAGAGCAAAAGGAAATATTAAAGCATTATTGGATGTTAGACCAAAAGAAGCCAATGTATTTCGTGATGGTGACTATATAAGTGTGTCGCCAGAAGCTGTAAATATTGGAGAGAAAATTCAAGTTCGTGTAGGTGAAAAAATTCCATTGGATGGTATTTTATTATCCGAAAAAGCATCTTTAAATACTGCAGCATTAACAGGCGAAAGCAAACCAGATTCTATTCAAAAGGAAGCCAAGGTTTATGCCGGTAGTATTAATTTAGAAAGCGTTATTGAAGTTGAGGTAACCAATAAGTTTGAAGATAGTTCTATAGCGAGAATTTTAGACTTGGTTCAAAATGCGACAGCACGCAAATCTAAAACAGAATTATTTATTAGACAGTTTGCTCGTATCTACACACCAATTGTAGTGTTTTTAGCTATTGGTGTTACTTTTATACCTTACTTTTTTGTAGATGATTATGTATTTAGAGATTGGTTATACAGAGCATTAATTTTCTTGGTAATATCTTGTCCTTGTGCGTTGGTAATTTCAATTCCTTTAGGATATTTCGGTGGATTGGGGGCAGCTTCAAAAAATGGAATCTTATTTAAAGGTGCTTCATTTTTAGATGCAATGACCAAGATAAATACTTTGGTAATGGACAAAACAGGAACAGTTACCAAAGGTGTTTTTAAAATCAAAGAAGTAAAAGCAATCGGTTGGAATGAAACCGAATTTATGCAATACTTAATGGCGATGGAAGAACAATCCACGCATCCAATTGCTAAAGCAATTTTAGAGTATAAAGCAGAAGGAGAAGATTTTGAAGCTACCGAAGTATCTGAAATTGCAGGTAAAGGTTTAAAAGGGATTGTAAATGGTAAAACAGTTTTAGTAGGAAATAAAGCCTTAATGACTTCTAATAATATTGATGTTCCATCTGAAACGGAATCTATTGTAGAATCTATTGTTTTAGTTGCAATCGATAATCAATTTGCAGGTTATGTAGTCATAGCAGATGAATTAAAGGAAGATGCAAAAGAAACTATTACAGCATTACACAAAGTAGGCATTAAAAATATTATGATGCTTTCTGGTGATAAAGATTCTATAACTCAACAAGTCGCTAAAGAGTTGAATATTGAAAATGCTAAAGGTGGTTTACTACCAGAAGATAAATTAAACGAAGTTGAATCTTTAAAGAAGAATCCTGAAAATAAAGTAGCTTTTATAGGTGATGGTATTAACGATGCACCTGTTTTAGCAGCGAGTAATGTTGGTATTGCAATGGGTGGTTTAGGTAGTGATGTCGCAATAGAGACAGCAGATGTCATCATTCAAACAGACCAACCTTCAAAAGTCGTGAGAGCGATTAAAATAAGTCGTTCCACACGAAAAATCGTTTGGCAGAATATCATTTTAGCTTTTGGTGTAAAAGTGATTGTTCTAATATTAGGTGCAGGTGGTTTAGCAACTATGTGGGAAGCGGTTTTTGCAGATGTTGGTGTTGCATTGTTAGCAATATTGAATGCTGTTAGATTACAGCTCGCGAAATGAGGTTAGGAATATTAAATGGATTGGAAACAACTTTAACATTAATAATATTAAAGAATTATTACGTAAATCGAGGATAATTAATAATTCTGTTAATTTGTGTTTAAATGAATAAATGTATCGGTGTTGTCCCTTATGTTGTCCCTATAAAAACAAAAAACCCTGTAAATCATATGTTTACAGGGTTTGAAAGTGGTGCCTCCAGGAATCGAACCAGGGACACAAGGATTTTCAGTCCTTTGCTCTACCAACTGAGCTAAGGCACCAATTGCTTAATTAAGCGGATGCAAATATAGATGCATTTTTAATATTCGCAAAAAGAATTTGCTAAAATTTGATTTTATAACTTTGTAAAATATAAAATACTTATGAATCTTATTGTAGATGTGGGGAATACGTTTGTTAAATTTGCTGTTTATGATGGCAGAAATTTAATATTTAAGCAAAGTTTTAAGCTAGAAGCGTTTAAAAAACAATATAATTTGTTGAAAAAGGCCTACCCAAAAGTAGATTGTGCTATAATTTCTTCAGTAGGTCGTTTGCTTCAAAAAGATATTGATTTAGTAAAAGCTGATATGCCAATTTTAGAGCTTAGTTCAAAAACTAAAGTGCCATTTAAAAATTTATATGCCACACCTGAGACATTGGGAGTCGATAGAATGGCATTGGTAAGTGCTTCGGTTGATCAATTTTCTGATAACAATGTTCTAATCATAGATGCAGGAACCTGTATAACATATGATTTTATAAATAAAGAGAATGAATATTTAGGTGGTGCTATTTCTCCAGGTATTCGATTGCGATATAAAGCTTTGAATGATTTAACAGCTAACCTTCCTTTGTTAGATGCTTCAATGCCAGATTCTATTGTAGGAAATTCTACAAATACGTCAATTCACTCAGGTGTAATCTTTGGTGTAATTAAAGAAATGGATGGAATAATTGATGAATATATGGAGAATAATATAGATTTAACAATTATTTTAACAGGAGGAGATACCAAATTTTTGTCAAACCAATTAAAAAATACCATATTTGCGAATTCAAATTTTCTTTTGGAGGGTTTGAATTTTATTCTAGAATATAATTCAAAATAATGATAAAACGATTCATTGTAATTTGTATTACAATTATTAGTTCTTCTGTTTTTTCTCAACAAGGGACAGGTTCGCCATATTCATTTTATGGTATTGGAAGTTTAAAGTTTAGAGGTACAGTTGAAAACCGTAGCATGGGAGAGATGGGAGTTTATTTGGATAGTATTCATTTAAATTTAAGAAATCCTGCCTCTTACGCTGGTAAAAACATTGAAGCGAGTCCGTTTGATGGAGAAAGTAGACCTGTTAAGTTTTCTGTGGCTGGTACAATGTCTTCGAGTACATTAAAAAATGAATCTATAAATGAAAATGCTAATAGTGCAATTTTCGATTACTTAGCGCTGTCTATACCTATAGGTAAATTTGGTGTAGGATTTGGTATTTTACCGTTTACTTCAGTGGGTTATAGGTTAGATGATATTGATGACAATGACGATTTGGTAAATCGTTTTAATGGTGAAGGCGGTATAAATAGAGTTTTTACTGGCTTAGGTTATCAGTTAAGTGATAAGTTAAGTGTTGGTATGGATATAAATTATAACTTTGGTAATATTCAAAATACGGCCATTGAAGTTGCTTATACAGAGGATCGAAATATTGTACAATATCAGACAAGAGAATTTAATAGATCGGATTTAAGAGGTTTGACTTTTAATTTTGGTTTAGCATATAAAACGATGATTACTGATAAGTTGGAGTTATCTGCAACTACGACTTATGCGCCAGAAAGTAAGTTGCAATCAGAAAATGAAAGATCATTTTCAACGGTAACCTTAGATACAGATTATAATGTCACAAGTATAGCAAATACAATTGATGCCGACTTAGAAGCTCAATATTTGAGAGATACAGAGTTAACCTTGCCTTCTCGCTTTACTTTAGGATTAGGAGTCGGGAAACCAAAATCATGGTTTATAGGAGCTGAATACACATTTTTAAATACTAGTGAATTTTCTAATCCTGTTTTTTCTAACACCACAACGTCCTACCAAGATGGTTCTCAGTTTTCTTTAGGTGGGTTTTATATTCCTAAATATAATGCCTTCTCTGGGTATTTTAATCGTGTTGTTTATAGAGCTGGTGTGAAAATAGAAAATACAGGTTTAATAATTAAAGAAGAGCCAATAAACGAGTTTGGCATATCTTTTGGACTAGGTTTACCAGTTGGAGCTCGAAATTTATTTTCAAACGCAAACTTTGGCTTAGAAATTGGAAGAAGAGGGACTACTGAGAAAAATTTAATTTTAGAGAATTTTGTAAACTTTAATGTTAGTTTATCTTTAAACTCTAGATGGTTTCAACAAAAAAAATATTATTAATAAAATTAACTAAAAAATGAAAACGAGATTTACAGTACTACTTTTAACCTTGTTTATGAGTGTTAACTTGAGTTTTGCTCAAGAAGATAGCCAAGAAGAATGCATGACTAATCTTTCACTTTTTGACGGTTACGCAAAAAGTAAAAAATATGATGATGCGTATGGACCATGGAAAATTGTAAGAGAAAAGTGCCCAAAATTTAATAGAGCCATTTATGCACATGGTGAAAAAATATTAACACACAAAATAACAAATTCTACTGGTGCAGAACAGGTAGCTTTTATTAATGATTTAATGTTGCTACATGATCAAAGTAGAGAGCATTTTGAGTCTAAATACGATCTTGCAGATGTTTTAGTTGATAAGGCTAATTTAGCGTACAAGTATAAAAAAGAATTGAATAAGACAGATGAGCAAGTATATGCTATGTTCGATGAAGCTTATACAAAAGATGCTAAGAATTTTAGTGACGCTAAAGGGTTGTATTCTTATTTTTCTTTGGCCGTAGATTTGTATGATGCAGAAAAATTATCAGCACAACAAATGTTTGATAAATATGATGATGTAAATGAGATCATTGAAGGTATTATAGAGAGTAATACTGTGAAACTAAATAAATATGCAGCTAAGGAAGAAGCTGGAGAACAGTTGTCTAAAAAAGAAGCACAACGTAAAGCGAGTTACGAATCATACATTAATGCTTTCGAAACTAAGATATTACCAAGTATGGATCAAAAACTTGGTAAAAGAGCAACGTGTGAAGTGTTAATACCATTATATGAAAAGGATTTTGAAGAGAATAAAAACAATGGAGTTTGGTTACAACGTGCTATGAATAGAATGTATGCAAAGGGTTGTAAAGAAGATCCATTATTCTTAAAATTAGTACAACAGAAAAATACTATTGAGCCTAGTGCAGATACTGCATATTACTTATATGTATTAACTGGTGAGCAAAAATATATTGATCAAACGATTTCGTTATCAACAGACCCTTTAAAAAAGGCAAAATTATATAAAGGTTTAGCGCAAGAATTGAAAGCTAAAGGAAGCTACAGTAAAGCAAGACAATATTATATGGAGGCTTTAAAGTTAAACCCTTCAGACGGTTCGCCTTACTTGTCTATAGCAGCAATGTATGCTAAGAGTGCAAATAACTGTGTGATTCAAACTTTAATAAGCGTGCCGTATTTTGGTTAGCAGCATTAGAAGCTGAAAAAGCAGGTAGAGTAGATGGAAGATTAAAGTCTGCAGCAGCTAAAACAGCAGCGAGCTACAGAGCAAGTGCACCATCAAAATCAGATATCTTTTCTTGTAGTTGTTCTGGTACAGTAGTTAAAATTGGTTGTTGGATAGGACGCTCTGTAACAGTGCCAAAAATTTAATGACAAAACATAAAATACATATAGTTAAAAACCTAGTCACAGCAATTGTTGTGACTTTGTTTTTTTCGTGTACCAATGATTTTAGTGAGATTCAGAAGGTAGGCGTGCTTCAAAATCAACCTATAAGTGAAGCGAATCTAATAGATTTAAAATACACAAAATTTGAGGATGATACGGTTAGATTATTAGCAAACCTCATGAGTCCTAAAATGTTAGATTATTCAAATAGAAAATTCAAGTTTTCAGAATTTCCAGACGGTATAGAGTTGAGAACTTATGATGATGACGGTAATCGTACAACAATAACTTCTAAATACGCAATTCATTATCCGCAAACTGATATTATTGATTTGCAAGGTAATGTTAGGATTATTACACATCAAAACGATACCTTATTTACCGAGCAATTATTTTACAACCAGAAGTTAGAATGGTTGTTTACAAATGAGCCTTGGAAATATGGAACATTACACGGCATTGGTTTTGATTCTGATAAAAGCTTCGAAAATTTTCAGATGTTAGAAATGGGTGGCGATTTTGAACTCGATAATTAGTTACCTTTGTTATAATAATCATTTTATTCAAATATGAAAATACAGAAGATTTTTCATTACGCTTATCTCGTTTTTGCTGTTTTATTTCTTTACGATGCCGTTAACAAATGGTCAGAAAACAGAAATGGAGCCTATATGTCACTTTTATTTGTGGCATTAGCCGTATTTATGTTTTTCTTTAGAAAGCGATTTAGCAAAAAGTTTGAAGACCGAAATAACAAATAATTTATGACCTTAGATGTTGTCATAATTATTGTAATGCTGATACTTTCAGCATTTTTTTCAGGTATGGAAATTGCCTATGTGTCTGCTAATAAAATTCATATTGAATTAGAAAAAAAGCAAGGTGATTTTTTAGGTAAAATACTAGGTAAACTCACAGCTAGACCATCAAAGTATATTGCTACTATGCTTATAGGTAATAATATCGCATTGGTAATTTATGGTTTTAAAATGGGTGATGTTCTAGTGCGTTGGTTTCAGACCTTTTTGCCATCAGATAACACTGCAATATCCTATTTATTAACGGACTTACAATTGTTAACACAGACTATAGTTTCTACAATTGTAATTTTAATAACAGCGGAATTTTTACCTAAAGTTTTTTTTCAGATTTATGCCAATTCATTATTAAAGATCTTAGCAGTTCCTACATATGTATTTTATATCCTATTTTCTTGGATTTCAGATTTTGTTATTTGGATCTCAGATGCTGTTTTAAAATATGTATTTAGAACAGAGGGAGAAGATGTGGTTTTAGCGATGACAAAAGTGGAGCTAGGTAATTACATCAGTGAGCAAATGGAGTCGGTAGAGGACCATGATGAAGTAGATAGTGAAATTCAAATTTTTCAGAATGCTTTAGAGTTTTCAGACGTAAAGGCTCGTGAAGTAATGGTGCCACGAACTGAGATTACAGCTGTGGATATATCAGAGTCTTTAGATAATCTAAGGCAATTGTTTATTGATACAGGAAGAACTAAAATTATTGTTTATAAAGACACCATCGATGATATTTTAGGTTATGTGCATTCCTTTGAATTGTTTAAAAAACCTAAATCCATAAAATCTATTATTATTCCTGTAGGTTTTGTACCGGAAACCATTTTTATAAAAGATGTATTAAATATCTTAACAAAAAAACGGAAAAGTATAGCGGTTGTCATAGATGAATATGGAGGAACTTCTGGCATTATGACGGTAGAAGATATTATAGAAGAGCTGTTTGGTGAAATTGAAGATGAACATGATACTTTTGAGATGATAGAAGAGCAGATAGATCAAAACACCTATAAGTTCTCTGCCAGATTAGAAGTGGATTATATCAATGAAACCTATAAGCTCAACCTTCCGGAAAGTGAAAATTATGAAACCTTAGGAGGCTTAATTGTAAATGCTGCTGAAGAAATACCAAAGGCTAAGGATGATGTTCTTATAGATAATTTTAAATTCACAATAACAGAAGTGTCGTCTACCAAGATAGACGAAATTGTATTAAAAGTCCTAGAAGTAGATTAATACATTGCTGCGGCTTATAAAAACTACAATACTACTTTTATTATTTAGTAGAAAATACTATTTTCGCAGACTTATTTACACCAAAATAAATTATACATAAAAGACAATGGCAGTTTTAAATAAAATTAGACAACGATCACTGATATTAATTTTTGTAATTGCAATGGCATTATTTGCTTTTGTAATTGGAGATTTATTCAAAAATTCTGATGCATTTTCAGGAGGATCACAAGATGTGGTTGCTACCATTAACGGTAAGGATATTAATCGTTTAGATTTTCAGCAAAAAGTAAAGAATTACCAAGATGCTTCAGGTGGAAGACAAACTTCTACTCAAGCAATGAATACAGTCTACAGCCAAGAGCTTCGTAAAATTGTACTACAAACAGAATTTGATAAATTAGGTCTGTCAGTAGAGAAGGACGAAATGAGAGATTTATTAAAGAATAGTTTTTCTTCTTATCCAGAATTTCAAGATGAGAATGGAAATTTTGATGTAAATCGATTGAATGCTTTTATTTCAAATTTGCAAGATTTAAATGGTGGTACAGCACCATTAGGGAACTTTATGGTGAATTTTGATAGTTGGGTAAACAACGAACAATCTATCGCAGCAAATTCAGTGCAACAATCCTATTACAATATGATTAAAGCAGGTATCAGTACTACAATTTCTGAGGCTGAAAATGATTATTTTGGTGATGCAAAAACAGTAGATGTACGTTATGTGCAGATTCCTTATACTAGTATTACAGATAGCTTAGTGCAGGTGTCAAAAAGTGATATACAGGCTTATATTAATGACCATAAAGACACTTACGAAACAGAAGCAACTAGAGAGGTTGTTTATGTAGAATTTAAAGAAGAAGCGTCTAAAGCAGATGAAGACCAAATAAAAGCTGGTTTATTAGCGCTTAAAAAAGATAAGGTAGAATATAACGAGAGTAGTAAAAATGAAGAAACTATTCAAGGTTTTGATACGACTAACAATGTTGAAGAGTTTGTAAATACAAATTCAGATATAAAATATAGTGATACCTTCTTAAGAGCTGCAGAATTACCATCGGTTGCAAAGGATACATTATTAAAGTTAAATGTTGGCGATTATTATGGGCCATATAAAGATGGTGAATACTATAAGTTATCTAAAGTAATTGCAAAAAAAGAGTTACCAGATTCTGTTAAAGTTCGTCATATATTAATACCTAATATTGGTGGACAAAGAGCGGATGCTTCAGTAACAAAAACACCAGAAGAAGCTAAGAAAACTGCAGACAGTATTTTAGCAGCTATTAAATCGGGTACTAAATTTATGGATGTATTAGAATTATCTTCAGATAAAGTTAGTAATGAAAAGGACGGTGAAATTGAGTTTGATTACAAAGCAGGTATGGCTCCAGAATTTAAAGCATATGCTTTTGATAATAAAGTAGGTGATATAGATGTTGTACAAACGTCATTTGGATATCATATTATAGAAGTATTAGAGCAAAAAAGCTATAACAGTACTGTAAAAGTTGCTACGATAGCAGATAAAATAGAGCCATCTGAAGAAACGTTGCAAGCTGTATTTAATAAAATGTCTAAGTTTGAAATTGCTGCAAAAGAGGGTGATTTTAATGAATTGGCAAAAGAGCGTGATTTAACGGTAAAACCAATTTCATTTAAAATATTAGACGAAAATATTCCTGGTCTTGGAAGCCAAAGAGAAGTTGTGCGTTGGGCGTTTAATGAAGATACAGATACAGGAGACTACAAGAATTTTACAATATCTAATTTTGGATATATAGTTGCTAAAGTCATTGAGAAAAAAGAAGCAGGTTTAATGAGTACTGAAGATGCGTCTATCACAGCTTTACCAATTATTAGAAACGAGAAAAAAGCGAAATTAATTCGTGAAAAAATATCTGCGACTACAGTTGCAGACATTGCAAAAAATCAAGGATTGAGTCCAAAATCAGCAGCAGCAATTACGCTTAAGAATACAACACTTTCAGGAGCAGGTGTAGAGCCTAAAGTTGTAGGTGCAGCATTTGGATTAGCAGAAGGTGCTACCTCTAAACCAATTGATGGCGAAAAAGGCGTGTACGTTATTGAAGTGACTAAAATAACTGAAGCTACAAAATTAGATAATTATTCTGCTATTATGAATAGATTAAATACGGAACGTCGTGCTGCAGCACAAACAGCAGTATTTAAAGCATTAGAAAATTCAGCAGAAATAGAAGATAACAGGGCTAAAACAGTATACTAAATTAGTTATTGTTTAAATACAGAAAGAAAGGCTTTACAGTGATGTAAAGCCTTTCTTTTTTATCGTTATGTACTTTTTTAATGAAGAGGTGTATGCTTTAAAATCATCTCGTCATAAGGAATTATAGTGTCTAATCCTTTTGAATTGAAATAGGGAGTTGGATCGTCTTGTGATGTTGCTAAAACAAAATCGCCTCCCCAAGCACCTAAGCTCTTTATTGCGCCTTTAAAATCTTTAAACAAACGCTGTTTAATCACTTTTTGTTGAACAAGGCTAGAAACGATAGACTCGTGGGTTTCTATTAATTTTTCAAACTCTAAGAGCGAAGTTGAGCAAATCATTTTTTCGGTAATTGAAGAAATGGTATTTATGGTTTCTGTATTAATCTTGCCTAATTGTTTATAGGTGGAAATACCATCTCTACTATTCTGTTTTTGATTGAGATAAACAAAATAAAGATGTTGTTTAAATTCAGGTTCAAAATTTACAGTGTCTACAATAGGTGGTTTGCCATCTTGTAATTGAAATGTTATTGGGCAATTATTTTGAGCACAAGCAATATCATATCCACTACCACCAAAAGTTTTTGCTAAGAGAGTAAAGGCGTCTACATTTCCCCAATTTGCCATATTATTAATTAAAGTAGAAGAGGTGCCTAAACCCCAAAGTCTATTAAAATCTTGGTGCGTTGTGATATTAAACCCTATGTTTTTAGTTAAAAAGTCTGGATTTAAAGTTTTAATTGCTTCAAATATTTGAATAAGTCGTTGAGAAATGTCATTGGTGTAGCCTGACTTATTTTTAATTTCTCCTTGTGCGATTGTAAAACGGTCTTGATACCATATGGTATCTTGCTCATTAAAACTTTTCCATGAAATAACGTTAGACTCGTTTTTTTCAATCTTTAAGCTTTGTCCATATGCTGTGGGTATAGCCAATGCTTTTGTGCCATCTAAAACAGCATATTCTGCCGTAAGTAATAGTTTGCCGTTACTTCTGTATATTATATTTTTACTGCTCAATGCTGTATTTACTGTCTTAGATTTTCTATGGCCTCAACCACAGAACTATGCGACACTACATTAGTTTTGAAATGCGCTATGAGTTGTGATTTTTCAGTTTCGGTGGCTTCAAATTGATTTAAAATATTCATTAAGTGCATTTTCATGTGTCCTTCTTGAATGCCAGTTGTGGTTAAGGACTTTACAGCGCCAAAGTTCTGTGCTAAACCAGCTACTGCTACAATTTGCATCAATGCTTTAGCTGTTGGTTTTTGTAACATTTCTAAAGCAAACTTAACCAAAGGATGTATGCTCGTTAAGCCACCAACGGTTCCTAGGGCTAATGGAATTTCAATCCAAAATTTAAAAATACCATTTTCTATACTACAATGGGTTAAACTAGTATACGTTCCGTCTTTTGCGGCATAGGCATGTACACCAGCTTCGATAGCTCTAAAATCATTACCTGTAGCCAAAACTACCGCGTCAATACCATTCATTATACCTTTGTTATGGGTCACGGCTCTGTAAGGTTCTACTTTTGCAATATCTACAGCTTGCTTAAATTTTTGCGCGAACTCCATAGGATGAGGAATGTCCTTACTTTTTAAATCTTCAATCTTACAAGAAACTTCAGCATGTACCAAACACTCTGGTACATAGTTAGACAGAATACTCATTACAATATTAATAGCCTTCTCTTGGTCGTTAAAAGCTTCATAAAGCAGTGCCTCAGATTTAAATGTTGCTGCAAATTGCTCTAAACATGTGTTAATGAAGTTTGCGCCCATGGCATCCATGGTTTCAAACGTAGCATGGAGTTGGTAGTAATTAGGTAAATCTGCCGACTTGTTGCGTAATTTAATATCTAAAATACCACCTCCTCTACGTTCCATACTTTGGGTAATAGAAGCGGTATCGCTTAGTAATTTTGGTTTTACGTGCTTAAAGAATGCTTCAAGCTTTTTTGTATCGCCTTGATATATAAAATGAACCTGCCCAATTTTTTCTGTAGACAGTACTTTAGCTTTAAAACCACCTCGTTGCAACCAAAATTTAGCGGCTTTACTTGCAGCAGCGACTACAGAACTTTCCTCAATGGCCATAGGAATGGCTAATGTAGAGTCATTGATTAAAAAATTAGGCGCAATACCTAGAGGTAAATAGTAATTAGAAATGGTGTTTTCAATAAACTCATCGTGTAGTTTTTGAAGTTTGTCATCGGCATTCCAATAACGTTCTACTAGTGCTCTTGCGTTATCTTTTTCTGTAAAATAAGTCTCTAAAAGCCACTCAATCTTTTCAGATTTAGAAAGTTTTGAAAAGCCAGAAATAGTGTTTGGCATATGGGTTTTAATTTTAGTAAAAACAAAGATACTAGGATTGGTATAAAAATGTGTGTATTATAGATTCTAAATGCCGATTTACTGTTAATAATAGCGATTTTTTGCATAATTTTTAGTAAACTTGGCATTGCTCTATTGAAAATTAGAATATTGTAAACAGTACGTGCCTAAAAATAGTATTAGTCTAGATCTGTAAAGTAGATTAATAGCATGTAATGATATAAACAAGTAATACAAACACATGAAATTAAAACAATTTACCGCAATTATTGGTTTCTTAATAACGTCATTAGTTTTTGCGCAAGAGAAACAAATTACACTTCAAGACATTTGGACTGGCCAGTTTAGAACACAAGGTATGCAAGCATTGCATTCTATGGCTAACGGAAATCAGTATTCAGTCTTAAATTTTAATAGGCAAAATAGAACATCTACAATAGATATTTACGATTATAAAACGTTAGAAAAAGTAAAAACCTTAATCTCATCAGCTGATATTCCTGAGATTCAAGGTTTTTTTGATTATTCATTCAATGATGATGAAACGAAAATAATTCTAACAACTCAGTCTAAACCTGTATTTAGACGTTCTACTTTGGGTGAATACTATATTTATGATGTAGCATCTAAAAAGGTTGTAAAAGTCTCAGATGATTTAGTTCAGGAGCCAACGTTGTCTCCAGATGGTACTAAAGTTGCCTACGGTTTTGAAAACAATTTATATGTAAAGGATTTAAAATCTGGTAAAGTATCACAGATTACAACAGATGGTGAAAAGAATAAAATTATAAATGGTATAACGGATTGGGTTTATGAAGAGGAATTTAGTTTTGTAAGAGCTTTTGACTGGAATGCCGCAAGTAACCAAATAGCGTTTATTAGATTTGATGAAACTAATGTGCCAGAATTTTCAATGGATGTTTACGGATCTGATTTATACCAAACACAACACGTATTTAAATACCCAAAAGCAGGAGAAGAAAACTCTAAAGTGTCTTTGCATTTGTACAATTTAGATTCGGAAAATGTAAAAGAATTAAAAGTAGATAAACCATATCAAGATTTTTACATTCCAAGATTAGAATGGACAAAAGAAGCAAATGTGTTAAGTGTTCAGTTTATGAATCGTCATCAAAATGAATTAGATCTTTGGATGATTGATACCAAAGAAATGACTTCAAAAATTGTCTTAGCAGAAAAAGACAAAGCATATATAGATGCCACCTTTAATTTAACGTTTTTAGAAGACCATAGTTTTATTTGGACGAGTGAATTAAACGGTTTCAATCATATCTATCATTATGCTAAAAATGGAAAATTAATTAATCAAATAACAAAAGGGAATTGGGAAGTAACTAAGTATTATGGTTTTAATGAAAAAGCAAGTACTATTTATTATCAATCGACCGAAAATGGATCAATAAATAGAGACGTATATTCTATAAAGTTAAATGGAAAGAGCAAAAAACGTTTAACGAAAAAGGATGGTACTAATAGTGCAGCGTTTAGTGCGGATTTTACTTACTTTATAAATACATTTTCTAGTGCAACGACACCTAATGAGTATACTTTTGTGGATACTAAAAAGGGCGAAATAGTTAAAAATATTAAAGATAATAAAAGGTTATCTAAGCAATTAGAGGATTATGTAATGTCTAAAAAAGAATTTAGTACCATTACTGTCAATGGCAATGAATTAAATATGTGGACTATTAAGCCTGCAAATTTTGATGCCAATAAAACCTATCCCTTATTTATGTATCAATATTCTGGACCTGGTTCACAACAAGTTGCTAACCGTTGGAATGGTTCTAATGATTATTGGTACCAAATGTTGGCGCAACAAGGTTATATTGTTGTATGTATAGACGGAAGAGGTACTGGCTTTAAAGGTGCTGACTTTAAAAAAGTGACGCAAAACGAATTAGGTAAATATGAAGTAGAAGACCAGATTGAAGCCGCAAAACAATTAGGAAAATTAGATTATATAGATGCTTCGAGAATAGGAATTTGGGGATGGAGTTATGGTGGCTTTATGAGTAGTAATGCCTTGTTTAAAGGAAATGATGTCTTTAAAATGGCAATAGCTGTAGCACCTGTAACAAGCTGGAGGTTTTATGATACCATATATACAGAACGCTATATGACAACGCCTCAAGAAAACCCAAGCGGTTATGATGAAAATTCTCCAATTAACCATGTCGATAAACTGAAGGGCGATTTTCTATTAATTCATGGCTCTGGTGATGATAATGTACATGTGCAAAACACCATGCGTATGGTTGAAGCCTTAATTCAAGCTGATAAGCAATTTGAATGGATGATTTATCCAGATAAAAATCATGGTATTTATGGAGGAAACACAAGACTTCATTTGTATAAGAAAATGACTGATTTTATCCATAAAACTTTAGGAGATAAACTTTAAAAGCATAAAGAGTAAAATCTTTTTACAGCAATAAACGTACTAATTAATACTAACTAACAAAATTATGTCAACAGCGATAAAACAAGCCCATCAAAAGGAATTATTTGGGCATCCAGTAGGCTTATATGTCTTATTTTTTACAGAAATGTGGGAACGTTTTTCTTACTATGGAATGCGAGCATTATTAACACTTTATTTAGTAGAAAAAACTACAGCAGATAATCCTGGTTTAGGTTGGTTAGATTCAGAGTCAATTATGCTTTACGGATGGTATACTATGCTGGTTTATGTTATGTCTATTCCTGGCGGAATGATTGCAGATAAGATATTAGGGCAAAAGAAGGCGGTTTTATATGGCGCTCTAATATTAGTTGCTGGTCATGGTATTTTGGCTTTCGATGAGATGTGGGCTTTTTATTCGGGATTAGCACTTATAATTTTAGGTGTTGGTTTATTAAAACCAAACATTTCAACGATGGTTGGTGGTTTATATAAGCCTGGAGATATTAGAAGAGATAAAGGATTTAGTATTTTCTATATAGGAATTAACTTAGGTTCGTTACTAGCAACCTTTATTGTAGGTTATGTTGGAGAACAAATTGGTTGGCATTATGGATTTGGGTTAGCAGGTATTGCAATGCTGTTAGGATTAGTTGTGTATTTATATGGACAGAAATATTTGGTTTCTGTTGGAAATAAGCCTACAATCGAAGATAAAAACGCTGATGTTTCTATTGGGAAGCTTTTAAGCGATTTGTTAAAATCTCCAATTAATCTTGGAATTGTCGCATTGATAATAGCATATGCTGTTTACGCAGGTTTTACATATAAAGGAGTAGACAGTTGGGGTTACACGGCATTATATATTTTTATAGCTATTGTTGCTGGTATCATGATGATGATTTATAAGAATTTAGAAACTCAAATATCGAAAGATCGATACCTTGTATTGTTACTTTCCTTTTTAATTGTAATAGTATTTTGGGGAGCATTTGAGCAAGCAGGTGGATTAATGAGTATTTACACTAAAACAAATACAGATCGTGTTTTGTTTGGATGGGAAATACCTGCCACGTGGTTTCAAGGTCTAAACGCAGGTTTTATTATCATCTTTGCAACATTAGTTGCGGGCTATTGGGCTAAGCGAAAATTGAAAGGTAAAGAGGCATCCTCTTTGTTTAAAATGGCAATTGGTACAATGATAATGGGACTTGGTTTTGTGTTTATGATATTTGCTGCTTCTGAGTTTAACTCTAAAGGTAGCTCAGGGATGTATTGGTTGGTGTTGGCTTATTTATTCCATACTATTGGAGAACTTTGTTCATCACCTGTAGCATTGTCTTTTATAACGAAATTAGCTCCTGTAAAATATGCTTCATTAATGATGGGTGTTTATTTTGCAGCTACAGGACTTGGAAATAAAGTCGCAGGAGTTATTGGAGAATCTGCTTCCGAGTTTGGTGAATATGCTATCTTTTCTGGTATAACGATATTTACAGTAATCTTCGGAGTATTAGTAATATTATTACTTAAGCCGTTGAAGCGTTTAACTCATGGTGCAGAAGACAACGAAGTAGAAATGCATGATGATGAAGCCGAAGGTTTCGAATTAGCAGATAATTAAAATAACTAAACCTTAATAATTACGCCTAACTAATTAATATTTATATGAATACTGATATTGAAAATCTATTTAAAGACAAAGTTTTAGGTCATCCTGCCGGACTTTTTGTATTATTCTTTACCGAAATGTGGGAACGCTTTTCCTTCTACGGTATGCGTGTTTTGTTAGTTAATTTCCTTACTATGGCAGCCATAGGCTATAATCCTGGTTGGGAATGGACTGTAGAAAATGCAGGTGCTCTTTTTGGTACATACGCCATGTTACTTTACATTACACCAATTATTGGAGGATGGATAGCGGATAAATATACAGGGTATAGAGCAGCCGTAATTATTGGGTCGCTAATAATGACAGCAGGTCACGCTTCTATGGCTTTAGAAACAGAGTTTTCTCTATATTTTGGATTGTTTTTATTAGTTGTTGGTACTGGTTTCTTTAAGCCAACGATGACCTCTATTATATCTGATATGTATAAAACGCATCCAGAAAAGAAAGATGGTGCTTATACCATTTATTACATGGGTGTAAATGCAGGAGCATTTTTCGGAATGATGCTATGTGGTTATTTAGCAGAAAAAGTTGGTTGGGCTTACGGATTTGGATTAGCAGGCATCTTTATGCTTCTTGGAACCATTCAATTTTGGCTAGCTGGTCCTTTATTTGGAAAAATTGGAGCAAAGCCTTCTAATGTTCACGAAGTAGAACTGCCTCAAAATATTAACGAGGATAGTGTAGAGGTTTCAACAACTGAGAACGAAGAGCCTCAAAACCCATTCACAATGTTAGATAAGGTTCTAATCGTTATCGCATCAATTATTGGTTTAGGTTATGCTATTAACGATCCTATGTCTAAAATCGCAGGTGTCGATATGTTTTCATTCTTACAAATAGGTGAATTTGAAGGACAGTACACTGCAGTTTTATTTGCGTTAGCACTGTTTTTAATATTAGTAATTGGACGTATTTTACGCTACACAGCTGTTGTAAGAGATAGAATGGTGGCATTCATCATATTTGCGTTCTTTACCGTATTCTTCTGGATGTCTTTTGAGCAAGGCGCATCATCGTTAGTGATTTTTGCTAGAGATAATGTAGATCGCTTATTAAGCGGTAGTTCAGCAACGATATTTAATATTGTTAATACATTACTTACCGTTGTACCACTGATTATCATTTCGTACGTTCTCTTTATTTTGTGGAAGAAAACTTTCAAAAAAATCCCAGGTTCAAATGTTGTTTTAGTGGTTTGTTTTGTGTTAATGTGGGGAATTGTAGGATGGATGTTGAATAGAGATTTTAACACTACAGCTTATGATGTAAGTTATAGTGCTATTGAACAACCAGTGTTAGACGACAAAGGTGTGCAGGTTAAAAATGATAAAGGTGAATTACAATTTAAATACATTCCAGTAACACAAAATACGGTTACAAATGCTTCACAAAAAATTGTAACTAAAACCATTACAGTTGGTGAGCCTTATGCAGATTATAAAGTTGGTGACAGCAAAATTCTTATCAATAAAGATAAGGATTTAACCGAATTTTCATTTGTGTCTTCAAAAGAAAAAGAAGAAGAATTAATTGCGCATGCCTCAACATTAAGAAGAGATAATGGTTTTGTTGATGCCACTATTACAAAAGTAAGAGATAATGAAGTAGAGATTACGGTTTCATGGTTTAGTATTCTCAATTCATTCTTTATCATTGTATTTGCATCTTTCTTTTCTAAATGGTGGGAAAGCAAATATAACCCAAGTGCAGCTACTAAATACGCACTTGGTTTAAGTGTCATGGGACTCGGTTTTGGTTTACTAGCTTTTGGTGCTTTTGGTCTTGTAGATGGTGTTAAAGTAAGTATGATTTGGCTGATATTAGCCTATCTATTCCATACACTTGGAGAACTTTGTCTGTCTCCTGTTGGCTTGTCTTATGTAAGTAAGTTGGTACCAGGTAGAATGATTGCGCTGATGTTTGGTATGTGGTACTTAGCCATTGCAATTGGTAATAAAATGGCTGCAGTTGTGGGTGGACAAATTGAAAATATTACTAAGGAATATAGCTTATCTACATTCTTCTTAATATTTACAATAGTACCTATAGTGGCTGGTTTATTAATATTTGTTTTAAACCCTGTTTTGAAAAAATTAATGCATGGTGTACGCTAAGAAAAACCGTTAAAAATATCTAAAATGCTCCTAATTAGGAGCATTTTTTGTAAGTTCGGCTCATTAATTGCAACAAATCTATTATGATAAAAAAAATAACTTTAGGACTAATTGCTGTTTTTGCATTTACAATAACAGGGATTGCGCAAGACATTAATTGGGTAACTATGGAAGAAGCTTTAGAGCTTCAGAAGAAAGAACCAAAAAAGATTTTTATGGATGTTTATACCAATTGGTGTGGCCCTTGTAAAATGTTAGATAAGAATACCTTTCAAACTAAAGATGTCGCTGCATATGTCAATGAACATTATTATGCAGTAAAATTCAATGCAGAAGGAAATGAGGAAATAACGTATAAGGATACGACGTATTCTAATCCAAATTTTGACGAATCAAAGACAAATAGTAGAAACAGTGTACACGAGTTTTCACGTTTCTTACAAATTAGAGCCTATCCAACGATGGTCTTTTTTGATGAAGAAGGCAATGTGATTGCACCAATTCAAGGTTATCTAAAACCGCAACAATTGGAGTTGTATTTAAAGATATTTAAAACGGATGACTATAAAGAAATGACAACGCAAGAGCAGTTTAGTGAATACGTAAAATCTTTTGAAGCTGAATTTGAAGAATAAGTTATTATAGTACTTCGCTATTGATAGTTCACAAGAATCAATAGACTTTATTCAATTATAAAAGCACCCTTTTCTCTAGTATGATGGAAAGGGATTTTTTTATGCTTACAAGTTGCCTTCCATCGGTTTAAATAAGACGTGTAGTTGCTTGCGTCTGCAATGATCTGCTCTGGTTGTAAACTATCGATTAACCGGTTTAGATTAAGTTGAGGCGAATTTATTAATAAGATATAATTTGGTTTAAATGAGAGGTTATTATAAATAGCTAAGCTATCTATAGTAAGGATGGTCTTACCTTTAAATTGATAAACCGATTGCAGGTTGTTTGTTATAATATTTTCAATGGATTTACCAACCTTGTAATTTTTTATGACATAATCCGAAGCAATTTTTGTTGAATCAATGTTATGGTAAATCAATAATTGAGCATTGTGTTTTTCTCCAATTAATGTATGTCGACTTCTGTTAAAAATAATAAATTCACTATCTAAGGTATTGTTTAGGTTGTAAAAATTAACCAGCTGAAAACTTATAACAGCAAGTAAGCTTATAGTTGTCCATTTAAAATTTCTAGTAGTATACAATTGTACACATGCTATAATTATCACATATGAAACAATAACTTGAAGCAGCGAAAACGGAATATCTCTCAATAAGAAGTCTTCAAATTGAGCTACCCAAGCGATAAAATTATTTAAACTTTGAATTATAAAGCTATAAATCGAAACAACGCTAGGAGGTAAAGCACTAACTAATGCTAAAAAAATAACGAGTAAGCCAAATCCAAGAATGAGCCCTAAAAAGGGAATAACGACCATATTAGAAATAAAAAATAAACCTGGAAATTGGTGGAAATAGAACAAGCTTATCGGTACCACACCAACCTGAGCTGCTAAAGTTACCGTAAAAATTTGCCATAGCTTATTTGGTATTAAATATTTAGGTATCCATAATTTATATAAAATAGGTTGAATGCTAACAATGCCAAATACGGCTAAATAACTCATCTGAAACCCTACAGAAAACAAAAAAGTTGGTTTAAATAATAATATCACAAATGCAGAAATGACAAGCGTATTATAAATGTTAGTAGGTCGTTTAAGATGCATAGCAATGCTAATGATGCTAAACATCGTTACCGCTCTTGTTACGGAAGGCGATAGTCCTGCAATAATGGCAAAACTCCATAAGATGACTACAATGATAAGAGGTCTTAAAAAACGACCATGTTTTAAATAAAGTAGTGGTTTTAGTAAAAAATTTAAGATCCATAAAATAATACCAACATGTAATCCCGAAACGGCTAGAATGTGGATTGTACCAGAATTTACATAATTATTGTAAACATTTTTGTCAATAGTTTGGCGTTGACCTAGTAATAAGGCATTGATAATACTAAGGACATCATCTTTAAATCCAGCTTCAGTTAGTCTTTGGTTTATTTGAAATCTTAATTGGTCTGCATAACCATAGATGGTTGATTTAGATTTTGTGATCTCGAATATTTTTGATCGCTCTAAATAGGTTTGATGGTAGACCTGATGCAGTTTGAGATAATTACTATAGTCAAATTGAAAGGGATTTAATGGTTTTTGAATAGCTTGAAGCGTGGCTGATGCAAATAAGACATCATCAACATTGAAGGGTGTTAAAAGACTGTCACGTTTTATATTAATCAATAAACGACCACTCGTCTTCGTGTGGTTAATGGAATGAATTCCGACGATGTATTTGTCATTATAAACATCAGATTTTAATTGTTCTTCAATTTTAAATACGACATCGCTTTGATGTTGTGCTAAATTTAGATGGGAGTAATGTTGTGGCCTTAGCGTATCGTCTTGGAGTTGATAGGCTGTCATTCCTATGCCAATAGTGCTTAAAAAAACTAAACTGCCAAAAAGCGGTGAACGATTGATTTTAGATTTTAAGATAAGATAATAGACTCCTACAAGAATAACTAAGCCAATTGTAGAATAAAAAGCTATAAAAAAATTGGGCCTTAAGTGATGTGCTAGGATAATGCCTAAAACTAAACAGAAGGTCAGCTTAATAAATGCAAAATTTAGTAACTTCATGATAATGAGTTACTAAAATATGGAAAATGTAGTTACAAAACGCGTCTAGCCTGTACAAAAGAGAAATACCAATACTTTTCTGCCAATGAAGAGGTCATTACACCTTTGCTGCTTGAGGCATGGATAAATTCTACGTTTCCTGGTCTTACGCGCGTTACAATGCCAACATGGTTGACTTTTCTACTGTTCTTTTTAGTGGCAAAAAACACCAAATCTCCAACGTTTACGTTTTTTAAATCTATCCAATCACCTGTGCTTTTTAGTCCAGATGTGGTTCTTGGTAAATTAATGTTATGTTTTTTATAAGTTGTAAATATTAAACCAGAGCAATCCATGCCTTTTTTTGTTGTTCCTCCATACTTATATCGTGTGCCATCAAAGGTTTGCGCGTACTTAACAATGGCTTCTGCGTCTTTACTTGGCTTTGCAGTGGAATTAACTTTTACTGTATGCGTTTGTTTGTTTTTGCTTGATGTTACTTTTTTGGATTTACAGCTAGAAACTATAAAAAGCAAGCATATAAAAGGTAATATTTTTTTCATCAATAAGAGTTTCTGTGTCAATCGTTTTTAATGGCGTTATATATCAATTTGGCGGTGTTATCACTTGCGCCACGTCCTCCAAGCTTTTGCTCTAATTCGTAATAGTCTAAAAAGAGTTGTTCACGTTTTTCGGGATTAAGAATTGCCGTTAGTTCTTTTTTTAAGCGTTTTGTATTTAAATCAGCTTGAATTAATTCAGTAACCACTTCACGATCCATGATTAAATTGACCAATGAAATAAATTTTAATGTAATAATGCGTTTAGCGATCTGATAGGAAATAGAACTCGCTTTATAGCAAACCACTTGAGGCACTTTAAACAAAGCGGTTTCTAAGGTTGCCGTCCCAGAAGTTACCAATGCTGCCGAAGATAGACTTAATAAATCGTAGGTTTTATTAGAAATAAACTGAATGTTGTTCTTTTTTATAAAGGTTTTGTAAAAGTGGAAATCTTGGCTAGGAGCACCAGCAATAACAAATTGGTAATCCTTAAAATCATCAACCACACTAAGCATTACACCAAGCATTTTAGTGATTTCTTGTTTACGACTTCCAGGTAATAAAGCAATAATAGGTTGGCCACTGAGATTATGTGTCTTTCTAAAGTTGTGTTCATTAACTTGAGGTCTATTAGCAATTGCGTCAATTAATGGGTGTCCAACAAAATGGACATCGTAATCGTATTTTTTATAAAACGCTTTTTCAAAAGGCAAGATGCAATACATGGCATCGATGTATAGCTTTATTTTTTCAACTCTACTCGCTCTAGAAGCCCAAACTTGAGGCGAAATATAATAATGCGTTCTATATTTTTGAGCTTTAGCCCATTTTGCTATTCTAAGATTAAAGCCAGAGTTGTCGATAAAAATGATAACATCTGGTTGAAATGTTACAATATCAGCTTTACAGTATTTAATATGACCTAAAACTTTTCTAAGATTTAAAATAACTTCAGAAAAGCCCATAAATTGACGTTCCTTATAATGCATTACCAAGTCTCCTCCAACTGATTTCATGAGATTACCACCCCAAAATCTAATGTCGGCTTTAGAATCTTGTTTATACAAAGCTTTCATCAGGTTTGAACCATGTAAATCGCCAGAGGCTTCTCCAGAAATAATATAATATTTCATTAATTAGAATGCATAATTTAGTTATTGACTTATAGTTTTAGTCGTTTAATTTCCAGGTGTTTAAATTCTGAATTGTATGATGTGCGGTTAAATCAAAATGAACAGGAACAACGGAAACGTAGCCATGTTTTAAAGCCCATTCATCTGTATCTTCACCTTTATCCATATTTACAAATTTTCCTGTTAGCCAGTAATACTCTCTTCCCATTGGGTTGGTGCGTTTGTCAAACTCTTCTTTCCAATTGGCCTTGGCCTGACGACATATTTTAATTCCTTTTATAGCTTTCTTTTCTAGATTAGGTAAATTCACATTAAGAACAACACCATCAGGCAATCCATTTTTTAATACTTGTTTCGTAATGGTTTTAATAAATGATTTACAATGTTCAAAATTAGCATTCCAGTTAAAGTCCAATAGCGAAAACCCAATAGCCGGAATACCTTCAATACCTGCCTCAAGAGCAGCACTCATTGTACCAGAATAAATAACGTTTATGGAAGAGTTAGAGCCATGATTTATGCCAGAAACGCAAATGTCTGGTTTTCTATCTAATATTTCATTTACGGCTATTTTTACACAATCTGCAGGTGTGCCAGAGCAACTGTATTCTAATTGTTTTCCGTCAATAACAACGTTTTCAATATGTAACGTAGAATTTATGGTTATAGCATGTCCCATGGCACTTTGTGGGCTATCTGGAGCTACAACCACAACATCACCTATGGTATTCATAACAGAAATTAATGTTCTAATTCCAGGTGCTGTGATTCCGTCATCGTTGGTAACTAATATTAAAGGGCGTGCAGACATTAGTGAAATTGTTTTAATGAACTGTAAAAATAATAAAAAGCTACCGTTTAACGGTTATTATTAGGTTTAACAAAAAATTAGTGTCACTATTTTTTATGGCACGGTTTTTTCTTCTATTTTAGTGAAAAATTGAAAGCCTGCTTAATTGCGAATTAATTAAAACAAAAAAGAGAATGAGAGGGAATTATAAGTTTTTACTACTTGCATTGTTAATCGCATTTGCCTCATGTAGTTTTACAAGTAAAAAATTTGACGATCCGGATAAAGATAAGTTACTCATACAATTAATAACCTATTTGTTAGACCAAGGACATTTTGATCCTAAAGATATAAACGATGATTTTTCGTCGCACGTTTTTGAAGCTTACATAGATAATTTAGATCCATTTAAGCGCTATTTTTATGCTTCGGATATTAAAGAATTTGAAGCCTATAAGGATAAAATTGATGATGAAATCAAAGCTTATGATTTATCATTTTTTAACTTAACACATAGTAGATTATTACAGCGAATTGGAGAATCTAAGAAGATCTATACTGATATTTTAGAGAAACCCTTTAATTTTTCTGTAGATGAAGAATATTCGGCAGATTATGAAAAACTTCAATATGTAACGAGCAAAAAAGAAATGAATGAACGCTGGAGACAGCAACTTAAGTTTTCTACAATAGCGAATTATGACGATGCTATTGCGCAGCAAGATTTAGATTTAGAAAATAAAACCATAACAGCTAAAACAAAAAAATCTAATAAGACGTTAGAGTCTGATGCTAGAATCGCAACAAAAAAATCTCTAGATGAGCTTTATGACTACATTGAAGATAGAAGGCGAGAAGACTGGTTTTCTGTTTATATTAATGCCATTGTTGAAGAATTTGATCCACATACATTTTACTTCGCACCAGAAGATAAAGAGCGTTTTGATAGAGATATTTCTGGAAAGTTTGAGGGCATAGGGGCAAGATTACAGAAAAAAGTAGATGGTATAATGGTTAATGAAATTATTAGTGGTGGTCCGGCTTGGCGCGCTAATGAATTAGAAGTGGGAGACCAAATACTAAAGGTAAAGCAAGAAGATGAAGAAGAAGCTGTCAACGTCGTTGGTATGCGCTTAGATGATGCTATAAAATTTATTAAAGGGCCAAAAGGAACAATAGTAACTTTAACTTTGAAAAAAGTAGATGGCACCATTCAAGATATTTCTATAAAACGAGATATTGTTGAACTAGAAGAGACCTATGCAAAATCTTCAACTGTTGAAAAAGATGGAAAGAAGTTTGGTATCATTAATCTTCCGAAGTTCTACATTAATTTTGAAGATTATAATAAGCGAAATGCGGCTTCAGACATAAAGCAAGAAATTATAAGGCTAAAAGAAGAAGGCGTGGAAGGTTTAGTAATGGATTTAAGGAATAATGGAGGTGGATCATTACAAACCGTTGTAGATATTGCTGGTTTATTTATTGAAGAAGGGCCTGTTGTTCAGGTAAGAGAAACGGGTAGAGAAAAAGAAGTATTAAGAGATAAGGATAAAGCCATTGTTTGGGATGGACCATTGGTGATACTTGTTAACGAATTATCAGCTTCTGCTTCAGAAATATTAGCGGCCGCTATGCAAGATTATAAGCGAGGTATTGTCATTGGTAGTAAGCAAACATATGGTAAAGGAACAGTACAAACCGTTTTTGACCTCAATCGTATGGTAAGGAATAATACCAATGGAGATATGGGAGCTCTGAAGTTTACAACTCAAAAATTTTATAGAATTAATGGTGGTTCTACACAATTAGAAGGCGTAAAAAGTGATGTTGTTGTACCAGACCGTTACAGTTATATCGATATAGGCGAAAAGGATCAAGAAAATCCATTGCCTTGGGATAAAATTGACGCAGCAGATTACCAGGTCTGGGAAAATTATTTTGATTACGATTCTACAATTAGCAAAAGCAAAGCACGAATGGCTAATAATGAACAGTTAAAACTTATTGATGCTAATGCGCAATGGGTAAAGAAAATTAGAGATCGTGAAACGTATTCTTTAAATTATGAAGATTACAAAAAAGAAATGAAGGTAAATGAAGAGGAAGCTAAGCGTTTTTCTAAGCTATCAGAATATCAAACGGACTTAACATTTAGTTCATTGCCTTATGAACTTAAATTGATGGATAAGGATTCTGTCTTAAAAGAAAAACGCGACCGTTGGCATAAGAGTTTAGCTAAGGATGTTTATGTAGAAGAAGCTATAAATGTGCTTCACGACTTAAAAATGGCTTATGCGATTAAAACAGAAGTGGTTAATTCTGTTAAGAATTAAATTTAGAAGCCAAAATGACAAATCAGCATAGGTTGACGTTGTTAGGTTGGTAAGATCATATAATGAAGAACAATAATAATTCATTAGCAAGTTTAGCGCTTCAAAAGTTTAAAAAGAACTTTTGGGGCGTTTTCAGTTTGGGAATTATTGCTTGTATAGGTCTTATTTCAATATGTGCTTATTGGTTTGCGCCAGATGCTTCAAAAAATGCAAATCAAATGCATTTATCTATTCATTCTAAAGCGCCAGGTTTTGAGGTAGAAATGTTAACTATTCCTTCAGGTATAGTGTCCAATCAAAATTTCTTTTCAAAATTATTCTTCGGAAAAAATAATACAGATACCGAAATCCCTATTAAGTCCTATACTGTTAATGGTAGTATGCTCAATTATGTAGAATATGCTTCCGATGGTTTACAAGGATTAGAAAAGCAAATAGATGTATCAAAATTCCCAGAGTCTAATTATAAACAATACATTGATACTAGAAGCTTTGTTTTTGGAACAGATAAATACGGAAGGGACTATCTAAGCCGCGTATTAATTGGTTCTAGGATTTCCTTTTTTATAGGTTTTGTAGCTGTTTTTATTTCATTAATCGTTGGACTTATAATGGGAAGTTTAGCAGGTTATTATGGCGGAAAGGTAGATGCGTTTATTATGTGGATCATAAATATAACATGGTCAATTCCGACGTTATTGTTAGTAATCGCTATTACCTTGGCATTAGGAAAAGGGTTTTGGCAAGTGTTTATTGCGGTTGGCTTAACCATGTGGGTAGAAGTGGCAAGAGTGGTTAGAGGACAAATAATAAGTGCTAAAGAAATGCAATACGTTACGGCAGCAAGAGCATTGGGATATAATGATTTTAGAATTATTACCAAGCACATATTACCTAATGTATTTGGGCCTTTAATTGTAATTTCTGCAGCTAATTTTGCAGCAGCTATTCTAATTGAAAGCGGCTTGAGTTTTTTAGGTATTGGAGCGCAGCCACCAATGGCAAGTTGGGGCGCCATGATAAAAGATCATTACAACTATATTATTTTAGGCAAACCCTATTTAGCTTTAATTCCAGGGTTTTGTATTATGCTACTGGTTATGGCTTTTATGTTGGTAGGTAATGCTTTAAGAGATGCTTTAGATGTTAAGACTTAGAGCGATTTGAGTTGTTCAATTTCGTCATTGGTGTTGCCTATAAATCCTAAAACGTCTTCCTGTCCTATACTTTTAGAAGAAGAGGTTATAAAATAAGGTGGCAATTCTTCCCATGTTTTTAGTAAGACGTCACAATAGTCTTTAACATGGCGTTCAATCGCTTGTGGTTTTAATTTATCGGCTTTAGTAAAAATGACTCCAAACGGGATACTACTTTCTCCCAAATACTGCATAAACTCTAAATCAATAGGTTGAGGTTTATGTCTTATATCAACCAAAACAAATGCAGAAACGAGTTGTTGTCTTTGTTCAAAATAATTCGTAATAAATTTTTGGAATTTCTTTTTAGATGATTTAGAAACACGTGCATAACCGTAGCCTGGCAAATCTACTAAGTACCAATTTTTATTGATTAAAAAGTGGTTGATAAGTTGCGTTTTTCCTGGTCGTCCAGAGGTTTTTGCTAAACTTTTACGATCGGTTAGCATATTAATTAATGAGGATTTTCCAACATTACTTCGACCAATAAAAGCATATTCCGGAAGTTGGTTTTTTGGACATTTAGCGACTTCAGAATTACTTACTATAAATTCAGCTGATTTAATTTTCATCTCAAACTTCCTACGAAAGTAGGTATCTCTTTACATTAAACGTTAAGGTAATTTTGTTTTACGCCATAAAGTGTAAATTCATTTTTAGGCTTTTCTTTCTACAACAGTATTGTCTTCCTTTTGGAAAGGAATAAGGATGGGCTTAGAACTTTCTTTTTTCCAACCATCCATTCAAAATAGTATTGAACGTTTCAGGGTGTTCCATCATAGCAGCGTGGCCACATTTATCTATCCAATGCAATTCAGAATCTGGTAATAATTCATGAAATTCCTCAGCAACTTCAGGAGGTGTTACACTATCATTTTTTCCCCAAATGATACACACAGGTGTTTCCATTTTAGGTAAATCTTTAGCCATATTATGTCTAATAGCACTTTTTGCAATCGCTAAGGTTTTTATAAGTTTGTTTCGGTCGTTTACGGTTTCGTATACTTCGTCAACAATTTCTTTGGTTGCTACAGCAGGATCGTAAAATACATCTTGTGCTTTCTTTTTGATAACCTCGTAATCACTACGTTTTGTGTAACCTCCACCCATGGCGCTTTCGTAGAGTCCTGAGCTTCCGGTTATAATAAGGGCTTTAACTTTTTCCGGATTTAGTTTTGTGTAGTATAAGCCGATATGTCCGCCTAGAGAATTTCCTAATAAAATAACCTTATCAAAGCCTTTAAAATCAATAAATGCCTTTAGGTAATTGGCAAAACTCTTTACGTTGGTTTTAATTAAAGACATGGTGTAAATAGGCAATTCAGGAATGATAACTTTGTAGCCTTTTTGGCTAAAATGTTCGGTAACAGCATCAAAATTACTGAGTCCACCCATTAATCCGTGTAACACAATAATTGGTGTGCCTTCTCCTACTTCAATATATCTATAATCCTTTTCTTTTTTTAAAAGGTGTGCCATGTGCAAGTTAGTACTAATGTGTTAAAAACAAATATAACCAAATCCTTTAGAAAATAAATAATATGGAAAAAATATCAATTTTTTTTATCTGAATTTACTTATGTAAGATAATGTTAATAATTCCCACTTGCAAATTCTTAGGTTAAAAGTGGAATTCATTGAGGTTTAAAAAAAACGAAACGAAATTAACTAAAAACTTATCAACAAAAGTGGTATTATGTGGTAAAAAGTGGTGAATTTTTCAATATCTTTGATTCATAATCGTTAAAGTGGTAAACAAAACCTTTTGAATTCATTTATAGGAACATACGAATGTAAAGCTGATGCCAAAGGAAGGCTAATGATACCTGCTGTCCTCAAAAAGCAGTTGTCATCAGCATTACAAGATGGTTTTGTGTTGAAACGTGCTGTGTTTCAGCCGTGTTTAGAGCTGTATCCTATGTCTGAATGGAACAAAATGATGGAGAAGATTAACAAGCTAAACCGCTTTAAGAAAAAGAACAATGATTTTATCAGACGTTTTACGGCTGGTGTTAAAATTGTTGAGGTAGATAGTACTGGGCGATTATTAATTCCGAAAGATTTAATTGGTTTTTCAGGGATTAGTAAGCATGTGGTTTTGGCGTCTGCTGTGAATATTCTTGAGATTTGGGATAAAGATAAATACGAACAAGCTATTGATGATGCGGCTTCAGATTTTGCTGATTTAGCCGAAGAAGTAATGGGACAAGACGATGATGTTGATGGATTATCATAATGCAGTTTTACTTAAGGAAACCGTAGATGGCTTAGCGATAAGACCAGATGGTGTTTATGTAGATGTTACGTTTGGAGGTGGAGGTCATAGTCGTGAAATCTTATCGCGTTTAGGGTCAGATGGAAAACTTTATGCATTTGATCAAGACAAAGATGCCCTTGAGAATAAAATAGATGATGACCGTTTTGTGCTGATTAATGAAAACTTTAGGTATGTCAAGCGGTTTTTAAGATTTTATGGTGTAAAAGAAGTTGATGGTGTTTTAGCTGATTTTGGCGTGTCATCACATCAATTTGATGTTGCGGAACGTGGTTTTTCTACAAGGTTCGAGGCAGATTTAGATATGCGAATGAATCAAGATAATCAGCTTTCGGCTTTTGAAGTCATTAATGATTACGAAGAAGAGCAAATTAAAACTGTGCTTTTGCAATATGGTGAATTAAGGCAAGCGCCTGCTATGGCGAGAGTAATTGTTGAAGCTAGAAAAGAAGGAGCTATTAAAACCAGTGAACAGTTAAAAACGGTTTTAAAGAAATTTCTAAATCATCAGAAAGAGAATAAAGTCTTGGCTCAAATTTATCAAGCGATAAGAATTGAGGTAAATCAAGAAATTGAAGTATTAAAAGAATTATTGCTTCAAATGCCAGAAATCTTAAAGCCAGATGGTCGCTTAAGTTTTATATCCTACCATTCTTTAGAAGATAGGTTGGTAAAACGTTTCATTAGAAACGGACTTTTTGAAGGCGAACCAGAGCGCGATGTGTTTGGGAATTTTGAAGTGCCTCTAAAAAAGGTAGGCGGATTAATAATTCCGTCAAAAGAAGAAATGAAAATTAATAATAGAGCGAGAAGTGCAAAGCTTCGTATTGCGAAAAAGTTATAAAAGTTTCCTGCCGTTGTAGGAAGTGAAAATGAAAAAAAATATCTATCACATACTAAGAGGGAAATTTCTAATCAGTGATGATTCGTTTAAAAATTGGCGTATCATCATTTTAATTTCAGTCTTAGCGATAATAATGATTGCAAGTTCTCATAAAGCAGACCAAAAAGTCTACGAGATAGCAAAGCTAACCAATGAGGTAAAAGAATTACGCTCTGCATTTGTAGATAAAAGAGGAAAGCTCATGCAGCTTAAAAAAGAGTCTTTTGTTGAGGTAGAAATGAAAGCAAAAGGAATTGGGATTTCCTTAAACCCACCAACAAAAATAATAGTTAGGTCACAACAAGAACAATAATAAACAAGCTTTGGCAATAACAGAGAAAAACATATTACACAGATTATATTTCGTGGCAGGTTGCTTGCTTGTGTTTGCGATTGCTGTGGTGTTTAAGCTTGTGAATATTCAATTTGTTCAAGGAGACGAATACAGAGCGCTTGCTGAGAAAAGAACTTTGGAGGATTTCGATATTCCTGCAAATCGTGGCAATGTATATTCTGCGGATGGCAGTTTGTTGGCAACCTCTATTCCAAAATATGATATTAGAATTGATGCTATTCAGGCAAAGCCAGCTACTTTCGAAAAGTATATTGGTGCTTTGGCAGATTCGCTTCATGTCTATAAAGGAAAACCTGCTTCGTATTATAAAAACATCATTCGTAAAGCACGAAAAAACAAAAACAGATATTTCCTTTTAGCACGAAACATTAGCTATTCAGATTATATAAGAATGCGAAATTTTCCATTGTTAAATCTCGGAGCAATTAAAGGTGGTTTAATTGTTGAGCAAACTACTAGGCGAGAGCATCCAATGGGAGGCGTTGCTTCGCGTTCTATTGGTTATGAGCGATTTGATGAAGATGGTAATGTAAGTAGAGCAGGTATTGATGGTGCTTTTGGTGTAAAATATTTAAGAGGAACAAACGGTAAGCGTCGTAAACAAAAAATCGGTAATGGGCAATGGAAACCTATTGCAGATTACGACCAAGTAGAGCCAAAAGATGGTTATGATGTGTACACAACTATAGATGTTAATATTCAAGATATTGCGCATCATTCGTTGTTAAAACAATTAGAATTATACGAAGCTGAACACGGTTGTGTAGTTGTAATGGATGTAAAAACTGGCGAAGTTAAAGCTATTGCTAATTTAGCTAAAACATCAAAAGGAACCTATTACGAAAAACGAAATTACGCCGTTTACGAAGCGCATGAGCCTGGTTCTACCTTTAAGGTTATGGCGATGATGGCTGCTTTAGAAGATAAAGTAATAGACACATCAACGGTTGTAGATACTAAGAAAGGTCGAAAGAAATTTTATGGTCGTGTTATTACGGATTCTGGTAGTGGTTATGGCGAAATTTCTGCAGCTCGTGCTTTAGAAGTGTCTTCAAACATTGGTTTAGCGACAATTATTGATGATAATTATGCTAAGCAGCCACAAAAATTTATAGACCATTTAAAGGGTTGGAAACTAAATGATTCTCTTAATGTTTCAATAATGGGAGAAGGGATTCCGGATATTCCTGAGCCAGGTGCAACCAATTGGAGTAGAAATGCTTTGCCTTCTATTGCTTATGGCTATAACTTAACAATTACACCATTGCAAACATTAACGTTTTATAACGCGATTGCAAATGATGGCGAAATGATAAAGCCGCGTTTCATTAAATCGGTTAAGTCTTTTGATAAGGATATTGAGGTGTTTGAAAAAGAAGTTATCATCGATAAAATTTGTTCAGATAAAACCTTGTCTGAAGTGCAAGATATATTGAAGAATGTGGTTATTCGTGGTACAGGAAAACGCATGTATTCCGAAACATTTTCTATGGCTGGCAAAACCGGAACCGCTAGAACGGATTATGCTGATTTAGAAAAATGGTACAAAGACAAAAAATATGTGTCGTCTTTTGCTGGCTATTTTCCAGCAGATAACCCAAAGTATTCTTGTATTGTAGTGATACATAAGCCAAGTACAAAAGTGGGTTATTATGGAGCCGATGTTACAGGTCCTGTTTTTAAAAGAATTGCTCAAAAAATTTATACAGATACGCCAATTATTGATGAAGTTGAATCGTTGGATTTCAAGAATAATATAGTCAATAAAGATTTTGAAAGTTATTACGATAACGCTCAAAAATACAAGGAACTAATGCCAAGCGTTGTAGGTATGCCTGCTATGGATGCTATTGCGTTGTTAGAAAACTTACAAGTAGATGTGCGTGTAAAATTAACAGGAAGTGGTGTTGTAAAAAAGCAGTCTGTTGAGAAACTTCAGAAATTACAGTCTAACCAAACTATCATATTAGAAGCATTATGATGGTGTTAAAAGACATATTATACAAGGTTACTATAAACGCAGTGGTTGGTAGTACAAGCATTACGGTTAGTAAAATTGAATTCGATTCGCGTCAAATAAAAACGAATGATGTTTTTGTGGCTATTTCAGGGACGATTACAGATGGTCATAATTATATAGAGAAAGCGATTGCAGATGGTGCAACTGCTATTATTTGTGAGGCGTTACCAGAACATCTTCAAGATGACATCACATATATAGAAGTCGCAAACTCTAATCAGGCGATGGCAATTATGGCTAATAATTTTTATGGTCAACCATCCGAGAATTTAAAACTAGTTGGTGTTACAGGAACCAATGGAAAGACAACAGTGTCTAGTTTACTGTATCAGCTATTCAAAAAAGCAGGATATAAAGTTGGGTTATTGTCTACTGTGAAAATTATGGTAGATAATACCACGTATAAGGCAACGCATACCACGCCAGATTCGTTAACTATCAATAAGTATTTGAAGATGATGAATGATGAAGGCGTAGAATTTTGCTTTATGGAAGTGAGTTCGCATGGTATTCATCAAAGTAGAACTGAAGGCTTAAAATTTGAAGGCGGCATTTTCACAAACCTCTCTCACGACCATTTAGATTATCACGAAACGTTTGCTGAATACAGAGATGTTAAGAAAAAGTTCTTTGACCAATTACCAAAAGAGGCATTTGCGTTATCTAATATCGATGATAAGAATGGCTTAGTAATGTTTCAAAATACAAAGGCCAAAAAATACACGTACGCTTTAAAGAACTACGCAGACTTTAGAGCGCAGATTTTAGAAAATGAATTCAGTGGTTTGTTATTAAAGTTGAATGATAACGAATTATGGACACGCTTAATTGGAAGTTTTAATGCCTACAACATTTTAGCAATTTACGGAACAGCTGAATTACTAGGCTTAGAAAAAGGTGAGATTTTAAGATTGATTAGTGAGCTCGAAAACGTAGCAGGACGCTTTCAATATTTTATTTCAGACGAAAACATTACGGCCATTGTAGATTACGCACACACGCCAGATGCTTTAAAAAACGTATTGCAAACCATTAACGATATCAGGACAAAAAACGAAGAACTGATTACGGTTGTAGGTTGTGGAGGCGATAGAGATAAAACCAAACGTCCTAAAATGGCGCATATCGCTTCGGCTTTAAGTACAAAAGCCATTTTTACTAGTGATAATCCACGTAGTGAAGTGCCAGAAACCATTATTGAAGATATGGAAAAAGGGGTTGAGCCTCAAAATTTCAAAAAGACATTGTCTATAACGGATAGAAAACAAGCGATTAAAACCGCTTGCCAAATGGCAGGACCAAAAGATATTATTCTCATTGCAGGAAAAGGTCATGAGAATTACCAAGAAATTAAAGGCGAACGCTTTGGTTTTGATGATTATAAAATCGTTCAAGATTATTTAAAACAATTGCAGAAATAGTATATCCTGCAAGGTTTCAAAAACCTTGTAGGTAGATAAAAGAAATATAATGTATGTCACACTGAGCGCAGTCGAAGTGCTCATTTAAGATAATTTAAACAACAACTAATAATGCTGTATTACCTATTCGAATATTTAGAGCAACAGTTCCAATTACCAGGAGCTTCACTTTTTGGGTTTATAACCTTTAGGGCTGCTGTGGCAATTATATTGTCGTTGTTGATTTCTACGATTTTTGGTAAGCGAATTATTCGTTTTTTACAAAGACAGCAGGTAGGCGAAACCATTAGAGATTTAGGATTAGAAGGGCAGGTTGAAAAAGCTGGTACACCTACAATGGGTGGAATCATCATTATCCTGGCGACTTTAATTCCTGTGTTGTTATTGGCAAAGCTTGAAAATATTTATATCATTCTTTTGATTGTAACCACACTTTGGATGGGAACTATCGGTTTCATCGATGATTATATCAAAAAATTCAAAAACGATAAAGAAGGATTAAAAGGAAAGTTTAAAGTTTTAGGTCAAGTTGGATTAGGAATCATTGTTGGTGCAACGTTGTTCTTTCATCAAGATGTAACATTAAAGGAGAAGTTGCCTATTGCTCAGCAAAATGAGATTCGTGCTGAAAATCCAGATGTACAAGCTGCAAAATTATTTAAAGCCGAAGAGAAATCAACAAAAACAACGATTCCATTTTTAAAAGATAATGAGTTTGATTACTCCGATTTAATCACTTGGATAAGTCCAAGCTTAGAAAAATATACTTGGATTGTATTTATAATAGTCAGCATTTTTATAATAACAGCAGTTTCAAATGGTGCGAATTTAACCGATGGGATTGATGGACTCGCAGCAGGAACTTCCGCCATAATTGTATTGACGTTAGGGATTTTTGCTTGGGTATCTAGTAACATCGTTTTTTCGGGTTACTTAGATATTATGTACATCCCAAGAGCTGAAGAAATCACAATATATATAGCTGCCTTTGTAGGTGCATTAGTTGGCTTTCTTTGGTATAACACGTATCCAGCTCAGGTGTTTATGGGAGACACTGGTAGTTTAACTATTGGTGGAATCATTGCAGTAATTGCTATTGCTGTGCGTAAGGAATGGTTAATACCTATTCTATGCGGAATTTTTTTAGCCGAGAATTTATCAGTGGTTATGCAAGTGAGTTATTTCAAATACACGAGAAAGAAATTTGGAGAAGGACGACGCATTTTCAAAATGTCGCCTTTGCATCATCACTATCAAAAATCAGGATATCATGAGAGTAAGATAGTGACGCGTTTTTGGATTGTAGGAATCTTGTTAGCTATTATAACTATAGTAACCTTGAAGATAAGATAGATGAGTTTGTCATTCCTGCGAAGGCAGGAATCCACAATAAATACAGTAAAAAGTAGATTCCTGCTTTCGCAGGAATGACAAAAAGGAAAGTAATGAACGAAGCAACAATTAACCAGCAGAGTAAGAAGTCCTTCCTTTTAAGATTACAATCCTGTAAGGTTTTAAAATCCTTGTAGGTATCTAAGAGAAAATGAAAAAAGAAAGGTTAGTCATATTAGGTGGAGGAGAAAGTGGTGTAGGAACAGCGCTTTTAGGAAAAGCAAAAGGATACGAGGTTTTTGTATCAGATAAAGGAAAAATTAAAGACAAGTATAAAGACGTTCTTTTAAATAATGAGATTGAATTTGAAGATGAACAACATACAGAATCTAAAATTCTGAATGCAGACATCATCATGAAAAGTCCTGGTATTCCAGATAAAGTGGCTTTGGTAAAACAGATTCGTGAAGCCGGAATTACTGTGGTTTCAGAAATTGAATTTGCTTCCAAATTTACAGAAGCAACTTTGATTGCTATAACAGGAAGTAATGGTAAAACCACAACGGCAACGTTAACACATCATTTGTTACAACAGGATTTAGATGTTGGTTTAGCTGGGAATATTGGCGACAGTTTCGCGAAGCAAATTTTAGAAAAAAATCACGATAACTACGTGTTGGAGATTAGCAGTTTTCAACTGGATGATATCATCGATTTTAAACCAAAAATTGCGATTCTAACGAATATCACACCAGACCACTTAGATAGATACGATTATAAGTTTGAAAACTATATCGCTTCAAAATTTAGAGTGGTAGAGAATCAAACAGAAGATGATTATTTCATCTACGATGCAGATGATGAGGTTATTGTGGAGTACATGAAAACACATCAAATTCAATCCAAAAAACTGCCTTTTTCATTAACGCGAGTTATGGAGCAAGGCGCATATTTAGACAAAAACAATATAATAATAACAATAGATAATAATAAAATCACTATGCCAACAGAAAATTTAGCACTAGAAGGAAAACACAATGTGAAGAATGCCATGGCAGCTTCTACTGTGGCACATTTACTTAAAATAAGAAAGCAAACTATTCGCGAGAGTTTAGAGAACTTTCAAGGTGTGGAGCATCGTTTAGAAAATGTTTTAAAAATAAATAAAGTGCAATACATTAACGATTCTAAGGCTACAAATGTCAACGCTACGTATTTTGCTTTAGAAAGTATGGATGCGCCAACGGTTTGGATTGTTGGAGGTGTAGATAAGGGCAACGATTATACAGAGTTGTTTCCGTTTGTAAATGAAAAAGTGAAGGCTATTATTTGTTTAGGTAAGGATAATGCAAAACTTATGGATGCATTCGGGAAAATGGTAGATGTTATTATTGAAACGGAATACATGAGTGAAGCTGTGAAAATAGCTTACAAGTTGGCTAATGCTGGAGATAATGTATTGTTGTCGCCTGCGTGTGCAAGTTTCGATTTATTCGAAAATTATGAAGATAGAGGTCGCCAATTTAAGAATGCGGTTAGGAATTTATAGAAAGTAGTCATTCCTGCGAAAGCAGGAATCCACAATAAGATAAACAATTAGATTCCTGCCTTCGCAGGAATGACAAAACGAAAAATGCAAAACATATTCAAACAAATAAAAGGAGATAAAGCCATTTGGGCTATAGTTGCGTTGTTGGCTATATTCTCGTTTATGCCTGTTTATAGTGCTGCAAGTAACTTAGCTAATGCTGGGCATACCAATACGTTTTCTTTGTTGGTTAAGCATTTTATGCATTTGTTATTGGGCTTTGTTATTATGTTTGGTGTACATAAAGTGCCTTATAAATATTTCCGTGGCTTATCCATGGTAATGATTCCTATTGTGTTTGTTTTGTTATTAATAACAATGCTTCAAGGCACTACTATCGATGGCGCGAATGCAAGTCGTTGGATTCAGATTCCTATAGTCAATATGTCTTTTCAAACATCAACATTAGCGTCTGTAGTGCTGATGGTTTATGTGGCAAGATATTTGTCTAAAATCAGAGATAAAGAAGTCAAGTTTAAGGAGACCATTTTACCACTTTGGACACCAATATTTTTTATACTCATACTTATTTTACCTGCTAATTTTTCAACAACAGCTATCATATTTACTATGATTATGATGTTGGCATTTATTGGTGGTTATCCATTAAAATATTTGGCGTTAATGATTGTATCTGGCATTGCAGCTTTGGCTATTTTTATATTGGTAGCAAAAGCATTTCCAGACGCTATGCCAAACAGGGTAGATACGTGGATGAGTAGAATTGAAAACTTTACAAACGGAGAAGATACAGAAGCGGATTACCAAATTGAAAAAGCAAAAATTGCTATCGCAACAGGAAGAAGTCCTTTAGGACCAGGAAAAAGCATACAAAAGAACTTTTTACCACAATCGTCTTCAGATTTTATTTTCGCGATAATTATTGAAGAATACGGTTTGTTTGGTGGCATTTTTATTCTGTTTTTATACATGTGGTTGTTATTTAGAATTGTGGTGGTAAGCCATAAATCAGATACTATTTTCGGAAAATTATTGGTTTTGGGTGTTGGGTTGCCAATAGTATTTCAGGCCTTAATAAATATGGCAGTTGCGGTAGAATTATTCCCGGTTACTGGTCAGACCTTACCATTAATTAGTAGTGGTGGAACATCAATTTGGATGACCTGTATGGCAATAGGGATTATTCTTAGTGTAAGTGCTAAACGCGAAGAATTAAAAGAACAAGAAGATGCAGAAGATAATCCGTTGGCAATTTTGAGTGAAGCGATTTAGACAGAGGCAAAGGAGAAAAGAGATTAGAACATAGAAATAATAATAAAGATTAAAAGGATAGAAAGAAGATGTCAGTTAAAACTGATTTTGAAGTGAATGATTGTCCCCTTGAGGATTAGTGAAAAATAAAATACTTTTTGTTTTGAAGCTACCGAGCGAAGCTCATTAGGGGTGTTTTTAATAATTAAACATTTTTATAGAAAAACGATAAAAAATAAACAGAAATTAAAATTTGAAGCCATATAAATTCATATTATCAGGAGGTGGAACAGGAGGACATATTTATCCTGCCGTTGCAATTGCAGACGAATTAAAGTCGCGCTATTCAGATGCTGAGTTCCTTTTTGTTGGTGCTTCAGATAGAATGGAAATGGATAAAGTGCCTCAAGCTGGTTATAAAATTGAAGGGTTGTGGATTTCTGGAATTCAACGAAAATTAACGTTAAAGAATTTAGCATTTCCGTTTAAATTGATTTCAAGTCTCTTAAAATCGCGAAAAATTATAAAGCAATTTAAGCCAGATGCCGTTATCGGAACTGGTGGTTTTGCAAGTGGACCATTGTTGCAAGTGGCGTCTTCAAAAGGAATTCCGAGTTTAATTCAAGAGCAGAATTCATTTCCTGGCATCACAAATAAATTACTAGGAAAAAAAGTAAATACTATTTGTGTGGCTTATGATGGTTTAGAACGATTTTTTCCAAAAGAGAAGGTAAAACTCACTGGAAACCCAATTCGTAAGGATTTATTAGAAGTAAAAAATAAACAGATAGAAGGTAAAGATGCCTTCACACTAAAGCATAATAAAAAAACACTTTTAGTATTAGGTGGAAGTTTAGGCGCAAGACGCATCAATCAATTGATTGAAGCCAATATTGATTTTTTTGAAGCGCAAGATATTCAAGTGATATGGCAATGCGGAAAATTGTATTACGACCAGTATAAACAATACAATGATTTAGATAGAGTGCAAGTGCATGCGTTTTTAAATAACATGGATTTGGCTTATGCAGCTGCAGATGTTATTATTTCTAGAGCAGGAGCAATTTCGGTTTCAGAATTATGCATTGTTGGTAAACCGGTAATTTTTATTCCGTCGCCAAATGTAGCAGAAGACCATCAAACTAAAAATGCAAAATCGGTTGCAGATAAAAACGCAGCGATTTTAATACGAGAAAAAGATTTAGATGCTGATTTTCAGAATGAGTTTTCTGCATTGATTTCAAACGAAGAAAAACAAAAAGAATTAAGTAAAAATATTGAAGCCTTAGCATTAGTTAATGCCACAAATGATATTGTGGATGAGGTTGAAAAACTTTTAAATAGCGCATCTTAATCTTCTCAAAAGGAAGAAACTGAGAAGGGAAGTGGAATAGAAATAAAAATGAATAGCAATAAGGATCATATCAGCAACAGTGAGAAGGCTCTTCCTAATGGTAAGGGTTTGGGATGGGCTTTTAGTGTTTATTTTATTGGTATTGGAGGTATAGGAATGAGTGCTATTGCGCGCTATTTTGTGGCCAACGGTAAGCAAGTAGCTGGTTATGACAAAACACCTACTGAAATCACAAAAGCGCTTGAGGCTTTAGATGTTCAAATTCATTTTGAAGATAGTTTAGAACACATCAATTCAGAGTTTTTAAATCCTGAAAACACATTGGTGGTTTATACGCCTGCGATTCCTAAAAGTCATTCGGAATTAAATTATTTTAAGGATAATGGTTTCAACGTTTTAAAGCGTTCAGCAGTATTAGGAGAAATTACGAAGCAAACCGTTTGTTTGGCTGTTGCTGGTACACATGGTAAAACGACTACGACCAGTATTTTAGGTCATTTGTTAAATACATGTAATGTGCCTGTTACAGCATTTTTAGGTGGAATTAGTGAAAATTATAATTCTAATCTAATTCTAAACGGAACAGAAGTTACCGTTGTTGAGGCCGATGAATTTGACCGTTCGTTTTTAACCTTATCCCCAGATTTGGCTTGCATTACCTCAATGGATGCAGACCATTTAGATATTTACGGAAATGCAGAAGAGTTAGTAAAAACCTTTAAAGATTTTACAGCGTGTATAAAACCTAACGGAAAGTTATTTGTAAAAAATGGATTACCGTTAAATGGTATTACCTATGGTATTGACGATGATTCAGATTATAGTGCGCAGAACATTTCAATAGAAAATGGGAGCTATATTTTTGATGTAAAAACACCAAAAGGCATTCAGAAGGGTTTCAAATTTAGTTTGCCTGGACGCCATAATTTATCTAACGCACTTGCGGCATTAGCAATGGCAATAGAATATGGGTGTGCTTTTAATGATTTAGCAATTGGATTAGAGACTTATAAGGGTGTGCAGCGTAGATTTACGTATCAAATAAAAACCAATGATTTTGTTTTTATAGATGATTACGCACATCATCCAGAGGAGATAAAAGCTGTTTATCAGGCAGTGAGAGAAATGTATCCAGGGAAAAAAGTGCTTGCCGTTTTTCAGCCGCACTTATTTAGTAGAACACAAGATTTTGTAGATGGATTTGCAGAAAGTCTTTCAAAATTCGATGAATTATTGTTGTTAGATATTTATCCTGCGAGAGAATTACCAATAGAAGGCATTACCTCAAAATGGCTATTAGAAAAGATTAAAAACCCGAATAAAAAACTAATTGAAAAATCAGAAATAATTAATGAAATTAAAAAATCTGATGCTCAAATAGTATTAACCATTGGAGCAGGAGATATAGGAGCTGAAGTTAAACACATTAAAGAAGCGTTCTATGTTGAAAATTAATTATAACTATATAAAAATCATAGTGTTGGTTCTGTTGGTTGGCTTTTTGTTTGCCTTTTCAAACCAAAGAAATAAAACCAGACTGGTAGGTGAGCCTAACATTAAATTCTTGGGTGAAAACCAATTATTTATAACAGAATCGAATGTTAGTAAATTGTTAATACAAAATTTAGAACCTGTTTCAAAGCAACCTAAAGATATTATAGATTTGAATGCATTAGAATCTGCCCTGAAATCTAATCCAATGATCAAGCAAGCGGAAGTGTTTATGTCAGTAAATGGTACACTTTCAGCCGAAATTGAACAGAAACGACCTATCGCAAGAGTGAACACAAATGCATCGTATTATATTGACGATGAAGGAGGATTTATGCCTTTGTCATACAATTATGCGGCAAGAGTGCCACTAGTTACTGGAAATATTAAGAAAAATAAGCTTAAAACCGTCTTTCAATTTGCAAAAGTTGTAGATGAAGATGATTTCTTAAAGAAACATGTCATTGAGATTCGTCAAAACGACGATAATACAATCGATTTTAAAATTCGAAAAAGTGATTTTACGGTTCATGTAGGAACCTTAAAACAACTCGAAAAAAAGATAAATAATTTTAAAGCGTTTTATCAAAAGGCTTTTAAAGACCAAATTTTAGATCGCTATGCAATTGTAAATTTAAAATTTGATAAACAAGTGATTTGCACCAAAAAGTAAGCTATGGACAAACAAAACATTTCGGTAGGTCTAGATATAGGAACCACAAAAATTGTGGCCATGATTGGTCGCAAAAATGAGTATGATAAAGTTGAGATATTAGGTCTTGGTAAGGCTAAAAGTATGGGCGTACATCGTGGTGTAGTTAATAATATTACGCAAACGATTCAATCAATACAACAAGCGGTTCAAGAAGCAGAAGCAGCAGCTGCAGAGAAGATTGAAGAAGTTACAGTTGGTATTGCAGGTCAGCACATACGAAGTTTACAACATAGTGATTATATCACACGACCAAATTCTGATATTGTTATTGACGAGGATGATATTGATCGTTTAATCAATCAGGTACATAAATTAGTTATGCTTCCTGGCGAAGAAATTATCCATGTATTACCGCAAGAATTTAAGATTGATGGTCAAGCCGAAATTACAGAGCCTATTGGCATGTATGGTGGTCGACTAGAAGCTAATTTTCACGTGGTGGTTGGTCAGGTTTCATCCATCAGAAATATTGGTAGATGTATTAAAAGTTCTGGTTTAGAATTAGAAGGCATCACTTTAGAACCATTAGCTTCTGCAAATGCAGTCTTAAGCAGAGAAGAAAAAGAGGCTGGTGTAGCTTTAATTGATATAGGAGGAGGAACAACAGATTTGGCTGTTTTTAAAGATGGCATAATTCGTCATACAGCAGTGATTCCATTTGGTGGTAATGTCATTACGGAAGATATCAAAGAAGGGTGTTCTATTATTGAAAAACAAGCAGAGCTGTTAAAAGTGAAGTTTGGGTCGGCATGGCCAGGAGAAAATAAAGATAATGAGATTGTGTCTATTCCTGGTTTACGCGGAAGAGAGCCAAAAGAAATTACATTAAAGAATTTGTCTAAAATTATTCACGCGAGAGTCGTGGAAATTATTGAGCAAGTTTTTGTTGAAATAAAAAATTACGGTCACGAGGAGCAAAAGAAAAAATTAATTGGAGGTATTGTATTAACAGGTGGAGGAAGCCAGTTAAAGCATTTAAAACAATTAGTAGAATATATTACAGGCATGGATACCAGAATTGGATATCCTAACGAGCACTTGGCAGGAGATAGTGATGAAGATATTGCTAGTCCGTTGTATGCAACAGCCGTTGGTTTAGTGATGGATGGTTTAAAACGTCAAGAACGAAAAAAAGTAGAGCAAGTTGTAGAAGAAGAGATTGTTATTGAAAATGCAGCAGAAGAGACTATAGAGCCAGAAATTGAAATAAAAGAAGAAAAGCCCGTAAAAGAGCGTCGTTCGTTTTTAGATAAGTTAACCGAGCGTGTAAAAGATTTTTTAGATAATGCAGAGTAACAGCAACTAAAAATCTTGAAAGAGTAATAAAAATTAAAATTGAAAACCCATAATTACAAATAAAATGAGTAACAGCAACGAATTTGGAAACATTTCATTTGATTTGCCTAAGCATCAATCAAACGTCATCAAGGTTATTGGTGTCGGTGGAGGTGGAAGCAACGCCATCAATCACATGTTTCAGCAAGGCATTAAAGGTGTAGATTTTGTAATCTGTAATACAGATTCTCAAGCCCTTCAAAATAGTGGTGTACCAAACAAAATTCAATTAGGTGTAGCTTTAACAGAAGGCTTAGGTGCAGGCGCAAATCCAGATGTAGGCGAAGAGGCAGCAATTGAAAGTTTAGAAGACATCCGTAGAATGTTAGATACCAATACAAAAATGGTATTTATAACTGCAGGAATGGGTGGAGGAACTGGTACAGGAGCCGCACCAATTATTGCAAAAATGGCAAAAGAGCTAGACATCTTAACTGTTGGGATTGTAACTATGCCGTTTCAATTTGAAGGAAAAATGCGTAATGCCCAAGCACAACGTGGTATCGAGAAACTACGATCTCATGTAGACTCCTTAGTTGTAATTAATAATAATAAGCTTCGCGAAGTTTATGGAAACCTAGGATTTAAAGCTGGTTTCTCAAAAGCAGATGAAGTCTTATCTACAGCCTCTCGTGGTATAGCAGAAGTGATTACACATCACTATACTCAGAATATTGATTTACGTGATGCTAAAACGGTTTTAAGCAATAGTGGAACAGCGATTATGGGATCTGCTACGGCTTCTGGTCAAACCAGAGCACAAGAAGCAATTATGAGTGCTTTAGATTCACCGTTACTTAATGATAATAAAATTACTGGAGCTAAAAACGTATTGTTGCTAATCGTTTCTGGATCTCAAGAAATTACAATTGATGAAATTGGTGAAATAAATGATCATATTCAAACCGAAGCTGGATTTGGAGCAAACATTATTATGGGTGTTGGTGAAGATGAAGGGTTACAAGAATCTATTTCTGTAACAATTATTGCGACAGGATTTGATCTCGATCAGCAAAATGAAATTTCAAATACTGAAACGAAAAAAGTAGTCCATGCTTTAGGAGAAACAACAGAAACGAGTACACAAGAAAAGGAGCCAGCTATTATCACGCCAGATATAGTTTTAGAAGCTGAAAAACCAGCACCTGTTGTTCGTCATACTTTAGAAGAGGATGTAGAAGAGGTGAATATTGTAACTAAAGCAGAAGACAATAGTGGTACTAACTTAATTGAAACCACAGATATTATAAAAAACATAAATGTTGTTTATGATGAAGTTTTAGATGCTCAACCAGACATCATTGAGCCAGTAGCAACCATTGAACCTGAGCCTACAATAGAGCCAGAAGATTTTGTTATTACGCCAATTGTAAACAAAGCCGAAAGAATAGAGGAACCTACAGAAGAGCAAATTACTTTTTCTTTCGATTTGCCAATTGCGAATAAGAAAACCGAAGTAGAGGCTGAAGAGCCAAAAGCTGAAGAAGAAAAGATGTTTTTTAGTTTAGAGGAAGAAGTTAAGGATATAGACGTAAAAGAACCTGTTGAAATTATTTCTGTAACAGAAGTCAATGAACAAGGAGAAAAACGTTATGCGTTGGATGATTTTGAGACGTTTGAGTCTTCTTTAAATGCTAAAAACGAAATTGCAGAAGTAAAAGAAGAAGTAGTTTTTGAAAAGAAAACACTTGCTGTAGATGAACCATTAGAGATTTCTGAAGAAGAGATTGATCCTATGAATAGTCCTATTTCAGACTTACTTATTGCTCGTGCAGATGAGCGTAGAAGAAGAATGAAGGATTTTAACTATAAGTTTAATACAGCGAAAATAGACGAAATAGAAAAAGAACCTGCTTACAAAAGACAAGGTGTTAATTTAGAAGATGCACAGCATTCTTCTGAAACGAAAGCTTCTAGAATGTCTGTTGGTACAGATGAAAATGATGATATTCAATTAAGAAGTAACAATTCATTTTTGCACGATAACGTGGATTAATAGCAAGTTTAGTGTATTGTGCAAAAGCACTTAGTACAAGCCCAAAAAGTTCCTCCAGCTTTTTGGGCTTTTTGTTTATTTATAGTTTACCAATAGAGGATTTCTATAGTATTACAAGCAAAACTTTTTGTTATCTTCGCACTTCTTAAATAATCTAAAATATGAGTTTACAAGTTGATATTATGACTGCAATGAAAGCAGCAATGAAGGATAAAAATCAAACAGCATTAGCTGCTTTAAGAGCTGTGAAATCGGAAATATTATTAGCACAAACGGCTACGGGTTCTAAAGAAGATATTTCTGAAGATGAAGAAATAAAGATATTGTCTAAAATGGTAAAACAGCGTAAAGATAGTGCTGCTATATTTTTAGAGCAAGATCGAAATGATTTAGCTGAACCAGAATTAGCTCAAGCTGAAATTATCAGCCAATTTTTACCAGAAGCCTTAAGCGAAGATGAAATTGAGAAAGTGGTTGTAAAAACTATAGAACAAGTTGGTGCAGAAGGTATGAAAGATATGGGGAAGGTTATGGGAATAGTGAGTAAAGAATTAGCAGGACAGGCAGATGGTAAAACTATATCTAATATTGTAAAGGCTAAGTTGTCTTAGAATAAATAAGATTAAAGGCATCTGTTTTTAAGGATGTTTATGGCCTCGTAGTTCAACTGGATAGAATATCAGATTTCGGCTCTGAGGGTTGGAGGTTCGAATCCTCTCGAGGTCACGGATAAATCAAAAAGTTGCACGTCAAATCAAGCTCGCTTGAATTTGTAAGTGCAACTTTTTGATTTTCAAAACGGAGTTTTTGAGGATGCGAAGCCATCCTAACTAAAGTAGAAATAAAAAAGTTAGAAAGTGGTTTAGCTCGCTTGAATTTGTAAGTGCAACTTTTTGATTTTCAAAACGGAGTTTTTGAGGATGCGAAGCCATCCTAACTAAAGTAGAAATAAAAAAGTTAGAAAGTGATTTAGCTCGCTTGAATTTGTAAGTGCAACTTTTTGATTTTCAAAACGGAGTTTTTTGAGGATGTGTATTACCGTTCTGTATTGCTTCATTTTTGTTTTTGTAGCTATTCCAAGACTACTTCTAATATGTTCGCGTTTCCATTGTCCGCTTCGTTAGAAATAAATAAACGACCATCATCGCTAAATGTTAATCCTTCTGGCTGAGCAAATTGTTTTTTATTTAACTTAATGGCATTTTTAATGATGCCTTCATTATTCAATATAATTAGTTTTGGATTTTTACCCTCTAAAACATAAATATCTTGAGTCATAGGATGCACGGCAATTTCAGATGGACATAAAGTATTACGGATATGTTTGTGTTTAAAGTCTTTTAAAATTTCAGATTTTAGGTTCACACTAAAAACAGGTATAGTATCAACGGTTTTAGTGTCTAATGGAATTTTATATACGCTTCTTAAGTGTTTTGGGCCTAAGTCTTTATCTTTTGGAGATATTAATAATTGATTGTTTTGGGTATCAAAAGTTAGGCTTTCCATATTGTTGTCAGCATCAAAAACAGTTTTGATTTTAGACGTTTTTATAGCCTTAGTATTATAATTTGAAAGTGCATAGATTAAGCCATCGCTTCGTAAAACATAAGCATCGTTGTTGTGAATTGCAATAGCTTCATAATCACCATGACCAGCAAACTTTATGGTTTTTAGAATAGAATTAATTTTAATATCATAGATGAAAATATAACCATCTTCATCTTGTATACATGCAAATGTATTTTCATTAATCCAAGCAATACCACTGACTTCGTTTAATATATCAGGTAAAACATGCGTATTTTTAATGGTGTATTTATGGGTGGAATAGCTTTCTTGTTTTACATCAATAAAATTATGTTTGTAAAAGAAAAAACCAACTATGAATGTAAATAACACAATGGAGATGCCTAAAATGGCATTAGAGGTTTTCATAATTTTTTATCTTAAATTTTGCTGTTAATTTCAATAGTTTTTCACTTAAGCTAAATAGCCAATATAGTTGTTCTCTAACCAAATGCGCTTCCTTGTGCGTGCGTTCGTTTTTTGTCTGAAAAAAATCATCATTACCAAGTTCATTATCTGAAAAGTGAAAAGGTGTGGTTTTAAAGACAGCATTGCTAGTTGCAGAATTTTCAAAGTCAATAGTTTTCAATTGTATGCAGGCTAAGTCGAGATTATCTAGAATTTTTTTAGATATCCTTTCAAAGTCTTCAGAGGCGTTAGATGTTGGGTTGTTTTGAGTATAAGTGCTAAGTGATGCCAATGACGCTAAGAGACTATTGTTTATAACTACAAGTTGGTAAATGTCATCGATATGGTTTTGTTTGGATTCTGGTTCTTGTGCCATTCTCTGAAATGCGGCACTTAAGTTAGACATTTCTACAAAGGCTTCCTTTCTATTAATTTTTAAGCTCGTTGGAATAGTTCCTTTTTTTTGATAAAAGTTGCTAATAGATTTAAAAAACGCTGTATTAGCTTTTAAGCTATCTTTAATATGATCGCCAATTTCCATAAATGACCAAGCCGGAAAGAGCCAGCGCATTGCTGCATAAGATAAGGTTGCTCCAATGAGTGTGTCAAAAACTCTAAACTGAATGACCGTAAGAATATTAGGTTCTAAAATTCCATATATTAAAATTACACTCAAGGTAATAAAGGTAGCAGATGCTTTATAGTTTTTTTGTACCATAGAGAATGCAACAACTATAGATAGTACACCTAAAGCACCATAGATATACGGATTGCTAATTATAAACACTAAACCAGTAGCTAAAACTGCTCCAATAACTGTACCGATGATTCGGTCTTTGGAGCGCTCTTTGGTAAGACCATAACTTGGTCGCATTATTACAATAATAGTAAGGATAATCCAATACGGATTCTGAAAATCGAAAAATAAGCCAATACCATATCCTATCATAACAACAACAGATAGGCGCAAAGAGTGTTTAAAAATGGTAGACCTATAACTTAGATTTCTAAGGATTAATCTTGGGTTGTAATCTCGTCGTTTTATAAATCGAATTAATTTATCGTTTTTAATGTAATCATTAGAAGTTAAGTCTGGATTGCCCAGTAACCATTTAATTTTCTTTAATTTTTCAAATTGCTTTTTTTGATAATCTAAGAAATTTTGGAGCATCAGATATTGCTCATATTCTTCTAATTGATTGGCATCTTTAAATATTAAAATTTCTGTTTCAAGCTTTATCAATACATCAGAAATCACTTTATTAGATGGTAGACGTTTTGAATTATTTAGATGTTTGGAAATAGATTTTAATTGATGCGATAGTTCTAAAATTATTTTCTGAAAATGTGTTTTAAACTGCGGATGATTTGCAAAAAAGACATCCATTTTATTGTAGTTCACAGGATTTGCAATGGCTGTTTCTAACATTTCTATGAGTTGACCTAATATCAATAGTCTTCTGCTGTGGTAGTTAGATTTTCCTGAACTTTTTCGAGATAATATTAGAATTTCACGTAAGGTTTCATGATGTTCTGTGAGTTCACTTTGTAGGTTTAAAAGTTGAACCTGCAACTCGTCTCTGTTGGGCTGTTCTCCAATTAATTGCCTTCTGGTATCTAATAGTTGAGCTGTTAATAAAAATGTTTCGATTAACGCTTCTTCGGTTTGGGCCTTAGGGTTAAAGTAATACCAAATTGTAGAGAGTATTAAATACCATAGACCGCCAACACCAATGAGCAACGCAAACTGATAAACTTCTAAATTTTCTAATCGGTGTGCAAAACTTAATACTAATGCTAATAAACCTGAAAAACTTATTAATGAAGCTCTAAATCCATAAATTGAAATAAAGGCAATACAAAAGGTTAAAATACCAAGAACAGGGAAGAGTAGGTAGTTTGAAATGTTTAAGTAGCCACCAATAAAGCTTATTATTACAACTAATAGCGAGGAGAATAATATACCAATTTGTTTATGTTTTAAGTTGCCACTAACATCACTTGGAGAACACCAAAATGCACCAAAACAAAGCGCAAGACCAATTTCTAATTGATCGGCTATAATACCGCAGATAATTGGAGTTGTTACAGCAATACTTATTAATACCGCTTTAGAAAAGCTGGTGCTTTTAAAGAATTCGATTAATTCCTTAGCATGTTTTGAAATAAGTTTTAAAATAGGTGTTTTGATTTTATCATTCTTTACAAAGATACGATTTGATAAGTAAAGCAACTGCGTTTATTCTGATACTGTAAATCAATAGTTTAAAAAAAAGCAGAGCTTTTAGAATATAAGAGCTATTTCATAATCCGAGTTAACTGAAAGAACTTCTTATAATCTTCAGGAATTGTATCAACGTTAAGTAAGCTACCTGTTTTCATAGGAGGATAAATATCGTGATAGGTTTTTACGTTGTACAGGCCAATACGTTTACTAATGTGGTCTCTCGTTAATTCACTAGGGCTATTAAGACCAGCTGCAGCTACTAATTCTAAGAAGGAATGAATTGTAGCTTCATGATAACGTTTAGCTCTAGGAGCCTTGTCCTCTACAACCAATCCTTTTACTAAAGATGCGTTTTGTGTTGCTACACCAACAGGGCAAGTATTAGTGTTACATTGCAAGGCTTGAATACAACCTATGGATAACATCATTGCACGTGCACTATTACAGCCATCGGCTCCCAATGCTATAGCTCTTGCCATATGAAAACCTGTAATTATTTTACCAGCAACAATGACCTTTATTTCTTTTCTTATATCAAATCCTACGAGTGTATCATGAACAAAAATTAAACCTTCACGTAATGGCATTCCCATAGAGTTCGAGAACTCAACAGGAGCCGCACCAGTTCCACCTTCTCCACCGTCTACAGTTATAAAATCTGGGTAAATACCTGTGTGGATCATGGCTTCACAAAAGTCCATAAATTCTTGTTTTCTTCCCAAACATAATTTAAAACCAACGGGCTTACCATCAGAGAGGTCTCTAAGTTTTTTAATAAAATGCATAAACTGAATTGGGTTAGAAAACGCAGAATGCGATGGAGGAGAGTGTACTGCTATACCAGGTTTTACATGTCTTATTTTTGCAATTTCTTCGGTGTTTTTAGATGCTGGTAAAATTCCTCCATGTCCAGGTTTGGCACCTTGAGATAATTTTATCTCAATCATTTTTACTTCTGGTTTTAAAGCGTTTTCTCTAAATGTAACTTCATTAAATGTGCCATCTTCTTTTCTGCAACCAAAATATCCTGTACCTACTTGCCATATTAAATCGCCTCCATTTTCTAAATGATAATTACTTATGCCACCTTCTCCAGTATTGTGCGCAAAATTGCCCATTTTGGCTCCTTTGTTTAAAGCTAAAACAGCATTTTTACTCAGTGAACCAAAACTCATTGCAGATATGTTTAACAAACTCGATGAGTATGGCTGTTTACAATCTTTACCTCCAATTATTAATCTTGGGAATTCTCCAATGTCTTTAGGGTTTTGTTTTGCATACATAGAATGTTCTAGCCATTCGTAACCAGAATGGTATAGGTCCATTTGCGTGCCAAAAGGCTCAGTGTCATTTTCGCCTTTTGCTCTTCGATAGATTAATGATCGCAATATTCTGTTTAAGGGTCTACCTTGGGTGTCTGTTTCAACAAAGTATTGCATTATTTCTGGCCTGATTGCTTCTAGCATGTATCTAAAACGTCCTAATAATGGGAAATTTCGTCGAATAGTATGTGAGGTTTGCATAATATCAAAAAGCCCCATAATAATTAAGGGGCCTATTAATAAAAATGCCCATAAAATAGGTTGCCAGATAAAAGCAATGCCAACAATTGCTAAAACAATAATTATAGAAATGATTAAAAATTGTTCACGTACTTTCATAGAAAATAATATTAGAAAAAAATTAGGAAATTATGCTGTCTTAAGAATTCTGATGTAAATATAATAATTATACAACATTAGTAATACGGTCTAATATGATAAAAACTATATGGATTGGTTATTTGCTATTTATATTTAATGCGTGCTGTTCGGAGAAATTATTTATTGAAATAAAAATGATTGTTAGAATAGTTTCTTTATTTTCATCGTTTCCATATTTAAATAAAAACTTAAGACTAGATGTTGTTGCAAACAGAGCAAGAAAATTTAGAAAGATTATTTATATCTAGATATATGATTCCTATAGGCATTGCAATACTTGTTCTTTTTATAATTTATAGATTATTTAAAATTATTCAATTTTTATATGCAACCAAGTTTAGTAAACCATTGTTTACACACCTTTATCTAAAACGGAATGAATTAACCGCAGCACAGCGATCTATATTAAAAAAGGAGTATGCGTTTTATAACAAGTTAAAAGATCGGCATCAACTACATTTTGAGCATAGAGTTGCTGTTTTTATAAATGAAAATGAGTTTGTTGGAAAAGAAGAACTAATTGTAACAGACTGCATGAAAGTTATCATTGCGGCTACAGCTACGATGTTAACTTTTGGATTTAAAAAGCACAGGTTAAATATAATAGACACGGTTATAATTTACCCAAAAGTTTATTTTTCTAGTATTAATGGTGTGTATCACAAGGGAGAAACTAATCCGCAAATGAAAGCCATTGTTTTTTCTTGGGAGGACTTTAATCACGGCTATAAAATAGGAGATGACAATCTAAATCTTGGTATTCATGAATTTGGTCACGCCATTCACTTAAATGCTAAAACGAGTAAAGATATAAGTAGTCATATTTTTAATACGGGCTTTAATGCACTAATAACTTATTTGCAAAGTAATGAGAATGTAAGAAAAAATCTGCTTGCATCTAAATATTTTAGAACCTACGCATTTACTAATCATTTTGAATTTTTTGCAGTTCTTCTCGAAAATTTTATTGAAACACCAGATGAGTTTAAATCTCAGTTTCCAGAATTATATAGATACATGAGGGAAATGCTTAATTTTAGGTTTGCTGGTTATTAATTTCTGCAGAAAGCTTTTAATTAAATATATAACAATAGAGAATAAAAAAAAGCGGCTATTGCCGCTTTTTTTATGTGTTAAAATTTATAATACTAAATTAATCTTTAGTAACTCTTATTGTTTGAGTATTATCTCCTGATGTAATTTTCACTAAATATAATCCTTGTGATAAGTCAGACATATCAATTGAAGAATTCGTAATCTCATTTTTAGAGAAAGTTGCAACACTCTGACCAAGTAAATTAAATACTGTAACATTATCTACGTCTTGTGAAGACTTTATGTTTAAAAGTCCAGAAGTTGGATTTGGATATACGCCAAATGACTGTAAAGTATTATCTTCTATACCTAAAGTTGCGTCAGTAGTAAAGCTCCAAACATTTGTAGCTGTTGTAATACCAAAACAATTTACAACATCAACACTCCAATAGTAAGTTGTACTAACTGCAAGACCAGTAATAGTTCCACCATTCGCAAAATTTTCAAAAGATTGAGTTGGAGGGTTTGTAGTACCAAGATTTAATGTAAATGAATCATCAGGGCTTGCTGCTGTCCAGCTAAAACTATATGATGAATCTGGTGCTTCTAAAGGAACGGCAGTCGCTGCATCAGCAGGTGAAGGTGCAGTCGCTGGTGATGGTGCTGCAGTTTCATTGCATGCCTCTGTAGTAAAGCTCCAAATTGGACCAGCAGTTACACCATTACAGTTAACAGCGTCAATAGACCAATAATAAGTTGTATTAGGTTCCCAATCATAATTAATTGATACACCACTAGAAAATCCTGTGATAGTTCCTAAGTCTCCTCCAGCAGCTGTTATTCCTAAATTTAAGTTATAGCTATCTGCAGGATCACCAGTACTTGATGGTGTCCAGTCAAAAGGTCCAAGGTTGTTTACAGTAGTCCCATAATTAATTTCTACATTCGTTGCAGCATCTGCAGGTTCAATTGCTGCTGTCACGGCATTCGGAGAAGCCACGGTACATTGGTAAACTGAAACGTTGTCTACGTACCACGCTACAGCCCAATCACCTGTCCATCTAAAACGAACTTGAGCAGTTGTAGCTCCAGCCAATTCGGTAGTAACATCTAGGTTTATCGTTCCTCCATCATAGCCGTCGCCACTGTATGTTTCAACTGTAGTCCACGTGATTCCATCAGTCGTTACTTCTACATAACCAATTCCGCCATAATTACCTGCGAAATAATGCGAATATCCTAAAGTAACAGAAGTTAGGGATGAACAGTCAAAAACAGGGCTTTCAAGAGCGGCTTCTTCTGCTGTACTATTGTTTCCATAGCCGTCACTATCAAATGCTGCATAATTACCGTCACAATTTCCAGAAGTGTATACGTTAGTGTTTCCAGCGGTTAATAAAGCAGCTTCACCACCTGTTTCAAATGTCCATATTTCATTGTTGACATTTGCGGCAATATCATTGTTTGTCCAGCCTGTTGGTAAGGTTAGGCCTGCTTCAAAGTCTTCTGATAAAACAACTTGCCCAAACATCAGAGAGGATGTGAAAACAAGAGCTAAGAGTAAAGTAATTTTTTTCATATGTTATAGTTTTTTTGGATTAATTCGATAAAGTTACAAATAATTATTAGCTGAAAATGTTAAATTACTAAAATTCCGTATTTGTGGATTTTAAGTTGCAGAATTCGTAATATTGTACCGTTAAAATCATAAATGAAAATTACCGAACAAATAAAACAACCTATTGCTTACGAGATGGATCTTTTTGAACAAAAGTTTCAGCTCTCTATGGCGAGTAAGGTTGCTCTACTTAATAGAATAACCCATTATATTGTAAATAGAAAAGGCAAACAAATGCGGCCTATGTTCGTTTTTCTTGTTGCGAAAATGATGAATAATGGTGAAGTAAGTGAGCGTACATATAGAGGTGCTTCAGTAATTGAGTTAATACATACAGCAACATTAGTGCATGATGATGTGGTAGATGATAGTAACCGTAGACGTGGGTTTTTCTCCATTAATGCGTTGTGGAAAAATAAAATTGCCGTTCTTATAGGTGATTTTTTATTGTCTAAAGGTTTGCTACTCTCTATAGATAATAATGATTTTGATTTACTTAAAATTATTTCTGTTGCAGTTCGTGAAATGAGCGAAGGTGAATTACTGCAAATAGAAAAAGCGAGACAGCTTGATATTACCGAAGATGTTTACTTTGAAATCATACGGCAAAAAACAGCAACCTTAATAGCTGCATGTTGTAGTTTGGGTGCAGCGTCGGTTAAGCCGAATTCTATAGAAGTAGAAACTATGCGAAAATTTGGAGAGTTAATTGGAATGGCTTTTCAGATTAAAGATGATTTATTTGATTATGGTGAAGAAGCAATTGGCAAACCTACTGGTATAGATATAAAGGAGCAGAAAATGACGCTTCCTTTAATTTATGTCTTAAATAATTGTTCTAAAAAGGAGAAATCTTGGTTGATTAATTCCGTAAAAAATCATAATAAAGATAAACAACGTGTAAAGGAAGTTATTGCGTTTGTCAAAGAACAAGGTGGACTTGATTACGCTATTTCAAAAATGAAAACCTTTCAAAAGGAAGCCTTGTTGCTTTTAGAAAAATACCCAGAATCACCATACAGAGCATCTCTAAAGCTTATGGTTGATTACGTAATTGACAGAAAAAAATAATTATATCTTACTGATAATTAGTTGTTTGTAAATAAATTTAATTATTTTTTATTTCGCAAGCAACCATTGGTTGCAAAATTGCGTCTATACTCATAGAAAGACTTTAGAAGGCTATTGCAATTTAAATGAATTAATGAAAGTTATACAACTTCATAAAAACGAATCAAAACTTATTCAGAAAGCTGCGACTCAAAATCGCGAAGCTCAACATTTGCTATATGAATTGCACGCACCCAAAATGCTAAGTGTTTGTAGGTATTATATAAAGGATGTTTACCAAGCAGAAGAAGTAATGTTAAATGGATTCTTTAAAGTGTTTAAATATTTAAAGTCATTTAAAAATGAAGGTAGTTTTGAAGGTTGGGTAAGACGGATAATGGTTAGAGAAGCGATTTCTTATTTAAGACAGCAAAAGCAGATTGAGTTTGCGGTAGAAGATCAATTTTTAGAACACGATTCTTCTAATAATATAAATTCTAATATAGAAGTTGCAGAAATACAATTGCTGATAGATAGTTTGCCAGAAGGTTATAAAATGGTTTTTGTGATGTATGCTATAGAGGGTTATAAGCATCAAGAAATAGCAGAACTATTAAAGATTTCTGAAGGTACTTCAAAATCCCAATTGTTTAAAGCAAGACAATTGCTTCAGAGCAAAATTAATGAACTAAATAACAACAGTTATGGCTCCAATTAAATTTGAAGAAAATGTAAAAGATAAGTTAGAAAAAAGAACCTTATCGCCTTCGCAAGACGGTTGGTCTAAGTTGTCTAACCGATTAGATGAAGATCAACATACATCTAAAAAACCGTTGTATTGGTGGTTAAGTATTGCGGCAGGCATATTATTAATGATGGCAGTTGCGATTCAATTTTTTAATAAAGCAGATTCAGAAAAACAATTGCCACAAATTGTAAATGAAGATAGTATTAATGGACAAATCCAGCAAGATAAAACCCAACCCAATGCGCATAAACTTATTGAGTTAGTAGAACAAGACAAAACTGAAGAGAAAAACCTAGAAACATTACCAGAGCTTATAAGCGACAACCGTATTGATTATAAAAAAGTAACCAAAGAAAAAAGTATGTCAGGTACCAAGGTTGCATCTCATAATGCAATTCAAAAAGATTTAAATACAACTATACATACGGATGAAATCAATAAACCGAAACAGAATGTTATAGATACTGCTATGCTGCAAGAAGCTATGGTCGTGGCTATGCAAGAATTAAAAAACGAACAAGCAGAGGTAAGTGATAGAGAACTAGATTCTTTATTAAAAATAGCGAGTAAAGAATTATTTAAGAACAATTTACACATCGAATCTGTTAAAATTACAGATGCAGAAACCTTATTACTACGCGCAGAAGAAGAAATGGGACAATCTTTTAGAACTAAGGTCTTTGAAGCTTTAAAAGACAGTTATAATTCAGTAAAAACAGCAGTTGCAGATCGAAACAATTAAAACATCAAATCAAAATAAATCATCATTAATCAAAAAACGAACAGTCATGAACACAATTACAAAGCTATTAGTATGCCTAATTTTAAGCATTACTATATCAAAGTTACAAGCACAGACAAAGGATTTAGATTCTATTAGAAAAGAAAAAGTAGACTACAAAATTGTTAAATTAGAAGAAGAAAGGTCTCAAATTGAAGAACAAGAAAAAGGAGCCTTAAAACTCAAAATTCAAAAAATCAATGCGAGGTTAGATGCCGATGAAATCACTGCAGCGGAAGCTGAAAACCTAAAGAAAGAAGCGGCAAAGATAGCTGTTTTAAATATTGAAAACAGAACGGTTATTATAGATAAGCAGATTGCATTACTAAGGCGTAATGGCTATGATGCTTATCAATATAGAAGGGATGATGACGAGAAGGTAGAATTAAACATTGGATCTAACGGTTTGCATATAAATATTGGATCTGAAGAAAAAGCACCTAAATACGATCTTAGAACCACTAATAAAATGTTATTTGCTATAGGCTTTAACAATACTATAATTGATGGCGAAAATTTGGATGATTCGCCATATAAAATTGGAGGTTCTGGTTTTGTAGAATTAGGTTGGTTATGGCAAACACGTCTTTTTAAAGATTCTAATTTTATGAGAGTAAATTATGGATTTTCGTTTCAATGGAATAAATTAAACATGAAAGATAATCAATATTTCGTGCAAACAGATGATGTAACGTCATTGCAAGAGTTTCCTGTAGATCTCGATAAAGCCCAATTTAGAGTCACTAATTTAGTGGTGCCGATGCACTTAGAATTTGGGCCATCTAAAAAAAGAGAGTTTAAGGATAAAATTAGATATACAACGGAAAACCAGTTTAAATTCGGGATTGGTGGTTATGGTGGTTTAAGGCTTGGTACATTGCAAAAACTGAAGTACAAAGAAAATGGCGATCGTGTTAAGGATAAAATCAGAAAAAATTACAATACGTCAAATTTTGTATACGGTTTAAGTGCATATGTTGGATTTGATGACGTGTCACTTTACGTAAAATATGATCTAAACCCATTATTTAAAGACCAAGCCGTAGATCAGAATAATATTTCTGTTGGACTGCGTTTTGACTTAGATTAATCAGTCGGGATATATAAGTTTAAAAGCCTAAATCTATATCTAAGATTTGGGCTTTTTATTTTAACGGATCTAAATGGTCTGTAGATTTAAGGTTTACAAACGTATGCGTAATTGTGTCTTTAGAAACTTCCCATTGTCTAAAACCTAGTGGTCTATCATCTAGGTTTTTACTAGTCGCTTCACCACTTACGAGTTGAATGCCTTCAAAATTATTGATGGTTAATTTATGCGTATGGCCAGATAAATATGCCGATACATTATTGTTTTTAAACAATTCTAGTATTTCTTTACGTTTATCAACTGGTAAATTAAAATAATGTTCTTCTTCGTTTGGAGATTCTGTAAATAAAGGATAATGACCAATAACAAATACAGCATGCTGTTCTTCTTTTTGAGTCTTAAGTGTGTTTTTAAACCAGTTATAATGCTTTTTAGATTCATTTTCAACATCTACTTTTAGTAACTGTGTGTTTATAACAACAAAAGCATTGTTCTTGTGTTTAAAATCATAGTAATCTTTACCAATCGTATTTCTATAAAAACGCAATGTAGAGTCATTTGGGATATTGCCTACATCGTGATTTCCAGCAGCAACGTAACACGTTGTTTTTAGACCTTTCATGATGTTTTTAAATTCTATATATGTGCTATCAGCAGCATCATTGACTAGATCTCCATAGATAACTACAAAGTCCGTGTTTAATTCATTTATTTGAGAAACCGCTTGTTTAAAGGTAGCGATATCATGTTTATAGCCACCCATGCCTAACTGCGTGTCGCACAATTGAACGAAGGAAAAGGATTCTGTATCCTTGGTTGTACAAGACATAAAGTTTAACAACAAGCTTGTAATCACAATACAAAGCTTTAATGATGAAGCGCTACTTTTTAATTTAGAATGCATACTAATTTAGTTCTAATTAAGAAGCTAAAGTTATATAATCTCATTGTGAAAACCACTGAATTATACGATGGTTTTTATAAAATAACCTAGCTAAGCTTATTCTTTGGCTTTGAAAGCGTCTTCATACTCAATTTCATCATCCACCACACCCTTAAAAGCTTTTATCCATGCATTTTCAAAAATGTTAATGACACTTGGTAAAACACCAGCTTCAATAGTGTTTAAGTTTCCTTCAAGAGGTATTTTTGTAGCTAAAGTGTCTGTTCTCTGATTTTTTAAAATAAACTTAAAGAAACCAACAAAACCTTCCCATAGCACACTAAGAAAATTGTCATCTTTGCTAATAAGTTTAGAGTTTGTAACCAAAGGTTTCATATAGCCTTTTAAATAGCCATCAGCAATGGCGAGTTCACTAAATAACTCAAATGTTCCAGAATCAAAATCTATACCAGCATAATGTTGTGTAAAGGCATTTAAAGCTGTGACGTCTGCTTGTTTTAAACCAAATTCAATATTCAAATCTGGTATTTCTTTAATAAGATTAATTTGGCCATCTAAAGTCATTTTACCATTGCCAATAGACCTTGCTGTTGCATGGATTGGTGAAGGTAATGTGCGAGATTTGGCCGACACATTTCTCAAGTTTTTGGCAGTAAGATCTAGATGATTAAAATGTAAATCGATATTGGGATCTGCCTGTAACTCTACAAATGCCAATTTTCCATTTTTAATTTCAAAATTATTTATGTCAATAGGTACTAAATCAGTTAATGCTTTGGTCCAATCCTCAGAATCTGCAGTTTCTCCTTCGGTTTGTTGATCTTCCATAACATATATTACTTCAGGACTAAACATAATAATCTCACTCACTATTTTTCCTTTAAAAATTGATTTCCATTCAATAGATATGTCAGTTTCTGGGAAATTTAAAAAAGGAACTTGCGTTTTGGCATTAACTTTATTGAGGTATAAGTCTTCAATTACGTAAGCACCACGAACTAATGAAATGTTTATGTCTTTAACTTCACCATAATAACCAGGTAAATCTGCTAATACTTTATTGACCTCGGCTTTTACAAAATAGGGCAAATAAATCCTTACAGAGATTAATATAAGTACAATAATCGCTGGGACAATGTATCTCTTTTTTTTATAGGCTTTTCTTTTGTGTTTAGACTGTTGAGAATTTGTTTTGCCGTCAATTGCTGAATCGTTCATATTCTAAATATAAGAAAATGACGTTTATTGTTAGTTTTAATTGTTTAATGTTTAACATTTGAGTTGTTATAGTTTGTAGAATTTTGGATTTATCTTCTTAAATTTACAGACTACTTAAATCTCAAAATAATTGATTTCACAGAATTCCATAGCACAAGTATTTGAAACCGCTCGCGTAGAAGAGGTTATTGGCGATTTTGTTCAGCTAAAAAAATCTGGAAGTAATTTTAAAGGTTTAAGTCCTTTTAGTGAAGAACGTTCTCCTAGTTTTATGGTTTCACCAGTAAAACAGATTTGGAAAGATTTTTCTAGTGGAAAAGGAGGTAATGCGGTAACATTTTTAATGGAGCATGAGCATTTTACCTATCCTGAAGCTATAAAATATTTGGCAAAAAAATATAATATAGATATAGAAGAAACGGAAAGGACAGACGCGGAAAAAGCCCAAGCAGATACTAGAGAAAGTTTGTATTTGGTTAGTGAATATGCAAACACCTATTTTCAGAAAATATTACATAGCAGTAACCAAGGTAAGGCCATTGGGTTAAGTTACTTTAAAGAAAGAGGTTTTACGGAAGAAACAATTAAAAAGTTTCAATTGGGATATTCTTTAGACGAATGGCAAGCCTTTACAGATGATGCTTTGGGCAAAGGATATAATATCAAATTTTTAGAACAGACAGGATTAACAATTGTTAAAGGAGAAAAACGGTTCGATAGATTTAAAGGCCGTGTTATGTTTCCTATTCATAGTATGAGTGGACGTATTTTAGGATTTGGAGGACGAATATTAATCGCAGATAAAAAGGCGGCTAAATATCTTAATTCTCCTGAAAGTGAAATATATCATAAAAGTAAAGTCCTTTATGGCTTGTATCATGCTAAGCAAAGTATAGCAAAAGAAGATAATTGTTATTTAGTTGAAGGGTATACAGATGTTATTCAGTTTCATCAAACCGGAATCACAAATGTGGTGTCTTCTTCGGGAACGGCTTTATCTGCGGATCAAATTAGATTAATTAATAGGCTTACCAATAACATCACAGTACTTTTTGATGGTGATGCTGCAGGAATTAGGGCATCTTTACGTGGTATTGATTTAATATTAGAGCAAGGCGTTAATGTAAAAGTGTGTACGTTTCCTGATGGCGAAGATCCAGATAGTTTTTCTAGATCAAATACGTTAGAAGAATTAACAGAATATCTCAATACAACATCTCAGGATTTCATTCAATTTAAAGCCTCTCTATTAGTTAAGGAAGCGAATAATGATCCTATAAAAAAAGCAGAAACGATACGAGATATTGTAAACAGTATTGCTTTAATACCAGATCAAATTAAGCGCGAAATCTATATCCAAGAATGTGCTCGCATTATGGATATAAGTGAAAACGTACTCTTTAGTACATTAGCACAGATTAATAAAAAAGAGCATCAAGAAGCAAATAAAAACTATAAGCAAGAGCAAAAAGCGTTTCAGGTAGTAAAGAATGAGCCATCACCAAAGCAAAAAGTTGATGTTCAGTTTGAGTTAGAGCGTAAAATTATAGAAATCTTAATGTTGTATGGTAGTAGAACAGAGCAATTTGAAGATTTGATTTTAAAAGAAAATGAAACTTCGGGAGAATTGCAATTAGAACCTACTAAGCATGAAACTCGTGTGTTCGAAAAAATATATTTAGATCTTCAAGAAGATGAAATGCAGTTTTCTAATACCCAATTTAAAGCGCTTTACTATGCATTAATTGAAAAGTTAAATTTAGACGAAAATTTTTCAACTAAACAATTTATAAATCAATTAGATCAAGAATCTGCTAGCACAGTTACTAGTATTTTAATGGAAGATGAAAAGTACAATTTACATGATTGGCAGCGCAATCAAATTATACCAAAAGAAAAAATAGATTCTGTATCTCAATTGGTCAGTCAAACCATTTTAAGTTTACGCTGTCATTTAATTGATCAAAAAGTAGCTGAGTATAAAAATGAGACGCTAAACGAAAATGCAGATACTCGCACCATAATGGAAGATGTAAAAGATTACGTTGGTCTTAAAATGTTATTGTCTAGAAAATTAGGAAAAGTACTAGGTTAAACCAATACAAGCTACGTTAAATTATGATGTTTAGCTTGGTGAATTAAATCTACAATATTGGTAACATTAAGTTTTTTAAACAAGCGTGCTTTGTATGTGCTCACTGTTTTTTCGTTAATATCTAATTCTTGAGCTATTTCTTTATTTTTTCTTCCGATAGAAAGCAGTTTTAGCACTTCAACCTCTCTAGTAGATAGTTTTTTAAACATTCTACTTCTACTTTTTCTAGTGTCTTCATAGCGCAGGTGTTTGTCCATTTTTTCACTTAATGAAGTTTCTCCTGTATGAATTTTACGAACGGCGTTTTCTATGTCTTCAACATTTGCCGTTTTATTTAAATACCCAGAAGCGCCTGCTTTTAAGGTACTAATAGCGTATATTTCTTCTGGTTGATGGCTAAACATTAGCACATTCACAGATTTGTATTCCTTTTTAATAGCTCTTAGAGCTGTGATGCCGTTAAGTTCAGGGAGATCGACTTCAGAAATAATAACATCTACTTTTTGACGTCTTACAAATTCAAATATTTCAATTCCGCTTTCTAAACTTCCGATGACTTTTAAATCAGGCTTACTATTTAGGTATAGTTCTAGTCCCTTTCGGACAATGGGATGACTATCAACAAGTAATATGTGTATCATTACTATTGTATTTTATTATGTTGGTTAGGGTTATTATAAATTAATAGGCTATAATCAATACAATTGTGTAAATTTAAGTAAGTAAAAATAGTGAAAAATTGATAAAATCTATAATTTAGGTTGTAAAAACGTAATTTTTATTTTAAATCTTTAGGGATTTCGCAAATAGGAATAGGAATCATTTTATGCTTATTTGAGGTGTTGTATCTGGTAAAAATCTCAAATACTTCGCGTTGTCTCCCTTCAAAATCGGCAATTGTTTTTCCCTCGTCTTTCATTTGCATTGCCCACTCTAACTCTGGATAAGATGCTCCAATTTGATCCTCATCACTACGTGCATCACCAAATAGGCCGTCGCTTGGTGCTGCTTTCATTATAGATTCTGGTACATCTAGGAAATTACCAATATTATACACTTCAGATTTTAATAAGTCTGCTATTGGACTTAAATCCACTCCACCATCACCATATTTTGTATAAAAACCGACACCAAAATCTTCAACTTTATTTCCTGTACCAGCTACTAAAAGACCTAATAAACCAGCGTGGTAATATAACGTGGTCATTCTTAAGCGTGCTCTAGTATTGGCTAATGCCATATTTACCGTAGCGTCTTTTCCTTCAAGATTTACTTCGGTTTTAAACTCTTCAAAAACAGGTGTTAAATCTACACGTGTCTCTTTTACGTTAGAAAATCTACCTTTTAGTTGTGCAATATGTTCATGTGCTCTACTGACATGGCTAGAAGCTTGGTGAATAGGCATTTCAATACATAAAACGTCTAAACCTGTTTTGGCACAAAGTGTAGACGTTACTGCGGAATCTATTCCTCCAGAAATCCCTACAACAAAACCATTAACACCTGCTTTAGTAGCATAATCTTTTAACCAATCTACAATATGATTTACAATCTTTTCTGTCTGCATAATTTTTGAGTTTTTATTACAAAGAAGTGTACCTTTGTACAACAAAAATAATGCAATCGTGTTAGGATTAAAAATGTTTTATAAAATGCAGATTAGATTTTTTATAATATTAGTGTTTAGTGTAATGCTATGGTCTTGTGATGAGGCGTCTAAATTGGAAAAGGAAATTGCCAAAATAGAAACAGATTTTATAATAGAACGTTTTGATACCGCTTTTTTTGAAGCAGAACCTAAGGATTTACAAAAGTTAAAGAGCGCTTACCCATTTTTCTTTACTAGTGATCCTGATTCCTTTTGGTTAGAAAAAATGAAAGATAGCTTGCAGATAGAATTGTTAAGTGAAGTGCAAACTAAATTTCCTAATGTTAAAGAAACAAAAGAAGAGCTTACAGGTCTTTTTCAGCATCTAAAGTATTATGATAAAACCTTTAAAACACCTCGAGTAATTACGTTAACTAATGATGTGGCATACAGAGATAAAACCTTTGTAAATGACTCTATAGTGCTAATTGCTCTAGATAATTATTTAGGAGCATCACATGAGTTTTATCAAAATATACCTATGTATATAGCGGCTAATATGAAGAAAGATCAAATTGTGTCTGATGTTGCTAATGGTTATGCATTAAAATATATGTTTCAGTCAAAACGCAGTACGCTATTAGATGAGATGATTTACTTTGGTAAGTTGCTATACTTTAAAGATGTGTGTATTCCTTTTAAATCAGATGCTGAAAAAATAGGATACTCAGAGGAGCAACTACAATGGGCAGAAGCTAATGAAAGCCAAATATGGAGTTATTTTGTAGAAAAGGAATTTCTGTATAGTACCAATAGTAAATTACCAAGTCGTTTTATTGGCGATGCGCCTTTTACTAAGTTTGGACTAGAATTAGATAATGATTCGCCAGGACGATTAGGTCAATATTTAGGTTGGCAAATTGTAAAAGCTTATGCGGAAAAAACGGAAGTTGATGTGTTACAACTAATGCAAACCGAACCAGAAGAAATATTTAGAAAAGCAAAATTTAAACCGAAGAAGTAATGTCTAAAGTAATAAAATCTAAAATTGTATTAAACGTAGAGCTCGATGAAAATCGAGTGCCAGAAAAATTAAATTGGTCTGCGCAAGATGGTGGCGTAAATAATGAAGAAGCCAAGGCATTAATGTTGTCGGTTTGGGATAGTAATGCGCAAGAAACTTTAAAAATAGATTTGTGGACTAAAGATATGCCAGTTGACGAAATGAAATTGTTTTTTCATCAAACTTTAGTGACCATGAGTGATACTTTTTTAAGAGCAACCCAAGATGAAAAAATGACAGCTACAATGAAGGATTTTTGCGATTATTTCGCAGAGAAATTAGAACTGAAAAAGTAAAGCAGCTCTAATTATCTATTTGGTCTGTAGTTTTGTAATATGGTTCTGTATTAAAACTTTCAGAAGGCAATGCGTGGTAGTTCGTTTTGTTTGCTTTTCTGTGTTCTATAAATTTTGAAGTATCAAATACACGCCAAACAATTAATTCATTAAGTCGGCCAGTTTTTGTTTTTTTATCAACTTCAATTTTTCTAATCATTTGGTCAATAGTATTTTGATCACCAAATTTTTGTGTTTTAAGCGTATTCTGACCTGTGTTTATTTTGTATTCTACCCAATATAAAATAGTAGGACTACTAGTTATTACTGGCTTTTTCACAGGACGTTTTTTAGCTTTTTTTATGATTTTTTTAGGAGGTGCTTTTTTACCAGCAACAGCTAATTTTGTAGTCTTGGTTTTATTTTCTCCACCTAACAACTCAGAGGGTTGATCTGCTGTGGTCAATATTTCATTGCTTGGAACGTCAATAATTTCATGTCTTATTAAGGTTAAAACGATGAGTTTATCTCTTAATAAAATTTCAACAATATATTTTCCTATAGGTAAATCAGCTATTGGGATTTTAGCCTCATTTTTTCTAACTCTAACAACTCTTTCAAAATCTTCTTTGAATAAAACAACCTCGAATATAGTTCGTCCACATTTAAAAAAAATACTGTCCTCAGCCTTGTTTAAACTATGCTCAAGTTCTTGTGCTCTCGCATTAATGTTTTTGACTAATGTAGATTTTTGACCATAAGCTATGGATATCAAAAGTAAGAACACTATTGTGAACTTTAGTCTCATATTAAGTAGGTTTATTGTTTTGGGAGCAAATTTTAACACTGTACTGTTATAGTAATCAGTTACTTAATACGAAGTTATTAGATTTATAAACCTTGCGGAATAATAATAGATACATTACTCATTTTATTGTTAACATGTAACCACTATCGATGTAGTGCAAAAAAATGGTGTAAATGAATGTTGTGGTGATAAAATTAAGAGAGTTTTTGTATTGATGTTTTAATTGAAAACAGACTTTATTGATCTTAAAATCAATAAGTTGAGAGGTTGGTTTTGTTTGTGTGACCATCAAAGATTATAGCTCGGTAGGTTGTAAAAAAAATCTCAGATTAAGTGATAATCTGAGATTCTAAATAGGTATTAATAGAAATAAATATTGCTGATTTATTTATAAATTATCCGGATCGTTTACCTTCTTATAGTATGGTTCAATATTATAACTTTCAGACGGTAATGTTGTAAAGTTAGATTTGTTGTTCTTTTTGTGTTGCACAAATTTTGGTGGATCGTAAACGGTCCATATAATAAGTTCATTTAAGCGTCCTGCTTTTGTTTTCTTATCAATTTCGATTTTTTTAATCATACGATCTACAGTGTCTTGATCGCCTAATTTCTGTATTTTTTGTGAGCTTTGCCCATTATTTATTCTGTATTCTACCCAGTACGTACTTTCAATTCTGTTTGCTCGTGCAGCATCTACTTCTACAGAAGACCTTCTTGTATTTTTAGGTTTCTCTTCCGATTTAAATAATGACATACTGCTTTCAGCAGGTTTTTGAGGTTTTGTATAGGTAACTTTTCTTGTTAGCCTTGGTTTTTTTGGTTGTTCTGGTTCTGCCTTCTTACCTGCAACGGCTAAATCAGTTTTGTTGGTATGTGTCTCCATACTTGTGAGTTCTTCTTCTGGTAAAGGCGTATCAACAGCTGCGATTTCTATAGCTTCGGCCTCAATTTCTGGTGTAACAGGGTCTGTTGATGGTTTAGCACTAGCAACGGCAACGGCTTCTTTTTTAGCTTTAGTGCCAAATAAATCTGTGCTGTCGGTAACTAAAGGTGTTTCCGGAATTCCAAACGATTCATTTCTTAATAGCGTCATTACAATTAACTTATCACTAAGTAATGCTTCTATAATATATCGTCCTACTGGTACATCTGCAATTGGGATAACGGCTTCGTTATCTCTAACTTTTATAACACGTTCAAAATCATCATTAAAAATAACAACTTCGTAGACTGTTCGTTCACATTTTAAAATGAGACTGTCTCCTGTTTTATTAAGATTGTGTTTAAGTTCTTGAGCTCTTACATTAACATTTTGATATAATGTTGATTTTTGGCCATAAACTAATGTAGCCAACAGTAAGAACACAGTTGTGTAAAGTGTTTTCATGTCTAAGTAGGTTTTTGTTTTGGGGAAACAATATTACCATTGTAAATACAAATATGTACAAATCATTGGTAAAAACAAAGATATTTGCTTTTATTTTACTTAAATCATAAATCGGATAGACGCCGTTTTTCTTAGATATATAGCAAAATATATCGTTATTATGCTAAAATTAGGGTTTAAAAGAAGAAAATTAAATTCTTTTATCACTTTGATTTATAGAGCCTTATAAGTCTTGTAGGAAAAATGGATCAAAATTTATATAATCATATTAGCGTGTTAACTATAATGAAATTTATAAATCTTGCGTATTCCCGTTTGTAGAATAATAAGGTGTAGAATTAAAAATATCTGTGGAGGAAGAATAGACAAAATCTGGGTTTGAAGCCTGGTTTTCCATAAATTCACTTGTGTTATAGACTTCCCAAATTGTTAAAGTATTGAGTTTGCCGCAGTCACTTTTTAATTCTTCTTTGTGTTTTAAAATCATGCGATCTACAGAGTCTTGATCGGCTAATCTCATGGTTTTACTAGAGCCTATTTTATTAATAACCTGAGATTCTATCCAGTAAAATTTAAGTTGTGTTGAAGCTTTTTGCTGTTCATTGCTACGGTTAAGCATAAATGAAAGGCTTTTGTTAGGTGCTGCTTTAATAATGTTTAAGGTTTCATCTAACATCATTCCCATGCCTTCGGCTGGTTCATTTATATCAGATTGCGATGTGTCATTATAGCTTTTATGTCTTATTAAATCAATAAGAATAATTTTATTGGTAAGTTTTGCTTCAACAATAAATTTCCCTTCAGGAATGTCTTGTAAAGAAATTTTCGTTTTAACGTCGTTAATAATGATCTTTTTTTCAAAGTCTTCGTTAAAAAAATCTACGGCAAGAATTTTGTTGTTACATTCTAAAACTAAAGTATCTTTAGTTTTATTTAAATTATGTTTTAATTCTTTTGCTTGTGGATGCTTATTTTTTATGAGTTTAAAGTCTTGAGAAAAACAAGTTAGCGATACAAATAAGATGAGTAGTGTGCATATATTTTTAAACATAATAGTCACTTTTAAGATTAGAGGGCTTTCTTTAAGTATTCTATTTTGATAGATATACTCGTTTATACTGTCACTAAGTTAAAACCAAGTGTATGATATGGAGATATATCATTGATATGTTACGTTTTTTTTAGATGATACACACTCAGATACGATGTAAAGCAAAAAAACAAGATTTAATTATACATAATTTTTAGTACGTAAAATTGTAAAATGTTTAAATTAGCTTATGAAAAAAATACTCTTTGGTGCTATAATCGCAATTGTTGTCGTATTTGCATTTAAATATTGCACTGACAAAAAAAACGATGAAATTGTAATTAAAGAACACAGTGCTTTAATACAAGAGCAAATTAAAAATGTGGGTAAAATAGTAGTCACGGAAGGACACTTCTCAGAGGTGTTTAGTTACAAAAACTCTAAAGGTATATTTGGCGATTATCTTTCGGCAGACAAAAAAGCGCTCGTTGTTGTCAATGCAGATGTCACTATAGGTTATGATTTAAGTAAAATTGAATGCAATATAAATGAAGCAACTAAAACACTTCAAATTGTTAATATTCCACAAGAAGAAATTAAAATTAGTCCAGATTTCGAATATTACGACATACAAGCAGATTTCTTAAACCCTTTTGAAGCGAACGATTACAATAAAATAAAGGAAACGGTACATAAATCACTGATGAAAAAAATAGAAGCGTCTGATTTAAAGTTAAACGCTCAAAATCGATTAATTAGCGAACTTTCAAAATTCTTTATTTTAACAAATTCATTAGGATGGACATTAGAGTATAATGAAAACCCAATAAATGATGTCATTCAGTTTAAAGAACTGGAAGGTATTGTAGATTAACCGAGTTTTCGCTGTAAACTAGCAATACCACCACCATTGATTGCGTCAACACCATTAGATTTTAAAAAACTGGTGGCATTCGCAGATCGCATTCCGCTAGCACAATGGGCAATGACAGGTTTGTTTAAGTTTTTAATCTCGTTTAGTCTAGAGTTGAGTTCCTGAAGTGGAATGTGTATAGCATTTTTTATATGATTTCCTTTATATTCCGATAGTGTTCTAACATCCAAAATAACTGCACCTTTCTCAATGTATTCTTCAATTTTATTTGTTGATTTGCCAAATAAGGCAGTAAATAATCCCATAGTGTTTGTTTTTAACAAAAGTCTATAAACCTTTATTAAATATAAGTAACCAAAGTTACATTATAAGGTGTTACATCAAAAACTTCTTATTTTAGTGCTTTAAAATTATATGAAAATAGAAACAAGACAACAAGAAATAATTAGAATAGCCGCAAAGCTATTTAAGGAGAAAGGTTATAGTGCAGTGACCATGAGAGATTTGGCTAAAGCTATGGGAATCAAAGCTGCGAGCCTTTACAATCATATAAAATCAAAGCAAGATATTTTAAACACAATTATAATATCAATTGCAGAAGAGTTTACGCAAGGCATGCAATACATTCAATCATCTAATGATACTTGTATTAATAAGTTAAATAAGATAATAGAACTTCATGTAAAAATATCGAGTCAAAATATTTACGGAATGGCCTCTTTAAATAATGATTGGATGCACTTAGAAGAAAAACTAGAATATTACCTGAAGCTGAGAGATGCTTACGAAAATGATTTTAGAAATATCTTAAAACAAGGTATAACCTCTGGAGAAATTATTGAAATAAAGCCAGAAGTAATGCTGTTTTCTATACTAACTACACTGCGCTCACTATATATCTGGATTCCTAAAAAGGAAGATCTTAACTTAGAAGAGTTAACAAAATCGCTATCCCAAATCCTCATAAAGGGAATTATCAAATAATTTTGTAGCTTTGTAAAGCAAACTAACAAGTGTTAGTTTTTGTTTATATTTTAAATATGGCTCAGTTTTACAAACTAAAAATACAAGATATATATAAAGAAACAGAAGATACTTCTGTGGTTTCTTTCAACGTTCCAGACCATTTAAAAAACGAATTTAAGTTCCGTCAAGGACAACATTTAACGCTAAAAGCAGATATAAATGGCGAAGATGTTCGTCGTTCCTATTCGCTTTGTTCTAGTCCAAATGACAACCAATGGAAAGTGGCAGTAAAGAAAATTCCAGGCGGAAAGTTTTCTACTTATATTAATCAAAGTTTAAAAATAGGAGACCATTTAGAAGTCATGCTACCTAGTGGTACTTTTGGTGTAGAGGTGCAACCAGAAGCTTCAAAAAACTATCTATTTTTTGCTGCAGGAAGTGGAATCACACCAGTGCTTTCTATGTTAAAAGCACATCTGTCTGCAGAACCAAAAGCAACTTGTAAGCTATTTTATGTGAATAAAACAGCAAAATCCATTATCTTTAAAGAAGAACTCGAGCAACTTAGAAATAAATATTTTGGTAGACTTGAAATCTACTATTTTTTAACCAAAGAGCGTCGCGATATCGAATTATTCAATGGTAGATTTGATGATGAGAAAATGCAAGTTTTAACCAAAACATTTATCGACATTCCAGATACTAATGAGGTGTTTCTTTGCGGACCAGAAAAAATGGTACACTTCGTAAGTGACTATTTAATAAACGCAGGATTACCCAAAAAACTCGTGCATTTTGAGCTATTCGTAACAGGATTATCAGACGAAGATATTAAAAGAGCCGAACGCTTAGCACAACAAAAAGTAGAAGGAACAGAAGTAACCATTGTCGATGGTGGAAAAGAATTCGCATTCACCATGACCAAAGAATACGATAACATTCTCGATGCCGCCTTAGGTGCAGGAGCAGATTTACCATTCGCATGTAAAGGAGGCGTTTGTAGTACCTGTAAATGCGAAGTAAAAGAAGGAAGCGTAGAGATGAAAATAAATTACGCGTTAAGCGATAAAGAAGTATCTCAAAATTTGGTGCTAAGTTGTCAAGCTGTACCAACCACAGATAAGGTAATCGTCGATTTCGACGTGTAAAATTCCTACGAAAGTAGGAATCTTAAAATAATAATTTTGGCGTTACCCAAAGGGGCAGGCTCTCGCAAGTCGCTATCAAAGATGAGCTCCAATAATTGCTCCATCCTTAACGCGCCAACAGCAAAAGGCCAACAGCCAACAGCTAAAAAAAAAGAAGTGCAACAAGCTAAAAGCCAAAAGCTAGTAGCTAAAAGCTAAAGATCATGAGTGAAGAACAAATAAAAAACCTAGAAGAACAATTCGAAGCACGTATCGCAAGAGACGAGAAAATCGAACCTAAAGATTGGATGCCAGAAAAATACCGCAAAACGCATATTAGGCAAATGTCGCAACATGCGCATTCCGAAATTGTAGGTATGCTTCCAGAAGGAAACTGGATTACAAGAGCGCCTTCCTTACGTCGTAAAGTGGCATTATTAGCAAAGGTACAAGACGAAGCAGGTCATGGATTATATCTATACTCAGCAACCGAAACTTTAGGTATATCTAGAGAAGAAATGTACGAGCAATTACATACAGGAAAAGCAAAATATTCTTCCATATTTAATTACCCAACAATCACTTGGGCAGATATGGGAGCCATAGGTTGGTTAGTAGATGGCGCAGCAATAATTAATCAAGTACCATTATGTAATACCTCTTATGGACCATACGCAAGAGCAATGATTCGTGTTTGTAAAGAAGAAAGTTTCCACCAACGTCAAGGTTACGAAATCATGATAAAGTTGGCTAATGGGACACCAGAACAAAAGGAAATGGCACAAGATGCTTTAAACCGTTGGTGGTGGCCAAGTCTAATGATGCTTGGGCCAACAGATGCAGAATCTATTCATACAGAACAATCTATGAAATGGAAACTAAAACGTAAGTCTAATGACGATTTACGTCAGCAGTTTATAGACCAAACCGTTCCACAAGCAGAATTAATTGGTTTAACCATTCCAGATCCCGATTTAAAATGGAACGAAGAGCGTGGTAGTTACGACTTTGGCGAAATTGATTGGGATGAGTTTTGGCAAGTTGTAAAAGGTCATGGACCAATGAATAAAGTACGTATGAAAGCAAGAGTGGATGCGTGGGAAAATGGAGCATGGGTTCGTGATGCAGCAATGGCATATGCTGAAAAGAAACGAACCTCTTTGAAAAAAGAGGTCTCATAATCGATAATTATGAATTATTGGTATGTCTATATCATGACAAATAAACCTAATGGTGTGATTTATATTGGTGTAACCGATAATATTGCGGAAAGAGTTAAAGAACATAAACTAAAAGTGTATCCAAAATCATTCACAGCTAAATATAATTGTGACAAGCTAGTTTATTTTGAAGAGTTTGAGAATGGAGCAGAGGCAGAAAAACGGGAACGACAATTCAAAAAGTGGAAAAGAGATTGGAAAATTGAATTGATAAAGGAAATGAATCCCAATTGGACAGATATAAGTATTAATTGGAATATGAACTATAATAAATTAAGAAAGTAAAATATAATTAACAAGATACCTGTTTTCACAGGCATTAAAAATTATGTCAACAAAAAATTGGCCCTTATGGGAAGTCTTCGTAAGAAGTAAAAACGGATTAGAACATCGTCACTGCGGAAGTCTACACGCAGCAGACGAAGATATGGCTTTAGAAAATGCACGCGATGTCTACACAAGAAGAAGCGAAGGTGTTAGTATTTGGGTGGTAGAATCTAAACACATTACGGCATCCAATCCAGAAAACAATGGAGAGATGTTTGAACCTGCGCAAGACAAAGTCTATCGTCATCCAACATTTTACGATTTACCAGACGAAGTGAAGCACATGTAATGCGGAACTTGAAGTCGAATTTGAAGTTGAATTTAAAAAAGAAGAATGAAAGAAAATAAATTTGATTTAACAGAGCGACTAGAAAATTTTGCAGCTGCAATTATTATCCTGTATGATAAAAAACCATTGTCTTATGCTGGAGATTATTTAGCAAAACAACTTATTCGTTCTTCCTGTTCTTCCGCTTTAAATTATGGCGAAGCTTTAGGTGCAGGAACAAGTAAGGATAAAATAAATAAACTAAGAATTTCTTTAAAGGAATTGAGAGAGAGTCAAAGAAACTTGAATATCCAATCTAAGGCTCAATTATTTTCAGAAGAAAGTCTTTCAAATTTAAAAGACGAAAATGACCAATTAATAAGAATCATGGTCACTAGAATTAAAAACATTAATTAGATTTTTTTGAATTCGAGTGCGTTTTCAACTTCGACTTCAATTTCAAATTCAATTTAATATGAAACAAAACCTATACAAATACATCCTAGGAATCGCAGACAACAGTCTAATCCTTGGTCAAAGACTAGGAGAACTTACAGGTCATGGACCAAGCCTAGAAACAGATATTGCTTGTACTAATATTTCTCTAGACTTTTTTGGTCAAGTACGAAGTTATTATCAATATGCAGCAAAAATTGCAGGAGATAAACGAACGGAAGATGATATTGCAATGCTTCGTAAAGAGAGAGAATATGTAAATGTGTTATTAGTAGAGCAACCAAACACCAATTTTGCATATACTATTGCACGTCAATTTTTATTTGATGTGTATCACTTTCTGTTTTTAACGGAATTAGAAAAGAGTAAGGATTTAACGCTTTCCGCAATTGCAACAAAATCGCTTAAAGAGGTAAGTTATCATCAACGTTTTTCTACCGATTGGTTAAAGCGTTTAGGAGATGGAACTACAGAAAGTAAAGAGAAAATGCAAGAAGCTATTAATGATTTGTGGACCTGCACAGACGAGCTTTTTCATCAAACCGAAGCAGATAAAGCGATGGTTAAAGATGGAATTGGAGTAGATGTTACCGCGTTAAAAGAAGTGTATTATAAAAAAGTAAATGAAATTTTAGAAGAAGCAACCTTAGAAACTCCAGAATCAAAATGGTTTCAAAAAGGAGGGAAACAAGGTATTCATACAGAACACTTAGGATACTTGTTAAGCGATTTGCAATACATGCAAAGAACTTATCCAAATATGGAATGGTAAAGCCCATCTTAAACTTCCCAAAGGGAAGAAGTTAGACTATGAATAAAACAGAACATATAACCCGTTCGAGTGAAAACTCTTCCCCTTTGGGGAAGGTGGATGGGGCTTTTGTTGCCATTTTAGAGTCAGTCTCAGATCCTGAAATTCCAGTATTATCTATTATGGATATGGGAGTTGTACGTTCTGCTGTTATCGAAAATAACATCGTAAAAGTTGAAATCACACCAACTTACAGTGGTTGTCCAGCAATGGATGTTATTGGAGACGATATAAAAGCAGCATTAAAAACTGCAGGATACGATTCCGAAATCGAATTGATTTTAGCACCAGCTTGGACAACCGATTGGATTACACCAAGAGGACGAAAAGCATTAGAAGATTACGGAATTGCAGCACCTTTAAATGCAGAAGCAGATAAAGAGGTGCTATTAAACGGAAAGCGATTAGTAAAATGTACTAATTGTAGTTCCACAAATACAAGATTAGTAAGTCAGTTTGGTTCTACAGCATGCAAAGCACAATTTCAGTGCGACGATTGCCAGGAACCTTTTGATTATTTTAAATGTTTAAAGTGATAATTTGTTATCATCCTGAACTAGTTTCAGGATCTCATCAATAGTAGAAATATACGTCAGTTCAAGTGAATTTGCGTTTTTGCAATTTTGTATTGAGAACCTAAAATAAAATTGTGTTTTGTCATTCCTGCGAAGGCAGGAATCCACAAATAAAAATAAACATATGAGTAAAAGCATTCTTTTAAAAGTAGAAAATAAAATAGCGTACATCACGCTAAACAGACCAGAAGTATTTAATAGTATAAATAGAGAAATGGCATTTCTATTTCAAGATACTTTAGATGCTTGCGAAATAAATTCAGAAATTAGAGCCATTGTAATCACAGGAGCAGGAAAAGCATTTGGTGCTGGTCAAGATTTAAAAGAAGTTACAGATCCAGACTTAAATCCTGGTTTCAAAAAAATATTAGACGAGCATTATAATCCAATAATAACAAAAATCCGAGCGATTAAAAAACCAATTATAGCCGCAGTAAATGGCGTTGCAGCAGGAGCAGCAGCAAATATTGCATTGGCTTGTGATATTGTTGTTGCACATGAAAAAGTGAATTTTATTCAAGCATTTAGTCTAATAGGCTTAATTCCAGATAGTGCTGGAACCTATTTTTTGCCAAGATTAATAGGGTTTCAAAAAGCACAAGCATTAGCCATGTTGGGCGATAAAATTTCTGCAGGCGAAGCAGAAAAAATGGGAATGATTTATAAAATGATTCCATTGGAAAGCTTTGAAGAAGACGTAAATAAGCTCGCTTTAAAATTAGCAAACATGCCAACTTTAGCCTTAGGAAAAATTAAAGAAGCATTCAATGCGTCATTAACCAATACTTTAGAACAACAATTGGCTTTAGAGTCTAAATTACAGATAGAAGCAGCAAGTACTAACGATTATGCCGAAGGCGTTGCTGCATTCATTGAAAAAAGAAAACCAAATTTTAAAGGGAACTAAAATTATTAACGTGAGTATTGTCCCCTTGAGGGGACTTTAGGGGTGTTTTTGTTTAGAATAAAAGCGCTACAATATAGAATGAAAAACAAAATAATTCCATACAATTCAAAATTAAAAGAATACGCTAGAGCACTAAGAAAGAATAGTACTTTGGCGGAAGTGTTGTTATGGGAAAATATTAAAAACAAAGCATTAGGAGTGCAATTTCACAGACAAGTCCCAATGTTAGATTATATCGTAGATTTTTATTGTCATGAATTAATGTTGGCGATAGAAATAGATGGGAATTCTCATGATTTCAGATATTTTGAAGATGCAAAAAGACAGAATAAACTAGAAAATGAAGGTGTAGAGTTTATACGATTTTCTGACTTAGATGTAAAGAACAATATGTTTAGTGTTTCATTATCTTTAGAGGAAAAGGTAAAAGAATTGAAAACACCCCTAAAGTCCCCTCAAGGGGACAATACTAATCAGGAAAATAAAGTTGAATCTTTGAAGGAAGAATTAACTGAAACCCATAATAGAATAAAACCTTTTATTCACAAAACACCAGTATTAAGTTCTAGCTTAATAAATGAAATGGTTGGAACAAACGTTGTGTTTAAATGCGAGAACTTCCAAAAAATGGGAGCGTTTAAAATGCGAGGAGCAACAAACGCGATTTTATCCTTTTCTGATGAGGAAAGACAAAACGGAGTCGTAACACATTCTTCAGGTAATTTTGCACAAGCGGTTTCATTAGCAGCATTAAAATTAGCCGTGAAAGCTTATATTGTAATGCCGGAAAACGCACCGCAAGTCAAAAAAAATGCAGTTAAAACTTATGGAGGAGAAATTATAGAATGTGAATCCACACCAAAAGCAAGGGAAGCTACTGCGAATAAAATAAAAGAAGAAACGGGAGCTTCGTTTTTGCATCCATCCAATCAAGATGAGGTCATTTATGGCAATAGTACAGCAGCTATGGAATTGCTTGAGGAATATCCAGATTTAGATGTGATTTTAACGCCAGTTGGAGGAGGTGGACTCATTGCAGGAACAGCTTTGGCAGCACACTATTTTTCAAACAATTGTAAAGTTATTGGTGGAGAACCGATGGAAGCTGATGATGCGTATCGTTCTTTAATTTCAGGTAAAATAGAAACAAATGATAGTTTTTATACAATAGCAGATGGCTTAAGAACACATTTGGGTGATCGTAATTTCCCAATTATTCAAAAGCATGTGGATAAGATTATTCGTGTTGAAGAAGATGAAATTATAAATGCTATGAAATTGATTTGGGAGCGCATGAAGATTATTGTAGAACCTTCATGCGCAGTCCCATTTGCAGCAGTGTTAAAGAATAAGGAAGAATTTAAAAATAAGAACGTCGGCATTATTTTGTCGGGCGGAAATGTAGATGTAATAAACCTACCATTTTAAAGCGTCTGAGTATTGTCCCTAGAGGGGACTTTAGGGGTGTTTTAGAAAAAGTTAAGAACAAAAGTTTAATTAAAAGTTACCCACTTTCGTGGGCATAAACATGAACATAGGAATTATAGGTTCAGGAACCATGGGAAGTGGTATTGCGCAAGTCGCAGCAACTGCTGGTTGTACAGTTAAATTATACGATACTAATCAAGCAGCTTTAGATAAAGCAAAAGCGAGTTTGGAGAAAATTTTAAATCGTTTAATTGAAAAAGGTCGAATAGATACGGAAGAAAAAAACAGAATTCAAGGTAATATTCAATATATAGATAGTTTAAAAGATTTAGGAGATTCTAATCTAACTATCGAAGCAATTATCGAAAATTTAGAAATCAAACAAAAAGTGTTTTCAGAATTGGAAACTTATGTTTCTGAAAATTGCATCATAGCATCAAACACATCAAGTTTATCGATTGCTTCTATTGCAGCTTCATTACAAAAACCAGAGCGATGTGTCGGAATTCATTTTTTCAATCCTGCGCCTTTAATGAAATTGGTAGAGATCATTCCAGCCATTCAAACATCAAAAGAAGTTCTTGAGAAATCAATACAAACAATTTCAGATTGGAAAAAAATTGTGGCTGTTGCTAAAGATACACCAGGATTTATTGTAAATAGAGTCGCGAGACCTTTTTATGGCGAAGCACTTCGTATTTACGAAGAAGGATTGGCAGATTTTACAACTATAGACAATAGTTTAAAAAGCATTGGAAAGTTCAGAATGGGACCATTTGAATTGATGGATTTTATAGGAAATGATGTCAACTACACCGTAACCGAAACCGTTTTTACCGCTTTTTATTTCGATCCAAGATACAAACCAGCATTCACACAAAAACGCTTTGCTGAAGCAGGATATTTAGGTCGAAAATCAGGAAAAGGTTATTATGATTATGATAAAAATGGAAAGAAAGTAATGAACACTGATGTCGCGTCGAGCGCAGTCGAGACGTCTCTTTCAGAAACTATTTTCAACAGAGTCCTAGTCATGCTAATCAACGAAGCAGCAGACGCACTATTTTTAAATATCGCATCTGCTGAAGATATAGATAATGCCATGACCAAAGGCGTAAATTATCCTAAAGGATTATTGGCTTGGGCAGACGAAAAAGGTATCGATTGGTGTGTTGAACAGTTAGATGCTTTATATAGCGAATACCACGAAGATAGATACCGTTGTAGTCTATTATTACGAAAAATGAACAGAGAGAATAAAACGTTTTTTAATTGAAGAGGTATTAGAAAATAAGAATTAGGCATTAGTATGAAAAGTGATTATCATTTTAAATTCGAAGATTTATTAATATATCAAAAGGCTATGGATTTTGGAGAAATAGTAGATGTATTAGTGAAAAATTTCCCTAATCATGAACTTTATGCCCTTTCATCACAATTTAGAAGAGCAGCAGATTCTATAGCTTTAAATATAGCGGAAGGTTACCCAGGTTCTGATGCGCAATTTGTAAAGCATATTAATCATGCAATTCATAGCGCTAATGAATGCGTAAGTTGTAGTTCAAAAGCAAAAAGGAGAAAGTATATTAGCTTTGAAGAGAATGAAAATAATCGAAAATTAATTTCTGAATTAACAAAAATGATGTCCTCATTAAGGAAGAAAATTTTAGAACGAAATACGAAAAACTAATCCCTAATACCAAAAAACTAATGCCTTTATCTAGTGATAAAATCCCACATAAAATGCTTTCCCAAGATGCATACAGCACTTGGCTAGGAATAGAAATTCTAGAGAGCGAATTAGGTCGCTGTAAAGTAGCAATGACTATTAGAAAAGAGATGCTAAACAGTATGGGTAAAGCACATGGAGGAATTAGTTATTCCTTAGCAGATACGGCATTCGGATTTGCAGCAAACACACATGGTAAATATGCAGTGTCTATAGAAACAAGTATTAACCATATTGAAGCATTAGAAGAAGGTGATTATTTAACAGCAGAATCTGTTATAGAAAACGTAAAAAACAAACTAGGCTTTAACATTATTGAAGTCAAAAGAGGAGAAGAGTTAGTCGCACTTTTTAAGGGTGTTGTTTATAGAACTCAAAAAGATTGGGAATAAAAAAATAATATTAATTTGAAATAGAAGTTTCAATTTTCGACTTCAATTTCAATTTCAATTTCAAAGATGGAAACATACATAATAGACGGAATTAGAACACCAATAGGAAACTACAAAGGCACATTATCTGCTGTTCGTACAGACGATTTAGGCGCATTAGTAATCTCAGAAGTTGTAAAACGAAACCCAAACATCCCAAAAGAAGCCTACGACGATGTTATTATGGGTTGTGCCAATCAAGCAGGAGAAGACAACCGTAATGTTGCACGTATGTCTTCACTTTTAGCAGGATTACCATATACAGTGCCTGGAGAAACCGTAAACAGATTGTGTAGTTCAGGACTATCAGCAATTATTCACGCAAATAGAGCAATAAAAGCAGGCGATGGAGATGTTTTTATTTCTGGTGGTGTGGAAAACATGACACGCGGACCCTACGTTATGGCAAAACCTTCATCTGCATTTGGAGGCGATTCAAAACTATACGATTCTACTTTCGGATGGCGATTTATAAATCCGAAAATGCACGAAATGTATGGTACAGATGGCATGGGAATGACTGCCGAAAATCTAGTCGAAAAATATAATATTTCTCGCGAAGACCAAGATAAATTCGCACTTTGGAGTCAGCAAAAGGCAAGTAAAGCACAAGAAAACGGTCGATTAGCAAAAGAAATAGTAACAGTCGAAATTCCGCAACGTAAAAAAGACCCTATTCCATTTTCAAAAGACGAGTTTATAAAACCAACATCATCTCTTGAAGTTTTGGGAAAACTAAGAGCAGCCTTTAAAAAAGTAGGTGGAAGCGTAACCGCAGGAAATTCTTCTGGATTAAACGATGGTGCAGCAGCAACCATTATTGCAAGTGAAGATGCAGTAAAAAAGTACAATTTAAAACCATTAGCAAGAATTGTAAGTTCTGCAGTGGTTGGTGTCGAACCAAGAATCATGGGAATTGGACCTGTACAAGCCTCTAATAAAGCGTTAGAGAAAGCAGGTTTAACCATGGACGATATAGATATCATCGAGCTTAATGAAGCTTTTGCAGCACAAGCTTTGGCGTGCATTCGTGCTTGGGGATTGGCAGATAACGACCCAAGAATTAATCCAAACGGAGGAGCAATAGCTATTGGTCATCCGCTAGGTGTAACAGGAGCAAGAGTTGCCTATTCTGCAGCTTTAGAGTTGCAGGAGCAAAATAAAAAATACGCTTTAATTACCATGTGTATTGGTGTAGGTCAAGGGTATGCTTGCGTTATTGAAAGAGTCTAATTCCTGCGCAGGCAGGAATCTCTTAGTAAAAAGGAAATAAATTCTGGCTAAGAAAAAACATAGCAAGTAAGTGCGTTAGGGATTGAGGCATTTGTTGAAGCTCTTTTTTGTTTTTCACAAAAAAAGCGACTGCCGAAAGCCCGACCTTTAGGTAACGCCTAAATAGAATTAATAAATAAAAGATACCTGCCTTCGCAGGCATTTGATATGAAAAAAATACAACACTACGTCCAAGGTTCTTGGACCACAGGAAAAGAAGAAGGAACACCAATCTTAGATGCAGTAACAGGGGAAGCATTTACTAGTATTGCAATAGAAGGATTAGATGTTCCTGAAATTTTAAACTACGGACGAATCAAAGGAGGAGAAGTTCTTCGTAAAATGACCTTCCAAGAGCGTGGAAATATGCTTAAAAAATTAGCATTGTATCTTACCAAAAGAAAAGATGCTTTTTACGATTTAAGCTACAGAACAGGAGCAACCAAAGTAGACAGTTGGATTGATATTGAAGGAGGTTTTGGTAACCTGTTTGCCAACGCATCATTACGAAAATTATTCCCCAATCAACCCTATCATGTAGAAGGCGATGCTATCGATTTGTCTCGTGGTGGACGCTTTATGGCGCATCATATTATGGTACCTAAAAAAGGAGTAGCAGTGCATATTAACGCATTTAACTTCCCAGTTTGGGGAATGTTAGAAAAATGTGCGGTAAACTGGATGGCAGGAGTTCCTGCTGTGGTGTTGCCTGCACCTTCATCATCGTATTTAGCAGAAGCCGTTGCAAGGACTATTATAGATTCTGGAATTTTACCTGAAGGGGCTTTACAAATCATTAACGGAACGGTTAAAAATATTCTAGACACCGTAGAATCTCAAGATGTTGTAACCTTTACAGGTTCTGCACAAACCGGACGATTGCTAAAAGCACATCCAAGATTAATTCAAGAATCGGTGCCTTTTACTATGGAAGCCGATTCTTTAAATGCTTCCATTTTAGGAGAAGATGCCCTTCCTGGAACACCAGAATTCGACCTGTTTGTAAAAGAAGTTAGAAAGGAAATGACGGTTAAAGCAGGACAAAAATGTACAGCCATTAGACGCATCATTGTTCCTGAGAAATTAGTAGACGATGTACAATTTGCATTAGCAAAACAGCTAGATAAAGTAACTATTGGAGACCCAAGATTAAAAGAAGTTAGAATGGGTTCTTTAGTCAGTCGTCAACAAGTACAAGCAGTTCGAGATTCGGTAAACGATTTGTCAAAAGAAGCACAAATTGTGTATGGTAATTTAGACGAAATTAATACCCTTGGAGCAGATGCCAAAAAAGGCGCATTTATTAGTCCGATTGTATTACGAGCAGATAAGCCATTTCAAAATACAGTGATTCATGAGCGTGAAGCATTTGGACCAGTAAGTACCATCATGCCTTATAAAAATTTAGACGAAGCCATTACTTTAGCGCAAATGGGTAAAGGATCTTTGGTGTCTTCCATTGCTACCAATGATGATGCAATTGCTAAAGATTATGTAATAAATGCAGCATCGCATCATGGTAGGATTTTAGTTTTAAATAGAGAAAGTGCGAAGCAAAGTACAGGTCATGGTTCGCCATTACCATACTTAGTACATGGTGGTCCAGGACGTGCTGGTGGAGGCGAAGAAATGGGAGGCATGCGTGGAATTAAGCATTATTTACAGCGTACAGCCATACAAGGTTCGCCAACAACTATTACGGAAATTACTGGAATTTATCAGCAAAATGCAAAATACAAGGAAGCAGAACAGCATCCATTTCAATACCATTGGGAAGATATTCAACCAGGTATATCTCTAAAAACACACAAGCGTACGCTTACCGATAATGATATTCAGAATTTTGCCAATTTAACTTGGGATCATTTTTATGCACATACAGATATTACGTCTTTAGATGGTAGTATTTTCGAAAAGAGAACAGCGCATGGATATTTTATTATTTCTGCAGCAGCAGGATTGTTTGTGTATCCTAATAAAGGACCTGTAGCAGCTAATTATGGTTTAGATAGTATCCGATTTTTAAGACCTTTATATCATAATGATACTATTTATGTGCGTTTAACTTGTAAAGAAAAAGTAGATAGAGATGTTGCTTCTGCAGAACATCCAAGCGGAATTGTAAAATGGCACGTGGAGGTTTTTGATGCTAATTTTGAAAACCGTCCGGAAAGTCAAAAATCAGACAAAGATAGTCCGTTAGTAGCTGTTGCAACCATATTAACGATGGTTCAGAAAAAACAAGAGACTTTCGTTGAAATGACAGAAGAAAAAATTGAAGCATGTCTTTCTAATTTAAAAGCAGACGCGAAACCTAAATGGGGAATCATGACACCACAACACATGGTGGAGCATTTAGAATACACCTATAAAATTGCTTCAGGAGAAATTCAAGATTTTGAGATTGCCACACCAGATAAGATTTTAGACAAAGTGCATCATAGTTTATATGATTATAAAAAGTTTCCTAAAAATACTGCATTTCCACATTTAGAAAAGGACACATTAGAGGATTTAAAACATGCCGATTTAGAAACTGCGATTGAAAAATTTAAGGAACAAAGAGAAAAATATATAGAATTTTATAAAGAAAATCCAGAGGTGAAATTGAAAAATTTGGTTTTTGGAGAGTTAAATAAATACGAAGCGTATCTTTTAGAACGTAAGCATTTGAATCATCATTTTGAGCAATTTGGATTAATATAGTTTGTCATTCCTGCGAAGGCAGGAATCCACAACAGAAAAGAATTTTAAATTAGATTCCTGCCTACGCAGGAATGACAATAAAAAATAAAAATATGAGTGAACCTTATGTTAAGTTAGAAATAAAAAACGAAGTAGGATACATCCAATTCTTTCATCCAGCACACAATTCCTTACCAGGAAATATTCTGGCCGAATTAGCACAAACCATCACAGAAGCCGGAACTAATGATGCTATTAAAGTTATCGTGCTTAAAAGTGGAGGAGATAGAACCTTTTGTGCAGGAGCAAGTTTTAATGAACTTATTCATATTAATGATGAAGCTACCGGAAAAGTCTTCTTTTCAGGATTTGCCAACGTGATTAATGCCATGCGTAAATGCCCAAAATTTATTATCGGACGTATTCAAGGGAAAACCGTTGGAGGAGGTGTTGGTTTAGCTGCTGCAACGGACTATTGTATGGCTACAAAATTTGCAGCAATTAAACTTAGTGAGCTAAATATTGGTATTGGGCCATTTGTAGTTGGTCCTGCAATTGAACGTAAAATGGGATTAAGTGCCATGTCGCAAATTGCTATTGATGCCAACACGTTTTATACACCTGAATTTGCTAAAGACAAAGGATTATATACACATGTTTTTGACTCTACAGAAGCATTAGATGAAGCGGTAAAAACAACTGCAGAACATTTATGTACCTACAATACAGAAGCAATGCTAGAAATGAAAAAAGTATTCTGGCAAGGCACAGACCATTGGGATGAACTTCTTGCAGAACGTGCAGCAACAAGTGGAAGATTAGTGCTTTCAGATTTTACAAAAGAAAAACTAAAAGCATTTAAATAGGAGAATATTATTCAATATAAACGACACTGTGTTTTGGAATTGTAATGCCTTGTTTTAAAATCACAAAATCGGCAGTAACAGCCCAAATAGTGGTGTTAACACGTATTAATTTATTAGTGCTATCCATAAAGTAAATTCTAACTTTAGTTTTTAATAAATTACCTAATTGGGTTGCACGTTCTAAATAATGAGACCTGAGTTTTATTTTTTTCGGACTTTTTAGAACTTCATTATTTGAAAATTTTAATTGCGGAATATTCTCTTTTAATATAGTATATGATGGTTTTGAAATATTCATAAAATATAATGTTTTTGTAAAATAGTATGTTTAAATATACAAAACCTTACAAATGTTTGTTGATTTTATTGATATTTAACATATTTTTTAATTAAAACGAATTCTATAGATGATTTATCAGTTTAAAGGTTATACACCAGTAGTACATAAGAGTAGTTTTGTTCATCCATTAGCAGCTGTAACTGGCAATGTTATTATTGGAAAAAATTGTTACATAGGTCCTGGAGCGGCTATTCGAGGAGATTGGGGACAAATTATTTTAGAAGATGGTGTCAACGTACAAGAAAATTGTACCATTCATATGTTTCCTGGGAAATCAATTACACTTAAAGAAAGCGCACATGTTGGTCATGGAGCCATTATTCACGGTGCTAATTTGGGTAAAAATTGCCTAATAGGCATGAATACGGTAATCATGGATGATGCGGAAATAGGTGATGAATGTATCATTGGAGCCATGTCTTTTGTAAAAGCCGAAACTAAAATTCCGTACAGAAGTTTGGTAGTTGGTAATCCTGCGAAAATCATCAGAGGGATCACAGACGAAATGATTGCATGGAAAACAAAAGGCACACAGTTGTATCAGCAATTACCTGCCGATTGTCATGAGTCATTAAAGGAAGTTGAGCCACTTCGTGAAGTTCCTGAAAGAATGAAAATACAAGATGAGGTGTATAAAACGCTTCGTGATACGTTTAAAAAATGAAGTTATGTAGATTGTCCCCTTGAGGATTACTGAGAAACAAAATATATTTTTGTTTTGAAAGTGCCGAGCGTAGCTTTTAGGGGTGTTTTAAGAACTAGCTTAAAGAATCCGATAAGACAGATTGCCACGACTTGAAAAACGTTTCGCAATAACGTCACTCACAACACACGACTCAAATCAATAGCATTAGTTTCCTTGCTTGTAGAAAGGGCAATCAAACTCTGCACATTACCTAAATAAGGAAGTAAGGTTAATTTCGAAATAATAAAAGTCTCGTAGGCTTCTATATCTTCAACCACCAATTTTAAGAGGTAATCAAAGTTTCCACTTACCCTGTGACACTCTACCACTTCAGGGAAGTTGTTAATCTCTTTTACAAATTTTTCCAAATAACTTCGGGTGTGGCCTTGTAAGGTAATGCCAATAAAAACAGTCAATTTTAGACCAATTTTTTTGTTATTTAAAACTGCTACATAGTTCTTAATATAACCTTCTTTTTCTAATTTTTTAATGCGTTCAAAAATGGGAGAAGTTGTCATGCCGAGTTCTTCTGCAATACTTTTCGTGGTTCGGTTACTGTTTTTTTGAAGAATAGATAAAAGCTGAATGTCTATGTTATCGAGCGTATAAGCCATCAGAAAATTATTTGGTTAAAACTGTAAATTTAATATTAAAAAGTTAAATATTCTGTTTTATTTATTTTATAAAGATTTATTTGCTTTTTAATGTGATAATAAAAGATTTTAACAATTGTTGATTGTGATATGTGTTACCTTTAATTCTTAAATTAATAATTTTTATAGCTGAATGACTTTTGAATTAAAAATGCCTAAAATGGGCGAGTCAATTACTGAAGGAACCATAATCAATTGGTTAGTTTCTGAAGGCGATACTTTTGAGGAAGGAGACATTATTCTAGAAGTCGCTACAGATAAAGTCGATAACGAAGTACCTGCACCAGCCTCAGGAACTTTGGTTAAAACTTTATTTCAAGCTAAAGATGTGGTGCCTGTTGGAGAAGTTTTGGCAATTCTTGAAGTTTTAGAAGAAAAGAAATCGAAATCGAACTCGAATATGAACTCGAAAGAAGAGACTAAAGCTGTCAGTTCGAGCGCAGTCGAGAACAAAGCCAATAAAAAAAGAACAAAATTAGTTCAAAAGGTTTCAAATTCAACTTCATATTCAGTTTCAAATTCTAATCTTTTCTTTTCACCATTAATCATTAAAATAGCAAAAGAACACCATATTAGTTTTGAAGAATTAGCAAGAATTCCTGCCACAGGTCACGAAGGCAGATTACGCAAAAGCGACGTCTTTCAATACATAGAAGACGGCAGACCATTCAAATTTGCGCAGCCAGTAGCTGAAAAAGATCCAACAGCCTACCGCATTCCACAATTACAATTCGATAAAGGCAAAGGAAAAGTCATCGAAATGGACCGCATGCGCCAAATGATTGCCGACCATATGGTGTATTCTAAGCACACTTCGCCACACGTTACAGCTTATGTTGAGGCAGATATGACGAATATGGTAAACTGGAGAAATGCTAATAAAGTTGCCTTTCAAGAAAAATATGGAGAACGATTAACCTTTACACCTTTGTTTGTAGAAGCGGTTGCAAAAGCAGTAAAAGATTTTCCAAATATAAATGCTTCAGTAGATGGTAACAACATCATTGTAAAAGAAGCTATTAATATTGGTATGGCAACCGCATTACCAAGCGGAAACTTAATAGTTCCTGTTGTAAAAAATGCAGATACCAAAGATTTAAAAACTATTGCAAGTAATGTAAACGAACTTGCAGAAAAAGCAAGAGAAAATAAATTAGTAGGAGACGATATTAAAGGTAGTACGTTCACGATATCTAATGTAGGAACCTTTGGTAGTGTGATGGGAACACCAATTATCAACCAACCAGAAGTCGCTATTCTGGCATTAGGAATCATTAAAAAACGACCAGAGGTTATCGAAACCGAAAATGGAGATGAAATCGCTATTCGTAGTATGATGTATTTATCATTATCCTTCGACCACAGAGTCGTTGATGGTTTTTTGGGAGGAAGCTTCGTAAGACGCGTCGCTGATTATTTTGAGCAGTTTGATACCAACAGAAAAATATAACCCGTTTTGTCATTCCTGCGCAAGCAGGAATCCACAAAGCATAAAATGACGTCACTTCGAGTGATTCCGATTTTTTTCATCGGAATTGTATCGAGAAGCTTATCAAAATGTTTTCGATACGAATTTGAAAAAATCAATGTCACGCGAACCAATTAAAAATAACACGTTTTGTCATTCCTGCGCAAGCAGGAATCCACAAAAGAAGTATAACATAAAATAGATTTCTGCTTTCGCAGAATTGACAAAGAATATGAAACACAACATTTCAATAACCACAGTAACCGAATCCAAAGTCAAAACTATAGACTTTAACAACATACCATTAGGCACAGCCTTCACAGACCACATGTTTATTTGTGACTATAATAATGGTGTTTGGGAAAACCCACGAATAGTGCCAATGGGAATGATTCCTACACATCCTGCAGCAATGGCATTGCATTATGGTCAAGCCATTTTTGAAGGCATGAAAGCCACAGTCGATGCTAGCGGAAACCCAATGCTTTTCAGACCATCGAAAAATGCTGAAAGACTAAATTTTAGTGCAGACCGAATGGGCATGCCATCGTTTCCCGAAGATTTATTCGAGGAAGGCTTAAAACAACTCGTCGATTTAGAACGCAACTGGATTCCACCAATGGACGGAAGCGCACTCTATTTAAGACCATTTATGTATGCAGACGAAGCCTTTATTGGTATGCGCGCAGCAACACATTTTAAGTTTATAATTATGGCCTCACCAGCAGGACCATTTTTTACAAAGCGCATAAAACTGTGGGCAGAAAACAAATACATACGAGCAGCATCAGGAGGAACAGGAGAAGCAAAAGCAGCAGGAAATTACGCAGCAGCCATCCGTCCAACAGAATATGCAAAAGCCAAAGGTTACGACCAAGTATTATGGTTAGATGCCGTGGAGCACAACTATATTCAAGAAGTGGGTACCATGAATATTTTCTTTAAAGTCAACGGAAAATTCATCACGCCAAAACGCGATGGTTCCATTTTAGACGGGATTACGCGTATGAGTGTTATCGATATATTGAGAGATAAAGGTTACGAGGTTACAGAACGTGCCATAACCATTCAAGAAATTCGAGATGCTTCATTAAATGGTACTTTAGAGGAAGCCTTCGGAACCGGAACAGCCGTTGGTATTGCTTACATTCAAGAAATTGCCATGGGAGAACATACCATTCATGTTTCCGACGAAAGTCCAGTTGGTCTAGACGTAAACAACACATTAAACGCTATTAAAACAGGAAAAATTGAAGATAAATTTGGTTGGATGGTAAAAGTAGAAAACCAGTTGGTATAAAATAAATTGGGCGTTACCACAAGGGTCGCGCTTTCTGTTATATCTTTTTTGCTTTTAATGGCAAAAAAGGATGCCACATCAATCGCTAACGCAAACTAACTCTAACAAAAAAATCTTTTATATTAATAAAAAAGATTCATTTTTGAGATTATAACAAAATAGATACCTGCTTTCGCAGGCATGAATATGAAAAAAGAAGCACTAAAAAAAGGATTTTCAAAACTCTGTACAGCAAAAGCTATGGCAGAATTATACGAAGCTAATTTTAAACAAGTTTCAAAATATGTGCATGCCACATCTCGAGGTCATGAAGCTATTCAAATCGCTTTAGGAATGCAATTATTACCTCAAGATTATGCCTTTCCATATTACAGAGATGACGCTATGCTATTGTCTTTCGGTTTAGAGCCATACGATTTAATGTTGCAATTATTAGCCAAAAAAGACGACCCATTTTCTGGTGGAAGAACCTATTATTCGCATCCAAGTTTAAAGGACGACGATAAACCAAAAATCCCACACCAATCTTCCGCAACAGGTATGCAGGCTATTCCTGCCACTGGAGTCGCAATGGGAATGCAGTACAAAGAACTACAAGGCCTAGATAACCTCTCGATTGCGCTCGAGGAGACAACAGCTGTCAGTTCGAGCGTAGTCGAGAACGCTCTAAAACCAATAACCGTTTGTTCTCTAGGCGACGCCTCAGTAACCGAAGGCGAAATCGCCGAAGCCTTTCAAATGGCAGCACTAAAACAAATGCCAATTTTATATTTGGTACAAGATAATGGTTGGGATATTAGTGCCAATGCAGCAGAAACTAGAGCGCAAAATGCAGCAGAGTATGCAAAAGGTTTTAAAGGTTTAGAAGCTATTTCAATAGATGGCGCCAACTTTACGGAAAGTTACGAAGCCTTAGAAAAAGTAATAGAAACCATTCGTACAGAACGTAGACCATTTTTAGTACATGCCAAAGTACCATTATTAAATCACCACACATCTGGAGTAAGAATGGAATGGTATCGCGACGATTTAGATGAAGCACGTTCGCGTGACCCTTATCCTGTTTTAAGACAACAATTATTAGATGCTGGTTTTTCAGAAAAAGAAGTCGAAAACATAGAAAATTCAGCGAAAGCGAAAGTACAAGCCGATTTTGAAAAAGCGTTACAAGCCGAAGACCCAAAACCGGAAGATTTATTTACTAACGATTTTGTGCCAACACCAATTACAGAAGAAAAAGGTACGCGTTCACCAAAAGGTGCTGATAAAGTGGTCATGGTAGATTGTGCTTTATTCGCCGTAGAAGAACTAATGAAAAAGCACAAAGAATGCTTGCTTTATGGTCAAGATGTTGGTGGACGATTAGGTGGTGTTTTTAGAGAAGCAGCGACTTTAGCTCAAAAATTTGGAGACGATCGTGTATTCAATACACCAATTCAAGAAGCGTTTATTGTCGGTTCTACAGTTGGTATGAGTGCAGTAGGATTAAAACCCATTGTTGAGGTGCAGTTTGCCGATTATATTTGGCCAGGATTAAACCAGTTGTTTACAGAAGTGAGTAGAAGTTGTTATTTATCTAACGGTAAATGGCCAGTGTCTATGATTCTGAGAGTGCCAATTGGTGCCTATGGAAGTGGAGGACCTTATCATTCGTCATCAGTGGAATCTGTAATTACCAATATTCGTGGAATAAAAATAGCGTATCCAAGTAATGGAGCTGATTTAAAAGGTTTGATGAAAGCGGCCTATTACGATCCAAATCCAGTAGTTATTTTAGAACACAAAGGCTTGTATTGGTCAAAAGTACCAGGAACACAAGGTGCAACGTCTGTAGAGCCAAGCGAAGATTACGTATTACCATTTGGTAAAGCTTGGGTGCTCCAAGAAATCTGGAAACAAGATAAAGTAGAAACCTTAACTATTGTTACCTACGGAATGGGCGTGCATTGGGCAATGAATGCTAGTGAAGAATTAGGTATGCAGGATCAAATAGAAGTAATTGATTTGCGTACTTTATTTCCTTTAGATGAGGACACTATTATGACATCTGTTAAAAAAACAGGAAAGTGTTTAGTGGTTACTGAAGAACCTTCAAATAACAGTTTTGCACGTGCATTATCTGGTAAAATTCAAGAGGAATGTTTTAAATATTTAGATGCACCAGTAATGACAATTGGTAGTGAAAATATGCCTGCGATTCCTTTAAATTCTATTTTAGAAGAAACTATGATTCCTTCTTCGGAAAAATTAAAAACAAAAATAGAGCAGTTGATTAATTATTAGACATAAAAAAAAGCCTATCCAAAAGATAGGCTTTAAACTTAAAAAGATTGTAAGGTATATACTTATATAACTTTTACATTTACTGCATTTAATCCTTTTTTTCCTTCGGTTAAATCGAATTCTACATTGTCACCTTCTCTTACTTCATCAACTAAACCAGAAATGTGTACAAAATGCTCTTTTCCGTTTCCTTCTTCTGTTATGAATCCAAAACCTTTAGAGTCATTAAAAAATTTTACTGTACCAGTACTCATATTATAATATATTAAATTAAGAGACGAAGGTAGTCTAATTAATTGATAATCAATTATTTTGAATCTGTTATTTTAAAAACAATGATAAGTATCTAAGCCTTAGCTGTTAGAGTTCTAATTTAAACTTAAATTAGGTTTAGATATCGTATTCAAAAAGTGATTTAGTGAATTTTTCAGGATTTTCGGCGAGATGATATCTTGGGTCATCGATAGCTTCAATAATAACATCTTTAAATTTAGGGCTGGCTTTATATAATAATATTTTACAATCTTGACTTAAATGTTTCAATTTTATAGTCTTGCCTGCAGCTTGGTATTTTTCGACCAAAATAAAAATGGCTTCAATGGCTGAGTGATCAGAGATTCGAGCTTCAACAAAATCAATTTCAACGATATCTGGATCGTTTTTAATGTCAAATTTTTCGTTAAATGAAGTAATACTTCCAAAAAATAAAGGTCCCCAAATCTCGTAAGTTTTGGTGCCATCTTCTTTAAATCGTTTTCTTGCTCTAATTTTCTTAGCATTTTCCCAAGCAAAAGATAATGCAGATATTATTACACCTACAAATACAGCAATAGCTAAATCAAAAACTACGGTTACAACAGAAACTATAATTAATACAACGGCATCTGACATTGGTATTTTTTTCATAATTCGGAAACTAGACCATGCAAAAGTTTCTATGACCATCATAAACATTACACCTACTAATGCGGCAATTGGCACTTGTTCAATGTATTTATCAGCGAATAGTATAAAAGTTAATAAGGTTATAGCCATCATTACACCAGATAATCTTCCTCTCCCACCAGCATTTATATTTATCACAGTTTGGCCAATCATTCCGCAGCCTCCAGTTCCTCCAAATAATCCGCTTAACATGTTTCCTGCACCTTGAGCAACACATTCTTTATTTCCATTTCCTCGTGAATCTGTTAATTCGTCCACTAGATTCATGGTCATTAAAGTTTCAATCAAACCTACTGATGCTGCTAAAAAGGCATAAGGTGCAATAAATTTTAAAGTATCTAAATTAAATGGTAAGTGGCTCCAGAGTTCAGCAAGATTAAGTTTGCTAGATAATTCATCAAAACCATTGAGACCAGCACCTCCACCATCTCTAATAAAATCACCAACATTAATAGATTGTAGTCCTCCAAAAATAGAAATCAGTGTTACTATTAAAATTGCAGTAAGTGCAGCTGGCAGCTTTTTTGTTAACTTCGGTAAGCCCCAAATTATAAACATGGTCAGCAATACAAGACCAATCATAATATAAAGTTTATTGCCTTGCATTATTGATTTAACCACACCATTATCCTTTACGGAATAAAAGCCACCATCTTGAAAGTTAAAAACGACCTTCTTGGTATTAATATCATATACTTGGTTGTCCGCTATAACAAATACCTCTTTCCCGGTAGAAATGTTTTTAACAGATTCATTCTCAATTGAGAATAGGGCAGTACCCGAAATTAAATCATTAACAGCATTGTTGTTTACGCTATAGACCAATTCTTTAGACTCAGTTTTACGCATGTTTTGTCCAAAAATATCTTTAGTGTTTTCTTTAAACATGCCTAGTTGAGCCATAAAGATTACTATGGCTAGTCCGTTTACAAAGCCCATCATTACGGGATGAGGAATTAAACGAACAAACTTTCCAAGCTTAAATAAACCTGCTAAGACTTGAATAATTCCCATTAATACAACGGCAGCTAATAGATAAAAATAACCCATGTTTTCTACAGGAGTATCAAAAAGGAGACCTTTTGCGTGCCCTTCTTGTATCATGTGAACAAAAATCACAGCGACAGCACCTGCTGCTCCAGATATTAAACCAGGTCTACCTCCAAACATGGCGGAAATGATACCGATTATAAATGCTCCAAAAAGTGCAACGATAGGGCTAATTTGTGCAACAAACGCAAATGCTACAACTTCTGGAATCATAGCTAAAGATACTGTGATACCAGCAAGAATATCATTCTTTGGGTTTTTTGTAAAAGATTTGATTGTATTTGCGCCGAACTTCATAGTAAATGCATTTAAAAGTCGGCAAAGATATATTATTTAGTTTTAAACTTAACCAAATAGCATATGAATCAAAAAAAGCGCTAGTTTATTTACTAGCGCTTTGAATATAGCTTTCGGTGGTATTATTTATTTTCAGGTGGAAATTGCATGAGCATTTCAGAAACAAACTCTTTAATTCTAGCTTCTTTCTTTTCGATGTTTTTCGTCTCAAGATTACCTGTTCCAGAGCCTTGCCAGATAAGTTCTTTCTTACTTGTGTTAATTAAATCTATATACAGAACACCTTCAGTTGAAGTTGAAACTTGGTTGTTGTTCCAGCCAGTACGCCAGCCCCAACCACCATAACCTCCCCAACCCCAAGCACCATTGCCCCAAGTATTGTTGTAAATGTCTACACGCTGGTTAGATTTGGTAAATATGCTGACTAGCATATCTGGATTTTCGGATTTTGTATAGCCTTTAGCCATTAACTCAGCTTCTATTGCTCTTAATATGCGTCTTTTATCAATATCATTGATCTCGGCTTTATCGATTCCAGGCTTAAAAAAAGCAAATGTTTTGTAGTTTTCAAAATTTGTTTCTCTATCATAGTCAGCAGCAACTTTAACTGAACTACAAGATGAGAGCAACACTAATAAAAATAAAATAGGAGCGAATTTGAGTAGTTTTTTCATAATGTTTTTAGATTTTAGTTAAACTTCGTTTAATAAATGGTCATCTACAATATTGGGTAATGTTATTTTTAAGTTAGGCTCTATTTCCATTGCGCGTTTTATGGCAAACATAGCCCCTTCATTTCTAGCCCAGCTTCGTCTAGAAATACCGTTGTTTACATCCCAAAATAACATTTGTTTTAATCGTTTAGATGATTCTTTACTTCCATCAAGAACCATGCCAAATCCGCCATTAATCACTTCGCCCCAACCAACGCCTCCGCCATTGTGTATGCTCACCCAAGTAGCCCCTCTAAAGCTATCTCCAATAACATTATGAATGGCCATGTCTGAAGTGAAACGCGAGCCATCATAAATGTTACTCGTCTCTCTATATGGAGAGTCGGTACCTGATACGTCGTGGTGGTCTCTTCCAAGAATTACATATCCTATGTCCCCTTTTTTAATGGCATTATTAAAAGCTTCTGCAATTTTTGTACGACCTTCTGCATCTGCATATAGAATTCGCGCTTGAGAACCAACGACTAATTTGTTGTCTTGTGCACCTTTAATCCACTGAATATTATCGGCCATTTGCTGTTGAATCTCTTTAGGAGAACTTTTCATGATTTTCTCTAAAACCTCACAGGCTATTTTATCGGTTTTCGCTAGATCTTGGGGATTACCAGATGCGCAAACCCATCTAAATGGTCCAAAACCAAAATCAAAACACATTGGTCCCATTATATCTTGCACATAACTAGGGTATTTAAATTCTCGACCTATAGTTGGATTATCCGACATGATATCAGCGCCAGCTCTAGAAGCTTCTAATAGAAAAGCATTACCGTAATCAAAAAAATAGGTTCCTTTCTTAGTGTGCTTATTTATAGCAGTTGCATGCCTGCGGAGAGATTCTTGTACTTTTTCTTTAAACAATTTAGGGTCATTTGACATTAGTGCATTAGCTTCTTCAAAAGAAAGATCTGCAGGATAATAACCACCAGCCCAAGGATTGTGTAGCGAAGTTTGATCACTACCTAAGTCAATATGAATTTTAGCCTCATCAAACTTTTCCCAAACATCAACCACATTACCAAGGTACGCAATAGAAATAGTTTCTTTTTCAGATTTTGCTCTATTAACACGGAAAACTAATTCATCTAAATCAGTGATTTTTTCGTCAATCCAGCCTTGGTCTAATCTAACTTGAGTAATTTTAGGGTTAACTTCGGCACATACAGTGATGCATCCGGCTATATTTCCTGCTTTTGGTTGCGCTCCAGACATGCCTCCTAAACCTGAGGTAACAAATAGATTCCCCTTAGGAGATTTTCCTATTTTTCTAAAACCATTAAGTACTGTGATTGTGGTGCCATGTACGATGCCTTGTGGCCCAATATACATATAACTGCCTGCAGTCATTTGACCATATTGTGTTACGCCTAAGGCATTATATTTTTCCCAATCGTCAGGTTGAGAGTAATTAGGAATCATCATGCCGTTCGTAACAACAACTCTTGGTGCTTCTTTATGCGAAGGGAATAAGCCCATTGGATGACCAGAATACATAACTAAGGTTTGTTCGTTATTCATCTCGGCCAAATACTTCATGGTTAATCTATATTGTGCCCAGTTAGAAAACACAGCGCCATTTCCTCCATAAGTAATTAATTCATGTGGATGTTGCGCAACGGCGTGATCTAAATTATTCTGAATCATTAACATTATAGCTGCGGCTTGCTGTGATTGCGCAGGATATGCTTCAATTGGTCTTGCGTACAACTTATAATCTGGGCGTAGTCTATACATGTAAATTCTACCGTAGGTTTTTAATTCGTGTTTAAACTCTGGTAGTAACGTTTTATGGTGTTTTTTGTCGAAATAACGCAAGGCATTTTTTAAAGCAAGTTTTTCTTCATCAGAAGATAAGATAGCTTTACGTTTAGGTGCATGGTTTATGGTTTTATCGTAAGATTTTAGTGCTGGTAATATATCTGGAATGCCTTCTAGGATTTGATCTTTAAATGATAATTTTGATGCCTGCATTACTTTTTTTTTAATTTATTTTTATTGAAGCCATAAGGGCAATGTCTGCAACCGCTTTCGCAGCAATAGCCGCGCTTTAAATGATATTGTTCTGTGAAACAACGGTAACCTTCTGGTGTGAGATAGTAGTCTCCATCTTCAATTGGGACGAATTTCTTCATAGACACAAAGATAATGCAATTTGGTGTGATTTTTGAATTGCTAAGTAGTATGATTATTATATCCAAACATTTAGTACCACGCGGTTATCTAGGAATAACCGTATTTCCTTTTGTGTTTTTAAATTCAAAATGGTTGAAGCACAATAAAACGTTGATAAACCATGAGAAAATTCATTTAAAGCAACAGTTAGAATTATTGGTAATTCCTTTTTATATACTCTATTTAGGTGAGTTTTTAATTAAATTAGTGACATATAGAAATTGGAATATGGCTTATAGAAATATTTCATTTGAACGTGAAGCTTATGTAAATGAAAAAGACCTCGATTATTTAAAATCAAGGCCATTTTTAAACTTTATAAACTATATGTATTATTGAATAACGATTTTTTTAGTAACTACAGTACCTGTGTCTAAGGATACCTTTACGATATAAGCTCCTGTGCTTAAATTGTGAGTTGGCATATTATAACTCATGTCGTCTATATTAAGATTTTTATGAATAATTCTTCCTGTTAAATCGAATAATTCGAATGTTTTTATAGAGCTTAAGTTAGAAGTTGTTTCTATGTTCTTATCTATAGATCTAATTTCTAAATCAGAAATGATATCCTGATCTTTAATGCTTAGAGCTTGATTGGTAAACCTTAAAATAAATCGATCATTGTAAGTCCCTACATTACTCGTAAATGTGTATGGATTTGCTCTTAAATCATGAATAGTGTTAAGTTCTGTGTCTTCTAGGTAAATGTTTTGATTTGTATTTTCAAATAAACCATCAACTTGATTTAAACTTATGGTGTAATTACCATCTGTAGGTATTTGATAACCTAAAGGAATTGTTTTTGACTGATCAAACGGTAATGCTTTACCTTGAATAGCCAATTTATTATCTGATTCTAGAGAATAGAATTGAGTATTAGATTGGTTGATTAGAAACCCATCATAAAGTCTATCTATGTCATCAGATGCTCCGTTTGCAAAACCAATTAATGTAGAAATTGCAGAATTATTATTATCAATAAAATCCAACCAAATTCTATGTTTTTCATTTGAGGTTTCTGGAGAATTTCTAAAAAAATCATCATTAGGATAGAGTCCACGCATGGTGTTGTTATAATATACGTTATTTGGTGTTGGTGCAGAATCTAACATTAATGCAAAGAATCCCTGACCAGATGCAATAAAGCCATTGAAGCCTGCAGGTGTAGATCCTAAGCTATTTGCTGCGAGATAATTATCAGGATTATAATTATATGAATAATTTTCGTAAAATGGATTATCAATTGCTGTAGTGGCTGGATCTATATGTCTCCAAAAATAAAGCGTACCGTCAATGGTAGGATTTGCAGTTACAAAATCTGTCAATGATATAGCAGATGGATATGGATTACCTAATAAATTCCAGTTGTCGTCTTGCGCTGTAGCAATATTACCAATGCCAGCATAATCAGCACCAGTCCATGTGCCTCTAGAAATAGGAAAAGAAATTTGACCATTATTTAATGTGCCTACAAATTCGGCTTGGTTAGTTGCTGGTGTAGATATTAATCCTCTGACGATATAACCTTTGCCAGAAATCATATTTTCTGTTGTATTTGTCCAGGCTCCATGTTCACCAATAGTTCCATTAGCTACTGTAGGATTCCAATTATAAATTGTAGAGATAGGTGATCCTGGAGATATAGAAGTTACGTTAAAATCTTCTACAGGGGACGACCAATAGACATAATCTAAATCGCCTAGACCATTAGCTCTTCTTCTTATTTCTGCAATACCAGTATTTTCATTCGTAGCTACATCATTTATTTGTATTAGACTCGCATTATTTCTAATTCTGAAACTAGCGTTTGGTTCAATAGTTACTTTGTCTTCTATGGTTAGAGAAGAATTAGATCTTTGCAGCAAATTGGCATCATCTAGTATTATCATATTATAACCTGTGCCATCAGTAGCATTATCTATAGCTGGGTCTCTTGAAGTTGGAGGTATGGTAATACAATTAGTTAGTTCTGGTACACCAACTGGTGTCCAATTATCTGGGTCTTCCCAAGCATTACTTTGAGAACCGTTCCATGTTTTGTTGCCTTCCACGGTTACGGTTGTTGGGTCTAACTCGACTAAAGTTTCGCCAGAACATAAATCGTAGGTTACTTCTGCATAGTAGGTTGTTGTTTTTGTAGGGTTCACTTCAATTTGTCCATCATTATCTGAGTCAATAATTTCGTTAGCTGCTGAAATTGAATTTTCATACCATTTAAGCGTTGTAATTGAATTTCCGGACGGTGTAAAACGCCAAGCTTCGTTTGTAGTAGACCAATTGTCATCAGATGAATTTCTGTTTGGAGCCGCTTTTCCTGTCGTTGAGTTGGCTTGAATTCCTATACATGCGTTACCATCGTTCCAGCTATTAAGTGCTACTTTCTCCTCAATATATACTTCAATTATATTAGTATCTTCATATAGAACAATCATTCCTGTATATTTCAATGAATTGTTTGCATACATTGGAACGTCGTTCCATGCAGCAACCAAGGCTCTACAACCAGTGTCTAATGTTATAAGTTGATAGCCAATTTCTCCACCAACACTTGGATCTACATCATGATGTACGCCGTAAATTGAGGCTCCATAGTATCGACCTGTTGTATTATTAAATGTTGGTACATCTTCAGTAAATTGCCATCCTGAAGCATTTCCGGCGAGACCATCATTAAAAGAAATGACACCATTTGAGCCAATAACACATGAGTCATAAGTATTACCATAAAAACAAAAGTCGAAAGGTAAATTTACAACTGGTGACCAAACATCATCAACATTTACACTAACAGGATTTGCCAAACAGCCGAACTGGTAAGGCGGATTATAGGTAATTTGATTTACGTCATAGTCTGTGGTTTCACCAAGTTGTAAGTAGTTAGCTACTAATTGTGTGCTGCCAGTAGAACAATTAATTGTGACGTCAGAGCCAGATGAACCTAATCCACCAGCATCCACTGAAGGACAAGCTAAGCTCGATGTGCCTAATACATTGGTTGCTTCACATGGTAAAAGAACACATATGTTAAATGTACCGTTATGGTTTGTACTACTAGATCTGCTGTAAACCCTAATGAGATATGTTGTTCCAACATTTAAACCGACTAATGTCGTAGTTTCATCTTCTAATGTGCCTGTGCTGTTTTCACAAACTAAAGAGGTTCCATTACAGCTACCAATAAAAACTTCGAATACAATATCGAGAATAGATAATCTTTCAACGATAATAGTGTGTTCTGGTCTTTCGGCCACAAAAGAATACCAAACATCATCGTTAGCTGTACCTGAACATCCTGTTAGAGATTGAGTTCCCCCAACAGTGGTGCCCATAGTTGGTGTACAGATTATTTCTGGATTTAATGAGATGGCATTAGAACAATCGTCATTTGATGGTGGTGGAATTATTGGTTCTGTAATGCATATAGTAAAACCTCCATCATGATTTGAACTACTCGATCTGCTATATACTCTAATGTAATAGGTGCTGCCAGTTGTTAAACCCAATAAGGTTGTGGTTTCTGATTCTGTTGTTGAGGTACTATTTTCACAGACTAATGAGGTGCCATTACAACCTCCTGTAAATACTTCAAATACGATATCATAAATATTAATTCTATCTACAGTTATTGTATGTTCTGGTCCTGTAGCCACAAAAGAATACCAAACGTCATCATTTGCGGTACCAGCACATCCAGGTAGAGACTGTGTTCCGTTAACGGTTGTACCTGTAACAGGATTACAACTCGTGTCAGATGTTAGCATAATAGCGTTTGAGCATAAGTCGTTTGGTGGTGTTCCTAATATTCCCGTAATAGTGATATCGTCAAAAAAGTTATATTCATTGTTGTTATTTGCGGTTCCATAGAGTCGGAATCTTGAATCATTTGCAAAAGAAAATGCGGCATCAGTAATGGTTGCGGATAAAGTGTGTTCATTTCCAGCGCCCTGATTAGTGAATTCATCACCAAGAGTAAAAGTATTTACCGTAGACCAATTGGAACCATTATAAAATTGGAGTCTAAAGCCTTCTCCATTTTCTAAATTTATAGCCTTATGACAAAAAGTAATAGTGACTTCGCTATAACTTTGTAAATCAATTTCTGGAGACGTATTAACATTTCTGCTTGTATCATTACCTCTGGTATATAATGAATAGCTATCTGAACAAGACCAACTACTGTTATTAAAACGACCTGATCTATTTCCGTTGGATGTCCAAGTTTGGAAATCAGCATTTGAGTCGTAAGTAATAGGTAATTGTGCGTGAGCAAAATCGCTTGTCAATAGTAAAATGCCTATCGCTAAAATGAATAGTGATTTTTTATTTGGTCTATTGACACTGTTTGTTAGACTAAAAGAAAGAAAATGTAAAATATTCTTCATAACAAGTAGGGTTTTTATATTAATAACAATGAACTACTATTGTTATTAATTGGCTTAATCTATGCGTTAATTTGGATTAATAGTTAAAATAACTGGACAAGTGTAGTAAAAAATTTAGAAAAAAAATAATTTTTTATCGATAAAACGATTAAAAACATCGACAAACTGTATTTTATATGTTTTCTCTTACAAATATTTGTAGATAACTAATTGAAATGTGTTACTTATCTTTGTGGGATGAATGATATGTGCAATAACATTAAACAGAAATCCATATTTTATGGTGAAACAGAAATTGTAGTTAAGCGTGAAGATTTAATTCATCCCATAATTTCAGGAAACAAATTTAGGAAGCTGAAATATAATATTGAAAAAGCAAAAGACTTGAAAATAAAATCATTGCTAACTTTTGGAGGCGCTTTTTCTAACCATATTGCAGCTTTGGCTTATGCAGGTAATCTATACGGATTTAGAACAATTGGAGTAATTAGAGGAGAAGAATTGAGGCATGCAACAGAGTTAAACCCAACATTAACCATAGCTAAATCTAACGGTATGAAATTTAAATTTGTGTCTAGAGAAGCATATAGGTTGAAGTCTAATAGTACGTTTGTTAATCAATTGAAGGATGAGTTTGGAGCGTTTTACTTAGTTCCTGAAGGTGGAACTAACGACTTAGCAATTAAGGGTTGTGAAGAAATATTGCAATTAGAAGACCTAAAATTTGAGTATGTATGTTGCCCTGTAGGTACAGGTGGAACGATTGCAGGTATTATTAATGCTTCAAATAAAAATCAAAAAATATTGGGTTTTCCAGCGTTAAAAGGTGATTTTTTAAATCAAGATATTCGTAAATTTGCAAAACAAGATAACTGGGAGTTAATCACTGATTATCATTTTGGTGGGTATGGTAAAATAAAGCCAGAGTTGATTTCGTTTATTAATTCATTTAAAAAAGAATATAATATTCCTTTAGATCCAATTTACACAGGTAAAATGATGTTCGGAATATTTAACTTAATTGATAAGTCGTATTTTCCGAAAGGGTCTAGGGTGTTGGTTGTTCATACTGGTGGATTAAAAGGTGTTTGTGGTATAAATGAGATATTGAAACGTAAAAACCTGCCTTTAATTGAAATATAAAAAATGAAAATAAAAAATATAATATTTTTAATTGTTTTGTCTGTGATGAGTTGTGGTCCTAAAAAAGGAATTGTAACCAAAAAGAAAATCACAAAACCGGTAAAAACAGTTGTAGTAAAGGAAAAGACTGTTGATGAAAAACCTGAAACCATTGAAAAACCCGTAGTTGCAGACAATGGAACTCGTAGTGCTGTTGAGGTTTATTTAGATCTTTATTCTGAAATCGCAAAAGACAATATGAGAACTCATAAAATACCAGCCAGTATAACCTTAGCGCAAGGTGTATTAGAGTCTGGTGTTGGTAAAGGTCGTTTAGCAGTAAAAGCTAATAATCATTTTGGTATAAAATGTCATGGCTGGAAAGGTGCTAAAATTTACCACGATGATGACCGATCGCAAGAATGTTTCAGGAAATATAAAAAAGTTGAAATGTCTTATGAAGATCATTCTAAATTTTTAACAGGAAGAAAGCGATATGCTAGCCTTTTTAAATTAAAACCTGACGATTATAAAGGTTGGGCAAGAGGATTAAGATCGGCTGGTTATGCTACAGATGTAAAATATCCACAGAAGCTAATTAGTTTAATAGAGCGCTATCAGTTATATAAATATGATGCTGAAGTTTTAGGAAGAACGAGAACAAGAGCTAATAGAAAATCTACAACGATCATTGAAGGTAGAAAGAAGCAAGAAGTGTATAAAAAGCATGTGGTGTCTAAGGGTGATACTTTATATTCGTTATCAAGAAAATACCAAACAACTGTTGATGCGATAAAAGCGCAGAACAATTTAAAATCGAATGATCTTACTATAGGTCAACAACTCATTATTCCAAATTAATTTATGTTATATCAAAGAAGCAGTGCTTTATTTAAAGAAGCGCAATCTGTTATTCCAGGAGGTGTAAATTCACCAGTAAGAGCATTTAATGCTGTTGGAGGATCTCCAATTTTTGCTAAATCTGCTAAAGGCGCCTATGTATTTGATGAAGATGGTAACCGTTTTATAGATTACATAAATTCTTGGGGACCAATGTTGTTAGGTCATGCATTTCCGCCAGTTGTAGATGCGGTAATTGAAAAAGCAAAGCAAGGTACTTCATTTGGGATGCCAACAGAAATAGAAACTAAGATTGCGGAATTGGCGGTTTCAATGGTGCCAAACATAGATAAAATTCGTTTTGTGAACTCGGGTACCGAAGCGTGCATGAGTGCAATTAGGTTGGCTAGAGGTTTTACAAAAAAGGATAAAATAATAAAGTTTGCAGGTTGTTATCATGGACATAGTGATTCGTTTTTAATAGCAGCAGGAAGTGGTGCTATTACTTTTGGTACACCAAATAGTCCTGGTGTTACTGAAGGTACAGCTAAAGATACTTTACTTGCACGCTTTAATGATATTGATAATGTAAAAGAACTCATAGACGCTAATAAGAATACAATAGCAGCGATTATTATAGAGCCAGTTGCAGGTAACATGGGATGTATTCCTCCCGTGGATGGCTTTCTAGAAGGCTTAAGAATGTTATGTGACGATAATAATATTTTATTGATTTTTGATGAGGTAATGACGGGATTTAGACTTGCTAATGGTGGTGTACAAGAACTAAAGGGTATTAAAGCTGATATTGTTTGTTTTGGTAAGGTTGTTGGAGGTGGATTGCCTGTTGGCGCTTTTGCGTCTCGAAATGAAATAATGAATTATTTAGCACCTTTGGGACCTGTGTATCAGGCTGGGACATTAAGCGGAAATCCTTTGGCTATGGCAGCAGGTTTAGCTATGTTAAAGGAAATAGAAGCTGATAAAGGTTTAATGAATAGGTTAGAAGAGAAGACCAAATATTTACATACTGGAATTGAGAATGCATTAAATAAAAATAATGTAATCTTTACAATAAATAGAATTGGCTCTATGATCTCGGTACATTTTTCAGAGACGGCAGTAGTAGATTTTGATTCTGCTGCAAAAGGTAATAATGAGACTTTTAAAAAATTCTTTCATGGTATGTTAGAGGCAGGTGTGTATATTGCTCCAAGTGCTTTTGAAACTTGGTTTATTACTGATGCCTTAACTTATGAAGATTTAAATGAAACGATTGCTGCAGTAGAGCAAGTAGCAAAAACTTTATAAAAAAAAGCCTCGCATTGCGAGGCTTTTTTTTATTCATTTTCAGCGACAAATGTTTTGTAGCGTTCATATTGTTCATCAGATAAAATAGCTTGAACTTTATCATTTAATTGTTGTTCAATTTTTGCATTATCTTCTTCGTTAATAGGCTGGTCTGCGACATTAGCTCTATTCTGTCCGTAGACTTTTAATGCTTCGTAAATTTCATCACGTTGTTCATTTGTAAGTTTTACGTATTTTCTTAATGCTTCAGTTTTTTTATTTGCTGCTGCATTTATTTCTTTCATTAATTCTAATTTGCTGTTTTGTGCAACCATAGTTTGGCTACCTAATAACAAAGCAAATGCGAATAAACATAGAGTAATTACCTTTTTCATTATGGACTATTTAATTAAATTGGTCACTAAAGTAACAATTTTATTCAATAAAATAAAAAAGTATCGACTAAGCGATACTTTTTTTATTGATTAAATGTGAGTTTACCTCTTTTCTTCGTGTTTACCTTCTCTTTTTTGCCCTCTTTTACCTCTTTTTTTATGTTCTCTAGGTTTCATTTTTTCAAACTTAGCATATTGTTCTGCTGTTAAGATTGATTTCATGTTGCGCTTCATTTGTATTTGCTGATCTAATCTTTGATTTTGCATTTTTACAAATTCCTCTTGAGAAGGTTTTTCTCTTTTTTCTCCATCTTTTGGCTTATGAGCATCTCTAAATTTTTGTCGAGTTTCAGCTTGTTCTAAAAACAGCTTTTGAACTTTCTTTTGTTGTGCGTCTGTTAAATCTAATTTTAACGTTAATCGTTTCGATTTTAAATCTGCGATGTCTGTAGGCGTCATATCCTTTCGCATTTCAGATCTGTTTTCTTTTCTCATTTTTTTTCCGCCTCTTTCTTGAGCAAAACCATTTAAGGTTACTAATGCTATGGCAATGATTACTAATTTTTTCATGTTGTTATATTTTTTATGTTATATCTGTTTAGACATCACTATTGTTAAATCGTTTAATGAATTATTGAGATTTAACAAAGAATTTAACATTTGGGCTGTAATAGTTGTAGTGTGGTTGGATATAGTTTTTCCTTATTCACTTTGCTTTTTAACCATGCGTAAAAACTAACAACAAAAATATCTTCTTTGGCAATAGCAACCCATTCGAAGGAATTTTCAAGGGTTGTCTTAAATTCAACTGATGTGACGTTTTTAGGATTTAGGTAATACTGTTCTGCAAATTTTAAAAATGTAAGAATTCTTTTTTGCCCTATTTTTTTTAAGTAGCTAGAATAGTTTCTTTTAAAGCTTTTTAATCTCGAAAAGAATAAATCATCCTCACTTAATTCTATATATAGTAAAAGCTCGGCTACATTTTTTTTAATTACCCAATCCATACCAGCTTTTTCAATATACCATTTATCAGTATGATAAAACTTAGAAGAAATTGATTTAGCTTTTGTATAATCTGCGTTCTGAAAGTAAAACATAAAACAAGATAATCGCAGATCTAAAAGTGATTCTAAATCATCATGTTTTTTATACATAATGTTTTCTACCAAAGAAATAGCTTCATCTTGTTTGTTAGTGTAATTAAGATTAAGGGCTTCAACCAATGTTTTCTTTAAAATAAACGACTTAAAATAACTACCCTTTTTGAGTTGCATTAGTTGTTCCATCTCTTTAATATAGAATAAGGAAGATTCAAATTTTTTATTTCTAAACAAGGTGTTTGCAATGATGTAAACTATTTGTATTTGATAAAAAAGTTGTTTATCGGTTTCCTTTTTTTGCTTTAATAAGCTGTAACTTTTTAAAACAAAACTTTCAATTGAGTAATATTTGGTGGTTACTAATGCAGATATATGTGCAATAGCCAAGATTTGATATAGGGATTTAAATGAAAGTGAAGTATCTATCTTAATGCTGTGTTCTTTCAGAATTGTTTCGAGCTCTAATTCAAAATTTATAACGTTTCCTTGATATGCTATATGATTTAATACTGATTTTAATTTGGCATAGACTATATTAAGCTGGTCTTCTAACTGATGTTTTTTCCGATTTTCTTGTTGTTTAACAATTATTGCATCTAAATCTATTTTGGGGAAGTTTGGTGCATATTGAATTTGTGTATGATAGATTTCGTTAAGCATCGGAAAGAGTAAATGTTCATCGGCCAATTGTTCTGCTTTGTTTAAAACTTTATAAGCAATTGTAAAGTTGTTTTGAAGGAGAAACGTTCTAGCAGCTAAAATATATTTCACAATCTGCATATCTATGGAATTCTCGTCTTCTAGGTTTTTGTTCGCAGTAAAATCGATTAATGATTGAAATAATCGTTTGCGCAAAGCATGGTAAGCATTGCTGTGATCTACCTTATATATGTGTTGACAAATTGTTTTTGAGCTCAAATCAGTGTTTGATAAGAGTTTAAATAATTGAATGTTTTTGGTGTCTCTTCGTTTGTTTCTTTGTTGCAGGTAATTGATGAACTTTTGTTGATCTTCTAAAGAAAACGTGTCTATAATTGATTTTATTTCTATCATTTAATCGTCATTAATAAATAGTAAAATGTACTAAAAATAGTATGTATTTAATAAATATAATAAAATATATCATCAGTTTTTGTTAGATTTTGGTTTTTTGTATCTTCTAATTAATTCGAGATTTGCCTCATAATCATTAAAACAAAACATTATGAATTATCAAACAACAGTCTCATTAAAAGACGAAGAAAAAGTAAAAGCAAAGAAGAATGTAAAAAAGGTATATAATCACAAACCAACACCTGCATTTATTGGTGCGTCGTGGTCTGCAGTGTTTATTGGTATGGTTGCATACTGCGTTGGTCTATGGAATGCCAACATGGAACTCAATGAGAAAGGCTATTATTTTACCATTTTATTATTTGGCTTATTTTCGGTTATCTCTGTACAAAAGGCAGTAAGAGATAAATTGGAAGGCATTCAGGTTACCGAAATGTATTATGGTATTAGTTGGTTTACATCCATAGCATCAATTGTTTTGTTAGCTATTGGTCTTTGGAATGCCTCTTTAGAACTCAGTGAAAAAGGATTTTATGCCATGTCTTTTACTTTGAGTCTGTTCGCAGCAATTGCTGTACAAAAGAACACGCGTGATGTAGCTTATATAAATACTGAATTAGAAACTAAAGAAAACGAAGATTAGTTTTGATGATAGGTTAGTTAGTAACCCAAAGCCTCGTAATTAATACTATTACGAGGTTTTAAATTTATATTAGCATGAAACAAAGACTTACAAATTTTTTAGTTGAGTTTTATAATATAAAACTCACCAGACCAACAACTGACAAAGTTAGGATTTGCGAAATTATAGCTGTTTTCATTACTGCTATTTGCAAATTTATTTGTGTAGACTATCTTAATTATAGATTGGCTTATGTCATTGTAATCATTATGTTATGGTCGATATACGTGTTGTATCGATACAGAAAAGATAAAATGGTTCTTAAAGATTGGGGATTTAGAACAGATAATTTTAAATCTGCAATTAAACTCATGCTACCTTTTGCTATCGTTTCGGTTTTAACTTTTTTTGTTATTGGATATATACAAGGAACAATAAACATGACATGGCATATTTTGCCACTTTTAATAACGTATCCTATTTGGGGAATTGTACAGCAATTGCTGACTATTGGAATTGTAGCCGGAAATCTAAATAGCTTGAAGAAACTTAGAATTAAAAAAGCCACAATTATATTTATTACAGCCATTTTGTTCTCTGTTGTTCATTATCCATCGGTTTGGTTAATGACAGGTACTTTTATAATAGCGCTATTTTATGGTTATGTGTATTTAAAAATAAAGAATTTATATGCGTTAGGATTATTTCATGGCTGGCTAGGTGCATTGTTTTATTATACAGTAGTTAATCAAGATCCATTTTCAGATGTATTCTTAAAATTTTTAAATTAATAGAGTGTAAGAATAGAAAAAGGCTTCAAGTTATCTTGAAGCCTTTTAGTTATAATAATACGTTTTAATCTTATTTAGGATCTAAAATAAGGTTAATTCGCTCAATAGCATCAGCTATATGAATTCTACTCATAGAGTCGCCACCTCTAGCAGCTCGTAAAGAACTTCTTAAAGATTTTAACTCTGCTCTAACGACAGCTCTAATATCTGATTGGCTTGTGTTAACAGCAGTCGCTTTTATATAAGGACTACGAGATCTGCCACTTTGGTTTTTAGCCGTCATTAAATACTCTAATCTATCTATATGAGCTCTTTGTAGGTTTCTTCTATAGGTATCAATTTTTTTACCGTTACGCAATTCGCTCCATACACCTAAACGAAGATCTTTCATCATATCAGGTAAAGCATACGCTTTACTGTCGTAGGTATGTGCTTCTGTTAAACGTTGCATTTTACCTAAACTCATAATATTATTTAAGGTTCTAGATTGTAATGCTCTTACACGTTCTATAGATCCAGAAAACTCTATACGGTCAAAGATAGCTTTGTCAATTAACCACTCAGGCGTTTCAAATAGATTTTCTTGAATAAATTGCATCGCTTCCTTTTGGTGCGCTTTTGGTACAGCAGTATAAACAGCACCTTCTTGATCGGCTACTTTATAATGCTCATAAACACCACCAATATTATTAGCGACGTGTCCCATATAACGATTAAACTGAGAAATTACGTGACCATACATTTCATTTAAATCGTCATAATCCTCTCCTGCTTCCGTTGTCCATTCTATTAGGTTTGGTACAATACGCTTAAGGTTTTTAATTCCATATTCACTTGCTAACATTGCATTATCACCCAAATCTTCTGTTTGTGAACTTGGATCTACAACATCACCAGCTTGTTGGTGTCCAAAACGGTACATTGGGTCACCAGCATGTTCCATAATCCACTGATTTAAGATTGGCTTTTCTTCTTCAGCAGATTTGTCTAAAATTGGTTTGTAACCCCAAGCAATGGCATATTTGTCATAAACGCCAATGTCTGGCATTAAAGCAACACCTTCATCTCCTGGTTGTGCTATATAATTAAAACGTGCGTAATCCATAATTGATGGTGCAGTACCATATTTTTTAGTGAATTCTGCATCACGTAATTTCTCTACAGGATATGCAACACTAGATCCCATATTATGTGGTAAACCTAAAGTGTGACCAACCTCGTGAGAAGATACAAAACGAATTAAACGTCCCATAACTTCATCCTTAAACTGAGGACTTTGTGCGTCTGGATTTATCGCTGCAGTTTGTACAAAGAACCAACCACGTAATAATGACATAACGTTATGGTACCAGTTGATATCACTTTCTAAGATTTCACCAGTTCTAGGATCGCTTACATGAGGGCCATTTGCATTAGGAATAGGAGATGCTAGATAACGTACTACTGAGTAACGTGCATCTTCCGGACTCCATTCTGGATCTTCCTCTACAGTTGGTGCATCTTTAGCAATAATTGCATCTTTAAAACCTGCTGCCTCAAAAGCGACCTGCCAATCTTCAATTCCTTGCTTTATATATTTTCTCCATTTTACAGGTGTCGCTCTATCAATGTAGTAAACTATTTGTTTTTTAGGTACAACTAATTCTCCACGTTTAAATTTCTCAATGTCTTCATCTTTAACTTCTAGTCTCCAACGATCTAAAAAAGTTAATGACTTACTCTTTTGGTCTTCTTGTCCGTAATCTGTTTGACTTCTAGCAAACCATCCTACACGTTCATCAAAATAACGACGCTTCATAAGGTTTTCTGGTAATAAAATCATTGAATTATTAATTTCAATGGAAATACTTCCTGTGCTCCAATTAGATGGAGGAGAACCAGCTGCATATGTTTTTACGTGACGTGCTTCAATATTTGTTGGGTAACTTTTAATGCTTTCAATAAATGATTTATCGCTCTCTAAACGTGTAACTTTATATGGTCGTCTTCTAAATTGAGGTAATCCTAAAGACTTAACATCTTTTTCAAATAAAGGCGAAGCATCAATTACTGTACTCGTAGAGTCTTTGCTATACGCTTTAATTGGAAATGTAAACAGTACAGGTTCGAAGTTTGAATTTTTTACAGCTTCATTTACTGGTAATGAATCTGCGGCAACAACATTGTAAGATACAACTCGTAAGACTACTTTTTTTCCTTTTTTCTCCCAACGTAGTACCTGCTCATTTTGCTTACCACCACCAAATCCTAAGCCTGATGCTGTTTTAGATATACGTGTAACCATTAACATCTCTCTGTTGAATAGAGAGTCTGGAATTTCATAGTAGAATTTGTCATCTACAGTATGCACTGTAAATAAACCTTTGTCACTTTTTGCTTCTTTTGTAATGACTTTGTTGTAAGGTTTTGGATCGTTTTTACCAGGTTTTTTTGCTGGTGGCTTTGCCATTGCAGTGGCATTTTTTGATTTTCCGGCTTTCTTAGCTGTAGAGCAAGAAAATGCCAAAAACGCTGAAACTACTACGAGTAGTTTGAGGGATAAATGTTTCAAAATAAGTTGGTTTTTAAAAATTTTTGATGAAAATAAGGTTTTCGCTAAGAATCTTTTAATTTTTTTATTGATTTTAGTATATTTTTAACGTGATTTTCAAAGAGTGTTCATGTATTCTTGAATAAGATCTAAACCTTCAGTGTGTCTCATGGTTGTCCCAATGTATGGCATACTTATGCCATCTAAGTAAAAAGAGACTCTATAATCTATAAGCACACTTTGTTCTACGATGTTAGTGTCTTCTAACGGAACTTCAAAAGCTAAATTTAAAGTAGATTGATCTTCGCAACTGCCTCCAGGAATATGGCAATGCGCACAATTAATATCAATATAAGCCCTTGCTCTTACATCTAAAGAAAGTGACGTGTCTTCCCAATTTGGGAGACTTCTAACAGCAGAACTACTAGTAACACCTGATAATTGTTGGTTAGATATAAATTTTTCTAATTGATTTTCACCATTAATTTCAAAATTCATTGATCTTAATTTAGGACCAATAGGTAAGATGTTGTCGTTATTAGAATGACATGTAAAGCAATCGGTATCTGATGGTATTTTATAATTTGAAGTGTTACTTATACCATCTGCATTAATCCACGTAACAGGCAATTCACTTCCTGTATTATCTAAAATGGCATCTGTTTGCTCTGTGTTCCATTTGTAATTTCCGGTTTCCCAAATGCCGTTAAGTTTAATTAAAATTCGAGTTTCAATTATGGTTCTTCCTAAAGACAAATCGCGTTCATCTGCGTTATAATAAAACGTTTTTGCGATTACTGTATTGTCTGGAAAAATTGGTAGTCCGTCGCCATCAAACGTCATGCTTGTACCTTCAGGTAAGGCTATTAGTCGTTGTTTGTGTGCGTAGTCTGTAAATAAAGTGGTGTTTAGGTTGTATTCAAAAGCCTTGTCGGTAATGTTTAATTCGTCTAAATCGCCAAGAAATAGGTTAAGATCAGAGAGGTTGGTTTGAAACTGAGCGACCACATTTGGAGTTTCAACAGGTGTTATAGAATCATCTTTTTCACAAGAAAAAAGGACAACTAAAATAAGCAGAAGACTTAACAGACTTTTCCTTTGAATTGACATAGATTGATGTTTCAGTTTCTTGCTAATGTACAAAAAAGAAATAGTAATTAAAATTTAAGCGATTTGAAGGTGTTTACTAAAAAAAAAAGAGGAACTATCTATTAGGATGGTTCCTCTTTTTTCAATGTTATACGAAATGGTAATGCAGATTATACCAATTCTACAAATAAACCGTCATCGGTTTTTTCAACTTTAGTTAAGCCATGTTTTCCTAGGCCTTTAATACCTTTGTCCCAACCTTTGTTACTTAAACCAGACTGTGATTTTAAAGCGACTAAATCCATTCGTTTCTCGGTTTTTAAAACGTCAAGAATAGCTTTTTCGTTATCACTTAAGTCTACTTTTTTCTTTTCTGGTCGCATTTGTGGGAAGAATAAAACTTCTTGTATACTCTGGTTGTTGGTTAGGAACATAATTAAACGATCCATACCAATTCCCATTCCAGATGTAGGAGGCATTCCGTATTCTAGCGCACGTAAGAAATCATGATCTATAAACTCGGTAGCTTCGTCATCACCTTTTTGAGCTAGTTTTAGTTGATGCTCAAAACGTTCGCGTTGATCTATTGGGTCATTTAACTCTGAGTAAGCGTTTGCAATTTCTTTACCACAAACCATAAGTTCAAAACGCTCAGTTAATTCTGGGTTTTCTCTATGTTCTTTACATAAAGGGCTCATCTCTTTAGGATAATCTGTAATGAAAGTTGGTTGGATGTAGTTGCCTTCACATTTCTCACCAAAAATTTCATCAATTAATTTCCCTTTACCCATAGTCTCATCAACTTCAATATGCATGCCTTTTGCAGCAGCTCTTATCTCATCTTCAGACTTATTGTAAATATCAAAACCAGTGAATTCTAAAATAGAATCGCGCATGGTTATACGCTTGTAAGGCGCTTTAAAGTTTATTTTGTGTTCTCCAAAAGTGGCTTCAGATGTGCCGTTTACTGCTAGTGCACAATGTTCTAAAAGTTGCTCACAGAAATCCATCATCCAATTATAATCTTTGTAAGATACATAGATTTCCATGGCTGTAAACTCAGGATTATGCGTTCTATCCATACCTTCATTTCTGAAGTTTTTAGAAAATTCATAAACGCCATCAAAACCACCAACGATTAATCGCTTTAAATACAATTCGTTAGCAATTCTCATGTATAATGGAATATCTAAACTATTATGATGTGTTATAAACGGACGTGCTGCAGCTCCTCCAGGAATAGGTTGTAAAACTGGTGTTTCTACTTCAAAATAACCAGCATCATTAAAAAACTGACGCATGGCATTAAATAATTTTGTACGCTTTACAAAGACTTCTTTTACATGTGGATTTACTACTAAATCGGCATAACGTTGTCTGTATCTTAATTCTGGGTCTGTAAAGGCATCATAAGTAACACCATCTTTTTGCTTTGGTATTGGTAAGGGTTTTAAGGCTTTGCTTAAAAGTTTAAAATCTTTTACCATTACGGTTTTTTCGCCCACTTGCGTTGTGAAAAGTGTACCCTCAATACCAACAAAATCTCCTAAATCGAGTAATTTTTTAAAGACATCATTGTATAACGACTTGTCTTCGCCTTCGCAAATTTCATCTCTATTAAAATAGACTTGAATACGACCTTCGCTATCTTGTAATTGTGCAAAAGAGGCTTTTCCTTGAATGTTAATTGCCATTAAACGACCAGCAACAATAACCTGTTTACCTTCTTCAAAGTCAGATTTTATCTGTTTAGAAGTTTGATTTACCGGAAACAAATCCGCTGGATAAGGGTTAATCCCTAAAGCACGTAGCTTGTCTAACTTTTGGCGTCTTACCAATTCTTGTTCTGAAAGTTGCATTCTTGTTATTTTTTAATGGCTTACTCGTTTTGTAGTAAGCAGGTGCAAAATTACAATTTTTACAAAAATTAAAGAGTCCTTTTTAGTTAGATTTTATAAGCTTTAAATTTTCTTTTAAATCCGTGTTGTTGGGAAGTAATTTTAGCGCTTTATTTAGCACCTCTATCGCCTTTTCTTTATTATCATTAATACTTAGCAAATTTGCTAAAGTTATGTGTGATCTTGGTTCTTCGGGAAATAGTTTGGTGTTTAAATTAAATACAGCGATGGCATCATCAATTCGGTTGGTACTATACAAAATTTTGCCATAGGTATTAAGCGCATACATGCTACTGACCTTATCTTTAAATGATTTTAATAATTTTTTTTGTTTTCTTTTTAGGCCTTTATGACCTTTTTGCGCTAAAATAGCATCAACAATTGTAACAATTTGATAATTAGATTTGTAATTGTTAGAGCTTATTATACGTTCTATATCTGCTTCGAAAGTGTCAATTGGGTGTTCTACGATTCTATTAACTTCTGTGTTGTTCTTGTAAAAAATAATAGTTGGTACTCTGTGGATGTTTAAGCCTGCTTCTTCATGTTGAGGACTTTGTTTGTACATATCTGGTTTTCGGCTAACTGCAATTACCGTTAATTGTTCCATTGGAAAATTGCATGCTTCTAAAACCTTATAGAGTTTAGGAACTTCTTGTTTGCTGTCACCACACCATGTTCCCATAAAAAGTTTAATGTGATAGGCTTTTAATTCTGAAGATATTTTGTCTATTAGCTCGGGATTGGGTGCGTAGTTATCGTAGTTTGTTGTAAACCAAGACTTATAATTTTCGCCCTCTAAACCTTCTTTGTTTATTTTTCCTAATAGAAAAGGAGTCTCGCCTTCTTCAATAATTTCTGTGTTGAGTTGTGCATTTATTTGAAAGGTAAATAACACTGTGATTATGATTGTGATGATGTTCGTTTTCATGATGATGTTTTGCTTAAATGCTGAATTAAAAATGTAGATTATTCAGAGCTCGTATCTTAATCTCAAAGTATATAACGATCAACTAATAAGATGTTGAAACGAGCTTAGAATAAAGTATGATGCTAGATTTTAATGTAGATATAGCTTATTTAGCGGCTACAATATTGCCTTTGATTTTCAAGATTTTGTTGCCACCTTCAGCATTAGAAATTACTGTAATGGTCTTTGTAAAAGCGCCTAATCTTTTTGTGTCGTACTTAATTTCTAATTCGCCTTGGTCGCCTGGCTGAATTGGAGCTTTTGAGTAATTGGGTACTGTGCAACCACAGCTTGTTTTTACTTTAGTAATAAATAAAGGCGCATCGCCAGTGTTTGTAAAAGTGAATAGTCGTTTCCCTTCGGAATTCTGAATAATAGTTCCGTAGTTTATAACCTCTGTTTCAAATTTCATAATAGCCACTTTAGTGTCGTATTTATCAAATTCGGTTGGTGCTACGCTAAAAAAGCTTAAAGTAAAAACTAATAAGAATGCCATGTTTAATTTTCGTTTCATGATAAAATATGTTTATGATTTATATGAAAGCAAACATCAAGTATTTAGAGGTCTTTTTAGATAAAACAAGGTTGGAAATCGGTACTAGTACCAGGTTGTAATTTTGTAACTATCTAGTAAACAGTGATTTTGCGTCATCTCTAGATTGTACGTTTAATTTTTTGTAGATGTTGTTGGTATGTGTTTTTACTGTACTTACACTTAAAAAAAGTGATTCTGCAATGTCTTTATTGGTTTTATCCATGAGTAAATGTTCTAAAACGACTTGCTCTTGTTTTGATAATTTGGCTTTTAAATCTTCAATTTTTGATGTTTTTTCTTTCCAGATTCGGAATAAGAAAAATAGGTTTAAAAGAATGGAAAGTCCTAAAATAAGACCTAGTGCTATTTGCCAAAAGGAAGACGTTTTTTCAGAATTTGGAGTCAGCATATAATGATCTGCAGCTAGCTCGTTGGCATATTGGGTAGTGTACGATGTGTTTGGATAATGATTTTTGAGTCTAGTTAAGAGTTCGTCGTAATAGTTGTTGTGCTTTAAATCTTCAACGTAGTAGCTGTGTAAATCACTACTTCTATCAGATAAGTAACTGTAGATATATAATTCTGCTAAGGGTTCATTTAAAGTTGCACCAAATTTCTGAAGGGATTTAAACCATTTTTTGTTATTTAATTTGCGGTTGGCTTCGCTTCTAAACTCACTATAGGCAAAACGCATTTCGTTTTTTAAAGAATCTATTTTTAAAAACGCATTGGCTTTTGGGTTGTTAGATTCTACTGCGCAAAATATTTGATTGCCAAAGGAAAATGGTAATGTTAAGGAATCGGTGTTTTTTGCGATAAACAACAAGGCTTCACTGTCATTACAATGGCCGTTAAAATGATTAATGTCTTGTTGGTTTTCAGAACAACGATCTACATGAATGCGATATATACGGTTTTCAATATCGAGCATGTTGCCTTTAAATTCAAAATACCCAGTAGAATCTGCAGTCGTTTTTGCTATAATTTGTTCGGAGTGTACACCTTCCATTTTTCTGTAATCTTCTACAATAGAAAGGTATACTGATCGTTCCCATTCTTCAGGATTTGTATAGCCAGAAAATGAATATTGCGCTTTACAAACGAATGAGACGGTTAAAAAGACGAAAAGAATTATGATTCGCATAGAACGAAACTACATAATTTTAATGTGATTTCAATAGGATGAATTCATAAAAAATGTAACAATCTATTAGAATCAATGTCCTATATGTACATCAAATCAAAAAACAAATTATGAGTATCTGGCGTGTTATTTTATCTATTATTTTTCCACCTTTAGCTGTTTTTGACAAAGGCTGTGGCTCCATCTTTATTACATTTTTATTGTGGATTTGCGGTTGGGTGCCTGGAGTCATAGCAGCCTTAATTATTTTGAATAACCCAAAACGGTAACAACATACATTTTAGTTATCTTTGTAATGAATTAAAATAAAATAGGTGTAGAAAATGAAAAAAGTTGTCTTATTACTTTCCGTATTAGTGTTTATTACAAGTTGCAATGTTACAGAATCTATAGTTTTTAAAGAAAATATGGCAGGTGAATATAAGTCGTCTTTTGATTTGTCTCCAATGATGCAAATTGCAGGCTCTCAAGGTCCAACAAAACCAGAATCTGAAATGAAGAAAATGGATACTACTATAGTTTTTAGTGATTTATTTAAAACTCATATGGATAGTATTGCGACATTATCTGTAGAGGAACGAGCTAAGTTAGAGAAGTTAAAAGGAATGATTGTACATGTAAATATGGATGAGGCTAATAAGGTATTTGAATTTTCTATGACAAAACCTTTTCAATCTGTGAAGGATTTAAAAACAATTAACGACCAAATGGATGAAGCTTTTGGAATAGTGAAGGACATTGGAAGTGAAGGTGAAGCTGCGCCAGAGGATCAAATGGACGAGTTAACTAAGGTAGAAGAAGTGAATTATACGTTTGTAAATAATACTTTTAGTAGAGTACAACCAGCATCACTTATTAAGAAAACTGAAGACGAAACTGAAGCTGTAGAAGGTGACGATGAAGCAACTGGTGAAAGTGATTTTGGAAAACAAATTGAAATGCAATTTGAAGAGATTTTTGCAGGCGCATTTTATACTTTGACTTACACCTTTCCAAGAAAAGTAAAATCAGTTTCAAATGCAAATGCAACGGTATCTGAAGATGGTAAAACAGTACATTATAAGGTCGCTTGGAGCGAAATTAATAAGGATGAAACTGTAATGAATTTAGATGTTGTTTTAGAGGATTAAGATTTGAATAAGACTATACAACTTAAAGATTTAGGAACTAAAGACTTTAAGGAAACTTGGGATTACCAAGAGACGCTTTTTAAAGCTATTTTAGAAACGAAAATTAAAAATAGAAGAGAAGATGCAGGCTTGGTCACTGATAATCATTTTCTGTTTGTAGAACATCCACATGTTTACACGCTTGGAAAAAGTGGTGATTTATCAAATTTATTACTTACCGAAACTCAACTTAAAGAAAAGCATGCGACGTTTTACAAGATAAATAGAGGAGGTGATATTACATATCATGGACCAGGACAAATTGTTGGTTATCCTATTTTAGATCTCGATAATTTCTTTACAGATATCCATAAGTACTTACGGTTTTTAGAGGAAGTTATAATCCTTACGTTGGCAGAATATGGTTTAACAACTGAACGAAGTCCAGGTGAAACAGGTGTGTGGTTAGATGTAGGTACGCCTTTTGCTCGTAAAATTTGCGCCTTGGGCGTAAGAGCAAGTCGTTGGGTAACAATGCATGGTTTTGCGCTTAATGTTAATGCAGATTTGGGTTATTTTGATAATATTATTCCATGTGGTATTCGTGGCAAAGCAGTGACAACTTTAAATAACGAATTGGGAGTTGATGTTGTTGATGAAGTTGAAGTAAAAGCTAAAATTTTGAAGCATTTTGAAGTGCTTTTTGAAGCTGATTTTGTTTAGTTTTTGTAAATCTATTGTCTTGACTAAGGATTAATCTGCTTTAAATTCTTCTTCAAATGAATCATCCCATTTAAAAGCATTTACGATCCATCCATTGTCATTTTTGTAATAAGTGAAAATTAATCTAATAGCACTATTTGCATATCTAATAATGTAAGTTTCGCGTATAGCAATGTCTGATATTGTTTCGTTTTTAATTTTTAAATTTCCAATAGATTGGCCAAATCTCTGCTCTATAATATTAATATATTTTATTGTTTTGCCTTCAATTGTAGTCAGTTCATTTTCTGGCATTGGCCAATAAGGCGCTAATGCGTCAAAGGCTTCAGATATTTTATTTTGATAAAATAAAGAAACTACTTTGTCTGACAACTCTTGTGTTTCCTTAACATCTTTGAGATGTTTTTCTTGAGCATATAAACTTATATTTATTAGAGAAAATAGCGAGAATAAGAGTATTTTTTTCATGTTTAAATCTTTGATGGTTAGAGAATGGCGTTATTCTACCTTCAGTTTTAAAGTGTCAAAAGAATTTGATTTAATACCAACTAAACCAAACTTGGTTTCGCCTTGCTTTATTTCGGTTCCATTGATGTTATAATCTAGCATCTCAGTCTTAAACTTTTTATTTGCAGAGCTAGCAGCTATCATATTTCCACCAGCTAATCCTGGACCTAAGATTAAACCAATAGGAGTAGAGCTTGTTGTTTCTTCAACGCCGTTTCTAGACTCAGTTGTGTAGAGATTAACAGGTGTTAAAAGCAAGTACAATAAATGGGTGGCTGGCTGTTGTTTTAACGTTTTAAATACGTTATCGTTATCCAATAGAACAACAGTTGAATCATTGCTATAAGTAAGCTTTAGGTCGCTACCAAATGTTAGATCCTTGTCAGAATTATTAGTGATTTTTACGGCCACTAATTTTACGCCTTTTTTAATTTCTTTTTTGGCATATTTCTTATCGAGTAAATCATATTTGTACTCAAGTTTTACATTGCCAGTTTCTTGGGAGGAAATATAATTTATAGATTCTGGTTGAATTGGTTTATAGCCAGAAGCGCAACTAGATAATGCCGTTAATGAAAGACAAAGCAAAGCGGTTTTGAAAATGTTCATTTAGTTTAGGGATCAATGTTAGTCATTTCTTTGTTGAAATCACTTACAAGATAAGAACATTTTGGTAACTAAAAAGAATAATTAGGTTTCATCGTTAAAAAACACTTTGTAATAATGCATTTTCTTCTCTTCGTCATAACCACGTTCTAAATATTCTGCTGAAGCATCAGGCGCATCAACATCTAATTTTATTTGAATATTAGTGTCTAGTTTTATTTCTGTTTTAATCTTCTGTTTTTGCTTTTTTAATGCAATTTCCGAAACATCAAACTGGTTTCTAATGAGGACTTTGTTGTCCGTTTCATAGATTTTTTTGTAATCTTCAAATAATTGAATTTTATCTTCCTCTTCAAAGACTTCTTCCTTAAAAGTTTCGATATTTACTATTTCATTTTCTTTGAAAAAATCTACAGTTTTGGCCAAGAAATTACTTTGCTCTTGTCCACCATAATTGGGTTGTAAAACTTCTTTTGAAAACTCTCTACAAAGCTCAATACAATTTTTGGTGTGTTGGTTGCTATCATCTGGATATCTTATGTTTAGGAAGCTTTTAATCCAGTATTGTGTGTCATATGTGTTGTTATCTACACTAAACACAATTTTACCTTCCATATCAGAGGTATTTAGTATTAAACAACCTTTGTCTACTTTTTTGGCTTGAATGCCTTTCTGTACTAAGATATCATAATTGTTATCTTCTAAATAGGTCTGAAAAAATTCTGTTTTATTTTCAATTTTAAAGATGCCAATTGCGTCTGTAAAATAGTCTTCGTATTGTATGTTTTCAAAATGACATATAAGGACATCTCCTGTTTTAATTTGTGCAGAGTTACTTTGTTCAAAAAGATGTGTTACGATGTGTTTTGAGATGTCAACAAAATCAGCATCTTCTTTAAAAAGTTGATCGCTGTATGTGTTGATTTCATTGAGGCCAATATCGCTATGATGATGAAAACGATAGTTTTCTGCGACACTTACAAATGGTTTAAGAAGATAAGGAAGCATTAAGTTATACGTAGCTTCATCAAAATGAACAATAGCATCTGAGAAGGCATTTTTTGTTCCATTAAATTTGTTTCCAACTTTATGGATAATACAACTTTTAAGTGAGGCTTTTTGTCTTTTTATCATTTGTAAAATTATGGACTTGGTTAGAGTTTACAATGTTACAAAATGAAGGAGTTAAAACTAAGAAAACAATCAATTTATTTTAGCTGCGCTTACCTATAATTTAGAACTAATAATTAGTTGGTTGTATAGTATTAGTTGTGCTAAAAATTATTGCAGTGCTTCACAATAAATTTACCTTGAAACAAGGGTTAAAAAAAAGATTTTAGTGCAGTTTGTAGACTACAATAGTATGGTCATCACTTTGTGTAATAAGTTCTAAGCCAAGTTCACTATCAAGTTTTTGAAGCGTTGCTGCTGCTGTACCAAAAACCGGGAAATTTGGAATAGATTTTCCTTGACTATCAAATAAATAAACCTTTTTAGTTTGTAAATCTGTTGTGGTAATATAGATTTTGTCATTTAAATAAAAAATTTCAGGAGTGGTATATTCTCCGTAATCTAAATTTACAGTTTTGGATTTTATTTTTAGTTGGTTTTCACTAAGAGTAACAAGCGTTTTGCTTGTGGTAAATAGATTGTGATTGCTTGTTAAATTAAGGTGTTTAGAAACGGATTTCCCTTTGGTGTCTACTTGTATCAGTTGGCCTAGAGTATTCGTAGTGGTAAACTTGTTTTGATATAAAAATATAGGGTTTTTACTAAATCTAATTTTATCCTTTACATTAATTCTGGTGTTACCTTGTCTGTTTAAAATGTGAAGCGTTTCTCCTGCGCCAAAAACAATAAAGTCCTTTGAGCCAATTCTAAAATGTTTAGGCTGAGTTTTTATGGCAAATTGGTTTGCTTTATAATTAAAACCTTTTACTTGTTTTCCTTTGGCATCGTACATCAGTAAGTTTTTTCCTTGCGTAACTAAGAGTCTATAATTCTTTTGTTTGTCGTAGTCAAATACAGATAAAGGTTGGGTTATTTTGTCATTAAATTTCAAAGGATATGGAGAAACGTCATTGCCGTTTCTGTCTAATACATATACCTCGTTTTCTGTAGCAAAGGCGAGTTGTAGTCTTCCGTTTTTATAGATGTCAATTTGCTCTATTTGCCCTAATACCTTGCCTTTTAATTGTTTTTTCCAAAGGATATTTCCTGCGCTAGAAATAAGATATAAAACATTATTAACGTCTTGTACAATTATGTCGTGAGCTTTTGTAGTATGGTTTTTTACAGTTTGTGGTTGGGTTAAAATGGCAGCTTCAAGTGGTGTTGTAAAGACTTCATTAACCGAGTTAGTTGCCGCACGTTTGGTGTACTTTTCCATAATACCATTGATATGCGTATAATTGTTTTCATGAATAAACTGAACCGCGTTGGCATTATAACCATTCATGTCTTTATTGAGGATTTCGGTTAATCCTTTAGAATCTTTAAAAATAAAAACTGAAGATTCATCACTTAAGTTTTTGCTTATAGAAACAAAACTATCTAAGGCTGCTAAGGTATTGTCATTTAAGGCATCAGTTAAGATTGATTTTAAATCTTCTATAGACGATGTAAAAATGACGAAACGCTCAAACACAGCAAAATAATCTGATGCTCTAAACGACATAAAAGGTTTTAAACTCGAATCGAAGATGTTTGGGTTTTCGTTAGCATAAATATCAATATCCCTAAAAGTTTCAAATAAAGATTTTTCTTCAATAGATTCCTTTATTAAATTAGGATCTAAGGAGTGCAATACTAGTGCATTATCAATAGTAGCTATTTCGTTTGTAAAATTTAAAAACGCTGGCCTATTGCTATCCTCTTTATGAAGCAAGGCATCTAAATTTTTGCTAAAGGTTGTAAAATCATCAAACGCAATGCTCAACAAAGAACTTGTGTTTTGAGGCGCAATGTGTATGGTGTTTGTTTTTTGTGGAATTGTATTTTTAAAGCTATTAAGATAATTAATGCTTGAGTCTTTAGATTTTATTAGACCGTTATAATTAAAGCGTTTACTCGTAAGGTTAAAATCTAATAGTGCTAGTTTGGCATTGTCGTTAGCAATAAAATCACTTAACATCAATTTTGAATAGCTTGTTTGGTTAGATTTAAAAACAACAGAAGCGACAGATTTATTATCTGCAGTTGTAATCATCTTTGAAATGTTTAAGTCTTCTTGTTCAGGATTAATGGACTTTAAAAGATTAATGTTGTTAGAACCTGCAAAAGTGTTACCAATAATTTGGTGATAGAAAACAGTGGTGTCTATGGTTGTTTTTTTAATTTTTGAATCTACTAGTGTTTCGGTACTATGATTTTTTAATTCATCGGTAACAAATAACAGGCTGTCATTTTTTGTTAGGATTAAAAACTTAGAATTTATGGAATCAGGAAAAGCAATAAAAACCTGATTTGTGGTATTAAAGTTTTTAAAAATTTCTGAAATGTTGCTAGATTCACCTTTGTAGATGCTAGAAAGTACAGCATTGTTGCTTAAGCTGTTGCTAAAGTCACTTAATTCATTAATAACAATTACGGCTTGCGTTTTATTAGGAATAAATTGATAGGGTTTCTTGGTTTTGCTATAGTCATTTTGACAGCCTAGAACTAATAATGATAAAATGCATAAAAAACCGAATTGCTTCATAAAATAAAGATAAATTTAAACTACAAATATAAAAAGTTATATATCCAATTTGTATTGCTCAGGTAATAATCTAAATGATTTTCTGTGATATTTCGTTATGCCATATTTTTTTATAGCAGCTCTGTGCTCTTTTGTTGGGTAACCTTTGTTTTGTTTCCAATTGTACATAGGGAATTCTTCGTGGATTTGCTCCATATAGTCATCTCTATAGGTTTTTGCTAAAACTGACGCGGCGGCAATGCTTAAATATTTCGAATCACCTTTAACTATTGTGTCAAAAGGTATTGAATTAAATGGTTTAAATCTGTTGCCGTCTACAATAATGAATTCTGGTATTGGTTCTAATTGAGCAATGGCGCCATGCATAGCTTTAATTGAGGCGTTTAATATATTTATGGTGTCTATTTCTTCTTCAAAAATATGAGCTACAGCAAAACTTACACTTTGCGTTTCAACAATGGGTTTTAACAATTGTCTTTTTGATTCTGAAAGTTGCTTGGAGTCATTTAATAAATTGTGTTTAAATGAGGTGGGTAAAATAATGGCGGCTGCAGTAACTGGGCCAGCGAGACAGCCTCTTCCGGCTTCATCAGTTCCACATTCAAAATGGTAAGCAGAATAACGTGTTTTTAGGCTCAAAATGTTAAAGTTTAAAACAAAGTTAAAATTTTAACGCAACCCTTTTACACTTTTTACATCTAATGTGTGAGATAGCGCTTAAAAGGATGAAAAAATCATTGAAAATTAATATTTATGAATCTTCAAAAGCATTAACATTTTTTTGGCAAAAACACTTGCTTATTTAATATTTAATTAAGATGTTTGCAAATAGACTAACTCAAATAATTGTTTTATGAAATTAAAATTAACATGGTTATTAACGCTATTTATGGCGTTCGTGATGCAGTTTTCTTTTGCACAAGAGAAAACTGTCACAGGTACAGTTACAACTTTGGATGATGGTTTACCGCTTCCAGGAGCAAGTGTAATTGTAAAAGGGACCTCGAAAGGTCAACAAACAGATTTTGATGGTAAATTTACTATCAAAGTAAATCAAGGAGATGTATTGGTAGTCTCTTATGTCGGAATGAAAGATTCCGAGGTTACAATCGGAGGAGGTAGTGTTTATGACATTGTCTTAGAATCTGACAGTACTTTAGATGAAGTAATTGTTGTCGCTTATGGAGCGCAAAAGAAAGAAGCTCTGACAGGGTCTGTTGGAGAAGTTAAAAGTGAAGAATTGGCATTGGTTCAGTCTTCAAATGTTATTCAGGGACTTTCAGGTAAAGTTGCTGGTGTGCAGGTTGTTCAAAGTAGTGGTCAACCGGGTGATGCACCTATTGTAAGAATGAGGGGTATTGGATCTATTAATGCAGATGCTTCTCCACTATACGTAGTTGATGGGGTTCCGTTTAATGGAAATATAAACTCAATTAACTCGCAAGATATTGAAAGTACTACGTTCTTGAAGGATGCTGCAGCTGCAGCTCTTTATGGAAATAGGGGAGCAAATGGTGTTATTATTATAACAACTAAAAAAGGGAAGACAGGTAAGATTTCTGTAACTTTTGATAGTCGTGTAGGTGTGAATACTAGGTCAACAAAAGATTATGATATCATAGATAATTCAAAAGATTATTTGTTAGCTAGATATCAGGCTTTAAGAAATAATTTTATTTTTAATAATGGTCTAGATGCTCAAACAGCTGCTAATGTGGCGGCACAAAACCTTATTACAAATAATAATGACTTAGGGACTGGTGTGTTACCAGCTTCTCCAATAAACTATAATCCATTCAATGTTGATGGTAGTTTGTTAATCGATCCAAATACAGGTCAGTTTAATCCGAATGCTCAGCTTAACTATAATGAAGATTGGGATGACTATTTGTTTAAGAATAATACAACAACTAATAGTTTCTTGAGTTTGTCATCGGCAAATGAAAAGTCAGATTATTATTTTTCTTTAGGTTATGAGAATAATGATGGTTATGTTGTTAATTCAGGTTTTAAAAGAGTTACTTCTCAGCTTAATGTGAATTCTCAAGTTAAAGAATGGTTGAAATTAGGTGCTAATTTTAGATATGCTAATTCTGTTCAAAATAGTGTTGATGGAAATGGAACAAGTAGCTATAGTAATCCAATTGGATGGTCTAGAGCAATTGCGCCAATATATCCAGTTTATGCTCATGATGCAGGTGGAAATAGAATATTAGATATAAATGGAAATCCTCAGTATGATGATGGGACGGGTACAATTGCACCAACGACAAGACCTTATGGGCAATTACAAAACCCAGTGGCTACTGCGTTGTTAGATGTTTTTGAAGCAATTAGTGATAATTTTTCTGGTCGTGTATCATCAGATTTTGGAATTACGAAGAATTTGAAATTTTCTTATAATTTATCTATTGATTTTAGAAATACTAATTTTGCTAGTTTAGATACGCCGTTATATGGAGATGCAGCAATAAACCCAACAACAGGTTTAGGTGCGAATGGTAGGATTTTTGCAAGTTCTACAACGCAGACTACATTTACCCAACAACAATTACTTAATTGGGTAAAAAGTTATGGGAATCATAACTTGACTTTATTATTAGGTCATGAAAATTCAGAGTGGAATTTAAGATATTTAAGTGGAAGTAAGTCTAATTTGTTATTGCCAGACGCAGCAGTTTTAGATTTTGCGGCTCAATTAGATGGTGCTTCAAACTATGAAAGAGATTATAGTCTAGATGGATATTTTTCTAGAGTAACTTATGATTATGATAATAAATACTATGTTAATGCTAGTATAAGAAGAGATGCTTCTTCTGTTTTTCACCCAGATAACAGATGGGGTACATTTTTTGGTGTAGGTGCTGCATGGCGATTAACAAAAGAAGATTTTATGGACGATATTTCTTGGTTAAATGAGTTTAAGATAAAAGGAAGTTATGGGGAGCAAGGAAATGATGCTATTTTATATCCAGGATCAGGGGTTCGTAATTATTATGCATATAGAGATCAATATGGTCTTCAAGAAGCTGGTGGTGATTTAGCAATTAGTTTGCAATTCCTTGGTAATGAAGATTTAACTTGGGAAACTAACCAAAATTTTAATGTTGGTATTGAGACACAATTGTTTAATAATAGATTAACAATAGACGCAGAATATTTTCAAAGAAATGTAAGTGATATGTTGTTTAATACGCCATTGCCTCCTTCTTCTGGTAATCCTTCTTTTCCAGAAAATATTGGAGATATGAAAAATACTGGTTTTGAAGTTACTGTTACTGGTGATATTGTTAATACGGAGAATTTTAGATTTGGTGTATCTGCTAATGCAACAGCTGTTAAGAATGAGATAACAAAATTACCACAGGAGTTTATTGATGATGGGGTGTATCGATTAAAGGAAGGAGAATCGAGATATGCATTTTATTTAAGAGAGTTTGCAGGTGTTAATCCTAATAATGGTGCCGCATTATACTATGTTGATGTATTGGATACTGATGGGAATCCTACAGGAGATAGAGATGTAACAGAGAATCATACTTTAGCAACGGAATATTTTGTTGGAAAAGATGCGATGCCAGACGTTTATGGTGGTTTTAGTACTAATTTTGGTTATAAGAATTTTGACCTTGGGTTGGATTTTTCTTATCAAATAGGTGGATATGGTTATGACAGTGTTTATTGGGCTGGTTTTGATCCAGAATCTGGTGGAAATTATCACAGTGACGTGTTAACAGATACTTGGACGCCAGAAAATACTACTGCTAAATTACCTAGAATTGATTCTCAGGATGGTAATGATTCTTATAGAGCATCAGATTTATATTTGGTTGATGCTTCTTATTTAAGTTTACAAAATATTAATCTAGGATATACGTTTTCTAACGATATCGCAAATAAAATAGGTTTCGATTCAATAAGATTGTATGCTCTTGCTAGTAATGTGGCATTATGGTCTAAGAGACAAGGTTATGATCCAAGATTAAGTTTAACTGCTGCTTCATCAAATGAATATGCGTTATTAAGTACCAAATCATTTGGTGTAACATTAAAATTTTAAAACTATGAAAAAGATTAAAATTAATTTATTATTTATGTGCTTGTTGCTTGTTGCAACAGGATGTTCAGAAGACTTTTTAGAAAATGAAAATTTAGAGTATGTTTCGCAACAACAACTAAATGATTTAGCTAATAGTTCACCTGAAGCGTTACTTACTTTAAATGTTGGAGTATTAGATGGAACTACAACATTTTTGAGCGAATTTTCTACGAATGGAGGAAATATTCACGATGATTTTGGTCAAAAATCAATAGATTTAGGTCTTGATCTAATGACTAATGATGCTGTTCAAGAAATTTCACACTGGTTTAGTGGTTATTATAATTATGTTGGAAGACAACAGACATCTAGAATAACTGATATGGTTTGGAATTTTTACTATACTATTATTAGAAATACAAATTCAATAATTAGACAAGTTCCGGCTGAAACAAATGATGCAGCACTACAAAGTGTGTTAGGTAGAGCTAAAGCACTACGTGGTTTTGCTTACTTCAATTTAATTAGAATTTATGGAAATGGTACAGATGGTGTTCCTTTATATAATGAATTTGAAGATTTACCTAATAGAGCAGAAGAAAGTTTAGTTATTGCTCAAGTAAAGAGTGATTATGAGTCTGCGTATTCTTTATTATCTGACTACATTAGACCAACAAAAGATCAGATTAACCAGGATATTGTTGCCGGACTTTTGGCTAGATTTTATTTAGAAACTGGAGAATATTCAAATGCAATCGCAATGGCTAATCAGGCAAAGAGTACTGTTACACTTATGAGTACAACGGAAATAGCTGATGGGTTCGATGATATTTCTAATCCAGAGTGGATGTGGGGTGCGGATATTACGTCACTTACGTCAACAGTTTATGCTTCTTTTTTCTCACATATGGGAAATACAAATCCAGGTTATGCCGGACTATTAGGAGTGTATAAAAATGTTGATACGCGTGTTTATAATGCAATTTCTGCTACTGATGCAAGACAAGCTTGGATTTCAGGACCTGCCTATGGTTTAGGTCAATATGCTAATACTAAATTTATTGATGCAACTTTTTTTGAAGGAGATTATGTTTATATGAGAGGTGCTGAAATGCATTTAATTCTTGCTGAAGCAATGGCTCTTAATGGTAATGACGCTGGTGCAGCACAAGCTCTTTATACACTTGTGTCTTCTAGAGACGCGGCATATACGTTGTCTACGAATACGGGTACGGCTTTAATGGATGAAATAAAAATGCAAAGAAAGATTGAATTATGGGGAGAAGGTTTTGCTTTTTATGATATGAAAAGATGGAATGAGCCATTGGAAAGAGATTATGTAGGAACTAACCACCCTTCTTGGGGACGTTTTAACTATGGAGTTAATGCTAATGAATTTAACTTTCAAATTCCAGAGGATGAGTTAAATAGTAATGAATTTATTGCTATTGAAGATCAAAATCCATTTTAATAATATAAATTTTAAGAAATATGAAAAATATAAATAATTTATTTAAATATCTTTTTCTATTCACAGTACTAATAGCTAATATTGGATGTGAAGAAGAGGAATATGTAACAGCTCCTATGGCTATATCCTTTGAAAATAGTGAGGATGCAACTGAATTGGATACTGGTGATACATATCTGTTAAAAATTGAAACTACTGCTGTATCTAGTGTAGATCAAGTTTTTAATATAGAAGTTTTAGAAGAAACTGCTGATGGAACTGTAGCTACTACAGCTTCACCTGATACATATAGTTTTAATAGTCAGGTAACCATTCCTGCAGGTGAGTTATCTGGTTCTACTGAGTTAACCTTTAATTTAGATGATCTTGATTTCGTGGATCCTCAATTAGTTGTGTTTGGTTTAGTAGATGGTGATTATACAAAAGTTAGTGGAAAGACCGAAACTGTTTTTGAATTTGCTAGAGTTTGTCCTCTTAACCTAGTTTCTCTTAATATAACTACTGATGATTGGCCAGATGAAACTACATACGAGTTATACGATCTAACTTCTGGACAAGTGTTAATTGCTTCTGGCGGACCATTTGATTTAGATTTTACTACAATAACTACACAATTTTGTTTAGATTCTGGTGACTATGGAGTTATTGTTTACGATTCTTATGGTGATGGACTTGTTGGTGATGGATTTACGGTTACTTTGGATGGTACTATTTTAGCAAGCGGAATTGTTGGTCCTTCAGCTGATCCAGGAAATGTTTCTTCTTCTGGTTCTGCTACTTTTACAATTAATTAAATTAAAAAAAGTAATACATAATATATATAAAACCACTTTAAGGAGATTGTCTTAAAGTGGTTTTTTTGTAAATAAATAATATGAAAAATATACTAGTATTAATAATTATTTGCTGTTTAAATCAGTTTAGTTATGCTCAAAAAGATGAATATATTTCTGATTTAAATTTATCAGATACTAATAATATATTATTAAAAGACATTTTAGAACAGGAAAATAATCGAGAAATTAGAATTGATAATTATTTACTTTTAAATTCTGATAAGAAACGAGTAATAAAATTGGAGAATGGTGGAATTATGTCTATTTATGATATAATCAATGGCAAACCGATTTATAAATCTACTGATAATTTGGATGCTGCAAGGGCTACGAAAACAACTTCTTTGCAAAATGGAGGATCTTTAGGTTTTAGTTTTGATGGATCTAACATTGTTGTTGGGGTATGGGATGGTGGACCTGCACAAGATACGCATGTTGAATTTTCTGATGCTACTAATACGCAATCTCGTATTGTTGTGGTTGATAATGTCACAATTGATGGAGATACAGGATTTAGTAGTCATGGTACTCATGTTTCTGGTACAATTGGTGCAAAAGGTGTTAATTCACTGGCAAAAGGTATGGCTCCTAATGTGACAATTAAATCTTATAATTGGTCTAGTGATACTTCTGAAATGTTACAAGCTATAAATGATCCTGTTGATCCAATTTTATTATCTAATCACTCATATGGTGTTCCGGTTGATCCAAATGATGGGTCAGGACCGATTGATTCATGGATTATGGGATGTTACAATTCGGATGCAGTTAATCTGGATGCCCTAATTAATAATAATCCACAGTACTTAGTAGTTATGTCTGCTGGTAATTCTGGTTCCGTCACTTATACGGGAGGAATGTTAGATGGTTTCGATAAATTAACGACTGATAAGAATTCTAAAAATAGTTTGGTTGTAGCAAACGCTAATCCCACTTTAGCACCATTTACATATGAAATATCAAATTTAGCAATAAATTCGAGTAGTAGTCAAGGCCCTACTGATGATTTTAGAATTAAACCTGATATTGCTGCGGATGGGACTAATTTATTTTCACCTATTCCTACGGATTCTTATGCTACTTTTTCTGGAACATCTATGTCATCTCCTAATACGGCAGGGGCAATTGTACTTTTACAGGAATACTATAAACAATTAAATAATGATTTCATGTTAGCATCAACTGTTAAAGGCTTAATTTGTCATACAGCTTTAGATGATAACGCAAATATTGGACCTGATCCAAAATTTGGTTGGGGCTTTTTAAATGTAGAAGAAGCCGCTAATGTAATTTCCTATAGTGATGTGGGTGCTGCAATTATTAGTGAACTTACGTTAAATCAAGGAGAAACCTATAGTTATACATTTACAACTAGCACTATTGATGATTTAAAAGCTACAATATGTTGGACTGATATGCCTGGTGGGTCTTTAAATGGACAACTAAATAATCCATCACCTAGACTTGTTAATGATTTAGATTTGAGAATAACAAAAGGGACTACAGAAGTATTTGAACCATGGATGTTGGATTTTTCGAATGGTACAGAATTTTTGGCAGTTAAAGGTGATAATATAAGAGATAATATTGAAGTTGTAGAAGTCGATAACGCAGATGCTGGCGTTTATACTATAACCGTTACCCATAAGGGTACGCTAGCTGGAAATCAAGGTGGCCCTTTTGATCCGCAAAGTCAGGATTTTTCTTTAATTTTAACAGGTAATAATTTAACTTTAAGTACTCAAGAGAGTATTTTAAATAATTCATTGGTAGTATTTCCTAATCCTAATAAAGGTGAGTTTACAATTAGCTTTGATTTAAACTCAAGTAATGATGACGTTAAAATTGATATATTTGATATTAGTGGACGTCTCGTATTTAATAATACGTATTCAAATAATTCTACACATTTTATGGAAACAATAAACTTAGATGGAGTGGAATCAGGAGTGTATTTGGCTCATATAAAAAATGGTAATAATATTACTTCTCAAAAAATAATAATTGAATAATTTTTTTAATATTATTAAACAGTTTGTAAAAAGATCAACATTAATTCGTGTTGATCTTTTTTTGTTAAGATATTTGTAATATTCGTTGCTGACACAATTTATTAGATTTTTAATTGTTTACAAAATAGAATTATATACATGTTGTTTAGAATTTTGTTTATTATATTTTTTTGCTGCTTAACTAAGGTTGTTAATTCTCAAACTAAAATATCAGGAGGGGGAATTTCAGGAAATGGTAATGGTCAAGAAAAAGACTCTACATTGTTAAATCGATCAAATGGATTTAATAAAGTGGCATCAATTGATATGTACCTAATATATAATGATAAAGTAGATTCTGTCCAAGTTGATACGACCTTATCCATTGCTAAAGAATATAAATTTAATTATCTTCAAAGAGATAATTTTGGTTTAATGCAATTTGCAAATTTTGGTCAAACCTATAATTCATTATTTTATAATGTTAATGAAAATAGTTCGGTTCCAAAATTGGGCGCTAGGGCACGTCATTTTAATTATTTTGAACATGAGGATATCAAATATTATGAAGTTCCTACACCTTGGACCAGACTTACTTATAAGACCGCAGTAGAACAAGGACAAATGTTAGATGCGTTTTTTACTGTAAATCTATCAAGGCAGTTAAATTTTTCATTGGCATATAAAGGTCTACGTTCGCTAGGAAATTATCAAAACGCATTAACGAGTTCTGGAAATTTTCGATTTACTTCAAATTATAATTCAAAAAATAAAAGATATAAGGCAAGAGGTTATGTTGTAGCTCAAGATTTATTAAATCAAGAAAACGGAGGAATAAAAAATGACGATCTGGAAAATTTCACATCAGGAGATAAAGAGTTTTTAGATAGATCTGTTTTTGATCCTAATTTTGAAGATGCCGAAAATACATTAAAAGGGAATCGTTACTATTTTGAGCAATCATATAACATAATCAGAAGTGCTGATTCAATTAGCAAGCAATCAGTACATGTATTTAATAAATTGTCGTTTGAGAATAAATCGTATCAGTATAGTCAAACGACAGCAGCAAGTGATTATTTTGGAGATGCTTTTAATACAAGTATTAATGATAAGGTTAAACTTCAAAACTTCAAAACGAGTTTAGGTTTAAATTATTCCAATAAAACAATTGGTGATGTCATGTTTGCTTTCAACTATAATAAAATTAATTATGGCTATAATAGTGTCGTATTATTATTGGATGAAAATATTCCAAATAGAATTAATACTAATTTTCTAGGATTAGAAACCGCATATAGTAAAACATTTAACAAACTTAAATTGTCAGGTTCTGCAGGATTGAATATTTCAGATGAATTTCTTGGAAGTTATATAGATGGAAGTATTGGCTTAAGTATTAATAATGATTTTAACTTCATTGGAGGAATTTCAATAAGTTCTAGATTGGCCAATTATAATTATTTGTTATACCAAAGTGATTACGTTAATTACAATTGGTATAACTTAGAAAGCTATAGTAATGTAAATTCACAGCAAATAAAGTTTGGAGTGTATTCTAAAAAGTACCTTAATGCTATATTAGAAATTTCAAATATTGATAATTACACTTTTTTTAATTTAGAGGATAGTAGTGATGATATTAACATCATTAGACCTAAACAATATAATGAACCGATAAAATATCTAAAGTTAAAATTGGAAAAGGAATTCAAAGTTGGAAATTTTGCTCTAGATAATACCATAATGTATCAAAATGTAGTTAGTGATGAAGACGTTTTAAATGTACCTACATTTATTACGAGAAACACCTTGTATTATTCCAACCAATTATTTAAAAAATCTATGACTTTTCAAACAGGAGTCATATTTAATTATTTCACTAAGTATAATATGAATGGATATGATCCATTGTTAGCAGAATTTTATACACAAAACGAGACTGAAATAGGTGGATTTCCGAGATTAGATTTTTTTATTAATGCCAAGGTTAGACAAACACGCATATATTTAAAGGCGGAGCATTTCAATTCTTCGTTTACTGGATACAATTATTTTTCTGCACCGAATCATCCTTATAGAGATTTTATTGTTCGCTTTGGTTTAGTTTGGGACTTTTTCTTATAGATGAATCTTAATCTTACATCTCTTTTTTAAGCTAACAGTTGGTAATATACATATGAAATTAAGATGGATTTGTTTAAGAAGGATATAATTCGTCGTTATTTCTTAATAATATTTTGAATAACTAATGCTAGAAATAGACCTTTAATCAACTTGTAACAGATGGTATGATTGTCATTTTTGTTACTTTAAAAAACAAACCCTATTTGTAATGTTATGGTTTTAAGCTGATTGAAAATAAATTAAAAATAAAGTTTAAAAAGTAGTTGTTAGAAAGAAAAAGGGTTTTATATTTGCACCCCGAAACAAAAACAATGGTTTGTGATTCGGACGTTCATTTCCAGAGAAAAACGAGTTTAAAAAAAATAATTTAAATTTTTTTTCAAATTAGTTTGTGGGAATAAAAAAAGGGTTTTATATTTGCACCCGCTTAACAAGGAAACGAGTTAAGGAAAGAAAAAAAAGTTCATTAACATATTGAATTGACAGCGTAAAAATCAACTGGAAACGGTTGATTAGAAACAAGAGAATAAATCATTTAGAGTACTAGAAAAATTCCTATTAG
>NZ_JABRWP010000030.1 GCF_013249045.1 Winogradskyella eckloniae
CGAGGTCGTTCGAAAGCGATGGAGGTTGTTTCGAACGACTCGGTCGCGCTCGACTCGGCGGCAATATGTAAGGTCGACAACCTTACATATTGAATATGTAAGGTTGTGGGACCTTGGTCGAGGAGGTTTCGCGCTTACGAAGTGTTTCGGGATAGATTATGCGCGCGTAACTCGTCATCCGAAATGATCGGGACGAGGAATCTCGGCGAATCTAGGTCGTTTGGTAGCGTTCGCGCGAGCTTCGGTCTCGCCGACTCGGTCCGACGGGAACGTGAAATTTCGACTAAATCGGGGTTCGCGTAGAGCGCGTCGGGAGCATCGGGGAGCATTAGTTGGCGCATTTGGAGCCGATACGAGGTCGTTCGAAAGCGATGGAGGTTGTTTCGAACGACTCGGTCGCGCTCGACTCGGCGGCAATATGTAAGGTCGACAACCTTACATATTGAATATGT